>CAWIXO010000035.1:0-25088 GCA_963840005.1 uncultured Actinomycetota bacterium | reverse complement strand
CCGTATCTGAGTCAGGGGTGCTTCTCCCAGTCTTCGAGGGCGGCGGTGCCGAGTTCCGCGCGCACGAGGGCGACGAACCGCGCGTAGGCCTCCCGCATCGGGCCTTCGCCGGCGTCCGCGGCTGCTGACCACGATTCAAGAGCGCGGACGGCGTCCGCGCTGCCGAAGGTCTCGACCGCGATCCGCGCCTCGATCGCCATGCGTACCCGCTCGCCCTTCGGAAAGCTCCGGTGCACCTCCGCCAGCTTCTCCTGTTCGCCCTTGCGCTCGTATCCCGCCCGCGCGATGTCCAGCCGGCCGACCATCAGGGCGGCCAGGTAGGCGTTCCGTCGTTCCTGGACGGACCGGTCACGCCGAGCGGTGTCGTCCGCGTGGTGGGTCAGCCGCTCGACGTGCTGACGGCTCTGGTTGCCGGTCAGCCAGGTGAAGAAGACCCCCGCGGCTCCAGCGCTCGCGGTCGCGACAGGCGCCACCCACTCCCAAGCCATACCCGAATTCTCTCGGCAGCCGCGTGACGCCGCACTAGCCCAAATGGCCCTCGGTGTTGGCGCTGGTTCGGGCCTACGGCTTTTCCGGTCCCGCTTCGGTGGGCTCGGCCACCCAGGCCGAGAAGACCGGAAGGCCATCCCACGCGGTGCCGACGTCTGAGCCTGGCCGCTGCGGGCGGTCCGCCACGGCGACCACGGCGTACGGATGACCGAAGCGCAACTCCGCCGTGCGCCGGACGCCGTCCCGTCCCACCGGGCCTGCTGCTCTCGTCCCCAGCGCGGAGACGGCAGCAGCCTCGAAGCCCTCGCGGGTGTAGCTCGCCATCGCCGCCTGGGCCGCCTCGTGCGCCGCCGACGGCATCCCCAGCGCGTGTTTGGCGGCGGCCGCACCGGCCGGCACGCCGAGCTCCGACCGGTTGAGGTCGTGCTTGCTGCGCGCCGACCAGGCCGGCAGCACCGCCCGATACCGCTCCTCCACGCCGCCGCGGGCCGTCGTGTAGGCCCGCTCCTCGGTGATCGTCCACAAGGGGCCTTCGCCGAGCGGCAGGTCGAACAGCGACCGCCGGTCGATGGCGCCGCGGCCGGCCGTGGCGAGTTCGTGCGCCGCGGAGATCAGTTCCACCGGCCGAACGTCCGTCGAGGCGATCACCGACGTCACCCGCAGACCCTCGGTCGCGGTCGCGGTGTGCACGGCGACGTCCCCGATCGCCGGCACCCGCGCGATGAACGCCTCGTGCCCGTGCTTCGGCGTCTCCAACACCTGATCGACCAGATCGCGCCACGGGCTCGCCGAGCCCAAGCGGGCGGCGGGGACCAGATCGAACTCGCCGACCCAACTGACCTTCGTGGCCAGCGCCGTCGCCAGCACGAGCAATGTCTCCGCCGTGATCGCGACGGGAAACGTCTTGATCAGGCCCAGCGTGTGCTCCTCGGCCCACCGGTCGGCATCGGCCGCCGACGGCAACGGGCCCGTCTCCACCGACGCCGGTAGCGCCGCCAGCCACGCCTCCACGCCCGGTGTCGGCGGCCCCGCCAACCAGAGTGCGGCCGCCGACAGCACCGCGGGGTGCGGGTCCTCGAGCAGTGTCGTCGCCGCTTCGCGGGCGCTGGGCAGATCGACGCCGAGCGCCCGGGCGAGTTCGTCGGCCTCCGGGCGACCGGCCGCCGCCGGAGCGCACAAGGCGGCCAGCAGCCACGCACCCAACGGCGACGCCACGTGGTGCGTGCCGCCGGCCGGGGCGTGCAGCAGGGCCGCGTAACGAGCCAGCGGCGTACGCAGATCGATCATGGTTCGCACTGTGCCACGCGCGTCAATGCCCCTACCCTCCCGTAGGGTGCTTCGATGGCTCGTACGCAGCTTTACCTGGTCCGCCACGGCGAACAGGATCCGTCGTCCGGCGGTCTTTCGCAGCGCGGTCGGGAGCAGGCGGAGCGGTTGGGTCGACGGCTTCAAGGCGTCCCGTTCTCGGCGGTTCACCACAGCCCGCTGGCCCGGGCGGCCCAGACCGCCGACATCGTCGGTGGCCACCTGCCGCGGGTGCCGCGACATGTCTGCGACTACGTGGCGGACCGCACGCCGGTACCCTCCGCCGGCCAACGCGACCAGTACCCGGATCGTTGGCTTGCCTGGCTCGACGGCGCGCCCGATGACGAGCGCGACGAGGACGCCGTGGCGCTGCGGGAGGCGGTCGCGCATTTCGGTGTCACCGGAGACCAGGACCGCGACGAGCTCCTGATCACTCACAACTTCGTGATCGGATGGTTCGTACGCCACGTGCTCGATGCCCCGGTCTGGCGCTGGATCGGTCTCAACCAGGCCAACTGCGGGATCACCATCGTGCGGTGGGACTCCGATCGGCCACCGACCCTGGTCAGCTTCAACGACACCGGGCATCTGTAACTCGCGCGACCGGAGCGGCCGCTACCCTGTCGGTCGTGTCGATGACCGGGGCGCTGGCGATCGCCAAGGTGCTGGCCCATTGCGGCGGGTCGCCGGAGGCAGCGGTGGGTTTCATCGTGCGTGCGGTCGCCGCCGACCCAAGCGATCCCGAGCCGTACGCGGCGCTCGAGGAGCTCCGGCGAGAGCTGCCGGCCGAGGTCGCGGGCGTGGTGGCAACGGCGAACACGGTCGGACCGATCGTCGCCCGCGCCTATCTGTCCTTCGTGGACGGCGACATGGACGAGGCCGCGATGTCGCTGGGCTCGGTCACCGGCTTTCAGCCGGAGGTTCCGTGGGCGACCGCGCCGTGGTTCGGTGACGAGCGGTTCCTCGGTGCGGTGACCGCGGCGGCCTTCGCCGAGGGCACGATGCGCATCCGGGACTACGACCGCGATCTCGAAACTGACGCTGTCGTCGAGGGCCTGGCACCGTGGTTGCGGGCGATCGACCCGATCTGCGACCGCGACCCGGACCCCGACGCGATGGCTCGCATGGCGATCCTGCTGCGGGTCTGCGGCCGGGTCGACGCGTCGTTCGCGCTGTGCGACCGGGCCGACTCACTGCGGCGCCTGATGTTCACCGAGGTGGTCCGCGCCGGCACCTGGCGACACGTCGGCAACCGGCCCGAGACGGAGGCCGCCTTCCGGCGGGCCCTGGCGCTCGATCCGGCCAACTGGTCGCTGTGCCTCGACCTGGCCGACCTCGCCGCCGACCGCGGTGACTTCGCCGAGGCCGCCGCCCTGGCCACGCGCGGCGAGGAGCTCGAGCCGGACGACGTCACGATGCGGGCGGCCGCGGCCGCGTACCGGGCCCGCTCGACCGGGTCGGTCGCCGACCTGGACACCTTCACGGAGCTGGCGCCGCGGGTTCCCAACCCCTACCGCCAGACGCTCCTCGACCACGCCAACGGCGTTTAGGGCTGCCCGACCGAGCTCCGGCGGTATCTGCCGGGGGCCGCTCCGTGCTGGCGCTTGAACGCGGTGGCGAACGCGAACTCCGAGGAGTAGCCGACTTTGGCGGCGATGGTGCTCAGCGGCGCGTCGGACTCCTGGAGCAGGCGCGCGGCCGTGGTCATCCGCCACCAGGTCAGGTAGGTCAGGGGCGGTTGGCCGAGCAGGGCGGTGAAGCGGCGGGCGAACGGCGTGCGGGACAGCCCGGCTTCGGCGGCCAGCGTGGCGACCGTCCACGGTCGGGCGGGGTCGCGGTGCATGGACTGCAGGGCGGCGGCGGTGGGCGCGTCGTTGAGGGCGGCCGCCCAGCCGGTGGTGCTGCCGCGGGCCGGCTGCTGTTCGAGCCAGGCGCGCAGGATGTGCAGCAACAGCGTGTCGAGCAACGCGGGGACGATGGCGTCCGTGCCGAGGCGCGGTCGTTCCAGTTCTGTCGCGAGCAGGTGCACCGTGGCACGCAGTTCGGGGTGTCGGCCGAGGTGTGCCGGCAGGTGGATGAGCTCGGGCAGGTCGCGCAGGAGCGGATGGGCGCGCGCGGAGTCGAGTTGGTATCCGCCGCAGAGGGTGACCGTGGCCGGTGATTCCGGGTCGGTCGGGCTGCCCACGGTGTCGCTGACGAACCGTTGGAGCGCCCGCGGGTCGTCGGGGTCGCAGGCGGGCGCGGTCGCTGGGGTCGCGGGGTTGTCGGCCAGTGTGTGCCCCTGGCCGTGGGGCCGGAGCACCACGTCGCCGACGGACAGCGGGAGGGGATCGCCGTCGGGCCGGATGAGCCAGCACGGTCCCTGCAGCACCACCTGGAAGCCCGCGGACCCTGGCACGGCCGCGAACTGTTGCGCCCACGGGGCGTGCCAGGCGACCCGCGCGGAGCGCGGCTCCCCGGTGCGCATCACGGCGATCACGTCGCTGAGTACGTCCACGCGGTGAGCGTACCCATGTGAGTACGACCGCGTATGAATGAAGGTCTCCTGAGCATGGTTCGTCCTCGGCGGCCGCCCTAGGTTCGAGTGCACGGCCACGTCCTCGTTCCTCGAAGGAGTCCTGATGACCACCACCTCCACTTCCCCGACCACGAGCCTCCGCGCCAGCGCACTCGCGGTCGGCGGCGCTGTCCTGGCCACCGCGCTGCCCTGGACGGTGGCCCAGATCGCGGGTGTCGAGCTCCGGGTCGATCCGGGCAACGGCCAGCCGGCCCAGGTCATCAGCCTGCCGTTGGCGTTCGTCGTCACGCTCACCGTCGCCCTGCTCGCATGGGGCGTCCGGGCACTGCTGGAACGGTTGACCCGCCGGGCCGCGGTCATGTGGACGGTGCTCGCCGCCCTGGTGTTGCTGGTGTCGTTCATTCCGCTGTCCTACGTGGACGCCTCCGGCGCGGCCAAGGTCACCCTCGCGCTGATGCACCTCGCCGTCGCTGCCGTCCTGATCCCGGCCTTCGGCCGCGCTCGCCAACGCGCGTAGCGTCACGACCCGATGGACGAGAGCTGGGACACGATCGCGGATTGGTACGCCGAGCAGCTGAGCGCCGGCTCGGCGATGCATGAGTTCGCCCGCGACCTGCTTCTGGGCGCATTGCCGCACGATCTGTCGCGTACCCGCGCGGTAGACCTCGGGTGTGGCGAAGGCATCGTCACTCGGGCACTGGCGCGGCGGGGCGCGACCGTGGTGGGCGTGGATCCGACGGAACGTCTCGTCGCGCGGGCAAGATCAATCGAGGGCGCTGGGGCCAGCTACGCGATCGACGACGGCGCGACCTTGGCCACCGTCAAAGACGGCTCGGCCGACCTGGTGACCGCCGGGCTCTCGCTGAACAACGTCCCTGACCTCGACGCCGCCATCGGGTCGGTGCGTCGCGTTCTGGTTGACGGTGGGCATCTCGTGTTCACGATTCCGCACCCGTGTTTCGAATCGCCCCACGCCGGCTGGGCCGAGGCAGGGCGCAGGGTCGTCGGTGACTACTTCGCGGAGGGCTTCTGGCGCTCCGCCGACCCGGGCGGCGTCAGGCGGGCGGGCAACCACCATCGCACGCTGTCCGCGTACCTGATGTTGCTGCTCGACCATGGTTTCGTCCTGGAGTTGGTCGCCGAGCCGCGACCGGACCAACGGGTGCTGAGCCAGCAACCCCACCGCGCTGGACTTCCGCCATTCCTGCTCGTACGAGCCCGCCGCGCGGAAATGGTTTGAGCGTGGCGACGTCGAGGGCTTAGCGTGCAGCAGGCCGTGGCTTCGAGCGAGGAGGTGAGACCCCGTGAACGCGTTGTCGATGTGGGTGCTCCCCTCGTCCGCACGGTCGGGCGGTTGACATAGGTGCCGCCGGGAGCGCCGCGAACAGGCACTCCCGAAAGGCAATAACCATGCATTCTGTGTTTTTCACCGCGGAGACATCGTCGAACGGTGTCGTCGAACGCGACTTCACCGTGGGCGACATCCCCGGTGTGCTGTGGTCACCCGCATCCGGCTCCGAGCACGCGGCCCTGGTGCTGATGGGTCACGGTGGCGGCCTGCACAAGAAGACACCGGCGCTCAAGGCCCGGGCGTACGAGGCCGTGACCGCCTGGGGTTTTCACGTGGTCGCCATCGACGCACCCGGACACGGCGAGCGCCCGCGCACGCCGGAGGACGAGCAGGCCCGAGCCGACCTGCGGCAGGCCATGGTGGCCGGCGACCACGAGGGCTTTCGGTCGGCGACCGTCCGCTACGCCATCTCACTGGCGGAGCGCGCCGTGCCGGAGTGGCAGGCGACCTTGGACGCGCTCCAGAAACTGCCCGAGGTCGGTACCGAAGCACCGATCGGGTACGGCGGCGGCATAACGCTGGGCACCGCGATCGGGATGCCGCTGACGGCGATCGAACCCAGGATCACCGCCGCCATCTTCGGTGGCGGGTTCTTCCCGCACCCCGCACTGGTCGAGGCGGCAAGACGGATCACCGTCCCGATCCAGTTCCTCCTGCCGTGGGACGACGAGCACGTCGACCGCTCACTCGACGCTCGCGCTGTTCGACGCCTTCGCGTCGAAGGAGAAGACCCTGCACGCGAACCCGGGCGACCACCGCACGATCCGCTGGCTCGGCCTCGACGAGGCGTTCCTGGCCCGCCATCTCGGCCGAACGGCCTGACCTGACCGGTATCGGCGTCCGGCCCGACCACCGGACGCCGATGCCGTCGCGTCAATGGCCCTTGAAGGCCTCCGCGAGCCACCACGAGCCGCCGTCCGAGACGATTTTGGCGTCGACCACCAGTGGACCGCGTCGGTGCCGAGAGCCAGTCCGTGACGCCCCGCAGGTCGTCGGCGCGTCGGACGGTCAGGCCCTGTGCGCCGAAACCGGACGCCAGGGCGGCGATGTCGGTGTCCGGGAAGGTCACCGTGTCGAGGTCGGCCTCCGGGCCGAAGTGGTGCACCTCGGCGCCGTACGCCGCGTCGTTGTAGACCACGCACAGCAGTGGGATGCCCAGCCGCACCGCGGTCTCCAGCTCGGCGATCGACATCAGGAAGCCGCCGTCGCCGGCGGCGAGCACGGGCAGCCGGTCGGGCCGGGCGAGCGCCGCGCCGATCGCGGTTGCCAGGCCCAGCCCGATCGACTGGAACGCCTGGGTGAAGCAGAAGCCGAACTCGTCGGGCACGCCGAGATAAGCGCTCGGATAGCCCATGAAGTTGCCGGAGTCGATCGCGACGATCCGGTCGGCCGGCAGCAGCGTGTCCAGCACGCGGCTCAGCGTGCGCGGGTCGATCCGGTCGGCCGTCGACAGGTCCTCGGTCGGCTCGTCGTTCCACCGCCCACGGCGCGCGATGCTGTCGGCCACCTCGGCACCGCGATAGCCGGGCCGGGCGTCGCCGAGGAGGGCGACCAGGTCCGCGGCGGTGGCGGCGCTGTCACCGACGACCCCGAGATCGATCGGCCGATGGACACCGAGCGCGCCACCGTCGATGTCGACCTGCGCCACGCGTCGCGTCGGGCCCGATCAGGCGCCCGTGCCGCATCGTCCACATGTTGAGGGCGCACCCGAACCCGACGATCAGGTCGGCCTCCGAGATGAGGCGGGCCGCGGTGGGCGAGGCGAACCCACCGGAGATGCCGAGGGCGTACGGGTCGCCGTGGAAAAGCCCGTTGGCCACCGCCGACGTGGCCAGCAGCGACCCGGTGACCTCGCCCGAGCCGCCGCAGCGCCGGCCCCGCCGTCGCGGGCACCACGGCCAGCCACGATGACGGGCCGCCGGGCCCGCGGAACAGCGCGGCGAGCGCAGCCACGGTCGTCCGCGGAAGGCCGAACCGGCGCAAGGCCCAGGCGTGGGCAGAGCCGAACCCGAAGCCGCGAGCCCCTGCACGGAGAGCGGCAGGTTCAACACCACGGTCCGCCGCTCGTCGCGCGCGGTCCGCCACGCACGCGCGACATCGTCCACAACGGACTCAGCACCGTGGACCCGCTCGGCGACCGCGCCCAGGCTGCGGGCGAACCCCGGCTGGTCCATGGCGAAGTTCGAGGTCGCGCCGGCCGCTTCCGCCGCCAGCACCACCAGCGGCGTCCGGCTCTTGGCCGCCTCGCAGATCCCGGTCGCCGCGTTGGTGAGGCCGCACCCCTGGTGCACGGACAGCACCGCCACCTGAGCCGGACATCCGGGCGTACGCGTCGGCCATCGTCGCCGCGCCGCCCTCGTGCCGGGTGGCCGTGAACGGGACACCGTTGGCCCGCAGGGCGTTGGTGACCCGGAAGTTGCCGCTGCCGACGACGCCGAAGCAGTGCCCGACGCCGAGCGTGGCCAGCGTGTGGCCGACCACGTCGGCGACGGTCGTGGTCACTGCTGGCCGTCCACCAAGTGCCAGGACGCGGGTCGGGCTGCCGGTGCCGCCGACGATCGGCAACGGTGCGACGACGACCAGCGCGCCGGTCGGCGGGAGCTGCGCGAGGTTCTGCAGCGACGTGAGGCCGTACTTGTCGTTGCCCAGCAGGTGGAAGTGCGCCGGGAACGGCGGCTCGAGCCCGCCCGCGTTGCCCGCGTCGATGCCGACGGTCTCGACGCCGAAGCCCGAGATCGGCGTCTTCGCCAGCCACTCGGCGCAGGCCGCGGAGACGCCGGGCGTGTGCGAACCGTTCTCGTCGGCGTTCAGGAACTGCTCCTGCGAGTGCGCGTACCGGTCCCAGCCGGTCCGATAGAGCAGCCAGGTGCCGTTGGCCAGCTCGCCGTGCTCGGCGATCCACGCCTCGACGTGGTGCACCTCGAGGAGGAAGTCGGGATCGGCCGACGCTTCGGCGGTGAAGTCCATGACCGCCGCCGGACCCACCAGCCGGGCCGGCGGAATCTGCGATACGTCGTGCCCTTCCCGCCCGCTGATCCAGTGCACGGGCGCGTCGAGGTGCGTACCGATGTGCTCACCGGTCCGGATGTTGTGGTGCTTCCAGAACGGCCCCGGGGTGTCGTACGCGCTGACCTGCTCGAGGCTGAAGTCGACCAGGTTCGCGAACGGCTCCGGCAGGCGCAGCGTCGGTGTGCTCGACGACAGCGGGTTGGTGAGATCGACGACCCGGATCGTGCCGGATCCCAGTGCGGCGACCAGATCTACGACAGATGTCATGGCGTACGTCCTTTGATGATCGTTCCGGCCCTGGGCGACATCCTGCCACCATGGAACGGCCATCATGAAGAACGAATCCGCGCGTCAGTCGGCCGTCCGCCGCAGGACCAGGCTGACGAAGCCCCACGTGTCGCGGTAGACCCGCAGCCATTCGGTGCGGCGGATGGCGGCGGTCGCGAGCGCCTCCGCGCTGTCGGGGTCGGCCGGGTTGTCCAACGCCCACGAGGCCAACGTCCCCCAGCAGGCCCATTCGTAGTCGTCGAGCTCGCGGCGGGTGCTGACGTGCCCGTCGACGGGAGTCCAGCCGGCGTCGACGACACGGTCCATGGTGGTCGCCAGGTCGGCGAAGTCGCCCAACATCTCGATCGCCTCCGGGGAGGGCTCGCGATCCCAGAACCCGTCGCCGATCACGACGCGGCCGCCGGGTGCGAGGTGCTGACGGGCCGCGGCCAGGGTGGGCAGCAGGCCACCGAAGGCGTGGGTGGCGCCGACGCTGAGCACGAGATCGAACGGCCGCTCGGCGACGAAGTCCTCCGCCTTGGCGTGGTGGAGGGCGAGCCGGTCCTCGACGCCTCGGTCTGCGGCGGACCGGCGGGCCCCGGCGAGCGCGTCCGCCGAGATGTCGACCCCCTCGGCGCGCAGGCCGGGCCACTCCGCCAGGGCACGCAGGAGCCATTCGCCGGTGCCACAGCCGAGGTCCAGAACCCGCTCGTCGCCGCGCGGCACGCCGCCACCCAACAGCCGGCGCACCGACTCGTCGTCGAGCGGCGCCTTGATCGGGTGGTTGGCATGGGCGATCTGGGAGGTCTTTTCGCGATTCACCGGTGCAGCGTGTCAGCAGGGGTTGAAGCGGGCACCCGGTTTTCGGTGCGGGCGCCGGCCGGATCGGGGTGGGCGCGGGGCGGGCCGCTTCCCGGCTGAGCGGGAAGCGACCCACCGACCGTCAGCGGTCAACGGACGCCGGCCTCGTCGAGCAGGCGTCGGGTGACCTCGTTGGGGTCCTGGACCAGGCCGCGGGCCGCGAACCAGGTCGTGACGTTCTTGACGTCGCGGGCCAGCAGCGCCGGCCCGTTGGGGTTGGCGACCACGTCGATCACCTGGGGCAGGTCGATCACCACCAGGCGGCCGGCGTGGACCAGCAGGTTGTACGGCGACAGGTCACCGTGCGCGAAGCCGGTGCGGGCCAGCACCGTCAGCGCGTCCAGCAACTGGTCCCAGAGCGACTTCAGCTCGGCCGGCTCCGGGCGTAGCTGCGCCAACCGCGGCGCGGCCAGGCCCTCCTCGGCGTCGCCGATGAACTCCAGCATCAGCTCCGTGCCGCGGAGCTGCACCGGGTACGGCACGGAGATGGCGCCGTACGACGTGGCGACCTCCCACAGCCGGGACAGGGCGTCGAACTCGGCCGCCGCCCACTGCCCGGCGATCAGCTGCCGGCCGAACGACGTGCGGCCGGCCATCGCCCGGTTCTCCCGTGACCGCCGCATCCGGCGCCCTTCGAGATAGCCGGCGTCGCGGTGGAACATCCGGTGCTCGGGTTCCCGATACCGCTTGGCCGCCAGCAGGCAGGTGCGGTCGGTGTCGGGAATCCCCGCGCCGGACCAGGAAGACGTCGGCCTCCTTGCCGGTCTTCAGGATGCCCAGCTCGACGTCGATCGCGGCCAGCTCGGTGACCACCCACTCCGGCCTCGGCTGCGGGCCGTGCAGGGCGTCGTCCCAGCTCGACCAGGCGTCGCCGGCCTCTGGTGGGGCGTCAGTGTCGGTATTGGTGTCGAAGGCGACGGGCGTCTGGTGACGCGCGCGCTTCAGGAACTGCGGATCGTCGTCGTCGAAACGACGTTTGCCGGAACGGCCACGCGGCGCCGGCTCGAATTCGTGCTCACGCAACGGAGGAACTCCTGGATCGAGAAGGAAGAGGGCAGCGAGAAGGTCAGCGACAACGACAGCCACAGGACTCACTCCTTCCATCTCGACGACCGGGCGGCGCGCGGGTCAGGCGCGGCCAGGTCTGGTTCCTAGTTGTGCGGAGTCTCCCGGCCGGA
This sequence comes from uncultured Actinomycetota bacterium, assembly GCA_963840005.1. GTDB lineage: Bacteria > Actinomycetota > Actinomycetes > Mycobacteriales > Micromonosporaceae > Asanoa. Next base: position 14,110 of record CAWIXO010000035.1, on the reverse strand, counting down.
AAGCCGGGAGCGCAAGCTAATTATCCGGCGAGGACGGCGGCCACGGCGGGAATGACACCCGCGGCGGTGGCGGTCGGCTCGAAGCGTGACTCCATCCAGCGGCGGCCGCGGTGCAGCCAGACGCTGGGCAGGCCCATCTCGGCGGCCGCGCCGATGTCGGTCTCCGGGCTGTCGCCGATCACCCAGGCGCCGGTGAGCCGCATCCGTACCCGCTCCGCGGCGAGCTTGAAGATCCGGGGGTTGGGCTTGCTGACCCCGACCTCCTCGGAGATCACCCAGTCGGCCACGTAGCGGTCGAGGCCCGTACGCCGGATCGTGCTGTCTTCCTGTCGGGTGGCGCCGTTGGTCACGAGCACCGGCACCCAGCCGGCGTCGTCGGCGATCCGCAGCGCGCAGGCGACCAGCGGGTCGAGCCGGCTGTTGGCGACCACGCCCTCGCGCATCTCGTCGACCAGGTCCACAGACGAGGCGGTGAGCCGGTAGCGGTCGCGAATCTGGTCGGCGACGTCCCAGCGGTCGGTCAGCCCGTCGGCGTCGACCGACATCAGCCAGTCGAGGTCGGGTGACGGCGCCCCGATGCCGTCCAGGAAGCGCTCGGCCCAGCGCGCGGAACGCGCCGGTCCGGTCCAGAACGGTGTTGTCCAGGTCGAGGAACATGAGGGGCACTCGCGCAGGGTACGGGACGGCGCCGATCTCTCAAAACCCCCGCAATGTAAACAATCTTGGGCCGGCAACGGACGATCGCCGGACCCGTCGCGCGGGGCCGGCGATCGCCTGGTGGGAGGCGCTCAGGCGTTGGCCTTTCTGATCGCCGCCATTCCCCCGATGGCGGCCGATGCGGCGATCAGGGCGGGCCATCCCACCAGCAGGCTGGCCTGGTGCTGGGTGCTCAGCCAGTGCCAGACGTCGCCCACCAGCCCTGCCAGGTGATCAGCGCGCCGAGCAGGCCGAACACCAGGATCGCGGCGGCGCCGGCGGCGTACAGGCCGTTGGTGCCGAACCGGACCAGGAGCACCGCGGCGAAGATGCACAGGAAGTTCAGGAACAGGAACGGGACCGCGTAGACCAGGATCTGCAACAGTCCATTGGAGACATCGATGTACGGCACGCGGAAGAAGTGCAGCCCGATCCCGAACCCGCCGGTGCCGCCCTCGAGCAGGTTGAGCAGGTAGAGCAGCACGCCGTACACGAGTGCCTGGACCACGTTGACCAGCACCGTGGCCGCGTAGAAGGTGCGCCGCGTGACGCCCATGCCGAGCGCGAACGGGAAGACCTGGCTGATCGAGACGGCGGCCACGATCGCGGTGACGATGTAGAGGCTGGACAGGCCGCCGGTGCTGGTCTTGCCCGGCGAGGCCTCGTCGATCGAGGCGAAGATCAGGATGTTGACCGCCAGCGAGATGCCCATGATGCCCCAGGGCCAAGCGATCTGGGCGACCCAGGCCACCGTGTGCATCCGGGTCGACGTCGAGAATGCGTTTCATCAGGCGGCCTTCCTTTCCATCGTCAGGCGCACGACGGCCTGCTGGAGCGACACGGGCTCCAGGTCGATGCCGAGCTTCTTGGCGCGCAGCCGCTCGGCGTTGTCGAACGAGCCGCGCAGGGTGACCCGGACCGTGCCGCCGAGCTGCTCGCGGTGCAGCACCTCGCGTCCGGTCGGCGAACTCGTCGATGGCCTCGGCCGGGCCGGTCGCGTCCATCACCTCGCCGCGCAGTTCCTCGGCTGTCGGCGTGCGAGCACCAGCTTGCCGCGGTCGAGCAGCAGCACGTGCTCGATCAGGTCGGCGACCTCGTCGATGAGGTGGGTGGAGAGCACGACGGTGCGCGGGTGCTCGGCGTAGTCGGCCAGCAGCCGGTCGTAGAAGAGCTGCCGGGCGACCGCGTCGAGGCCGAGGTACGGCTCGTCGAAGAAGGTCAGCGGCGCCCGCGCGGCGAGGCCGATGGTCACGCCGAGCGCGGAGAGCATGCCGCGGGACAGCTTGCGCACGTCCCGCTTGCGCGGCAGCTTGAAGTCGTCCACAAGGGACTGCGCGAACTCGTCGTCCCAGTTCGGGAACAGGTGGCTCGCCAGGCTCAGCACGTGCCGCACCTTGTAGGCGCTCGGGTACTTCTGGCTCTCCTTGACGAAGACAGACCTGCGACAGGGCGCGCTCGTTCTCGTACGGGTGCTCGCCGAAGAGCCGCAGCTCCCCGGAGGTCGCGATGCTCTGCCCGGTGATGAGCTGCATCAGGGTGGTCTTGCCCGCGCCGTTGCGGCCGAGCAGGCCGTAGATCGCGTTCTCCGCCAGCGTGAAGCTCACGTCGTCGAGCGCGGTCACGTCGCCGTACCGCTTGGTCAGCCCGGCTGCCGCCACGACGGTCATGCCGGTCCCTTCGTCGGCGGGACAAGACCGCGACCGCGAGTCACTGCGCTCGCTTCGCTCGCTCACCGCGTTCCTCCCAGGTCTCGATCATCTTCTTGAGGTCTTCGGTGCCGATGCCCAGCTTGCGGGCCTCCTCGATGAGGGGGCGCACGTACTGGGCGGAGAAGTCGAGCCGGCGCCGCTCCCGGAGCGTTTCGCGGGCCCCCGTTGCCACGAACATCCCGATTCCTCGGCGTCTTGTAGAGCATTCCGTCATCGACCAGGCGGTTGATTCCCTTGGCGGCGGTCGCCGGATTGATCCGGTGGAACGCCGCCAGTTCGTTGGTGGACGGCACCTGGGTCTCCTCCGCGAGCGTCCCGTCGATGATCGAGTTCTCGATCAGCTCCGCGATCTGGAGGAAGATCGGGCGGTCGTCATCCATCTCGGCTCGTCGGTTCATTACTCATGTAACTAACCATGCAACCGAAGAACCCAGGGTGTCAAGTGGTGCCGGTCACAGGAGGGCTCAGTTGGCCGTGAGAATGCGGCGTCCGCCCAGCTCACGGCGGTCGCGCAGCATCGTGTGAGCAGCCCGTACCCGGGCCAGCTCGGCGGGGTCGAGGGTCGCGACGACGACCGCCTCGCCCTCGTCGGCCGCCCGGTCCATCGGCCGGCCCTCCGGGTCGTAGACCGCCGCGCCGCCGTTGAACGACCAGTCCGCGTCGCCGCCGACGGAGTTGGCGAAGACGACGTACATCGTGTTGTCGAGGGCGCGCGCGGCGTAGTAGACGTCGCGCCGGTGCGCCGAGCCGACCACATAGCCGCTGGGCGCGAGGTAGCCGTGCGCGCCGTCGTCGGCGGCGGCCCGGCCGTGCTCCGGGAAGCAGCCGTCGTAACAGATGCCCAGGCCGAGCCGCCAGCCGTCGACCACCAGCGTGGCGCCGGTCGTGCCGGGGGCGAACAGGGCGTTCTCCTCGGGACCCCAGAGGAGCTGCTTGTCGTACGCGGCGATGGCGTCGCCGGCCCGGTCCACGACCACGGCGGCGCAGGTACGGCGGCCGTCCGCGTGGCGTACCGAGGCGCCCACGACGACCACGACGGAGCGCTCGCGCGCCGCGGCCCGCAGCGCGTCGAGCCGGCCGTCGCCGATCTCGCCCGTCGACCGCGGCCGGCAGGTCGGTGGCCGCCGGATCGGCGTGCAGGGTCGGCGGGTGGTACGCGCAGAGGAAGAGTTCGGGGAGCACCACCAGCCGGGCACCGGCGTCGGCGGCCCGCCCGACGAGGCGGGCGGCGACGCGAGGCGTTGTGGGCGATCTCGCCCGGCACCGGCGTCGCCTGAACCGCGGCAACCGTCAACGGAGATCGGCCGGCGGGGTGTCCACGGCGGCATCCTACGGCGAGAATCGGTGCCGTGGAGGACTCCTTCTACCGGCCGACCGGCGACCCGTCCCGGTTCGAGTCGACCCCGCACACCCAGGGCCCCTGGGGTGCCGGCCTGCAACACGCCGGTCCGCCGTCGGCGCTGCTGGCCCGCGCCATCGAAGGGCTGCCCAGCACCCTGTCCGGCGAGCCGCACCTCGCCCGGCTCACCGTCGACATCCTCGGCGCGGTGCCGGTCGAGGAGCTGACCGTCACCGCCGCCGTGCTCCGGCCCGGTCGCTCGGTCGAGCTGGTCGAGGCGTCCGCTCTCCGGCCGGCGGCCGGACCGGTGCTGACCGCGCGGGGCTGGCGGATCCGGCGCACGACGCTCGACCTGCCGCGCCCGGCGCCAGCCGCGACCGAGCCGGCGCCGATGCGGCCGGCGGCGGCGACGCACGTTCGGCGACCCGGCGTGGCAGACCGGCTACCTCGGCGCGGTCGAGTGGCGGTTCATCTCCGGGCACTTCGAGAAGCCCGGGCCGGCCTGCGTCTGGGCGCGGCCGCGGGTGCCGCTGGTGGCCGGCGAGGTATGCTCAGCCCGTGCAGCGGCTGGTGGCGCTGGCCGACTCGGGCAACGGGCTGAGCCGGGTGCTCGACATGGCCACCTGGTGGTTCATCAACACCGAACTCACCGTGCACCTGCATCCGGCCGCCGGAAGGCGAGTGGATCTGCGTGCGGGCCGCGACCACGCTGTCCGAGGGCGGCACGGGGCTGGCCACCACGCTGCTCTACGACGACCACGGCGCGGTGGGCCACGGCGCCCAGGCGCTGCTGGTCGGGCCGCGGCCGTGACGACGCAAGCCGTACGTACGGATTGCATGACCGGGGGCCACCTGACACGATCGACACGTGCCCCGCGTGAGCCAGAACCAGCTCGACGCCCGCCGCCAGGAGATCCTCGGCGGCGGCGCGGGCCGCTTTCGCGCGCTACGGCTACGAGGGTGCCACGGTGCGCCGGCTGGAAGAGGAAACCGGGCTGTCCCGGGGTGCGATCTTCCACCATTTCCGTGACAAGGACTCCCTGTTCCTCGCCGTCGCCGAGGACGACGCCGCCGCGATGGTCGCCACCGTCGCCCGCAACGGCCTCGTCCAGGTGATGCGCGACCTGCTCGACCAGGCCGCGTCGCCGGACACCACCGGCTGGCTCGGCAGCCAGCTCGAGGTGTCCCGGCGGCTGCGCACCGACCCCGAGTTCGCCAAGCGCTGGGCCGACCGCTCCGCGGCCATCGCCGAGGCCACCCGGGACCGGCTGGCCCGGCAGCGCGACGCCGGCGTGCTGCGCGACGACGTCGACCTCGACGTGCTGGCCCAGTTCCTGGAGCTGGCCTACGACGGCCTGGTGCTGCACCTGGCGATGGGCCGCCCGGCCGGCGACCTCGGCCGCGGTGCTCGACCTGGTCGAGGAAGCGGTCCGCGCGGGCCAGCCTGCGCCGTCGTCCACAAGCCGCTGGCCCCGGGCGGTTTATCCCACCGTTACCTGAACCGCCGTCCGCGTGTCTTACGCGGGGTGGCGCGGCGACTTCACAATGAGCGAAGCGGCGCCGAGTGACGGAGCCCGACGACACGGCAGAGTGGCCGGCGCGTCGGGATCATGACCAAGGGCCGCCTGGCTGCCGGGCCGAATCCACAATGGGCACACTTTCCCGCGACCACGGGAGTCCACGATGACACTGGGCGCGTCCGGCGACACCTGGGGCATCTCCGGCCCCTCCTTTCTCGGCATCTACGTCACGCTCGTGGTGGCCGCCGTCATCGCGACCGCGGTCATCCGATCCGGTGCGCTCGCGCGGGCCCGTCGAGGCCGGGTTCCTCAACCTGCCGCCCGACCAGATCGCGTTCCTCAACGGCGGCGCGCTGCTGGCCGCGTACACCGCGCTCGGTGGCCTGCGCCGCGCCGGCGCGATCGGCGCCAACCCCGACCGCACGCTGGTGCCGACCGGGCCTCTGCCGGCCGGTTCGACGCCGCTCGACACCGCGGTCTACAACGCGGCCGGCAAGCGCCTGCGGACCCGCCAGCTGACCCGCGACCCGTGGGTGGCGAGCGCGCTCGACGACGTCCGGGCCGGTCTCGAACGCGGCGGGCTGCTGATGACCCGTGCGCAGCGCCGCGCTTCCCGGCTGACCGCGCTGGTGCTGCTGCCGGTGATCGTGCTCGGCGCCGCGCGGATCTCCGACGGCCTTGCCAACGACCGGCCGGTCGGTTTCCTCACCCTGCTGGTGGCGGTCTCCGCGATCTGGATGCTGGTCAGCCTGACCCGGGCCAAGCAGCGCACCAAGGCGGGCACGCAGGCCCTGGCCGGCCTACGCACCCAGCACCAGCACCTGGCACCCGGTCAGGCGCCGAGCTACGCGACCTACGGCGCGGGCGCGGCGGCGATGGGTGTCGCGCTGTACGGCGCGTCGACGCTGTACCTGCTCGACCCCGCGTTCGCGGCCGAGGCCGACATCAACCGGGCGACCACCGGCAGCCCGGGCAGCGACGGCGGCTCATCGGGCTGCGGCTCCAGCAGTTCATGCAGCAGCGGCAGCTCCTGCGGGGGTGGCGGCGGCTGCGGTGGCGGCGGCGGGTGCGGCGGATGACCGGGCCCGAGTTCGCCATCCTCTATCTGGTGTTGGGAGCGGCCGCGGTCGGCGCCATCGCGCTCGTCCGCTTCCGGGTCGCCCGGGGTCCGGTCGACGAGCCGCACCACGAACGGATCGACCCGCAGCAGGTCGCCTACCTCAACGGCGGGCCCCGCTTGGCGCTGGTCGCCGCGCTTGGCGGCCTGCGCCGGGCCGGCGCGATCGGCACCCGGCCGGACCACGGCCTGGCCCAGGCCGGGCCCATGCCGATGGGTTCGACACCGTTGGACACCGCGGTCTACAACGCCGCGGGTATGCATCGACGGGTCCGCGACCTGCGCGAAGACACGTGGGTGGCCAGCGCTCTGGAAGATCTCCGCGCCGGGCTGGAGCGCAGCGGGCTGATCCCGTCCGACGCGCAGCGCCGGCGGTGCCGGCTGGCCGCGCTGCTGGTCCTGCCCGTGCTCGCACTCGGCGCCGCGCGGATCCAGAGCGGCGTGGAGAACGACCGGCCGATCGGCTGGCTGGTCCTGATCAGCCTGGCCCTCGTCGGCGCCCTGGTGTGGGGGCTGCGGCGGCCGCCGACCTCGACCCGGGCCGGCCGCCAGGCGGTGGAGCAGCTCCAGTTCCGGCACCACCACCTGGCACCCGAGCACGCACCGAGCTACGCGACCTACGACGCCTCGCACGCGGCGATGGGAATCGCGCTGTACGGTGCGTCGTCGCTGTACTTCGTGGACCCGGACTTCGCGGCCGACGCCGAGATCCAGCGAACGGTGGCCGACACACTGGTAGGCCCAACCGGCGCGGTCGGCGCTTACGGCGGCGGCCACGACGCCGGTTCCCTCGGCTGCGGTGGCGGCAGCAGCAGTTGCGGCGGTGGCGGCAGCAGCTGTGGCGGAGGCGGCGGCGGGGGTTGCGGCGGCGGAGGGGGCGGCTCATGACCGAGCCTTGGCGAGGGCATCATCGGCAGAGCCCGCCCGGGCAGGGCGGGTCACCACGCAGTGGAGACCCGACATGACCGAGCCTTGGCGAGGGCATCATCGGCAGAGCCCGCCCGGGCAGGGCGGGTCACCACGCAGTGGAGACCCGACATGACCGAGCCGTGGCGAGGGCATCATCGGCAGAGCCCGCCCGACTACGGCGTGGGCATCGGCTGGCGGCCCGAGATCGCCGGGTTCGTCGCCGAGCTGCCCGGGCTGCGCTTCGTCGAGGTGGTCGCCGAGTCGGTGCACGCCCACGAGCCGGTGCCGCAGGGCCTGGCGGCGCTGCGGGACCGCGACGTCGCCGTGGTGCCGCACGGCGTCCGGCTCTCCCTCGGCGGCGCCGAGCCGGTCGACCCGGACCGGGTCACCCACCTCGCCGCCGTCGCCGAACTGCTCGACGCGCCGCTGGTCAGCGAGCACATCGCGTTCGTCCGGGCCGGCGGGGTCGAGGCCGGGCACCTGCTGCCGCTGCCCCGCAGCCGCGAGGCGGTCGACGCGGTCGTGGCCAACGTCGCGGCGTACCCAGGCCGATCTTCCGTCCCGATCGCCCTGGAGCCGATCGCGGCGATCTTCGACTGGCCCGACGACGAGTTGACCGAGGCGAGTTCCTGACCGAGATCCTCGAGCGGACCGACGCCCTGCTGCTGCTCGACATCGCCAACGTGTACGCGAACGCCCGCAACCGGGGCACCGACCCGCTCGCGCTGCTCGACGCGCTGCCGCTGGAGCGGGTCGCCTACTGCCACGTCGCCGGGGGCGCGGAGGCCGGCGGGATCTACCACGACACGCACACCCACGCCGTGCCGGAGCCGGTGCTCGCCCTGGTCTCCGACCTGTGCGCCCGCCGCCGGCCGCCGGCGCTGCTGTTGGAACGCGACGGTGCCTACCCGGCCGCCGACACCCTGCGGGCCGAACTCGACGCGATCGCGACGGCGTCCGGCTATCCGGCGGTCACATGACCGAGGCTTGCCGAGGGCATCATCAGCAGAGCCCGCCCGGGCAGGGCGGGTCGACCACGGAGTGGGGGGCCGGCATGACCGGCCGATCTCGCGGCCCGCCAGGCGGCGCTGGTCGCCACTCTGACCTCGGGGGCACCCGTACCCCCGGGATTCGACCCGCGGTTGGTCGGCGTGGCCCGGGACGCCCTGCTGCGCAAGCGGGCCGGCGAGGTCGCGCGGGCCTGGCCGATGCTCGCGGCGGCGCAGGGCGACCAGTGGCGGGCGGTGTTCATGGCCTGGGCGGACGCCGCCCCACCAACGGCTCGCTGCGTGACGGCTGGGACCTGGCCCGGTCGCTGGCCCCGCTGTCCGGCCCGGCCGCCGCGGAGTTGGCGGCCCGGGAGGCGGCCTGGCGCTACGACGGCCAGAGCGCCCCGATCCCCCGCGGCCGGCTGTCCGGCTGGGCCCGGCGGCGTCGATTAGATCCCTCTGGGAGAGTGGACGGCTGTGGACGCGCTTAAGGCCGAAGGGCTGACCCGCCGGTTCGGCAACCTCGTCGTGCTCGACGGCCTGAGCTTCGTGGTCGAGCCCGGCCAGATAGGTGCCGTGCTCGGCGCCAACGGCTCCGGCAAGACGACCCTGCTGCGCTGCGTGATCGGTGCCGACCGGCCCGACGAGGGCGTGGTCACCGTCGGCGGGCGCCGGATCTACGAGACCGACGCCTGGGCCCGTTCGATCATGGCCGCGGCGCTCGACGACATCGACTTCTTCCCGGACCTGTCGGTGGCCGAGCACCTCGCCCTGCTGGCCTACGCGCACGGCGGTGGCGGCGACCCCGTCGACGAGGTGCTCGGTGAACTCGGCCTGGAACCGGCCCGCGACCAACTGCCGATCACCCTGTCCAGCGGCCAGCGGCGCCGCCTCGCGCTGGCGTCCTGCCTGGTCCGCCCGCGGCGGGTGCTGATCCTGGACGAGCCCGAGCAGCGCCTCGACGTCGACGGGCCGGGCCTGGCTCGACCGACCGGCTCCGGCGGGAGAAGGCGGCCGGCACGGCGGTGCTGATGGCTTCCCACGACGCGGAACTCATCGACGCGGTCGCCGACGTCCGGATCGGCATCGGCGGGTGACCACCACCGCCCTGGTGCCGCCGCCCGGCGCGGCGCCCCGCCGGCCGGAGAGCTGAAGGCCCGGCTGCGCCGCGCCCGCCGCCGGCACCGCGACCGGTCGATCGGCGACCTGCTCACCGACCTCTACATGATCGCCTTCCTGATCGCGATCTACGGCTGGGCCGGCATCGACTCGTTCGGCGACTTCCTGCACCGCGAGGTGGCGGCCTCCCCGGCGGACCCGGGGCCCGCTACTGGATCGGCATCGGCGCCGGCATCGCGCTGTCCGGGTTCGTCTGGCAGGGCCTGACCGCGGTCGGCCCCCTACAGGTCGGCCCGGCCGTGCAGAGCTGGCTGGCCAGCACCCCGATCTCCCGGCGGGCCGTGCTGGCGCCGCGGTTCGCCGGCCTGGCGCTGGCGGCGGCCGGCGGTGCGGCACTGCTGGCCGCGGCCGTGGCCGCGATCGGCCGCTCCGGCGGCTACGTGTGGGCGGCCGTCGCCGGCCTCGCCTGGGGCACCGCGTTCGCCGCCGGTGCGGTGACGGCGCAGGCTTGCTCGGCCGCCGCACCCGCTGGCCGGCGGTGGTGCTGGCGGGCGTGGGCGGGCTGCTGGTGCTCGGCGTGGTGCTCGACCACGGCCTGTTCAACCAGCGCGCCGGCGGCGCCGGGTCGCCGTGCTGCCGGTGGTCGCGCTGGCGGGCGTCGTACCCGCGCTGGTTTTCCTGGTCCTGGCCGTGCGCGCGCTGCCCGCCATCGACCGTTCGACGCTGTCGACCGGCGCCCGCTTCGCCTCGGCGGCGTCGTCCGCGCTGCTCCTGCTGGACCCGTCGATGCTGGCCGCGGTCGTCGAGAACCAGCGCTGGCGCGCGGTCGGCCGGGTCCGCACGGGCCGCTTCCGGCCGGCCCGCAATGGTGGGTGCTGCTCCAGGCCGACCTGCGCCGGATCGGCCGCAATCCGGCCGCGCTCGGTTGGTGGGCGGTGCTGGTCCTCGCCGTGTACGCCGTGCAGGTCGCGCTCCCCGCCGTGGCCCCGTGCGGTGCAGGTGATCGCCGCGTTCCTGGCCGCCGACCGGTTCGCCGGCGGCCTGCGCGGCATCGCCCGCTCGGCCGGCCTGCGCCGCGCGATCGGCGGCACCGACGCCAGCCTGAAGTTGACCCACCTGCTCGTACCCGCGGCGGCGGCGATCCTGTTCTGGCTCGCGACCGTGCCGGCGGTCGGCGCCGGACCGACTGGCTGACCGTGCTGCTGGTCGTCGGCGTGGCCGCGGCCGTCTACCGGACCTCGACCCGCGGCCCGATGATCTACGGTGGCTCGGTGGCCGAATCCCCGATGGGCTCGATGCCGGTCGACCTGATCCGCCAGGTGGTCCGCGGCCCCGACGTGCTCGCGTTCTGATCGCCGTCCAGATCCTGGTCCGATGACCGCGGCCGAGGTGTCAGGCGGCGCTGGCCGAGTTCGCCGCGCGGATCGACGCGCTGGCGCCGGGTTCCGGGCCGCCGGTGTCGGTGACGGTGACCATCAGCCCGGCGGCGGCGAGGCTCTGGTGGCGGCGCTGCGGTCCTATCACGACCCGCGCGACCACGGCGCGTGCGACCAGTGCGCCACGGGCCGGCTCGACGAGACGTTCACCTGCCGGTCGTGCGGCCAGCCGGACGGCGTCTTCGGCCAAATGGTCCGCGAACGCCTGGCCCCCGGCACCGACAGTAGGGTGATCAAAGTGGAGAGCATCCTCGCACAATCCCGCGATCGGCGTCTATCGCGGCCAGCGACGACTACGTCCACGCGATCGAGGTGCGCGGCGCCGAGCGGATGCTGTTCGTCGCGGGCACGATGGGTCTCGACGCCTCCGGCAAGCCGGGGGCGACGCTCGCCGAGCAACTCGACCTGATCTGGCCAACATCCGCACCATCCTGGCCTCGGCCGGCATGACCGTCGACAACATCGTGCGGCTGACCAGCTATCTGCGGGATGCGGCGCTACGCGGAGGCCAACGCCGCCGCCCGGGTCGCCGCTTTGGGCGGCCGGGCGGTGCCGACCACCGCGATCGTCGCGCAGACCCTCGACAGCGACCTGGCTCGTCGAGATCGAGGTCATCGCCGCCGCCTGATCAGCCGGCGTCCGCGGCGTCAGCCACGCCGGGGTCACGTCTCCGGACGGTGCGGGCCAGCGCCGGCACCCAGTGGGTGCCGTAGCGCTCGTGCAGGTCGGCACGGCGCCAGTCGTCACCGGTGACCACTCCACGGCAGAGCGGTGAGCCGCACGAGCACGTCATGGTGAAGTCCGGGTCCGCGGTGCTGGTGGCATAGTCGTTGGTCAGCTCGTCGCCGGCGCGATGGTGGTGCGGGCGGCCAGCTCGTACGGGCCGACCCACCACAGGTTCGGGTCACAGCTGTGGTTGCCGTAGCCGTTCGGGCGCCGCGGTGGCAGCACCAGGTGCAGGTCGGTGTCCACCGTGATGGTGTCGAGGTAGGTGTCGCGGCTGCGGCCGCCGCGAGCAGGTCCCGCAGTTCCTGGCCGGAGACGAGGCGGCCGCCGAGCCGGGAGACCACCGTGCCGGCCGGGATGACCGCCGTGGCGAACAGGCCGCGCCCGGCGATCGGCGAGTCGCGCACCTCGGCATCCGGATGTAGCCAGCAGTCCGGCTCCGGCGGAACGATCATCTCCTTCGCTCCGCCGCCCGGCCGCAGCTCTGCGAAGGCGGCCGCCAGGGTGACCGGCGTGTAGTGGGCGTTCAGGCCGCTCGGGTTGGGCAGCACCCAGACCCGCGACGGGCCCAGGCGGTGGTCCTGCGGACCGACGGTGGCCTTCGGGCGCCGGTAGGCCGTCCGGTAGGCGGTCATCCCGACCACCGCGACCCAGTGCGGGCGCCAGCGTGCCGCCTTCGCCGCCAGCGCCTCTCCCCCCGCGACCAGCTCGCCGCGGTGAGTTCGTCGGCGCGGGCGCTCGCCCGGTCGACCATGTTGGTGATGCCGAGGCCGCGTCCAGCAGGGACAGTTGCTCGGCCGGGTCGAAGAGGTGGTCGGTGAAGCCGGAGCGGTGCAAGGCCGGCCAGAAGCGGTTGCCGGGGCGGGCGAAGTGGTGGCCGGTCGCCGCCGAATACAGGCCCGGGTTGATGCCGAAGAAGAGCACCCGCAGGTCGGGCGCGATCACGTCGGGCAGGGTCAGGTCGACCGCAGCGGCCAGGTCGGCCTTGGTAGGCCGGGTCACGGGGCGGGTCACAGCGCGCGGATCAGGCCGCCGTCGATGGCGATCGACGAACCGGTCACATAGGACGCTGCTGGCGAGAGCAGGAAGGCGGCCGTGCGGCCGAACTCGGCCGCGTCGCCGATTCGGCGTAGCGGGACGTCTTCGGCGGCGCCGGCGCGGGTTTTGTCGGGTCGGCCGGGTCGCCGTAGGCGTCGCGGGTGCGGTCGGTCAGGAAGCGACCGGGTAGCAGGCTGACCACGCGTACGCCGCGCGGGCCGAGTTCGTCGGCCATGTCCTTGGCCACGCCGACCAGGCCCGGCCGGAAACCGTTGGAGATGCCCAGGTTCTCGATCGGCGTGCGGGCCGACGAGGAGAGCACGAGCGCGATCGCGCCGCCGGCCGGCAACGCTGCGGCGATCACCCGGGCGGTGCGGACCGCGCCGAGGAAGACCGTTTCGAAGGACGTACGCCAGTCGTCGTCGGACGCGTCAAGCGCGGTGCCCCGGGGGGCCCGCCGACGGAGATGAGGGCGCCGTCCAGACGGCCGAACGACTCCTGGGCCGCGGACACCAGGCGAGTCGGGGTGTCGTCACGGGCCAGGTCGGCGACGACGCCCTGGACCTTGCCGACGCCGCCGAGTTCGGCGACCGCCGTTTCCACGTGGGCGGGGTGGCGGGACGAGACGACGACCCGGGCGCCCTCGGCGACCAGGCAGCGGGCCGTCGCGAGGCCGAGGCCGCGGGTGGCACCGGTTAGCACGTACACGCGGTCGGCCAAGCCCAGATCCATGCCCTTGATCCTGCCCCACCGCGCGGGCGGCCGACAAACGTCAGTCGCCGGCGATCGGGAAGAGGATCGGGCTCAGCAGATGCGGCCGGCGGCCGGGCGCGGGCGGGTTGCCGATGCGGGTGACCAGCGCCGCGCGCATGGCTTCGACCAGGTCGGCGCGCTCCTCGTCGGACAACCAGATCGCGTGCTGGCGAAAACCGACCAGGTCGGCGACTGGTTTGGCCTCCGCGCTGTCGAGATAACCGTCGAACTCCGCGATCAGCGTCGCCATCGCGGCCGCGAAAGCCCCCCGCAGCTCATCGGGCTTCGCCGTCGCCACGCGGTCGGCCGGGATGGTCGCCCGGTCACGGTGCAGGCGGTAGCTGCGCTCGACGAAGCCGCGGACCCGCTGCTCGCCGGCGACCTCGATGATCCCGGCGTCGGACAGCACACCCACGTGCCGGTAGACGGTGGCCTTCGAGACGTCGGGCATCCGCGCGACCAGCTGGCCCGTGGTGACCACCCGACCGCCGGACAGGGCGTGCACGATCCGCAGCCGCACGGGGTGCACCAACAGCTCGACCGTGTCCATTCGCGGATTGTCTCACACTCACACTGTTCGCATCCGTGCGAACATTCGTGCATGACCATCCTCGGCAGCGGTACGACGTCGGCGACCGCGCACTCTGGCTCCATCGCACGGCAGGAGCCGGGCCGACCGTCGTCTTCCTCCCCGGGGCCGGGCTGGTCGGCCTCGACTTCCTCGCCGCGCAGCACGCGACCGGCGCCGCGGTGATCTAC
>CAWIXO010000034.1:0-119948 GCA_963840005.1 uncultured Actinomycetota bacterium | reverse complement strand
CGCCAACCCCCCTCGTCCAGCCTGTGACCCCAACCCCGCGGCCCGGATGGCCGACGTGCCCAGCCCGGAGACCTTCCTCGGCTTCCCGCTCGGCGCCGGCCAGGAGCGGGTGGTCACCAACGACGAGGTCCGCCGCTACCTCGCGGCCGTCGACGCCGCCTCCGACCGGGTCGTCACCGGCGTGATGGCCACCAGCGTGCTCGGCCAGCCGCTGCCGTACGCGGTGGTGTCGAACGAGCGCACGTGCGCGCCGGCCGCGCTGGCGAGATCGCCGAGACGTCCGCGACCTGCGCGACCCGCGCCGACTGCGCCGACCGAGGCCGCCCGGATCGCCGCAGGACGGCCCGGCCATCGTCTGGGTCACCGCCAACGTGCACGGCGGCGAGAAGAGCGGCGCCGACGCCGCGCTCAAGACGCTGTACGAGCTGGCCGCCGGCCTGTCCTGCGAGGTCGCGACAGCGCAACGACAACCTGGTCACCGTCATCGTCCCGACCCAGAACCCGGACGGCCGCGACGCCACCCGCCGGCAGAACGAGTACGGCTTCGACCTGAACCGGGACTGGTTCGCCCGCACCCAGCCGGAGACCGACGGCAAGCTCGAGCTGCTGCGCAGTACCCGCCGCAGGTCTTCATCGACGCGCACGAGATGGGCGGCCGGCAGTACTTCTTCCCGCCGAACGCCGACCCGATCCACCACGAGATCGCCGGCGAGGCGGTCGACTGGATCAACCGGATCGGCGAGGCCAACAAGGCCGGCTTCGGCTACAACGGCGCCTGCAACGACACGGTCACCACCGAGTGCTACTTCAACTACGACACCTACGACCTGTTCTTCATGGGCTACGGCGACACCGTGCCGACCGCCGGCTTCGGCGCGGCCGGCATGACGTACGAGAAGGGCAGCGCGTCGGCGGTCCAGGACCGGGTGCAGCAGCAGTTCCACACCCAGTGGTCGACGCTCGGCTGGGCCGCCGCGAACAAGCGCGAGGTGCTGGACCGGCTACTTCGACATCTGGACCGACGCGCTCGCCCAGGGCAGGGCCGGCACGCTGGAGCCGAACGAGGTGGTGCAGCCCGACCAACGAGGTGCAGTTCCCGGTGCCGGACATCACGATCCGCTCGTACTTCCTGCTGCCCGACCGGCAGCTCGCCGACGTCCGCCAGCTCGTCGAGCGGCTGCGCCGGATGGACGTCGAGGTCTACGAGGTCCAGAAGCCGACCAGGGTGCCGCACCGCGCAGGTCTTCGGCGGGCGCAGCGCCACGAACCTGACCGTGCCCAAGGGCGCGTACTGGATCCCGATGGACCAGCCGCAGAAGCACTGGATCCAGGCGATCATGGGCGAGGACCCGTACGTGCCGTTCCCGTACTTCTACGACGTGTCGTCCTGGAGCAACCCGCTGCTGATGGGCATCAACACCATCTACACCGGCGACGACCGTGCACGCCCAAGGCGCGAGCGGGTCCGGCCCATCCGACGGCGGCACGGGGCGGCCGCGCGCCCGGGGGGCTCGTACACGTACCCGCTCGACTCGGCCGCCGCCGCGGAGTTCACCTTCACCCTGCTCGGTGCGGGCGTCACAGCTGGTCCGCGACCCGGCGACCAGCGTGGTCACGCTCCCGGCGGCCGAGTCTGACCCGGACGCTCGACGACCGGCTGCCGAGTCGCTCGGCGTCACCCTCACCGCCGGGCGGCAGGCGCCGCCGGCACCCGCTCGCCCTGCCGGACGTCGGCCTGTTCCAGGGCACCGGCATCTCCACCACCTCCGGCTCGCACGGCGAGGCCCGCTACGTGCTCGGCAAGCGGTGGGGCCTCGACCTCAAGCCGGTCACCACGGCCGACATCAACGACAACACCGCCGGCGTTCACCGGGCGTACGGTGCTGCTGGTGCCGGACGGCAGCAGCGCGACCGGCGGTCTGACCGCCGCCGGCCAGGCGAACCTGCGCGCCTGGATCGCGCCAGGGCCACACCTACCTCGGGCTGCGCAACGAGGGCACCCGGGTGGCCCGGGCGGCCGGGCT
Source organism: uncultured Actinomycetota bacterium (assembly GCA_963840005.1). Taxonomy (GTDB): domain Bacteria; phylum Actinomycetota; class Actinomycetes; order Mycobacteriales; family Micromonosporaceae; genus Asanoa. The sequence continues at coordinate 117,924 of CAWIXO010000034.1, read as the reverse complement.
CACCTCGACCACCGAGAAGACCAAGCCGGCCGACTACATGGTGATCGGCTCGCACCTGCGGGTCGACGTCGACCACGACAGCCCGGTCGGCGCTGGGCCGCCCGGCGGAGGACTTCGAGTTCAACAACGACGACCCGATCCTCAACCCGAGCACCACCGGCACCAACGTGCTCACGCTACCCGACCGATGACACGTTCTGGCCCAACGGCTACACGGTCGACGCGGACCGCTCGAAGGGCACGGCGGCCGTGGTCGACGAGCCGACCGGCGCCGGCCGGGCGGTGCTGTTCGCGTTCAACCCGCTGTTCCGGGCGTACAACGAGAGCGGCCTGCACCTGGTGGCCAACGCGCTGCTCTACCCGGCCGGCAGTCGGCGGCGCGGACGGCCGCGCCGGCGACGGTCGACCCGGCGCGCGCCGCCGCGGCGGCCGCGCCGGCACCGGAGAACCTGGGCGGTGAGTGGCGGCCGATCACCATCAAGGTCGCCGCCGCCGACCTGGCCCGCACCGAGTCCGTCGTCGACGGCTACACCGACACGCCCGGGTCAGCCAGGCCGCGGCTCGGCGTACCTGACGATCCCCAACCCGCGAGGGCCTGCAGGCCGACGAGCACCCGTATCTGCGCGATCTGGTCAGTGACCTGCGTGCGGCCGGGATCCCGCTCCAGTCGGTCGTAGGGTGACCGAAGGCACCCGGTGGTTCCCGCCCCTCGGGGACCACCGGGTGTCACCCGTCCCACGACGCCGTCATCGCACGTTATGACCATGACCACTCAGGCCTGAAGCCGAACCCACCTCACCACTACAATCGGTGGTTGTCCGACCACGCATTTGTGTGGGGGTGATGGTTCTGACCAGCAACCGCGCTGTCAGTGGCGTCGGCACCGGTGACGGCGCCGACACGCGACTGGCTGCCGAGAAGGCCGTCGGCGAGGCGTTACGCCCGCTGGAGGGCCGCACGCCCGATCTGGTTCTGGTGTACGCCTCTGTCCGGTACGACCTGCCAACCGTGCTCAAGACCGTCAGCGCGGCGACCGGCTCGGCCGTGATCGCCGGCGCCACCAGTTCCGGCCAGCTGCACGGCGGCCAGCTCACCGAGCCGGGTGACGGCATCCAGGTGCTGGCACTCGCCGGCGGCGGCTACCGCTTCGGCCTCGGGCACGCCACCGGGCTGGAGGCCGACGCCACGGGGGCCGGCCGCACGCTCGCCCGGGCCGCGCTGGACGCGGTGGGGCCTGTCCGCTCGCCGCACGAGGCGGTCCTGCTCTTCTCGGACGGCCTCGCGGGCGACCAGCAGGAGCTGCTCAACGGCATCCACAAGGTCACCGGGTTCCAGATCCCGGTGATCGGCGGTGCGGCGGCCGACGACCGCAACCTCGCCGAGACCTTCGTGTTCGCCGGCGACAAGGTGCTGCGCGACGCGGCGGTGGCCGTGTGGATCGGCTCGGACCGGCCGCTGCGGGTGATCGGCGGGCACGGCTGGCAGCCGACCAGCCTGCCGCTGATGCTCAGCGGCGTCGAGGGCCAGATCGTCCGCGAGCTCGGGGGCCGGCCCGCGCTGGAGGTCTACCGGGAGAACTTCCGCCCGCGCCGGATCGACCGCAAGCTCTACCAGAAGGCCGGCGGATACCACTCCGAGCACGCCTTCGGGCTCATCCAGCCCGACGGCTCGCTGCTGATCCGCGGCGCGTTCATCGACGGCGACGGCAACCTGCGTACCTTCTCGCCGTTGCCGCCGTTCGCGGCGCTGCAGGTGGTCTCCTGCGAGCCCGACGACCTGCTGGAGGTCGGCGAGCAGGTGGTCGAGAGCGCCGTCGACGGCGACGACGAGCCGGCCGTGGTGCTGGTGTTCGACTGTGTGGCCCGGCTCGACATCCTGGGCGAGCGCGGCCAGGAGGAGGCGCACCGGCTGCAGCGGGCCGCCGGGCGGCACGCCGACGTTCGGCTACTACACCTACGGCGAGTTCGCCCGCACGACCGGCGTCGCGGGCTACCACAACGCCACCATCGCCGCGATGGCGCTCTGAGCCGCCGATGGTGGCCTACGGGGACCCGCAGACACCCCGCTTCGACTCGGAGGCGGAGACTCTGCGCGCCGCCCTCACCCGCGCGGAGGGCGCCGCCGCCGCGGCCTACCGGGACACCGCCCGACTGATCCGGCTGCTGACCGTGATCGGCACGCCGTCGTCGCCGGCCCGGCTGATCGACCGCACGCTGACCGTGCTGTCCGAGGTGTTCGCCGCCGACGTGGTGTGCATCGCCGAGGCCGTCGACGACCGGCTGTTCGTCACCGCGTCCTGCGGGCTGCCCGAAGACGACCCCGCCTTCACCACCGGCTGGGCGGTCGGCCCGACCGCCCGCCGGGTGATCACCGGGGGCCACGCGGCCGCCCGGCAGAGCGTGCCGGTCGACGACCGCCCGCCGCCGTTGCGCGACGTGGAGAGCACGTCCGCGGCCTGGATACCCCTCTCGGGCGTCGGCACCGAGTTCGCCGGCGACCTGCTCGTGCTCTACCGCAGCGGCGGCGACCTGTTCACGCCGGCCGACCTGCAGGTGCTGCTCTCGATGGCCTACCGGATGTACTCGGCCGTCGAGGCCCGCGAACGCGGCGCGGCCATCGAACGCCTGGCCCAGGCCGGCCCGGGCCTGGCCCGCCACCTCGACGTCGGCTCGCTGCTCGACGACGCGGTGGTGCTGATGCGCGAGCTGACCGGCACCGACTCCGCCTGGGTCCTGTCGGTCCGCGACGACCTCGCCGAGGTCGCCGCGGCCGCGCACGTCGGCGAGGACGCGGGCCCGCGCTGGCCCAGACCGGCCGCCGACCTGCCCGGCTGGGACCGGCTCTCGGCCGGCGAGGCGTACGTCGGGTCCGGGCGCGGACCGGATCCGCTGCTGCTCGTGCCGGTCATGCGCGACGGCGCGGTGATCTCGGTGCTGGTCGCCCGGGGCCGGCGGTCCCGCTCGTTCGGCAAGTCCTCGGTCGAGGTCGCGAAGGTGCTGGCCAGCTACCTGAGCGTGGCGATCAGCAACGGCGAGCTCTACCGGCGGCTGAAGGCCCGCGAGCAGGAGCTGCACCGGCGGGCCTCCCGCGACCCGCTGACCGGGCTGGCCAACCGGATGACCGCGGCGCAGCGGATCGACGAGGCGCTGACCAGCTCGCCGACCGGCGCGGCCGGCCTGCTCTTCTTCGACCTCGACAAGTTCAAGGCGGTCAACGACCGGCTCGGGCCACGAGGCCGGCGACGAGCTGATCCAGCAGGTGGCCCAACGCCTGCGCAAGGTGGTCCGGCCCGGTGACATGCTCGCCCGGTTCGGCGGCGACGAGTTCGTCCTGCTGGTCAACGGCGCCACGGACCTGACCGACCTGACCGACATGGGCCGCCGGATCCAGGTCGCTTTGGCCGACGAGTTCCCGCTGCGCGGCGAGCGGGTGGAGGTCACCGCGAGCATCGGCGCCGTGCTCGGCCGGCGGGGCACGGCCTCCGCGAGCGCGATGCTGCGCGACGCCGACGCCGCGATGTACGCGGCCAAGGCGCGCGGCGCCGGCCGGCTGGAGGTCTTCGACGACGAGGCCTCGCACCGCTCGATCGACCGGCTCGACCTGCGTTCGGACCTGTCCGAGGCGCTCGACCACGGCCAGCTCTCGGTGGCGTACCAGCCGATGGTCGAACTGAAGAGCAACACGATCCGCTCGTTCGAGGCGCTGGCCCGCTGGCGGCACCCGGAGCGGGGCAACGTGCCGCCGGACGTGTTCATCCCGCTGGCCGAGGAGACCGGCGCGATAGTGCCGATCGGCGCGTGGGTCCTGGACCAGGCGTGCCGGCAGCTCGCCGCGTGGCAGCACGACTTTCCGGGGATGCGCCTGACGATGAGCGTCAACATCTCCGCGGTGCAGCTCGAGCGCGGGCACGGCGACCTGCTCGACGTGATCCGGGCGGCCGGGGTCAACCCGGGCGACATCTGGCTGGAGGTCACCGAGCACATGGACACCGCGGAGGACATCTCCTCGCAGGTGGACGCGCTGCGTGCGGCCGGCGTGCACTTCGCCCTCGACGACTTCGGGATGTCGTACTCCAGCCTGGCCTATCTCCAGCGGTTCCCGGTCGAGGGGTTGAAGATCGACCGGGCGTTCGTGGCCGCGATGACCGAGACGGCGAACAACGGGCGCGGCATCGTCCGCGCGATCATGGCGGTGGCCGACTCACTGTCGATGAAGGCGTTCGCCGAGGGCATCGAGACGCAGGCGCAGCTCGACGCGCTGCTCGACCTCGGCTGCGGCTACGGCCAGGGTCATCTGCTCTCGCCGCCGCTGTCCGTCGAGCGGTCCACCGAGGCGCTGCGCGCCCAGCGCGACCGCTAGTCGGGCGGCTCGGGCAGACTGTCGCGGTCGATCGCGCCGTCTTCGGTGCGGGGGAACCGGTCGAGCACGAGCAGACTCGTTGGCACCCGCGGCGCGGCCACCCGCGTGGCGAGGTAGGCGCGCAGGACCGCCGGGTCGGCGTGCCAGCCCGGCAGCAGCGTGAGGTAGCCGATCAGGTCGGTGCGGGTCTCCCGCCGGCGGACCACCACCGCGCACTCGTCGACCTCGTCCGCCGCCGCCAGCGCGGCCTCGGCCACTTCCGGGTCGGACCGGCCGCCGCGGATGCGGACAGTGGGCCGGCGCCGCTCCGGCGCGGGCGGGACGTGCGACAACGGCACGCCCGCCGCACGCAGCAGGGCCACGGACGGCGGAAGCCACAACGTGGTGTCGTGCGGCGGCGGCGCCAGGACCCGCGTCGGGACCAATCGCGGGTAAGTGGCGCGCAACAGGGCGCGGATCGCGTGCGGGTCGGCTTCGTCGGCCACGGGAATGTCCCGCTCCGCGGCCCATCGCCGGATGGCGGGCAGCTCGTGCCCCCACTCCCGCAGCAGGTGCAGCCGTCCGTCTCCGGGCAGCGCGACGTGCAACGATCCCATTCCCCGTGACTCCCCTGTTGTGGCAAACGCCGGTAACTTTAGGTCACGGATCAACTACGTTGGGACATCACCTCGCTCGGCGTGTCTTCGGTAGTTCGACGGCCATCACTGCGCGGTACGATCCGGCCAGACAGGGACTCACGGCCTAGGAGGTCCGGGTGGCGTTTCGCGGCGACCGGCCGCGGATCGGCCAGGTCGCGCAGCTCGCCGGAGTCAGCGCGACCACGGTCTCGCACGCGCTCAACGGGCGCCGGCCGGTGTCGGCCGAGACCCGGCGGCGGATCATGGACGCGATCGCCGAGCTCGGCTACCGGCCGAACGTGGTCGCCCGCGGCCTGCGCGCCGGCCGCAGCCTGACCGTCGGCCTGGTGATCCCCGACATCACCAACCCGTTCTACCCGGTGCTGGCGCGCGGGGTGCAGGACGTGCTCGGCCCGGCCGGCTACGACGAGATCATCACCAACACCAACGGCACCCGCGACCTCGAACGCGCGGCCCTCGACAAGATGATCTCGCGGCAGGTCGACGGCGTCGCGTTCGCCGTGTTCAACACCCACACCGACGACCTGCAGCCCGTGATCGACGCGCAGATCCCGGTGGTCCGGCTGGGCGGGCGCCAGACGCAGCCCGGCGTCGACCTGGTGCACAGCGACGACGAGGGCGGCGCGCGCGAGGCGGTCCGCCATCTGATCCACAATGGATATCGGCGGATCGCCTTCATCTGTGGGCCGGCGGCCGAGGGACCGGCCGCCGAGCGGGTCGCCGGCTACCGCGCCGCGCTCGCCGAGGCCGGTGTCGGTCCACAACAGAACCTGGTGGTGCACACCGACTTCAGCCGGGCCGGCGGCGCGCACGGCGTGGAAAAGCTGATCCGGCAACGCAAGCGGCCCGACGCCGTGCTGTGCGCCAACGACATGATGGCGATCGGCGCGCTCGACGCGGCGCGCGAGCGCGGCCTGCGGGTGCCCGACGACCTCGCGGTGATGGGCTTCGACGACATCGACGCCGCCAGCCTCGTCACACCGCAGCTGACCACGATCTCCAACCCCGCTCGGGAGATCGGGATGGCCTGCGCCCGCCTGCTGCTCGACCGGATCAACGGGGTGGCCGGCCCACCGAAGGAGATCGTCATACCGACCCGGCTCGTGCGCCGCCAGTCAGCCTGACGCCCGTCCATATAGAGCCTCTTGACTTTCCGCGAGACGCGGGTAGATTGCCGGTCAGTCTTAACGATTTGCTAGCCCGATAGATCCCCTTCGTCCAGTGGGAGGGCCAGACCATGATCGGAAACAGACGCATCCTCGCGGCGGTGGCCGCCGCCACCCTTGCCCTGACCGTCACCGCGTGCGGCGGCGACGACGAGGGCGGCGACGCGGGTGGCGCCCTGACGATGTGGACGTTCAAGCGCACCCACCTCGAGGCGCTGCAACAGGCCGCCACGGCGTTCAAGGCCAAGACCGGCATCGACGTGCGGATCGAGGCGTTCACCCCCGACGACGTGTTCACCGCGAAGATCCAGAGCGCGGCACAGACCAAGGACCTGCCCGACGTACTCGAGCTGCACTCCGGCGGCGAGGACCTGCGGGTCGGCGGCGGCGGGCTGCTCGCCGACCTCAAGGGCGACTTCGACGGCAAGCTCGACCGGTTCCTGCCCAGCACCCGGGAGTCCGGCCGGGTCACCCAGCAGCGCAAGGACAGCATCGAGGAACTCGCCGGCGCGACCGTCGGCAGCCTCTACAGTGTGCCGTTCACCGCCGGCACGTTCGGCATCGTCTACGCCAACAAGGAGAAGCTGACAGCGGCCGGGCTCGACCCCGCCAAGCCGCCGGCCACCTGGGAGGAGTTCCTCGCCGCGCTCAAGGCGACCACGGCCGCCGACAAGACACAGGGCGGGCTCTCGCTCGGGCTCAAGGTCACCCAGACCGGGTTCAACTGGATCTACGAGCAGCTGGCCTTCGCGTACCTGGGTCAGCAGAAGTTCGAGGCGCTGTTCGGTAAGGGCACGACGGCCGGCTTCGGTTCGCCGGACGGCCTTAGGACCCTTTCGCTGTACGAGCAGCTCAAGCCCTATTGGATTCCGGGCGTCAGCGCGCTCGGCATCGACGAGGCCGACATCGCGTTCGCGCAGGGCAAGTCGGCGTTCAACGTCGGCGGCACGTTCACCCTGGCCTTCCTGGCCCAGAACGGCATGCAGCCCGGCAACGTGCTGGCCTTCCCGATCCCGCCGGCCACCGGCGGGGCGGTGCAGGACCTTCGCCTCGCGCCGCTCGCCCTGACCGGCCTGTCGGTCACGGCGACCAGCGCCAACGCGTCGGGTGCGGCCCAGTGGGTCGACTTCCTGACCTCGCCCGAGGGTGCCGGCATCTTCGCGAAGGCGTCGCTGGACCTGCCCGCCACCGACCTCGGCACGCAGGCCGAGTCGCTGATCGGCCCAGACCTCGCGGCGCTGCAGCAGTTCTTCACCGGCCCGGCGGAGAACACCTACGACGCCGGCAACCGGGGCTTCCGCCCGCCGGACTACGACGAGGTCGAGATGGGCAACCCGTTGCTCAAGCTCGCGCCACTCGGTGAGGCCGACCCGGCCGCCACCGGCCGCACGCTCGACACGGTCATCAAGGCGATGTGGGACGCGAAGTAAGTGGCCATCACCACCGACACCACTGTGGCGGCGCGGCTCCCCCGTGAGCCGCGCCGCAGCGCCCGGTCCCGGCAGCGGGGGCGCCGGGCCCTGGTCGGCTACGCGTTCATCGCGCCCGCGGTCGTGCTCTTCCTGGTGATGGGGCTCTACACGCTCGTCTACAGCTTCGGGCTCAGCTTCGCCAAGTGGAACGGCTTCTCGCCGAGCTGGGACTGGGTCGGGCTGCAGAACTACCGGGACCTGCTCTACGCCGACCCGCGCCTGGCGCCCGAGATGCGCAACGCGGCGCTGAACACCGGTCTCGCGATGGTCGTCGTCTCGTTCGGCACGGTCGCTGATCGCGTTGCCGCTGGCGACCCTGCTCAACGGCATCACCCGGCTGCGCGGCATGCTACGGTCGATCTTCTTCCTGCCGTACGTGACGGCCGGCATCGCGGTCTACTACGCCTGGCGCTACGTGCTCGAGCCCGAGGGCGCCGTCAACCTGGCGTTGCGGGCGGTCGGCCTGGGCAGCCTGGCCCGACCGCAGGGCTTCCTCGCCGATCCGGACACCGCGCTGCCGACCCTGATCGTCATCATGATCTGGGGCAGCGTGCCGGTCGCGATGCTGCTCTACCTGGCCGGCCTGCAGTCGATCGACCCGGCGGTGATCGAGGCGGCGTCGCTCGACGGCGCCGGCCCGGTCCGCCGGCTGCGGCACATCACCTGGCCACTGCTCGTGCCGATCACCGTGGCGATCGTGCTGCTCAGCCTGCGCGACACGATGCAGGGATTCCAGATCTTCCTGATCATGACGAACGGCGGGCCCGGCCGGACACACCGACGTGCTCGGCCTCAAGGCGTACCAGCAGGCGTTCTTCCAGAGCCTGTCCCCCACGCTCGGTGTCGCCAGCGCGCTGGGCTGGCTGATCTTCCTGGCCGCGCTGCTGCTCGCCGTGGTCAACACCCGGCTGCTGCGGGGCCAGCGATGAGGCGGCCCGGCGCGCTCGTCGCCTACCTCGCGCTGACCGTGTACGCGGCCGTCAGCCTCTACCCGTTCGTCTGGATGGTCTCCGGCGCCTTCAAGGACCGACTGGAGATCCTGGCCGGCGGCCACCTGATCCCGCGGCGGCCCACCCTGGAGACGCTCGCCGACACCTGGAGCCGGCTGCATTTCTTCGACTACTTCCTCAACAGCCTGCAGGTCACCGGCCTGACAGTGATCGGCGTGCTGGTCGTCTACAGCCTGGCCGGGTACGCGTTCGCGATGATCGACTTCCCGGGCCGGCGCTTCGTGTTCTGGTTCTTCGTCGCGCTGCTGTTCGTCCCGAGCATCACCGTGCTGCTCCCGCTGACCATCCTGGAGAACCGGCTCGGCATCCTGGGCACGCACATCGGCCTGGTCCTGCCCTTCGTCAACGGCACCGCGCCGCTGGCGGTGCTGATGCTGACCAACGCGTTCCGCGCGGTGCCGCTGGACCTGCACGACGCCGCGACCGCCGACGGCGCCGGCGAGCTGCGGATCTTCTGGCGGGTCTACCTGCCGCTGGCCCGGCCGACCCTGGTCACCATCGGCGTGCTGACCGCGGTGCCGACCTGGAACGAGTACGTGCTCACCCGGGTATCACTGAACGACGAGTCCCGGTACACACTGCCGCTCGCGTTGGAGCGGCTGGCGTCCGGCACGGTGCCCTCGTACAACGAGATCATGGCGGGTTCGTTGATCCTGGTCATCCCGGTCATCGTGCTGTTCCTGGCGCTGCAGCGGTACTTCGTCAACGGGTTGTCCGGTGCTGTCAAGAACTGAGCGGGTGCTGGTCACGGGGGCCGCCGGGTTGCTCGGCCGGGCCGTGCTCTCCGCGCTGGCGTTGGCCGGTGTGCCGGCCACGGCACTGGACCGGAGCGACCCCGGCGACCTGCCGGCCGACCGGGTCGTGATCGGCGACGCCGGCGACCCGGCGGTGGTGCGGCGGGCGCTGGCGGACGTCCACGGGGTCATCCACCTCGCCGCGATCCCGGCGCCGACGCTCGACACCCCGCTGGCCGTGTTCGGCGGCAACACCCGGGCGACCTTCGTCGTGCTGGAATCCGCGGCACTGGCCGGGGTCCGGCGCGTGGTGCTGGCCAGCAGCATGTCGGTGCTCGGGCTGGCCTGGGCACAGGTGCCGCTGCGCCCGCTGTATCTGCCGGTCGACCTGCGGCACCCGTTGCAGGTCTCCGACCCGTACGCGCTGTCGAAACAGACCGACGAGGCCACCGCGGCGATGGTCGCCCGCCGGCACGGGATGGCGGTGACCGCCCTGCGCTTCCCCTTCCTGGGCGGGGGTGATCGGCTGGCCCGGCGCTCCGACGAGTTCCGCGCCGACCCGGCGTCGGGCGCGGCGGAGCTGTGGGCCTACCTGCACGTCGACGACGCGGCGGCGGCCTGTCTGCTGGGGCTTTCGGCGGCGCCGGCCGGTGCGCACGTGCTGTTCGTCGCCGCGCCCGAGACACTGGCGCCCTATCCGACCGAGGACCTGCTGGCGGCGTTCCTGCCGTCGGTGCCGCTGCGGGCCCGTTTTCCGGGACGGACGGTCCCGGTGGCGCTGGAGCCGGCCCGGCGGTTGCTGGGCTTCACGGCGGCGCGTCCGCTCCCGTTAGGCTCACGTCCGCTGAACGAGGAGGAGCCGGTATGACGATGGTGGAGACCCAGCCGCCCTGGGCGGCCCGGGACGGTCTGCGGATCACCGGCGTGCGGGCGATCGTCACCGCGCCCGAGGCGACGCTCGTCGTGGTCCGGGTCGACACCTCCGACGACGGGTTGTACGGCCTGGGTTGCGCCACCTTCACCCAGCGCGCCGACGCGGTCGCGGCCACGGTCGCGCACATCGCGGAGCTCGTGGTGGGCCGGCACCCCGCCGACATCGAGGACATCACCCGGATGGTGCACCTCTCGTCGTACTGGCGGAACGGCCCGGTCCTCAACAACGCCCTGTCCGGACTGGACATGGCGCTGTGGGACATCGCCGGCAAGCGGGCCGGGATGCCGGTCTACGAGCTGCTGGGCGGCCGGGTCCGCGCCTCAGTGCCCATCTACCTGCACGCCAGCGGCGCGACGATCGGCGACACCATCGACCACGCGCACGCGCTGATCGGCCAGGGCCTGCGCCACGTGCGGCTGCAGACCGGCGGCCCGGGCGTCGGCACCTATGGCGCGCCGGGCATCCCGGGCGGCTATCCCGGCTCGCCGTACCCTGACGGCTGGGACGTCGAGCAGTATCTCGCGGCAACCCCGAAGCTGTTCGCGGCGGCCCGCAACGCCCTGGGCGACGAGGTGTCGCTGCTCCATGACGTCCACAGTCGACTGACGGTGAAGCAGGCGCTGGTGCTGTGCCGGGCGCTGGAGCCGTACCGGCTGTTCTTCGTCGAGGACCCGATCGCGCCGGAGCACTACGACCGGCTGCCGGAGCTGCGCTCGGCGGCGCCGGTGCCGATCGCGGCCGGCGAGCAGGTCGGCTCGGTGCCCGACGCGGCCCGCCTGGTCACCGCGGGCGGCGTCGACTTCCTGCGGCTGCACATCTCGGCGATCGGCGGCCTGACGCCGGCCCGCAAGCTGACCGCGCTCGCGGAGCTGGCCGGGGTGCGGACCGCCTGGCACTCCCCCGCCGACGTGTCACCGGTCGGGATGGCCGCCAATCTGGCGCTCGACGTGTCCAGCCACGCGTTCGGCATCCAGGAAGGACACGTGTACGCCGAGGAGGTGCACGAGGTCTTCCCGGGCACGCTGCGGCCGTCGAACGGCTACCTGACACCGTCGGACGCACCGGGCTGGGGCATCGACCTCGACGAGAAGGCGGCGGCCAAGTACCCGCCACGGCACTACGGCCACGAACGCTGGTCAACCCGAATCCGCCGCCCCGACGGCGGCATCGAGCCGCCCTAAGTCGTGGGAGCTCAAATCCCCTCCCTCCGATATGAATCCATGCCCAACGGCAGCTCAGAGCGCTCGCCGCTGCTGGCAGGTGGGCGCCGGCCAGAGCGGCGCGGGCCGGGCCGTCCTTCTCGCCGACGCGTGGCGCCAGGGTTGCGAGGAATCGGGCGTTGAGCATCGCGTGCGGGCGCCGGCCGAAGCTCGGCGTCGGGCGCTGGCCGGGTCAGGCCGTCGTCACGGTGCTCGCATTGGGGTGACGCGTCGGCGGTAGTCGGTGGCCACGCTGATGACGAGGGGGCCCCATGCGATCAGCGGGGCGTAGTACCGGAGCACCTCCCAGCCGGGAACGGGATGCGCCGGTTCGTCGTGGGCGACACCGACCCAGCCGCGCGGCACGAAGTGGAACGTCTGGTTCAGGACGAAGTACACGCAGATCCCCACGAGCAGCGAGCCGCCGGTCAACGCGACGATCACGACGGGGCGCGCCGGGATCCACCGGCCTCCTAGCAGCGGCACCCAGTTGGGCACCTGTTGTCCCCAGCGGTGCACCAACCCGAGTGTCAACAGGGCCAGCCCCATCGACAGGGTGGACAGGAAGATCATGTACCACGTGGTGACGGCATCGTCGGTGAACACGAGGGACAGTCGCCAGAGCGCGGACGGCAGGACGCAGAGCGGGACAGCATAGGCGGCCCAGACGGCCCAACGTGACGGGGCGGCGGCCCAGGTAGGACCAGGATCAGTGGGGATCATGAGTGCTCCGGTCTCCGATCGTCGAAGCCGTTGAGGCGCGGGATGTGCTCGGTGCCTCCGGCGCCGCACTGCGGGAGGCCGGTGTTCGTTGTCCGCTCCCCACCAGGCCGGTGGTGCGGGCATAGCCGGCAGTGGTGACACCGAGCGCCACTCCCCAGCCGAGGAAGACCAGCAGCGTGGCGGTGGTTGCCCACTCATCCCACACATCCGACCAGTGGGTGTCCCGCGCGACCACCTGCCTCAAGAGCACCGCGACGCTCAGCACGCCGTAGGTGACCAGCGCGAGGGCCACCACCCCGGCTGGGATCACCGCGAGCAGCCGGGGAACCGGTCGCCCGCGCAGTCCCGGCACCCAGCGCGGGAACTGCTGCCCCCACCGCTGTGCCAGTCCGAGAACGAGCAGGCCGGCGAGGGGCGGAACGAGGGTGATCGCCACGCCGGTCGAGGTCGAGAGGTCGCGGTGGATCTCATCCAGTTTCCCCTGCGGAATACCGAATGGAACGCCGAGCACCCAGAGCCCGTGCGGCACCGCCCAGCCGACCACCGGCAGCGCAACGGCCACGTACGCCCAGAGGCGCGTCCACCTCGGCACCGGCCGATAGCCGGGAGTCACCGGTCCGCGTGGGGGACCGGACGCGTTCGCGAGCCGGGCGAACAGCAGACCTCCGGTCACCAGCGCGAGTCGGGCACCGAGGTCCCGCCAGTCCGAGGGGCGTCCCGCCAACGCCGCGGGGATCTCGAAGAGCAGGTGCAGCGGGAACGCGAGGACCAGAAGTATCGCGGCCGCCGCCCAACTGCCGGCCACCGAGTAACGGCCGGGGAACCGGACCGCGCACCCGACCAGGACCGCGAGGGCGGCACCGACTCCCACCGCTCCCCACCCCGCCCAGAACGGCAGCGTCTCGACCCGGTCCGCGCCGCATCCGCCCGCCGGATCGACCAGTTCGGTGCGGTCGCAGGCGGTGTACCCCCACCGGCCACCCGCTATCCAGTACGCCCGCAGAGCCACCTCAGCGACGACGAACACGACGCAGGCCAGCGCCCACGGCCGGACTCGAGGAGCGGCAACTGATCGGGGAGAAAGAGCGGAACTGCCTGACAAGTCAATCCCCTGTCGCGAGTGTGCCGAAGACAGACCGGACCCGTGGCTGGGCGGATGTTCCCTATCACGTGGCATTCGGCGCGGGGCCCCACAGCGCGGGACTCCGCTCAGCTCGGTCGGACACCGTCAGTACGACCACGACCAGGATCAGCAGCCCGGCAACCGCGCCGAAGTGGTTTTGCAGCGTCAGAATCCAGGGCTGCTCCGGCGGCGGGAACTCCGACGTCACCGCGAACGAGAAGACCGCCTTCCACGAACCCCACGCGAACAGGAACCCGGAAGCCACCCACGACAGCAGCAGGGGTACCCGGCCGGCACGGCGGGTCAGCGTCCAGGCGCCCCACGCGGCGATCAACGCCCACACTCCACTGTTGGCGTTGAGCAGGTGCCACTGTGCGTCGCGGCTGTCGAGAGTCGCCCCGTTCAGCCCGAACGTCGCACCCAGGGCCCAGAACAATTGCGGCAGGCCGAGGGCGACGCAGAGCGCCGCCGCCAATCGGGCTAACGTGACACACACGCCGCGCCGCTCAGCGACAGTCCTGCCGGAGAATGCCTCCGGCCATCGCCGTACCGCGTAGGCCGGAGCGGCGATCGCCATACCGAGCGCGAAACCGACGAACGATACCGACAGCAGACCGACTTCCCAGGCAGCCATCTGCGGCTCCACGGCGGTGGCGCCGGTGTCCACGCTCACCAGGGCAAGAAGCGGGATGAGCGGGATCATCGGCACCAGGAAACCCATCCCGATCCAACCCGGAAGCAGCATCAGCCAGGCTGGCACCCGCCGGCCCCACCGCTGCGCCAGCGCGAGGCCGAGCAGGATGGCCAGTCCCGACATCGCCACCGTCAACGCGTTGACGGCCGCCCAGTCAAGGTGGCTCCAGGCTTGTTCGTGCAATCCGCCGCCGCGCAGTCCGTCGATCGTCCAGAAGATCTTCATCACGAAGTAGGGCGCCATCGCGAACGCCGCGCCGTACGCGGCGACGCGCCCGACACTCGACCAGCAGCCCGTCGTTGCCTCGTCCGAAACGTGGGCGGCTGGCCCTTACCGCGAGCAGACGCGATGCTGTTGGTCCGGCGGTCGCCGACAGTGGCGGCGCGGCACCGTCAAGCTGCTCATCTCTTCGCATGCCGCTCACGGTAGGAACGAGCGCGCCGGGCCACCTCCCCCTGCGGAGGGAGGGCCATCCCGCTCGGTGGTGACCCGGCTCCTCGAGTGGTGCTGGGTTTGACACGCCTGACCGGTCGGCTCGACGAAGCGGAAGGGGAGCTACGAGCGTCCGTCACAGGTCGGTGATGGTGAGCCAGTCGGCCGAGCGCGGGCGGTAGCCGTACCGCAGCCGCCTGGTCACCGCCGCGTAGAACGCGGGTTCGGCCATGTGAATCATCGGATAGAGCACGAACTGGAGCGGCGTCCCGGTGCGCCGTAGGCGAATGACCGCCGACCGCACCGCAAGTTCGGTGACTTCGATGATCTGCACGCTGGCCCTCCCCCGTCTGTGGCCGTCATGGTGACAGCGCATGTCCAGACCGCACCGGCAACCTCGGCGGCCACCGCGTCCGTCCTAAGAGCATGAGGTGGACCGGCTTGTTTCGGGTTGGTCGGCCACCAGGTGGAGATGTCCCACAAGGCCATGGACCACAAGGCCTGCGCGGCACAGGACGAACAACGCGAGTCCGCCCGGCTGCCGACTGATGCCCCCGAGCGCGGCTCGGAGCCCGCTTCGACCGACAGCGCGATGCAGAACTGAGCTCGGACGAGCGCATGCGGACGGGCCCGTCGGGTTCAAGGAGGCGTTCGCTCGGCGACGACGCGTTGGACGTCAGCGAACACGACGAGCCCTTGCTCTCCAATGTGGCAGAGGGCGACCGCGGCGCCAGCGGGGCGCCGGCACCAGAAGGTGGCGAAGAAGCGGCCGCTTGTGGCGGCTGACGTGTGGGACATGATCAAGCGGGTGCAGCCGTACCACGGCGGCCAGCTGGCGCACGCAGTGCCGCTGGAGGTGCTGCGGTGGCTGTCCAACGTCGACAAGCACCGATTCCTGCACGAGGTCGGCTGCATCGCGATCGACCTCGGCCCCACGCTCGTCGCAACGTACACCGCCGACTTCGGCCTCACCTCCCGCACGAGGTCGGTCTCGGGACGCCTGTGCCCTGGGGCCGTTGCGGACGCTCCTTTTCATGAGGGAAATACGCTTTGCTCCAGACTCCACCCGATTCGGGTAAAACCTCTCTCATTCGCATGACCGTCTGGATACGCTGCGAATCGCCAAGAAGATGGCGTTAAGTCACTTGTAAGTAGTTCTGGGGGTTTCCCGGACCAGCTCTCTGGAGGGGGCATGAGCAACAACCGACGGCTGCGGCGAGGCCTGAAGCGTGGCCGCGCCGCTTCAGGGCTGAGTTCTGCCCTGCTGGCAGTAGGGATGACGGGTGGGCCCGCAGCCGCGGCGCAGCCCGTGGAAGCGAAACCCGCTACCCAGGGCGTGCACATCGGTGCGGCTGGTCCGCTCGGCCAGTACGGAGGGTGGCCCTCGTCCTGGTCGACGGTCCGGAAGGACGACGGCGGACCTGACGATTCGTGGGACCAACACCCCGCAGAGCCACCGGACTACGGCCCGCAGGGATGGCAGGGTCCACACGGTGGGCACGACAAGGACAAGGCTACCGCACGGCTCGCATGGCCCTCAGGGACATCAGGGCGCCCAGGGCGACGCGGGCCCTCAAGGCGCTCAAGGCGACGCCGGGCGCCGCAGGGCCCGCAAGGCATTCAGGGTGCCCAGGGCGACACCGGCGCTCAAGGTTCTCAGGGCGACACCGGCACCCAAGGTCCGCAGGGGACTCAGGGCAGTCCAGGGTGTCCAGGGGGACGTGGGCGCTCAAGGCGCTCAAGGTGACACCGGCGCCCAGGGATTTCAAGGTGTTCCAGGTGTCCAAGGTGCGCAGGGAGACACCGGGGCCCAAGGCGCTCCAGGCAGTCAGGGTGCCCAGGGCGATGCCGGAGCCCAAGGTCCACAGGGGACTCAGGGTGTCCAGGGTGACGCGGGAGCTCAAGGCGCTCAAGGTGACACCGGCGCCCAGGGATTTCAAGGTGTTCCAGGTGTCCAAGGTGCGCAGGGAGACGCCGGCGCCCAAGGCGCTCCAGGCACTCAGGGCGCCCAGGGCGATACCGGAGCCCAAGGTGCACAGGGGACTCAGGGTGTCCAGGGTGACGCGGGAGCTCAAGGCGCTCAAGGTGACACCGGCGCCCAGGGATCTCAAGGTGTTCCAGGTGTCCAAGGTGCGCAAGGAGACGCCGGCGCCCAAGGCGCGCAGGGCAACACGGGGGCTCAAGGCACGCAAGGTGCTCAGGGGGACACCGGCGCCCAGGGCACTCAGGGAGTCCCAGGGTGACGTGGGCGCTCAAGGCGCGCAAGGTGACACCGGGCGTCCAAGGGCCGCAAGGTACGCAAGGCGACACGGGCGCTCAAGGCACGCAAGGCGACACCGGAGCCCAGGGCGACTCAAGGCGATGCGGGCGCTCAAGGCGCGCAAGGTGGCACCGGGGTCCAAGGGCCCCAAGGTACTCAGGGCGACACCGGCGCCCAAGGCTCGCAAGGTGACACCGGAGCCCAAGGACTCCAAGGCGCTGCGGGCGCTCAAGGCGCGCAAGGTGGCACCGGGGTCCAAGGGCCGCAAGGTGACACCAGGGCGACCCAAGGCTCGCAAGGTGACACCGGCGCCCAGGGCACTTCAAGGCGCTGCGGGAGCTCAAGGCGCGCAAGGTGGCACCGGGGTCCAAGGGCCCCAAGGTGACACCGGCAGCCCAGGGCGACACCGGAGCCCAGGGATTCCAGGGCGCTGCGGGAGCTCAAGGCGCGCAAGGTGGCACCGGGGTCCAAGGGCCGCAAGGTACCCAGGGCGACACCGGCGCGCAAGGTGGCACCGGGGTCCAAGGGCCCCAAGGTGACACCGGAGCCCAGGGCGACACCGGCGCCCAAGGCCCGCAAGGCGACACCGGAGCCCAGGGATTCCAGGGCGCTGCGGGAGCTCAAGGCGCGCAAGGTGCGCACCGGGGCCCAAGGGCCCCAAGGCTGACACCGGAGCCCAAGGCGACACCGGCGCCCAAGGCCCGCAAGGTGACACCGGAGCCCAGGGATTCCAAGGCGCTGCGGGAGCTCAAGGCGCGCAAGGTGGCACCGGGGTCCAAGGGCCGCAAGGTACCCAAGGCGACACCGGCGCGCAAGGTGACACCGGAGCCCAGGGACTGCAAGGCGCTCAAGGCGCAAGGTCCAAGGCGCCACCGGCGCGCAAGGCCCGCAAGGTGACGCAGGCGCGCAAGGCGCCCAAGGGTTCCAAGGCGCACAGGGTGCGCAGGGCGACACCGGCGCCAAGGGCCCAAGGTTCCCAAGGCGCACAGGGCAGACCCAAGGCGCACACGGCTTGCAAGGCGTACCAGGGACCGCAGGGCGACACGGGCGCCCAGGGCCCGCAGGGAGTGGCGGGCAACGGAATCCAGGCCGCCTACATTCAGGGCCCGCTGACCGTGATCGCGGACACCCCCGTCAATTTCGGATGCGAGCCCGGAGACATTGCTGTCGGAACCGGATATCAGCTCTCGGGTGCGGGCGTCAACCCGGTGCTGATCCAGCCGCTCTCGACCAGTGGCTACCAGTTCACCTTTACCGGCGGAGGCGCCGACATCTGGGTGTCCTGCATCTCGCTCAGCGCACCGGTGGCGTTGAGCGGCTCCGGCCAACACGTCGGGCCGGGCGACGGCCAACAGTAGCAAGGCCAGCCGGCCGAACAGCAAGTCGGACCGCCCCGTTACCGTCAAGGAGGAGAAATGAGCATGCGTCAGATATTCGGGTCACTCGCCTGTGGTGCGGTCCTGCTGACCGGAGTCGCGGCATGCAGCGAGAAGCCTGCCGAGAAGCCGCAGACGAGCAACGCCGGCAACAGCGACAAGGCGAACGGCGGACACCGGAACCGCGCCGGCGGACCTGCTGAAGCTCGGTGTCGAGCAGGGCCAAGCCGGCAACTTCGACGCGGCGAAGGCCACCTTCGAGAAGGTGCTGGCCGCCGAGGCCAACAACAAGTTCGCCTGGTTCAACCTGGGCTTCATCGCCCAGTCGCGCAACCAGGCCGACGAGGCGATCAGCAACTACGACAAGGCGTTGGAGGCCGACGCCAACTACAAGCCGGCCCTTTACAACAAGGCCATCGCGCTGGAAAGTAAGGCCCCGACGACGTCGATGGACATCTACCGCAAGGTCGTGTCGATCGACGACAAGTCGTCAACCGCCTACCTCCGACTGGGCATACTGCTGTCCAAGTCCGGTGACGACGCGGAAGCGCGGGACGCCTTCAACGCGGCGATCCGGCTGGACAAAGGGCTCGCCTCGGCCGTTCCGGCGAAGTACCGCGCGGCCCCGACCGCTCCGTCCTCGGCTCCGGCGGATAGGTGATCGGCTCAATGCACACACCGCGCGTAACGGTCTTCACGGGGAGCAACCGCACCCGTTTCATCGACGAATGTTTCCGATCCCTGGTCGCGCAGACTTTCACGGACTGGGAATGGGTGGTCATTCTCAACCAGGGGTCTCGTTGGCGGCCCGAGAGGCACGACGATCGGATCCGGCTCATTGTCCAGGACAACCTGAACGGCGTTGGCGCCGTGAAGGGGTACGCCTGCGCCGAGGCTGCCGGGGACATCCTGGTCGAGCTTGACGACGACGATCTGCTCAGCAGCGACTGTCTGCAAGAAATCGTCGACGCCTTCGACTCCAATCCGGAGGTGGGGTTCGTCTACAGCGACACCGCGCAGATCCAGGAGGACGGCAGCCGCTGCGAAGACCGTTTCGCGAGTTCGTTCGGCTGGCGGCACTACGACGAGAAGGTGGACGGCCGCGAGGTGCTGGTCTGCCGGGCGTTGCCGCCGACGCCGCACAATGTGAGCTACATCTGGTACGCGCCGAACCACGTGCGGGCCTTCCGCCGGGACATCTACGAGAAGGTCGGCGGATACGACGAGTCGCTCGACGTCGCGGACGACGCCGATCTCATGGCTCGGATGTACCAGGTGAGCGAGTTCCATCACATTCAGAAATGCCTGTACCTGCAGCGCATGCATGCCAAGAACACGCAGCGCATTCCGGATTTCAACGCCCGTATCCAGCAGCGTACGGTGGAGATCTACGACCGGAACATTCAACAGAATGCGCTGGCCTGGTCGCGGCGGCAGGGACTCCTGGCGCTCGACCTGGGTGCGGCCCACAACAAGCCGGAAGGTTATCTCGGTCTGGACTACCACGACGGGGCGGGCGTCGACATGGTCTGCGACGTGACGAAGGGAGTCGATCTGCCGGATAACAGCGTCGGGGTCATTCGGGCCGTGGATTTCCTGGAACACATTCCGGACAAAATCGCACTGTTCAACGAGTTGTACCGGCTGCTCGCGCCGAACGGGATGCTGTTGTCGCTGACCCCCAGCACCGACGGTCGGGGCGCCTACCAGGATCCGACGCATGTGGCGTTCTACAACGAAAACTCGTTCTGGTACTTCACGGACGCCAACTACTCTCGGTTCGTGCCGGAAATCAAATGCCGATTCCAGGCGTCGCGGTTGGTCACGTACTTCCCGAGTGAATGGCACCAGACGCACAACATCCCGTACGTCTCCGCGAATCTCATCGCGATCAAGGACGACGCCCTACGCAACGGCGGCCTGCTGAACATATGACACGCTCGGGATCCGAGTGCCTGGCCGGCTGGCTGGTCACAGGTCGGTGATGGTGAGCCAGTCGGCCGAGCGCGGGCGGTAGCCGTACCGCTTCTGGAGGCCGGCTACGACGGCGGCCGTGTGTCCGGCGCCGTAGACGACGGCCACCTCGATGTCCTCGTGGCCGCGCTCCTCGTGCAAGCGGCAGAGTGCGGCGACGAGGCGGTCGTCGCGCTGTCCGGCGAAGGCGGCCTCCAACTCGGGCGGCAGGTCGTTGAGCTCTTCCTCCTTGTGCGTCAGCGGGAGGCCGTTGGTCTCCATCGACTTCGACCAGACCGCTCGGGAGCCGCCGAACAGCCGGGCCAGCACGATGGCCGGCAGCGCGAGCCACATCATGGCGCGGTGGGTGAGCGGGACCCGCCGCCAGTCGTCCGTGAACTCCTCGAGGCTGACGTCGGGATGCACGATGGGCACGCCGAGGGCCCGGTAGTCGATGTCCTGCTGGACGAGCTGCGCGCGGCGGTTGAACTTCAGCACCGTGTAGCTGAGGGTGAGCGCTCCGACGAGCAGTGAATGCTTTCTCCTGCCGCCGCCGACCCCCTCGACCACGACGACATCGGCCTGCTTGAGCCGCCTGGTCACCGCCGCGTAGAACGCGGGTTCGGCCATGTGAATCATCGGATAGAGCACGAACTGGAGCGGCGTCCCGGTGCGCCGTAGGCGAATGACCGCCGACCGCACCGCAAGTTCGGTGACTTCGATGATCTGCACGCTGGCCCTCCCCCGTCTGTGGCCGTCATGGTGACAGCGCATGTCCAGACCGCACCGGCAACCTCGGCGGCCACCGCGTCCGTCCTAAGAGCATGAGGTGGAGATGAACCGCATGACGGCCTCGGACGAGGCGGCGTTCCGCGACTACGTGAGCGCGCGGATGCCGGGCTGGCGGCGCCGGCCGTGGCGCCGCGAGCACCTGGTCGACGAGCTCCCGGCCGACGGCGCCGTCGACGCCACCGACACGGGCAGCGTCGACCGGCTGACCCTGGACTCCTACCTCGCCCGGCTCGGGCCGCGCCGGCGGGCCGTGCTCGTCCTCCGCTTCTATTGCGACCTGTCCGTCGAGGAGACCGCGGACGTGCTCGGCGTCTCGCTCGGCACGGTCAAGAGCCAGACCGCGCGCGGGCTCGAGACCCTGCGCGCACTGTCGTTGACACCCACACAGATCAGGCAGGTGCCATGAGCTACCGGACTCTCTTCGACGCCACCATTCCGCCCGAGCCGCCGCCGCGGCACACCGTGGACGCCCTGATCGGCCGGGCCCGCCGCAGGATCGCGCTCCAGCGTCTCGGGGCGATCGCCGGCGGGCTCGTGGTCATCGCCGCGGCGACGGCGGGCGGCTTCGCCGTCGCGTCAGGGCGAGCGCCCTCGTCGGGGCAGGTGGCAGTCTCTCCGGTGACACCGGCGCCGACCACCTCAGCGGCGCCCGACCCCCGGCCCTCGACGTTGCGCGGGGTCGAATCCAAGGAAAGCGCCGCGCACGCCATCGCTCGCCTGAAATCCGCCATTCCGCGGGCGATCCGCGACGCCGTGCCGGGTGTGCACCTCGGTGGCGTGCCCAACGTCATTCGCCGGAACGTGCCCGCCAGCCCGACCGGGACCGGCGGCACCTATCCGGCGAGGTTCTTCTACGACATGCCGACGCCGCTGGCCATCCAGGTGGCGGGCAAGCAGGGCAACATCAGCGTCTCCCTGGAGCGCCTGATCGAGGACTCCTTCTGCGACGGGCCCAACGAAGACCCCGGGGCCCGGCCACTGCTGCCCACGCCCATCGCCGAGCCCGAGAGGTCCTGCGTGGAAACGGAGGGACCCGGCGGCGAACGCGTGGTGACCACCACGCTCGTCGGGCCGGCGCCGGGCCGTGTGGTCATCGGCATGCGGGTCGACCAGCCGGACGGATCCATGGTCAGCGTCTACCTGGAGAGCCCAGCGGGCGCGGTGTTGACCGTCGAGCAACTGTTGGCCATCGCCCTCGACCCCCGGGTCTCGTTCTACCGCTGAGCCGCCGAGAGCCCGGCTCAGCTCCGCCTGCCAGCCGAAGAAGTATGCTCCGGCCGGACGGGGAACGGGGGATCGATGAGTGCGGGTGTGTGGATGCGTGGGGCAGCCGTTTTCGTGAGCGTGGTGCTGGTGGCCGGACTTTCCGGATGTGTGGCGGCGCCGGCGCCGGCGCCGATTCCGATGCCTTCGGTGAGTGTGGCGCCGTCGCCCTCGTTAGCCGGGCCTGAGGCGCTGATGAGGACGGTCGGTCGGGTGATCGACGAGGGCGGCTTCGGTGACGTGGTCGACCAGAGCGAGATCGAGCCGGGCGGTTCGTCGCACGCGACCTGTGACCTGCTCGTCGCCGACAGGGATGCGCCGGGGTACGTCGACTGGCTCCCGCTTGACGCCGACTGGTCTGCGGCCATCGACGTCAACCCCGTGACCTCGATCAGCAGCGTGCGCGTCCCGAAGACCATCATGGAGGTCCGGGTGTTCCACCTGCACGACGACGCCGCGGCCGCCGCGGCGATGGCCAAGGTACGGGCGGCGCCCTGTTCCCAGGCCGACTTCGCGCTCACCATCGGCAGGGCGACCGCCCGGAGGGACTCCCGAACGGTGGCGATCGGTTCGACGCAGGCGCGGTTGACCACGGCGACGGTGAAGCGCGTCAACTCGGACATCGAAGCGAGCGCGGACTACCTGCCCGGCGACGTGAAGCTGGCCTTCGCCCACGGTCCGTTGCTGATCAGCATCGAAGCGCTGGCGCTCCGCTCACGCAAGGCGAACTCCCCGACGGACATCACCGCCGCCGCCGAAGAGAAGGCGTGGCAAACGGCGACCGCACTCGTCAAGGCCCTGCCGCCCTCGACCACGAACTGAGGCGCCACGCCGAAGGCGTTCAGGAGAAAGCCGTCGACGAGTGGTCGGCCCGAGTTCCGCCGTCGGCGGGTTCTTTCCGGCGGGTCACCAGGTAGCCGAAGGCCGCCGCGGTGAAGAACATGACGACGCCGTACACGGCGGCTGGGATGGCGATCCGGGTGTTGTCGAGCAGGGCCGGGCTGACCGCGATGGCGATGGCGAGCGTGCTGTTGTGGATGCCGATCTCCATCCCCGCGGCGATGGACTCGGGCTTGCCCATTCCGGCCAGCCGCGGTGCGCCGTACCCGATGGCCAGGCTGATGAGGTTGAAGATCAGGACGATGGCGCCGACGGCGATGAAGTAGTCCGCGAGGTTGGCGCGCTCGTTGATGATGGCACCGGTGATGACCGCGACCAGCACGACCGCGGAGACGATTTTGACCGGCGTCGCGAGGCGGTCGGCGAAGCCGGTGAAGCGCGACCGGATCACCATGCCGAGGGCGACCGGAACGAGAACGATGGCGAACACCTGAAGCACCTTGTCGACCTGGAGTCCGACCGCCTGGCTGTCGGGCCGGAAGTAGGCGGTCGACAGGTTTACGACCACCGGTAGCGTCACGACCGCCAGGACCGAGTTGACGGCGGTCAGCGTGACGTTCACGGCGACGTGGCCGCCGAAGAGGTGACTGAAGAGGTTCGCGGTCGTGCCGCCAGGTGACGCGGCGAGCAGCATCATGCCGACCGCTAACTCTGGCTCCAGGCCGAAGGCGAGGACGAGCCCGAAGCAGACCGCGGGCAGCAGGATGACCTGGCAGACGAGGGCGATGAGCATGAGCAAGGGGTACGTCGCGATGCGCCGGAAATCCGCGATCGACAGCCCGAGCCCGAGGCCGAGCATGACGATCGCCAGAGCGATCGGAAGTCCCACGGTGGTCAGCCAGGAATCCATGCTCGGATTTTGATCGGGATGTGAGCCACGCGACATCCACTGGATCGGCGATCTTACGGTCGCGCCCGGCCCGACGAAGCATCGGGCCGGGCGCGACGAGTGCGCTATGCCACGAAGCGGGAACGGCGTCGGCGTCCGATCAGGTAGCCCGCGCCGCCGAGGAGCAGAAGCGCACCGCCGATGCCGGCCACGGTCGCGGTGTCGGCACCGGTCATCGGGCAGCCCACCGCCTTCGCCGCCGCGGAGCGTCCAGGCCGCCGGAGGAGGTAGGGGTCGGCGCGACGGGCGTCGTGGCGCTCGGGTGTCGGTGTCGGTGTCGGTGTGGGCGCAGACGCGCAGTCAAGGGCACGTGCGGCGTACAGGCCGTTGTTCAGGTAAGCCAGGTAGGCGTCGATGGACCCCTCGTCGAGCACCTTCTGCGCGGCCGCCTTCACGTTGGCGCCAGCGTCCGTCAACGTCCGGACCACCTGGAGCCGCAGATCCGCTGACCAGGCATTCCGCACGTCCGACTTGAGGAACGCGCGCAGATCCTCCGCGGTGCCGTCCAGTCGCTCCTGCATCGCGCGAGGCAAAACGGGCAACGAGTCGGCATTTGCCGCGGCCAGGATCTGGGCGGCCAACACCCGTATCTCGACATTGGTGGCGGTATCCAGGTCGATGGTGACAAGCTTGCGGATGTCCTTGTATACCTTGCGCTCGACCGTTTGGCAGGACTCGTTGAGGCCGGGCCGTTCGGTGTGAGCCACTCGCCGGTGCCGCCGGAATCAAAAAGGCCAGCGCCACTAGGACGCCGGCCGGAATCTTCCATCGCATGTGGGTCTTCCTCCCCGTTGCACGCCAAAACACGGAGATATTACCGTCAGCGGCCGGAGAAGCAAGAAGGGACTCGATGCGATGGTAATCCTATGTGGACGGTCCTCGACGGGCCTTATCCTACGACCGCCAGGAAGTCCGAGTAGAACAGGCCCAGGCCGACCGCCACGCAGACGCCGGCCACGATCCAGAACCTGACCACGATATTGATCTCGCTCCAGCCGCCCAGCTCGAAGTGGTGGTGCAACGGCACCATCCGGAAGACACGTCTGCCGGTGGTCCGGAACGAGACGATCTGGATCACCCAGGTCGTCGTGATGAGGACGAAGAGCCCGCCGATCATGATCGACAGCAGCGTGGTGCGGGTTGCCACCGCGAGCCCGCCGATCAGGCCGCCGAGCCCGAGCGAGCCCACGTCACCCATGAAGATCCGCGCCGGGGACGTGTTCCACCACAGGAAGCCCACGCAGGCGGCGGCCGCCGCCGCCGCGATCATGGCGATCTCCAGGGGATCCCGGACCTGGTAGCAGTAGTCGTTCGCGCGGGCGTACGTCGTCGTCGGCGCACCAGTGCCGGTACTGCCAGAAGCCGATCAGCGCGTACGCACCGAGCACCAGGACCGACGCGCCCGTGGCCAGGCCGTCGAGGCCGTCGGTGAGGTTCACGCCGTTCGACATCGCCGTGATCACGAAGACGAACACGAGCACCGAGCCGACCTTGCCGACGTCCAGCCAGCTGATGTCGCGGAAGAGCGAGATGTGCTCGCTGGCCACGGTCTGGCCGTTGGTGCTGGCCACGTAGAGCGCGGCGATGCCGAACCCGCCGCCGACGATCGCCTGGCCGAGCAGCTTGCCCTTGGCGGACAGTCCGTCGGAGTTGCGCCGGCGCACCTTGAGGAAGTCGTCGAAGAAGCCGACCACGCCGCAGAAGACGAACAGCCCGAGCAGGACGAGGGCCGTCATGGTCGGCCCCTCCTGCGCGATCTGCCGTTCGGGCAGGGTGGTCAGGGCGAGGTGCCCGGCGACGTAGGCGAAGACGGTCGCCACGATGAACGTGACGCCACCCATCGTGGGGGTGCCCTTCTTGCCCTGATGGCTGGCCGGCCCGATGGATCGGATCGGCTGGCCGGCCTTGAGCGCGGTGAAGACGCGAATCGCCACCGGCGTGCCGAACAGGGAGATGATGAACGCGACCGCGGCCGCGACGATGACCGCCCTCACGGGCGAGCTTCCACAGGCGAGCCGCCGGCCGCTTCCTGCGCAGCCCGCTCGATCTTCGCCCAGTGCGCCTCGCGGGCCGCCGTGTCGATCTGCTCCTCGTACTCAGCCCTCAACCCGGTCCGGCCATCGAGCTGCTCACGCAGGATGTCGGCGTGTCCGGCATGCCGGGCGGTCTCCTGAAGGACGTGGATCATGATGTTGAACAGCTTGACGTCGGGCCGCGACCACCACGGCACGTGGCCAGGCGCGTCGATGGGAAGCTCTTTGATCGTCGCGTCCGCATGCCCCCAGGCACGCTGATAGAAGTCGAT
This sequence comes from uncultured Actinomycetota bacterium, assembly GCA_963840005.1. Taxonomy (GTDB): domain Bacteria; phylum Actinomycetota; class Actinomycetes; order Mycobacteriales; family Micromonosporaceae; genus Asanoa. The sequence continues at coordinate 91,702 of CAWIXO010000034.1, read as the reverse complement.
GATCTGTTCGCGGGTCTCGTCCGGGGTCACCCACAGGTCGCTGCCGTCCGCGTCCTGCCATCGCCCCAGCGGCTCCGGGAACGGGCGGCCGAAGACCTCACCGAAATACCAGGCCTCCACGGTCGCCATGTGCTTCACCAGGCCGAGGAGGTTGGTCCCCGTCGCCGTCAGGGGACGCCGGACGTCGTACTCGGACAGGCCGTCGAGCTTCCAGACCAGCGCCTGACGTGTCGACCTGAGCTGGCCGTGCAGGTAGTCCATCGCGAGATCATCGGTCACGGGACACGAGCTTGCCATCCGACGGCAACCGGGGCAGCCCTGGACCCTCACGGCGCCGTAGCGAACTCATAAAATACTATTTAATATTGACGTACGGTCGGCACAAGATGGAAGATCTTCGAAGTCCGTCCCCGCGGGTGACCCCCTCGTTCGGCAGCGAAGGAACCTGATGTGAATCGACTTGTGCTCACTGCCCTGCTCGCCGTCACGGCCGGGCAGCTCACCGTGCCGCCGGCCGCGCACGCCGGCCCTCCAGCGACCGCAGCACCCCAGCAGACGCTGACCCCGACGCCGTACATGGGCTGGAACACCTACTACGGCCTCGGCGGCGACTTCGACCGAGGCCGAGGTCAAGGCCGATCGCCGACTTCCTGGTCTGCAGCGGCCTGCGCGACGCCGGCTACGACTACGTCTGGATCGACGGCGGCTGGGCAGCGCCCACCCCGCGCGACGACGAGCGGCGACCTGCGTGCCAACCCCGCGCAGTTCCCCAACGGGCTGGCGCCGCTGGTCCGACGTACATCCACGCCAAGGGCCTGAAGGCCGGCATCTACACCGACGCCGGACCGTACATCCCCGGGAAGTGCGGACTCGGCAGCGGCGGCGGCTACTACCAGCGCGACGCCGACCAGTTCGCCGCCTGGGGCGTTCGACGCCGTGAAGGTCGACTTCCTCTGCGGTATCGCCGCGGACCTCGACCCGAAGACCGTCTACACCGAGTTCGCGTACGCGTTGCGGAACAACGCCAGCCACCGGCCCATGATCTTCAACCTCTGCAACCCGGTGACCTCGCCCGACTGGGGCAACTACCCCGAGGAGCAGCAGTCGACGTACTCCTGGACCTACGCCCCGGGCATCGCGCAGTCGTGGCGGACGTACACCGACGTGGGTTTCCTCGGCGACGATCAAGTTCAAGGACGTGCTGCGCAACTACGACGCGAACGCGCGGCACCCCGAGGCGGCCGGGCCCGGGCACTTCAACGACCCGGACTACCTCGGACCGGAGCTCGGGATGACCGACGAGGAGTTCCGTACCCAGATGACGCTCTGGTCGGTGGCCGCCGCGCCGCTGATCATCGGCAGCGACCTCCGCACGCTCAGCCAGACCTCGATCGACATCCTCACCGACCCCGATGTGCTCGCGATCAACCAGGACCGGGCCGGCGTCCAGGCCGTCCGGGTCGGCCCCGCCGGCACGACCGAGACCTGGGTCAAGCGCTCGCGAACGGCGACCGGGCCGTCGTGCTGCTCAACCGAGGCGACAGCCCGCAGACCCTGACCGTCAAAGCGCGGTCGATCGGGCCTGGGCGGTGGCCGGTTCACCCTCAAGAACGCGTGGACCGACCAGGTCACCGAGAGCGCCGGCACGATCAGCGCCGCCGTCGCCGGCACACGGCGCGGCGCTGTTCCGCGTCAGCGAGGCCCGCGGCCTGCCGGGCGTCCCGCACGTGACCGCCGGCCTTCCGACGTTGCCGGGCGGGGTGTCGGTCGTCGCCGGTGGCGAGACGGTGCGGGTCGAGGTCGCCGTACGCAATGACGGTTCGCTGCCGGTGTTCACGCCCGCCGTGCGGCTCGCGGCGCCGGAGGGCTGGACGGTCCAGGCGAAGAGCCGGGCGCCGAAGGTGCTGACCCCGTCGAGCGCCACCACATTCGCCTTCGCGGTGACCCTTGCGGCCAACGCCACCGCCGGCACCAGCGAACTGACCGCCACCACGTCGTACGACGTGATCGGGCGTGGACGGGTCGAATCAGACGAGCGCGGCCGGCGTCGTGGTCGCCCCGGCCGCCCCGGACGGCGAGGTCGTCCTGTCGCACCACGCCTGGATCAGCGCTACCAGCGGATGGATGAGCCCCACCGTCGACCTCAGCGTCGGCGGCTGGTCGCCGATCAGCATGCTCGGCCAGGTCTACCCGACAGGGATCGGTGTGGCGTCGCCGTCCACGATCCGCTATTACCTCGGCGGCGCGTGCACGCGGCTCGCCGCGGTCGTCGGCCTCGACGACGCGGTCCGAAACGTCGGGCCCGAGGGCGCCACCTCGACCTTCCAGGTGATCGGGGACGGCCGGGTCCTGTTCGACAGCGGCGTACTGACCCGCGACGAGCTCCGCCAGGTCGACGTCGACCTGACCGGCGTCCGCGTCGTCGACCTCGTGGTCGGCGACGCGGGCGACGGCGGCTACAACGACCGCGCGAACTGGGCCGGCCTGACCGCGTCCTGCTGAGCGAGGGCAGACGCTCTGGCGAGGCGTCGAAACCACATCGGGTCCTCGGAAAGGTTGCCGAATCGTCGTGATGGGCGCATGGTTCGGGTAGACATCTCTCGTAAAAAGGACTGCCACTGTGCCTGCTGCAAACTTTTTGCCCGTTCGTCCCGATGTGAGTGCATTGACGGAAATGACGCACGAGGCGATGGTGGCGCGCTGGCAGGATGGCCTTGTCACGCCGATGTCCTCGACGATCGACACCTTCGCCAAGACCGACGGCAGCTGGTGGACCGCGTGCCAGGGCGCGTGGCAGCGGGTTCCGCAGGGCGATCGCAACGAGCGGCTCGACTACCACCACGCCAGCTTCGAGTCGGTCAGCCAGGCCAAGGGCCCGCTTGGGGCGAATCCGCACTGGGGTGCCGTCGCCAAGAGCGCGTAACGGTCACTTCGCGCGCGGGGGCGCTGTCGACAGCATTCCGGCCAGGAGCACGTCCAGGGCCATGCGGCGCTGCTCCGGGGTCTCGGTCACCTTCGCCATGCGGAGGAACATCGCCACGTCCTCGACCGTGAGGCCCTCGCGGAGGCCGCCCGCGTCGCGCAGGCGGGTCGTCGTCGGCTCGACGACGTTTCGGAGCAGCGACAGGGCGTGCTCCCGCGTCCTGCCGCTCGAGTACGCCAGCTTGTTGAACGCGTCGCCTTCGGCCTCGGGCATCGTGCACTCGATGAGGTCTTCCTTGCTCGGGAAGTGCCGGTAGAGGCTGCTCGATGCCATCCCGGCCCGCCGCGCCACCTCGTCCAGCGCGACGTCAGGGCCCAGTTCCAGGAAGACCGACGCGGCCGCCGTGATCAGCCGCTGGCGGTTGCGCACCTGGTCCTTGCGCAGCACCGGGGGCTGTGAGGCGCCTGTCATACATGCGCTCCGCGCTGCAGCAGTACCTCGACTCCCTCAACGCCCTGGACCTCGACGCCGCCCTCGCCCTGTTCGCGCCGGGCAGCACGCTGGAGGACCCGGTGGGCACCGGCGTCGCCGACGCCCACGAGCGCCTGCCGCTGATGTTCAAGCAGCTGCCCGCCGGCGCCACGTTCACCCTCGACACACCCATCCGCACCTCGCACGGCTCCGCGGCGGTGATGGCCTTCACCCTCCGGGCGGTCCTCGACGGCGTACCCGTCCAGGTCCGGTCCGTTGCCCTCCGACCAGGAGTTCGGCGCGCCGGACACGCTCGACGGCTTCGCGCACGGCTACGCCGTGGCCAACGGGGTGCGGCTCCACTACGAGATCGGCGGCGAGGGCGAGCCGCTCGTCCTGCTCGAAGGGTTCCCCCGCACCACGCACGCCCTGCACGGGATCATGACCGAGTTGGCGAAGCGCTTTCGCGTCATCGCCGTCGACTACCGCGGCCAGGGCGGCTCGGAGAAGCCCGCCGACGGCTACGACAAAGAAGACCATGGCGAAAGACGTGTACGACCTCGTCAAGAGCCTGGGCTACGACAAGGTCAACATCGCCGGCGGTGACATGGGCGCGATGGTCGCGTACACCTTCGCCGCGAACTACCCGGAGGCCACCGCGAAGGTGGCGCTGTGGGACGGCGGGCCGTTCGGCCCCTCGCACGCCACCGGCCGGTCATCGACTGGGCGGCGGACCACTTCGCGGTCCACCCCGAGAAGATCACCGAGCAGGCGAGGCAGATCTACGCCAAGGCGTACGACTCGCCCGAGGCGGTTGCGGCGGCGTTCGGTACCTACCGCGCGTACCACCAGGATGTGGCCGACAACGCGACCTACCCGCCGCTGACCATGCCCGCGCAGATCCTGGGCAACAGTTTCACGTTGCCCTTCCTCCGGTCGGAGCTGGCGGCCAACTTCTCCGGCACCACCGAGTACGTGACCATCGAGGACACCGGTCACTACATCGCGGAGGAGCAGCCCGAGGCACTGGCCGCCGAACTCGAGAAGTTCTTCGCCTGACGCGCTCCCCCATCACCACTCACGCCATGGCGCCGTTGATCGATTCACAAAGGTAATGGACGTCACCGGCACACCGAGGGTCATCTCCTGCAAGATCCCACTGTGGGGACGAAGGAGACCCGCCCGGCCCGAGGTCGGCCGACGCGGACAACCGGAGAGTGGCGGGGCGAGCAATGATCATTACGTTGGTCACCGACACGTTCGATCTCGGCAACAACGGCATCACCGTATCCGCGATGCGGTTCGCCACGAACCTCATCTCGCGCGGCCACACGGTACGCGTCGTCGCGTGCGGCAAGCCCGACGGCGACGCGGGCGGGCCGGCACCGAACGGCCCCGAGATGTTCTGGGTACCGGAGCTCGTGGTCCCGATCGCGACCCGCCTCGCGCACCGCCAGAGCACCGCGTTCGGCAAGCCGGACCGGGAGACGCTGATCGCGGCCATCAAGGACGCCGACGTCGTCCACATCTACCAACCCTGGCCGCTGGGCCGCGGCGCGGAGCGGATCGCCCGCGAGATCGGCGTGCCGGTCGTCGCGGGGTTCCACATCCAGCCGGAGAACATCACCTACAACCTCGGCCTGGGCTGGTTCCCGCCGGCCGCGCGCCTCGTGTACCTCCTGCTGCGGGTCCTGTTCTACGGGCGGTTCGCCGACATCCACTGCCCGTCGACGTTCATCGCGGCGCAGCTGCGCCATCACGGCTACCGCGCCCGCCTCCACGTCATCTCCAACGGGGTGAGCGACAGTTTCCGGCCCGGGCCGCCGCGGGTGCGGGGCGCCGACGAGCCGTTCCGGATCCTGATGGTGGGCCGCTTCTCGCCGGAGAAACGGCAGGAGGTGCTGATCCGGGCCGTACGCAGATCACGGCACGCGGCGAACATCGAGCTGCACTTCGCCGGACACGGCCCCCGTGAGAAGCGGCTGCGCCGGATGGCGGCGAAGCTCCCCCGGCCGGCGCGGTTCGGCTACTACTCGCAGTCCGAGCTCGTCTCGCTCATCCAGAGCTGTGACCTCTACGTACACGCCTCCGATGTGGAGATCGAAGGGGTGTCCTGTCTGGAGGCGTTCGCCTGCGGGCTCGTTCCGGTGATCTCCGACAGCCGGCGGAGCGCGACCGGCCAGTTCGCGCTCGAGGCCGCGAACCTGTTCCGGTCCGGGAGTCCCTCGTCGCTCGCCGAGCGGATCGACGCCTGGATCGACGACCCGGAAGCCCTGGCCAAGGCCGCAGCGGCCTATGCCGCCTACGCCGACCTGTACGCGGTCGACCGGACCGTGAAGGCGATCGAACGCGTCTACGCGCGGGCCGGAGACGCGCCGCAGCCACCGGACGGCTACAGCGGCCGGCTGTACCGACTGTTCTCGAACGCGTTCTACTTCGGGATCTTCATTCCGGCGATGTTCCTCTGGACGCGGCTGATCCTCGGCGCGCGCCGGGAGGGCGGCCGTCTCCCCCGCAGGGGCGGCTTCGTGACGGTGTGCAACCACGTGCATCCGCTCGACAGTGTCCTCATGGCGATCGCGTCGTTCCCGGGCCGGCTGATCTTCACCTCGGCACCGATGAACCTGCAGAATCGCGGGTACGGCTGGGTGGTGCGCCTGCTGGGCGGCATGGCTGTGCCGCCCACCGCCGGGCAGCTGCCGCGCTTCTTCTCCGAGCTGGAGCTCTTCCTCGCCAAGGGCAACGGCGTGCACTTCTTCCCCGAAGGCGAGCTGAACCCGTACGACACGAGCCTGCGGGACTTCAAGCGCGGCGCGTTCCACCTCGCCGCCCAGGCGCGCGTGCCCGTCGTGCCGGTGTCGATCCGTTTCGCGCCGCCGGCCGGGTTGGGTCGGTTGTTCCGGCGCAAGCCGACCATGGTCATCGTCATCGGCGAGCCCATCGACCCGACGACGACCGACCCGCGCCGGGACCGGCAGTCACGCATGGAGCTCACCCGGGAACGGATGCGGGAGATGATCGGCCCGGCGGGGTCGTAGGCGCGGCCCCCGGTCACGACCTGCCGGTGTCAGCGGCATGTCAGGGCGGTGTCAGGACGGTTGGCGATCGTGGGTGCCATGAACGGTTCGACGAACCGGGCACGCACGGAAGATCGAACACTGTCTGTAAGGGGATTCACGATGGAAACTGGCTTCTCCAAAGCGGGACTCGGCCGGGTCAGCGATGTGCTGGCATCTCATGTCGAGTCCGGGCGGATTCCCGGGCTTGTCGCGCTGGTCAGCCGGGGCGATCAGACGCATGTCGAGGCGCTCGGGACGATGGCCCACGACGGCGGCGCGGCCGATGCGCCGGGACACGATCTTCCGGATGGCATCGACGTCCAAGCCGGTCACGATCGCGGCCGCGATGGTCCTGCTCGACGAATGCCGACTGCGGCTGGACGACCCGGTCGACCCGTGGCTGCCTGAGTTGGCGGACCGGCGGGTGTTGACCCGGGTCGACGGCCCGCTGGAGGACACCGTGCCGGCGCGGCGGCCGATCACCGTCCGGGACGTGCTGACCTCCACGTTCGGGCTCGGCATGGACATGACCTCGCTCGGCACCCCGATCATGAACGCCGTCTTCGCCCAGGGCCTCACGCCTAACCTGCCTGAGCCGATGCCCGAGCCGGACGAGTGGATGCGCCGTCTGGGCACGCTTCCGCTGATGCACCAGCCCGGAGCACGCTGGCAGTACCAACTCAGCAGCGACCTGCTCGGCGTCCTCGTCGCCCGCGTCACCGGCCAGTCGTTCGGGGCGTTCCTGCGGGAGCGGATCTTCGAGCCGCTGGGGATGAACGACACGGGTTTCCACGTGCCCGCCGACAAGATCGATCGACTGCCGACGCTGTACGCCCCGGACCCGTCCACCGGCGAGTTCCACGTGTGGGACGAGGCGGTGGGTGGGCGGTGGAGTCAGCCGCCGGCTTTCGAGGGCGGCGGTGGTGGGCTGGTCTCCACCGCCGACGACTACCACGCCTACTTCCGGATGCTGCTGAACCAGGGCGTGCACAACGGTCAGCGGATCCTGTCCCGGCCCGCGGTCGAGCTCATGACCACCAACCGCCTCGGGGCCGAGCAGCAGGCCGCCCGGCATGCCATGGCCGTCGACAACGTCCACATCTCGTTCGGCCAGGGGCAGCACGGCGGCTGGGGCCTCGGCATGGCGGTCCGGACCTACCGCGGCGACTACGCACCCATCGGGCAGTTCGGGTGGGACGGCGGAAGCGGCACCGCGACCTACGCCGACCCGACCAACCAACTCACCGGAATCCTGCTCACCCAGGTCGGCGCATCCACCCCCGACCAGGCCCGGGTGATCCACGACTTCTGGACCACCACCTACCAGGCACTCGACGACTGACACGCAGTCAGGGTTTTCCATCTTTGGATTTCTCCTCCGTAAGGACCATGGTCACGGCATTGGCCTGACGCCTAGGGTTCGGGGCGTCTGCCCGTCGAAGGAGATGAGTCCAGATGGCCGTGAGCCGCACTGTCCACAGTCCACAGAGGGGCCACGGAGGGCGGCGCGGGCGGCTCGCCGCTGTCGTGGTCGCCGTGCTCGTGGCGGGATTGCTGCCGATGCTGGCGTCGACGCCCGCTGCCGCCGCCCCGGCCAATCCGAACGGGCCCTGGACGAGGGTCGCGGGCAAGCCGGCGGCGGCCAAGGGCGGCCACCGCGCCGACGTCCGCGCCAAGCGCGTCGCGGCGCACACCCTCGACCGGGCCGCGCTGACCTCGACGCTGGCCAAAGTGCCGACGGAGCGGGCCCGACGGCAGCGCGCCGCGGCCCCGCTGGTGGTGTCCCTGCCCACCCCGGCCGGCGACTTCCAACGGTTCGAGCTGGCCGACTCGCCGGTCATGGAAGCCGGGCTCGCCGCGAAACATCCGGAGATCAGGACGTACGCCGGCAAGGGGATCGACGACCAGACCGCGACGATCCGGGCGGACCTGACGCCGCTGGGGTTCCACGCGTCCGTCCGCTCGCCGCACGGCGCGTGGTACATCGACCCCTACTACAACCAGGACCAGAGCCTCTACGCGAGCTACTACGGCCGCGACCTGGCCGACAGCCACGGTGAGTTCGTCGAGCGCGAAGACGTCGAGACGGCCGCGCAGGCGCTCGAGGACGAGGTCGCCGCGCTGGCCGGGGCGCCGGTGTCGCTGCGCACCTACCGGCTCGCGCTGGTCACCGACCCGTCGTACGCCACCTTCTTCGGCGCGGACAACATCGACCGCCGCGAAGGTCACGCTGATGAACCGGGTGACGCAGGTCTACGAGGACGAGACCGCCATCCGCCTGGTGCTGATCAACGACACCGACAAGACCAACCTCGACACCGCCGGCGCTGGCCACCGAGCCCAACGGGCCGTGCGGCGCCGCGGCCTGCTTCACGCCGGCCCAGCTGGCCGGGTGCGCCGGCGGCACGCTCAACCGCAACCGGATCGTGCTCGGCCAGCTCGTCGGCGCGAGCAACTACGACGTCGGGCACCTCGGCCTCGGCGTCAACGGTGGCGGTGTGGCGGGCCTCGGCGTCGTCGGCGGCGACGGCAAGGCGCGTGGCTGCACCGGCCTGCCCACCCCGGTCGGTGACTTCTACGCCGTCGACTACGTCGCGCACGAGATGGGCCACCAGTTCGGCGGCAACCACACGTTCAACGGCACCCAGCTGAACTGCTCGGGCGGCAACCGCAGCGCCGCCAACTCGGTCGAGCCGGGCAGCGGGTCGTCCATCATGGCGTACGCCGGTATCTGCCGGCAGGACGACCTGCAGCCGCACAGCGACCCGTACTGGTCGCAGCGCAGCTACACCGAGATCACGACGTACGTCACGTCGAGCCGCCCGGCGATCAACGAGGTGCAGACGGTCTCGTTGCGCGACTTCGACACCGACGGCGACTCGTTCACCATCGGCTTCAACGGCAGCGACTCCGCGCCGATCGTGCGGGGCACCAACTACACGCACGGCCGGACATCAAGGCCGCGATCGAGGCGATCGCCGGCTGGCCGGCCGGCGCGACGGTCACCGTGGCGGCGTTCGGCGGCAGCCGGCGCGTTGACCGACGCCGGGTTCCAGGTCACCTTCAACGGCGGCCCGCTGGCGGCCACCAACGTGGCGGCGCTGGCGCTCACCAACGCCGCCGGCGCGTCCGGCTTCGTCGGCGAGACGGCCAAGGGCGGCGCGATCGACAACGGCGGCAACGTCGTCGAGGAGACCGGCAACCACGCCCCGGTGGTCACCGTTCCCGGCCGCTGTGACGATCCCGGTCCGCACGCCGTTCGCGCTGACCGGCGGCGCCACCGACTCCGACGGCGACACGGTCACGTACCTGTGGGAGCAGAACGACCGCGGCGGGCTCTCCGGCGGCAGCACCGCCGGGCACCGCGCTGGTCAGCAACATCAAGACCAGCGGCCCGCTGTTCCGCCAGTTCGGCACCGCGGCGATCGTCAGCCCCACCGACACGCTGGAGTACTACTCGCCGGGCGAGAACGCGGTCACCACCGAACCCGACGCGGGTGTTCCCCGACCTGGCCCAGATCGCCGCCGGCAACACCAACGCGGAGACCGGCGCCTGCCCCGCGGCTCCGCCGCCGCCGACCAGCGGCGGCTCCAACGTGCCGCCCGAGGTCCGCGACTGCTACTCCGAGTTCCTGCCCACCGCGGACTGGGTCGGCTTCGACAACGACCGGACGATGCACTTCCGGCTGACCGCCCGCGACGGCCACCCCGGCGGCGGCGGCGTCGAGCAACGCCGAGACCGCGGTCACGCTCGCGCCCGGCGCCGGGCCGTTCCTGGTCACCTCGCAGGCGTCGCCGACGCACCGTCGAGGGCGGCACCGCGCAGGCGATCACCTGGGACGTCGCGGGCACCGACGTGGCGCCGGTCAACGCGGCCGACGTGCGCATCTCGCTGTCCGTCGACGGCGGGGCCACCTTCCCGTACGTGCTGGCGGACAGCACCGCGAACGACGGCGCCGAGTCGGTCGTCCTGCCGAACGTCGGCACCACGCGCGGCCGGATCAGGATCGAGGCGGTCGGCAACGTCTTCTTCGACCTCAGCGACGCCGACATCGACCATCCAGGCGGCGCCGGTGGTGTCGAACGACGCCGCGGCTGGCGGCGCGCGCGTCCAGTACAGCGACGCGCTCTCGCCGACGGTGACGGTCAGCGCGAGCGACGCGGACACCGCGGGCGCCGGCCTCTCGGCGACGGCCGCGGGCCTGCCGTCGGGTCTGTCGCTGGCGGTCGCGGCGACCTCCGCCGACGCGACCCGCCCGGGCACGCGGACCTGGACGGTCGCCGGCACCACGACGGCCGCACCGGGCGCCTACCCGGTCACGGTCACGGTGACCGACGACGCGGGCATCGCGCGGCACCACCTCCTTCACGGTCACGGTGGTCGCCGAGGACGCCGAGGCGACGTACACCGGTGACACGCTCATCACCGGTGCCGGCAGCACGGCGCTGCTGCGGGCGACCGTGCGGGACAGCTCCGCGCTCGCCGCCGCGGCCGACAACGACCGCGGGCGACGTCCGCAACGCCACGGTGACCTTCAAGGAAGGCGGCACGACGCTGTGCACCGCGCCGGTCGGCCTGGTGGCCGGTCCGACGACAACCGGGTCCGCGTGGTGCGCCGCGCCGCTCTCAGCCGGCTCGCACACCATCACGGCCGAGGTCGGCGGCTACTACGCGGGCACGAGCTCCGCGTTCGTCACGGTCGCCAAGCCGGCCGGCAGCTCCATCACGGGCAGCGGCAGCATCCGGCCGCTCAGGTCCGCCGGCACCTACCCGGCCCGCTTGGGTTCGCAGGTCGACGTCACGTCGACGGCCACGTACGGCACGAGCCTGTCGGGCAAGGCGACCGTGCGCTTCCAGAGCGGCAGCCGTACGTACGAGATCCGCAGCACTGCCCTGGAGTCGCTCGGCTCCAGCTCCACGGGTGGCGTCGGACGGGCTGACCTGCGGTCGAAGGCCACCCTCAACGATGTCACCGGCCCGGTTTCGACTCCCGTGGCCAGCGGGCTGACCCTGCAGGTGACCGTGACCGATCGGGGCTCGCCCGGATCGGCCGACTCGTTCGCGATCACCCTCTGGAACGGAAGCACCTTGGTCTTCTCGTCCGAGTGGACGGGAGCCAAGAGCCAGGAGATCAGACTGACCGGCGGCAACCTCGTCGTCCGCTGAGCTGACCCCGCACGTAGGTGCTCCGGCATGCCGGAGCACCTACGTCGGGCCTCCTCCGAGGGATCTGCTGGCCGCTGTCAACAGGTCACGCCATTCCGGGTACGGGAAGGCGGCCGGGTGATCGGTCGGTTCGCCGCGCATGCTGTAAGACGTATGGGGGGCCTGCGCGTCCTGGTCCAGCTCGGATCAGCGGAAGGCGAACGGGTGCCAGTGGGCCATGTCGTCCCAGCCAACGCTGCGGACGTCAAGGGACATCGGGGTCCGGATGCCGAGCTCATAGGAGCTGTACCGACCCTGCACCTCCAGCACGACCGCGCAGCCGCCGCCCACTGGGAACTCGACGACGGTATCCGGGATTACCGCCATGCCCTCGGCGTCGAAGAAGTACTCCTGCCAGAACGCCGGGTCGTGGAAGCGCTCATGAAGGCTGCTCGGGATCGGCACCGTCGCAGCGTAGGTGACCTACCGCGAGCCCGCTCGGTCCGCCCGGGTCACGCACAGTCGCTCGGGCACCGTCCACCACTGGTCCGGGCGGTCGACGACCGCGGCCGTCGGGCCGTCGGAAAGGACGCGGGCGAAGCGCAGCAGGAACGCGGCGATGCCCGCCGCGCCCTGCATCCACGACGTTCCCGGCGGCAGCAGGGGCGGGTCCTGCCGGTGCTCCAGGAACCGCCAGTACGCCCCGGCACCGTCGCGGATCGCGCGTTCGACCAGGGCGTCGGCCATCGTCCCGGCGCCGCGCAGCAGCAGCGCCGCGTAGGCCTCGTCCGTGGTGTCCTGGGCGGCGTCGAGCAGGATGTCGCCGACGCCCGCGGTGCCGCAGCACCGCCCGTCGTTGTCCCAGAAGCCGGGGCGGAGCCGCTGCGGGAGGCCGGAGCTCAGGACCGAATGGAGGCAGCGCCGGCGCAGCTCGCCGACCTCGAAGTCGCCGACCCGCTCGACGCCGGCGCGGGCCAGTGCGGCGAACAGTTGGGACGTGCCGGCCGGGCCGTGACACCAGTTGTAGGTCACCGGCTCCACCTCGCGCCGTGACCGCGGGATGGTGTGCTCCAGGACGAACCCGCCGTCGTCGAGGGAGGCGATGCGCAGCAGGTGCTCGGCGCCCTGCCGCGCGGCGGCGACGAAGTCGGCCCGGCCCAGGGCCTGCCCCGCCACGGCCAGTGCGGCGGCCACGCCGGCGGTGCCGTGCGAGAAGTTCGGGTTGCTCGACCGGAATCCCGGCCGCATCCGCCACTCCAGGCCGCCGTCGGTCGGCTCGCTCATCTGGAGGAGCGCCTCGCCCCCGGTTGTCATGATGCCGTCGGCGGCCTCGCCGCCGGCGACCCAGGCGCCGGCGAGCACCACCCCGGCGTTGCCGCCGATGACGTCCGTCAACGGGCCGTGCCAATCCGCCAGGACGTCGGGCGTCGGTTCCCAGCCGGCGGCGGTGCGCAGGTCGGCCAGCCGCTCCATCGCTACCTGCTCGCGCCCGGGCGCCAACAACCGCAGCGCGGTCACGTCACCGGCGAGGCCCTCGTACAACGACGCGTCGACGCGGACCGCGGACACGGTGCCGAGGCGGTCGGTGATGCCCGCCGCCAACGCCGCCTCGGCGCTGTTCAGCTCGCGGTGCACCCTGATCTCGGCGAGCACGGGAGCCAGCCCGGCGATGCCCGCGTAGATCGAGTCGCGGTCCTCGGCCGGCTGCGGCGAGTCGTCGCCGGCCACCTCGGGCAGCCACGGCCCGTCCTCGTCCCGAACCTGGCCGAGCACCCAGGCCCAGCCGGCCTCTCCCAGCTCGCGGTAGCTCACAGCACCAGCCACGCCTTGCACCTTAGAGGTGAACGCGCACGCATCGGTTCACGCGGAGATCTCACCCATCGAGGTTGTGCCGGACGTCGCCTATCCGATCGACAGGCCCTGAGGTCGGCCGGTCGGTCAGTTCGACGGGGTGGCCGGGGTTGGTGTGCGCGCGTCGCCCGCGGGCGCACAGACCTTCCAGGCGCCGTTCTCCTTGCGGAAGGACAGCGTGACGTCCTGCTGTCCCGGCCGCGACACGGCGGCGGTGGCCGTCTCGCCCAGGACGCGGATGTCGGTGGCGGTCACGGGTCTGGCCGAGGGGGAGCCGCGAGCGGCTCGGGTGACGGCTCGAAGTCGTCGTCGGCCTGGAACTCCTCGGCCTCCTCGGCGCAGAGCAGGTCGACTATGGACGATTGTCGCCGCTGGTCGACCGCCGCGGCGAAATCCTCGACGAGGCCACGGATCCGGGTCTCATCCGTTACCGGGGCCGGCTCTGGCGCGTCGCCGCGCGCCAGCAGATAGACGCCGAAGCCGATTCTCAAAGTGGCTGGACCAGCGTCATGCCACTTGGTACTCCAGCCCGGGATCGTTACGGCGCTCGTCCGCCCGTGCGCTCCGACGCGATCAATGCCTCCACCCGCTCCAGCTCAGGGTCACGCAGACCGACCGTGTTCGTGGTCCAGAACGCCTCGGGATAGATCAGGCGGCCGACCATCCACGGCTGGTACGACGAAAGAAGCGCCACCTGGAACCCCGGGTCCGGGATGCGTGTCGAGGGCCGCTCGAAGCCAAGGGCGGAGGCGGAGCTGAACCCGCGGCGTCCGTAGTAGTCCGGGCTGCCCTCGAGGAAAACGGCTGGCGCGCTATGACTTCCGGCGGTCTCCAGCGCCGCCGTGACCAACGCGGTGCCGACGCCGTGGCGCTGGAGGTCGGGACGCACCGACAGCGGGGAGAGCACCAGCACCTCGACCAGCTCGCGTCGAGCGTCCACCCAGCCGCGTGAGAGACCAACGTGCCCGACCAGCTCCCCGTCGACAACAGCGACCAAACTCGCCCGAGCTGCTCCGCTGGCCTGCAGAGCTCGCATCATCTGCACAACGCGCCCGTCCGCTGGCTCGCCGAATGCCGCCGCAACGATCTCCTCGGCAGCCAGCTCGTCGGCCGGCGTCACATCACGGATCTCCATGGCGCGACCTTAGTGTCAGTTGTCGGCCGGCGCACCGCAGTTATTGGGCTCCATCTCGCGTCTTAGGCCACCTCGATGTAGTCGAGCTCCGCCCAGCGGCTGCGGAAGCCCAGCCGGACCGTGTTGGTGCCGGCCGCGAGCGTGACGTCGGCCCGCACCTCGCGCCAGGTCTCCCACCCCGTGCTCGGGTACGTGACCGCCTGCGCGGCGCCGCCGTTGACGGTCAGGGTGTGCTGCGCCTCGCCGAACCCGGCTGAATATCCGATGTGGATGGTGTGGGCGCCGGCCCGGGCCGCGAAGACGGAGATGGCGACGCCGCTGTCCGCGTAGTCGATGTAGGCGACCGCCTGGCCCTGCGACGCGGTGGCGGTGGACCGCACCGCGCAGCGCGTCAGGGTGCCGCGCTCGGCCTCGTACCGCACGCGGCTCCCCCGCACCACGGGATAGCCGTCCGACCAGCCGAGCGCGGCCACGTACATCCCGCGGGCGCTGTTGTTGTTGATCCACCCGTGGAACACGACGTGGTCGCCGCCGCTCTCGCGCACGACGTCCGCGCCGCCGGGACCGCGCACGGCGCCGTCGAGGCTCGCGGTGGTCAGCAGGGAGCGGAAGGCCTTGGTGTACGGCCCGGTCAGCGCGGTCGCCGTCGCATAGCTCGTCTGGTACGCGTCGCCGCCGTATCCGCCGAGGGAGTAGAACAGCACGTAGCGGCTGCCGACCCGGGTCAGCACCGGCGCCTCGATCACACCGCTCTCCTCGGGTCGTCCGCTGCGCAGCAGCTCCACCCGCGCGCCCTGGAGCGTGACCCCGTCCGCCGCCACCCGCTGCAGCCAGAGGCTCGTCGGCTGACCGATCGCGTTGCCGTCGTCCTTGTAGAGCAGGTAGCGCAGCCCGGTCGTGTCGGTGAAGCTCGACGCGTCGATGTCGCCGCCCTCCCCGGCGTCGCAGACCAGCGGCCCGGTCCCGATCGGGCTGAACGGGCCGAGCGGCGAAGTCGCGAGCGCGGCGCCGAGGCACTGCCGCCCGGTCGCGGTGCTGCGGGCGGTGTAGTACAGCAGGTAGCGGCCGTCGGCCCGGACGGACACATCGGGCGCCCAGGTGAGCCCGCCGCTCGCCCAGGCACCGAGGGTCGGCAGCGCGTTGCCTCGCCGGGTCCACGGCCCGGTCAACGCCGGGGCGGTGGCGACCGGGACGTTGCCGTACCCGTTGTTGGTCGAATAGGCGTAGTAGGTGGACCCGAAACGCGACACGTCCGGATCGGGGAAGTCGCTGCCGATCACGAGCGCTGGCGCGACGGTCGCCGCCCGCGCCGGCGTCGCCCCGACGGCGACGAGAGGAACCGCTACGAGGAGCACCGCCAGCCTGGTCATAAATCGACGCATGTGTATTTCTACCATGGCGAAGCCCGGTGAGACCGCCGTGAAGCCGCCGTGAAACCGGCGACCCGCACTCTTCGCCTACGTGGCCGTCCAGTGCCACGGAAACGGGAGGCAGGGCCATGGCAAGCGTTCCTACGCAGTCGGCGATCACGGCGACCGGGCTGCGCAAGTCGTTCGGTGACAAGGTGGTGCTCGACGGCGTCGACCTCGACGTCGGTGCGGGCACCGTCGTTCGCCCTGCTGGGGCCGAACGGGGCCGGCAAGACCACCGCGGTGCGGATCCTGTCGACGTTGATCCGCTTCGACGGCGGCGAGGCGCGGGTCGCCGGGCACGACGTCGCCCGCGAGCCCGACGCGGTGCGCGGCGGCGATCGGGGTCACCGGGCAGTTCTCGGCGGTGGACGACCTGCTCACCGGCGAGGAGAACCTGGTCCTGATGGCGGACCTGCACCATCTGGGCCGGGCGGAGGGCCGCCGCCGGGTCGCCGAGCTGCTCGACCGGTTCGACCTCACGGACGCGGCCGGCAGGCTGGCCTCGACCTACTCCGGCGGCATGCGGCGCCGGCTCGACCTGGCGATGACGCTGGTCGGCGACCCTCGGGTGATCTTCCTCGACGAGCCGACGACCGGGCTCGACCCGCGCAGCCGGCGCATGATGTGGGAGACGATCCGCGGGCTGGTCGCCGACGGCGTGACGATCTTCCTGACCACCCAGTACCTGGACGAGGCCGACGAGCTCGCCGACCGGATCGCCGTGCTCGACCAGGGCCAGGTCGTCGCCGTCGGCACGGCCGAGGAGCTGAAGCGGGGGCTCCCGGGCGGCCATGTGAAGCTGCGGTTCGCCGACGCGGCAGCCCTCGACGCGGCGGCGCGTCGCCTTCGGCGACGCGTCCCGCGACGACGAGGCGCTCACCCTGCAGGTGCCCAGCGACGGCGGCGTACCCGCGCTGCGGGCGCTCCTGGACCGGTTGGAGCGGGCGGCCATCGAGGTCGAGGACCTGTCCGTGCACACGCCGGACCTCGACGACGTGTTCTTCGCCCTCACCGGGCACCCGACGACGGAGCTGGAGGCGGCCCGATGAGCGACGCGATGACCATGGTGCGGCGGAACGCCAACCACACCCTGCGCAACCCGGGCGCGGTGATCATGACGATCGCGACTGCCGGTGTTCATGCTCCTGCTGTTCGTCGGCGTGTTCGGTGGCGCGCTGAACGCCGGGCTCGGAGCCGCCGCACAGGGTGGCGACTACATCGACTACGTGGTGCCGGGATCCTGCTGATGACCGTGGGCTACGGGGCCACCACGACGGCGATGGCGGTCAACCAGGACATGACCGACGGGCATCATCACCCGGTTCCGCACGATGGCGATCTCCCGTACCTCGGTGCTGACCGGGCACGTGGTCGTGTCCACCGCGCGGACGTTGGTCAGCTCCGTGCTGGTCGTCGGTGTCGCGCTGCTGATGGGCTTCCGCCCCGACGGCGACCTCGTCCGGTGGCTGGCCGCGTTCGGCCTGCTCGCGCTGCTCGCGCTGGCGCTCACCTGGCTGGCCGTCGCGGTCGGCCTGGCCGCCAAGACGGCGGAGGGCACGACGCCGTTCCTGTTCATCGTCCAGCTGCTGCCGTTCCTCAGCAGCGCGTTCGTCCCGCCGGACTCGATGTCGGCTGCGGTGCGCTGGTTCGCCGACAACGAGCCGTTCACCCCGATCATCGACGCGTTGCGGGGACTGCTGCTGGGCACGCCCGTCGACGACAGCGGCGCCCTCGCCGTCGGCTGGTGCGTCGGGCTCGCGCTGGCCGGCTACGTCTGGGCGCGGCTGCTGTTCCGCCGGGACCCGGTACCTGAGCGCAGCGCCGCCAGCGCGGCCGCCCGCAGGCCCTCATGGTCGAGGCCGGCGTACGTCGACACCGCGTCGGCGTACGCCGGCCGGTCGGCCTGCCGCGCGATGGCCGCCGACGCGCTCGGGTGACATGGTCGGCTGAACTCCGCGCAGCAGCGCCGAACCGCTCAGCCAGGGCGATCATCCGCACGCCCGACGCGGCGGCGCCGCGGTCGAGGTCCGCCACCGCCAGGGCCAGCAGCAGCGAGCCGCAGACCGGGAACTGCAGCGGTGACGCCGACGGCGACCATGGCGGACAGAATGCCCGGCAGCGCGTCGACGACGTCCGTCGACCAGGTCGAGCCGGCCGAAGCGGGCATGGGTGAGCACCGCGACGGCCTCCACCTCGAAGGGCCACAGCCCGGACTCGGTCGCCGTCGTGGGTGGCGACCACCGGCCGCGGCCTGTCGCCACAGCCGCAGGCCGCCCTCGACGTCACCCCGGCCGAGCTGGATCTCGGCCCGGGCGCAGAGCTCGAACCACCTGGCCTCGATCGGGTCGTCGTCTGCGGCCGTCGCCGTTTCGGCCAGCCCGCGTTCCGCCTCGTCGAACGCGCCGCGCTGCAGGTTGGCCAGCACCAGCGCCCACCGCCCCCGGTCCGGGTGGACCACGCCCAGCCGCTCGCGTGATCGACAACGCCGCCTCCAGGTGGCGGTACGCCGCCTCTCCCGGGTCGAGCTGCAGGCACAGCTCGCCGACCCGGCCGTGGGCCAAGGCCCGCATCACCGGCCATGCCGTCGTCCGTCGAAGCACTCGAGCATCCGCCTGGCCGCGCGCAGCGCGCCGTCCGTGATCGTTGGCCGTGTCTCCCACACGTAGCTGAGCACGTAGTTGGCGATGCCGGCCAGCAGCGGCTCGTCACTGTCGGCCAACTCCTGCAGCGCGGGGACATCCGGCGCGCACAGGGTGAGGTCGAGCGGCCCGGATCAGGGTGTCCGGCGGGGCCGGCGGCAGCCGGCGCAGGGTGACCAGAGCGCGCAGCGGGCTCAGGTCCGGCATGACGAACCCGACCAGCGCGCCCAGCACCGCGGCCGTCCTGGTCGCCTCGACGAGGGCGGGTTCGGGCCGGAAATGGGACAGCACCCAGGCGGTGTCCTTGGCCAGCGCGTGCCAGGCGGGTGAAGTTCGACTCGGTGACCCACAGGCCGCCCAGCAGCGCCGCGGTCACCGCGACGGTCGCGCCGTCCTGCCCGGTCGAGCCCGTAGCGCAGCGCCTGCAGCAGGTTGTCCTGCTCGGCCCGGATCGCGTCGACGGCCGGCGAGCCCGAGACGAGGTCCGGCTCCGGCCACTGCTGCGCCGAAGTCGCGGGCCCAGCCGAGGAAGCGGTCGATGACCCGCGTCGGTCTCGCCGGCCTCCTCCCGGCGGGCGGTGCTGAACTCGCGCACCGTCTCCAGCATCCGGAAGCGCGTGCCCGACCCGCTGTCGGCCACCCTCAGCAACGACTGGTCGACCAGCTGCTCCAGGACGGCGTCGTCGCCGAGCACGTGGCGCGCGGCGGCCGCGGTGAACCCGCCGGGGAACACCGACAGCGCACGCATCGCCGCCTGCCCGGCGGGCTCCAGGAGATGCCAGCTCCAGTCGATGACGGCGTGCAGCGTGTGGTGCCGTTCCGGCGCGTCCCGCGTGCTGCCCCGCAGCAGCGCGAACCGGTCGTCCAGCCGCCGGGCGATCTCGGCGACCGACATCACCCGCACCCGTGCCGCCGCCAGCTCCACGGCGAGCGGCAACCCGTCCAGGCGGGCGCACAGCTCCCGCACCACGCCCGGCGGCAGGTCGACGTCGGGGCGGATCGCCCGCGCACGCTGGCCGAACAGCTCGACCATCGTCGGCAGGTCCAGCTCGGGCAGCGGGTACACCGACTCCGAGGAGAGGCCGAGCGGGGCGCGGCTGGTGGTGAGCACCCGCAGCTCCTTGCTCGTGGCCACCAGCGGCCGGCACCAGCTCGGCGACGCCGCGTACCACGTGCTCGCAGTTGTCCAGCACCAGCAACGCGGGGCCGGGGCCCAGGGCGTCGACGATGCGGCCGCCGGATCCGCCCGGTCGGCTGCCGGCCGGGGGCCAGGCCGGCCTCCGGCACGCCGAGGGCGGACGCGACCTCGCCGACCACGTCGCCGTCCGCGGTGACGCCGGCCAGCCCGACGAAGTGCACCACCCGCTGCTCGGCCTGCCGGGCGACCGCGTGCGCGAGCCGGGTCTTGCCCAGGCCGCCGGCGCCGACGATCGAGGTCACCCGGGACGTGCCCAGCAGGTCGGCGACCGCGGCGACGTCCTTGTCGCGGCCGAGCATCGGGTTGGGCTCCTGCCGCACCCCGTGCCGGACCACCGGCGCGTCGCTCAGCAGCAGCTCGCGGTGCACGCTCCTGCAGCGCGGGGCCGGGATCGCTGCCCAGCTCCTCGCGCAAGGCCCGCCGGTAGGTGTCGTAGCTGGCCAAAGCCGCGGCCGGGCCCACCGTGGCGGCCTCGCAGCGCAGCAGCTCCGCCAGGACCTCCTCGTCCCGGGGGCGTTCGGCGGCCAGCGCGGTAGCGGCTCGACCGCCTCGGTCGCGCGGCCCAGCCGGGACAGCGCCAGCGCGCGGGCCCGCGTCAGGGACCGGTACGCCGGCACGCCGCGCCGCGCGCAACGCGGACAGCGGGTCGTCGCGCGGGTCGGCGTCCCAGCCCGCCGCGCCTTCGCACAGCGCGAGACCGGCCTCGGCGTGCTCGAGCGCGGCGGCGTGTTCGCCGGTGCGGGCGCTGCGCTCGCTCGCGGCCGCGCGCGCAGCACGGCGGAGGCGTCGACCTGGTCCTCGCCCAGCGCCGAGCCGGTAGCCGGTAGGCGTGCTGAGGATGACGTCCGGGCCGAGCCGCGAGCGGGCGCGGGACACCAGGATCTGCAGCGCCTTGGTGGGGTGCTCGGGTCGCTCGTCCGGCCACAGCGCGTCGACCAGCCGGGCGGTGCTGCAGCCCGTGCGCAGGTCGCCGGCCAGCAGCGCGAGCAGGCCGCGCGGCCCGGAGCCGGTGATCTCCACGCCGCGGTAGGACACCCGCGACAGCAGAACCAGCTCGACCGTCACTCCCGAGAGTCTAACGAGAGCGCTCAGGCCGCGAAGCCGTCGACGGCGGCGGTGAGGTCGTCGCCGGTGAGCGGGCGCTGGAGGTCGCTGACGAGCCGGGCCAGGGCGGGCAGCGCCTGTTGCTGGTTGGCCAGGGCCACGGCCGCGAAGTCGTGGTCCGGGACCAGCAGCATGGCCGCCCGGTAGCCCGGTAGGCGGCCGTTGACGAACAGTTGGCCCGACGGACCGAGCGCCCAGCCGAGGCCGTACGCCATGGCGTCGTCCGCCATCGTCCGCGGTCGCCGGCTCTCCGCCAACAGGGCCCGATCGCCGATGAGTCGTTCGCCGAAGGTCAGGAGCGCCGGGACGCCCGACCACAGTCCGCCGCTCGGGCGCCGGGCGCGCGGGTAGTCGATCGGCGGGAGCTCGGTGCGGCCGTCCCGGCCGGTGACCGGGGGTCGCGGCGGGCGGAAACCGGTGCCCTCGATCTGCCAGGGGTCCAGCACGACCTTGAGCAGGGCCAGTTCGTACGACAGCTTGGTCACGGCCGCGAGGATGGCGCCGGCCAGGAAGTAGTTCCCGTTGTAGTAGGACCAGCGCGTCCCGGGAGGTCGCTCGTTGCCGGCGCGGACCACGAGCCGGGCGGCCTCCTCGAGCGCGAAGGCCCCCTCGCCCAGGTCGGCCACGGACGACGCGGCCACGGACTCGCGCAGCCCGGACACCTGCCCGAGGATCTGATCGACGGTCAGGCCCGGGTCGGCCTGCCAGTCGCGCGCGAGGGTGGGAAGCAGGTCGATGGCGGGCGTGTGGAGCGGGATGCCCCGCTCGATCAGGGTCAGTCCGAGGGTGGCGGCGGTGAACGTCTTGGTCAACGACGCGATCCGGAAGCAGGTGTCCGGCTCCGCGGCGCGGGTGGCCACGCTTCTCGTGCCGGCGGCGGAGACACCGACCACTATGGACGGTACGGCGCGGAGGTCAGCGCGCTGGTCGAGGTCGTCCTGGAGACTCACGAAGAGGATCTTGCCGTACGCGCCGGGACGGTATCGACACCAGGCCGGCCAGGACGCCGCCGATGACGAGCAGGCCGCCGAGTACGTCCGTCGGGCGGACCGGCTCGTCCAGCAGGAGTGCGGCGCTGGCGATGCCGAACAGCGGCACCAGCATGGCGAACGGCGCGACCGTGGAGGCGCCGTAGCGGCCGATCAGGTGGCCCCAGGCGGCGAAGCCGCCGAGGGTGGCGGCGCCGGCGACGAAGAGCACCGCGAAGACGGCGGACGGGGTGACCGTGCGCAGGGCGTCCAGGTCCGCGGCCGGACCCTCGACCAGCAGTGACAGTGCGATCAGCCACGGGGAGGCGAGGGCGCTGACCCAGACCATGAAGCGGAGCATGTCCGTCGTGCCGGCCTTGCGGGTGGCCACATTGGACACTCCCCAGGCGGCGGCCGCGGCGATCACCAGTGCGAAGGCGCCGCCGGGCAGGTCGTCGCCCAGGCCGGTCGCCACGATGACCACGCCGGCCGCGGCGACGGCCAGGCCGGCGAGCCGGCGTCGGCCCGGTCGTTCCTTGAGCAGGAACATGGCCAGCAGGACGGTGAAGACCGCCTGGCTCTGCAGGATCAGTGAGGACAGGCCGGCCGGCATGCCGGCGGCCATGCCGGCGAACAGCAGCGAGAACTTGGCGACGCCGAGGGCCAGGGCGACGGCCAGGATCCAGCGCCAGGGCACCCGCGGGCGGCCGACGAAGAAGATGGCGGGCACGGCGGCGAGGGTGAAGCGCAGGGCGTTGAACAGCAGCGGCGGGAAGTGGTCGAGGCCGACCCGGATGACGACGAAGTTGACGCCCCAGAGGGCGGCCACTCCGACCGCGAGAGCGATGTCGCGTGGTTTCACGTCGTCATCGTCAGTGCGGCGAACCGTGTAGCACCAGCGATGTCTTCTTCACTGACCGAGTAGCCTCGCTACATGATCGATGTGGGTCGGCTGCGCGCGCTCGACGCCGTGGCCAGCTACGGGACGGTTCTCGCGGCCAGCGGGGCGCTGCACTGCACACCGTCCGCGGTGTCCCAGCAGCTCGGCAAGCTGGAGCGGGAGACGGGCGCCACACTGATCGAGAAGGACGGGCGACGGATCCGGCTGACCGAGGCCGGCCGGGTGCTCGCCGCGCACGCCGCCACGGTGCTGGCCGCGCTCGACGAGGCCGAGGCGGCGCTGGCCGCCCAGCGGGACACGGTCACCGGGCGGGTCACCGTCGCGGCGTTCGCCACCGCCTGCCGCGGGCTGCTGCCGTACGCGCTGCACCGGCTCGCCGCCGATCACCCGGACCTGCGTACGGGCCTGATGGAGGGCGACCCGCACCACGGGCTCGACCTGCTCCAGCGCGGCCACGTCGACCTGGCGGTGCTGGACGACTGGCCCGAGGCCGCGCTGACCTGGCCGCCGGGGATCACCGACGGTGGAGCTCGGCCTGGACATCGCGGACCTGGTCGTGCCGACCGGGCACCGGCTCGCGTCGGCGACCGGTCCGGTGCGCCGCGACCAGCTCCGCGGCGAGCGGTGGATCGCCGCCCCGCCGGGCGCGATCTGCTACGAGTGGCTCATGCGGGTGCTGCCGGGTGTGGCGCCGGACTTCCTGGTCGGCGAGTTCGAGACCCAGCTGACCCTGGTCGCGGCCGGTCTGGGCGTGGCGATGCTGCCGCGGCTGGCCCGCCCGACGCTGCCGGCGGGTGTGGTCGCGGTGGCGGTCGCGCCCC
The DNA here is from genome assembly GCA_963840005.1 of uncultured Actinomycetota bacterium. GTDB lineage: Bacteria > Actinomycetota > Actinomycetes > Mycobacteriales > Micromonosporaceae > Asanoa. The sequence goes on along the minus strand of CAWIXO010000034.1, from coordinate 68,074 downwards.
GGCCGACCCGGCGGGTGACGGTCGCGTGGCGGGCCGCCTCGGCCGCCCGTCCCGCCGTCCAGGCGACGGTCGCGGCGCTGCACGAGTCCTGGGCACGATCGTACGGGTAGGCTCGTACCATGACGGTGCTGCCGCAGCCCACCCGGGAGCAGTTGGACATCTCGCGCGTCCTCGAGGCGTTGTCGAACCCGATCCGCCAGCGCGTCGTGGCCCAGCTGGCCACGACGACCGACTTCATCGTTCACCTGCGGCGAGCTCCTGCCGGACCTGCCCAAGTCGACGGCGACCCACCACTGGCGGATGCTGCGCGACAGCGGCGTCGTCGAGGTGGAGCGCATCGGGCGCGAGCTCCGCGCCCGGCCTGCGCCGGGAGGACCTCGACGCCCGCTTCCCGGGCCTGCTCGACGCGGTCCTCGCCGCGGTTGTCCCAGTCACACTCGGTTGAGCTGAATTCGAGAGTACGCGTACGTTCGTACCGTGACTGCTAAGCGCGACACGCGCCTGATCCTCCCCGTGCTGCTGCTAGGCGTCGTGTCGTACGCGCTGATCCAGTCGCTCATCGCCCCCGTCCTGCCGGTGATCCAGAAGGACCTGGGCACCACGCAGAGCACGGTCACCTGGGGGCCCTGGGCGCGCTGATCTCGGCCGTCGCGCCGAACATCGGCGTCATGCTCGTCGGCCGCGCCCTCCAGGGCCTCGGCGGAGGCGTGCTGCCGCTGGCCTTCGGCATCGTCCGCGACGAGCTGCCGCGCGAACGGCTCGCCGGCGCCGTCGGCCTCATCGCCGCGCTGCTCGCGATCGGCACCGGCTTCGGCGTGGTCCTGGCCGGCCCGATCGTCGACCTGCTGGACTACCGCGCGCTGTTCTGGCTGCCCGCCATCGCGGTCGTCGTGGCCGCCGTCGCCACCCACTTCCGCATCCCGGCGTCGGAGTCGCGGGCGCCGGGCCGCTTCAGCTGGACCGCCTCGGGCTGCTCGCCCTCTGGCTGGTCTGCCTGCTGGTCGCCGCTGACCGAGGCGGCGTCGTGGGGCTGGGGTTCGCCGCGGGTGCTGGGCCTTCTGCTCGCCGCGGTCGTGTTCCTGGTCGCCTGGATCGTCGTGGAGACGCGGTCGGTGAGCCCGCTGATCGACATGCGGATGATGCGCGCTCCCGCGGTCTGGACCACGAACCTGGTCGCGCTGCTGTTCGGCATCGGCATGTACGGCCTGATGGGCTTCCTGCCCGCCTTCATGCAGACCCTCCGCCTCGGCCGGCTACGGCTTCGGCGCCAGCGTCACCCGGGCCGGCCTGCTGATGCTGCCGCTGAGCGTGACCATGTTCGCCTCCGGCCTGGCCGCGCCGCGGCTCGCCCACCGTTTCGGCGCCAAGGGCGTCCTGGTCGGCGGCACGCTCTTCGCGGTCGGGTCGTTCGCGATCCTGACCCTGGCACACGGGCGGCAGTGGGAGATCCTGGTCGCGATGGCGGTGCTGGGCATCGGCTTCGGTGCGGCGTTCGCGACCATGTCCAACGTGATCGTGGCGGCCGTGCCCGCACACCAGACCGGCGCCGCCAACGGCATGAACGCCAACATCCGCAGCATCGGCGGCGCGCTGGGCGCCGCGGTGATGGCCAGCATCGTCGGCGCGCACGTGCTGCCCAGCGGCCTGCCGACGGAGAGCGGCTACAGCATCGGGTTCGCGGTGCTCGGCCTCGCCTGCGTCGGCGCCGCCCTGGCCGCCCTGCTCGTGCCGCGCAACCACCAGCACGTCCCCGAGCCGACCCTGGCCGACGAGTCGTACGCGGAGGCCGCCGTCGCCGGCGTCCCCGGCCTGGAGCCGAACCTGGCACGCTGAGCGCGCGGCCTTCTCAGCATCGGCCGGGCTCGATAGGCTGTGGGCCCGCCGAGGTGGTGGTCGCCATGCAGCTACGCAGCGTCTCGATCGAGAGTGTGGCGCACGTCGATGCACCCATCCGCGTGCGTTCGGATGATCTGGTCCGCCGCCTGCAGCCGACCTTCGAGCGCACGGGCATCCGGCCGGGCCTGCTGCACGAGGTGGCGGGCATCCGCGAGCGCCGCTACTGGCCCGAGCCGACCCAGGTGGCCGACGGCGCCACCCAGGCCGCCGAGCGGGCGATCGCCAAGGCCGGCGTCGACAAACGGCAGCTCGGTGTGCTGATCAGCACCAGCGTGAGTCGCGACTACATCGAGCCGTCGACCGCCAGCGTGATACACGGCGCGCTCGGTCTGCCGCACGACTGCCTCGACTTCGACGTCGGCAACGCCTGCCTGGCGTTCCTCAACGGGATGGACATCGCCGGCCGCATGATCGAGACCGGGGAGATCGCGTACGCGCTCGTCGTCGACGGCGAGGTGAGCAACCAGGTGACCGAACGTACCGTCGAACGGCTCAGCGCACCGGAGACAACGGCCGACCAGGTTCGGGCGGAGTTCGCGTCGCTGACGCTCGGCTCCGGGGCCGCGGCTGTGGTGCTGGGCCGCGCCCACGAGGGCAGCCACCGATACCTGGGCACCGTCGCCCGCGCCGCCACCCAGTTCTCCCACCTGTGCCGGGGCACGATGGACCGGATGGTCACCGACACTCGCGGCATCCTCGATAACGGTCTCATGCTGGCAAAGGCCACCTTCGCCGACGCCACCACCGCTTTCGGCTGGCGCGACGAACTGCTCGACGAATACGTTCTGCACCAGGTCAGCAAGGTGCACACCGACGCGCTGGTCGCGCTGCTGGGGATCGACCCGGCAAAGGTGCTCTCGATCTACCCGGAGTACGGCAATCTCGGCCCCGCCGCGCTGCCGATGGTGTTGTCCAAACTGGATGAGGCGGGTCGGCTGCGTCCCGGTGGCCGGATCGCGCTGCTCGGCATCGGTTCCGGTCTCAACTGCGCGATGGGCGAAGTGGTCTGGTGACCCACTAAGGCTTGCGGCCCACACCACCGAACGCGCCGAGCTCGCGGACGTCGTCGCCGGGATCCGGGCGCCAGAGTGGCACCGACACCACGCCGGGCTCGACGAGGTCGAGGCCGGCGAAGAAGCTGGCGATCTCCTCGGGCCTGCGGTTGTGGTAGGGCACCGCTCCGGTCTCGGCGTACTCCTCGGCGGCCTTGTCCGCCTCGTCGACCACGTCCTCGCTGGTGCCGTCGTTGATGGCCAGATAGCTCCCCGAGGGCGCGGCGTCGAGCAAGCGCCGACGATGCCGCGGGCCTCTCCGGTGTCGGGGACGTGACCGAGGACCCCACTGAAGATGATCGCGATCGGCGCGGCGAAGTCGAGCGTCCCGCCGGCCTCGGCGAGGATCGGTCCGGGTCGTGCAGGTCGGCGTCGAGGTAGGCGGTGCGACCCTCCGGCGTGCCCGCCAACAGCGCGCGGGCGTGCACGAGCACCAGCGGGTCGTTGTCCACGTAGACCACCCGCGCGTCCGGCGCGACGCGTTGCGCCACCTCGTGCGTGTTGTCGAACGTGGGCAGTCCGGTGCCGACGTCGAGGAACTGCCGCACCCCGGCCTCGCCCGCGAGGTACCGCACGCTGCGCTTGAGGAACGCACGCGACGCCCGGGCCAGCTCGACCACGCCGGGGAAGGTGGCTCGGTACTGGTCCCCCGCGGCGCGGTCGGCGGCGAAGTTGTCCGTGCCACCCAGCCAGTAGTTCCAGATGCGAGCGGAATGGGGCACGGCCGCGTCGATGGGCGGTCCGGCGTCCGACTGCGTTGTCACAATGAGACCTCCGCTTCCGTCGTGGGTCGCAGATCGACCGGCAACCCGTCCTTCGGGTACGGCAACGAAACGTTGCTCATCGGCGGCGTGTAGTCGCGCCGGCACCGACCATCGGAACCGCCCGAGGATCCGCGCCAGGATCGTCCGCGCCTCGATGTTCGAGAACGCCATCCCCAGGCACTTGTGCACTCCCCCGCCGAACGGCGCCCACGCGAACCGGTGCGACCGGTCCTCCCGCCGCTGCGGCGAGAACCGCTCCGGATCGAACGTCTCGGGCGCGGGTCCAGAGCTCCGGCAGGTAGTGCGAGAGCTGCAGACACACGAACGCTCGGGTGCCGGCCGGAAGGGCGCGGCCGGCCAACTCGGTGTCCTTGACCGCCCGCCGCGCGACCACGGGAACGGGCGCGACCAGGCGCTGGCATTCCCTGATCACCATGTCCAGGTCGGGCAACGCGCTCAGCTGCTCCACGGTCGGTTCGGGGCCGAGCGCGCGCGCCTCCGCGCGCACCCGGTCCTGCCAGTCGGGGTCGCGGCCGAGGTAGTACATCGCGGTCGACACGGTCGAGGTCGTGGTGTCGTGCGCCGCCATCAGCAGGAAGATCATGTGGTTGACGACGTCCGCGTCACTGAACCGGGTGCCGTCCTCGTCCTCGACCCGGGTCAGCACGGAGAACAGATCGTCTCCGCCGGACCCGCGCGCCGCCGGCAGCTGCGCGGTGAGGAACCGCTCCAGGGTCGCCCGCCCCCGCGTCGCGCGGTGCCACGTGTTGCCCGGCACCGCGACGCGCAGGATCGCGCCGGCGGCCTGCACACAGTCGATGAAGGCCCGGTTGACCCGGTCCAGCTCGGCCGGGTCGGCGATCCGGTGGCCGCCCATGAAGATCTGCGTGGCGAGGTTGAGGGTCAGCCGCTTCAGAGACGCGTACGCCGGGAAGCGCGCACCCGCCTGCCAGGTGTCCAGCTCCGCGGTCACCGCCGGGTGCAGCGCGGCGGTGTAGGCCTCGAGCCGCTCGCGGGTGAACGCCTGTTGCAGGATCCGCCGGTGCTGCTTGTGCTCCGCGCCGTCGAGCAGCATCAGGCCACGGTGGAAGAACGGCCCGACGAGCGCCTCCCAGCCATTGACGAAGGCCTTGTCACCGTTCTGCAGGGCGGCGCCGCAGGCGTCCGGGCCGAGGATGAACGCGGCCGGGCCGCGGCCGGGCATCGTCACCGGTGCGACCGGTCCGTGGCGCTGGTACAGCTGGCGCATCAGCGTGAGCGGGTCGTGCATGTAGGCCAACGAGCCGCCGATCACCGGCATCGCCGACTTCGCCCGAACCCATCGATCCGTCCCCATGTCCCCGATTATGCGCGCCGTTCAGGCACCCCACGTCAGGATCAATTGTCGAGGAAGTCGAGAACGACCGCGGCGAACAGCGGTGAGTTGAAGATCGAGTAGTGGGTTACGCCCGGCAGGATGGCCAGGGCGTGCCCGCCTTGGGGGCGGCCCTCGCCCATCCAACCGCCGTCGCGCTTGCCGCCGTCGAGGAGCGCGAAGATCTCCATGAACGCGGTCGGCGGGACCTGGTCGGCGTCGGCACCGACCACCATCGTCGGCACGGTCAACGAGCGCACCTTCTCGGTGAAGTCGATCTCGTTTCCCATGAAGGCGCCGATCTTGTCGAGCAGGCGCCCGAAGTCTTCCGGGCGCGGCGCGACCTTCTGGTAGAGCTGGTACATCGGGGTGTCCACCATGAACTCCGCCGAGGCCGCGCTCACCTGCCCCTGCAGCGCCCGCATCTCCGGGTAGATCGCGTCCGTGCGTAGCCAGGCCGAGGCCATCACCAGCTTGCCGACCTTGTCGGGGTGGTTGGCCGCGGTGTGCATGGCGACGCCGCCACCCAGCGAGTAGCCGGCGACGTCGGCCTGACCCAGGTCGAGGTGGTCGATCAGGGCCGCGATGTCGGCGCCCATGACGTCGAGGTCGAAGGGACGGTCCACGTCGGCGGTGCGTCCGTGTCCCTGCAGGTCGACGGCGATGACCTGGTGCGTGGCCGCGAGCAGGGGCAGCACCGGCCCGAACATCTCGCCGGAGCCCAGCCCGCCGTGCAGCAGGATCAGCGGCCGGCCGGACCCGCGTGTCTCGTAGTAGAGGTTGATGCCGTTGACGTCGGCGTAGCCGCCGGTGCCCGGCGTTTCGGCGCTCCACTCGGAATTGGTCATAGCTCCCCCAGGTCGACGCTGACCCGCACATGTTACGGAATCAGGCGCCCCAACCGGCGGCCGAGCCGCCTACCCGGGTGGTCTTCACGGTCTCGTAGTAGCCCGAACGCTTGTAGGCCGCGACCGGGTCCGGGTCCAGGCCCATGTCCTCGCGCAGGTCGCGCAGCAGCGGCCGGACGTCGGTGCTGTAGGCGTCCATCAGCACCGTCGTTGGCGCCCAGCACGTCACCGTCGCGCTGCGCGGCGGCCAGCGCCGCGCGTCGACCAGCAGCGCCTTCGCGGTCGCCTCCTGGACGTTCATCACCGACCGGATCACCGCCGGGATCTTCGGCTCGATGTTGTGGCACTGGTCGAGCATGAACGCGATCCCGCCGACCGGCGTCGAGCGCGTCCGCCGAGACGATCTCGTGCATGATCCGGAACAGCTGGAACGGGTCGGCCGCGCCGACCATCAGGTCGTCGTCGGCGTAGAAGCGCGAGTTGAAGTCGAACGCGCCGAGCTTCCCGGCCCGCAGCAGGAACGCCACGATGAACTCGATGTTCGTGCCGGGCGCGTGGTGCCCGGTGTCGATCACCACCTGCGCCCGCTCCCCCAGCGCGCAGGCAGTGCGCGTACGCGGTGCCCCAGTCCGGCACGTCGGTCATGTAGAACGCCGGCTCGAACAGCTTGTACTCCAGCAGCATCCGCTGCTCGTCGCCGAGCCGGTCGTAGGTCGCCGACAGCGCCGACGCCAGCCGGTCCTGCCGGGCCCGGATGCTAGTCCTGCCCCGGGTAGTTGGTGCCGTCGGAGAACCACAGCTTCAGGTCGCGCGACCCGGTGGCGTCCATGATGTCGACGCACTCCAGCAGGTGCGCCGATCGCCTTGCGCGCGCACGCGCCGGGTCCGGGTTGGTGACGCTGCCGAGCTTGTAGTCGTTGTCCTGGAACACGTTCGTGTTGATCGCGCCGAGCGCGACGCCCGCGCTCCGTCGCGTAGCGCGGCCAGGTCGGCGTAGTCGTCGACCTTGTCCCACGGGATGTGCAGCGCGACGCGTCGGCGCCACGCCGGTGAACCGGTGCACGGTCGCCGCGTCGGCGATCTTCTCGTACGGGTCGCGCGGCACGCCCTCCTGCGCGAACACCTTGAACCGGGTGCCGGAGTTGCCGAACGCCCACGACGGCCGTCTCGATGCTGCTGCCGCCGCAATGCCGCCAGCACCCGGTGCGGGTCTCAGGAGTCATCGATCGCCTCCAGCTGATCGTCCAGGTTGAACACCTCGTCGAGGACCAGGAAACCCAGGTCGGGCCGGCCGCCGGGCAGGTCGGCGAAGAACGGCGCCATCTCGGCCTGCCAGCGGGCGTTGACCTCGGTGGCCTCCATCGCGGCCAGCGCGGCGTCGAGGTCTTCGGTCAGGAGGTAGCCCGACCAGCAGGCCGTCGTCGCGCAGGAACAGCGAGTAGTCGTGCCAGCCCGCGTCGCGCAGCGCGGCGCAGCATGTCGGGCCAGACCGCGGCGTGGCGGCGCCGGTACTCCTCCAGACGGTCAGGCCGGACCTGGAGCGTGAAGCAGATCCGGCGCACGCCACCCTCCACAGACTGGAACGATCAGAAGTTGAACTGGTCGATGTTCGACGGCGTCGAACGTGAACGGGTCGCCGAGCACGACCTCGCCGTTGGCGCCGACCGTGAACTCACCGAGCTTGCCGGCCTTGAACTTGTCGCCCTCCTTGCCGGTGATGATCCCGGAGGCCAGCGCGCCACCCGCGTACGCGGCCAGGTAGCCCAGGTCCGCCGGGTTCCACAGCGCGAACGCCTTGACGGTGCCGTCCTTGACGAACGCGCGCATCTGGTTCGGCGTGCCCAGACCGGTCAGCTGCACCTTGCCCTTGTACGTCGAGCCGCGACAGGTACCGGGCCGCCGCGGCCACACCGACGGTGGTCGGCGAGATGATGCCCTTGAGGTTCGGGTACTTGGCCAGCAGGCCCTGCGCCTCCTGGAACGACTTCTCGTCCTTGTCGTCGCCGTAGACCGTGTCGACCAGCTTGAGCTTGCTGTACTCGGGCTTGGCCAGCTCGGTCTTCATCATCTCGATCCAGGCGTTCTGGTTCGTCGCGTTCGCCGTCGCCGACAGGATCGCGATCTCACCGCCGTCGGCGCCGACCGCGTCCGAGATCAGCTTGATCTGCGACTTGGCGATGCCGTCGGCGGTCGCCTGGTTGACGAACACGTCGCGGCACTCGGGCTTGGTGTCCGAGTCGTACGTGACGATCTTCGCGCCGGCCGGTCTTGGCCTCGGTGAGCGCGCCGCAGATGGCGTCCTTGTCGTTGGCCGACACCACGATCACGTCGGTCTGCTGCTGCGACAGCGTGTTGATGTAGCGACACCTGCGCCGACGGGCTCGCCTCCGACGGGCCGGTCTGCGCTGTAGGTGCCCTTGAACTCCTCGACGGCGGCCTTGCCGCCCTTGTTGTCGGAGGTGTCGAAGTACGGGTTGTTGACCTGCTTGGGCAGGAAGGCGATCTTCAGGCCCTCCTTGATGGTGCCGGTGGGTTCCCGGTCTCGCCTGTGCCCGAACCGGCGTCGGCGTCGCCGCCGTCGTCGGCGCAGGCGCCCATGGCGAGCGTCAACGCCGCGAGGACGGTTGTGGCGACGACGCGTACACCTGTGATCCTCATGGTTGGGTCCTTTCCTCAGGGGGTGGTCGTCGGCGCAGGCCGCCCGCGGGCCATGCGCACCACGTTGGGCCCGACGACGGAGGCGATGAGCAGCGTTCCGGTGACGATCGTGAGCGCGTTGGCCGGGACGTCGGCCAGTTGCAACGCGTTGCGGAGCGTGCCGAGCAGCACGACCGCGGCGACCACACCGAGCAGGCCACCACGACCACCGAAGATGGACACGCCGCCCAGCAGCACGGCCGCCACCACCGACAGCTCGAGGCCGTTGGCGTTGTCGGCGCGGGCAGTCGCGAACCGGAACGTCCAGAAGACGCCGGCCAAAGCGGCGACCACGCCGGTCGCCACGAACAACCAGAACTTGGTGCGCAGCAACCGCGATGCCGGAGAACGCGGACGCCTCGGCGTTGTTGCCGATCGCGTAGAGCCCGCGGCCGATCGGGGTGGCGTGCAGCAGCACGCCGAACAGCACGGCCAGGACGGCGACCACCAGCACGAACCAGGGCATCACCGTGCCGGGGATCGGCGCGATCATGTTCGTCGGTCCAGGACGACCGGGTAGTCGGCCACCGCACTGGTCACCGAGCACCACGTAGGCCAGGCCTCGGTAGAGCGCCAGCGTGCCGATCGTCACCGCCAGCGACGGCAGCCCGAACACCGTGACGAACACGCCGTTGACCGCACCGAGCACCGCGCCGAGCACCAGGCTGATCGCGATCAGCAGCGGGCAGCGAGGTGACGCCCGCCTGCCACAGCTTGCCCATCACGCTGCAGGTCAGGCCCGACGGTGCTGGCCACGCTCAGGTCGATCTCGCCGGTGATCACGATCAGCGTCATCGGCAGCGCGATCAGCGCGATCGGGATGGCCTCGAGCGATCACGAACCGGTAGAAGCGCGGGTTGCCGACCCCGTCGATGGTCAGGCTGCCGACGACGATCGACGAGGACCAGCGCGACGAGCACGAGCAGGTCCCAGGAGCCGAGTACGCCGCGGCCCCGGGTGCGCGGCGGGGTCACCGGCTCGCGGACGGGCGTGTCAACGGCCACGGTCGCTGCCTCCTCGAAGTCGGCGGGCCATCCGCACCGCGAGCGAGCGGTCCAGGCCGATGGCGGCGAGGATCAGCACGCCGACCGCGGCCCGTTGCCAGAACGGGTTGATGCCGAGCACCGGCAGCGCGCTGCCGATCGTGGTGAGCAGCACCGCGCCGAGCGCGGCGCCGTAGACCGAGCCGCTGCCGCCGAAGATGGCGACGCCGCCGACGACGACCGCGGCCACGACGTTCAGCTCCTGGCCCAGGCCGGCGTTGGCGTCGATGGTGCCGAACCGGGCGGCGTGCAGGACACCGGCGAGGCCGGCGAGGGCGCCGCTGGTGACGAAGGCCCAGAACACCCGCCGGCCGACCGGGATGCCGTAGAGGCGGGCGGCGTCCGGGTCGGAGCCGATCGCGTAGAGCTCGCGGCCGCTGCGGTACCAGCGCAGGAAGAGTCCGGCGCCGACCAGCACGACGACCGCGAACAGGGCCAGCACGGGCACGCCGAGGACGCTGCGCGTGCCCATCCGCAGGAAGCCGTGCGGCATGTCGGCGGCGTTGATCTGTTTGCCGGTGGCCCAGGTGTAGTCGATGCCGCGGAACACGTACAGCGTGCCGAGGGTGACCACCAGCGCCGGCACCCGGGCGGCGGCGATCAGGCCGCCGTTGACGGCGCCGCACAGCGCGCCCAGGCCGATGCCGACCAGCAGGGCCACCGGGATCGGCAGACCCGGCGTGCTCTGCGAACATCGTGCCGGTGGCGAACGCGGCCAGGCCGAGGATCGACCCGACGGACAGGTCGACGTTGCGGGTGATGATCACGATCGCCTGGCCGACCGCGAGGATCGCCAGGATCGTCGAGCCCAGCAGCAGGTCCTTGACGTTCTGCGCCGACAGGAACCGGGTGTTGACCGCGAAGGTGACCCCGACCAGGAGCACCAGCGCCAGCGCGATGCCGAGCTCGCGGACGACGAAGACGCGGTGGACGACCGCGGTGCCGTCGGCGGTGGGCTTGACCTCGGTCGCGGTCACGGCCGGGCCCCGGTCGCGGCGACCATCACCGACTCCTCGTCGGCGCCGGCCCGTGGGATGTCGGCGACCAGCCGGCCCTCGCGCATGACCAGCACCCGGTCGGCCATCCCGAGCACCTCCGGCAGTTCGCTGGAGACCATCAACACCGCCACCCCGTCGGCCGCCAGCTCCGAGAGCAGGCGGTGCACTTCGGCCTTCGTGCCCACGTCGATGCCCCGGGTGGGCTCGTCGACGATCAGCACCCGCGGCTGCGTGGAGAGCCACTTGGCCAGCACGACCTTCTGCTGGTTGCCGCCGGAGAGCGTGGCGACCGGGTCGGTGGGCCGGCCGGCCTTGACCTGCAGGCGCTGCGTCCACGTCGCCGCCGAACGGCGCTCCGCGCCGCCGAACAGCAGGCCGCCGGTGGACAGCGCCCACCGCCGGGGCAGGGTCGTGTTGCGCTCGACCGACAGCTCCATCACCAGGCCCTGCTGCCGCCGGTCCTCGGGCACCAGCGCGAGGCCCGCGGCGATCGCGGCCGGGGTGTCGCCGAGCGGCAGCCGCTTGCCCTCGACCAGGACCTCGCCCGCGTCGGCGCGGTCGACGCCGAACACCGCGCGGACGACCTCGCTGCGGCCGGCACCGACCAGGCCGGCCAGGGCGACGATCTCGCCGCCGCGCACGGTGAAGCTGACGTCGTCGAAGAAGCCGTGCCGGGTCAGCCCGCGCACGTCGAGGCCGGACGTCGCCGGGCGTGCGTGTCGACCTTGGGGAACAGGGTGGCGACGTCGCGGCCGACCATCTTGCGGACCACCGCGTCGACCGACAGCTCGCTGGTGGGAGCGGTGTCGACCCGGCGGCCGTCGCGCATCACCGTGATCCGCTCGCACAGGTCGAACACCTCGTCGAAGCGGTGCGAGATGAACAGCACCGCGGCGCCGTCGTCGCGCAGCGAGCGGGCGACCGCGAACAGCCGCTCGACCTCCACGCCGGACAGTGCCGCCGTCGGCTCGTCCATCACCAGCACCCGGGCGTTGGTGGACAGCGCCTTGGCGATCTCGACGAGCTGCTGGTCGGCGATGGACAGGCCACGCGCGGGGCGGTCCGGGTCGAGCTTGACGCCGAGCCGGTCGAACAGCTCGCGGCGACCGGGTCCGCATGGCGGCGGTGTCGATCCGGCGCAGGCTGCGGCGCGGCTGGCGACCCATGAAGATGTTCTCCGCGACCGACAGGTCCGGGAACAGCGTCGGCTCCTGGTAGATCACGGCGATGCCGGCGGCCCGCGCGTCGGCGGGGCCGCCGAAGGTGACCGGCGCGCCGTCGAGCAGCACCGTGCCGCTGTCGGGCGGGTGCACCCCCGCCAGGATCTGGACCAGGGTGGACTTGCCCGCCCCGTTCTCGCCGACCAGCGCGTGCGCCTCGCCGGCGACCAGTTCGAGGTCGACGTCGCGCAGCGCCGCGACGGCGCCGAAGGACTTGCTTACCCGCTGCAGCGCCAGCATCGCACCTCCCGGCCGTGAAACGTTTCATACACCGCTGTGGTGAAGACCTTAGGGATGCCGATCCATCACCGTCAAGAGGTTAGGAAGGGACCCTTGCAATCGGTTTCCGATTGCAAGGGTCCCTTCCTAACCGCCGGTGTGGCCCTCTTCTTCGCCGTCCGGCGTGAAGGCGCCGCTGCCCTGCTCGGTCTGCAGGTAGACGTGCTGGTGGCCGAAGCCGGCGTCCACATTGATCTGATCGAGCTGAGCGGCGGCCACGGACCAGGACGTCGCGGCGGCGGTGCGGGCGCGGCCGGCGATCTCGACGAGCGCGGGCAGCCGGTCGGCGGGCCCGGCGAGCGCGGCCGCGTACAGGTCGACCGCCACCTGGAAGTCAGCCACAGCGCCGCGGAAGCCGCCGCGCGCCACGTTGGTCGCCGTCGTGCCGGACGGGCTGTCGGCGTGCGCGGCGACCAGTGCGGTGAGCGTCCGCTGCCAGTCGGCGACCGTGGCCGCGTCGGCCGGCGGGCCCTTCACGGCGGCGTCGTACGCGGTCAACAGGGTGGTCAGCTTTTCCTGCGAGCCGCGCGCGACGTCGGTCAGCGCCTTGATCTGGTCGCGGTCGCGCTGGGCCTCCTGCGGCCTTGATGTCGTCGATCGCGCGGGTGGTCGCGTCGGGCCGTCCGATCAGGAAGCCGACGAGGCCGGCGGCCAGCGCGGCGACCACGACGGCGGCGATGGTGGCCGCGATCGGCACCCGGCGGGCGCGGGCCTGCTCGGCCTGGCGGACATAGGACGGCTTGCCGGTCTTGCGCGACATCGTCTACTCCAGCGTTCGACGCGACGACGGCTCCGCCGAAGTAGCCATCTTTCGATGGAACGGTATTACGGCCCCACGGACGGGATCAAGGGCGGGCGGCGGCCCGGCGGGCCCGATAGGCGCTGACAGCGGCGCGATTGCCGCAGCCGGCGTCGCAGAAACGCTTCGAGCGGTTCTTCGACAGGTCGACCAGGACGTTGCCGCAGTCCGGGTACGCGCAGTGGCGCAGCCGGTCCAGCGCCTCGGTGCGCACGACGTCGACCAGGGCCATGGCGGCCTCCACCGTCATCCGGACGGCGAGCGGCGCGTCGCGGGGCACGGCGTGCAGGTGGTAGCTCCAGCCGTCGTGTCGGACCAGCTGCGGCAGTGAGCGGCTTTCGCGCAGCAGCGCGTTGACCATCTCGACCAGGTCGTCCTCGTCGAGCTCCCAGAACCGGCGGAACCGCGGGCGCAGCGCGCGCACCGACTCGAGCTCGGCCCGGGTGCCGGCCCGGATACCGCTGTCCTCGTGCTCGCGCAGGAACGCGTCGAGCGCCGCGAGGTCGTCCAGCGGCGTGTTGACCAGTGCGGCGACCTGCACGAGCGCCGCCTCGGTGTCATGAGCGAAAACCACCTTGACCCCTGTCAGCCGTCACCCTAACGTCATCAGTGTAGAACGCCTTTGGTCATGACAGGGGATCCGATGCCACCGACCCGCTCGTTCGGCCTGCTGCTCGCGCTGCTGTCGGCCCTGACGTTCAGCACGTCCGGCCCGTTCGCGCACGCGCTGCTCGACGCCGGCTGGTCGGCGCCCGCGGCGGTGGCCACCCGGGTCGGCGTCGCGGCGCTGGTGCTCGCCGTGCCCGCGGCGATCATGCTGCGCGGCCGCTGGGGCGCGGTGCGCCGCGACCTGACCGGCATCACCCTGTTCGGCGTCCTCGGCGTGGCCGCCGCCCAGGTCGGCTTCTTCAACGCGATCCGCTACCTGCCGGTCGGCGTCGCGCTGCTGCTGGAATACCTCGGCGTCGTGCTGGTCGTCTTCTGGATGTGGGCGGTGCACGGCCAGCGGCCACGCGCGCTCACGGCGGCCGGCGCGGTCACCGCGATCGTCGGGCTGGTCCTCGTGCTCGACCTCAGCGGCGGCGCCCGGCTCTCCCTGGTCGGTGTGGCCTGGGGCCTGTTCGCCGGCGTCGGGCTGGCGTCGTACTTCGTGCTCGGCGCCCGCGACACCGGTGACGACGAGGTGCCCGCCCTGGCCCTGGCCACCGCCGGCATGGCCATCGGCGCGGTGGTCCTGCTGGCACTCGGCGCGACCGGGCTGCTGCCGATGCACGCGACGTTCGGTCAGGTCACCCTCGGCGGCCACCGGATGAGCTGGCTGCTGCCGGTGGCCGGGCTGTCGCTGGTCGCGGCGGTGGTCGCGTACGTGGCCGGCATCGCGGCGGCCCGCGCGCTGGGCGCCCGGCTCTCCTCGTTCGTCGGCCTCACCGAGGTGCTGTTCGCGGTGCTGGTCTCCTGGCTGGTGCTCGACGAACTGCCGACCGGCGTGCAGATCGCCGGCGGCGCCCTGATCGTCGCGGGCGTCGCGCTGGTCCGGCTCGACGAGCGCCGCCCGGCCGAGCAGCTCGTGTCGGCCTGATCCCGGTCGTCGGCGGAGGCCGGAAAGTTCCCGCTTTCTTCTGACAGGCGGCGCGCTGGGTGCCGGCGGCGCGAACAGCTAGCGTGTGTCGGCAACTGCTCCGGGAGGATCGATGCGCCGTCATGCCGCCGTCCTGGCCGCCCTGCTCGTCGGGCTGGCCGTGGTCGTCGCGCCCGCCACGCCCGCCGCGGCCCACACCAAGCTGTCCAAGGCGGTGCCGGCGGCGAAGTCGACCGTGACCAAGCCGGTCACGGCGCTGTCGCTGACCTTCAGCGGGCTGATCAAGCAGGCCGGCAGCGAGGTCACGGTCCGCGGCGCGGACGGCGCGCAATACCAGGAGGCGCCGCCGCGGGCGGTCGACAAGACCATCACCCAGCGGGTACGGGCGTTGCCCGTCGGCGCGGTGACGGTGAAGTGGAAGACGGTGTCCGGCGACGGCCACCCGATCTCCGGCAGCTACACGTTCACCAACAAGGTGGCACCGCCGGCGCCCACGGCGGCCCCGACCACGGACCCGGCGCCCGTGCCGACCTCAGTGCCGACGCGCGACGTGGTGCCGGTGGCGGCCATCCCCGGCGGCGGGACATCGAGCAACACGGTCGCGTGGGCCGCCGGCGGCGGGGCGGTCGTGGTCGCCGGGCTCGTCGTGCTGCTGCTGCTCCGGCGGCGCCGCCCGACCTGAGGGTTAGTCCACAAACCCGATGCGCGGAGATGCGGAAGCCGGGCGTCCCGGATAAGGTCGCCGTTCTATGCCCGAATCCCCCAGGGCTGCCGCCCCCACCCCTCGTCTGCACTCGCTGACCGGTCTGCGTTTCGCTGCCGCGCTGCTGGTGTTCGGCGTGCACGCGTACTCGTTCATCCCGGTCGGCGGCCTGGCCCACGACCTCGGGCACCTGCTGCTCGACCCCGGCGACCTGGGCGTCTCGTTCTTCTTCGTGCTCTCCGGGTTCGTGCTGACGTGGGCCGCCCGCGACTCCGGTCCCTGGCCCGGGCGGGGGCTCGGCCGGTTCTTCGCCGGGCGGGTGCTGCGGATCTATCCCGCCTATCTGGTCGCGCTGGCGCTGGCGGTCGCATCGAAGTGGGTCGGCGACCTGGCCGACCCCGTCGGCAACCGGATGAACCAGGTCAACGGCCACAACCTGAGCACGAGCCTGTTCCTCGTGCAGGCCTGGTTTCCGGATGATGTCACCTATCTCGGCATCAATCCGGTGGCCTGGTCGCTTTCCTGCGAAATCGCGTTCTATGCCGCGTTCCCGCTGCTCTTCCCCCTGCTGCGCCGGCTCGGCGGTCGGGCCCTGGCAGGCACGGCGGCCGGGCTGGTCGTCCTCGGCCTGCTGATGCCGGTGATCGCGAACCTGTTCGTCGACCCGGCGTACCAGCGGTGGTTCGTCTACGTCCTGCCGGTCGACCCGCGGGGTCGAGTTCGCACTGGGCATCACGCTGGCGCTGCTGGTCCGCTCCGGGGCCTGGCGCGGGCCCGGGCTGCCGCTGGCGTCGGCGCTGTTCGCCGCGAACTACCTGATCGTCAACCTGCTGCCGCACGCGGTGCGGGACACCGCGGCCGTGCTGGCCACGACGGCGCTGCTGATCCCGGCCGCCGCGACCGCCGACCTGACCGGCGCGCGGTCGCTGTGGCGGCACCCGGTGCTGATCCGGCTCGGCGACGCGTCGTACGCCTTCTTCCTGGTCCATCTCACGATCGTCACCACCGGCATGACCATCCTCGGCCGGTCACACGACTACCCCGTCTGGCAGGCGGTGCCGCTGGCGCTGGGGTTCCTGGTCGTGTCGTACGGAATCGCCCTGCCGCTGCACCGGTACGTGGAGGCGCCCGCGATGCGCCTGCTGCGCCGCAAGCCACGACCGCCGATCCCGGCGCAGCGTGCGCGACAGTCGGAGCAGGTCGGCGTAGGCTAGTCCGATATGGGCAAGGTTGTCGCAGACATCTCCATTTCCCTCGACGGATATGTGACCGGGCCCGGAGCCGACCTCGAACACGGCCTGGGCATCGGCGGCGAGGCGATCCACGGCTGGGTCTTCGCCGGCCACCCGGTCGACTCCGAGATCCTGCACCGCGGCCTCGACGAGACCGGCGCGGTGGTGATGGGCCGCCGCCTGTTCGACTTCGTCGACGGCCCGCACGGCTGGACCGACGAGCTCGGCTACGGCGCCGGCACCGACCAGGCGACGGGCGGCCCGCCGGTGGTCGTGGTGACCCACTCCCCGCCGTCGTCGTGGCGGCTCGGCGAGCGGTTCCGGTTCGCCACCGACATCTGCGAGGCGGTGGGCCAGGCCCGTTCGGCGGCGGGCGACAAGACCGTCGTCGTCATGGGCGGTGCCGACGTCGTGCGCCAGAGCGTGCTGCTCGGCCTGGCCGACGAGCTGCGCCTGCACCTCTCGCCGTGCCTGATCGGTGACGGCACACCGCTGTTCGGCCCCGGCGACCCGCCGACGCGGCAGCTCCGCCAGACCGACGTGGTGGTCTCCCCGCACGCCACGCACCTGACGTACGAGGTGCTCGGCCGGTCTTGATCTGACGATGGTCGTCGATTTCCGCGTACGGCGGGTCGACGGGATGCCAGGTGCCGTCGCCGCAGGCGATCCGGATCGGCACCTCCGGCGTTCCCCCACTCCCCTACAGCGAGAGCCGCTTCGTCGCCGACGAGGCACCCGGCACGTGCCCGATCCATCGTTCGGCGCCGAGGGTGTCGTCCGGACCGACTTCGGCGTCGCGAGCTGGGTGCAGCCGTACGACCTGGCGTTGACCGGCGACGGCGGGATCGTGGTGGTCGGCCGGGTGGGACTCGGCCCGGCCGCCTTCGCGCTCGCGCGGTTCGACGGCGCCGGTGTGCCGGACCCCGGGTTCGGTGCCGGCGGGCTGGTCACCACCCGGATCGGCACCGGCGACGCCGTCGCCAACGCGGTGGCGGTCCAACCCGACGGGAAGCTGGTCGTGGCCGGTCATGCCGGACCCGAGCTTCGGCGCCGGTGGGATCGTCACGGTGGACTTCTACGGCGCCGACGACCGCGCCGAATGCGTCGCGATCCAGCCCGACGGCGGGATCGTCGTGGCCGGGTCGGCCCTCAACGTCCGCGCCGTCGGCCTGGGTCTGGCCCGACTCCTGCCGTGAGGCCGGTGACTACTCCCAGGTCATGTCGACCTGGCGCTCGAAGACCTCGTAGCCGGCCCGGGCGAACGCCTTCGCCATCGGCACGTTGCCGACGTCGGTCGACGCCCGGATCCGGGGCACGTCCTGCGCCGCGAGCACCCTGGTGCCCTCGGCGAGCAGCTCGTCGATGTAGCCGTTGCCGCGGTGCGCCGGCACGACCCCGATGTAGGCGATGATCGGGTTGTAGGAGTTGCGGGCCGGGATCACGAACCCGACCGGCGTCCCGTCGCCGAGCACGCCGACCCGCCACCACTCGCGCGGTGACGAATAGCCGAGCAGTTCCTCGTCGTACTGCGCGTTGGCCTGTTCGGCGGCGCTCATGCGGGTGAGCTCGGCCTGGCTGTGCGCGTCGAGGGTGCCGTCGAGGACGTCGGTCATCAGGCCGACGAGTTCGGCGCGGTCGGCGACCGGCCGGAACGAGAGCCGGCTTGCCGACCGCTGGCATGCCGGCCGAGGGTCGCCATTCGAGCCGGAGCCGTTCGACGAGCATCCGGGCGCCGGTGCGTTCCAGCGCCGTGATCCGGTCGGTGACCACGCGCCCGGCGGCCGGGTCGTCGTGCCAGTCGGGCGGGGTGAACCGGATGTACTGCGGCAGGGTGGCGGCCGCCGGGAAGACGGCCGCGGTGGCGGCCTCGAAGAGCTTCAGGGCGACCTCGACGCTGTCGGGCGAGTCGTCGAAGTCGAAAACGTCCAGGATGTACGGGTCTTCGCCGTCCCGCCACGTCCACCAGCCGACGCGGGCGACGACGCGGTCGTCGCGCAGGGCCACCCACAGCCATTCCGGTCGGCGGCGTCCGTCGGCCAGGTCGCCGGCGAGTTCCTTGTCGAGCTGGTAGTGAAGCTGGCAGAACAGGGTCAGTTCGTCCGGCCCGGTGATCGGGCGCAGGGTCACACTCATTGGCACATTCCTCGGCTAGCTGGTGCGCCCGTCCTCGGATCCCGCGTCAGCGCGCACGCGAGCGAAGGTCCGGGCACGACGATGGCGTTCATCTGCTCGTCCCTCCTCTCGTCTCGTGCGGCCCCACGCGGGCCGACCGGCGCACAGCTTCACCGGTCGAAGGACACGACGCAACCCGGTTTTCCGTCAGTTGGTCCCGGTGCCGACCAAGCTGGAAACTTTGTGACATTTCGGGCAGTACCGTGATCAGCATGGGTCAACAGATGAGTGAGGATGCGTGGAGGGCCTTCATCATGGAAGGCACCCGCACCGGCAAGTTGTCCACCGTGCAGGCGGACGGCGGCCCGCATGTCGCACCCATGTGGTTCGTGTTGGACAGCGGCGATCTCGTGTTCACCACGGAGAGGGAGACGGCGAAGGCCCGCAATCTCCTGCGCGACGATCGGGCGGCGTTGTGTGTCGACGACCAGTCGCCGCCCTATTCACATCGCGGTGTTCTGGGGACGCACGGAGATCACGGACGATCACTCGCAGCTGCTCACCTGGGCGACCAGAATCGCGGCGCGATACATGGGCGAGGATCGCGCACGGGAGTACGGAGAGCGCAACAGCGTTCCCGGCATGTTGCTGGTGCGGATGCGGATCGAGAAGGTCAGCGCTTACGCGGCCATCGCGTGAACGCCGCACATTCCGTGGCGCATCAGGGCCGCAGACCACTCGGGTCAGCCGATTACGCGATCGTGATGGCGAGTTTCCCGACGGTGCCGCCGGCGAAGTCGCCGAACGCCGCGGGCACCTCGGCCAGGGCGTAGGTGCGGCTGACCGGCACGCGGATCCGTCCGGCGGCGGCGTCGGCGGCCAGGCCGGTCGAGGGTGCCGGTGGTCGGCGTCGCCATCACCGCTGTGGCGGCCGGGTGCTGGTCGGGGCCGAGGCCCAGCGTGCTCGCCAACCGTCCCTTCTCGCTGAGCAGACCGGCGAGGACGGAGCCGTCGCCGGCCAGGTGGACGACCACGTCGACGCCGTCCGGGGCGATCGCGCGGACCGCGGCGGACAGGTCGCCGGTGTGGTCGACCACCTCGGAGGCGCCGAGCCCGCGAACGAAGTCGGCCTCCGCACCGGGCCGGGCGGTGGCGATGACCTTCGCGCCGGCCGCGGCGGCGTACTGGATCGCGATCGCGCCGACCCCACCGGTCGCGCCGCTGACCAGCACCGTCTCACCGGCCAGCGGGGCGACCGCGTCGATCGCGTCGACAGCGGCGGTACCGGCCAGACCGAGCACGCCCGCGGCCGCCACGTCGACGCCGTCGGGCAGGGCGGCGATGCCGATCTGCTCGCTGACCGTCACGTACTCGCCGAACCCGCCGTCGCCGAGGAACGGCTTGGTCACCACGCCGAACACCGGGTCACCGGAGGCGAACCGGGTCACGCCCGTCGCCTACCGCCACGACCGTCACCGGCGAAGTCCTTGCCGAGCACGACCGGGAACCGGTGCTCCATCATCCCGGCCAGGTAGCCGGCGGCGACCGCGGTGTCGAACCCGTTCAGCGACGACGCCCGCACCCGCACCAGCACCTCACCCGCTGCCGGCCGGGGGTGGGCACCTCGACCAGCGACGGGCTCGCACCCTGCTCAGCAATGACGACGCACGCATGACAACCTCCCCGACAGAAAGTGGAAGCTATCTCCACTTCGCCGCCAGCGTAACAAGTAAGTGGACGATACCTCCACTTGTCGTAGGGTGATGGCATGACCCGACGCCACCGGGCTGCGCGTCGACGCCGAACGCAACCGGCAACGCATCGTCGCCGCCGCCCGCGACGCCTTCGCCGAGCTCGGCCTCGACGTGCCGATGGAAGAGATCGCCCGCCGCGCCGGCGTCGGCATCGGCACCCTCTACCGCCGCTACCCGACCCGCGACGACCTGATCGCCGCGGCGTTCGAAGCCAAGATGACCGCGTACGCCGACGCCGCCCGCCAGGCCCTCGCCGACCCCGACCCCTGGCACGGCTTCTGCGACTACGTCGAACGCGATCTGCGCCATGCAGGCCGACGACCGCGGCTTCACCAACGTGCTCACCATGACCTTCCCCACCGCCAAGCGGTTCGAGGCCGACCGCGACCGCGCCTTCGCCGACTTCGTGACCCTCGTCGACCGCGCCAAAGCCGCCGGGAAACTCCGGACCGACTTCTGTACCGCGCGATGCTCCGCGCCACCCGACAGCAGCGCTGACCGCCGAGGCCCCGGCTAGCGGGTCCGCGCGGCGTGTTCGGCGCGGGCCGGTGCGCCGACCTCGTGCAGGTAGCGCAGCGCCTGCCGGTAGGAGGTGACCAGGCTGGTCTGCTCGTAGGCGACGCCGATCTCGGCGCAGTACGCCCGCACGATCGGCTGGGCCTTGCGCAGGTTGGGGGTCGGCATGCCGGGGAACAGGTGGTGCTCGATCTGGTAGTTCAGGCCGCCCAGCGCCGCGTCGGTGAGCCAGCCGCCGCGGACGTTGCGGGAGGTCAGCACCTGCTTGCGGAGGTAGTCCTCGTCGCCGGTCGGGTGCGGCATGCCCTTGTGGTTGGGCGCGAACGTCATGCCGAGGTAGACGCCGAACAGCGCCTGGTGCACCAGCAGGAAGGCGACGGCCTGCAGCGGCGAGAGGACGATCAGCAGCGCCGACAGGTAGCCGACGGCGTGCAGGATCAGCAGCGCGCTCTCCAGCCGGCGGCGCTTCACCGTGCCGTTGCGCAGCGCCTTGACGCTGGACACCTTCAGGTCGATGGCGAGCAGGGTGAGCAGCGGGAAGAACAGCGCGGCCTGGTGCCGGGTGATGAAGCCCTTCAGCCCGCGCCGGCCCAGGGCCGACTCGGTGGCCCAGATGAGCACCTCGGGCGCGACGTCCGGGTCGAGGTCGTCGTGGTTGGGGTTGTTGTGGTGGCGGGTGTGCTTGTCCATCCACCAGCCGTAGCTCATCCCGACGCCGAGGTTGCCGGCGATCCGTCCGGCGATTTCGCCGGGGCGTTTGGTGCGGAACACCTGGCGGTGGGCCAGGTCGTGCGCGACGAGCGCGACCTGGGTGAACGTGACGGCGAGGAACGCGGCCGTCACCAACTGCCACCAGGACGAGCCGATGAGGAAGAACGCGGTCCAACCGCCGACGAACATGAGCGCGACGACGCTCAGCCGCGCGGCGTAGTAAGCGGGCCGGCGCTGCATCAGCCCCTCGCCGCTGATCCGGCGGGACAGGACGGCGAAGTCGCTGCCAGCCGTTGTCCTGCGACGGCGTCGTGGTGATCGTCATGTTTCTATCCAACCGCCCCGCGGCTGGACTCGTCAGGAGCGCTACGACCTGCAGCACGGAGGTGCTAGCACCACCATCGAGCCGGGGGCGCGTGGGCACTATATGACCTGTGGAGATGGCCGGGACTGGCGAACGGCTGGGCCGATGGGCCCGGCGCGGCGGTGCGCGGCGTGCTCAGCGGCATGGCCGCGATCGGTCTGGCGCTCACCAACCTGCCGCTGCTGGCCGTGTCGCGTTGTCGCGTTGGCCCTGACTCCGGTGCCGTTCCTCGGCCTGGCGCTGGTGCCGTGGACGATGACGCTGGTCCGGATGCGCGCCGACCTGGAGCGCAGGCGTGCCTCACGGACCGGTGTCCTGGTGACCCGCCCGTACCACCCGCCCCCGGAGCGGGCCGGCGCCGGCGGCTGGCAGCGCTTCCGGTGGACCGTGACGGACCCGGCCACCTGGCGCGACCTCGCCTGGCTGGTGCCCGGCGCGATCGTCGGATTCGCGCTCGGAACGATCGGTGCGGTGGTGCCGCTGTACGGGCTCGCGGGTCTGACGCTGACGCCGCTGTGGATCTGGCTCGGCACCGGCTGGTACGGCTACGGCGCCGTCTGGTCCATCGACACGTTCAGCCCGCGGCCTGCTCTGCCTGCCGCAGGGCGCCGTTCTCCTCGCCGCCGGCCTGTGGGCGGCGCCGTGGCTGCGCCGCGTCGACGCCTACTTCGCCCGGCTCTTCCTCGCGCCGACCAGGGCCGCCGAACTCCGGCTGCGCGTCACGCAGCTGACGGTCACGCGCGCCGACACGGTGGACGCCCAGGCGGCGGAGCTGCGCCGGATCGAACGCGACCTGCACGACGGCGTCCAGGCCCGCCTCGTCTCGCTGAGCATGATGATCGGCCTGGCCGACGAACTCATCGACCGGAACCCGGCCGCAGGCCCACAAACTGCTCGCCGAGGCGCGCGAGTCCAGCGGCACCGCGCTGGTCGAGCTGCGGCACCTGGTCCGCGGCATCCACCCGCCGGTGCTCGCCGAACGCGGCCTCGGCGGCGCGGTCCGCGCGCTGGCGCTGAGCCTGCCGGTGCCGATCGCCGTCGATGTCGACCTGCCGGGACGGCCCGACACTCCCGTGGAGTCCGCGGCCTACTTCGCCGTCGCCGAGACGCTGACCAACATGATCCGGCACAGCCGCGCCCGCACCGGATCGGTGTCGCATGCGGCACGCGGACGGTGCGCTGACCATGGTCGTCACCGACGACGGTGGCGGGCGGCGCCGACCCCGCCGCCGGCACCGGTCTGCGCGGCATCGAACGCCGCCTCGCCGCGTTCGACGGCACGATCGCGCTGTCGAGCCCGCCCGGGGGACCCACCGTCATCACCATGGAGGTGCCGTGCGCGTTGTTATCGCCGAGGACCATGCCCTCCTCCGGTGACGGACTGACCCGGCTGCTGCAGGCCTTCGACTTCGACGTCGTCGCCGCCGTCGACAACGGCCCGGCGCTGCTGCCCGCCCTGATCACACACAAGCCTGAGGTGGCGGTCATCGACGTCCGCCTGCCGCCGACATTCACCGACGAGGGTCTGCAGGCCGCGATCGCGGCCCGCACCGAGATGCCCGGCCTGCCGATCCTCATGCTCTCCCAGCACGTCGAGCCGCTCTACGCCCGTGAACTGCTCAGCACCCCGCACGGCGGTGTCGGCTACCTGCTCAAGGACCGGGTGTCGAACGTCGACGAGTTCGTCGACGCCGTCCGCCGGGTCGCCGCCGGCGGCACCGCCATGGACCCCGAGGTGATCTCGCAGCTGCTCGCCCGCCGGGAACCGCTGGCGGTGCTCACCGCCCGGGAACGCGAAGTGCTCGGCGAGATGGCTGAGGGCCGCTCCAACGCCGCGATCGCGGCCAAGCTCCGCATCACCGAGAAGGCGGTGAGCAAGCACATCAACAACATCCTCACCAAGCTGGACATGCCACCCTCCGACGACGACAACCGCCGCGTCCTCGCCGTCCTGGCGTACCTCGACGCCTGACCGCCGCTCAGGCGGGCTGGTCCTCGAGGTGCCGGCGCAGCGTGGCCAGGGCCCGGGTGATCAGACGGGACACGTGCATCTGGGAGATGCCCACCCGCTCGGCGATCTGCGACTGGGTGAGGTTGCCGTAGAACCGCAGCGTCAGGATCTGCCGGGCGCGCTCGTCGAGCACCTCGAGCGCGCTGCCGAGCACCAGGCGGTTCTCGGTGAGCTCGAAGCCGCCGTCGACGCCGCCGAGCAGGTCACCGAGCTCGCCGGCGTTGGTGCTGTCGCCGACCGGGGTCGACAGTGAGGTGGCGCGGTAGGCGCGGGCGCCTTCGAGGCCGTCGAGGACGTCCTCCTCGCTGACACCGAGGTGCACGGCGACGTCGGCGACGGTCGGTGAGCGGCCCAGCGTGTGCGTCAGCGTGCTGTTGGCCGTCGTGATCGCCAGCCGCAGCTCCTGGAGCCGGCGCGGCACCCGCACCGACCAGGTGCGGTCGCGAAAGTGGCGCTTGATCTCCCCGACGATGGTCGGGATGGCGAAGCCGGCGAAGTCGATGCCGCGTTCGGCGTCGAATCGGTCGATGGCCTTCACGAGCCCGAGCGACGCGGTCTGCATGAGGTCGTCGGTCGGCTCGCCGCGACCCACGTAACGGCGGGCGAGGTGGCGGGCCAGCGGGAGCCAGGCCTCGATCGCCCGCTCGCGCGCCTGGGCCCGCCGCGGGTGGTCGGCCGGCAGCGCGGTGAACACGGCCAGCGCGTCGGTCGCGGTGTCCGCGTGACGTGCGTCGGTGACGGCAGTGCCACTGCGCGGTGCGACGGTGGTGGTCATCGTTCTCCCTAGCCTGTTCGTCCGGTGGGCCCGACTCGCCAGGTGGGAGACCACTCCAGAAACAATGTGCTTGTTTCATGGCAACCGTAGCCGAACGGATGACAGATAGCTAGCCGAAAGTATGAGGTATCCCAGCTAGCAGCCCATCCGATCCGTTTGGTTCGCCGATTCGAGGGCACCCCCACAAGACACCACGCGCCCGGCGGCGCGGGTGCACAGAGATGGGGAATCCATGGGACTCGAGGACAAAGCCAAGAACAAGGCCCAAGAGGCCGGCGGCGAGGTCAAAGAGCAGGTCGGCAAGGCCACCGACGACAAGGACCTCGAGAACGAGGGCCGCGGCGACCAGGCCTCGTCGGACGTGAAGCAGGCCGGCGAGAAGATCAAGGACGCGTTCAAGCGCTGATCTCGCATACCTGGGTGGCCGGCGTCGGGGACGCCGGCCACTGCCGTCGGCAGACGTCAGCCGGCGATGGCGTCGCGGGGCTTCGAACCGCCGCGGTCCGCGCCGGCGAAGCCGCTGAGGCGCAGCAGCGGCGGGGTGAGGACGAACAGGCCGACCGCGAGCGCGGCGACGGCGACCATCGCGCCGCGCAGTCCGACGGCGTCGGCCCACAGGCCGACGTACACCGGTCCGAGCAGGAAGCCCAGGTACGACACGGTCGTGACGACCGACGTCGCGCGGCCCCGGTGGGACTCGTCGACGTTTCGCGACACGACGCCGACCAGGGTCGGGAACAGCACCGCGGTGCCGGCGGCGGCCACCGCGAGGCCCGAGCGCGGCGACGACCAGGGTGGGCGCGGCGGCGATCACGACCGCGCCGGCCGCGGCGGTCGACCGCGCCGGCGAGCGAGCACGGTGCGGGCGTGGACGGCCGGCGAGGCCGCCGGTGGCGAACCGCGTGACCGCGACCGTCCCCGCGAACACGGCCGGCGCCACCGCGCTGCAGCCCGACGCCCGCGAGCGAGCTCGTCGTGGGCGAAGACCGCGCTCCAGCTCTGGTGCGCGTTCTCGCTGGCGAACGCCAGCGCGCCGAGCACGCCGACGAGCACGAACGGGACGATCCGCCACGCGGCCGGCGGTCGGTGCCGCGTCGCGGTCGCCCGGTCACGCCGACGGCGTCCGGCGGGCAGCGGTCGTGAGCCATGGCGGCGCCGGCCACCACGCGAGAGGACGGCGACGGCCAGGAACGGGCACGGCGAGCGGCAGCGACGCGGCCGACGCCAGCCCGGTGGCCAGGCTGCGCCAGGACCACGAAGCTGGAGAAGACGCCGTGCGCCCGGGTGATGACCGGCCGGCCGGCGTCTGCTCGGCGCGTCCGGCGACCGCGTTCATCGCCACGTCGGCCGCGCCGCTGGTGGCGCCGACGAGGGCCAGCCCGGCGCACAGGCTCGCCAGGTCGACCGCGGTCAACGCCAGCACCGCGCCGACGACGCCGAGGGCGCCGATGACCAGCGCCGCGACCCGCAGCCCCCAGCGGTCGAGCGCCCGGCCGACCAGCAGCATCGCGGGAAGAGCGCCGGCGCCGACGAACAGCAGCGCGAACCCGAGCTCGCCGTCGCCGATGCCGGCCTGGTCCTGCACCCGCGGCACCGAGGCGCCCCACACACCCCAGAACGCGCCGAAGGCGGCGAAGGCCACGAACGCCGACGCGACATCGACGCGGACTGCATCTGTGTAACGATACACAGACCGGGTACGCTGACCTGGAATCGTCGCCGGCTCGAAGCGGGTGACCCTGGCCCAGGTGGCCGAGCTGGCCGGCGTGTCGGTGATGACCGCCTCCTACACCTACAACCGGCCCGGCCGCGT
This sequence comes from uncultured Actinomycetota bacterium, assembly GCA_963840005.1. Lineage (GTDB taxonomy): Bacteria > Actinomycetota > Actinomycetes > Mycobacteriales > Micromonosporaceae > Asanoa. The sequence continues at coordinate 41,554 of CAWIXO010000034.1, read as the reverse complement.
GTCGGACCAGGCCCGGTCCAAGGTGCTCGCCGCGGCGGCCGACTGGGCTACGCCGGGCCCGACCCGAGCGCCCGGTCGCTGCGCCGCGGCAGCACCCGCACGCTCGGCGTGGTGCTGGGCGAGCACCTGACCTACGCGTTCGACGATCCGCAGGCGGTGTCCGTTCCTGGCCGGGATCGCGGACGTCTGCGCCGCGCGGGGCTACGGCATGACGATCCTGCCGATCACCGGCGCCGCCGACGACCGTCCCGCGGATCGGGACGCCGCCGTCGACGGCTTCATCGTCTGGACCACCGCCGACGACGACCCGGTGCTCGCCGCCGTGCGCGGCGACGAAGCGCCCGGCGGTGGTGCACGGCGGGCCGGCCGTCGCCGGCCTGGGCCTGGTGACCATCGACAACCGGGCGGCCGCGCGCGCGGTCGGCGCGGTCGCGTTCGCCGGGCGCCGACCGGCCGGCGGTCGCTGAGCTTCCCGCTGTCCCGCGACCGGATCAGCGCCGTCGGGCCGCGGCACCGACCCCGCGGACGTGCTGTTCCCGGTGACCCGGCGACGGCTCGAGGGCTACCGGCGACGCGGCCGACGACCGTCGGCATCGCGCTGGGCGGACGTGACCGTCGCGGTGTGCGCCCGCAACGACGGCGGCCGAGGCCGAACGCTCGCCGCGACGCTGCTGGCGTCCGCCGAGCCGCCCGACGCGATCGCCGCGATGAGCGACCGGCTGGCGGCCGGCGTCGTGCGCGCGGCCCGCGCCGCCGGTCGCGCGATCCCCGACGACCTCGCGGTGACGGGCTGGGACGACGCGGCGGTGGCCGCCGAGCTCGGGCTGACCACGGTCGCGCAGTCACTGCGCGACCAGGGCGCGGCCTGCGCGCACGCCGCTCTGGGACGAGCCGACCGGCCCGCACAGCGACGCCTGGTCCATCGTCCGCAGAGCCAGCACGCGACTTCAGGCGTTTCCGCGGTGATGTGTGCGGGCGGCGAACCCACCCGGTGACCGGTGGAACTTGATGCCAGGTCAGGTGGCGGGCTGTCCGAAGGCCGACGCCGATCCCCGCACGCATCGGCGAGAACGCGTGGGTGTGCCTGATCGGGGCATGTCGTTGCGCCGCCGCTTCCGTGAACGCTAGGCGGTCCGCCAGCGCGGGCAACAGGGCGACCGCCGCGTCGAGGTCCGGTTCGAGGGTGCGGTCGGTGTCGTCGGCCGGCAGCCGCTCGGCGACCGTCGTCATGATCGTCGCCAGCGGCCCGGGCAGCTGTTCGCCCGCTTGCCGGACCGCCCGCGCGGCCGCCACGAGCTCGCAGGCCACGACCACGGCCGCCCGGTCGACCGCCGTCGCCAACCGCGCCGCCGCCTGGGTCGCGTAGCTGGCGTGCTCCTCGACCCCCATCGACAGCGCGCCGCCGCTGGCCGCCGCGACCGCACCGCCGGCACAGCCGCGCAGGTCGGCCAGTGCGCTGTGGGCGACGTACTCCAGGATCATCACGCCGGAGCTGTCCTCGGGGCCGGTGGCCAGGAACGCGCGCAGCCCCGTTGTCGCCGGGTCGATCAGGGTCGCGAGGCGGGCGGCCGACAGGGCGGCCGTCTGGGCGAGTGCGGCGCACAGCCCGTCGGTGGCGGCCGCGAGCGCGGCGGTGTGGAAGTTTCCATTGTGGAGCGCGCGGCCCGCGACCACGTCGATGAGTGGGTTCTCGGCCGCGGCGTTGAGCGCGACCGTGAGCACGGTGTCGAGGCGGTCGGCGGCGTCGAGGGTCGTGCCGTGCACCTGCGGCAGCGCCCGGTAGGCGTACGAGTCCTGCACCCGGCGCGTCCTCGTAGGACCGGTCAGTGCGCGCACCAGGGCCGCGACCCGGGCCTGGCCGGGGAACGGGCTGGCGGCCTCGACGGCCGGGGCGAAGGGCTCCGGCGAGGCGTGGACGGCCGCCATCGACAGGGCCGCGACGGTGACCATCGCCCGCAGCAGCCGGTCCGCGTCGCACCACGTCAATGCGGCCGCGCCGATGGTCGCCGCGCTGCTGCTGATCAGCGGGAGCGCGTCGGCGTCGTCGAGGTCGATGGGCGCGATCGTGCCGCCGCCGAGCCACGGCCGCTCGCCGAGCAGACACAGGCCTGTCGTGGCGAGCGCCGTCAGGTCGCCGGTGCCGATGGCGCCGATCCGGCGTACCGGTGGGATGAGCCCGTGGTTCAGTGCTTCCACCAGGGCCGCGACGACCCGCGGCTGGATTCCCGCTCCGCCCGCGGCGAGCTGGTTGATCCGGACGGCGAGCATCGCCCGGGCCTGGTCGGCCGGCATGGGATCGCCGGCGCCGCAGGCGTGACTGCGCAACAGGCGCAGCCCGTTGCCGCCGGCCGCCGTGGCGTGTTTGTTGGCACCGACCGCCGTGGTGCGGCCGTAGACAGGGCCGCCGGCGAGGTGCCGAGCGGCGTCGGACGCCGCGGCGATCCGCTCCCGGCCGGCGTCGGTGACTCGCACGTCGGCGCCGCCGCGGGCCACCGTCTCGACGGCGTGGGCGGACAGGCTGGTGCCGTCGAGGTCGATGATCGGGCTCACGAGGCGGCGCGCGCCTGGCGCAGCGTGATGTCGTTGCACTGCTCGCAGACCGATGCGGGAATCAGGTTGGCCCGCATGAGCCCGGCAAAGACGACGCAGCCGATGCAGAACGCGAACACGGACTCCAGTGTCGCCGCCACGAGGACGAGCCCGATGAAGATCTTGCCGGCGGTGGCCAGGCCGAGTCCGGCCCAGAGCACGGCCGCCGTCGTGGTGATCACGGCGCCCATGCCCTGGGCGAACCGCTTGGGCGGTCCCGGGACGGGCTTGGCCGCGATCGGCAGCAGCGGCGTGACGACCCGGGTGACGAGCTGACCGAGCGGCGACAGTGTCGGGCCCGTGGCGACCCGGGCGAGGAACCCGTAGGCGATGACGACCGTCAGCCAGCGCGCGTCGGTGATCAGCGTGACCGCCGCCATGACCACGACCCCGCCGGCCACCAACCGCGCCGAGACCTCGTTGACCGGGTTCGGGAAGCTGAACAGGTTGCGCCACATACGTCGCTCCGGGGTTGGGTCCGCCAACCCCAATAGCCTACTCGACCGATAGGGTTTTCTGGTCCGAGCGATCAGCGGTGGACGCGGTACCGGATATGGGTCGCCTCGGGGCTGTCGACCACGCGGACGATGTCGAGCTCGACGCGCGCGGCCAGCACGTCGAACAGCCGGAGACCCGCCCCGAGCAGCACCGGGATCTGGTGGATCTGCAGCTCGTCCAGGACGCCGGCCTCGAGGGCGCGTTGCGCCGTGTACGCGCCGTGCACCATCACGTCCCGGCCGCCCGCGGCCGCCTTCGCCTTGGTCATCGCGACCGCGATCCCGTCGCTCACGTACGTCACCGACGGATAGTTCGCCGCCGAAGGACCCGGCGGCCGGTGGCTGGGCACGAAGATCGGCATGCCGTGGTGGTCGCCACCCCAGTGATCGACCTGCTCCACGGTGCGCCGGCCGGCCACCACCGCGCCGGTCGCCTCCATCGCGGCGGCCATCTCCCCCGCCGGACCGGACCGCCGCAGCTCCCCAGCCGGCGTGTACCCCCAGGAGTGGAGGCGCTCGACCGCTCCCCCGTCGCCGCCCGGGTTGTCCGGCCCGTCGTTCGGACCGGCGATGAAGCCGTCGAGGGACATCGACATGTAAAGGACCGAAGAGGACATGAGCCGACGCTAGCCGTACCCGCGGTGGCTCCGATTGAAATGTTTGCCGCCGCGACGCAAAATTGTTGCGTGCCGAAGTCCCTCGCGTTCGACGACGTCGACCATGAGCTGCTCGACCTGTTGCAGCGCGACTCCGGGCGGACGCTGCGCGAGCTCGGCGACCTGGTCTCCCTGTCGCCCAGCGCCGTGCAGCGCCGCATCGACCGCTACCGCCGACACGGGGTGATCGCCCGGCAGGTGACCCTGCTCGACCCGGCCGCGGTGCCCACCGTGCTGCTGGCGGTCTGCCTGGTGACGCTCGAACGTGAGTCCGGCCAGCGCCACCAGGCATTCCGCGAACGGCTGCTCGCGGCGAGCGAGGTGCAACAGATCTACGACGTCTCCGGTGACTGGGACTACGTCGTGATGATCGCGTGCAGCGGCATGGCTCACCACACCGAGGTCGCCAAACGCCTGTTCGGCGAGGCGCCCAACGTGCGGCGCTACACGACCCTGTTCGTCCTCGACCCGGTGCGCACCAACGGCGCCCTGCCGACCCGGCCCCCGAAGAGCTGAAAGGCAGCCCGACAGTCATGCCCGAGCGGTTCACCACGAGCACCGACCCGGCCGCCCTCGAGGATCTGCGGGGGCGGCTGCGGGCGACGCGCTGGCCCGACGCGCCCGAAGACGCGGGATGGTCGCAGGGCGCCGACGTGGCGTACCTGCGCGAGCTCGCCGCCTACTGGGCCGACGGCTTCGACTGGCCCGCGCAGGAGGCGGCCCTGAACCGGCTGCCCCGCTACCGGACCACGCTCGGCGGGCACGGCGTCCACTTCGTACACGCCCGCGCGGCCACGCCGCCCGGCGTGGCGATGCCGCTGATCCTGAGCCACGGCTGGCCCGATTCCTTCTGGCGCTACACCAAGGTCATCCCGCTGCTGACCGACCCCGGCGCACACGGCGGTGACCCCGCCGACGCGTTCGATGTCGTCGTGCCGGACATGCCCGGCTACGGCTACTCCGACCGACCCGTCGGGACGCCCCCGGACACGATCGCGGTCGCCGGGCTGTGGGCCGAGCTCATGGACGGACTCGGCTACGGCCGCTTCGGCGCGGCCGGCGGCGACATCGGCAGCGGGGTCAGCCGCTACCTCGCCCTCGACCACCCCGACCGGGTCGTGGCCGTACACCGCATGGACGCGGGCCTACCCGTCTACGCCGGCGACCGCGCCGACCTCGCACCCGAGGAACGCGACTTCCTCGACAGCGCCGCCGGCTGGGCCGCGACCGAGGGCGCCTACGCCGCCATGCACCGCACCAGGCCGCAGACCGCCGCCGTCGGACTCAACGACTCCCCCGCCGGGCTGGCCGCCTGGATCGTCGAGAAGCTACGCGGCTGGAGCGACTGCGGCGGCGACGTCGAGCGCGCCTTCACCCGCGACGAGATCCTCACCAACCTGACCATCTACTGGCTCACCGGCACGATCGGCTCCGCGATGCGGATGTACCGCGTGAACGGCGCCATCCCGCCCGCGCAGCACGCCCGCCGGGTCGAGGTCCCGTCGGGCTTCTCGCTGTTCCCCGCCGACCTCGTCCGGCCTCCCCGCGCCTGGCTCGACCGGATCGCCAACACCGTCCGGGTGACCGAACACGCCGCCGGCGGACACTTCGCCCCGTTCGAAAAGCCACAGGTGTACGCCGAGGAGCTGCGCGAGTTCTTCCGCCCGTACCGCCGCCAGATCTGATCGGAGCTTCGCCGGGCCAGGTCAGCCGGTGAAGGCGTTCCAGTCCGGGGCTGGGTCGGTGCCGCGCAGGAACGAGAGGATCAGTGCGTTGACCAGCTCGGGGTACTCGAGCGGAAGGGTGTGCGTGCCCGGTAGCACTGCCAGTCGTGCCTCGGGCAGAGCGGCGACGACAGCCAGCGAGTGTTCGACGGTGACCTCGTCCCGGTCGCCTTGAAGCACCAGGGTGGAGCGCGGTGACGCCGGCCAGGGTGTCCAGTGCGATCTCGGGCTCGGTGGCGATCATGTGCATCATCTTGGCGTGCACGGCAGGGAAGTGGTCAGGGCCGTCCGGAGAGACAGGGTCGTAGGCCTGGCGCAGGAACGTGACCGCCTCCGGCGAGTTGAGGTACGCCACCAGGTCGTCTCCGGAGACCCGGCCGGACGAGTTGTAGTACTGGCCGATCAGCACCATCCGCGCCACCAGGTCCGGGCGGCGCTGGGCCACCAGCAGCGCAACCACCGCCCCGTCGCTCCACCCGACCAGGTGGGCCGGCGCGCCGATCTCCTGCTCCAGGTAGGCGACCATGTCGTCGGCCATCACCGCGTAGCTCAGCGGACCCTCGACGTCCGGGGTGTGTGCGTGCCCGCGGCGCTCGGGAACATGGACCCGATAGCCGGCCTCGACCAGCGCCGGCACCTGCGCGAAGAACGAGGACGCGCCGACGAACCCGCCGTGCAGCAGCACGAGCGGATCGCCCTCACCGGACACCTCGTGCCACATCCGCAGCCCAGCAACCTCGATATACCCCGTCATACCCATCACGGTAGATGCAACCGCCCAGAACCGCGGCGCGCGGTCATCCCCCGGGCGCGTCAAATCGCTCCCTCGGGCGGGGAGGCAGCCGTACACATGTGCTTTGTACGCTGATGCGATGGACGTGTACGAAGCGGTCCACACAAGACAGTCGATTCGCAGGTTCACCGATCGTCCCGTGCCGCCGGAGGTTCTGCACCGCGTGCTGACCGCGGCGGCCAACGCCCCGTCGGGCAGCAACCTACAGCCATGGCACGTGTACGTCGTCGCCGGCGAACCGTTGGCAGAGCTGAAGGAGCGAGTGGCCAAGCGGGTCGCCGCCGGCGATTCCGGCGACGATCGCGAGTTCGCGATCTACCCGCCCGAGCTGCGCTCGCCTTACCTCGAACGACTGGCGGCTCTTGGGGACGGCCGCTACGGCTCGCTCGGCATCGCGCGCGACGATGTCGCCGGCTCGGGCCCGGGTTCGAGCCGAGAACTGGAACTGCTTCGGAGCCCGCACGGCGTTGTTCTGCTATCTGGACCGGGACATGCCCGCACCTCGATGGTCCGACGTGGGCATCTACCTCCAGACGGTGATGCTCCTGCTGCGGGCCGAGGGCCTGCACAGCTGTGCGCAGGAGGCCTGGGCCGAGTACAACCGCAGCGTCGCCGAGGTGATCGACCCGCCTCCCGAACGAATGCTCTTCTGCGGCGTGGCGATCGGCTTCGCCGACCCCACGGTGGTGCACCCGCGCATCCGCCGCGCGCCGCTGTCGGAACACGTGACGTTCGTCGGCTGACCCACCTTCACGGTCAGCCGAACGACCGGGCGACATAGTCGGCGAAGTCGCGGGGTGGACGGCCCAGCGCCCGCATGACGCCGTCGGTCGGGTCCCAGCCGCGCTCCAGCCGGATGTGCCGGAAGACGGCGATCATCTCGTTGGCCTCGGCTCTCGGGTTTCCCGCCGCGACAAGATCGGCACGGTACGCGTCCTCGCTGACCGCGACGAAGCGCAGCGGGCGGCCCGCCGCGCGGGCGATCTCGCCGACCGCCTCCGCGAAACTGAGGGACCGCGGTCCGGACAGGACGTACGTGTGCCCCGCGTGCCCGTCCTCGGTCAGCGCCACCGCCGCCACCTCACCGAGGTCTTCCAGGTCGATGAACGCCTCGCGGCCGTCGCCGGTGGGCAGCCGCAGCTCGCCCGTGTCGTTCAACGGCGCAGCGAGGGGCTCGTACTCGGTGAAGTTCTGGGCGAACCAGGTCGGGCGCAGGATGGTCCACCGCGCGCCCGACTCCGTGACGGCCCGCTCGGTGGCCAGGCGGTACCCGCCCATCTCGCCGTAGGTGCGGGAGGACAGCAGGACCAGCCGCCGAGCCTCGGCGAGATCCGCGAAGTCGCCGACCTCGGCCGGCGCGTCCGGGCCCTGGGAGTCGACGACGTAGACGGCGTCGACGCCGTGCAGGGCCGGCTGCCAGGTCGAGCGGTCGGCCCAGTCGAAGCGGACCGGGCCCCGGCGCGACGCCACGGCGGGCTCCACACCGCGGCGGCGCAACGCGGTGGCGACCCGGCTGCCGGTCTTGCCGGTCCCGCCCAGAACCAGAACACGCGACATGAACCCCATCCTTACTGTCGTTGAGGGTCGGCCGCCGAGGAGAGTGCCGCGTCGAGGAGCGTGGCGAGTTTCGCCGCCCGGTGCGGGCTCGCGTGCCCGACCCAGGCGACGCGGCCCGCGAGATGCTCGGCGAACGCGGGATGGCCCGCCCGGTTCTGGGCGGCGAGGCCGGTGCGGGCGGCGTTGTGCAGGATGGCCCGCAACCGGTCGTACTCGTCGCGGGGCACAGCCGGCCGTTCGTTGACGACGAGGCCGGCGAGCAGTTGGCGGTCGCCGCGTCCGCGTACCCGCGTCTTGGTGGGATGAACCCGGAACCCCTCGTCGCGGACGATGTCGGTCACACCGGCGAGCAGGTCGGCCAGCCGGTGCCGCGAGAGGTCGCCGGAGAACGCGAGGTCGTCCGCGTACCGGCGGTAGGTCAGGTCGAAGGCGAGCGCGAGTCCGCCAAGGCGCCGGTCGAGCCGGAACGCGCACAGGTTGGCCAGGGCGGGCGAGGTCGGGGCACCCTGCGGCAGGTGGCCCGCCCGCAGCGACGCCAGGCGGGCCGACTTCTCGGTGAGGTCGCGGGGGGCCTGCCGCAGCACGTGCGGGGGCGTGCGGGTGGTGCAGATCCCGGTCAGGGCGTGCGCGACCGGCTCCGGGTAGCCGGCGGTACGGAGCAGCCCGTAGACGCGGGCGGCGGTGACGGTCGCGAAGAACGCGAGCAGGTCGACGCGGACGACGATCGGCTGCCCGCTGTGGGCCGCCGCGAAGGTCGACGCCGAACGCGACGGTACGAACCCGTGTGCGGCGTCGTGGACCGGGATGCGGCCGAGCACGTCGGCGAGTAGGCGCCGCTGCAGGTCGCGCAGCCGGGGTTTCGGTGCCTCGATCAGGCGGGCACCGGCCCAGCGGTAGCGGTAGTGGTGCAGGCGGGGATCGCCGGCCCGCCGGTTCATCGCTCGCCGGTCGGCGTACCAGTCGAGGTGGTCGATGGTCAGTCCGAGCAGGGTGGCGAGGCCGCCGAGGTCGTCGAGGACGGGGGTATGCCAGCGGTGGGCGACCGTGCGGGTGGCGACGACCGGACGGGAGCGGATGACGATCGGTGTGGTCGCGCGCCGGACCGCCTCGCGCAGCGGTTCCAGACCGGCGACGAAGGCCGCCAGCTCACGCGGACGGTCGCTCGGGCGACGCGGATAGGCGGTGAGCACGGCATCGGCGACCGGCACCAGCCAGCGCCGACGAACACCGAGGACCTGCCCGCCGCGGTCGGCCAGCGCCGGGCGGCGCCACGGTCCGTCGGCGAGGAACGCGTCGGCCAGGGCGACCGCGAGACCGCGGGCATCGGTCACAGCGGCGTGCCCCGACGATGCCCGGTCGCACGGGTGCAGAAGCTCGCGAAGCGTGCCCGCGCACCTGTGGTGTGCTGCTCAGGAAGATGACACGCCCCCGGGGTTACCCCGGAGAGACCATCGCCCCACCTCCGTAGGAGGCGCGGCACGGTCAGCTCGGGACACGCCGCCACCTGCGCATCGTAGCGGCGACGCCCCACAGTGGGGAGGCATCAGCGAGGACGACCGCTTGATCCCGTTATAGCCCCATACCATGATGGAGTGGGCGGGACCGAGCGGGAGTCGGCACTAAGGATCATCCAGCGGGAGATCGTCGGTGCCCTTCGGCCGCGGCGGGAACCGCCTCCCGCGGTGCCGTTGCGGCAGGCGGTGATGGCCGGGGTCGGCCCGCTGTTTCTCGCGCTGCTCGTCGGGGTCGGGTTCATCGCCGCGTTCGTCGGTGCCCTGCACAACCCCCGACCCGTCGGGGTTCCCGTCGGCGTGGTTCGTGGCGACCAGACCGCGCACGAACTGCTGGCCGCCGTGGCCAGCCAGGGCCGACAGCTACGGGCCGTCGAGTACGACGACCGCGCCGCCGCCGATCGGGCGGTGAGCCGGGGGGACGTCTACTCTGCGCTCACGAGCGCGACCGGCGGCCTGTCCCTGACCGTCGCCACCGCCGCCGGGCCCGCGGCGGTGGGCGTGACGACCGGCTTCCTGACCGTGGCGGCGCAGCGCGCGGGAATCCCGATCACGGTGACCGACGTCGTGCCCGTCGACCCGGACGACCCCCGCGGTGTGGTGCCGTTCTATCTGGCGGTCGGCCTGGTCATCGGCGGCTACTTCGGCGGCATCGGGCTGAGCCTGACGGTGGGAACGGTGCCGCGCACCCTGGCCCGGGCCGGCGTGCGGTTCGCCGGACTCGCCGCGCACGCCATCCTGCTCGCGCTCGCCGGGACCCTGATCGTCGGTCCCGGCCTCGGAATCTGGCACCAGAACCTGCTCGGCCTCTTCGGAGCCGCGACACTGCTGGCGTACGCCGCCGCGCTGTTCGCCACCGCCGTGCAGAGCTGGCTCGCCCGGGTCGGCACGACGCTGATCATTCTGCTGATCGTGGTGCTGGGCAACCCCGGATCCGGCGGCATCTACCCACCCGAGTTCCTGCCCAGCTTCTTCCGGGGCATCCACGACTGGGACCTGCCGGGGCTGGGTGCCGACCTGATCCGATCGGTGGTCTACTTCCCCGCCGGCGCAGCCGCCTGGACCGCCGGCAAACTCGCCATCTGGTCCGTGGCCAGCGCCGCGGTGTTCCTGGCCGCGATCCTCGTGCTCGGCCGCCCCGCTCATCGCGCTCAAGCCACAGACGGACCGCTGCGGTAACCAGCCGATCCCGGACTCCGCCCTCGCCGCGGGTAGTCGGTGTCAACGACGTTCGAGGCGGCGGCGCGCCTGCTCGGCCGCGGGGTCGCCCACGTCCTCGTAGATCCGCAGGGCCCGCTGCCAGGCGGCGGCAGCAGCGGCCCGGTCGCCCATTCCTTCCCGGGTGTCCCCCAGCCGGATGAGGGTCTCCGCCTCGTGATATCGGTCGACGGAGTCGCGGAAGAGTTGGATCGCCTGCTCGTAGCAGTCGGCCGCGCGGTCGCGTTCGCCGAGGCGGTCGTAGGCGAAGCCGAGGCTGTCCAGCGTCGCGGCCTGCCCGTTGCGGTCGTTGGTCCGTCGTTGCTGGGCGAGTGCTTCGGTGCAGCTCTCGATGGCCTGGACGTAGTCGCCGGTGGTGGCGAGCAGCCAACCGATCGCGTTGAGTGTCCGGGCTTCCCCCGAGCGGTTACCGGCCAGCCGGTAGAGCCGCAGCGCCTCGCGACCCTTTGCGAGCGCCTCGTCGAACCGGCCGTCCAGGTAGCAGAGTTCGCAGTAGTTGTGCAGCGTCTGGGCCTGACCAGTCGGATCGCCGAGACGTTCGTGGAGTTCGAGTGCGCGCTTCAGCCGGTCCTCGGCGGCGTCGTGGTCGCCGAGTCGGGTCAGTGCGCGGGAGAGCAGCCGGTTGGCGGCGGCCTGGCCGGCGAGGTCGTCGATCTTCTCTGCGGCGGCCAGCGCGACCTGTTGGGTGGCGAGCTGGTCCTGCCAGAGGCCGCGCGGTGCCAGGAAGGTGTTCAACGCCCAGGCGATCTGCCACGCGTACGTTTCGAAGCCGTTCTCGGCGGCCTGCCGGACCACCCGGATCAGCACCCGATGCTCCGCCGTGAACCAGGCAAGCGCGCTGTCGTGATCGGTCGCCGGCTGCCTGGCTGCTGATGGCAATGGCGGGACGGGTTCGATCGGGGGCCACTGCGGTTGGAGCAGCAGGGCCGCCGGATACGCGGCGTGCAGGTAGTGGTCGTACAGGCGCTGTCGGTCGGCCGCGCGTTCGTCGGCGCGCTCCGACGAGTCGGCGAGCTCGGCGGCATAGGCGCGCAGAAGGTCGTGGAAGGCGTACCGGCCGGGCGTGTGCTCGGCCAGCAGATGGAGCCGGGTCAACTCCCGCAGTCGCGGTGTGACCGCCCCGGTCGACACGCCGGCGAGCGCCGCGGCCACGGCGGCGGTCAGGTCCGGGCCCGGATGCAGCCCCAGCAGGGTGAACAGCCGGGCGGCTTCATGCCCCAGGGCCAGGTAGGACCAGGAGAAGACGCGCCGGACGTCGCCGTCGGCCAACGCGTCCAGCCTCGCCTCGGCTGAGTGCAGTTCGGCGGCGATGGCGCCGAGTGGAAACGTGGGATGGGTGGCGACGCGCGCCGCCACTATCGACAGTGCCAACGGGAGCCGGCCAGCGGCCTCCACGATCTCGGCCACCGCGGCCGGCTCGGAGGCGAGGCGGCTGGCGCCGAGCCTGCTGGCGAGCAGGCTCATCGACTCCTCGACCGTGAGCACGCCCAGTGTCAACGGCGCGGCGCACTCCGCGGCGATCAGGCTGCCGAGCCGGTCACGGCTGGTGACCACGACCATGCAGCCGCCGGCCCCGGGCAGCAGGGCACGAACCTGGGCGGAGTCGCGGGCGTTGTCGAGCACCACGAGCATGCGGCGGGAGGCCAGCAGGCTGCGGTAGAGCCCCGTCCGGGCCTCCATGTCGGCGGGTATCCGGGCGTGGGGCACGCCGAGCGCTTCGAGGAAGCCGGACAGGGCGTCGGACGGAGCCACCACCCCGGCTTCGTCGTACCCGCGAAGGTTCACGTAGAGCTGGCCGTCGGGGAAGCGGTCGGCCGCCCGGTGCGCCCAATGCAGTGCCAGGGCGGTCTTGCCGACGCCGGCCATGCCGGACACGGCGGCGATGACCACGCTGGTCGGCCCCTGCGCCCCGCCGTCCAGGAGCGCGTCGAGGCTGGCCAGCTCGGCGCTGCGACCGACGAACTCCGGCACCGCGCGCGGCAGCTGCTCGGGGCGTGCGATGAGTGGCCCCGGTGCCGGCCCGTCCGGCCTTTTTGGTGGATGCGCCGCCAGGCCGGGGCGGTGATGCAGGATGTCGTCGTACAAGCTGGTGAGTTCCGGCGTGGGATCGAGGCCGGTCTCCTCCGCCAGTGCCTGCCGAGCCTGCCGGAAGGCGTCCAGCGCGCCGGCCACGTCTCCGATGCGGTACAGGCCCACCATCAGCTGACCCCACGCCCGCTGTCGCAGCGGATGCCGGTCGAGCAGGGCACGCAGCCGGCGGACGACGTCGGCCGGCGCACCGAGCGCGAGCAGCGCCTCGGCGTAGTCCTCCTCGGCGAGCAGCCGGCGCTCCTCCACCCGCGCCACCCGCTGGGCCAACGCCGGCGGCAGCGACAGGTCGGACAGCGGATCCCCACGCCACAGACCGACCGCGGCGGAGAGCTCAGCCTCGGCCTGGTCCGCATCTGAAGCGGCGAGAGCGTCGCGGCCCCGCCCCACCGCGGCGTCGAACAGGTCCACATCCCGCTCGCCCGGCCCGACCCGCAGCAGGTAACCGCCGGCCGTAGCGGTAATCCCCTCCCAGGGCGCACCGCCGCCCAGCGACTGCCGCAGCCCGCGTACGTAGGTGCGCAGGTTCGCCGCGGCCGACGCCGGCCGTTCATCGCCCCACAACATCGCGGCCAACTCGTTGGTGCCGACGACCTGATTCGGACGCAGCAGCAGGGTGGCCAACAGGAGACGTTGTTTCACCGAGCCCAGCGGAACCGGCTGGCCTTCCCGGTATACCCGGAGCGGGCCGAGGAGGTCGAAACGCACAAGCACCTCACATGTGGCGTTGCCATCCGTCACCGGCGGCACCGCACCCGGATGACGGGGCGGGTGGGTGAGCTGTACGCCAGTTGTGCCGCGATTGTACGGGCCTCACCGTACGGTTCCACCGTCCACACTGACCCAGGCAACCGAGGAGAACGATGTCTTCGCACCGCTCCATCCGCCGTACGCTGCGTAAAGCCGCCGCCCCAGCCGTTGGCGCGGCGTTGGCCCTCGGCCTGAGCGTCACCATCGCCACGCCGGCCGCGGCGAGTGGCTCCTACAGCGGCCGGGCGTACGTCTACGGCAGCGGCGGGGTGTCTGACGACTTCGATGACGAGGGCGTCGTCAACGTCAGCACGCACCGCTCCTCGAGTGCCACCTGTCTGTGGCAGACCATCCTCTGGGCCAATGGTTACCTGCCCTCGTCCGGGATCGACGGCATCTTCGGTGACCAGACCGATGCCGCGACGAAGAACTTCCAGCGCGACAGGGGTCTCGCCGCGGACGGCTCGGCCGGCCGGAACAGCTGGACAGCGGCGGGCAACAGGATCTCGCAGCAGGACAACCAGAACGGGTGGCTGTACGTGGTGTTCGACGGGGTGACGGGCTCCAGGAGCCCGTACAGCTCGCACGATTTCGTGTTGCAGCGCTCGCCCGACGGGAACTACAGGTTCTACCCGCCTCAGGGCGGCGGCCCCTACTGGGCCGCCTACAATTCCCTCACCTGCTGACCTCGCCGCGGCCGCGGCTCAGATCTGACCTGCTGCCAGGTCCGTGAGGTACCGGGTGACCTGGGTCGCGGCGACCGCTCCTTCGCCGGCCGCCGCGGCGACGCGTTTGATGGAGCCGGCGCGGGCGTCGCCCGCCGCGAAAACACCGGGCAGGCTGGTCGACGACGGCGACGTCGACCTGACGCACCGGTAGCGCCGCGAGGCCGAACACGCCGGCGATCTCCTCGGTGCCGGGGTCGACCAGCGTCGCGCCGGCGTAGGTGATCACGACTGGACGCGTGGTGGCGTCGGCCAGTCCCGTCTCGTCGAGCAGGCTGGTCGCGGTCTCGGAGTCGGCGGAGTGGAACGCGTACGGGACGCCGTTGCGCGCGAAGATGTCTCGGAGCTCGTGTGCGCGGGCGTTCCGCGTGTGCGCCACGATGTGCACGGCGGGCGAGTCCTGGCCACCGCCGCTGTAGGCCCACTCGTCGAGCAGTTCGCTGATCGCCTGGTGGAATCCCTCGTCGCGGACCCGCTCCGGTGCCGGGAGATAGGTGTCGACGACACCGAGGGTCATCGCGCGCAGCACCGGCTCGGCCCCGGCGCTCGTGCAGCAGGGTCGCCGGCACCTGCAGCCGCGGAGCCGAGGGTCCGCCGCGCGGGATGAGCAGCACGCGTTTGGCGGTCGGGTGCAGTCGGCGCACGTTCGCGAAGAAGCCGGCGCCGTCGGGAGTCGGGTCCGTGGCCAGCACGAGGGCGACCGGGTGGCCGGCGGCGCCCAGGCTGCGCAGCCGATCGATAGCCGCCGGCTCCGTCGCGGCGCAGAAGACGGCGTACTCCTGGCCGTAGCGGTTGCCGAGGATCGCGTCGAGACTGCTGCGGGCCTCGTGCTCCCGCTCGAGTACCACGATCGCCGGCAAGCTCATGCCGCACCGCCCAGATCCGCAGAGTTCGTCGAGTGGTCCGTCCTCCAGGGACGGTACTTACTCGAGGTCGAGCTGTCGCAGGTTGGTGTGTGCGAGTTCGACGATCTCGTCGGCGTTGCCGGAGAGGATCGTGCGGGTGGCGTACAGGGTGAAGCCCTTGATCTGTCCGTAGGTGAGTTTGGGTGGCAGCGACAGTTCCTGGCGGGCGGTGCGCGACGTCGACCACCGCGGGCCCGTCGTAGGCGAGGGCGTCGCGCAGGGCGGGCTCGAGCTGCTCGGCGGTGTCGACGCGGACGCCGAAGAGGCCGGCCGCTTTGGCGATGGCGCCGAAGTCCGAGTCGGGCACGTCGGTGCCGTAGGTGACGATGCCCGCGGCTTTCATCTCGAGCTCGACGAACGACAGGGCGCTGTTGTTGAACACCACGATTTTGACCGGTAGCCGTTGCTGGCGCAGGGTGAGCAGCTCGCCGAGCAGCATCGCCAGCCCGCCGTCGCCGGAGAGCGCGAACACCTGCCGGGCGCGGTCGACGGCCTGGATGCCGATCGCCTGCGGGAGGGCGTTCGCCATGCTGCCGTGGGTGAACGAGCCGATCAGGCGGCGACGGCCGTTCATGTGCAGGTATCGGGCTGCCCAGATGCTCGGGGTCCCGACGTCGACGGTGAACGCCGCGTCCTCCGTGGCGAGCCGGTTGATCATCGCCGCGACGTGTTGCGGGTGCAGCGGCCGGTTGCCGCGGGACGGTTCGGCCAGGCGGTCCAGCCGGGCCCGGGCGCGGCGGTAGTGGGCGGTCATCCGGTCCAGGTGGGCGGTGTCCGTCTTGGGGGTGATCAGCGGCAGCAACGCGTCGACGGTGTCCTTGACCGTGCCGACCAGCGGGACCCGGACCGGCACGCGGCGGCCGATGCGCTCGCCGCGCAGGTCGACCTGGACCACGGGCACGTCGTCCGGGTAGAACGGGCGGTAGGGAAAGTCGGTGCCGAGCATGAGCAGGGCATCACAGTGCTCCATCGCCCGGTAGCCGGAGCTGAACCCGATGAGACCGGTCATGCCGACGTCGTACGGGTTGTCGTACTCGACGTGCTCCTTGCCGCGCAGGGCGTGCACGATCGGCGGCCTTCAGGGCGCCGGCGATGGCGATCAGCTGCTCGTGCGCGCCCGCGCAGCCCGCACCGGCCAGCACGGTCACCTGCCGGGCCCCGTTGAGCACCTCCGCGGCGGCAGCGAGAGACGCGTCGTCGGGCCGGACGACGGCCTCAGCAGAACGCACGGCGGCCGGCCACGGCCCGGCGGGAACGTCGGCGAAGAAGAGCTCGCCGGGGATGACCAGCACCGCGACGCCGCGGCGCTGCAGCGCGGCCCGCATCGCCATCTCCAGCAGCCGAGGCACCTGTTCCGGGATGCTGGCCAGCTCGCAGTAGACGCTGCATTCGGCGAACAGCTGCTGCGGATGGGTCTCCTGGAAGTAGCCGCTGCCGATCTCGGTGGCCGGGATGTGGGCGGCGATCGCCAGGACGGGAACGCCGCTGCGGTTGGCGTCGTACAAACCATTGATCAGATGCAGGTTGCCCGGCCCGCAACTGCCGGCGCACACGGCCAGCTGATCGGTCAGCGCGGCTTCCCCGGCCGCGGCGAACGCGCCCGCCTCCTCGTGGCGTACGTGTTCCCACGCCAGGTCGCCGTCGCGGCGTAGGGCGTCGGTGAAGCCGTTGAGCGAGTCACCGGGGATGCCGTAAACCCTTCGGACTCCCGACGCCTTGAGCGTCGCGACCATCGCCTGAGCCACCGTACGTGCCATGTCCGCGTCCCCGTTTCTGCTCCCCCGTCCGATTCTGGTCCTCGGGGGCGCCACGGCTGGCCGATATCGCCCAAAGAGTCGCGCGATGCGGCCGAAAGCGATGTGAAAGCCCTTCGACCATGGGGCTATGACGCAGCGCGATCAGCAGCGTGTTCGGCGTCGTTGATCTCCGAGACGCGAGACCGCCGGCCGCCCGTGCTCGCGGAGAGCAGCTCGAAGTGGACGGTGCGGCCAGTGGTGCGCCGTCCCAGCCGGTGCGTCAACGGCACCAGGACCCCATGTAGCAGCGGGTACTTGGCGCGCAGCGCGCGGGCCGCCGCGACGTTCTCGGCGCCGGTCAGCCTGTGCGCGACGGCGGGCATCGCCGCGCCGGTCGGCACGCCGCGGGCGGTCGACGGCGCGACGGTGACGGCCGGGTTGTTGCGGATGCGGCGCGTCTTCCAGGCCTTCTGATAGCTGCGCACGTAGGCACGCTCACCGGCCACGACGATGCTGACCGGCGTCATGACCGGCGTGCCGTCGCGGCGGAACGTCGTGAGCGCGACCGTCTTCTGCCGGGCGAACGGCGCCCAGTCCGGCGTCGCCGCGCCGTCGACGCGGCCGAGCACCCAGCCGAGCTGGCGCCACCGTTCCAGGAGGGCGACGGCGGCCAGGGCGGCGGACACGGCGATCAGCACGGTCTGCCCGGTGGCGCCGCCGATGTTCCGGTCGGCGATGTGCGAGGCGGTGTGCGCGAGCGCACCGACCAGGTAGCCGCCGAGGGCCACCGTGAAGCCG
Organism: uncultured Actinomycetota bacterium; assembly: GCA_963840005.1. Classification (GTDB taxonomy): domain Bacteria; phylum Actinomycetota; class Actinomycetes; order Mycobacteriales; family Micromonosporaceae; genus Asanoa. The sequence goes on along the minus strand of CAWIXO010000034.1, from coordinate 24,007 downwards.
TCGGCCCACACGAGCGCGAGCAGCAGCGCCGAGCCGAGACCGAGCTGGAACGCGCCGGCGTCGTGCACGAAGTGCGCACTGGGCGGGAAGTCCACGAGCGATGCGAACGACGCCGGCGCGAGCAGCGCCCAGAAACCCGCGGCCAGGGTCAGCAGCGCCAGGAGAACGGTGACGGTCCGAATCATGCGTCTCATACCTCCGGGACGGCGCGGCGCGCTGGCGTGTGACATCCAAGGGTGTGATCAGCGCCGCAGGCCGGCCCCGACGACCGCGCTGACCGGCCGAACGATCGCATCAGGGCGGCCTTCGATGTGCAGTTCGGGCATCCGGCGGTCGAGCCAGCGCGGTATCCACCAGGTGCGCCGGCCGAGCAGGTGCATGACCGCGGGGACCAGGACCAGCCGGACCACGGTCGCGTCGAGCAGGATGGCGGCGGCCATGCCGACCCCGATGAGTTTGAGGATCACCTCCGTGCTCGGGACGAAGGCGAGGAACACCGCGATCATGATGGCGGCCGCGGCGGTGATGACCCGCCCGGTGCCGGCCAGGCCTTCGGTGACCGCGCGGCCGTTGTCGCCGGTGCGCTGCCACGACTCGCGGACGCGGCTGAGCAGAAAGACCTCGTAGTCCATGGACAGTCCGAAGAGGACGGCGAACATGAGGACGGTGACGAACGGTGGCAGCGGGGTGGGTGTGTCGATGCCGATCAGTCGGCCGGCCCAACCGCCCTGGAGGACGAGGGCGACCACGCCGTAGGAGGCGGCCACCGACAGCAGGTTCATCGCCGCGGCCTTGATGGGCACGGCGATGCTGCGAAACCCGACGAGTAGCAGCAGCATCGACAGGGCGAGGACACCGATGATGAGGTACGGGATGCGGCGGGCCAGGTCGGCGTTGCTGTCGATCGACATGGCGGTCGCGCCACCGACGTACACCTGGGTGTCGGTGCCGGTGACGGCCGTGGGGACCGTGGTGTTCCGCAGTTCGCGGACCAGGTCCTGGGTCGCCGCGTCCTGCGGGCCGGTGCCCGGGATCACGGTGATGACCGCGGTGTCGCCGGTCGGGTTGACCTGCGGCGGGCTCGCGGACGCCACACCGGGGGTGGCGACGGCCGCGGCGCGCAGCCGGGCCAGGACCGCGTCGCCGGGCGCGTCGACGACGAGCAGCAGAGGTCCGTTGGCGCCGACGCCGAACCCGCCGGCGACGGCGTCGTACGCCTCGCGGGTCATGCTGCCGGTCCGGTCGTTGCCCGCGTCGGGAAAGCCGAAGCGCACGCTCAGGAACGGCGCCGCGATCGCGAGCATCACGGCCGTGCCGGCGACCGCCGCGACGAGGCGGTGCCGTGCGACGAACCGGCTCCACCGCAGCCAGCCCGGTCCGGGCTCGACGTGGCCGTCGGCGCCGACCCGCGGCGCGCGGCGGCGGGGCAGCGGCAGCCGGAGCCGGTCGATGCGGGTGCCGAGGTAGCCCAGCAGGGCCGGGAAGAGGGTGGTGCTGGCGGCGAGCACGATCAGGACGCCGACGATCGCGACGAGGGCGGCGCCGCGCATGTACGACAGACCCATGGCGAACAGTCCGAGGAGGCTGACGATGACCGTGACGCCGGCGACGAGGACGGACCGGCCGGCCGTGTCGAGGGTGGCCGCGGTCGCGTCCTGCGGGTCGAGTCCCGCTGCCCGCCATTCGCGGAATCGGGTCACCATCAGCAGGACGTAGTCGATGCCGATGCCGATGCCGAGCATGGTGGCCAGCGAGGTCGACCATTGTGGAGCGTCGACGAGGCGGATGACGAGGGCGGTGGCCAGGGTGCTGACCGCGAGTCCGGCCACGGCCACGGCGATGGGCAGTCCGGCGGCGACGACCGATCCGAACGTCAGCAACAGGATCAGCGCGGCGACGGCGAGCCCGATACCCTCCGAGCCGACGGGCCCACCCTCGGCGAGGAAGACGGCCTGCCCGCCCAGGGCGACCCGAAGGTCGGCCGTGGTGTGTGCCTTGGCGATGTCGATGAGCCGGGTGGTGTCCGCGACGGGCATGTCCGCGGCGTTCGGCACGTCCAGGCGCAGGTTCGCCACCAGTGTCCGGCCGTCGCCGGCGATCGCGCCGGGGGTCGTGTACGGGTCGGTGACGGCGCCGACGTGGGGCGCCGCCCGGAGCTCGCGAATCAGGTCGGTCACCTCGCCGCGTACCCGGTCCGCGCCCGCACCGGCCTGGACGACGACGGTGACGGGGGCGCCGGACTGGCTGGCGAAGCGCTCGGTGAGCAGTTGCTGGGCCCGTCCGGCCTCGGATCCGGGTGCCGAGTAGTCGGCCGTGAACTCACCGCCGAAGCCACGGGCCAGCGCGAACAGGACGAGCAACCCGCCCAGCCACACGAGTACGACGGTGCCCCGGCGGCGATACGCCCAGCGGGCCGTGCGGGCCAGCAGGCCCTCGGCCGGGCGGTTCCGGCTGTCCGTACCAGTCATGACGACCTTTCTGTTCGGGTGACGAGGCCGACCGGGCGGCGGCAGTGGTAGACCAGGGCGGGCGGCAGGTTGGCCCAGACGGTGCGGCCGATGACGACCTCGTCGAAGCGCGACCGCAGGGACCGCAGGAGCCCGCGGGCCGGGCCGGCCCAGCGGGCGTGGATGTAGGCGAACGTGGTGAAGGCCCCGTCGGCCGGCAGAGCCGAGACCACGGCGGCGAGTACGTCGTGCTGGTCCCGGGCGGCGAAAGCGGCCCACGGCAGGCCGCTGACGACCACGTCGGCACCGCCCAGCCCGCGCTGGGCGAGGACCTGCGGGAGGTGGCGGGCGTCGGCCCGGACGACCTCGACGGTGGGATGCGAGCGGGCCAGTCGCTCGGCGAACCGGTGGTTGAGCTCGACCGCGACGTGCCGGCCGCGGCCGGCGAGCCGCTGCTGGATCGCGGCCGTGAACGCGCCCGAGCCCGGACCGAGCTCGACCACCACCGGCTCCCCCGCGCTCGGCACCGGGGCGCTGACCACCCGGGCCAGGGGCCAGCCGCTCGGGGCGACGGCGCCCACCGTCAGCGGGCTGCGCACGAACTCCCACAGGAACGACACCGGTCGGGACCTCTTTCTCATACGGGATCGCCGGACGCGGTCGACGCTAGGTGCGCGGTGGCACCGTCGACCTCGTGCGCGCGGCCGCTGTGCCGGCCGATGGGAGGAGACGTCGCGGCTGGTAGCAGGGGGTGGCTCTCCTGCCGGCGGCCGTATGGTGGGTCGGTGAGCGCGTTGCGGGCGTATCGGCTCGACGGTGCGATCGCGGCCACCGCGGCCGCTGTCGGCGCCGCCACCGTCGTGCTCGGCCCGGGATCGGACCGGCCGGCGCTGGAGTGGGCGTTGGTCGAGGCCGCGGCGGTGATGCTGGTGTTCCTGCGCCACGCACCGCTGGTGGCGCTGGCCGCCGAGGTGGTCCTGGTCGTGGTGATCGACGTGCTGCTGCCGGACACCAGCCACGTCGCACCGCTGGCGGCCGCGCTCGCGTTGGGTGCGGTGGCGTACCGGCACGGCACGGCGATCGTCGCCGTGTCCTGGGCGGCGACGATCGCCGCCGTGCTCGTCAGCGTGGGCCGCGACGCGGGCGCGCTGCTCACCGGCGCCGACGGGGTCGTCCGCGTCCTCGCGCTGGTTCTGGCTGTCGCCGCACCGGTGGCGTTCGGTCGTTACCTCGCGGCGCTGCGGCAGGCCGCGGCCGTCGCGGAGGAGCGGGCCCGCGACGCCGAGACGCGCCGCACGGTCGAGACGCGGGCCGCCCGGATGACCGAGCGGGCCCGGATCGCCGGGGACCTGCATGACCTGGTCGCCCACCATGTGTCGGCGATCGCCCTGCGGGCCGGCTCCGGGCAGTACGCCGCCACGCACGCGGCCGACCAGCGGCAGCGGCTCGACGGGGCGGTGGGCGCGCTCGAGGCGATCTCGACCAGCGCCGGCCAGGCCCTGGTCGACCTGCGCGGGCTGCTGGGGATCCTGCGTGACCCCGAGAACCCCGGCCCGATCGTGGACCCGGAGCAGATGATCACCGACACGGTCGAACGTGTGCGGGGCGCGGGTCTGCGGGTGGTGCTGGTCCACGACGAGCGGACGGTCGCCGCGCCCCTGGCTGTGCGGGTCACGGCCGCCCGGGTGATGCAGGAGGCCCTGACCAACGCGCTCAAACATGCCGGTCCCGGCGCCAGCGTCGCCGCCACGGTGGCGGTCGACGACGACCGGCTGCGGGTCGACGTGGAGAACTCGACGCACGCCTCGACCGGAGCCGCCCTGCCGGTCTCGGGCCATGGCCTGCTCGCGATGCGCGAGCGGGTCGCGATGCTCGGCGGCACGCTCGACGCCGGCGCCTCCGGTGACGTCTGGCGGCTGTGCGTGACGTTGCCCCTGGCGGTGCGGGCGTGATCCGGGTGCTCGTCGTCGACGACCAGGCGCTCGTGCGCGCCGGGGTGACGCTGTTGCTGCGCACCGCCGGCGAGGACGTGGTCGGCGAGGCCGCGGACGGCAACGAGGCGGTCCGGCTCGCCGAACGGCTGCGGCCGGACGTGATTCTGATGGACCTGCGCATGCCGCGGCTCGATGGCATCGAGGCGACCCGGCGGATTCTCGCCGGCCAGCCTGGGGTCCGCGTGGTCATGCTCACGACGTTCGACGAGGACGCCGAGGTGTACGGCGCTCTGCGCGCCGGGGCGGTGGGCTACCTGCTCAAGGACGACGCACCGGAGGCGATGGTCGACGCGGTGCGCCGCGCCGCGCACGGGGAGCCGCTGCTGGCCCCGGCGGTCCTGGCCCGGGTGGTCGCGCGGGCGGTGCGGGCCCACCACGACGACGCTGCCGCTGACCTCGACCCCGCCCCGCTGGCGGGCCTGACTCCACGTGAGCGTGACGTGCTCGCGCTGGTCGGTGCCGGCCACTCCAATGTGGAGATCGCTGCGGCCCTGCACCTCGGCGTGACCACCGTGAAGTCCCACGTCGCGGCGGTCACCGAGAAACTGCACCTGCGCAACCGCACCCAGGCCGCCGTCGTCGCGCACCGGCTGGGCCTGGTCGACAACGACTTCCGACCGGCTCGCACACCTTGATCAGTCGGGCGTGGGTGGCGCGGAGGGGCGGCGTCTGCGTGGCGCCGCGGAGCGGGGTGGCTGGTCGCGCATGTGGTCGCGTACCCGGGTCATGATGGCGCCGAGGTCCCGGAGGTCGTCGCCGGACAACGCGGCCAGCAGCTGGCTGCGGACGACCTGGACGTGTCCCGGCAGGACCCGGCCGAAGAGGGCCAGGCCGGCGTCGGTGATGGTGACCAGGGTGGCGCGTTCGTCGTCGGCGCTGGTGGCGCGGGTGATGAGGCCGGCCTTTTCCAGCAGGCCCGCCTGGTAGGTCAGTCCGCTGCGGCTGTAGACGACGCCGTCGGCGAGTTGTGTCATGGTCAGTTGGCCCTCGGCGCCGGCGAGCCGGGCGAGCAGCTGGAACTGCACGTAGCTGATGCCGCCGTCGGCGCGCAGGTGCTGTTCGACCTGATGTTGGAGCAGCCCCACGGCTTCCATGAGCGCGAAGTAGGCCTCGAGCTGCTGGGGGTCGAGCGCGTCGTCGCCGGTCATCACCCACACCGTACCGCTTCGAAGTCGAAGCACTGTGTCAGTGGTCACCTCGGACGGCAGATGCTTCGATTTCGAAGCAGCATGCGCTTTACTTGCTTCGAAGTCGAAGCAAACCGAAGGAGTTGGCCATGAAGGCAGTGCGCTTCCACTCGTACGGCGGCAGCGATGTCCTGATCCACGAAGAGGTGCCCCGTCCGGACGCGGGCCCGGGGCAGGTGGTCGTCCAGGTCGCGGGCACCTCGTTCAACCCGGTGGACGTCGCGATCCGCGCCGGTCTGCTGCGCGAGGTGTTCCCGGTGACCCTTCCCCACATCCCGAACTTCGACCTCTCCGGCGTCGTCGCCGAGGTCGGCGCGGGGGTCAGCGGCTGGACCGTCGGGGACGCGGTCGTGGGATTCCTGCCGATGACCGAGCCCGGGGCCGCCGCCGAGTACGTCGCCGCGCCCGCCGAGGTGCTGGCCGCGGCGCCCCTCACCGGGCCTCTTGCCGACGCCGCGGCTCTGCCGTCGGCCGCGCTGACCGCATGGCAGGCGCTCGCCGAACACGCCGGGTTGACGACCGGACAGCACGTGCTGATCAACGGCGCCGGTGGCGCGGTCGGCGGGTACGCCGTCCAGCTCGCCAAGCGTGCCGGAGCGACCGTGACGGCGACCGCCAGCGAACGGAGCCGGGATCGCGTCCGCGCGTACGGTGCGGACCGGATCGTCGACTACACGACCACTCCCGTCCCATCCTTCGCGGGCGGTCAGCGGTTCGACGTGGTCCTGAACCTGGCGCCCACCGACCCGGCGGAAACGGCGCGGCTGGTCGACCTGGTCGCCGACGGCGGCGTCTTCGTCAGCACGACCACTCCCGGTCCGGAGGACGCCGGGCGGGGCGTACGCACCGTGCGGGTCTTCGTTCGCAGCGACGCCGCACAGCTCGCCGAACTGGTCGGGCTCGTCGATGCCGGAGAGCTGCGCATCGACGTGGCCCAGCGGCTGCCGCTGACCGCCCTGGCCGCCGTCCACGACGAGGCCGCCGCGGGAAGGCTACCCGGCAAGACCATCCTGACGCCCGCCTGACCGGGTGGCCGCGTGGCTCGCCAGCAGGCGCAGGGCCTGCTCGGAGGGGGAGCCGGGCTCGGCGGTGTGCAGCCCGAGGATCTGCTCGGGATCGGCGGTGTGGGCGAGCGCCTCGTAGTTGAGGGTCAGCTCGCCGACCACCGGGTGGTGGAGACGGTGGGTGCCGTGGCTGTGCCGGTGCACGTCGTGGTCGGCCCACCAGCGGCGGAAATCCGTGTCGCGTACGGACAGCTCGTCGACCAGCTCGGCGAGCTGGGCGTCGTCCGGGTTGCGCCCGGCGTAGAGGTGCAGGCCGGCGACGGCGCCGCGGGCCGCCTCCGGCCAGTCGAGGTAGAGCTCGCGGGCCGCCTCGTCGAGGAAGAGGAACCGGACGAGATTGCGCTCGCGGGCGGCAGCGCGTCGAAGTCGGTGTAGAGGGCGCGGGCGAGCGCGTTGGTGGCCAGTACGTCGCAGCGGCGGCCGATCACGAGCGCCGGCACGTCGGTGAGCGCGTTCAGGGTCTCGCAGCAGACCCGGGCGTACCCGCTGCGCCGGCATCGGCCGGTTGCCGGACGGCGGGCCGCCGGTGCTGGCCAGCGTGAGGAGGTGGGCGCGCTCGGTCTCGTTCAGGCGCAGCGCGCGGGCCAGTGCCTCCAGCACCGACTCGGAGACGTTCAGGTTCCGGCCGCGCTCCAGCCGGATGTAGTAGTCGATGCTCACCCCGGCGAGCCGGGCGACCTCCTCGCGGCGCAGCCCCGGCACCCGGCGGATGCCCGGCTGCGCGGGCAGGCCCGCCTCCTCCGGCGTCAGCCGCGCCCGGCGCGTCCGCAGGAATGCCCGGAGCTCCGTGTTGCCCTCGCTCATGGCCTCCAGGCTATTCCGCCCGATTGGCGCCCCCACCTGCCGGAACCCCGTCGTGAGGGGGTCCAGTGGTACCTCCCGCAGTGCCGCGGGATCCGGTCCGTTCCGGTGTTTGAGCTGGGCCGAGGCCAGTCACAACAGTGGAGAACACACATGAAACGCAGGATCCTCGGTGGTACGGGCATGTCGGTGAGCGAGTTCGCGCTCGGCACGATGATGCTCGGCGCGATGGGCAACACCGATCACGACGAGTCGGTGGGCATGATCCACACCGCGCTGGACGCGGGCATCAACTTCATCGACACCGCGGACGTCTACTCCGCCGGCGAGAGCGAGGAGATCGTCGGCAAGGCGCTGAAGGGCCGGCGCGACGAGGTCGTCCTCGCCACCAAGTTCGCGCTGCCGATGGGATCGGACGACAACCAGCGCGGCGGATCCCGCAGGTGGATCATGCGGGCGGTCGAGGAGAGCCTGCGCCGTCTCGGCACCGACTACATCGACCTCTACCAGATGCACCGGTGGGATCCGGCCACGGACCCCGACGAGACGCTTTCGGCGCTCTCGGACCTGGTCCGGGCCGGCAAGGTGCGCGCGATCGGCTCGTCGCTGTTCCACCCGGAGCAGATGGTCGAGGCGCAGTGGGTCGCCGAGCGGCGCAACCACCAGCGCTTCCGGTCCGAGCAGCCGCCGTACAACATCCTGCTGCGCGGCATCGAGGCCACGACCCTGCCGACCGCCCAGCGGTACGGCATGGGGGTGCTGACCTTCGGCCCGCTCGGCTCCGGCTGGCTGTCCGGCCGCGCCGACCCGACGGCGGGTCACCGCAACGCGGGACCCGCCACGCCGCTGTTCGACCAGACCGAACCGGGAAACCAGGCGAAGGCGGAGGCCGTCGGAGAGCTCACCGAGCTGGCGGCCGAGGCGGGGCTGAAGATGTCCCATCTGGCCATCGCCTTCGTTCTGGCCCACCCGGCGGTCACCTCGGTCCTCATCGGGCCGCGCACCCCCGCGCAGCTCGCCGATCTGCTGGCCGGCGCCGACGTCGAACTCGGCGACGACGTGCTGGACCGGATCGACGAGATCGTCCCGCCGGGGGTCAACCTCAACCAGAAGGACATCCTCTTCCTGCCCTCCACCCTCGGGGACAAGCACACCCGCCGCGGCGACAGGGCCATCCCCACTAGGCGGCGCCGCGCTCCGCGACCGGGAGACGACGCTGGCTGACGATCGAGACCGCCGGTGGTGTGTAGGCCACGTCGTTGGGGCCGGCGTCGGTGCCGGGGGTGCGATCTCGTCGATCCGGTCAAGGATCTCGTCGGTCAGGGTGACGTCGGCGCCGGCGAGCAGGTCGTCGAGCTGTTCGATGGTCCGCGGCCCGATGATCGCCGACGTGACGCCGGGGTGGGCGATCGCGAACGCCATGGCCAGCTGGGTCATCGGCAGGCCGGCCTCGTCGGCCAGCGGAATGAGCTTGTCGACCACGGCGAGCTTGCGTTCGTCGGCGAAATGCCCCGGCATCCCGTTGGAGCGGTGGCTGTCGGTCTGCTGGCCCGTGCGGTACCGGCCGGTCAGCAGCCCCTGGCCCAGCGGGCTCCAGACCAGCGTGCCCATGCCGTAGCGCTGGCAGACCGGCAGGACCTCGCGTTCGATCCCGCGGTTGATGATGGAGTACGGCGGCTGCTCGGTCCGCAAGCGCTCCAGACCGTGTCGCTGCGCGACCCATTGCGCCTCGACGATGTCGGAGGCGGGGAAGGTCGACGAGCCGATCGCCCGTACCTTGCCGCTGTGGACCAGGTCCGACAACGCCGACAGGGTCTCCTCCACGTCGACCGTCGGGTCCGGACGGTGGATCTGGTACAGGTCGAGGTGGTCGGTTCCCAACCGGCGCAACGACTCCTCCACCGCGGTGGTGATCCAGCGCCGTGAGTTTCCCCGCCGGTTCGGATCCTCCCCCATCGGATAGTGCACCTTGCTCGCCAACACCACGTTGTCGCGGCGACCGCGCAGCGCCTTGCCCACGATCTGCTCGGACTCGCCGGACGAGTAAACATCGGCGGTGTCCACGAAGTTGATCCCCGCGTCCAAGGCCCGGTGGATGATCCGGATCGAGTCGTCGTGATCGGGGTTGCCCATCGCCCCGAACATCATGGTGCCCAGGCAGTAAGGGCTGACCTGGATCCCGGTCCGGCCGAGCGTGCGGTATTTCATGGCTCTCCCTGGAAGCTGTTGTGCTGTCAGCTCCAGCGAATCAGCGGCGCGTACGCCCGGCCAGCACGATCGTCGCGCCCGGTTGCCCAATCCTCTTCACTTCGCCGATTCACGGAACCGCCGCGACGCCCCGCCCGGCTCCGGCCCGCAAGCGGGTCGCGTCGACGCTCGGCGACGCACCGAACAGCCGCCGGTACTCCCGGCTGAACTGGGACGGACTGTCATATCCGACGCGGTAGGCGACGCCGGTCACATCGTTCGGACCGCTCGCCAGCAGCAGCCGGGCCGCCTGCAACCGGATCTGCTTCTGGAACTGGATCGGGCTCATCGCGGTCACCGCGTGGAAGTTGCGGTGGAACGCGGACACGCTCATCCCCGACAGTTGCGCCACGTCCTCGACCCGGAACTGCTGGGTGTAGTTCTCCCGGATCCACCGCACCGCCCGCGTGATGTGACTCAGGCCGCTGTCCGGCAGCCCGAGCTGCCGGACGACCGCACCCTGTTCCCCGGTGATCAGCCGCCAGAGAATCTCGCGCTTGACCGCCGGCACGAGCGCGCCGCGGTCCCGCGGATGGTCGAGCAGACGCAGCAGCCGCGCGACCGCGTCGAGCAGATCGGCCGACGCGTCACTGACCGCGAGTCCCGGCCCGGCGGTGTCGCCGGGTCGCGGGAGATCGCCCGACCCGACCTCCAGCAGAAGCTCGGCGATCGCGGCCGGTTCCAGTGTCATCCCGAAACCCAGCGCCGGCGCGCCCGGACCGGCGTCGACGAACTCGCCGGTCACCGGCAGGTCGACCGATGCCACGAGGTACTGGCCGACGCCGTACTCGTACACCTGGTCGCCGAGCGCGAGCCGCTTGGTGCCCTGGGCGATGATCGCCAGCACGGTGCCGGACATTCCCGCCACCGACGCGGCGTCGCGGTCGACGCGACAGATCCGGACACCGTCGATGGCCGTGGTCAAATCCGGACGGGCATGGCGTTCCAACAGCTCACGAATCTCGCCGGCGGACATCCTCCGATTCCAGCACAGCGGCCGCCGCTTCCTCCGGGCAGTGGCTGGATAGCGCCCGGGACGCGCGGTGTGACGAGGGACAAATCCGAACGTCCTTTCTTGATCGCCGGCCGCGAACCTGCCATGGTCAGAGCGAACGTCCGTTTCAGGGGTTAGCTGACCCTGGCGGTAACCGAGGCCGAGGCGGGTGGCAGCTCATGACGCCCGCGCGTAGGCGAGCCCAGGCGACCGTCTGCCGACCACGACGGCCGGGACCGTCGGACTCACGACGGCGTACGCCGGCCGAGAGCCGCAGACGCGCCGCCGTCAGCGGCCGGCGACCGCCGCGACAACGCCAGCCGCCATCCGTCCCGCGGCCCGAGGCAGCCCGCGGAAGGCTGCGTCCCGCGGTCCTGGAGCTGCTGCTGGTCGCCGCGCTCTTCCTCGCGTACAAGGTCGGTCGTCAGATCATCTCGGGTCAGGTCGGCGAGGCCTTGAGCAACGCCGCGTCCGTCTGGCGCCTGGAACGCGGCCTGCACCTGCCGAGCGAACTGGCCGTCCAGCACGCGCTGCTCGGCCATGGCTGGCTGGTCACCGCGGCCGACAGCTACTACGCCTACGTCCACTTCCCCGCGACCGCCGCCGTCCTGATCTGGCTGTATCTGTTCCGCCGAGGGCTGTACCGCAGCACGCGCCGGATCCTGGCGTGGCTGACGGCGGCCGCGTTGATCGTCCACGTAGTCTTCCCGCTCGCACCCGGCCGGCTGGTCCCGGCCACGGGGCTGATCGACACCGGGGCCCTCTACGGCCCGAGCGTTTACGGTCCGCCGGACACCGACACGTTGACCAACCAGTACGCGGCGATGCCGTCGCTGCATGTCGGCTGGGCGCTGACCGTCGCGGTGGCCCTGGTCGTCGCCGGCCGGGGGCGGTGGCGGTGGCTGTGGCTCGCGCACCCGCTGATCACCCTGCTCGTCGTGGTGTCGACCGGCAACCACTACTGGCTGGACGCGGTCGTCGCCGTGGCCATGCTGGCCGCCACCGCCGCGCTCGTCCTTCGCTTCCACCTCCGGCGGCCGCCGAGGCGGACGACCGCCGGGGGTTCGATACCTGACGTTCGCCAAACGGTCGCACGGGCCGGCTATCCATAGAACAGTCGCCATGCCACCATCACCGAAACCATCGATGGTGGGAGGAACTCGTGTCGTTGAGTCGACTGGCACGCATGGCTTTTGGTGGAGCGATCGCCACGATCGTGGTGCTCGGTGGGGTGTCTCCGGCCGCCGGCAGCGAGCAGCGCGGGCATTCCGGCGACGCGGTGCGCTTCGCGACGTTCAACGCCTCGCTCAACCGTGGCGCGGCCGGGCAGTTGCGGGCTGATCTGTCCACTCCGGACAACGCGCAGGCCAGAGTCATCGCCGAGATCGTGCAGCGGGCCCGGCCCGACGTGGTGCTGATCAACGAGTTCGACTACGACCCGCTGGCCGCGGTGCTCTTCCGCGACAACTACCTGGCCGTGGGCCAGAACGGCGCCCAGCCGGTCCGCTATCCGTACCACTTCATCGCGCCCAGCAACACCGGCGTCGCTTCCGGGCTGGACCTCAACAACGACGGTACGGTCGTCTCCACGCCAGGCGCTCCGGGATACGGGGACGACGCGCTGGGCTTCGGCGCGTTCCCCGGCCAGTTCGGCATGGTGGTGTACTCGCGCTACCCGATCGACCGGCGCGACGTGCGCACGTTCCAGCACTTCCGGTGGAAGGACATGCCGGGCGCGCTGCTGCCCGACGACCCGGCCACCGCGGCGCCGGCCGACTGGTACTCGCCGGCCGAGCTGCGGGTCGTGCCCCTGTCGTCGAAGAGCCACTGGGACGTGCCGATCGAGATCGGCCGGCGCACTGTCCACTTTCTCGTCTCGCACCCGACCCCGCCGGTCTTCGACGGCGCGGAGGACCGCAACGGGCGGCGCAACTTCGACGAGATCGGCTTCTGGTCCGACTACGTGACGCCGGGCCAGGGCCGCTACATCTACGACGACCGTGGCGGGCGCGGCGGGCTGCGGGCCGGGTCGCCGTTCGTGATCGCCGGCGACCAGAACTCCGACCCGCTCGACGGTGACAGCATTCCGGGTGCTGCCCAGCAGCTGTTGGACAACCGGTGGATCGACGACGCGTTCGCGCCGTCGAGTGCCGGTGCGGCCGAGGCGGCGGTGCTGCAGGGCGGTGCCAACGCCACCCACCGCAGCGACCCCCGCTTCGACACGGCCGACTTCGCCGACTCCGCGCCGGGCAACCTGCGGGCCGACTACGTGCTGCCGTCCCGATCGGGCCTGACCGTCCGCGGCGGCGGCGTGTTCTGGCCGGCCCAGGCCGATCCGCTGTTCCGGCTCACCGGCGTCTTCCCGTTCCCGAGCTCCGACCACCGGCTGGTCTGGCTCGACGTGCGCACCGGCCGCTGAGCCGACCTGCCCGGGCCGGACGCACGCGGCCGGCCCGGGCGGTGCGGTCAGTAGCGGACGGAGCTGACCGTCAGCAGCGGCGACACCGAGGTGCGGACGCCGTCGACGGTCGCGCCCGCGAAGCCGAGTGACGGTGCCAGCAGGCGGTTGTTGTCCGCCGGGAAGTTCAGCGTCGGCTCCGACGCGTCGTCGAGGGCGCCCATCTGCGCGTCGGTGAGGTGCACGTCGAGCGAGGCGAGGTTGGCCCGGAACTGGTCCAGCCGGCGCGCGCCGACCAGGGTCGAGGTCACGCCCGGGCCGCTGGCGTACCCAGGCCAGCGCCGCCGCCGCGGGAGTGACGCCGATCTCCTGCGCGACCTTCTCGAGCACGTCGATGACGTCGTAGTCCTTTTCGCTCGGCCCGCCGACCAGTCCGCTGCGCAGGGTGTCGACGGCGCCGGTGTGGTGGCGCGAGTACTTGCCCGGACAGGAAGCCGCTCTTCAGCGGGCTCCACGGCATGACGCCGAGGCCGTGCTCCTGCGCCATCGGGATCAGCTCGCCCTCGCTGGTGCGCTCCAGCAGCGAGTACTCGGCCTGCAGGCCGATCGCGGGCGTCCAGCCGTGTGACCGGGCGGTCAGCTGGGCCTCGACGGCCTTCCAGGCGGGCAGGTCGGAGAGGCCGACGTAGCGGATCTTCCCGGCCCTGACGAGGTCGTCGAGGGTCCGCATGCGTCTCCTCGATCGGCGCGGTGCGGTCCCAGTTGTGCAGCCAGTAGATGTCGACGTAGTCCGTGCGCAGCCGGCGCAGCGAGTTCTCCAGCGCGGCGATGATCGACTTGCGGCCGGCGCCGCCGCCGTTCGGGTCGCCCTCGTAGAGGTTCGCGAAGAACTTGGTGCCGATGACGACCCGGTCGCGCAGGCCGGGCCGGGCGGCGAACCAGTCGCCGATGATCTTCTCGGAGTGGCCGTTGGTGTAGATGTTGGCGGTGTCGATGAAGTTGCCGCCGCGGTCCAGGTACTCCGCGATGATCGCTTCGGACTCCTCGACCGATGTGCCCCACCCGTGGTCCTCGCCGAAGGTCATGGCGCCCAGGGTCAACGGGCTCACCCGCAGTGCCGAGCGGCCGAGGCTGACGTACGAATCCAGAGACATGCTTCACTTGCCTTTCTGTACTGGTCTTTCGCGTCCTGGCCAGTACAGCGCGCCGCAGGTCGGGCCGGTAGGCCAAGGCTTCCAGCGGCTTGCCTAATCCTTCCAACCGCGGCAGTATCGGTATCGCTATGGAACAGCAGCTCGACGAACTACGGACCCTGATCGCCCGGCACGCCGCCGGCCGCTACCGGCAGACCCGCCTGCCGGGCGTCGTGGTCATGGAGTCACACGCCCCGACCGAGCCACTGACCGCGATGACGCAGCCGTCCTTCGCCCTCGTCGTCCAGGGCGCGAAGCGCACGAGCCTCGCCGATCAGACCTTCGAGTACGGCCCCGGGCAGTACGTGGTCATCTCGCTCGACCTGCCCGTCACCGGCCACGTGGTGCGGGCGGCCCCGGACCAGCCGTTCCTCGGCATGGGCCTGTTCCTGGACCCGGCCGCGATCGCCGCCCTGCTGCTGGACGCCCCGACCGCCGTCCGCGCCGACGCCGCCGGCGTCGCGGTCAGCGACGCCACCGACGACCTGCTGGACCCGGTCGTGCGGCTGCTCCGCCTGCTCGACCGCCCGGAAGACATCCCGGTGCTGGCCGCTGCCGCTCGAACGGGAGATCCTCTGGCGCCTGGTCAACGGCGCGCAGGGCGCCACCATCCGCCAGATCGGCCTGGCCGACAGCCGCCTCTCCCAGGTCGCCCGGGCCATCCGGCGCATCCGCACCGGCTACGCCGACCCGATGCGCATCGAGGATCTGGCGAAGATCGCCGGGATGAGCGTGACCTCGTTCCACCGCCACTTCCGCGCGGTCACCGCGATGAGCCCGCTGCAGTTCCAGAAGCAGATCCGCCTCCAGGAGGCGCGCACCCGCCTGCTCGCGGACTCCCACGACATCGCGGCGGTCGGCCGCGCCGTCGGCTACGACAGCCCGACCCAGTTCAACCGCGAATACCGCCGGCTGTTCGGCGCACCGCCGGGCCGCGACGCGGCCCGCCTGCAGGCCCTGCCGCCCCTGGACGCCACGATGGTCTGAGCGTTGGGCTCAGGGCCGGGTCAGACCGCCGATGCCGTCCGCGTTGCCGATCACCGAGCGGGCGACGTCGCCGAGCCGGCGGTTGTTGCCCCGGGCGAAGCCGCGGAGCAGCTCGAACGCCTCGTCCACGCTGACGCCGCGGTGTTGCGCCACGGCTCCCTTGGCCTGCTCGATGATGACCCGGCTGTTGAGGGCACCCTGTAGTTGTTCGGCCAGGGCCTGCCCGTGTCGGATGGTGCGTTCCTGCACCAGTGCGATCGATGCCAGGTCGGCCAACGCCTGCACCAACGGCACGTCGTCGGAATCCAGGCTCGCCGCGGTCGCGCCGAACACGTTGAGGGCGCCGATCACCTGCGCGCGCAGCCGCAGCGGGAACGCGTGCACGGACCGGAACCCGGCCGCGGTGGCATGCGGGGCGAACAGCGGCCAGCGACCGCCGTCCTCCCGCAGGTCGGTGTTGACCACCGCGGTGCCGGTGCGGAACGCGTCGAGGCAGGGCCCTTCGTCGTTCTGGAGCTGGAAGAGCTCCAGCATCCGGGCGTCCTCGCGCGAGGACGCCATGAAATGCAGGTGACCGGTCCGATCGGCGAGGAGCAGTCCGACGACGCTGGCCGACGCGATCTCCGCGGTGCGCATGGCGAGCACGTGCAGGAACTCGACCAGGTCGAACTCGTCGACGAGGGTGTCGGAGACCTCGACGAACACCTCGGCCAATCGCTGCGCGGAAAGAGTGGTCACGGCAACCTCCGTTCCCTTGTCACGGCTGATCCTGATCGAAGCGCAACGCGCGGGCGACCACGTCGCGAGCGACGTCGGCGAGCGTGCGGTCGTACGCGTACGCGTGGGCGCGCAGCCGCAGGAGAGCTTCGGCGAGCGTGACACCGAGCTGCACCATCACCATCCCCTGGGCCTGGAAGACCTCGGCGCGATAGCCGGGACTCTCGTCGAAGCCATTCGGCACCTCGTCGACCGGCGCTTCGTGCTGACCGTCCAGGACGGCCGTCCGGGCGATCGCCGCGAAGGTCAGCGACTGCGCGATGTCCTCTTCGTTCATCGCGCCGGGCCGTCCACGGAACACGTCGAGGACGCCCACGCTGGCGGCCCCGGCGAGCAAGGGGAACGCGAACACCGACCGCACGCCCCGCTCCCGCACCGCCGAACTGTAGATCGGCCAGCGGTCTGCGGCCCCGTCGGTCACATCGGCGACCAGCACCGGGCGTCCGGTCGCCAGCGCGTCCACGCACGGTCCTTCCCCGAGCGTGAACTGCAGTTCCTCCAGGAGTTGGCAGGCCGGGCTCGATGCGATCGCGAATCCCCATTCCCCGTCACCGGTAACCACGCTGACACCGACGCCGGACGCGGTGAGCGCCGTCGCGGAGGCTCCACAGATCCTCCGGAGCACGTCGGCGACATTGCCCGGCCGATCGAGGTGGCCGGGCTGCTCGGCGATCAACTCGTGCGCCCGGGCCCATCGGCCCGCTGCCCCGGTCATCGTCGCAGCCGGGCACGGCTCGGGTGTGTGCCGAGTGCATGAGTCGATTCGCGACGGATCGATGCCATGGGCTGGCCGCACCTTCTGTGTGATGTCGGCGCTGCCGGGGATCGGGGCAGGCGATTTCCACGCTCACCCGATACCCTACGCCCGGGCCCGGAGGGGTTAGGCTTGCGTCGTCCGATTGCGGGCGATGCCCCAGACCCCGGCATTCGCATTGAGCGAATCCGAGGGCGGACATGACGATCTATCGGTTCGACACCGTGCATTTCTCACTGCTGCTGCGCGCCGAGGACGGCGTCGTGTGTCTGCGGCTGATCGGCGAAATCGACGAGGACTGCGAGCAGGTTTTGACGCACACCGCCGCTGACCTCCGGCGTCTGGCGCCACAGCGGGTGTTCGTGGACCTGGCGGAGGTGTCCTTCGCCGGCGCCACCCTCGTCAACTTCCTGATGCGTGTCGTACGCGCCGCGCCTCCCACCTGTGCCACCGTGCTATGCCGACCTACCCGGCAGACGGTGCGCCTGCTCCGCATCACGTCGACCGACTCGATCGCGGCACGGTCCGACCACCTGCCCGACGCCTGGCTCGACCCGCACACCGCCGATCGTCCAGACAGGACCGTCCGCGCGCCCGTGGTTACGACCGCGCGAGAAATGGGTAACTCCTGCTGATCGGCCAGCCCTGGACCCCGGCGGCGGATCTTTCGTACCGACCCGTGGCAGGAGTCCGCAATGTCGTCGATACAAACGTCCCCCTTCGCGTCCGCGGAGAGCGGCGCGGTGCCACACCAACGATCCCGGGGAAGCGCGTACGCCGAACTGTCCCGCGAGATCAAGCACGCCGGCCTGTTGGACCGGCGGCCGGCTACTACCTCGGGAAGATCGCTCGTCTGGCCGCGATGTGCGCCGTCGGCGTCGCCGCGCTTCATCCTCATCGGCACGTCGTGGTGGCAGCTGCCACCGCCGCCTACTTCGCCGTGCTCTCCACCCAGCTCGGCTTCCTCGGCCACGACGCCGGTCATCGCCAGATCTTCCGGTCCGGGCGGGCCAACTACGTCGCCGGCGTCGTGCTCGCGAACCTCGGTGTCGGATTCAGCTACGGCTGGTGGGTCGACAAGCACAGCCGCCACCACGCCCACCCGAACGACGAGGACAAGGACCCGGACGTCGGCGCCGGAGCACTGATCTTCACCACCAGGCAGGCGCAGGCCAGCGGGCGCGTCGCCCGGTTCTTCTACCGCTTCCAGGCGTGGAGCTTCTTCCCGCTGCTGCTGCTGGAGGCGATCAACCTCCGGGTCGCCAGCGTCCGCTACCTCCTCGGCGACCGCGACCCGGCCCCGCGTTCCGCGAGCTGACCGATGCTCGGCCTGCACGCCGTCCTGTACCTGGCGCCTCGTCTTCTGTGGTGCTGCTCTCCGGGCAAGGCGCTGGCGTTCATCGCCGTCCACCAGGGCCTGTTCGGGCTCTACCTCGGCTGCTCCTTCGCACCCAACCACAAGGGCATGCCCCAACTGAGTCGCCGCGGACGCCGCCGACTACCTACGCCGCCAGGTGCTCACCTCGCGCAACGTACGTGGTCACTGGCTGACCGACTTCGCGCTCGGCGGCCTCAACTATCAGATCGAACATCACCTGTTCCCGTCGATGCCACGGGCCAACCTGCGGCGAGCCCAGCGCATCGTCAGGAGTTCTGCGCCACCCACCGGGTGTCGTACCTCGAGACCGGGCTGATCGCCTCCTACGCCCAGGCCCTTCGTCACCTCGACACCGTTGGACGGACCTGAGCGGGCTCCACGGGTAAGGCGGCGAGAATCGCCCGCGCGCGAGTGCGGTTGGCCGGATCCGCCGCGTCGGCCATCGCCTTGTCGGCCACCGCGGTCGCGGTTCGGGGCGGGACCACGAGCAGGTCGATCTGGGCACCGGCGTAGGTGGTGGCGACCGCCACCGCCGGGTCGACGCTGCTGAACCAACCCACCCGCACCACGCCATCGCCGACAGCCAGCCGGCTGAAGCGACTGTCCCAGCCGACGCTGCTGAGCATGAGCTGCCGGATCGTCCCGTAGCGCGCGGACAGGGCCAGCACGAGCCCCGGAAGTTCAGCCACCGGATCCCAGGACCGCGGCCACCAGCCGCCGTCGAGGACGGCCCGCCCGGCCCGGACAGGGGTGAGGACGAGCCGCGGCGATGTCGGTGGCGTAGACGACGCGATGGTCGCGCGTTGAGCGGTGCTGAGGAGCATGGCGGTAACCGTCCTGACCTAGACGTCGCGACGGCGCCCGGGCAACTGACGTGCCAGCACCTCACGGGATCGTCGTCAGGGAGACCTTGAATCGGTGCGGAGCGTCCGCCAACGGGCGGACTTGTCGGCCACCGGGGTCTCGAGCGACACGCCTACGGTACGCCGTTCATGGAGGTCGCGCTCTTCCACTACCGACGTACTCGTCGCCAAAACGTCCTATTCGGACCGTTCTCGGGTACGCTGACAGCCGTTCGCCGCTCCGGCCCCCGGCGGCGCGTCCACGTTCGCCGAGACGCACCGGAGCGACACATGACACGGACATTGATCCCTGCGGACACCTGCGCCACCGCCCTGCACGGCCATCGGCTGCACGCTCTCGTCACGCGGATAGCCGCAGGCGACCGCGCGGCGTTCCGGACGCTGTACGCGTTCCAGGCCATGCGGGTCTGGCGCGACGCCATCCGGCTGCTGCCACCGACGGACGCCCGTGCCGTCACCCGGTCGACGTTCGTCGAGATCTGGCATCTGGCTGGGCACCATTTCGATCATGATGCAGGCGAGACCGGCGCCTGGATCGTGTCGATCACCGCTCGCCACATCGACGAACGGCTCCGCGCCGGTGATGGCGGGTCTCCGCATGACCAACACACGCGCTGCGAACTCGTGACGCTGTTGGGCAACGGGCGAGCGACGATTCGTACGGCCCCTGGGACCTTCGCCCGCGTCATCGACCTTGCCGCGTGACTGACGCGTTGGGCATCTCTCCTTTGGACCGAACGGGTGTACGATTGAAGCATTCCGGACACGACGACATCCCAGCCTCGAGGTGCCTGCCATACCGGCCTACCCCTTAGGGATGTCATGTCCAACGACCTGCGCCACACCCCGAACCCATCTGGTGATCCGGTCGACGTGCCGCCGCTGGATACCACGCCGGCTTCGAAGCCAGACCTGGGCCGGTTGCCGCGCACCCGCACCGGCACGGCGTGGGTCGGGATCTGCGCCGCCGCCCTGCTGTCGATCGTGCTGATCGTGTTCATGCTGCAGAACACCCGCAGCGTGGAGGTCAACTTCCTCGGGATGGCCGGCAGCCTGCCCCTGGCCTTGGCGCTGCTGATCGCCGCCGTCGGTGCCGCGATCCTGACCATGGTCGTCGGTGCCGCCCGGATCACCCAACTCCGCCTCCTGGCTCGCCGCCAGCGCCGCTGACGGGCTGGCGTCACCGCGCCACCGGAGCTGCGGAAGGTGAGCCGGACCCGGATACGGTGACCATGCCATCGGGGGACGTCGTGCTGGGCGTCGACTTCGGCACGTCCAACACGGCCGCGAGTCTGGTGCTGCCGGACGGACGCACCCGGACCGTTCTGTTCGACGGGTCGCCGCTGCTGCCGTCGGCGGTCTGCGTCGAGGGAAGCACCCTGCTGGTCGGTCGCGACGCCGTCCAGGCCGCGACGTTCCACCCGGCCGGGGCGGAGTTCCTCCCCAAGGCGCGCATCGACGACGGCACGGTGTTGCTGTCCGGTGTGGACTACCCGGTCACCGACCTGATCGCCGCCGTGCTCCGGCGGGTCGTCGAGGAGGCGACCCGGTCCGCCGGCATGGCACCGACGCGGATCTGCCCCGCCGCGTGGGGCATAAACCCTGCTGGCGGCCGCGACCAGCGTGCTGTCGAGCTGTGAGCTCGTGGTCGAGCCGCTCGCCGCCGCCACTTCCTTCCTGCCGGTGGCGCCGCTGCCCGTCGGGTCGTGTGCGCTGGTCTACGACCTCGGCGCCGGCACGTTCGACGCCTCGGTGGTCCGCCGCACCGCAGACGGCTTCACCGTGCTCGCGGAGGAAGGCATCGTCAACGCCGGCGGCCTCGACCTCGACGCGACGATCGTCGCCCACCTCGGCGCGGTCTACGGCGCCCGCGACCCGGCCGCGTGGCAGCGGCTGACCGCGCCGGAGTCCGACGCTGACAGACGGGTCAGCCGTCAGCTCTGGGACGCCGTCCGCGCCGCGAAGGAGACCCTGTCCCGTCGCACCGCGACGAAGATCGGGGTGCCGCTGCTCGAGGACGACGCTCCCCTCGGCCGGGAACAGCTCGACGCCCTCGGGGTTCAGGCCTCGATCCGCCGCACCAGGCTCTGCGCCGCGCTGATGACGAGGTCGCGGTCGTAGGTGACGGCGTAGTCGTACGGCGTGGACCGGTCCGATTCCGGTCGTGGCTGACGGGCGACCAGCGCGGCGGCGAAGTGCGGCCCGAGCACGACAACGACCCAGTCCAGGGCGAGCGGGTCGTCGGCGCGCAAGGCGGTGCCGCGTACGCCCTCGGCCGGCTCGGTCGGCATGTCGACGCCGAACGTCGCGACCATGACGCTCGCGGCGGCCAGCGACGCGTACCGCCGGACGATGGCGGGCCCGAATCGGCGCGCCTCCTGGAAGGAGGCGACCAGCACGCTGGGCTCGGCCGGATCCGCGGCGCGGTACTCCAGGTGTCGGCTCATGGATGCCAGGAGCTGGCGGGACGCGGGCCGCGTGGCCCGCTTGGCGGTTACCACCTCGAACGGTGTCTGCGACGAGAGCGCGTCGTGCGGGATGGTCAGGCCGCCGGTCCCGACCGCGGCGGACCACCCTCGGGGCAGTGGCCCCGGCCGGCCGTAGCGCCAGCCCTGGCCGAGGGTCGCGCCCATCGACAGGGCCATCGCCGCGTGGCGCCGCGACTCGATCCCTTCGGCGAGGACGGTCGCACCGGTGCGTTCCACCTCGGCGAGCACGCCGTTGACCGTTCGTGCCACCACCAGGTCGGGCCGGTTCTGGATCAACGACAGGTCGAGCTTGATGACGTCAGGGCGGACGAGCGGCATCATGGCGAGGCTGGCGGGATCGGCACCCACGTCGTCGATGGCGATGCCCACGCCGTTGGCGCGCGCGACGAACGCCGCGTGCAGGACGCCGGCCGGGTCGTGGGTCAGGTTGCGTTCGGTCAGTTCGACCACGACGCTGAGCCGCTGCGCGCCCAGCACGATGGTGTCGAGCAGGTCGGACGGGCAGTCCGCGCCGACCGAGACGGGCTCGGCGTTGACGAAGAGCGTGACCTCCGGCGGCATCCCGGCGAGCAACGCGGCCCGCATCGCGGTCGCGCGACAGACCCAGTCCAGCTCGACGGACCGCCCGACCCGATAGGCGTACGCGAACAGCTTCATGGGTTGCTCGAACGACGAGCCGTGCGGGCCGCGGGTCAGTGCCTCGTAGCCGATCACGCGGGTGGACCGCAGGTCGACGACCGGCTGGAAGACCGTGGTGACCCGACGGTTGTCGACGATGTCGTCAAACTCTTCGCGAAGACTCGCCACGGCACACGACCTCCCGTGGCAGCTCACCTGCCCTTTCCAGCATCACACCAGTGCGGCTGAGGCGCGGGCGAACGCGGAAATCGAGGGTCAGAGGGTGATGGCGACCTTTCCCCGGGCCTGTCCGGCCTCGAGGTAGTGCATGGCCTCGGGCACTCGGGACAGGGTGAAGGTCTTGTCGAGGGTCGGTGTCAGCCGGCCGGCCTCGATGAGCGCGGTGAGCCGTTCAAGATCACTGCGGCGCTCCTTGGCGGTGAACATGACCAGCCGCTGGCGGACGAGCGGCGACATCGCCGCGGCGCGCAGGTGCCGGCCGAATCCCCCGGTCCATTTGCCGCCTTCCTCACCGCCGATGATCACCGCGGTTCCGCCGGGGGTGAGGGCATGGCGCAGCCGTGACAGGGTGGGGCGGCCGGCGATGTCGAGGATCAGGTCGTAGCGCTGGGTGCCTTCGGCGAAGTCCTGTCGGGTGTAGTCGATGACGTGGTCGGCGCCGAGGGAGCGCAGCAGGTCGAGCTTGCTGGTGCGGCACGTGCCGGTGACCTCGGCGCCGAATGTCTTCGCGAGCTGCACCGCGTAGCTGCCGACGCCGCCGGACGCGCCGGTGACCAGCACGTGCTGTCCGGGCTGGACCCGCCCGACGTCGGTGAGCGCCTGGAGGGCGACGATGCCGGATATCGGTACGACCGCCGCCTGCTCGAAGGAGAGGTTGACGGGCTTGCGGGCGAGCTTGTCCTCCCGGGCCACGGTGAACGTCGCGAACGAGCCGCGTGCGATGCCGTAGACCTCGTCGCCCACGGCGAACCGGGTCACCGCCGACCCGATCTCGACGACCGTGCCGGCCACGTCGATGCCGGGCACCTGGTTCTTCGGCTTGCGCAGCCCGAAACCGATCAGGCGCATCAGGTACGGCCGGCCCTCCATCGTGTGCCAGGTGCCGCGGTCGAGACCAGCGCCGTGGACGCGCAGGAGCACCTCGTCGGCGGCGGCCTTCGGTGTCGGCACCTGCGCGAACCGCAAGAGGTCGGCGGCGCCGTAGCCGTCCTGCAGGATCGCGTGGTTCACGGTCGTCCCGGTCGTGGTCATGGCGTGCCTCTCGGGCCGAAAGGGGACGGTCAGGACGGTTGGACGGGCGCGGTCAGACCGACCAGGTCGGCGCTGACCTGCCAGAGCCGGGCGGCGGTGGCCGCGTCGCGGCTGAGTTCGGCGGACTGCCCGGGTTTCCCGTTGCCGAAGTAGCGGCCCGTCACCCCTTCGACCTCCGGGGCGGAGGCCACGTGGATCGACATGGCCGCGCCGCGGGCCGGGCTCTTCATGAACGTCCATACCCGGTTCGATCACCTTGCCCGGGTCGACGGCTACCACCAACGTTGAAGGCTCCCAGCGCCGCCTGCACTAATGACATGAACGGCCTCCTCACCACCGGTCGGAGAACGCGCGCCGGATCCGCCGAGCCGGTCGCGTCAGGCCGTCCCTCGACGGCCCAGCATCAGCCTGCGCTCGTCGGCGTCAACGTCGTTCATGCTCGCTGCGCTGCGCGTGCTCCACGTTGACACCTCCCACGCGCACACTGCTCCAGGCATCAATCGAGGGAACGAGCCGCTCACGGTCTATCAGCTGCACGGGACCG
>CAWIXO010000033.1:0-15628 GCA_963840005.1 uncultured Actinomycetota bacterium | reverse complement strand
CGTTGTCATCGGCCGGCGGCGAATGACTCACCCGGAGGGTGAAGGACCCGTCAGCTTCCGGCGCAGCCCAGGGGTGCGGTCGCCGATCGAGTAGCGGTCCAGCGCGTTCGGTACGAGGTAATAGTCCGGCATGTCATACATGGTCAGCGACCAGAACGCGTCCACCGGCGGCGGTGCCGGCAGCCGCAACTCGTAGGCGTGCGCGCCGGACAGCGGCGCACCGTCGGCGTCGACGTAGGCCGGGGCGTACACCGCCTCGTAGCCGTGGTTGCCCCAGAGCCCGACCCGCGCCGCCACCGCCCGCGCGAGGTAGCCCTTGCACCCGGTCGGTCATCTTCCACCGTGGACTGTCCAGCGTGCCCGGGCCGAGGAAGTCGACGTTGTAGTCGAACGCGTGCGGCGCGAGTTGCCAGCCGTTGACGGTGGCGCCGACCGGGACGCCTCCTCGATCCGCGTCCGGCCCCGCGCCGCGCCCTCGACCAGCGCCTCGGCCAGGTCGGCCGGCGGGTCGGCGTAGGGCGGGTCCGCGTCCAGCAGCCCGATCGGCCGGAACCGCTCCTGATAGGCCCGGTCCGGCACCGCGGGCGGGAACGCCGCCAGCCAGACCCGCAGGTGCTCGAAGAACATCAGATCCTCGGGTACGCCGGTCGCGGCGATCGCAGGCCAGCGGGGGACGGCCGGCGGGGTGGCCGCGTGCAGCCGCAGCCCCTTCTGCAGCCGCTCGACCCGGGGCAGGTCGGCGGGCCCGGTCGCAGGCCAGCCGGCCGACGATGGCGACCACCTTGGTCGAGGCCGGGATGAGCGGTGGCGTCGTCGGGCACCTCGCCGGTGAAGCCGCGGGGCGCGATCAGGAACGTGCCGGCGTCGGTGCCGGTGGCGCGCCGGCCCACGTACGCGATGTTGTTGGTCCAGGCGTCGACGAACTGGAGCACGTAGTAGGCGCCGTCGGTGTCCGGCACGCTCAGCCGCACCGGGCCGCCGCCGACGTCGACCTGCGCGATGGAGTAGACGGTGTCGTTGTTGACGCTGACGAACGCGTCGTCCGGGCCGGCGAGCCGGTGGGCGTGGCCGAACGCGTTGAACGGCGTCGCCGGCACCGGGCCCATCCCCTCGCGGGTGAACCGGCTGACCTCGGTCAGGCTCGCGACCAGCGGGTACCCGTACACGTAGGCATCGGCGGCCAGCCCGGCGTCATCCATACCTGCGAGGCTAATGCCGGCTGAGACCGGGTTTGCCCTGTTTACGCGGCCTCGGCCTCGCCGTGGCGTGGCGGTCTTCGCGCTGGCGCCGCCGTCGACCAGCCGCAGCCGGGGCGGGCCGGCGGCGGGCGGGCTCCGGGTCGAACGACGACGCTCCAGCGCCGGGTGGTGCCGCGGGCCGGCGGCTCGCCCGGGTCCAACGCCGGGCGGGACAGCGCCAGCGTGACCAGCCAGCCGAGATCAGGAACCGTGGCTGGCCAGCCGGCCCGGCCGCGACCCGGCCGTCGATGATGTCGCTGGCGGAGAGCAGCGTGAGCACCGCCGACGAAGGCGGTCAGCGTCGGCAGCAGGCCGGTGGGCCGGGTGCGGCGCAGCGCGACGAACGCGAAGCCGGCGCCGAGCGCCAGGTTCCAGGCCGCCGACTCGTGCCACAGGTGCCCGGAGCCGAGCACCGCGTCGTGCGCGTGTTCGTCGCGGCCGAGCCCGGCGACCTGGGCCGCCCCGAGCAGGAACTGGGCCAGCGCCGATCGCGGCCAGCGCCACCCGCAACCCGATCGCCAGCCGGGCCGGACCGCCGCGCGGCCTCGGCCGTGACCGGCGCGACAGTTCGTACCGGCTCCGCGCGATCGGTCAGCGGCACGGCCGCCGTCCGGGCCAGCCGGGTCACCGCGGCCGCCGCGTCGAGCCAGGCCGCGCAGCGCGCGCACCCGGCCAGGTGCCGATCGGTCAGCTCGCGCTCGCCCGGCGCGTCTTCGCCGTCGAGCCGCGCCGACAGCATTTCCCGGATCCGCTCACACTCCACAACCGATAGTCGCGCGAAAGCCCGCGTTCAGTTCCCGCCGACGCGCCGGGTGAGCGGTTAAACCGGACAAGCTAGCCTTGCCGGCATGCGTCTCCCCGGACCGCAGCGCACCGGCCCCGCGGCGGTGAGCCCGCCGGCGACGACCTCGACGAGGTCACCGGCTGGGCGCTGGCGGCGAAGGCCGGCGACCGCGCCGCGGCGCACCTGTTCGTCGAGGCGACCCAGCACCAGCTCCGCCGTTTCGTGGCGCACCTGGTCGGCCCGGGCGAGGCCGACGACCTGACCCAGGAGATCTACCTGCGGGCGATGCGCGCGCTGCCGGCGTTCGACGCCCGGTCGACGGCGCGCACCTGGCTGCTGGCGATCGCCCGGCGGGCCTGCGCCGACCACATCCGCTACGTCGTCGCGCCGCCCCCGGCTGGCCGCGCTCGACGACTGGCAGCCGGTCGCCGAGGCCGAGTTGGCCCGCGACCACGGCGCGCCGGCTTCGAGACCGGGTTCGCGCTGACCGAGCTGATCCGCGCGCTCGACCCGGAGCGCCGCGAGGCGTTCGTCGCGACCCAGATCGCCGGCCTCAGCTACGCCGAGGCGGCCGAGGTCTGCGGCTGCCCGGTCGGCACCATCCGCTCCCGGGTCGCCCGCGCCCGCGACGACCTGGTCGCCGCGATGGCCGACCGCGACGGCCGCCGCCTCCGCCCCACCTCCTGACCAACCGCGTCAGAGGTAGCGGCCGACCGGGGTGCGTTCGATGAGTTGCCAGGCGAGCCAGAAGCAGACCGGGATGCCGATGCCGGCGACCGCGATGCCCTTGGCCTCGGCCGGCAGGTCGAACGGGCGCAGCATGATCGCCAGGGTAGCAGGACCGGCGCCTGGAGGACGAACGCGGCGAAGGAGCCGCGGGCGCACCGCTTCCAGAGCTGGCTGACACCCTGCAGGCGGTCCTGGGCCAGGCCGAGCACCCAGACCGAGCCCGCGACGACCAGGATCGCTTCGACGATCGCCAGCAGCAGCGCCTGCCAGTGCCAACCGCCCTGGTACGGGCCGGCGTCGTCGGCGAGGTCGCTGATTCCGGCCATGAACGCGTACACCGGGAGCGCCAGCACCGTGATGATCACCGCGACGCCGCAGCCGCGGCGGAGCCGCTCGGGCACGCGCCTCGCCCAGCCGAACCGGGCCGCCGCCACGCCGAGGCCGAACATGGCCACGCATTGCGGCCACTGCCAGACGTGCAGGTCGAGGATCTGCTTGCTCTGCGCCGGGAACCACAGCCGGACCATGAACGAGGCGACCGCGACCATGGCGACCAGCGTCACGAGCTGGCGGCCGCCCAGGCTCGGCGGGGCCCTCCTCGGTGTCGTCGATCTTGCCGTCGGCGCGGGCGCGGTCCCTGGCCCAGACCAGTGCGGCGTACGCCAGCGAGACGTAGAGCAGGATCTCGGCGAACCAGAGCGGCCCGGAGTCGAGGAACGGGTGCCGGTGGGTGAACTCCCACCAGAACGAGACCCGGTAGCCGGCCGCGAGGTAGGCGAACCACATGAAGAGCGGCCAGACCAGAAGGGCGAAGAGGAGAAAGGGTACGCCGAGGCGGACCACCCGCTCGCTGGCGAACTTGCCCGGCCCCTTGCGGGCCATCGCGGCGGGCGCGAACAGGCCGGCGATGAAGAAGAAGGTCCCGATGACGAAAAGGCCCGTCGGCCCGACGATGACGGCCATGGCGAGCTCGGATTTCGGATGGAACGTGGTCTCCTGGACTTCGTCGTACGGCCAACCCCCGATGGCCGAGTAGCCCAGCAGCGCGTGACCTCCGATGATCCACGCGACCATGACGGCGCGCAGGTTATCGACGTGCGGAAGTCTTTCGACGCGCGTAGCCGAAGCCATCGTGGCCATCCGGACCCCCTCTCCGCACATTCAAGATTGCCATCCAGCGACCCGTCATCGGGGACAACCGAAGGGTCAGCGTGCGGATCGTCACTCGATGGCGACAACCGCTCACACCGTTTGTCCCGATACGCTCGTTCCCCATGGACATAGCGATCCGACCACTGGCGGCGATCTGACTGGCCGGAGGCGCGACGGATCTACCAGGAAGGCCTGGATACGGGCCAGGCGAGCTTCGAGATCGACGCGCCGGACTGGATGGCCTTTGATCAGTCCCGCCAGCCTTCGCATCGATTTGTCGCACTGTTCGATGGACGCATGGCCGGGTGGGTCGCGGTCTCCGCTGTCTCGTCCCGCCCGGTGTACGCGGGAGTCGTCGAGCACAGCGTCTACGTGGATACGGCGGCCCGGGGCAGAGGCGTCGGCGCGGCCCTGCTCGCTGCCCTGATCGTCTCGACGGAGCGGGCGGGCATCTGGACCATCCAGTCCGCCATCTTCCCGACCAACGCGGCCAGCCTCCGCCTGCACGAGGCCGCCGGCTTCCGGGTGGTCGGCACCCGCGAACGCCTGGGCCAGCGCCACGGCGAATGGCGCGACGTGGTCCTGGTGGAACGCCGCAGCCCGCAGGTCTAGGCGAGCTTCGGGATCCGCGTGGCGATCACCAGGAGAGCGGCACGACCGCGCCGGCCGCGCCCTGCAACACCCGACCGGCGATCAGCCACCCCAGGGTCTGTGCGAGCGCCGAGAGTACGCTGCCGGCACCGACCACCATCAGCACGACGACCAGCGTGCGCTTGCGGCCGACCAGGTCACCGGCCCGGCCCAGCAGCGGTGTCGCGACCGTGGCCGACAGCAGCCAGGCCGTCACCACCCAGGTCACGGCGGTCTGGTCGACACCCAGGTCGTGCTGGATGGTCGGCAGCGCGGCGTTGAGCAGGGACTGCATCGCGGCGACCACGGTCGTCGCGGCGACCAGCACGAGCAGCGTCGCCCGCTGCCGAGCGGAAGACAGCGGCGTCACGGTGCCCAGCCTGGCGGGAGCCGGCTCCTCGTGGTGCCCCTAGTACGACTTACGTATGGAGCGTGGCGGCGCGTGGTCCGTACCGTGTCGATCATGACGATTCGTGCGGTGGTTTTCGATATCGGTGGTGTGCTGGAGTTTTCCGTTCCGATGGACCTTCGGGCAGCGGTGGGAGCCGAAGCTCGGCCTGGCCGAGGGTTCGTTCGAGGCCGCCATGAGCGACGTCTGGACGGCCGGCGCGCTCGGCACCGTGACCGAGGCCGGGGTGCACGCGGCGATGCGGGACCGGCTCGGCATCACCGAGGACCAGGTCGACGCGGTCATGGCGGACATGTGGGTCCAATATCTGGGCACCCCGAACACCGAGCTCATCGAGTACGCGCGGGGTCTGCGCCCGGCGGTCCGCACCGGGATCCTCAGCAACAGCTTCGTCGGGGCGGGCGAGCGGGAGCAGGCCGCCTACGGCCTGGTCGAGCTGGTCGACGAGTGCATGTACTCGCACGAGGTCGGCATGCGCAAGCCCGACCCGGGGCTGTGGGAGCTCGCCTGCAAGCGGATGGGCTTCGCGCCCGCCGAGGTGCTGTTCGTCGACGACGTGCCGCGTGTTCGTGGCCGGCGCCCGGGCGTACGGCATGCGGGCCGTGCTGTTCGAGAGCACCGCGCAGGTGATCGCCGAGGTGGAGGCCGCGCTGCGCGCGGAATGACCGCGCCCGGTCCCGTGTTACGTTCGGCAAGCGGAGGATGAAGTTCCGCTTATCTCGGACGGACCCAAGGATTGATCATGGAACTCGGCATCTACTCATTCGGCGACAGCGGGACGGTTTCCACCCGGCAGCGGCTCGCGGACCTGGTCGCCCAGGCCCGCTATGCCGACGAGGCGGGGCTGGACGTGATCGCCCTCGGCGAGCACCACCGCGCCGGACTTCGTGCTCTCGGCGCCCGAGCTGGTGCTGGCCGCGATCGCCGCGGTGACCGAACGGATCCGGCTCAGCACCGCGGTGACGGTGCTCTCCACCGCCGACCCGGTGCGGGTCTACCAGCAGTTCGCGACCCTGGACCAGCTCTCCGGCGGCCGCGCCGAGATCATCGCGGGGCGCGGCAGCTTCACCGAGTCGTTCGGGCTGTTCGGTTACGACCTGCGCGAGTACGACGTCCTGTTCGACGAGAAGATCCGGCTGCTGCTCCGGCTGGCCCGCGAGGAGCGGATCACCTGGCGGGGCCGCACCCGGGCGCCGCTGGAGGACGCCCTGGTCACACCGCGGTCGCTGCAGCACGACGCTGCCCATCTGGACCGGCGTCGGCGGCACGCCGCAGTCCGCCGTGCGGGCCGGCCGGCTCGGCGTGCCGATGTTCGTCGCGATCTTCACCGACCCGGCGCCGACCCGCGGGCTGGTCGAGATCTACCACCGCGCCGCGGCCAACGCCGGCCACGACCCGGCCGACCTGCGGATCGCCAGCGGCGGACACATGTACGTCGGCCGCACCTCACAGGGCGCCCGTGACGAGTTCTACCCTTACTACGCGGAATACCTCGGCCGCTTCCGCAGTTCCCCGGTGGTATGCCACGCGACGTCTACGACCAGTGGATCCGCGCCGGCCTGCTGGTCGGCAGTCCGCAGGAGGTCATCGACAAGATCATGAATCACCGGGAACAGCTCGGCATCAGCCGCTACGTGGGCCAGTTCGACGTCGGCGGCATGCCCGCGAGCATGGTCGACAAGAGCCTGGAACTGTTCGCCACCGAGGTGGCGCCGGTGGTCCGCAAGGAGGCGGCGGCATGAGCGGGCGCGTAGCCGTACTCGGCGCCGGCAAGGTCGGCACCGTCCTGGCGCGGCTGAGCGTGGCCGCCGGCCGGCCCACGGCGATCGCCGGCTCCGGCGACCCGGCGGCGCTCGGCCTGATCGTCGACGTCCTCGCACCGGGCGCGGTCCCGATGACCGGCGCGGACGCGGCCGCCCAGGCCGACATCGTGATCGTCGCGGTGCCGCTGGCCCGCCTGGAGACGGTCCCGGCGGCGGCGCTGCGCGGCCGGGTCGTGATCGACGCGATGAACTACTGGCCGCCGGTCGACGGCGTGCTGCCCGCGTGGGAGGACACCACGCACTCGTCGAGCGAGATCGTCCGGTCGATCCTGGGCCTCGACGTGGTGAAGTCGTTCAACCACATGGGCTACCACGAGCTCGACGCCTGGACCCGGCCCGCCGGCGACCCGGACCGCCGCGCGCTGGCGGTGGCGGGCGACGACCCGGCCACGGTCGCGGTGGTCACGGACCTGGTCGACGCGATGGGCTTCGACCCGATCCCGCTGCACCCGCTGAGCGCGGGCCGCGTGCTGCAACCGGGCTCCTCGGACATCTTCGGCGCCGACCTGACCCGGGTCGAGCTGCTGTCCACACTGGACGCCCTCGGCGTGGCGCCGGCCACCGCCTGCCCCTGACCGGTTACGACCAGGTTCGGGAGTCGCTGGCCAGGACCAGCTCCGGCTCCGCGGGCGGCTCGGGGGAGGGCGCCGGCTCGTGGCGGAACGTCCACCACCGGTAGAGCACGTAGTTGAAGACCAGGTTGGTGCCGCCGGCGATGATCCGGGCCGGGACCAGCCCCACCCCGAGCGCGCCGAGCGCCGTCACCCCCGCCACGGTCAGCACGTAGTCGCCGAGCACCTGCGGCGCGAAGCGCGCCAACTGGCCGCGTACGCCGTCTCCCGAGGCGTGGAAGGCGAACGTGCGGTTCAGGGCGAAGTTCAGCGCGTACGTGGCCCAGAACGCGATGCTCACCGTCGCGGCGGCGGGCAATGGCGTGACCGCGTCCAGAACGGCCAGCAGCGTCAGGTCGAAGGCGAAGCCCACTCCGGCCAGGGCCAGGAAGCGGGTCAACGAATGGCGGTAGGCGAGTCGCAAAATCCGCGAGGCCCGACGCACGCCGCAAACCCTAGTCCCGGCACCTGGGTATCAACGGCGTGGGTCGACGTGAACTTTCGGTGCCGCGCCCCAGGACGTCGGCCGGCGGCCGGCGAGCACGTCGGCCGCCTCGGCCAGGCCGACCGTGGTCGCGACGAGGGGGCGCGGGTCGACGGCGCCGGTCGCGTACAGCTCGATCGTCCCGGACAGACCGCCTGACGCGCTGAGCACGCCGACCGCCGTCACGTCCTTGAGCACGAGGTCGCGGGAGTCGACCAGCGACGGCTGCTCGGCGAGCCCGATGTAGACGACCCGGCCACCGGGCTCGACCCGGCGCACCGCGAAGCCCGGCAGGTCCGTCGCGTTCGTCGCGTCGACCACCGCGTCGAAGACGAGATCGTCGGGCAGCGACGACCTCGACCAGGTGTGTGCGAAGCCCAGCCCCCGGGCGAACGCCAGCGACGGCTCGTCGCGGCCCAGCAGGTGCACCTCGGCGCCCTGGGCGGCGGCGATCTGCGCGGCCAGCAGCCCGATCGTGCCCGGGCCGAGCACCAGCAGCCGGCTGGTCGGCGTCAGGGCCGCGGCCTCGACCACCCGCAGCGCGTTGCCGCCGGGCTCGACCAGCGCGCCGAGCGTCGCGTCGACCGAGTCGGGCAACGGGTGTAGGGCCCGGACCGGCACCGGAAGCTGTTCGGCCAGCGCGCCCGGCCAGCCGCCCCGGATGCCGATCTCGAAGCGGTCGGCGCACAGGTGCTGCCGGCCGCTGAGGCAGCGCAGGCAGTCGCCGCAGCCGAGCATCGTGTCGCCGGTGACCCGCCGGCCGAGCCAGGCGTTGTCGACCTCGGCACCGACCGCGGACACCACGCCGCACCACTCGTGACCGATTCTGATCGGGTACGCGGCGTCGCCGCTGTGCAGGTAGGCCATGTGGCCCGAGTAGAACTCGGCGTCGGTGCCGCACACGCCGGCCCGCTCCACATCGACGATGACCTCGCCGATCCGGGGCACCGGCGGGGCGACGTCCCGCACCTCGGCCCGGCCCGGCCCGACGACGACGAAAGCGCGCACCGCCACCCCCTGCCACCCGATCAGGCGAATCTTGATAATGGGCAGTATGCCTGCCCCTCTCCGTTCCGACGCGTGGTATGCCGGCCAGGACCGCAACTCGTACATCCACCGAGCCTGGATGCGCCGCGGCGCACCCGACTCGGCGTTCGACGGCCGGCCCCAGATCGCCAT
Organism: uncultured Actinomycetota bacterium; assembly: GCA_963840005.1. Classification (GTDB taxonomy): domain Bacteria; phylum Actinomycetota; class Actinomycetes; order Mycobacteriales; family Micromonosporaceae; genus Asanoa. Next base: position 6,589 of record CAWIXO010000033.1, on the reverse strand, counting down.
CGCCAACACCGCCTCCGACCTCACGCCCTGCAACATGCACCTGTCCGAGGTGGCCCGCAGCGTCGCCAACGGCGTCTGGGAGGCCGGCGGCGTACCCCTGGAGCTGCCCGTCGTCTCACTGGGTGAGACGCAGGTCCGGCCGACCGCGATGCTCTGGCGCAACATGGCCGCGATGGCCATCGAGGAGATGATCCGGGCCAACCCGATCGACGGTGTCGTGCTGCTCGGCGGCTGCGACAAGACCATCCCGTCGCTGCTGATGGGCGCCGCCTCGGTCGACCTGCCGGCGCTGGTGGTGCCGGGCGGCCCGATGCTCACCGGCACCTTCCGCGGCGTGCCGCTGGGCTGCGGCACCGACGTCTGGCGGCTCTCCGAGGAGGTCCGCGCCGGCACGCTGTCGAACCGCGACTTCCAGGCGTCGCAGTCCGCGATGATCCGGAGCAAGGGCCACTGCAACACGATGGGTACGGCCTCGACCATGGGCCTGCTCGCCGAGGTGCTGGGCACGACGCTGCCCGGGCACGGCCGGGCTGCCCGCCCCGGACAGCCGCCTCCAGGCCCAGGCGCACGAGTCGGGCCGCCTCGCGGTCGAGATGGTCCGCGAGGGTCGGCGACCGAGTCAGATCATCTCGAAGGCCTCCTTCCACAACGCCATCGTGGCGCTGGGCGCGCTCGGCGGGTCGACCAACGCGGTCGTGCACCTGCTCGCCATCGCCGGCCGGCTCGGCGTGCCGCTGACCCTCGACGAGATCGACCGCGCCGGGCACGGCATCCCGCTGCTGGTCGACCTGCAGCCCGCCGGCCGGCACCTGATGGAGGACTTCCACCGGGCCGGCGGGCTGACCGCCGTGCTGCGCGAGATCTCCGACCTGCTCGACCTCGACGCGTTGACCGTCACCGGGCGCCCGCTCGGCGAGTACCTCGAGGACGGCGCCATCCACGACACCGAGGTGATCCGGCCGCGCAGCGACCCGATGATGGCCGACGCGGGCATCGCCGTGCTCCGCGGCGACCTGGCGCCCGAGGGCGCGATCATCAAGCCGGCGGCGGCGACCCAGGCGCTGCTGCAGCACCGGGGTCGGGCCGTCGTCTTCGACTCGGTCGAGGACCTGCACCACCGGATCGACGACCCGGCGCTCGACGTCGACGCCGACTCGGTGCTGGTGCTGCGCGGCTGCGGGCCTCGGGGATACCCGGGCATGCCGGAGGTGGCCAACCTGCCGCTGCCGCGCAAGCTGCTCCAGCAGGGCGTCCGCGACATGGTGCGGGTCTGCGACGGGCGGATGAGCGGCACCGCGTACGGGACGGTGGTCCTGCACGTCGCGCCGGAGGGCGCGGCCGGCGGCCCGCTGGCGAAGGTCCGCGACGGCGACCCGATCGTGCTCGACGTCGAGGGGCGCCGGATCGACGTCGACGTTCCGGCGGCCGAGTTCGCGGCCCGCGAGCCCGCGCCGGCGATGGTCGCGGCGCTGGCCCGGCCGACCCGGGGCTGGGAGAAGCTCTACGTCGATACGGTTCGCGGCGCCGAAACTGGCGCGGATCTGGACTTTCTCGTCGGCGGCAGCGGCGACCGCGTAGCCCGTGACTCGCACTAGGGCCCGGCGCAGCCACGCTGAGCGGCCAGGACAGGCCCACGTGACACGCGGCGACTGAGCTGTCGCTTTGTGCACCAGTTGCGACGCGATCTCCCTTGGGTATGCTCGTGCGCGGTTTGACGGAGGGAAACGACGAGAATGACCGCCGCGCGACGACGCTGGCTCGCAACTGTCCTGGCCCTGGTCGCCGCCGCAACGGTCGCCGTGCTGCCACCCGGTGCGGGTTACGCCGCACCCAAACCGTCGCCGACGCCGGCCGCGCCCAAGGAAAAGGCCGCTCCGCTGCTCGGCGACGTGCTCGAGTCGACCGGCCGGCAGTACGCCAAGGCGAAGGCGGTGCTTGACAAGTCCCGGCAGCGCCAGCTCAAGCTCGGCCTCCAACTTCAGGCGGCCGAGCTGAAGGTCAAGGAACTGCAGCCCCAGGTGAGCGAGTTCGCGACCGAGACGTACCGGACCGGTCGGCTCACCCCGATGGTCGCGATGCTCAACGCCTCGGACCAGGGCGGCTTCCTGGAGAAGGCCACGGTGCTGGAGCGGCTCAACCAGTACAACTCCAGCAAGTTGAACGGAACTCGTCGAGGCCGAGGAGCAGGTCGCCGGGCGCCAAGGCCGCGATCGACGCCGAGGTGGCCGACAGAAGGCGGCGGCCAACTCGATGGCCAAGCAGAAGGCCACCGCCGAGCGCGAGCTCGACAAGGTCGGCGACCTGGCCGATCGGTACGGCCTGGACCCCACCAACGTGGTGGCGACCTCGCCCAAGGCCCGCCCGGCGCCGCGCTCGGCCGACGGTGGCTGGCCGGACGAGTCCTGCAGCGTGCAAGGACGACACCACCAGCGGCTGCGTCACGCCGCGCACGATGCACGCGTACAAAGAGGTGAAGCGCGCCGGGTTCAACCGGTTCGTCGGTTGCTTCCGGTCCGGCGGGCCCTTCGAACATCCGAAGGGCCGCGCCTGCGACTGGTCGTTGCTCAAGAGCGGATTCGCGCGGGCGGCCAACAGTGACCAGGAGAGGTACGGGAACAACCTGGCCGCGTTCCTGATCACGAAACGCCGACGCGCTCGGGATCCTCTACGTGATCTGGTACAAACGCATCTGGTTCCCCGCCACCGGATGGAAGTCCTACAGCGGCGAGAGCGACCATACCGACCACGTACACATGTCAATGCTCTAGCTGCGGTTCCTTGATTTCCTGCGGCACCTGCCCCACGGGCGGCAGGTGCCGCAGCGCGCGTAGGCAGAGCACCGCGGTGATGGCGATCGCGACGGCGCTGATCGCGGCGACCAGGTGCAGGCCGTCGGTGAACGCGGCGCGGGCCTGGTCGAGCAGCGCCGGCGGCGCCGCGGCGAGGGAGTCACCGGCACCGGCCGGCGCACTCCGCCGGTAGACGGCCGCGGCGACGCTGCCGAGCACGGCCACCCCGAGCGCGAAACCGAACTCGTTGGCGGTCTGCGACAGCGAGGCGGCCGAGCCGGCCTTCTCCGCCGGCACCGCGCCGACCACGATCCCGGTGCCGAGGGTGACCAACGGCCCGGCGCCGATGTTGAACAGCGCCATCCCCGTGATCACCGCCGTCGCGTCGGTGGCGCCGGTCAGCAGCAGTAGCCCGACGACCGAGATCGCCAGCCCGCCGGCGATCAGCGGCGCCGGCCGGATCCGCCGGGCGGCCAGCGGCGCCACCTGGGTGGCGACGAGCCCTGCGGCCACCGCCGGCAGCAGCGCGAGGCCCGCCCGCAGTGGCTGGTAGCCGGCGACGAGCTGCAGGTACTGGGTGATCAGCACCATCGTCGCGCCCGGCAGCATGGTGTTGACGAACATGCCGCCCAGCGCGGTGCGGAACGTGCGCTCACTGAACAGCCGTAGGTCGACGAGTGGGTCGCGCAGCGATCGCTGGCGGCGCAGGAAGGCCGCCGTGAACAGCAGCCCGACGATCAACGCGGCCAGCGGGGTCGGCTCCAGGCCGTGTCGGGCGAGCTCCTTGATGCCGTAGACGGCCGGGAGGATCGCGGCCAGCGACAGCGCGACGCTGGCCAGGTCGAGGGGTGTGGGCCGGCGTTCCGGTCGGTCCTTCGGGAGCAGCGCCGGCCCGAGGGCGAGCAGCAGGACCATCGCGGGCACGGCGATGAGGAACACCGAACCCCACCAGAAGTGCCCGAGCAGCACGCCGCCGACGACCGGGCCGATCGCGCTGCCGCCCATCAGCGACATCAGCCAGACGCCGATCGCGGTGGCCCGCTGCTTCGGGTCGCGGAACATCCCGATGATCAGCGCCAGCGTGGTCGGACCCATGGCCGCGCCGGCGATGCCGAGCAGCGCCCGGGCCGCGATCAGCATGGCCGGGCTGTCCGCGTAGGCGGCGATCACCGATGCCACGCCGAACACGGCCGCGCCGCCGAACAGCAACCGCCGCCGCCCGACACGGTCACCGACCGCGCCCATCGTGATGAGGAAGCCGGACAGCAGGAAGCCGTAGACGTCGATGATCCAGAGCTGATCGGTGCTGCCCGCGCCCAGGTCACCGCTGAGCCGCGGGACGGCGAGCAGGAGCACGAAGAGGTCGATCGAGACGAGCAGGGAAGGCAGGGCCAGCACCGCCAGCCCCACCCACTCCTTGCGCCCTGCCCGCGAGTTGTTCACATCCATGAGTACCTCTCCGGTCGTGTTTGGTTCACAACCGGATGTCGGAGCCGTCGCCCGCGTTTCGACAGCCCGTCCGAGGCTCGCGGTGGGGTGGTTGTCAGGAAGAGGGGCGCGGGTCGCGGCCCGTGCCGGCCTTGAAGCGTGTGGTGCGGTGGGAGCCGTCGCAGAAGGGCTTGCTGGCGGACATCCCGCATCGGCACAGCGCCACCGTGGAACGCCCGGTCTCGATCGTCTCGCCGTCGACCGTGACCATCACGAAATCACCCCGGACCAGCAAAGGCCCGTCCGGGTACGGCGTCACGGTCGTGCCCGGCTCCTGGGCAGGTTCCATGTCGTCGAGTTCCCTGCCCGGGCGCGCGGAAACCAGGTTTGATCCCCTGCCACGGGGGCAGTCGGCGGCGGTGACGATCGTTTCCCTGCCGGCCCTCGCGGGGCCGACCATGCCGGTGGCCCGCGGGCCGGTCTCGGCCGCGCTGCGGGCGGCCCTGGCCGGTCCACCACGTGAGCTGCCGGTTCCCGAGTTCGGGACCGACCCGCTGCGCGACGAGGACCTCCAGGTCACCCTCTACCTCTGCTACGAGCAGCATTTCCAGGGATTCGCGGGCGTCGACCCCGAGTGGGAGTGGCACCCCGCGTTGCTGGCGTTGCGCGCGGCGGCGGAACGGCCTTTCACGGCGGCCCTGTACGACCTCGCCGGCGAGCACGAGCCGCCCGACGACGTGCCGGCCGCGCTCATCCGGCTCGTGTCCGACGGGGACGGTCCGTCGCTGGCCGCGCACGTCCGCCGGCACGCGACCCTCGAACAGTTCCGTGAGCTGCTCACCCACCGCTCCGTCTACCAGCTCAAGGAGGCGGACCCGCACACGTTCGCGATCCCGCGCCTGCGCGGAGCCGTGAAGGCGGCGCTGGTCGAGATCCAGATCGACGAGTACGGCGGTGGCCGCCCGGCCCGGATGCACGCGGAGCTGTTCCGGAGCACGATGGACGGGTTCGGCGTCGACAGCACCTACGGCGCGCACGTCGACCGGGTGCCCGCGCTGACGCTGGCCGGCGTCAACCTGATGTCGATGTTCGGCCTGCACCGCCGCTGGCGCGGCGCGCTGGTCGGGCAGCTGGCCGCGTTCGAGATGACCTCGTCGGAGCCGAACCGGGACCTCGCGGCGGCAGCCCGCAGACTCGGCGGCGACGACCGGGCCGCCCGGTTCTTCGACGAGCACGTGGAGGCCGACGCGGTGCACGAGCAGATCGCCGCGTACGACCTGGCCGGCGGCTATGCGGCCGACACCGCGGACGGCGCTCGCGACGTGCTGTTCGGCGCGCGCTGCGGCCTGGCCCTCGACGCGCTCGTCGCGAGCCACCTGCTCGACAGCTGGGCCGCGGGCCGCAGCTCACTGCGCCCCGCGCCGGCCGGCTGAGCCAGGACGGCCGTCATGCCTTCTTCAGCTGCTCGGCCAGGGCGACGATGATCCCCGCGGGGCCGCGGACGTAGCAGAGCCGGTAGCTGTCCTCGTACTGCTCCACCGATCCGACGAGTTCCGCGCCGCCGGCGCGCAGGCTGGCGACCGTGGCGTCGATGTCGTCGACGGTGAACATGACACTGCGCAGGCCCAGCGTGTTGCCCAGGGCGTTCTCCGGCTGCGGGCTGATCACCGTCGGGTGGTGGAACTTCGTCAGCTCGAGGCGGCCGTGGCCGTCCGGGGTCCGCATCATCGCGATGTCGACCCGGACGCCCTCGAGCCCGTTGAGCCGGTCGACCGAAGGCCCCTCGATCGGCGCCTCGCCCTCCAGCTCCATACCAAGCACGACAAAGAACGCCTTAGCGGCCTCGAGGTCGTCGACGACGACGCTCACATGGTCCATTCGCTCGATCATGTGGACAGTCTCGGCAATGCCGGGCCCGCGCCGGTAGAGTTTCGCGCGGAGGCGAAACGTGGGAATCTGGCTGATCGACGCCGACGTCCTCGCCGGCAGCCGGTTCCGCACCTCGGCGCTGGTCGAAACCGTCGCGACCCTCGGCGTGCTGGCGGAGCGGCGACCCCAGCGTCCCGGCCAACTGGCCCGGCCGGCAGAACAACGGGCGGCGTTCCGCGCCCGGCTGGCCGACGATCCGGTCGGCCGCGCGTTCGTGAAGGGTGCGCTGCTGCCCAACTGGCTGACCGACATCCTCTGCCCCCCGCCCGACGACGACGAGCACACGTTCGACGACGAGATGCGCCGCATCCGCACGGCATCGCCCGACGCGCTGCTCGCCGACCTGGCCGGCGACGACGCGACCCTCGACGTGCCGGACCTGCCGGATCGGATCGCGGCCGTGCTCGACTGGGTGTGGACCGAGGTCGTCGCACCGGACTGGC
>CAWIXO010000032.1:0-108880 GCA_963840005.1 uncultured Actinomycetota bacterium | reverse complement strand
CCTCCTCGCATCCTGACCGAAGCAAGGGCCCCCTATTAACGCTTTTCGCATAGGAAGGGCCCCCTGTTAACAAGCGGATGGCGCCGTTCGCGCGCCGCCGTTAACAAGGGGCCCTTCCTCTACGGAAAGCGTTAATAGGGGGCCCTTCCTTCGGTGCGGGCGGTCAAGCGGTGTCGGGGGCGGGGTCCGCTCCGCGGTTGGTTCGGGTGCCGGCCGACTGCGGTGCCGGGCCGCCTTCCGGGCCGGCCACCGCCTGCGGCTCGCCGCCGGCTCCGGCGGCAGGGCCCCCGGCGTCCGGGCCCCCGGCGTCGTCGTCGGTGTGGGGCGCCCGTCGGCTGGGGTGCGTGGGCCTGGATCAGGAAGAAGATGATCACCGCGCCGACGGCGAAGATCGCCGCCGACACCAGGAACGCGATCTTGTAGCCCGCCACCGGTGCCTCCGCCGCGCCGCGGCCGCTCCGGTGTGGGTCGCCGCGTACGTGGTGGTCACGCTGGCCGCGATCGTGCTCAGCAGCGCCGTGCCGATCGAGCCGCCGACCTGTTGCGTGGTGTTGACCAGCGCGGACGCCACGCCCGCGTCGTCGCGGTGGACGCGTTCCGTGGCCGTGTTGATCGCCGGGGCGAAGATCAGGCCGAAGCCGAAGCCGAGGACCGGCAGCGACGGGAAGATGTGCTCCCAGTAGTTCGAGGTCGAGTCGATGAAGTACAGGTACGCCATGGCGACCGCGGCGAGGGCCATCCCGATGGTGATCAGCAACCGCGCGCCCAGGATCGGCATCAGCTTGATGTTGGCCAGCGTGGAGCCGATCAGCACGGCGGCGATCATCGGCAGGAACGCGACGCCGGTGAGCACCGGGCTGTAGCCCTTGGTGAGCTGCAGGTAGAACGTCAGGAACAGGAAGACCCCGAAGATCGCGATCGCCGCGAGACCGACCGAAGGTACGCGCCGCCGCGGCTGCGGTCGAGCACGATGCGCAACGGCAGCAACGGTTGCTTGCACCCGCCGCTCGACCTGGACGAACGCGGCCAGCAGGACGGCCGACGACCACCAGGCTGATGATCGTGATCAGGTCGCCCCAGCCGTCGGATGCCGCGCGGGAGAACCCGTACACGATCAGGAAGAGACCCACGGCGCGCGCAGACGGTGCCCCACCAGTCGATCTTCGGTTTGCTGTCCGGTCGCTGGTTGCGCAGGTAGATCTGGCAGCCGACGCAGGCGATGCCGGCGAACACCAGGTTGACGAAGAAGCACCAGCGCCACGACACGTACTCGGTCAGCACGCCGCCGAGCAGCAGTCCGACCGCGCCGCCGCCGCCGGCGACGGCGCCGTACACGCCGAACGCCCTGCCTCGTTCGGCCGGTTAGTGGAACGTGTTGGCGATCGTGGACAGCGCCGCCGGTGCGAGCAGCGCGCCGAACGCGCCCTGGCAGGCGCGGGAGACCACCAGCACCATGAAGTCGGTCGACGCGCCGCCGGCAGCGGACGCGGCGGCGAAGCCGATCAGGCCGATGATGAACATGCGTTTTCGGCCGAAGAGGTCGCCGAGCCTGCCACCGAGCAACAGCAACGACCCGAAGGCCAGGGCGTACGCGGTGACCACCCACTGCCGGTCGCTGTCGGCGAAGCCGAGCGCGTCCTGGGCCGCGGGGAGGGCGATATTGACGATCGTGGCGTCGAGAACGACCATGAGCTGTGCGATCGAGACGATCACCAGGATGGTCCAGCGGTGCGTGCTCTCGAACTCGCGATCGGCGTCGTACCGCCGCTGCGAAGCAGTTTCTGACGTCATATGGCTTCCTCGGCCGAAATGACCGGAAAATGACCTTCGTTTGTGGGCCTCAGGCTCCACGGTATGACGCGATTCCGCCACGACCAGCGACAACGCCGACTTGTCCGGGTGTCCTGGCTCTCACGAGCACACGCGTTTGCGGCCCTCGCCGGCCGGGCATTGCCGACCCACAATCCCTCGAAACCCCCCGAGGAGAGAGGCGATGGGCATCGTGGGCAAATTAGTCGTACAAACCGGTGGGAATCCTGCTCGGCATCGCGGCGGGCAGCGTGGCCGGCGTGGTGTTCAAGCAGGTCTGGAAGCGGGTCGCGGGCGACGACGACGCGCCCAACGCGACCGACGAGGACCGCGGCTGGGGCGAGGTGCTCGCCGCCGCCGCCCTCCAGGGCGCGATCTTCGCCCTGGTCAAGGCCGCCGTCGACCGCGGCGGCGCGATGGGCGTCAAGCGGCTGACCGGGCGCTGGCCGACGTAACGGTTCTGTGCCATGAGTGCGCGAGCTCAGGGCATCGCGTCGTGGCCGGTCCGTACGATGGTTTTCGCTATGTCAACGCTCGCGCCCGGCCTCCGCCTGCACGACCGGTTCCTGCTGGTCGCGCGCATAGGCGTGGGCGGCATGGCCGAGGTCTGGCGCGCCGACGACACCGTGCTCGGCCGCCCCGTCGCGGTGAAGGTGCTCGACCCCTCGGTCGGCAGCGACACCACGATCCGGCTCGCCACCCACCGCGAGGCGCGCGCCGCCGCCGGGCTGACCCACCCGCAACATCACCCGGGTGTACGACTACGGCGAGGCCGCCCTGCCCGGCGGCGGCCTGGCGCCCTACCTGGTGATGGAACTGGTCGAGGGCACCGACCTCGCCGAGCGGCTGGAGGCCGGCCCGCTGCCGTGGCCCGCCGCTGCGGCGATCGCCGCCCAGGTGGCGGCCGGCCTGGCCACCGCGCACGCGGCCGGCGTCGTGCACTGCGACGTCAAGCCCGGCAACGTGATGCTCACCCAGGGCGGGGTGAAGATCCTCGACTTCGGCATCGCCGGCCTGGCCGGCAGCCTCCGACGGCGGCCTGCGCTACGGCACGGTCGGCTACTGCCCGCCAGAGCGGCTGGCCGGCGCCGACCCGACTCCCGCCGGCGACGTCTACAGCCTCGGTGTCCTGCTCGCCGAGGTCCTCCTCGGCCAACGGCCCGAGTCGTCACAAGGAGTGGCCCGGTTCCCGGTGCTGCCCGGCGTGCCGGCGGCACTCACCCGGGCCGGGCGGCCTGCCTGGCCGCCGATCCGGCCGCACGCCCGTCCGCCACCGATCTCGCCCGCGTGCTGGGCGAGATCGCCGCCTCGGCGCCCGCCGCGCCCGAGTGGGCGGTGGCGCCGACCCGGGCCCACGCGGTCGAGACGCGACCGGCGACGCCGGGCCGGGCGGTGGTGGCGGCGCCGACGAGCCTGCTCCGCCGTCGGGCCGCCGACATCGAGCCGGACCGCGGCGGGGGACCGGCCCGCAACCCGATGCGCGCGGTGGCCATCGGCGGTGCCGCCGCGGCCCTGGTCGTGGTGGCCATCGTCGTGGCGATCGTGGCCAACCCGGGTGGCGACGGCACGCAGGGCGGGTCAGTGGCGCAGGCCGGCGCCAGCCCGCAACAGCCCGCCGGCGACGTCGTGGTCAAGCCGACCACCGACGCCGCCCAAGCCGGCACCGACCGACCACGAGGGCGCGCTGGCCGCGTTCAAGGCGGCACTCAAGGACGCGGTCGACGAAGGCAAGATCGACGAGAAGGCCGCCGACCGCGTTCTCGAGGCGCATCGACGACCTCGAGCGGGCGGTCACGTTCGGCGACGACATCGCCGACGAAGCCAACGACGTGCGCTCCGAGCTGCTGCGCGACCGCAACAAGGAGCACGTCGACGAACTGACCCGGCGCCAGCTGATCCGGCTGCTGATCCCGTTCGGCACCGAGAGCGAGCGCTGAGCCCGGCGGGTTCCGCCCGCCGGGCCAGCTCAGACCTAGAGCAGTCCGGCCTTGCGCAGCGCGTCTTCCATGGCGCTGTTGACCGGCGCCGACGACGGCCGACCGCCGCCCTGGCGACTGCCGCCCTGTCCGCCGCCACCTTGCCGGCCGCTGCCGCCCTGGCCGCCGCCCTGCCGACCACTGCCGCCCTGGCCGCCGCCTTGCCGGCCGCCGCCACCTTGACCGCCGCCACCCTGCCGGGCCGCCGCCTTGACCGCCTTGGCCGCCCTGCGGGCGCCACCGCCTTGGCCGCCCTGGCGGGCGCCGCCGCCCTGGCCACCTTGGCGGGCGCCGCCGCCCTGGCCACCTTGGCGGGCGCCGCCGCCCTGGCCGCCACGGCCGTCCGGGCGGCCGCCGCCACCCTGTCGCTGCTGTCCCGGCGGGCGGCCGGCGCCGTCGCGGCCACCACCTCGCGCCCGGCGCCATCCCGGCCGCCGCCGCGCGGCGCGCCGGGCCCGTTCTCCTCGTCGAGGCGCAGGGTGAGCGAGATCCGCTTGCGCGGCACGTCGACGTCGAGCACCTTGACCCTGACCACGTCGCCGGGCTTGACCACCTCGCGCGGGTCCTTGACGAACGTCTTGGACATCGCCGACACGTGCACGAGCCCGTCCTGGTGCACGCCGACGTCGACGAACGCGCCGAACGCCGCCACGTTGGTCACCACGCCCTCCAGCACCATGCCGGAGACCAGGTCGCCGATCTTCTCGACGCCCTCGGCGAACGTCGCGGTCTTGAACGCCGGGCGCGGGTCGCGGCCCGGCTTCTCCAGCTCGCGCAGGATGTCGGTGACGGTGGGCACGCCGAAGACCGCGTCGGCGAAGTCGCCCGGCTTGACGCCGCGCAGCATCGTGCCGTTGCCGATCAGCGCCGGCAGGTCGGCGCCGACCGAGGACAGGATCCGGCGGACCACCGGGTACGCCTCGGGGTGCACCGACGAACCGTCCAGCGGGTCGTCGCCGCCCGCGATCCGCAGGAAGCCCGCGCACTGCTCGAACGCCTTGGGGCCGAGCCGCGGCACCTCCTTGAGCGCGGTCCGGTTGCGGAACGGGCCCGTTCGCCTCGCGGTGCGCGACGATGTTGGCGGCCAGCGACTCGCCGATGCCGGACACCCGGCGACAGCAGCGGCGCGGACGCCAGGTTGACGTCGACACCGACGCCGTTGACGCAGTCCTCGACCACCGCGTCGAGCGAGCGGGACAGCTTGGCCTCGGAGATGTCGTGCTGGTACTGCCCGACGCCGATCGACTTCGGGTCGATCTTCACGAGTTCGGCCAGCGGGTCCTGCAGCCGGCGGGCGATGGACACCGCGCCGCGCAGCGAGACGTCCATGCCGGGCAGTTCCGAGGCGGCGTACGCGGACGCCGAGTAGACCGACGCGCCGGCCTCGGAGACCATCACCTTGGTCAGGTTCAGCTCCGGGTGCTTCGCGATCAGCTCGCCGGCCAGCTTGTCGGTCTCGCGGGACGCGGTGCCGTTGCCGATCGCGACCAGGTCGACGTCGTGCTCCTTGGCCAGCTTGGCCAGCGAGTGCAGCGCCGCGTCCCACTTGTTGGCCGGCACGTGCGGGTAGATCGTGTCGGTGGCCAGCACCTTGCCGGTCGCGGAGACGACGGCGACCTTCACACCGGTACGGAAGCCCGGGTCGAGGCCCATCGTGGCGCGGGTGCCGGCGGGCGCGGCGAGCAGCAGGTCGCGCAGGTTGGCCGCGAACACCCGTACCGCCTCGTCCTCCGCGGCCTGGAACAAGCCGCATGCGCAGCGACATGTCCAGGTGCACGACGATCCGGGTGCGCCAGGCCCACCGCACCGTGTCGAGCAGCCAGCGGTCGGCCGGGCCGGCCCTGGTCGGCGATCGCCGAAGTGCGCCGGCGATCCGCTGCTCGTAGAACACCGGGCCGGTGGCCAGCGTGCCGGCCGCGACCGCGTCGGCCTCCTCGGCGGAAGGCTCCAGGATGAGGTCGAGCACCTCCTCCTTCTCGCCGCGGAACAGCGCGAGGATCCGGTGCGACGGCAGCGAGGTCAGCGGCTCGGCGAAGTCGAAGTAGTCGCTGAACTTCGCGCCCGCCTCCTCCTTGCCCGGCTTGACCTTGCCGCGCATCCGGCCGCGCTCCCAGACCTGCTCGCGCAGCGTCGCCGATCAGGTCGGCGTCTTCCGCGAACCGCTCGACCAGGATCGACCGGGCGCCGTCCAGTGCGGCCGCCGCGTCGGCGACACCCTTCTCCGCGTCGACGAACCGCGGCCGCGCGCCTGCGGGTCCTGCGCCGGGTCGCCGAACAGCAGGTCGGCCAGCGGCTCCAGGCCGGCCTCGCGGGCGATCTGCGCCTTGGTCCGGCGCTTGGGCTTGAACGGCAGGTAGATGTCCTCGAGCCGGGCCTTGGAGTCGGCCGCCACGGATCTGCGCCTCGAGCTCGGGGTCGAGCTTGCCCTGCGAGCGGATCGACTCGAGGATCGCCACCCGGCGCTCGTCGAGCTCGCGCAGGTAGCGCAGCCGCTCTTCGAGGGTGCGCAGCTGGGTGTCGTCGAGCCCGCCGGTGGCCTCCTTGCGGTAACGCGCCACGAACGGCACCGTCGCGCCGCCGTCGAGCAGGTCGACGGCCGAGACGACCTGGGTCTCGCGTACGCCCAACTCCTCGGCGATGCGCGCGGAGACGGACGGAGCTGCTGCCTGGATCTGGTCGGTCACCTCCGGCATTCTGCCCGACCGGTTCGTTTCACGTGGCCAGTGGGTAGAAGCCACTCCGAGGGAGGTACGCCATGCTGGCCGAGCGACTGCGCGACGTCGCGCCCGACGCACTGGTCGAGGTGGTCGACCACCATGTCCGCTCCGAGCTGGGCGGCCTGCGCGCCGACGTGCTGCTGGCCGACTACCGGATCGCCGGGCTCTGGCCGGTGCTGCAGCCGAACGACCCGACGCAGGGCCTGCTCGCCGAGCAGACCATCGCCGCGCGCTGCTACGCGCGTCAGGAGCACGCTGGTCGACGATGTGCCGGAGACGCCGGGCGTACGGCTGTACGTGCCGCTCACGGTCTGGGGCGAGCGGCTGGGCATCCTGGTCGCCGACTTCCCGGCCGAGCCCTCCGACGCGACGGTGCGGCACTGCCGCGCGGTCGCCGACGACCTCGCCGTCGCGCTGCGCGCCGCCGACCGCGACACCGACCGTTACCGGCTGACCCGCCGCCGGCAGCGCCTCTCGATGGCCGCGGAGATGCAGTGGGACCTGCTGCCCGGCCGGTGTGTGAGTGATCACGGCTACGTGCTCGCGGGCCAGCTCGAACCGGCGTACCGGACCTCCGGCGACAACTTCGACTGGGCGGTCAACGGCGGCCGGCTGACCGTCACGGTGGTCAACGGCAACGGCACCGGGCTCGCCGCTGCCGGCGCTGACCTCGCTCGCCGTCAACGCGATGCGCAACGCCCGCCGCTCCGGCGGCACCCTGGTCGAGCAGGCCGAGCTCGCCTCGGACACGGTGTTCGCGGCCCATCACGGCGCGCGGCCGGTGGAGGCGCTGCTGCTGGAGTACGACGGCGGCACCGGCCGGGTGAAGGCGATCGACACCGGGTCGCCGCTGGCCTGGCGGATCCGCGGCGGTGCCGTGGCGCCGATGGTGCTCGACCAGCAGCTGCCGTTGGGCATGTTCGAAGAGACGCGCTACGGGGTGCAGAACTTCGAGATGGCCGTCGGCGACCGGTTGTTCGTGGCCAGCGACGGGGTGCACAGCGCGGCGCCGGGCGGCCGCGACTCGTACGGCCGAGCGGCACCTGGCGGCGGCGATCCGTTCGGCCCGCCTGCTGCCCCCGGCGCAGGCGATCGGCGCGGTGATGAGCGCGCTGCACGACTATCACGGCGACATCGGAGATCGAGGACGACGCCGTGATCGTCTGCCTGGATCGCACTCGTCCCGTCAACGGGAGCGAAGGCATTGTGGATCTGTTCACGTCGAAGCGCATGGTGGAGGCGGCGCCCGGGTAATCGAGCGGTTCGTCGGCGGACATCGGTTTCATCGCTGGTGAGAGGCGATGGCATGGATCGCGCGGCGAACCTGGCCAGTTCCATCGAGGCGGCCTCGGAGGCGCTCGTCAGCGTCCTGGAGGCGGCCCGGACGCGCCAGGAGTCGCCGGTCTCGCCGACTCAGGTCCGGGTCCTGTCGATCATCAACGTGCGGCCGGACACCAACGTCAACCGCCTGGCCGAACTGCTCGACGTGGTGCCCTCGTCGGCCAGCCGCCTGTGCGACCGGCTGGAGGCGGTCGGCCTGTTGCGCCGCGCGGCCGACGAGCGCGACCGGCGCGAGGTCCGCCTGGTGCTGACCGTGGCCGGCGCGGCCGTGCTCCGCGAGCTGCGCGAGCGCCGGGCCCAGGCGGTGCAGGCGGTGCTCGACCGGATGCCGCACCGCGCCCAGCACGACCTGCTGTTGGCGCTGCTCGCGTTCGGCCACGCCTCCACCCTGGTGCAGTCCGAGTCAACCGAGCCGCGTACACCGCCTAGCAGCACCGATCTCGTCGGCGGCGGTCCTGAACGGCGGCTGATTTGCGGTAGGGCGAACGCGTTGTCGTTCAGGATCACGTTCGATCGTGATGCCGTGGGCGGCGAACCAGGCAGCGGCCCGGCGCAGGAATCCGGCGCTGGTGGCGCCTTTCTCGTCGGGCAGGATCTCGGCGTAGGCCAGGCGGGTGTGGTCATCGACGCGGCGTGGACGTAGTCGTAGCCGTTGCCGCGTCCTGTTGCACGTGCTCGTTGCTGCGCCCGTGGGCGCGCCAGCCGCCGCCCTCGGTATCCGGCCGATCTTCTTGACGTCGATGTGGACCAGTTCGCCGGGGCGGTCGCGTTCGTAGCGTTGCCGGCTGTGTCGCGACGCCCGGATCGGTTGACCGGTCAACGGGTCACAATCAGCCAACCGCGGTATGCCGCGACGACGCAGGATCCGCCCGCAGGTCGCAGCGGGTATCCCAGTGCGTCGCGACCAGGCCGACCGGCCCACACCGCCATCGCTGGCGGGCCGCGACGACCCGTCGTTCGGCCGTGGCCTAGGCCCTGATTCATAACTGACGCCGGGCTGCGGCGGGCCCAGGCGCCGTCTGGCCGCACGGCGCCTTCACCCGGATACAACACCGGTATCCGAGCAAAGCCGCCGCACACCCAGACGACACCTGGACTCCGCCTCGCTCCGACCCCAGTTATGAATCAGGGCCTAGAAGTAGGTCGACCTGGCGTCGCGCGTCGGCGTGTTCGTCGTACGTGATCAGCGCCTTCCACAATGCCCAGGCGCGGCCGCGCTGCCAGGTGGCGTCGTCGACACCGAGCGCCGTGCGGAAAGCGTCCCGCGCCGGAGCGTCCAGGAAGGTCCAGGCGATCACCAGGTCGCACGCCGGGTCGCCGACCCCGCAGGTGCCGAAGTCGATGACGGCGGCCAGTCGGCCGTCGCGTACCAGGAGGTTGCCGCTGGCCACGTCGCCGTGGAACCAGACCGGCCGGCCGTGCCATTCGGCGGCCAGCGCGGCCTCCCACTCCGCGGTAGCCGCGGCGCCGTCGATCCGGCCGTCGAGCGCCGCGATCGCCTTGCGGGTCTGGTCGTCGTAGTGGTCGAGTGCGGCACCGCGCCAGAAGCTGTGCCCGCCGGCGGCGGGCTCGCCGTCGGTGTCGACGCCCTGCAACGCGGTCAGGAACCCGGCGAGGTCGACCGCGAGCTCCGGGCAGGTCGGAGACGGTGTCGCGGCTGGCGGTCGCGCCGTCGAGCCAGCGGTTGACCGACCAGGGCCACGGATAGCCCGCGCCGGGCCGGCCCTGGGCGAGCGGGGCGGGAATCGGCAGCGGCAGGTGCGGCGCGAGCACCGGCAGCCAGCGCTGCTCCTTCTCCACGCTCGCCACGTAGCCCTCGGCGCTGGGCAGCCGCACGCTCATCGCCTCGCCGAGGTGGAAGGTGCGGTTGTCGTTGCCACCGACCGCGACCGGCCGCACCGGCAGGTCGGCCCACTGCGGGAACTGCTCGGCGACGAGTCGTCGAACCAGCGCGACGTCGATGATCACCAACCGATGGTGCGGGCCGGTCGATGGGCCCGCAACCGGTTTAGCCGGCGACCCGGTCACCCGACAGCACGCTGGAGAAGCTCTTGACCAGGCCGTGGTACCCGTGTCCGGCCATCGCCGGCGGCACCAGCGAGACGAGCCGCCGGGTCAGCGGGCCGACCGGCTTGTTGGTGGTCTCCCGCACCGCCATCCGGGCCACCTTGCGTACCCGCTGCGCGCGGAGCCGCTCGTACTCCCGCAGTCGGTCCGGTGTGCCGCCGCCGCGCAGCGTTTCCCGCAGCAGCCAGGCGTCCTCCAGCGCCTGGTTGGCGCCCTGCGCCTGGGACGGCGGGAAGGCGTGGGCCGCGTCGCCGAGCAGCGTGGTCGTGCCGGCGCCCCACACGTCGATCACCTCGTGCGCGACATGCGGGAACCCGCCGAGGTCACGGTCCTCGAAGGAGCCCAGCAACGCCCGCACCGGCGGCGGATAGTCAGCGAACCGGGCGCGCAGGTCGGGCTCGGCTTCGGTGACGTCGAACCACCACTGCAGCAACCCGTTGCCGGCCGGCATCAGGCCGACCAGCCCTGCCGGGCCGACGTAGAGCCGCGCGGTGCTGCCCTCGGCGATTTCCGGCAACACCCTGGTGAGCCCCTGCCAGGTGGTCCAGCCGACCTCCCGGGCCGGCGGCCCACCGAGCACGGCGCGGCGTACGGCCGAGCGGGCCCCGTCGGCACCGACCACCACGTCGCCGCGGTGGGTCCGGCCAGTGGCGTCGACCAGCGCGCCGTCCTGTTCGCTTTCGACCGGATGGTCGTACGCGATCGTCCCGTCCGGCAGCCCGTCCGCGAGGTGCCGCAGCAGCCGGTCGCGGGGAACGGTGACGACGGGGAAGCCCGTGCGCCGGCGGAGCACGGTCAGGTCGAACTGGAAGATCGGCCGGTCGCGGTCGTCGCGGGACACCATCCGGTCGATCCGCCCGCCGATCCCGGCCGGCAGCGGTGCGCCGAGCCCGTCGAGCGCGGCCCCGCCGTTGCTGTAGATCGTGACGGCGGCACCACCTTCGCGCAGGGCCGGCGCGGCCTCCAGCACCCGCACGACGTGCCCGTCGCGCACCAGCCCACGGGCCAGCGCCAGCCCACCGATTCCGGCACCAGCGATCAACACGTCCATTTCGGCAGCGTAGGACAGTGCGGCCAGCCCGGACATCGGGGACAATGAACCATGGCGACGATGTCAGACCGGATCCGCGACTTCCTCAGAAGCCCACGTGGGCAACGGCTCGTGCAACAGGGCCGCACCCAACTCAACAAGCCCGAAAACCAGCGCCGACTCCAGCAGCTGGCCAACAAGCTCCGCGGTCGGGGCCGCTGACCGCCGCGATAATCACGGGCGGCACCGGCGCTGGCCTGGGTAGTCTTCCCGGGCCATGACCGAGTTGCCGCCCGTCGCGCACCTGCACGTCCACCTGGAGAGTGCGGTGCGCTGGTCGACCCTGGCCGAGATCGCCGCCGCGCAACGGCATCGACTTCCCCGACCACCTGCGCGGCGGGGCCACCGGTTCACCTCGTTCACCGACTTCTTCGACCAGAACCACCTCGTCCGCGAATGCCTGCGACGGCCGGAGGACTTCCACCGGGTCGCCGTCGAGTTCTGCGCGGACCAGGTCGCCCAGGGCGTCGGCTACGTCGAGGTCTCGTTCACCGCGGCCGCGCACGGCGAGCGCCTCGGCGACCTCGGCATGCCGCTCGCCGCCGTGCTCGACGGGCTGGCCGAGGGCGGCGAGCGCTACGGCCTCGACTGGCAGGTCATCCTCGACACCTCGCGCCGCCGTTCGGTCGACCGGGCCTGGCGCACCCTCGAACTGGCCCGCAAGCACGACCGCGTGGTCGCGGTCGGCCTGGCCGGCGACGAGGACCACCCCGCCGCGCCGTTCGCGGCGGTCTTCGCCGAAGCCCGCGAGGCCGGCCTGCACGTCGTGCACCACGCGGGCGAGGCCGCCGGCCCGGCCAGCATCCGCGAGGCCCTCGACGTCGGCCTGACCGAGCGGCTCGGCCACGGCATCCGCGTCCTCGACGACCCGGACCTGGTCGCCGAGGTGCGCGAGCGCGGCATCCCGCTGGAGGTCTGCCCGACCTCCAACGTCGCCCTGGGCTTCGTGCCGTCGCTGGCCGAGCACCCGCTGCCCCGCCTGCGCGCCGCGGGCCTGGCGGTCACCCTCAACACCGACATCCCGGAGATGATCCACACCACGCTCCGCGACGAGTACGCGGCGGCCGCGCACGCGTTCGGCTGGAGTGAAGCCGATGTGGCCGACCTGGCCCGAGCATCGGTCGAGGCGTCGTTCGCCGACCCGGCCACCAAGGCCCGCCTACGCGCCGCCCAAAGCTAAGCAAGGGCCCCTTCTTAACGCTTTCTGCATAGGAAGGGCCCCCTGTTAACGCCGCTAGCCGGCGGTGCCCTCCCCGCCGTGCCGCAAGTGTTAAGAAGGGGCCCTTCCTATGCGAAAAGCGTTAAGAAGGGGCCCTTGCTTGCGTTAGCGCCAGCCGCCCAGGACGTCGTGGTTCATCGCGCCGATCACCGTCAGCGGGATGCCCTTTGGGCAGACCGCGGTGCACTCGCCGGTGTTGGTGCAGCCGCCGAAGTCTGCCTCGTCGTGTGCGTGCAGCATTGACTTGGCGCGCTCGTGTTCGTTCCGGCTGGCCCTGAGGCAGGGCGCCGAGGTGGGCGACCTTCGCGGCCGTGAAGAGCATCGCCGAGCCGTTCGGGCAGGCGGCCACGCAGGCGCCGCAGCCGATGCAGGCGGCCGCTTCGAACGCGGCGTCGGCGGCCGGCTTCGGCACCGGGGTGGCGTGCGCGTCGGGTGCGCTGCCCGTCGGCGCCGAGATGTAGCCGCCGGCCTGGATGATCCGGTCGAACGCGCCGCGGTCGACCACCAGGTCCTTGACCACCGGGAAGGCCCGCGCCCGCCACGGCTCGACGTCGATCGTGTCGCCGTCCTTGAAGTGTCGCATGTGGAGCTGGCAGGCGGTGGTCAGCTTCTGCGGGCCGTGCGCCACGCCGTTGATGACCATGCCGCAGGCGCCGCAGATGCCTTCGCGGCAGTCGTGGTCGAACGCCACCGGCTCGTCGCCGCTCGCGGTGAGCTGCTCGTTGAGCACGTCGAGCACCTCGAGGAAGGACATGTCCGTCGAGATGTCGTCGACCTGGTAGGACACCATCGTGCCGCGGGTCTCGCGGTCCTGCTGGCGCCAGATGCGCAGGGTCAGTTTCACGAGTAGCTCCGCTGGCTGGGTGTCTCGTACTCGAAGGTCAGGTGTTCCTTGTGCAGCACCGGGACGGTGGCGTGCTCCCAGGCGGCCACGTAGGAGAACTCGTCGTCCGCCCGCAGCGCCTCGCCGTCGGGCGTCTGCGACTCGGCCCGGAAGTGGCCGCCGCACGACTCGGAGCGGTGCAGCGCGTCGATGCACATCAGCTCGGCCAACTCGAAGAAGTCGGCGACCCGGCCGGCCCGCTCCAGCGACTGGTTCAGCTCGGCGCCGGTGCCCGGAACCTTGACCCGGGCCCAGAACTCGGTACGCAGCGAACGGATCAGCTCGATCGCCTTGCGCAGCCCGGCGTCCGTGCGCTCCATGCCGCAGTATTCCCACATGATCTTGCCGAGCTCGCGGTGGAACGAGTCGACCGACCGGTCGCCGTCGATCGTGAGCAGCTTCTGCACCTGCTCGGTGACCGCGCTCCGCGCCGAGACCACGTCCGGGTGCTTCGGGGTGAGCTTCTGGAACGGGCCGTCGGCGAGGTACGCGCCGATCGTGTTGGGCAGCACGAAGTAACCGTCGGCGAGCCCCTGCATCAGCGCGGACGCGCCGAGCCGGTTGGCGCCGTGGTCGGAGAAGTTGGCCTCGCCGATGACGAACAGACCCGGGATCGTCGAGCTCAGGTCGTAGTCGACCCACAGCCCGCCCATCGTGTAGTGCACGGCGGGATAGATCCGCATCGGCGTCTGGTACGGGTCGTCGCCGGTGATCCGTTCGTACATCTCGAAGAGGTTGCCGTAACGCTCCTCGATGGTCGGGCGGCCCAGCCGCGCGAGCGCGTCGGCGAAGTCGAGGTAGACACCGCGCCCACCGGGACCCACGCCGCGCCCGTCGTCGCAGACGGCCTTGGTCGCCCGGGAGGCGATGTCGCGCGGCACCAGGTTCCCGTACGCCGGATAGCGCCGTTCCAGGAAGTAGTCCCGCTCGTCCTCGGGGATGTCCGCCGGCGCGCCGCGTGTCACCCGCCGACGAGGGCACCCACACGCGGCCGTCGTTGCGCAGCGACTCGCTCATCAGCGTCAGCTTCGACTGGTGGTCGCCGGAGACCGGGATGCAGGTCGGGTGGATCTGGGTGAACGCCGGGTTGGCGAACAGCGCGCCCCGCCGGTGTGCCCGCCAGCTCGCCGTGACGTTGCAGCCCTTGGCGTTGGTCGACAGGTGGAACACGTTGCCGTAGCCGCCGCTGGCCAGCACCACGGCGTCGGCCAGGTCGACGGTCACCGCGCCGGTCTCCAGGTCGCGCACCACGATGCCGCGGGCCCGGCCGTCGACCACGATCAGGTCGAGCATCTCGTGCCGGGTGTGCATGGCGACGGTGCCGGCGCTGACCTGCCGCTCCAGCGCCTGGTACGCGCCGAGCAGCAGTTGCTGACCCGTCTGGCCGCGGGCGTAGAAGGTGCGCGAGACCTGCGCGCCGCCGAAGGAGCGGGTGTCCAGCAGGCCGCCGTACTCGCGGGCGAACGGCACGCCCTGCGCCACGCACTGGTCGATGATCTCGACGGAGACCTCGGCCAGCCGGTACACGTTGGACTCGCGCGACCGGAAGTCGCCGCCCTTGATGGTGTCGTGGAAGAGCCGCTCGACCGAGTCACCGTCGTTGCGGTAGTTCTTGGCGGCGTTGATGCCGCCCTGCGCGGCGATCGAGTGCGCCCGCCGCGGGCTGTCCTGGTAGCAGTAGCAGCGCACCCGGTAGCCGAGCTCGCCCAGCGTCGCGGCGGCCGAACCGCCGGCCAGCCCGCTGCCCACCACGATCACGTCGAGCCGGCGCCGGTTGGCCGGGTTGACCAGCCGGCCGGTCGAGCGCCGCTTGGTCCACCGCTCCGCGAGCGGCCCGTCCGGCGCCGCGGTGTCGGCGATCGGGTCGCCGTCGACGAAGAACTCACCTGGGTACGTCATTCGGGTCCCACCCATCCGACGAGCACGGCGAACGGCACCGCGAGGAAGCCGACGCAGAGGAGGATCGCGAAGCCGAGCGCGGCCATCCGGGCCAGCCGCTCGCCGTTCGCGCTGCGCTGGCCGAGGGTGCGCAGCGCGCTGAACAGCCCGTGCCGGACGTGGAAGCCGATCGGCGACCACGGCCAGCGCGTAGAACAGGGTCACCGGCCACCGGCTGGGCGCGAAACCAGCCACCACGTTGGCGTACGGGGTCGCCGGGTTGCCGACGGGGTTGACGGTGCCGACGGTCAGGTCGAGCAGGTGCCAGACCAGGAACAGCAGGATGATCACGCCGCCCCAGCGCATCGTCCGGGCGGCGTAGCTGCCCTGCACCTTGGGGCGGTGCGCGTAGCGGATCGGGCGGGCCCGCTTGGCCCGCAGCGCCAGGACGGTCGCGGCCCAGGCGTGGCCGACCAGCGCGGCGGTCAGCACGAACCGCTGGATCCACAGGAACCACTCGTGCGGGAGCGCCGGGGCGCCGATGTCGCGCAGCCAGTGCGCGTAGTGGTCGAACGACTCGGCGCCGAAGAAGATCTTCAGGTTGCCCGCCATGTGCAGCGACGAGGAAAGCGCAGGAACAGGAGCCCGGTCACGGCCATGACAGCTCTTGGCGCCTACCGTCGAGCGGTAGATCGCCTTGCGCCGCGGCGCGGAGGGTTCCTTCGTCGCAACCGCCGCTGTAGACGGGCGCGTACCCGATGCCACCATGCGGCTGACGCTAGGTTGACCAGTTCTCATGCGTCCAATGCATGGCGATAGCAGTGACGATAGCGATAAGCTATCAATATGCGTCTAGAGCAGCTGCGGTCCTTCGTGGCGGTGGCAGAACTACGACATTTCACCCAAGCGGCCGTCGCGGTGGGTGTGGCCCAGCCCTCACTCAGTAAGCAGATTCACAGCCTCGAAGCCGAGCTCGGAGCCCCGCTGTTCACCCGGCTGCCGTCCGAGGTCGAGCTGACGCCGGCCGGTGAGACGCTGCTGCCGCTGGCCCAGCGGATCCTCGCCGACGCGGAGACCGCGCACCGCGAGGTCCGCAACCTGGTCGGCCTCACCCGCGGCCGGGTCCGGCTCGGCGCGACGCCCAGCCTGTGCACCTCGCTGGCGCCGCGGGTGCTGCGCCGGTTCCACGCCGCACACCCCGAGATCGAGCTGCGGGTGGCCGAGGGCGGCTCGCAGGAACTGGTCAACGCGCTCTCGCACGGCGAGCTCGACCTGGCCCTGGTGGTCCTGCCGCCGACCGGCATCGACCCGGCGCTGGACGCCGCGCCGATCCTCGACGAGGACCTGGTCGTGGCGGCGGCCGCGGGCACGCCGCTGCCCGAGCCGATGCGCATCGCCGATTTGCGGGACCGGCCGCTGGTGATGTTCCGGCGCGGCTACACCCTGCGCGACGACGCGATCGAGGCCTGCCGCCGGGCCGGCTTCGAGCCCACCTTCGCGGTCGAGGGCGGCGAGCTCGACGCCGTCCTGGAGTTCGTCGAAGCCGGTCTCGGCCTGGCCGTCGTCCCGGAAATGGTGCTGGCCAACCGCCCCGGCCTGCGCGCCGTCCCACTGGCCCCGCCGCTGCGCCGAACCATCGCGATCGCACAGCGCCGAGGCGTGACGCTGACCCACGCCGCGTCGGCGTTGCGCGACGTCCTGCTGGCCGAGGTCGGCCGCTAACATCTGCCAACGTGAAACCTTGGCGCGATGTAGCGGCCCGCATGCTCGGGCGTCCCACGCCGGCGCGGATGGTGCCCACCGGTTCGGTGCGGCAGCGGCGGATGCCCGCGCCCCTGCGCCGGCGGTCCGACCGGATGCTCGAGTACTCGCCGGAGCTCGACGGGCGCGCCGATCCCGGTGAGGTCGTCTGGACCTGGGTGCCCTATGAGGAGGATCCGCAGCAGGGCAAGGACCGGCCGGTGCTGGTGGTCGGCCGGCGCGGCCGCACGATGCTCGGTCTGATGCTCTCCAGCAACGGGCGGCGCGACGGCGAGCGCACGTGGCTCGCACTGGGCGCCGGCTCCTGGGACCGGGAGTCCCGGCCCAGCTGGGTGCGGCTCGACCGGGTGCTGACGGTCGACGAGCGCGGCATCCGGCGCGAGGGCTCCGTCCTGGAGCGTTCGAAGTTCGACCGGATCGCGATCCGGCTGCGCAGCGACTACGGCTGGCGATAGGCCGTTGTGGCGTGTCCGCGACAGTTCGGATTGGTGCTCGCGGGATACGGTCGGGCGTGACCGAATCCACGCATGCACATGTCCTGAGCCGTCGCGGCGTGCTGACCGGCATCGGGGTGGCCGGCGTCGCCACCGGCCTGGCCGTCGCCTCGGGCCTGCCGGCGGCCGCCTCCGCCACGAGCCCGACCAGCCCGAGCGCCGCCCTCGCCAGCCTCGTAGCCGGCAACGCCCGCTTCCGGGCCGGCCGCTCGCGCCACCCGCACCAGAGCATCGCCGACGTGCGCCGCCTCTCGGCCGGCCAGGATCCGTTCGTGATCGTGCTCGGCTGCGCCGACTCCCGGGTGTCGCCGGAGGTGCTCTTCGACCAGGGCCTGGGCGACATCTTCGACAACCGCGTGGCGGGCAACATCGTCGACGAGGTGGTCACCGGCAGCATCGAGTACGCCGTGGCCGAGTTCGCCTCGCCGCTGCTGG
Organism: uncultured Actinomycetota bacterium; assembly: GCA_963840005.1. Taxonomy (GTDB): domain Bacteria; phylum Actinomycetota; class Actinomycetes; order Mycobacteriales; family Micromonosporaceae; genus Asanoa. The sequence continues at coordinate 91,210 of CAWIXO010000032.1, read as the reverse complement.
TCGTGCTGGGCCACGAACGCTGCGGAGCGGTCGCGGCGACCGTCGAGTCGCTGGAGAGCGGCACCACGCCGCCCGGCTCCATCGCCGCGATCGTCGAGGCGCTGCGGCCCGCGGTCGAGCCGGTGCTGCACGAGCCCGGCGACACCGTCGAGCTCGCGGTCCGGGCCAACGTCCGCTACCAGGTGCGGCAGCTCGTCGCCGGCAGCGCGATCGTCCGCGACGCGATCGCCGCTCGCGCGCTGCGGGTGGTGGGCGCCCGCTACGACCTCGACACCGCCGCCGTGACCGTGCTTTAGATCAGGGCGGCGGCCGCGTCGAGCTGGGCCAGCTCGTCCGCGCTCATGGTCGGGTTGGCCCGGCGCTGGTCCACCGCCCAGGCCCGCGCGGCGGTCGACGGGGGCGGCAGCAGTGGACGGAGCGCGGCGAGGCCCTTGGCGGCCGCGGCCGCCAGCGCCGGCTCGTGCGTCCAGAGCGTCACCTGCGCCAGGATCAGCAGGGTGATCGCGACATCGCGGTCGGGCGGACCCTCGGCCGCGTTCGCCCAGTCGATCACCACCGGCCCGCGGTCGGACAGCATCACGTTGTCCGGATGCAGGTCGAGGTGCAGGATCCGGTCGCCGGGATGCGCCGCGGTCCGGGCCGGCAACGCGTGCAGACGCCGGTGCAGGTCGGCGATCGTCGCCGCGACGGTGTCCTGGTCGGTGATGCCGGCGACCCAGGCGGTCAGCAGGGTCGGCCCGGCCAGCCGCTCCATGACCAGGTCCGGGCCGTGCGCGTCGTGCACCAGCGGCACCGGATAGCCGGCCGCTCCTAGGTGGGTCATCAGCTCGGCCTCGGGCGCGGCGTCCCGGCCGTGCCGGGAGCGCCGGAGCACCCGATCGGGGCCCAGCGCGTACACGTCGCAGTCGCGTCCGGATGCGATCAACTCCATGGCCTGCCCGTCCAGATCAGTCGAGCCAGGCGGCCAGGTCGAGGCCGCGCAGCCGGTGTGGGTCGCCGAGCACGTGGATCTCGGTGATCAGTCCGTCGCGGACGACGAACGACATGATCGAGACCACCTCGCCGCGCGGCGCGATGACGGCGCCCGGCGTGCCGTTGATGAGCGCGGGCTTGACGAACGGCGCGAGCTGGCGGGCGGTGCGGGCCTGGCCGGCCACGTCGACGCCGCCGCGGATGATCGCCGAGAACGTGGGCCGCGCGGTGCCTCCGTCGGCGCGCAGCACGACGTCGGGGTCGAGCACCGCCACCAGCGCGTCGAAGTCACCGGCGCGCGAAGCGGCGAAGAACGCGTCGACCACCTCGCGCTGGCGGGCCAGGTCGGGGTCCGGTGCCGGCGCCGCGTCCTGGACCCGGCGCCTGGCCCGGCTGGCGAGCTGCCGGGTCGCGGCCGGGGAGCGGTCGACGATCAGGGCGATCTCGTCGAACGCGACGGCGAACATGTCGTGCAGCACGAAGGCCAGCCGCTCGGCCGGGTTCAGCGTGTCGAGGACGACCAGCAGCGCCAGGCCGACGGCGTCCTGGAGCAGCGCCGCGTCCTCCGGGCCGATCCCCTCGGCCGGGCTGACCACCGGGTCGGGCACGTGCGAGTCCAGCGGAAGCTCCGGCCGGGCGGCCCGGGAGCGCAGCAGGTTGAGGCAGATCCGGCCGGTCACGGTGGTCAGCCACCCGCCGAGGTTGGTCACCTCGGCCGCATCGGTGCGGGCGAGCCGCAACCACGTCTCCTGCACCGCGTCGTCGGCTTCGTGCAGCGAGCCGAGCATCCGGTACGCCACCGCCCGCAGGTGGCCACGGTGCTCCTCGAAACGCCGCGCCAACTCGATTTCGTCCACCGGTCACATCCTCTCGCCTCCCCGTGTCATACCGGTAGAAGAGCGAAGCTACAAATGCTCACACAACTGGAGGAAACTCGTGAACGCTCCAATTCTGGTCACCGGTGGGACCGGCACGCTCGGCCGGTACGTCGTCGCCCGGCTCCGCGCGAAGGGCGCCGAGGTCCGCGTGCTCACCCGGCAGCCCCGGCCGGCGGCCGACGGGGTCAGCTATGTGGCCGGTGACCTGGAGACCGGCGCCGGCGCCGAGGCCGCGGTGCGAGGTGTGCACACCATCGTGCACTGCGCCGGCAGCCAGAAGGGCGACGACGTGAAGGCCCGCCACCTGATGGCCGCGGCGGCCAAGGCCGGCGTCCGGCATGTGGTCTACATCTCCGTGGTCGGCGCCGACCGGACCCCGGTCAAGAGTGGCGTGGACCGGGCGATGTTCGGTTACGTGGCCGCGAAGCGCGCGGCCGAGGAGATCGTGGCGGACTCCGGCGTCCCGTATACGACGCTGCGCGCCACCCAGTTCCATGAGCTCGCCTTCCAGGCGGTCGCGGCCATGGCGAAGCTGCCGATCGTGTTCGCGCCGGGTGGCACGAAGATGCAACCGGTCGCCGCTGACGAGGTGGCCGCGCGGCTGGTCGAGCTAGCGCTGGGCGAGCCGCAGGGCCTGGTGGCGGACATGGGTGGCCCGCGCGTCTACCCGTTCGCCGACCTGGCCCGCTCGTACCTGCGGGCGACCGGTCGTCGCCGGCCGATCCTCGCGGTGCCGGCACCCGGCGGCGCGGCCCGCGCGTTCCGGGCCGGTGCCAACCTGACGCCCGAACACGCGGTCGGACACCTCACCTGGGAGGAGTTCCTGACCGAGCGACTGGCGGTCTGACGCCGGCGTTGTGCTTCGCCACCAGGCTCGGCAGTTCGTCCAGCGAGTCGATGCGGAACAGGGACTGCTCGGCGACGGCCGGCAGGTCGAGGATGTGACCCCAGGGACCGCGCCGGATCAGGCAGGTCCGCATCCCGGCCGCCATCGCCGGCCGCACGTCGTTGTCGGGCCGATCGCCGACGTACAGGATCGACGACGCGTCGCCGCCGCCTTCGCGGACGACCCGTTCGAAGAAGCCCGGCGCCGGCTTCGCCACGCCCCAGCCCTCCGAGGTGCCGACCACGTCCACGGCGAGGTCGAGGCCGCGCAGGATCGGCTCGGCGTGGGCCGGCTGGTTGCCGGCCAGGCCGACGAGCAGGCCGAGGTCCTTCAAGGACGCCAGGCACGCTCGCGCGTCGGGGTAGAGGTCTTCCTCGCCGAACGACTCCGGCTGGCCCGCGGCCGCGCGGAGAGCGCGCTCGGCCTCGATGTCGAAGTCGGGCCGGAAGGCGCGGAACGTCTCGTCCCAGCTCTGACCGCGGGCGATCACCGCACCGAAGACCGCGGACAGCGTGTGCCGTGGAACACCGAGCCAGTCGGCCCACGTCTGGAACTCGCGGGACTCGTCGACGATCGTTCCGCCGACATCGAAGAAGACCGCATCGATCATTAGGCGATCTCTCGGCCCAGTTCGCGCAGGAGAGCGTGTACCGGTTGGGTCTGGGCCAGCACCGGTGGCGGCACCACGACCACGGGGCAATGGGCGCGCCGCACGCAGTAGCGGGTGACCGGGCCACTGCCGAGAAGGTGGGAGCCGCGCCGGTCGCCGCCGACCACGAGCAGTTCGGCGTCGTCACCGGCGTAGTCGACCAGGCTCTGGCCGGTGAGGCCTTCGGTGACCACCGGCTCGACGCGGACACCCGCCGGTGGGCCGCCCATCGCGGCGTCGAACGCGTACGGGATGAGCAGTTCGGCCTCGGCGGCGTGCACCCGGCGTTCGAACGTGGCGGTGGTGTCCCGCCAGAGCGGCCGGAACAGCCACACCCGCACCGCGTGCACGACGCAGTCGCGCTCCCGGGCGGCGTTCACCGCGTAGCGCAGCGCCTGCAGACCGGCCAGCGACGGGCTGACCCCGACAACGACCTTCGATCGCATCGGCCAAGCATGGACCGCCGGGCCGCCCGCGTCGACGGTCTTGCCACGATCTTTACGCCGGCGGCGGAAATCCTGACGGGTCGGGCTCGACCACCTCGTCGCTCTCGTCCACCTCCGGCGCCTCGCACGCGCCGGTCTCGGCGTCGCAGACCTCGCCAGTGGGCAGGGAGAAGATCTCCAGCGCCATCGTCCCGCCCTCTCGTCACGCCGCCTCGGCGGCGTCCATCGCCTTGTAGATGCGTTGCTCCGACACCGGGTACGGCGTGCCCAGCGCCTGCGCGAACACGTTGACCCGCAGCTCCTCGATCATCCAGCGGATCTCGGCGACCGCCTCCGCGCGGCGGCGGCTCGGCGACAACGCGGCCAGCATGGCGTCGTATTCCTTGCGTACCTGGGCGATCCGGGCCTGGCCGGCCCGGTCGCGGGCCGGGTCCTGGCCCAGTCGGTCCAGCCGCCGCTCGACCGCCGCCAGATAGCGGGGCAGGTCGCCCAGGTGGGTCCAGCCGGTGGCGGTCACGAAGCCCGGGTAGATGAGCCCGGCGAGCTGGGCCTTCACGTCTGCCAGCGTGGACAGCGCGTCGAGCGTCGACATCCGGGAGATCCGCTGGTCGACGCCGTGCTGCGCGGCCAGCGCGCGCTCCACCCGGTCGACCACCGCCACCACCGTGTCGACCAGGTCGGCACGGACCGTGTCACGCAGCGCGGCGAAGCCGTCCGGGTCCCAGGCCGGCCCGCCGGCCTGGTCGACCAGGCGGTCGACGGCCGCGCCGGCGCAGTCCCGGAGCAGGTCGGCGATGTTGCGGTGCGGGTTTCGGGAGAGCGCCAGCTTCTGCTGGTTGGTCAGCCGGCCCTGGAGGAACGTGGCCGGGTTGGGCAACGTCAGCAGCAACAGCCGTCGGGTGCCGGCGATCATCGCGGCGGCCTGCTCGCCGGCGCTGTCGAAGACCTCGACGCCGACCGTGGTGCCCTCGTCGACCAGCGCCGGGTACGCGGTGACCCGGAAACCGGCGCGGTCCTGCTCGAGGGTGCGCGGCAGCGGGCCGAAGTCCCAGGCGGTCAGCCCCGTCCGGGCGATGCCCGGTGCGGCCGCGGTGACCGTCGCGCGTACCGCGGCCTTGAGCTGTGCCTGCAACGCGGCCAGGTCCTTGCCGCGGGCCACCTCGCGGTCGCCGTCGACCACCCGGTAGGTGAGCCGCAGGTGGTCGGGCACCCGGGACACGTCCCAGGCGTCGTGCGGCACCGTCACGCCGGTCATCCGGCGCAGCTCCCGGGTGACCGCCTCGATCAGCGACAGCCCGGGTGCCGGCGTGATCCGGGCGAGCACCGCGCGGGCGAAGTCGGGCGCGGGCACGAAGTTGGTGCGGATCGCCTTCGGCAGCGAGCGGAGCAGCGCGATCACCAGGTCTTCGCGGAGCCCGGGCACCTGCCAGTCGAAGTCCTCCGGGGCCACCTGGCCGAGCATCGGCAGCGGCACGTCGACCGTCACACCGTCTGATGTGGACCCTGGTGCGAACTCGTACGACAGCGGCAGCGGCGCCGACTCCGAGCGCCACACGTCGGGATAGGCGTCGGGGCTGACGTCGCCGCGGCCGGCGTTGACGAGGAACTCGCGGGTGAAGGTCAGCAGGGCCGGGTCGGTGTGCCGGGCCTTCTTCCACCAGGTGTCGAAGTGGCGGCCGGACACCACGTCGGCGGGGATCCGCTGGTCGTAGAAGGCGTACACGGTCTCGTCGTCGACCAGGATGTCGCGGCGGCGGACCCGGTCCTCGAGGGCCGCCACCGACTCCAGCAGGTTCGCGTTGTCGCGGAAGAAGTGGTGGTGGGTCTGCCAGTCGCCTTCGACCAGCGCGTGCCGGATGAACAGCTCCCGGGACAGCACCGGGTCGATCCGCCCGTACGAGACCTTCCGGCCCACCACGATCGGCACGCCGTAGAGGGTGACCCGCTCGACCGCCACCACCGAGCCCTGTTTCTTCTCCCAGTGCGGCTCGCTGTAGGTGCGCTTGACCAGGTGGCCGGCCAGTGGCTCGACCCAGTCCGGCTCGATCTTGGCGTTGACCCGGGCCCACAGCCGGGAGGTCTCGACGAGCTCGGCCGACATCACGAACCGGGGCGGCTTCTTGGCCAGGGCCGAGCCGGGGAAGATGGCGAACTTGGCGTTGCGGGCGCCGAGGTATTCGCGCTTCTCGCCCTCGCGCAGCCCGATCTGGGAGAGCAGACCGGCCAGCAGCGACTGGTGCAGCCGGGCCGGGTCCGTCGACGACGACGTGACCAGGCCGAGCGACTTGGTCACCTGACGGAGCTGGGCCGCGATGTCCTGCCACTCGCGGACCCGCAGATAGTTGAGGTATTCGGCGCGGCAGAGCCGGCGGAACGCGCTGGACGACAGCTCGCGCTGCTGCTCCCGCAGGTGGTTCCAGAGGTTGAGGTACGCGACGAAGTCGGAGTCCGGGTCGGCGAACCGGGCGTGCAGCTGGTCGGCGTGCGTGCGGTGCTCGACCGGCCGCTCGCGCGGGTCCTGGATGGACAGTGCCGCCGCGACCACGCTGACCTCGTCGAGACAGCCGTTGCGATCGGCTTCGAGCACCATCCGGCCCAGGCGCGGGTCGACCGGCAGCTGCGCCAGCCGGCGGCCCGCCTCGGTCAGCCGCTTCGCGTCGTCGAGCGCGCCCAGCTCCTGGAGCAGCGCGATGCCGTCGGTGATGTTGCGCCGGTCCGGCGGGTCGATGAACGGGAACTTCGCGATGTCGCCGAGGCCGATCGCGGTCATCTGCAGGATGACCGAGGCCAGGTTGGTACGCAGGATCTCCGGCTCGGTGTATTCCGGCCGCGACAGGAAGTCCTGCTCGTCGTAGAGCCGGATGCAGATGCCCGGCGAGGTGCGGCCGCTGCGACCCTTGCGCTGGTTGGCCGACGCCTGGGAGACCCGCTCGATCGGCAGCCGCTGCACCTTGAGCCGGTGGCTGTAGCGGGATATCCGGGCGGTGCCCGGGTCGACGACGTATTTGACGCCGGGCACGGTCAGCGAGGTCTCGGCGACGTTGGTGGCCAGCACCACCCGGCGCCCGGTGTGCCGCTGGAACACCCGGTGCTGCTCGGCGAAGGACAGCCGGGCGTAGAGCGGGAGGATCTCCAGGTGCGGTAGGTCGAGCCGGCCCAGCGCGTCGGCGGTGTCCCGGATCTCCCGCTCACCACTGAGGAAGACCAGGATGTCGCCGGGACCCTCGGCGGCGAGCTCGGTGACCGCGTCGCCGATCGCCGTGATCGGGTCGCGGACGACCGCGCCCGCGACCTCTTCCTCGTCGTCATCGTCCAGGGCCTCTTCGAGCACCAGCGGCCGGTAGCGCAGCTCGACCGGATAAGTCCGGCCGGACACCTCGACCACCGGCGCGGGCTCGCCGGACGCCTGCCGGAAGTGCTGGGCGAACCGCTCGGTCTCGATGGTCGCCGAAGTGATGATCACCTTGAGGTCAGGGCGGCGGGGCAGGAGGGACGCCAGGTAACCGAGGATGAAGTCGATGTTGAGGCTGCGCTCGTGCGCCTCGTCGATCACCAGCGTGTCGTACCGCAGGAGGTCGCGGTCGTTCTGCAACTCGGCCAGCAGGATGCCGTCGGTCATCAGCTTGATCAGGGTGTCGTCGCCACCCTTGTCGGTGAACCGCACCTTGAAGCCGACGGTGCTGCCCAGCGGGGTGCCCAGCTCCTCGGCGATCCGGTCGGCGACCGTGCGGGCGGCCAGCCGGCGCGGCTGGGTGTGCCCGATCTGACCTCGGACACCGCGGCCCAGCTCCAGGCAGATCTTGGGGATCTGAGTGGTCTTGCCGGACCCGGTCTCGCCGGCGACGATCACCACCTGGTGGTCGCGGATCGCCGCCGCGATGTCGTCGCGCCGCTCGCTGACCGGCAGCTCGGCCGGGTAGCGGATGACCGGGACGGCCGCCCGGCGGGCCGCGACGCGTGCCTCGGCGGCCACCACGTCGGCCTCGATGGCCGCGACCGCGGCGTCCTTCTTGGCGGTGTCGCGAATCTTGCGGGTGCCCTCCAGCCGCCGGCCCAGCCGATGCGCGTCGCGCAGGGTCAGGGTGGCCAGCCGGTTGGGCAGCGACGGATCGGGCGCGTTCATCTCGGGCCCAAGGATAGGCGGGCGGGTGCGGATCAGCTCGCGGTTATCCGTACAACGTGATCTTTGGCGGCCGGCTCGGTGAACCGGGCCAGTGCCTCGCCCTCCGCCTCGACCGCCGCGGCGGCGGCCTTGGTCAGCTTTTCGAACGCGGTCACCGTGAGCGTCACCACGTTGCGCTTGGTCTCCGCCGACCAGACGCCCGCCACCAGACCGTCGACCAGCAGGGTGGGCAGCCAGCGCAGGTTCCGCTTGAGATAGACCCGCTCCTTGTACGCGTCCGGCAGGATCCGGGCCCGCCGGTTGGCGGCGAACGCCAGCAGCGCGTTGTCGAATGGCGGCAGGAACCGTGGCGGCGCGGCGGTGTCGTCCGCCGGCCGGGGCGCGTCCGGCAGGTCGTAGAGCACCCGCCGACCGCCGGCGTCCTCGCCGAGGGTCTCCAGGTCGAGCCGCTCGATCGCCGCCTTGACCGGCCCGGCCGTCGAGCCCAGCCAGTACGCGATGTCGTCGGCGCCGGCCGGCCCGAACGCGCCCAGGTGCCGGGTGACCGCCGTCTCCCACGCCTTCTCACTGGTCAGCCCCCGTGGGGTGGGCGGGCCGGAGCGGTATGCCGCGGGCGTTTTCGTGCCCCAGGAGTCGTCGGCCGGCACCTTGACGAACGCCGGCTGGGCCCGGAACGGCCGCCACTTGTATTCCCGCTGTGCGGCCACCGCCTTGGCCGGCAGCGCGTCCGGGTGCTTCTCGACCCACTGCTCCGCGAAAGCGGTCAGCTCGTCGCCGGTGCGGGTCTGCTTGGCGTACGCGACGGTGGCGGCCAGCATGTCGTCGGCCGCCTCCGGTGTCTCGACACCGCGCAGCAGCCACCCGCCGACCCCGGTCTCCGCCGCGATCCGGGCCCAGGCGGGGTGCTCGTCCGCGCTGACCAGGTGCAACGTGCGACGCATGAGGATGCCGGTGACCACGTCACCCTTGTCGAGTACGGCCCAGAGATCGTCGGCGGCGAACCCTTCGAGCCGGCTCCACAGCCCCACGGGCGGCGATGACCACTGCTGCGCCTGGAGCGCGCCGATCTGTTCGATAGCCGACACAAGGGCTGTGTGTCTAGCATTCCTCAGCCGACTGGATGCTGCCGCATCCTGTCGCCTTCCGGTCTCGCCGCTGTGCTTCGCGCCACCTGGTCCCGTATGCCTGTCCAGCAGGCCCTGGCGGGCCAGCAGCGCGCGGTTCAACCCGGCCGCGGTCGCGGTATCTTGGGGAGTTCGCATGGTTCCCGGTTCGCTTCCGGAAGGAACGTCGTTGTCTGAGCGCGTTGATCCTAGTCGCGTCCTCGATCCCACAGACTCACCTGCCGAGATGGAAGCCGAACAGAAACACGTGACGGGGCTTTACGACCGGCTCGACGGGATGCGGTCGCTGGCCGAGTCACGCCTGTCCGGCTCGCTCGCCGCCACCGGCGGCACGCCGCAGGCGCGGTCGCAGCGCGAGTCGTCGGTGGGTATGTACACCGAGCAGCTGGCCCAGCTCTCCGCCGTGGAGAGCGGGCTGTGCTTCGGGCGGCTCGACCCCGAGACCGGCGCGCCGCTCTACATCGGCCGGATCGGCATCTTCGACGAGGAGGGCGACTACGAGCCGCTGCTGCTCGACTGGCGCGCTCCCGCCTCCCGCCCGTTCTACCTGGCCACCGCCGCCGACCCGCTGGGCATCCGGCGGCGCCGGCACATCCGCTCCAAGGGGCGCACGGTCGTCGCGCTCGACGACGAGGTGCTCGACCTGTCGGCCGCGGCCGGCTCGGCGACCCGCGACGGGCTCGCCGGCGAGGCGGCGCTGCTCTCCGCGGTCGACGCCAGCCGCACTGGTCGGATGCGCGACATCGTCGAGACCATCCAGGCCGAACAGGACCGGATCATCCGGGCCGACCTCGGCGGGGTGCTGGTCGTGCAGGGCGGCCCGGGCACCGGCAAGACCGCGGTGGCGCTGCACCGCGCGGCGTACCTGCTCTACACGCACCGGCGAGAGCTGTCGACGCGGGCGGTGCTGGTGGTCGGTCCCAACCCGACCTTCCTGCGCTACATCTCGCACGTGCTCCCGTCGCTGGCCGAGACCGGCGTGCTGCTGTGGACGCTCGGCGACCTCTACCCGGGCGTGACCGCCCGCGGCGAGGAGCCGGAGCGGGTGACGGCGATCAAGGGCCGGCTGGGAATGGTCGACGTGCTCGCGGCGGCCATCGCCGAGCGCCAGGAGCTGCCCACCGAGCCGATCACCGTCGAGCTCGACCGGGAGACGCTGACCATCGACCGCGACCTCGTGACCGTCGCCCGCGAACGCGCCCGGCGTTCCGGTCGGGTGCACAACCAGGCCCGGGAGGTCTTCCAGGACGCGCTGGTCGACGGGCTGGTCGAGCAGGCGGCCGCGATCATCGGCACCGACCCGTTCGCCGACGACCCGCTGGGCGGGGGCGACGCGCCCGGCGACCCGCAGCTGATGGGCGCCGCCGACCTGGCCGACATCCGCGCCGAGCTGGCCGCCGACCCGGGCGTCCGGGCCGCGCTGGACACGCTCTGGCCGCGGCTGACCCCGCAGCGCCTGCTGCGCGACCTGTATTCCTCGCCCGAGCGGCTGGCCGCCGCCCGGGTCGGGCGGGACGGCACCGAGCTGCTCACCCTGGCCGAGGCCGCCGCCCTGGTCCGGCCGGCCCGCGCGCCGTGGACTCCGGCCGACGCGCCGCTGCTCGACGAGGCCGCCGAACAGCTCGGCCCGCTGCCCGAGCTCGAGGCGGCGGCGAAGACGATGGCCGAGAAGGTGCGCCGGTCCGAGCTGACCTACGCCGAGGGCGCGCTGGAGATCGCCCGCGGCTCCGCGTCGATCGACGTGGAAGACGAGGACGACCCCGAGTTGCTGCTGGTCACCGACCTGCTGGACGCCTCGCGGCTGGCCGAGCGGCAGGAGGACGGCGAATACCTGAGCGCGGCCGAGCGGGCCGCCCGCGACCGGAAGTGGGCGTTCGGGCACGTCATCGTCGACGAGGCGCAGGAGCTGTCGCGGATGGCCTGGCGGGTGCTGATGCGCCGTTCGCCGAGCCGGTCGATGACCGTGGTCGGCGACATCGCGCAGACCGGCGACCCGGCCGGCGCGGCGTCCTGGTCGGAGGTCTTCGACCCGTACGTCACCGACCGCTGGAAGCTGGCCGAGCTGACCGTCAACTACCGCACCCCGGCCGAGGTGATGTCGCTGGCCGGCGAGGTGCTGGCCCGGATCGACCCCGCGGCCACGCCGCCGCGTTCGGTGCGGTCCACCGGGCAGCAGCCGGGCCGCGGCAGTCTCGACGACCTGGCGTCGGTGCTGGCCGGCGAGGCCGAGGTGCTCGGCGGCGGCCGGCTGGCGGTGATCGCGCCCGCGGGCCGGGTCAACGAGCTCGCCGCCGAGGTGCGCGCGGCGCTGCCGGACCTCGCGGTCGCGGTCGGCGACGAGCCCGACCTGGAGAGCCCGGTCGCGGTGCTCAGCGCCCGCCAGTCCAAGGGCCTGGAGTTCGACGCCGTGGTGGTCGCGGACCCGGACGGCATCGAGGCGGAGTCGCCGCGCGGGGTCAACGACCTCTACGTGGCCCTGACCCGGGCCACGCAGCGGCTGACCGTGCTGAAGTGAGAACGGCTGACCGGGGGCCCCGTGCCCCCCGGTCAGCCGCTCGGGGTCAGCGGAACCGGCGACCCTCGTCCCGGCGGTAGGCCCAGACCGCGACGGCGCCGGCCACCACGGTCCAGACCGCGAACGCGACCAGGGACGTGGCGTGCGGGGAGTAGTCGCCGACCGCCGCCCACAACAGCTCGACCGCACCGCGGGTGGGCAGGTAGGGCGCGATCGTCTGGATAAAGCCGGGCGCCTGGTCGGGTGCGGACATCAGGCCGCCGCCGAAGGCCAGCGGGAAGAAGATCACCTGGCAGACCACCAGGGCGGCCTTGAGCGGGAGCCCGTAGCCGATCGCGAGGCCCATCAGCGTGAACGGCAGCGCGCCGACGAACACGGTGGCGATCCCCAGCAGGAAGCCGGTGGCGGTGACGGTCGCCTCGGTGAACAGTGCGCCGATCAGCACCACGGGCACCAGCGAGACGAGCGACATCGCCATGCCGGCCAGGATCCGCCCGGCGAACCGGGGTGCGGCGCCGGCCGCCAGCGTGCGCATGTAGCCGTCCCAGGGCTGGGACCGGTCGTCGGCGACACCGACGCCGTAGGTGAACAGGCTGCTCACCATGATGGAGAAGGTGACCATCGAGGCGGTGGCGAACGTGGCGCCCACCGGGTCGTCGCCCGCGAACGGCACGACGAAGAAGAGCATCGAGGCGGCCGGGAAGAACGCCGAACCGATCAGGGCGATCGGGATCCGGATGGTCTCGAGGAGCTGATATCTGGCGTGTACGAGGGTGAGCGTCGTCAACGGGTGCTCCTCAGGCGGCGACGGGAAGGGCGGGGGCGGGCTCGGTAGCGCCGGTGATCGCCAGGAAGGCCTCTTCGAGCGAGGTCGGTGCGACCTCCAGGTCACGGAACTCCACAGTGGAGGCGACGAGCGCGCGGACCAGCGCGTCGGAGTCCGGTGTGAGCAGGTGGGTGCGCCCGTCGCGCTGCTCGATCGCGACCACGCCGGGCAGGGAGGGCGGCTCGCCGTCGTGCGCGAAGCTGACCCGGCGGACGCCGACCATGCCGCGCACCGCGGCGACCGTGTCGTCGGCGAGCACCCGGCCGCGGCCGAGCACGACCACGCGTTCGGCCAGCGCCTCGATCTCCTCCAGGTAGTGGCTGGAGAGCAGCACCGTGCCGCCGTCGGCGTGGTAGGCCTTGATGGCGTCCCAGAGGGCGCGGCGGGACTGCACGTCGAGGCCGGTGGTCGGCTCGTCGAGCACCACGATCCTGGGCCGGCCGACGAACGCCAGCGCGATGGCCAGCCGGCGCTTCTGGCCGCCGGACAGGCCGCCGGTCTGCCGCTTGACCAGGTCGCTCAGGTCGAACTGGTCGAGCAACTCCGCGCGGGGCACCGGGTTGGGATAGTGGGCGCCGACGAACTCGACCACCTCGCCGACCCGCAGGGTGGCCGGCAGGCCGGTCTCCTGGGGCGTCACGCCGAGCGCCCGGCGTGTGTTCGGGTCGCGGGGGTCGCCGCCGCAGAGCGTGACCCGGCCCGAGTCGGGCCGCCGCACGCCGGTCAGCAGGTTGGCCAGCGTGCTCTTGCCGGCCCCGTTGGGACCGAGCAGGCCGACCAGCTCGCCCTCGGCGACCTGAAGCGAGACCCGGTCGAGGGCGGTGACGTCGCCGTACCGCCGGCTGACCTCGATCGCCTCGGCGAGGATCATGTCTTCTCCTTGATGTCCGCGGGTTGCAGCAGGGCGCGTACGGATGCGGTGTATTCGTCGAAGGCCATCCGGCCGCGGTGGGTGAGCGCGACGAGGGTGACCGGCGTGCGGCCGCGGTGGGTCTTGGTGATCTCGACGTATCCCGCGTCTTCGAGCTTGCGGAGGTGGACCGACATGTTGCCGGCCGTCATGTTGAGGATCTCCTGCAGGCGGGGGAACGCGATCTGGTCGCCGGAGCCCAATGTGGACAGTGCCGCGACCACCCGCAGCCGTGCCTGAGCGTGGATAACGGGGTCTAGAGGCGTGTCAGTCACGCCGCCGCCTCCCGGGTGAGCTGGCGGCGGTGCCAGCGGCTGGCTGCCAGGCCGAAGAAGATCATGCCGCCGCCGGCCGCGACGCACATGATGAGCGACTGCCAGCCCGGCCCGGCCAGGACGCCGGCCACGTTGACCACGGAGATCCAGGCGCCGAGCTGGAAGAGCTGGCGGTTGAGCCAGATCGCGCCGCCGGCCAGATGCAGTGCGCCGGTGAGGCCGACCATGGTGGCGGACCAGACCAGAGTCCGTAGGTCTTCCGGGAGCCGGTCGCTGATCCGCACCAGGATCACCGTCATGGTGGTGAACGTGATCATCCAGGCCCAGCCGTAGTAGGCGCCGCGCTTGGCCGACTCACCGGCCAGATGGCCATAGGCCCGCGCGCCGGTGACGCCGGAGATCACGCCGGCCGCGATGATCAGCGCGACCAGCACCGCCGTCGGCAGCCACTCGGGCAGGTTGACGAACACCCGGCCGTCGGGGCCGAACCGCAGGAAGATCAGCCCGAAGCCGATCAACCAGGCGAAGCCCCAGGGCCAGAACCACCAGCGGTCGTCGACGTAGATCTGCCGGATAGCCGCGGCCCGCTGCTCCTCGATCAGCCGAAGCGTCTCGGCCGGGTCGCCCGGTGACTGCTCGTTCTCGGTAAAGCTCTCGTTCACGTAAAGAACTTTAAAACACAAAGTCGAGTCTTGGGAAGGCCCGATTAAACCGGGCTGGCCGACCGAGGGCTGCTGACGATCGCCGGCCCGCTGACCGACCAGACCGACGACCGGCTGCGCGGCATCTGCGTGCTGACCACCGCGACCTGGCCACCCGGACGGCCCGGTCCGGTGATCCAGGGCGGAAACAGCCCAAGTGATCATTCCGCCGTGCGCGCCGTTGGTCGCCGGTAGCGTCGAAAGCTTCCGTGGGCTTAAAGGGGAGCACGCCATGTCCCACCATCTCGACACCCCACTGGCGCGGCAGAGCGGCCAGCTTTTCATCGACGACCTCTACGTCTTCGGTGGTGACGGGTGCACCGTGCTGATGATGGACGTCAACTCCAACATCACCGAGCCGAACGTCACGCCCGGTTTCCACCCGGAGGCGCGCTACGAGTTCCGGGTGCACTTCGGGGGTTCCGAGACCGAGGAGCTGACCTATCGCGTGGCGTTCGAGCCGGCCGGGTCCGACGGGCGGCAGTCGTACGAGGTGTGGGAGCTGAGCGGCACCGAGGCGCGTGGTGACGAGGAGGCGGGCGTGCGCGTCGCCGCCGGCCACACCGACGAGGCCGTCGACGCCGGCAACGTCCGGGTGTTCGCGGGCCGGATCAACGACCCGTTCTACATCGACCTCGACGAGCTGTTCGTCATCAACGCGGCGGTCAAGGACGGCACCAAGGTCGACCTGTCGAAGTGGCGCTCCGGCAAGCCCAAGAACACCTTCGGCGGTACGCAGGTCTACACGATCGTCCTCGAGATCTCCCACGACCACCCGCGGCTGCGGCCGGGCGCCGAGATCGGCGTCTGGTGCACGACCAAGCTGGCCACCGACGCCGGCGGCTGGCGCCAGATCAACCGGTTCGGCCTGCCGATGATGTGGCCGATCTTCTGGCCCGACGACACCGACTTCTCGAACCCCGCCAACGAACGGCATCCGTCGCAGGACTTCAACCAGGACGGCAAGTACATCGCCGAGAAGATCGCCGCGGTGGTCTCCGCCAACGGTGGAAACTCGACCGACCCGGACGGCTACGGCCAGCTCGTCGCACGCCGGATCTTCCCCGAGGTGATGCCGTACACGGTGGGCACGCCGGCCAGTTTCGGTTTCACCGGCATCAACGGCCGCACGTTGGCCGACAACGCGCCCGAGGTGATGTTCTCGCTGGTCCTGGACGCGGCGACGAGCTCGGGCCTGGACCCGTCGGTGGCCGCCGACATGCGTCGCGACACGTTCCCGTGGGTGGTGCCGGCGTCCTGACTGCGCCAAGGTGGTGACATGAGTACCCGGATGCGCGACGCCATGGGACAGCGGTTCAAGGAGCTGCGGCACGAACCGACGGAGAAACGGGTCCGTGCCACCCTGGGCGGTGAGACCATTGTGGACACCACCGACGCGGTGCTGGTCTGGGAGCCCAGGCGGATCGTGCCGACGTACGCGGTGCCGGCCGCCGACCTGCGAGCGGATCTGGCGTCCGCCGGTGAGGTGACGGCCGGCGGGCCGGGTTTCCTGCACCCGGGCATCCCGTTCAGCGTCCACTCCACCGACGGTTCGGCGTTGACGATCTCGGCGGGCGGGCAGACCCGGGCCGAGGCCGGGTTCCGGCCCGACGATCCCCAGCTGCGCGACTACGTCGTCCTCGACTTCGACGCGATGGACCAGTGGTTCGAGGAGGACGAGGAGATCCACGCACACCCGCGCGACCCGTACCACCGGGTCGACGCGCGGGCCAGCTCACGGCGCGTCCGGATCGAAGACGGCGGCACCCTGCTGGCCGAGACCACCCGGGCGGTGCTCGTGTTCGAGACCAGCCTGCCGGTGCGGTTCTACCTGCCGCGGGAAGACGTGGTCGCCGAACTGACGCCGAGCGACCAGGTGTCGTACTGCCCGTACAAGGGCCAGGCGTCCTACTGGTCGACCGGCGAGCGGTCGAACGTCGTCTGGTCCTACCTGGACCCGCTGCCCGATGCCAACCCGATCGCCGGCCTGGTCGCGTTCTACGACGACCTGCTCGACGTCACCGTCGACGGCAAGCTCCGGGACCGCCCGGGCGGCGCGGCGGTACGCTCGCTCCGCGAGGAGTTCGGCGTAAGTTAGGGGGTGTCTCGTGGATCATGGCGGCACATCGCCGGGCCCAGACGACGACCGGCCGCACGCGGAGCCCGGCCAGATACAACACCGGTATCCGACCGGCCTCCGCGCACGCCCGGACGCCGCCTGGACCTCGGCGCCGCACCACCCTGATCCACGAGACACCCCCTAGGGCACCAGCTCGATCCAGCCGCGGATGTCGTCGGCGGTCTCGGTCTCGGCGAGGTCGGGGTGCTCGCGGGCGACGTGCGCGAGGACGAGCGCGATCACGGCTTCGTCGGTGTCGCCGCGGGCGACGAAGCCACACTCGCATCGGACCTGGCGGTTCATCGCTTCCATTCTTCCGCGCGGGAGGTGCCGCTTGCAGCCCTCGGTGCGGGTGCAGCTGTGCGGCCCCTTCCTGGTGGAGATCGACGGCCGGCGGGTCACGCTGCCCGGACGGCAGGGTCGGCTGCTCTTCGCCTACCTGGTGCTGCACCGGCCGCGACCGGTGCCGCGGGACCGTCTGATCGACGCGCTGTGGGGCGCTGAGCCACCACCTGCCGCCGGCTCCACGCTCAACGCGCTGATCTCCCGGGTACGCGCGACGACCGGCCCCGCCGTACTGCGCGGCCGCTCCGAGCTGGCGGTCGACCTGCCGGCGTCGGCGGTGGTCGACGTGGAGACGGCCCTGTCGTCGGCGCACCGGGCCGAGTCGGCCGTGGTCGCGGAGGAGTGGCTGCGGGCCTGGCCGGCGGCACTGACCGCCCGGTTCATCGCGGGCCGCCCGTTCCTGCCGGAAGCGACCGCGCCGTGGGCGGACTCGTGGCGGACCCGGCTCGACGAGGTCTACGCGCGGGCGATCGAGTGCTACGCGACCGCCTGCCTGTCGATCGGCGGCGCGGAGCTGCCGGGCGCCGAGCGCGCGGCCCGCGACCTGGTGGACGCGGCACCACTGCGGGAGACGGGACACCTGTTGCTGATGCGGTCGCTGGCCGCCCGGGGGAACGTCGCGGAGGCACTGGCCGCGTACGAACGCCTCCGGGTCCGGCTGCGCGACGAGCTCGGCGTCGACCCGTCCGCGGCCGTCCGGTCGGCCCACGCGGATCTGCTGCGCCTGCGCTGACCGTACGTTGTCCTGTGTGGAGTTCCGCTCGTGGAGGTGGGGATGGGATCGGCTTCAGTGCAGGGGCCCCTGTGGGGCGCGGCGGTCGACGACTGGATGGAGATCTGCGAACCGTGGACCGTCCCCTTGTACGCGGCGACACTGACCGCCCTGGCCCCGCTGGCCGGCCGGCGGGTGCTCGACGCCGGCTGTGGCAGCGGTCAGGCACTGCTGCTGGCGGCCGCGGCCGGTGCGTCGGTGACCGGTCTCGACGCGGCCGAGCTGATGGTGGCGCGGGCCCGCACCCGGTTGCCCGAGGCCGACCTGCGGGTCGGCGACATCCAGGAACTGCCGTTCGACGCGGCGTCCTTCGACGTGGTGACGTCGTTCAACGTGTTGCAGTACGCGGCCGACGAGGACGCCGCGGCGGCGGAGCTCGCGCGGGTGGTGGTGCCCGGTGGCCGGGTGGCGGTCGGGATGTGGGGCGACCCGGCGCGCTGCGACACCGAGGAGGTGTTCGCGCATATCCGCGCGCTGATGCCGCCGCGCACGGGCGCGGCGGCGCCGACCATCTCGACGCCTGGTGTGATCGAGGAACTGCTGGCCGGTGCCGGCCTGACCGTCGTTGCCGGCGCCGAGGTGGACTGCCCGTTCACGTTTCCCGACCTGGACACCGGGTGGCGCGGCCAGTCCGCGGTCGGACCGTTCCGCACCGCGATGGACACGGTCGGCGTGGACGCGGTCCGCACGGCGTACGCGGCGGCGCTGGAGCCTTTCCGGCAACCGGACGGCTCGTACCGCCAGGACAATGTCTTCCGCTATGTGATCGCGGTCAGCTGAAGAACGCCTGGGCCCGGGTCAGCCCGTCGGCGTCGGCGTGGATCTCGCCCGGCTTGTTGGCGTAGCCGAGCAGGTGCCCACCGAAACGCATGCCCATGTAGTCGGCGGTGAGGCGCAGCGTGCCGGTCAGGGGCTCGGCCCGGCTCAGGTCGAGGTGGCTGACGGCGCTGACGCCCCAGAGAGTGCGCCCGCCCATCCGGCGGCGGAAGTCGACCCCGGGTACGCGCATCCAGCCCGACCAGTGGTCGAGGTAGCGCTTGGTGATCGTCGACATCGTGTACCAGTGCAGCGGCGTGGCCAGCACGAGGTCGGTGGCGTCCAGGGTCGCGTCGAGCAGCACCTTGCCGTTGCCGGTCGGTGCCGGGTAGCTCCCGTCGCCGGTGTGCCGGACGTCGAGAAACTCCGGCAGCGGCAGGTCGTCGAGCCGCAACCACTGGTGGGAAGAGTCCGGCGGCAATGCCTGGGCCGCCGCGACGGCCAGCGTTTCGGTGTTGCCGGCACGCCGTGTGCTGCCGACCAGGAAAAGGAACGAACGGTGCGCCACGGGCCTATCCTGACAACCGGTGCCGCGATTGCCGACATAGATGTGACGCGTCCGTCAGCTGTGCTGGACCCACAGGTTCTCCTCGACGTAGACGCCGCGGTCGTGGTCCCGGTCGACGCGCACCAGGTTGAGCGCGTCGGGCACGACGTAGTCCCTGGTCACGGGGAACAGCATGCCGGTCCAGTCCTCCCAGTCGGCGACCGTGCCCTCGATGACCATCGAGCGTGGTGCCGGGGCGAGGATGCGGGCGCCCATCCGTTGGTGGGTGCGGATCCATGGGTCGACGCTGAGGCCGTCGGGGCGGGTCCAGCCGGCGTACTCGGCCATCGGCACCAGCGGGTAGCGGTGTTTCCAGGTCGGCCGCAGCGGCGCGATGACGTGCGCCAGGCCGTCGTAGTGGGCGCGTTGGGTCAGAGCCGTGAGCACCGTGGTGGCGAGGCCGCGTTTGTCGCGCGCCGAGCTGACCGCCGCGGCCATGAAGCTCAGCGTGGTGGGTGGGGTGCCGGCCTCGTGGCCCTCGACCGCGCGGACCATCGCGTCGTCGTAGCCGGACGGCAGGTCCTCCGGGTCGCCGGTCCAGGCCAGTGGGACACCCCAACCGCCGGCGACCACGGCGCCGTCGTCGTCGAGGGCCACGATGTCGTAGCGGGCGAAGAACTGCTCGACCCGGCTCAGGTACTGCTTCGGCACGTCGTCGTGGAAGATGAACTCCGGCCAGCGTTCCCGGAACACCACGGCCGCCTGCTCGTCGAGGTCCGGCCGGTCGGCGCGGGTCACTATCTCCACGTCAGGCCGCCGGTAGGCGCAGGGTGAGCACCCGGGTGACGGGTTGGAAGCCCGCCGCGTCGTAGAGGCGGCGGGCCGGGTTGCGGTCGACCACCGACAGGGCCAATGTGGGCAGCCCCGCTGCCCGCGTGCCGCGCAGCGCGTGCGCCAGCAGGACGCGACCGAAGCCGTGGCCCTGCGCCGCCGGACCGACCGCGATGTTGAGCACCCAGGCGCAGCGGTAGTCGGTCCACGGCACCGGGCCCGCGCACAGCACGTGGCCGGCGCTGCGCCCGTCCGGGCCGACCAGCCGGGCCGAGGCCGGGGCCAGCGGCGGGACAGGATCGGATCGCTCGAACATCCCGCGTACGGACTTGGTGTCGTTCTCGGTCCAGCCGCCGTCCGGGTGACCGGGCCCGTAGGCGGCCGCGGCCGCTGTGGCGAGGTCGTCGTCCCAGCCGGCCTCGGCCAGTGCCCAGCCGGCGGGCAGCGGCTCCGGATCCGGCAGCCCGGTCAGGTCGTGCCGCAGGTCGGTCGCGGACCGGCTCAGCGGCACACCGCCCGCGACCAGCGCGGCGGCGAGCTCGTCGTCGGGTGTCTCCAGTCGCGTCCCAGCCAGGTCCCGCAGGGCCTGCGCGGCCACCCGGACCGCCGGGATGCCGGGCTCCGGCCGCACCCCGGCGGCGACGCGTTCGCCGTCGTCGTCACGCAGCCGTAGCCGGGCGAGCAGGGTGCCGTCATCGGCGCAGAGCAACGAGTCTTCGTCAACGGATCGCACAGGCACATGCGGACCCTACGGTCGCGGCGGGCGGCCCGCCATCGGATTCGGCGCGGCTAGGATCCGTTGCCGTGCCGCCTGCTGAGGTTGCCTTCCAGCTCGGATCGCGCCTCGACTCGTCGAAGATGCTTGACCCGCAAGGGCTATTCGGGGAGTTCGCGGCCAAGCTCGAGTTTCCGGCCTACTTCGGCCACAACTGGTATGCCCTGGCCATGTTGGACCTCCTGCGAGCCCGGGGTGACGTCGCGATCGAAGAGTCCGGCGGTCGCGTGCTCATCTCTTCGCGAAACGACGACACCTAGGCGGCCACCGACCAGGTGGCGCGGAAGGCGGCGGCCTCGCCGGCCAGCCACTGCTCGACCTGCTGGGGCTTCACGGCTGGGTCCGGCCGGTGGACGACCGCGCGGCGGAGGTCGACCAGGACCGGGTCGGCGTGGGGGAGGACCTGGTCCATGTGGCGCGACATCAGGTGGAGGGTGGCGATCACCGTCTCGCGGCTGGGTGGCTGCTCGTCCATGTGGAGGCGGACGGCCTCGGCCCGGCCATCGGGGTAGCGCAGGCCGAAGTGCGGGTTGATCTTCACAGGCAGGTCGCCGAGCATCGCGATGGCGTCGCGGGTCTGAGCCAGTTCGGCGTCCTTGTCGAGGGTGCCCAGGTAAGCCAGGGCGCCGGGTAGGAGGGTCTCGTAGAGCGGCTTCCAGCGGGGCTTGACCTCGTTGACCACCGCGTGGAGGTAGCGGCCGGCGCCGTGGAACGCGATGTCGCTTTTGAGGGCCTTGATGAGCTGGCCGTGCGGGTTGAAGCCGGAGCGGGACTCGCGCTGTTTGCGGAGGCCGCCGACGAACGTCGCCTTCGCGGGGCCGGTGCGGTCGACGTAACGGGCGAACGCGAGAAGAGTGGCATAGGGGACGGCGGGTGCGGTCACGTGAGCCCTCCAGGCCTCAAGATCTCCGCTGGTCAGCGGCGATTTTCGTACACCCATTCTAATCGAAAGTCGCCGCTGTGCCCACCCGCGTTACCGTCACCGATGCGACGCCGGCGCTGTCCGAAGCAGCCAGGTCGACCGTGGCCTCGATGGCCCAGTCGTGGTCTTCCTCGGGGTCGTCGAAGATCTGGCGGACCTCCCAGCGGTCCGCCTTCTCCTCGATCAACAGGAGCGATGGACCGCGCGCGTCCGGGCCGACGCCGATGTCGGCGTACTCGTCGAAATAGGGCGCCATCGCCGCCGCCCACTCCGCGGCCGTGAAGCCGTCCGCGCCGTCGAGCTCGCCCAGCGACTCCCAGTCGCGCAGCGACGCCAGCTCCACCCGGCGGAACAGCGCGTTGCGGACCAGCACCCGGAAGGCCCGGCGGTTGCGGGTGACCGCGGGCGGCGGCCGCTCGATGTCGGCGACCTCCTCGTCGACCGTCAGCGGGTCGCGCAGTCGCTCCCACTCGTCGAGCAGGCTGGAGTCGACCTGCCGCACGAGCTCGCCGAGCCACTCGATGAGGTCCGTCAGGTCCTCGGTGCGCGAGTCCTCCGGCACCGTGCGGCGCAGCGCCTGGTACGCGTCGGCGAGGTACCGCAGCACCAGGCCCTCGGACCGGGACAGCCCGTAGAACGCCACGTACTCGCCGAAGGTCATCGCCCGCTCGTACATGTCGCGGACCACCGACTTCGGCGCCAGCTCGTAGTCCGCCACGTACGGATGCCCGCGGGAGTACATGGCGTACGCGTCCTCGAGCAGCTCGACCAGCGGACGCGGATGGGTGACCTCCTCGAGTAGCTCCATCCGCTCCTCGTACTCGATGCCCTCGGACTTCATCGCCGCGACAGCCTCGCCGCGGGCCTTGAAGCGTTGGGCCGACAGCACCTGGCGAGGGTCGTCCAGTGTGGACTCGATGACCGACAACGCGTCCAGGAAGTACTCCGGCGACTCGCGGTCCAACAGCTCGATCGCGGCCAGCGCGAACGGCGACAACGGCTGGTTCAACGCGAAGTCGGCCTGTAGGTCCACGGTCAGGCGCACGGTGCGGCCGGACGCGTCCGGCGGGTCCACCCGCTCCACCACGCCGCCGGCCAGCAGGGCCCGGTAGATGGCGATCGCCCGCTTGATGTGCTTGCGCTGCGCGGCCGGCTCTTCGTGGTTGTCGGTCAGCAGGTGCCGCATCGCCTGGAACGGGTCGCCCGGCCGCCCGATCACGTTGAGCAGCATCGCGTGCGACACGTGGAACGACGACTGCAGCGGCTCCGGCTCGGCCTCGATCAGCCGGTCGAACGTCGCGCGTCCCCAGCCGACCGAACCCTCCGGCGGCTTCTTCTTCACGACCTTGCGCCGCTTCTTCGGGTCGTCGCCGGCCTTGGCCATCATGCGCTCGTTGTCGATGACGTGCTCGGGCGCCTGCACCACCACCGTGCCGACGGTGTCGAAGCCCGCCCGCCCGGCCCGGCCGGCGATCTGGTGGAACTCGCGGGCCTTGAGCAGCCGCACCCGCACGCCGTCGTATTTGGACAGTCCGGTGAACAGGACCGTCCGGATGGGCACGTTGATGCCGACGCCGAGCGTGTCGGTGCCGCAGATGACCTTGAGCAGCCCGGCCTGGGCCAGCGTCTCCACCAGCCGGCGGTAGCGGGGCAGCATCCCGGCGTGGTGCACGCCGATCCCGTGCCGCACCAAGCGGGACAGGGTGCGCCCGAACCCGGCCGCGAAGCGGAAGTTGCCGATCGCGGACGCGATCGCGTCCTTCTCGGCCCGGGTGGACATGTTCACCGACATCAGCGCCTGGGCCCGCTCCAGCGCCGCGACCTGGGTGAAGTGCACGACGTACACCGGCGCCTGCCGGGTCTCCAGCAGTTCCGACAGTGTCTCGTGCATGGGAGTGACGGCGTACGAGTAGAACAGCGGCACCGGCCGGTCGACCGACTTGACCACCGCGGTCGGCCGCCCGGTGCGCCGGGTCAGGTCCGTCTCGAACCGTGACACGTCGCCGAGCGTCGCCGACATCAGCAGGAACTGCGTGTGCGGCAGCTCGATCAGCGGCACCTGCCAGGCCCAGCCCCGGTCGGGCTCCGCGTAGAAGTGGAACTCGTCCATCACGACCTGGCCGACGTCGGCGTACGTGCCGTCGCGCAGCGCGATGTTGGCCAGGATCTCCGCCGTGCAGCAGATGATCGGCGCGGTCTCGTTGACCGCCGCGTCGCCGGTCAGCATGCCGACGTTCTTCGCACCGAAGATCCGGCAGAGGTCGAAGAACTTCTCGGAGACCAGCGCCTTGATCGGCGCGGTGTAGAAGGTGCGCCGCCCGTGCGCCAGCGCCGCGAAATGCGCGCCGGTCGCGACCAGGCTCTTCCCGGAGCCGGTCGGCGTGTTCAGGATGACGTTGGCGTCCGAGACGAGCTCGATCAACGCCTCTTCCTGATGCGGGTAGAGGGTCAGACCCCGCTCGCTCGCCCAACCGGAGAACGCGTCGAAGAGCGCGTCCGGGGTGAGTTCGGCCGGGATCCGGTCGGTGAGCGTCACGCGGCGCGCCGGCGGAAGACCAGGTCGAACACGTCGCGCCCCTGCCGAGCGGCGCGCCGCTCGAAGTGCGTGATCGCGCGGTACGCGGGCCGGGGCGCGTACCCGTCGGCGGTGTTCACCAGTTCGGGGTCGGCCGACAGGGTTGACAGCATCGACGCAGCGTACGGCGCCCAGTCGGTGGCGCAATGCAGCACACCCGAGCTGGGCAGCAGCCGGGAGCGCAGCAGTGCCACGTGCGGCGGCGCGATGATGCGCCGCTTGTGGTGCTTGAGCTTCGGCCACGGGTCGGGGAAGAACACGTGCACCGCGTGGAGCCGGTCCGGCGGCAGCATGTGTGCCACCAGGTCGAGCGCGTCGCCGCGGGCGATCCGCAGGTTGCGCAGCCCGCCCGTCTCGATGTGGCTGAGCAGCGACGCGATGCCCGGCACGTGCACCTCGACGGCCAGGTAGTCGCGGTCCGGGTCGGCCGCCGCCATCGCCGCGGTCGCGTCACCCATGCCGGAACCGATCTCGACAACCAGCGGCGCGGAACGGCCGAAAAGGGCCTCCGCGTCGAGTGCCGCGTCGGAAACCGACAGACCGTACAACGGCCACAGCCGGTCGAGCGCATCGTGATGCCGGTCACCCATCCGCCCGCCACGGTTGTGGAAGGTGCGGATATGCGACAGGGCGATAGCACTCACCGCCCGATTTTGGCAGGTGTCGCGTCGGCCCTCCAAATGCGACAATCGACGCACGGGCGGCAGGGAGGTCACGATGTCCGGTCGTCGAGCGCTAACAACAGCCGCAGTCGCGGTCTGGATCGTCGTTTTCACCGGTGCGCCGGCGCTCGCCGCGCCAGCGCCGACACCCACTCCAACGGTCGCCGACGTGCCGGACGGCAGGTTTCTCGAGCTGACCCCGAGCACCGTCGAGGCCGGCTACATCGTCGGGATCCGGGCCAGCTGCACCGCGGCCGACGACGAGCCGCCGGAAGACAACGAGGTGGCGACCGTCGAGTCGACCGCGTTCGACGACGTCATCGTCGAGCCGCAGTTCGGCCACCTGACCGGCGCGGTGACGGTCCCGGCCGACACCCGGGCCCGGGCTTACCGGGTGGTGCTGGACTGCCCCGGATTCATGGCCGGCAGCGCCGAGGCCACGCTCAACGTCCTCAACGACACCCGGCCGAGCCGCGGCCCGGCGACCGGCTTCGGCGGCACCGCCGGCGACGACGACAGCACGCTGGTGCTCAGCGGTGGCATGGTCGCCCTCGCGGCCGGCCTGGTGCTCGCCGTGGTCACGCTGCGCCGGCGGCGCACCGCGTAGCCATGGCCAAAGGCAAGCTGTCCGGGCCGCTGGCGGCGGTGCTGATCGCCGTGGGTGGCATCGCGACGTTCGCCGGCGTCATCCAGAAGGGCGGGTTCGGCCCCGACGACGTGCCACCGCCCAGCCAGTTTCCGGTGCTGGAGCCGAGCCGGCCCGTCGAGATCCGGATTCCGTCGTTGAAGGTCGACGCGCCGGTGCACGAGGTGGGCCTGGCCGACGACGGCTCGATCGAGGTGCCCGCGATCGAGCGGCACAACCAGGCCGGCTGGTACGAGAACAGCCCGACACCGGGGCAGTACGGCCCGGCGGTGTTGGTCGGGCACGCCGACACGCGGGACGGCCCGTCGATCTTCCACGGCCTGGCCAAGGTGCGGCCGGGCGCGCGGGTCGAGGTGACCCGCCGCGACGACTCGGTGGCGATCTTCGAGGTCAACTCCGTGGAGAAGTTCAAGAAGGCCGACCAGCCGATCGCCCGCATCTACGGCGACTTCACCCGCCCGGCGCTGCGCCTGATCACCTGCGGCGGCGAGTTCAAGGGCGGCAGCATCGGCTACGTCGACAACATCGTCGTCTTCGCCTCCCTGGTGGAGACCAAAGGTGGCTAGAAGTCGACGATGATCGGGGCGTGGTCGGAGGGGCCCTTGCCCTTGCGGGCCTCGCGGTCGACCACGGCCGCCTCGACCGCGGTCGGCGACCGTCGGGGTGGCGTACACCAGGTCGATCCGCATGCCCTTGTTCTGGTGGAACATCCCGGCCCGGTAGTCCCAGTAGGTGAAGGGGAACGGGCCCTTCATCGGGGTCGGCACCACGTCGCGCAGGCCGGTGTCGAGCAGCGCCGGCAGCGCCGCCCGCTCCGGCGGCCGTCACGTGGGTCGAGTTGACGAAGACCGCGGGGTCCCAGACGTCGGCGTCGGTCGGTGCCACGTTGAAGTCGCCGCAGACCGCCAGGTCGGCGTGGCCGGCCAGGTCGGCGGCGACCGCGTCGCGCAGCGCCGCCAGCCAGGCCAGCTTGTACTGGTAATGCGGGTCGTCCGGGGTACGCCCGTTCGGCACGTAGATCGACCAGATCCGCACGCCGCCGCAGGTCGCGGAGATCGCCCGGGTCTCCGGCTCCGGGAAACCGGGCTCGCCGGCGAAACCGCGCACCACGTCGTCGACGCCCGACCCGGGACAGGATCGCGACCCCGTTCCAGCGGCCGTCGACGTGCGTGGCCAGCGGTGTAACCCAGCTCACCGACCTGCTCGACCGGGAAACAGCGTCGGTGGTCGACTTCACCTCCTGGAGGCAGACGACGTCGGGCTTGTTCTCGTCGAGCCAGGCCAGCAGCCGCGGCTCCCGGGCCTTGACCGAGTTGACGTTCCAGGTGGCCAGTCGCATGAGTGCCTAAGCCCCCGGGTTGTCGCCCGGGCGGGGCTGGGAGGCGAGGAACCGCTCCAGCTCGGCGCCGAGCTCGTCGGCGGTGGGCAGCGGGCCGGTCTGCGGGCCGAGCAGGTTGTTGCCGGCGCGGCCACGGGTGAACGCGTCGTACTGCTCCTCCAGCGCCCGGACCACGCCTGCCGCGTCGTTGGTCTCCTCGACCTGGCGGTCGATGTCGACCCGGACCGCCTCGGCCGCCGTGCGCAGGCCCTCGGTGGGCAGCAGGAGGCCGGTGGTGCGGGAGACAGAGGAGAGCAGCACCTCGGCGGCTGCCGGGTATTCGGCCTGCGAGACGTAGTGCGGCACGTGCGCGGCGAAGCCGATCGCGTCGCGGCCGGCCTGGCCGAGCCGGAACTCGAGCAGGTGGCCGGCGCTGCCGGGCACCTGCACCCGCTGCAGCCAGGGCTCGTAGCCGCTGATCAGGTCGCGCCGGGTGGCGTGCGCGGTCACGCCGGCCGGGCGGGTGTGCGGCACGGCCATCGGGATCGAGTTGAGCCCGATCGTGACGCTCGACCCCGAACCGGTCGATCAGCCCCATCACGGCCTTGGTGAACCGCTCCCACTGCAGATCGGGTTCGTGGCCGCCGAGCAGGAGAAAAGGAGTGCCGGCGTCGTCGTGGAGCAGGCGCAGCTCGAGCGCCGGGTCGCGCGTACTCCTCCCAGTGGTCCTCCATGAAGACCATCGGGGGGCGCCGGGACCGGTAGTCGAGCAGCTGGTCGACGTCGAAGGTCGCGACGACGCGGCTTTCGCGCGTGGCCAGGAGATGTTCGCGGGCGAGCCGGGTGGCGTTGCCGGCGTCGACGAAGCCGGACAGCGCCTGGATCAGCACCGGCTCCCCCATATCGGGCAGGTCGCCGGAAAGCTCGTAGAGCGCGTGCGGATCGAGCACCGCGGTCCTACCTCCCTGAGTTGTGGTGGGTTCCCGGTATGGGCAACCACGCGTCCATCTTCCTGCATTCCGCCAGCGCCTGACGTAAGGCGGGCCTGACCTACGATTTGTCGGCCATTTCTATACGCAGAGTAGTCGTACGACCCCTCAGCGAAGGGTCCCGGGGATACCGGGGGAGGGTGTCCACCGGCCGATCGGACCACCCAGCCAATGGTCACCGTACGTAGAGTCAAAATAGGGCGGAACCTCGGAAAACTGTTGGTATTTGGCTATTTCCCGAGTTGCCGGTTACGCGAGGCTATGTGCATACCGTGAGCGCCCGATATCGACTGACCGATTAGGTATCTGGCTTTTGTGGCAACAGCCACTAAATAACAGTGGGTAATCGGCCGTCGGTCTGCCTAGCCTCGTCCAATGCGTGACGACCACACCCTCGAGCCCGAGAGCGGCGCCGCCACCCCCGCGGACCGTTCACCCGAAACCCCCTCGACCGAACGTCCCACCGGTGCCCGCCGTCTCCAGGAGCGACTGGTCTTCCGTACGTCGAAGATCAACAGCGCGACCAAGTACACCTGGCAGCGGCTGGCGGACCAGACCGCCCGCCGGGCCGACTCGATCAAGGCCAACCCGTATGCCGAGCGTGCCGCCGACGCGTGGACCGCTTCCCGCGACCGCGTGACCGCTATGCCCGGGTACGACAAGATGCGTAGCGTCCTCGGCGAGCGCGGTCCCGCGCGGATCGCGATCGCGGGCGGCATGCTCGCCGCGGTCGGCGTCGCCACCGCCGGTGGCGTGGCCGCTGCTACCCAGGACCACTCCGACACCAGGAGCACCACCGCCGCGGTCGCCGCGGTCGAATCGGCCAAGAAGGCCGAGATCAGCCAGTTCCCGACCGCGCCGCCCACCTCGGGCGAGCACGGCCACGGCGCCGGCGCCTCCAAGGGCACCGACAAGCCGACCCCCTCGGTCGAGAAGCCGAAGGGCGAGCGCGGCGAGCGCGGCCAGCACAGTGCGGCCGCCAAGGAGAAGAAGGCCGACAAGCCGCAGAAGGCCAAGACCGTGCGCCCGGTGCAGCCGAAGCCGGTCATGGGCCTGAGCCAGACCCAGATGAACAACGCCATGGCGATCGTCAAGGTCGCGGAGAAGAAGGGCATGGGCGAGCGAGGCGCGGTCATCGCGCTCGCGACCGCCATGCAGGAGAGCCAGCTGCTGAACCTGGCCAGCACCGCGGTGCCGGAGTCGGAGAACTACCACCACGAGGGCAGTGGTTCCGACCACGACTCGGTCGGTCTGTTCCAGCAGCGCTCGACGTCCGGCTGGGGCGAGGTCAAGGACCTGATGACCCCGTCGTACTCGGCCGGCGCCTTCCTGGACGCCCTGAAGCAGGTGCCGAACTGGAAGAACATGCCGCTGTCGGCCGCCGCCCAGACCGTGCAGGTCTCGGCGTTCCCCGACGCCTACGCCCAGCACGAGTACCGGGCCCAGGCCGTCGCCGACGCCCTGATGAAGTAAGGACGTAATTCAGCTCAGCGAGTGGTGAGGGCGATCCGGTCGACATCCGGCGCCCAACCATCCGAGTTGCTGAACTCGACGGTGTTCGGTCCGGCTGCCAATGGCAGCCGGACCGTCATCGTTTTCACCGTGTCCCAGCTACCCGTCGACGGGAAGTCGAAACGACCGGCGGACCGGCCGTTGACCTCGACCGAGGCCCGGCGGCTGTCGTCGGCGACGTAATAGATCACCAGGTCGTACTCGCCGGCCCGCGGTGCGGTCACGCCGGAGAAGGTCAGCTCGCCGCGGCGGTAGCCGATCCCCGTGACCACCCGACCCCCGGAGGCCGAGTCGACCTGGCGCGTCCGGGCCCAGCCGTCGAGATCGGCGGCCTCGGCCTCGAGCGACTGGGTGGTCGGCCGGCCGGCGGCGGTAGCCGTCCTGGTCGGCCGGGGCGGCGACTTCGTGGCGTGCGCCGGGGGCCGGACCGCACCGCGGCTGGCGGGCGGCTTCGGTCGGCCGGCCGGTCGTCGGCACCGCGCTCGGCGACTCGTCGGGCCAGTACGAGGCGGTCGGCGCCGGGCAGCACCCGCTGGTCAGGTGGCTCAGGCTGGTCCAGCGCCGAGATCAGCAGGGGTACGCCGGCCGCCACCGCGACGGTGGTGACCGACGCCACGACGGCGAGCACCGTGCGTCGGCCCGGCCGGCGCGGGCCCACCGGCGTCCCGCCGCCGTCGCCGATCACGGCGCCGGGCCGCGGGCCCGCTGGCACGGCCGGGATCACCTGGGTGACCTGGGCGTCGTCAGCGGTCGCCGACGGTTCCGCCGGTGGCAGCCAGCCGCCGATCCGCAGCTCGCCGGGTTCCTCGCCGGCCGTGGACATGCGCACCCTCACGGTTCTTGATCACGGTCAGTCAGGCGGGCACGCTACCGCACTCGCGCTCCCTCGGTGAACCACGGAACGGTTGTCCCGATCGACCGGCCGGTCGAGTCGGGCGTGACGGTGGTGCGACTGGGGTACAAAGGGTGCCTTCCCACGATCCCCCCGGAGGACGCAGTGACCCACCCAGAGACGGGTGCCGACACCCCGCCCCCCATGCCACCGTCCCCATCGGAGCCCGTCGCGGGCGTCGAGGCGCCGGACCTGGACGCCCCCGAGGCCGCCGCCCCGCCGGCCGGCCTGTGGGAGAAGATGAAGGCCGACCCGCAGTACGCCCCGGAACACCTCGCACTGGAGGCGGTGCGCCGGCTCGGCCCCGAGGCGCACGCGTGGCAGGAGCGCACCCGCATGCAGCGGCCCGGCATCCCGCCGGACGCGCTGGCCGACCTCGCGGTCAAGCGGTTCGTCAACCTGGCCCGGCTCTCCGGCGCCGTCTCGGGCGCGACCGGCATCGCCGGTGCGGTGGTCGACGTCGGCGTGCTGGCCTGGAACCAGGCCCGGATGGTGCTGCACGTGGCGGCGGCGTACGGCGTCGACCCGCGCGAGCCCGAGCGGGCCACGGACCTGCTGGTGCTGCAGAAGGTGCACAAGGTCGCCGAGACGGCCCGGCTGGCGTTGGGCGTCGCGGCCGGTCGGGAGCGGGCCGGCGCGCTGCTGCGCGGCGGTGACACGCCGGTGCACCGGGTGCTGGTCAAGCTCGGCATCAAGCTGGCCCAGATGGCCGGCATCCGAGCGGCCAAGCGAATCTTCGCGAAGATCATCCCGGGCGCCGCGATCATCCTCGGCACGTGGGCCAACTCGTCCGCCACCACCGACCTGGCCAACCGCACCCGCGAGCTGTACCGCCCGCGCGCCGCCTACTGGCAGACCCCGCCCCAGCTACCCGGCCCCCGCCAGCCCTGATCAATCAGTCCACGATGGTCGGACGAGGCCGGCCTCGTAGGCGTAGACGACCAGTTGCGCGCGGTCGCGGGCGGCCAGTTTGACCATCGCCCGGCTGACGTGGGTCTTCGCGGTGGCCGGGCTGACCACCAGGCGGGCCGCGATCTCGTCGTTGGACAGGCCCGCACCGACCAGCGAGACCACCTCGCGCTCCCGGTCGGTGAGCTGGTCCGGCGGCGGCAGTGGCGGCACCGCCCGGTGGTCCCGGGACGCGAACTGGGCGATCAGCCGCCGGGTGACGCCGGGGGAGAGCAGCGCGTCGCCGGCCGCCACCGCGCGCACGGCGCGGATGAGCTCGACCGGCTCGGTGTCCTTGACCAGGAAGCCGGACGCGCCCACGCGGAGCGCCTCGAAGAGGTACTCGTCGAGCTCGAACGTGGTCAGGATGACGATCCGGGTGGCCGACAGCGCGGGGTCGGTGGTGATCCGCCGGGTCGCCTCAAGCCCGTCCACCCCGGGCATCCGGATGTCCATCAGCACCACGTCGGGCCGGCTGGTCCCGGCGGCCCGCACCGCGGCCAGGCCGTCGCCGGCCTCCGCGACCACGGTGATGTCGGCCTCGGCGTCGAGCAGGGCCCGGAAGCCGGCGCGGACGAGCGCCTGGTCGTCGGCCAACAGCACGCTGATCATCGAGTCGGATTCTCCCGTGTCCGGCAGGACCGCCTCGACCCGCCAACCGCCGCCGGCGACCGGGCCGGCGGTGAGCGTGCCGCCCAGTGCGGCCGCCCGGGCCCGCATGCCGGCGATCCCGTTCCCGGCCTCGCCCGCCGGTCCGGTGCCAGTCGGGCCGTCGTCGGCGACGATCAGCGTGACCCGGCCCGGCGTGTACGCCACCGACACCGTCGCCGACGCCGCCGGCCCCGCGTGCCGGCGCACGTTCGTCAGCGCCTCCTGCACGATCCGGAACGCCGCCCGGTCGACCTCGGCCGGCAGCGGTCGAGGCGGCCCGGTCACCGTCGTGCCGACCGGGAACCCGGCGCCCGTGGTCAGCTCGCCCAGCCGGGCCAGCCCGGGCGCGGGTGCCCGGGGCGCCGCCTCCTGCGCCGGTCGCAGCGCGGCCAGCACCGAGCGGACCTCGCGCAACGCCTCCGCGCTGGCCGATTTGATCACTGTGAGCGCCTCCCGGGCCTGTTCGGGCTGCGCGTCGATCAGGTGCAGCCCGACTCCGGCCTGCACGTTGATCAGCGACAGGTGGTGACCGAGCACGTCGTGCAGCTCCCGGGCGATCCGCAGCCGCTCCTCGCTCGCCTGCCGCCGCTCCTGCTCCTCCTGGATGCGGCGCTGCTCGGCCCGCATCCGGGCGAGCACTGCCCGCTGCTCCCGGTGGCCCCGGCCGAACTCGCCGGCCGCGAACACCGCGAGCAGCCAGGCGCCGGCGACGACCGCCTGCCGGGGCGCGATCGCCGAGGCCGCCGGCAAGCCGAGGTCGCGGAACCACCAGCCGCAGGCGAGGTACGCCGTCACGGCCGCACCCGAGAGCACCAGCGCGGGCACCCGCCGGCCCTGCGCGACCGCGGAGAAGTAGGCGGCCGTGGCGGCCAGGAAGAAGGGTCCGTAAGGGTCGCCGGAGAAGGCGTACGCCAGCGTGGCCGTGAGGACGACCGCCAGCACCGGCACCGGCGCGCGCCGCCGCCAGGCCAGCGCGACCGAGGCGACGAGCAGCAGCGCGGCCCGCGGATAGCCGAGCTCAGCGGCCACGTCCTTCGCCGCCGCCTCGGCGCCGATCACCTGCACCAGGGACAACAGCGTGGCCAGGCCGGCGCCGTGGCGGCCGTAGCGCTCGGGGCGGGACCGGGCCCAGGGCGCGCGGGACCACCCGTCGTCGGCGCCCCGCGCGTGCATGGCACCGACGCTAGGGCACGCCGCACAGCCGGGGCATCCGCCGGAAGCCGGGCCCGGCATACCGCGTGCGGAGTAGGAACGCCACATCAGCCCCACCCGTCTACTCCCGCCGGAGTACGGGGATAGCCGTCACAGGCCGCAGGCAATCGGTCGCGGAAAGGAGCAGTCTTGTAGGAGGTCGACATGAGCGGAGGGAGCCATGACCACGCCAACAGGCCCGCGGCTTCGAGCCTCGGACGCCGAACGTGAACAGATCGCGACCATCCTGCGCGCCGCCATGACCGAGGGGCGGCTCAATCTCGACGAGGGCGAGAAGCGGCTGGCCGCGGCCTACGGGGCGACGTACCGCGACGAACTCGGACCGCTGACCGCGGACCTGCCCGACGGAGGCCGCGCGGCACTCGCGCGTTCGCCCGAGGCACAGGCCCAGGCGAAGGCCGAGATGAAGATGTTCGTGCGCCGCCGGGCGGGCGTCCTCGCCGCCGTCGGGGTGCTCTTCGCCGCGCTGTGGATCGCCAACGGTGCGTTGTTCTTCCCGATCTTCCCGCTGATCGTGCTGCTCTTCTTCCTGCACTGGGCCGGTCGGGGGCGGCGCTCGTACTACGCCGCGCACCGCCCGTGGGGACTGGTACGTGCAGGGCGACGTGCACAATCGCGGCGATTGGCGGGGGCGGCGCGACTGGTACGGGCACGGCCGCTACGGCCACTAGGCCAGGCCGGGCATTGACCGGGATCGGGGTCCGGGCGGGTAGGTTGCACAGATGCGACCGGCCGGACCCCTAGCCCTGCTCGCACTTCTGGCCACCCTGGTGGCCGGCTGCACCCAGGATCCGGCGCCGCCCGAGGTGGCGCCGACCGGCAGCGTCTCACCCGGCACGGGGCTGGCCCCGGTGCCGATCGCCGGCACGGACCACTCGGTCAACCTGCCCGCGGGTTGGTCCGCGTCCGTCTACGCGCGGGTGCCCAAGGCCCGCTTCCTGCTCGTGCTGCCGGACGGCGCGGTGCTCGTGTCGCGGCCCGACGCCGGCCAGGTGGTCCGCGTCCCGCCCGGCGGCGGAGAGCCGGCCACCTTCCTGTCCGGACTCGACCGCCCGCACGACATGGTGCTCGCCGACCGTCGGCGGCCGGCAGTGGATCTACGTGGCCGCGGTCGACCGGGTGGTCCGCTATCCCTACGTGGCCGGGGCCGGCACGGCCGGCGCCGCCGAGGTGGTGGTCGACGGCCTGCCCGACGACAGCCTGCCCGAACTCGGCGGCACGCTACGGGCACGTGCTCAAGAACATCGCGCTGGACGGCGACACCCTCTACGTCTCGATCGCGTCGACCTGCAACGCCTGTGCCTCCGACACCCGCAGCGACCCGATCCGCGGCGCGATCTACCGCTGGGACGCCGCCGGGACCAACGCCGGGCAAGGCGCTGGTCGCGCGCGGGCATGCGCAACGCCGAAGGGCTGGCGATCGCGCCCGGCACCCACGACCTGTGGGTCGTGGTCAACAACCGGGACAACATCATCGACCCGGCCACCGGCCGCAAGGACACCGCCTACGTCGACAACCACCCGCCGGAGGAGTTCATCCGGATCAAGCAGGGCGGCGATCTACGGCTGGCCGTTCTGCAACCCGGACCCGTCCGGCGGCCTGCGCAACATGCCCTTCCAGCGCGACTACGAGCTCAACCGCGGACGGCGCGGCGGCCGACTGCGAGGCGGCGACCGCGGTCGACGTCGGCATCCAGGCCCATTCGGCCCCGCTCGGCCTGACCTTCGTGCCCGACCTGGGCGCGGTGGTCGCGCTGCACGGCTCCTGGAACCGCAGCCAGCCGACCGGCTACAAGGTGATCAACTTCCCGTGGGTCGACGGCCGCCCGGGCGACCAGCACGACCTGGCGACCGGCTTCCTCGGTGCCGAGGAGCCGTGGGCCCGGCCGGTCGACATCGCCGCCCTCGCCGACGGGTCGCTGCTGGTCAGCGACGACTTCGGCGGCATCGTGTTCCGCTTTACGCCGCCGGGTTAGCCGGGTGACGGGACGGGTAGTCGTCCCGTATGACCGGAAACCGGCCCGGGGGTCAGCCGCGCGGGGCGCGGGGCACCGTCGGACACCCGTACTCCGCGCTTGAACCTCCGCCTGGTCCTGGCCGTCTTCGGCCTGGTCGTGTTCGCCGTGCTGACCTGGCTCGCCGCCCGGGCCGACCTGCTGGTGCTCGCGGTGCTCTGCGGCGTCGTCGTGCTGACCGCGGCCGTCGACCTGGTGATCATCCAACGCCGCCGCCGGGCCCGGCGCCGCGCCGAGCCGGGCGTGCACCACTCGCTGTTCGAATGACGTCAAGGAGACGACGCCATGCCCATCGCCACGACCAACCCCGCGACCGGCGAGATGCTCAAGACGTTCGAGCCGATCGGCGAGAAGCAGATCGAGGAGATCCTCGCCAACGCCGCGGAGGCGGCCTCGGCGCTGCGGACGCCACCTTCGACCAGCGGGCGTCGTGGATGCGGGAGGCCGCCCTGCTGCTGGAGGGCGAGCAGATCGAGATCGCCCGGATGGTCACGCTGGAGATGGGCAAGCCGGTCATGGAGGCCAAGGACGAGGTCGCCAAGTGCGCGATCGGCCTGCCGCTACTTCGCCGAGAACGCCGAAGGCAGTTCCTGGCCGACGTGCCCGCCGACGCCGATCGCGGTCGGCGCGTCGCGGGCGTACACCCGCTATGAGCCGCTCGGCCCGGTCCTGGCGGTGATGCCGTGGAACTTCCCGCTCTGGCAGGTCATCCGGTTCGCCGCGCCGGCCCTGATGGCCGGCAACCCGGTGCTGCTCAAGCACGCGTCGAACGTGCCGCAGACCGCGCTGTTCCTCGAGGACCTGTTCGCCCGCGCGGGTTTCCCGGCCGGCGCGTTCCAGACGCTGCTGGTCGGCTCCGACGCCGATCGAGAGACATCCTGCTGGACCGCCGGGTACGCGCGGCGACGCTCACCGGCAGCGCGTCGGCCGGCCGGGCGGTGGCCGCGATCGCCGGCCGCGCGCTGAAGAAGACGGTGCTGGAACTCGGCGGCAGCGACCCGTTCATCGTGATGCCCTCGGCCGACTTCGACCGCGGCGGTGGCCACGGCGGTGCGGGCCCGGTGCCAGAACAACGGCCAGTCGTGCATCGCGGCGAAGCGGTTCATCGTGCACGCCGACGTCTACGACGCGTTCGCCCGCGCGTTCACCGACGCAGATGGCCAGCCCTGACGGTCGGCGACCCGCTGGACCACGCCACCGACATCGGACCGCTGGCCACCGAGCGACGGCCGCGACGAGGTCGCCGCGCAGGTGGACGACGCGGTCGCCAAGGGCGCGACGGTGCTGACCGGCGGCCGGGCGCCGGACCGGCCCGGCTGGTTCTACCCGCCGACGGTGGTCACCGACCTGACCCCGGACATGCGGATGTACGGCGAGGAGGTGTTCGGCCCGGTCGCCGGCCTCTACCGGGTCGAGTCGCTGGACGAGGCGCTCGACGTCGCCAACGCGACGAAGTACGGGCTGGGCAGCAACGCCTGGACCACCGACCCGGCCGAGCGGGAGCGGTTCGTCGCCGGACTGGACGCCGGCCAGGTCTTCGTCAACGGCATGACCACGTCGCTATCCCGAGCTGCCGTTCGGCGGCGTGCCGCGACTCCGGCTACGGCCGCGAACTGGCCGACCTCGGCATCCGCGAGTTCTGCAACGCCAAGACGGTCTGGGTGGGTTGACGATCGCAGAATTCTGTTTGCAGAATTATCTCTGCAGATTGGTACGGTCCGTCGTATGGCGGATCGCATCATCACCGAGGTCGATGAACTGAAGGCGGTCACGCACCCGCTGCGGGTGCGGATGTTGGGCGCCCTGCGGGCCGACGGCCCGGCGACCGCGACCGAGTTGGCCCGCCGGTTCGACACCGACACCGGGCACGACCAGCTACCACCTGCGCAAGCTGGCCCGACTACAAGTTCGTCGAAGAGGCCGAGCAGCGCGACGGACGCGAGCGGCGCTGGCAGGCCAGCCACCCGACGACCTCCTGGGATAGCGCGGCGCTGGCGGCCACCGCCGAGGGCCGGGCCGCGGTGTCGCTCATGCGCCGGCACCAGCTGGCGGTCCTCGAACGCGACGGTGTCGGCATACGAGGCCGCGCGAGGCCGACCTGCCGCCGGAGTGGGTGGGCGCCGCCGGGCATGAGCGACCTGCCGGCCACGCTGACGCCGCGCTCGCTGCACGAGCTCGAGCGGCGGATCATCGCGCTGATCGACGAGTTCGCGGCGGCCGACGCCGACGACCCCGATGCCCGCCGGTGCTGCTGCATTTACGGCGGCTTCCCCCGGATCGACCCTCCGGGCTGGACGGACGTGGCGGAGTCGAACGGCCGGCGCGCCGAACGGCGCTACGCGCTGCTGGTCTTCCTGTTCTGGCTGCCGACCGGGCTCTACGTGGCGACCAAGGTCCTGCTGATGCTCGACCGCGGCCTCAGCGTCGACCGCCATCGGCACGGTCGTGCTGGTCTTCTCGCTGACCACCGCGGCGCTTGAGCTGCCGACCGGCGGCCTGGCCGACGTGATCGGGCGCCGCACGGTGCTGGCCGCCTCGGCGGTGGCCAGCTTCGCGGGGCTGGCGCTGCTCGCCGTCGCCGACAGCTTCTGGCTGTTCGTCGCGTCGGCGGTGCTGCGCGGCGTCGCACGGGCGCTGTCCAGCGGTCCCGACGAGGCGTGGTTCGTCGACACCATGCACGCCGTCGAGGGTCCGGACGCGTCGCTGACCCGCGGGCTGGCCCGCGGCGAGGCCGCCTCCTCGGTCGGCCTGGGCATCGGCACGCTGGCCGGCGGGGCGCTGCCCCTCGCGCTCGGCGCCGTCGGTCCGCTGCCGGCGCTGGCCGTGCCGGTGGCCGATCGCCGCGCTGGTCGAGCTGGTCCGGCTGCTGGTGACGCTGTTCGGCATGCCGGAGCCGCCGCGTGCCGCGCACCACGGTCGGCGCGGTCCTGCGCGGCGTGCCGGCGACGGTCGCCGCCGGGCTCCGGCTCGGCCTGCGCGACGGCGTGCTGTCCCGGCTGCTGCTGGCCGCGGCGGGGGTCGGTGTGGCGCTGTCCGCGATCGAGCTGCTCACGCCCGGGTTGGCTGGCCGGGCTGGTCGGCGACCCGGAGCGGGGTGCGACCACCTACGCGGTGGTCGCGGCGGCCGGTTTCGCGGCCAACGCGGTGGGCAGCCTGCTCGGTCCGTGGGCGCAGCGCCGGCTCGGCTCGGCGGTCCGGGCCGGGCGTCGCCGGCATCGCCCTCGGCGCGGTCGCTCTGCTGGGCGTCGCGCTCGCCGGGCCGGCCCTGCACGGCGCGGCCATCGGCGTCCCGGTCGTCGCGGCGGCCTACCTGCTGCTGTTCGTCGGGCCTCGGCGTGACCGCGGCACCGCAGGCGGCGCTGCTGCACGCCCGGGTCGCACCGGGGGAGCGGGCCACCGTGATCTCCGTGCAGTCGCTGGCGTTGCAGGCCGCCGGTGCCGTCGGGTCCGTCTGCTTCGGTGCACTGGCCACCGCCGGCGGCGCGGCCTTCGCGTTCGGCATGGCGGGTGTGGCCCTGGCCGCCGCCGCCTGGGTGGTGGCCCGAATCCAGATCCCCGATCCCGCGCCCGCACCGGTCCCGGAGCCGGCACCGGTGTTGTAGGCCCAGGTCAGCCGCCGAGTGGCCCGGGCGGCGGTTCGTCGAGCGAGCGTCAGGAAGCGTCGCCGTCGCGGGAGCGGGCGCGCCGAAGGCCGCACGCGGTGCTGATCAGGATCGCGAGCGACAGCTGATCCCGATCGATACCCGCCAGGTATCGGTCCTTGCTGAACTGATCATTGTTTGCGCAGCTCCCGCGCGATGCACTGGCTGAGCGGGCGGTCAACCAGACCGCTCGGGCCAGCCAGTCAGGGGAGAAGAGAAATGGGTCAGCTCGACGGCAAGGTCGCGGTGGTGACGGGTGCCAGCGAGGGCATCGGGTTCGCCAGCGCGCTGCGCTTCGCCGAGGAGGGCGCGTACGTCTACCTCACGGGACGGCGCAAGCCGGAGCTCGACGAGGCGGTGGTGCGCATCGGCGCGAACCGGGCCAGCGGGGTGCAGGGCGACGTGACGGACCTGGCGGACCTCGACCGGCTCTTCGCCACCGTCGGGGCGGACGGGCGCCGGATCGACGTCGCTGTTCGCCAACGCCGGCGGCACGCCGAACGTGCTGCTGACGCAGGCGACCGACGAGGACTACGACTACACCACCCGGCTCAACCTGGGCAGCGCGCTGTTCACGGTGCAGAAGGCCCTGCCGCTGCTCAACGACCACGCGTCGGTCATCCTCTGCTCGTCCACCATGGCCACCCGGGGCGCGGCCGGCATCGGGCTCTACGCGGCGGCCAAGGCCGGGGTCCGGTCGTTGACCCGCACCTGGGCCAACGAGCTCAAGGACCGGGGCATCCGGGTGAACGCGATCGCGCCCGGCGTGACCGACACCGCGCTGGTGCGGGGCAACGCCCCTCCCGGCATCGACCCGGACGAGTTCCTCGCGATGGTCGCGTCGAGCGTGCCGATGGGGCGCAACGCCGACCCGACCGAGCAGGCCGCCGTCGCCCTGTTCCTGGCCTCGAACCAGAGCAGCTTCATCACCGGTTCCGAGCTGCTGGTCGACGGCGGCATCAACCAGATCTGACGGGCCGCCCGTCAGGACCGCGCCGCCACCTCGACCGCGGTGCGGACCAGCCGGTCGCGCGCCACCGACGCGGTGGCGTGCGGCCAGGCCAGCACGATCTGCCTGGCCGGGACGCCGAGCACCGGCACGGCGACGACGGACGAGCCGAGCCGGCCGGTCGCGCTCGCCCCGGACAGGACCACGAGCTCGCCGAGCGCGATCCGGTCGACCAGCTCGTCGAGGCCCAGCGGCGGCGGCTGGGCGCAGAAGGACTCCTCGCCATCCAGGTCGGCCATGGTCAGGTTGTCCCGCGCGGCGAGCGGGTGCCCGGCCGGGAGCAACGCGACCGGGGTCTCGTCGACGAGCTCGACCGCGTCCAGCCCGTCGAGATCGTCGCTGCTGCACATGACGGCGGCGTCGGCGGCGCCGGTGCGCACGGCGGCGCCCATGTCGGCGGTGAAGAGCACGTCCACCGGCACCGGATCCGGGCCGTCGCGGTATTCCTCCAGCATCTCGGCGAGCAGCCCCGCGCCGGTGCCGGCCGGCGCGGCGAGCACCAGTCGCCGCGGCCGGGCCGCCTGTTGGGTGCGGCGCACGGCGCCGTCGAGCGCGGCGAGGGTCTTGCGGCTCTCGCGCAGGAACACCTCGCCGGCCGCCGTGAGGTCGACGCGTCGACTGGTCCGCTCGAAGAGGGGCACGCCCATCCTGCGCTCCAGCCTGCTGATCGCGCGGGAAAGCGGCGGTTGCGCCATGCCCAACTGCTCGGCGGCCCGGCCGAAGTGCTTGTGCTCCGCCACCGCGACGAAGTAGACGAGGTCCCGGACCTCCGGTCGATCCATACCTCAACGGTACCGATCACCGACGCCGCGCCCGAGCACTCGTGTAGCCGGGGGCGCGGCAGGGTAGTTACCGACCGCATGACGGTTTATGGCTGGCACGCCTCGCACGAGCAGGTCCATCCGCGCGCGCTGCTCGACGCGGCGGTCGCGGCCGAGCAGGCCGGGTTCGGCGCGGCGATGTCGTCCGACCACTTCTCGCCGTGGAGCGCGCGGCAGGGTGAGTCCGGCTTCGCCTGGTCCTGGCTGGGCGCCGCCCTGCAGGCCACCGACCTGCCGTTCGGCGTGGTCAACGCGCCCGGCCAGCGCTACCACCCGGCGATCATCGCGCAGGCGATCGGCACCCTGGCCGCGATGTACCCGGGCCGGTTCTGGGCCGCGCTCGGCACCGGCGAGGCGAGCAACGAGCACATCACCGGCGGCGGCTGGCCGCGCAAGGACCTGCGGACGGCCCGGCTGCGGGAGTGCGTCGACGTCATCCGCGCGCTGCTCGCCGGCGAGGAGGTCAGCCACGACGGGCTGGTCACCGTCGACCGGGCCCGGCTGTGGACCCGGCCCGACGGAGCCGCCGGCGCTGGTCGGCGCCGCGGTCAGCGTCGAGACCGCCACCTGGTGCGCCGAGTGGGCCGACGGGCTGATCACCGTCAACGCGCCGCACGACGCACCTGCGCCGGATGGTCGCCGCCTACCGGGACGCCGGCGGTCGCGGGCCGGTCTGCCTCCAGGCGCACCTGAGCTGGGCCGGCAGCCAGGACGAGGCGGAGGCGATCGCGCACGAGCAGTGGCGCTCCAACGTCTTCGCGCCACCGGTCTGCTGGGACCTGGAGCTGACCGACCACTTCGACGCCGTCTCCGCCGACGTGCCGCTGCGAGCAGGTGGCCGCAGACCGTCGACATCTCCGCCGACCTCGGCCGGCACGCGGCCCGGCTGCGCTCGTACGCGGAGATCGGGTTTCGACCGCATTTATCTGCACCACGTCGGCCAGGAGCAGTCGCGCGTTCATCGACGCGTTCGGCGCGAAGGTGCTGCCGCAGCTCGCCTGACGGGCGCGATTGGTCGCGGCCGGCGCACGCCCACATAGCATTTCGCCCATGGAAGGGCTGAACGAGATCGTCATCCTGCTGGCGGTCGCCGTCTTCGGTGCGGCGTTGGCCCGCAAGATCGGCTTTCTGTCGCCGATCGTCCTGATGATCCTCGGCCTCGCGCTCTCGTTCCTGCCCGGTTTCCCGACCTTCCACCTCGAACCCGAGTTCGTGCTGATCGGCGTCCTGCCGCCGCTGCTGTACGTGGCCGCGCTGCAGACCTCGGTGCCGGCTTTCCGGTTCAACCTGCGCCCGATCCTGCTGCTCGGCGTCGGCCTGGTGGTGTTCACCGCGCTGGCGGTCGGCTTCGTGGTGCACCTGATCCTGCCGCAGGCGCCGTTCGCGATCTGTGTGGCGCTGGGCGCGGTGGTGGCGCCGCCGGACGCCGTCTCGGCGACCGCGATCGCCCGCCGGATCGGCCTGCCGCGCCGGGTCGTGACGATCCTCGAGGGCGAGAGCCTGATCAACGACGCGACCGCGCTGGTGCTGCTCCGGCGTCGCCACCGCCGCCGCGACCGGCGGCGCGGTCGGCTTCGGCGAACGTCGGCGAGCAGATCCTGCATCTCGGCCGGCGGCGGCATCGCGATCGGCATCGCCGGCGCGATGGTCTTCGGCTTCCTGCACAAGCGGATCAAGGACCCGCTGCTCGACAACGCGCTCTCGCTGCTCACCCCGTTCGCGGTGGTGCTCGCCGTCCGAGGCGATCCACGCCTCCGGCGTCGTCGCGGTGGTGGTCACCGGGCTCGCGCTGGGCCACCGGATGCCGACGCTGATGGCGGCCGGCTCCCGCCTGCAGATGGACGCGTTCTGGCGACTGGTCCGCTTCCTGCTGG
This sequence comes from uncultured Actinomycetota bacterium, assembly GCA_963840005.1. GTDB lineage: Bacteria > Actinomycetota > Actinomycetes > Mycobacteriales > Micromonosporaceae > Asanoa. The sequence goes on along the minus strand of CAWIXO010000032.1, from coordinate 49,073 downwards.
AAGGTCTGGTCTTCCTGCTGGTCGGCCTCCAACTGCGGGACGGTCATCGACGACATCAGCACGCCGTGGGGCATCGTGATCGGCGCGACCTTCGCGGTGCATCGGAACGCTGATCGTCACCCGCTACGTCTGGATGCTGCCCGGCGGCCTGGCTGCCCCGGCTGTCGGCCCGGGTACGCGGCCGGGAGAGCCCACGTTCACCTGGCAGCATCCGGTGATCATCGGCTGGGCCGGGATGCGCGGCGTGGTGACGCTGGCCGCCGCCCTCGCGCTGCCGAGCGTCGGCACCGGCGAGAGCGAGGCGATCTACCCGCGCGACGTGTTCATCTTCATCGCGTTCGCCGTGATCCTGTTCACGCTGCTGGTGTTCGGCACTGACCCTGCCCGGGTTCTCGCGGAAGCTCGGCCTGCCGCCGGACGACCCGACCAAGGACTTCCTGGCCGAGGCCTCGGTGCAGCAGGCGGCCGCACGGGCGGCCAAGCAGCGCCTGGAGGACAACCTCGAAGGCGCACCGGAGTCGGTGGTCAAGCGGCTGCGGCAGCAGGTGGTCGACCGCACCAACACGGCCTGGGAACGGCTGGGCGGCGACGAGCGGGAGACCCCGTCGTCGGCGTACGGTCGACTCCGGCAAGAGATGATCGACGCCGAGCGCGAGGTGTTCCGGACGGCCCGTGACGAGGGCCGGATCCCGGAAGAGGTGCTCAACCGGGCCTACCGCGACCTCGACCTCGAAGAGTCCCTGCTCATCCGCAGGGAAGAAGACTGATGGGGGATGCCATGACCTGCGATGCACATCACGCTGGCGGTACTCGCCGGAGCCACAGACCACCGAAGGCTGCCAGGACTGCCTCGCCGCCGGTGAGCACGACTGGGTGCACCTGCGCCTGTGCGAGAGCTGCGGACATGTCGGCTGCTGCGACTCCTCGCCGAACCGCCACGCCACCGCACACTTCAAAGAGACCAGCCACCCGGTGATCAAGTCCTTCCAACCCGGGGAGAACTGGAAATGGTGCTTCGTCGACGAGACGCTGGGATGATCAACTTCTAGATCATTTACTCGGGTTCGCGGTCGGTGCGGACCGTTCCTCCCGCGAGGGATCGCTCCGCTTCGCTGCGCTTGCCAGGTTCGTCGTTGGTTGAGCCAAGGCGGGGTGTCGCATTGCGACACCCCCGCCTTGAGGTCGAACTAGCTCGAAAATGAATCGTGAGTGGGCAGGCGGCAGCGCCGGGCGGCGCGGAGCGGGGACCAAGGAGTGACGGCGTCAGCGGGCGACCGGACCCCCATTTTCAGCCTGGGAACGGGCCGCCACCAAGGGCGAAAGTGACTAGACGACCTATTCCGAGGGGTCGGTGCCTGTCGCCTGGGTCATGATCGGGTGTGGCGCGTCTGGAGCCTCGGGGGCCTGACCGCTGATCGTGTGCGCCAGGTCGGGTCGACACGCCGTGCGGCAACCAGACCAGCCGCACATGATCATGCTCTCGACCTCGGCGCGACCCGATGGGCCGCACATGATCGCGGCGGCCGCGGAGTCCACGACCGCGGCGGCAACAGCCTCTCGGGTTAGGTGGTCTCGGGCCCGTCGGGGCTCACGCGTCGTGGGCCGCCGTGCGGGGGTGTCTTCCCGCACGTACATGCTTTGGCATGTGCGTACATGCAAAAGCATGTCGACCGCCACGAACACCCCCGCCCCCTCGCCCCGGGAGACCAGACGATCCATCCCAACGGCTATCGGGCAGCGAACCAAGGCGGCAGACTCGTCTAGGTTGGTTCGCCCGCGTCCGTGGGGAGCGTTGGTAGGTCGTCGAACCAAGGGTCGTACCAGGTTGGGCCGTCGGTGGGCACCGGAGGCATGGTCGGCGGGAACGTCGGGAACGGCGGGAAGGTCGGCAGCGGGGGCCACGTCGGGGTCGGCGGGAAGGTCGGCTGCGGCGGGGTCGGCGGGGTCCACGGGGGTTCGCCGTAGGTTTCGGGGCGGGCGTAGTAGAGGTTGCCGTCCTCGGCCACGAACGCGATGTCGTGGCTGTTCCGGACGAATGAGCCGCCCTCGACCGAGGCGCCGCCGGAGGCCTCGAAGCTGCGCCGTGCCGGTGGCCTTGTGGCTGGTCGCGTTCGAGATGAAGTCGTCGCCGGTCTTCGGCGGGTCCGTGGTGAAGACCCAGAGGCGCTCGTGGTCCTGCACCATCATCCGGGTGCGGTCGTCGGAGATGCTCGCCGCCGAGATGTTGTCGACGTCGTGACCGATCTTGCCGATCCGGGTCAGCTTCGCCTGCCCGGAGGTGCCCGACGGCAGGTCGACCCGGTAGACCGGGGTGCCGCTGGTCTTGGCGAACACGTAGAAGTGCCCGTCGAGCCAGAGCATCGCCTCGGAGTTGTACGTGTCGGCAGCCCGGGCTTCGTGTTGTCCGGGAAGCGCAGGTCGTACGAGGCGACCACGCTCCAGCGGCCCGGAACCGCCCGGGTCCGGCTCGGCCACCCGCAGCAGCCGCTGCTGGTCCTTGCAGTTGTTGGCGCCCAACTGACCGATCCACAGCGCACCGGCGTCGTCGACGGTCAGATCCTCCCAGTCCTCGTTCTTCGCGCCCTCGACCGCGTACGCGGGAACAGCTCGTCGCCGCGCACCGCCTCCGGCATCCCGCCCGACGAGAGCCGCATGCCCCAGATCGCGTCGCGCGGCTTGGCCGGGCTTGCTCGATCCGCCGTCCCGCAGCCAGTAGTACATCCCCGGGTTCGGTCCGGCTCGCGATCGAGCCCGGACGCCTCCGAGGCCGGCAGCTTCACCCCGAGCGGTGGCATCCGGCCCGGGAAGATCGGCGCGTCCTTCGACTTCTCGGCCGGGTCGGTCGGCGTTGGCGCCGGTGCCGCGTCGGCGACCGCATACCAGCCCACCAGGGAGGCCGCGAGCGATGGCCACGACGCTCCACAGTGATCGTCTGCGCACCAGAACCTCCTCGTAAGCGAGCCGGCCTCTCCTATTCGTAACATAAAGGACAGTCCGGACGATGAGGACTGTACGGGTTTGACGTCGTCGAATATGGGGAAGGAGGGCGCCACCCTGCCCCCAGGAGGCCTCTCATGACCCAGACCGCCGCCGATCGTTTCCGCTCCCGACACCTGCACGAGGTCAAGGTCCGCGACCTGCCCGACCCACCGCGCTCGCACTGGCGGATCATCGGGCCGGGGGTGATCGCCGCCGGCGTCGGCCTGGCCTCCGGCGAGTTCATCCTGTTCCCGTACATCGCCTCGCAGGTCGGCCTGGTCTTCCTCTGGGCGGCGGCGGTCGGCCTGATCACCCAGTGGTTCCTCAACATGGAGATCGAGCGCTACACGCTGGCCACCGGCGAGACCGCGCTGACCGGCTTCTCCCGGTACCTGGCGGCACTGGGGCCTGGTCTTCGCGATCCTGACCTACTTCGCCAACCTCTGGCCCGGCTGGGCGACGAGCTCGGCGACGATGCTGACCTACCTCTTCGGCGGCGAGCCGCGCTGGATCGCGATCGGCATGCTCGCGGTGATCGGCGTGACGCTGACCCTGGCGCCGGTGATCTACACCGTGCTGGAGCGGGTCGAGTTCCTCAAGGTCGGCGCTGGTCGTGCTCTTCATCGTGGTCGCGGTCGATCTTCGCGGTCGACCACCGACGCCTGGTCGACGCTCGGGCACGACGTCGGTCCGCGCCGGAGTTCCCGACCGAGCTGGGCTTCGCGCTGATGCTCTCCGCGCTGGTCTTCGCCGGCGCCGGCGGCGGGCAGAACCTCGTGCAGAGCAACTGGATCCGGGACAAGGGCTTCGGCATGGGCGCGTACGTGCCGCGCCTGGTCAGCCCGATCACCGGCCGCGAGGAGGCGGCGCCGGACTCGGCCGGCTTCGTGTTCGAGGACGACCGACGCCAACCTGGCGCGGTGGAAGCGGTGGTGGAAGCTGGCCAACAAGGAGCAGCTCGTACACCTTCGTGCTGATCACCATCGTGACCATCACGCTGATGTCGCTGCTGTCCTACTCGACCGTCTACGGCGTGCCCGGCCTGGCCAACGGCGTCGGCTTCCTGGAGGTCGAGGGCGAGCGGCTCAAGGAGCTGGTCGGCGAGTGGTTCGGCGTCCTGTTCTGGGTCATCGGTGCGGTCTCCCTGTTCGCCGCCGCGATGGGCATCGTCGACTACACCAGCCGGCTGGCCGCCGACGTGCTCAAGGTCGGCTACCTGCGCCGGGTGTCGGAGAGCCGGATCTACTTCGCGCTGGTCTGGGGCCTGGTCCTGATCGGCGTGCGTCGTCCTGCTCGGCGGCTTCGACCAGCCGCTGGTCCTGCTGGTCATCTCCGCCTGCGTCGGCGGCCTGATGATGTTCCTCTACTCGGGCCTGCTCCTGCTGGTGAACCGCAAGTTCCTGCCGGAACGCGTGCGCCCGCGCGGCATCCGCGTCATCGCTTTGATCTGGGGCGTCCTGCTCTTCGGCGTCTTCTCCGTGCTGACCATCAAGGAACAGGGCGCCAAGCTCCTCGACTGGCTGGGGTAAAGCCCTACGGGAGCAGCAAGGGAGTTTCCCGATGTCGCTCAGGGCGGCGGACTTGGAAGTCTTCGGACATGACCACGACGACCAGGTTCGCCGCCCTCGCGGCGCCGCTGCTCATGCTGTTCTACGGGATCATGAGGTATCTCGACGGGCTCGACGGTGACCGCGGGAACGGGCTCGCCTGGGACGTCGGGCACACGGCGTTCTTCTTCGCGTTCGTGCTGTTCGCCGTGCTCGCGGTCAGCCTCCACCGGGTCGTGCCGGTGCCGGAGCCCTGGCAGCGCCGCCTGCGCGACGGTGCCCTGGCCGCCGCGCTGGTCGGTGCCGCCGCGTTCCTCTGGGTGACGCTCACCGACCTCGTGCCGGCGATCCCGACCGGGCTGCCCGAGGCCGCGATGGTCGGCCTGCCGGTGCTGTTCCAGCTCGGCATGCTGACGCTGCTCGGTCAGCTCGTCGCGGCCCGGCGCCTGCCGATCTGGAGCCCGCTGGTCATGCTGTTCGGCTTCGTGCTGATCGCCGCCAACCTCGACCTGCTGCCGTTCGCCTCCGTGGTGATCCTGGGCGGACTGTCGCCGCTGGCGCGGAAGGAGCGGGCTAGTTCGGGCTCACCCCGACCAGTTGGTCTTTGACGTGTTCGCAGAACGCCGTGTGGTCCCGCTCGTTCTGGTCGGCGTAGTCCTCGGAGTACGCCACGATGGCCCGGTCGAAGCGGTCGGAGCCGCCCGAGGTAGGCGCCGATCGCGACCGGGTCGCCCGACCGGGCGTGGGCCCGGGCCAGCGTCCAGCCGCACATCCGGGCGTACAGCGCGATGACCCTCCGGGCGCATCCGCTCGATCGGCGCGGAGAACTTCCAGTCGCGCAGCTGGCGCACGTAGAAGTCCCGGGTCGCGCCGTCCGGCGCCTGGACCCGGGTCCAGCCCAGGAAGATGTCGCTGAGCGCCTGCATCAGGTGCTGGCCGGCGACCACGCGCTCGCCCTGGTTGCGATAGCGGCTGGCGCCGGCATAGCGGGCCAGCACCGACTTCTGCGCCTCCTTGGCCTGGAGGAACAGCGGCTCGCCGTCGTCGGTCTCGAGCAGCACGATCCACGCCCGGGTGCCGACGCTGCCGACGCCGACCACCTTGCGGGCCACCTGGACCAGGAGAACTCGCCGAGCAGGTGCCGCCGGTCGGTCGGCAGGGTGCGCTGGTACGACTCGACCACGCCGCCGATCAGACCGTAGATCAGCTGGCTTTCCATGACCGCTGAACACGTCTTCGATCGGCACGATGGTCGGCGGCTGGCTGATGATCCGCCGCTGCCCGTCGACCACTGTGGTCAATTTCTCCAGCGCCTGCCGGCTGTCCTTGCCGCGGGCCTTGGCCAACGTTGAGGTCGCCTCGCTGTACGCCTTGGGGCGGATCTGGTCGCGGAAGCGCGGGATGGTCGCCTCGACGTCGAGGTGCGCGTACCAGACCGCCAGCCGGCCCTGGTCGGCGAAGTTCCGGATGTTCTTCCGGTACGCCTCGACACCCGCCCGGACGATCTGCTTGCGCTCCTTGCGCTTGAACCCGTTGTCGCGCGCCGCGACCGCGAGGCTGGCCGCCAGCCGCTTGACGTCCCACTCGAACGGGCCGGGCAGCGTCTCGTCGAAGTCGTTGCAGTCGAACACCAGCCGCCGCTCCGGAGACGCGAACGCACCGAAGTTGGCCAGGTGCGCGTCGCCGCAGAGCTGCACCGTCAGGTCCGAGCGCGGCGCGCGGGCCAGGTCCGCTGCCATCGGCAGGGCGGCGCCGCGGAAGTAGGTGAACGGAGAGACCGCCATCCGGGCGTGCCGGACCGGCACGAGCTCCGGTACGCGCGACTCGGCCTGGCCCATCAGCAGCCCGATCGGGTCGCGGTCACTGTCGACGCCGGTCGCGGCGTGCGCGTCGAGCGGCGTCTCGTTGCGGACGGCGCGGCCCGCCGCGGCGCGCTCGGCGCGGCCCAGGTGCGCGTGCCCGTTGCCGGCGCTCATGGCGCCTGGATCCAGGGCGTGTGCAGGTCGAAGTAGCTGGTCTCGCGGACCTGCAACCGGCGTACCTCGGCCATCTCCTCGGCCAGGTGCGGCGGCAGCTTCTTGCGCTCGTTCGCACGGGCGTCCTGCTCGTTGGTGAAATAGACGGCCATCGTGTACTCCCCGTCGCCGTACGAGCATGCGGTGGTGCCGAGCACTTCGGGGCGGAACCGGGCCCACTCTTCGGAGTCACCCAGCAGCAGCGTCAGCGCGCGGTCGCGGTCACTTCCCTGGCCCTGCACGATCTGCACGAAACCGGCCTGGGTCGGGTCACCAGGGTTGTCGGCGACCGCGTCGTCGGCGTCGTGGAAGGTGACCTCGCCGTCGAAGAGCTGCGACGTCCGCTGCCACCATTCGCTCTGCTCGGGCCGGTCGCTGTTGCAGTGGGCCGAGTTCAGGTCGGTGAAGCAGGCCAGACCGATGAACTGGCCGTCGTCGGTCACTCCGCCCGTCGAGTTGATCCAGCCGTCGGCACCGGGCGAGAGGTCCCGTACCCACGCGTCGATGGCCGCCTTCACCTGTTCGGGGTCGCGCACATGGCCCTGGATGATCTGGACGAACATAATGGGCCTCCTTGCCGGAACGAGGGGGATGCTCACCTTCGAACCTACGACGAGTCGGCGCGCAATACGGCGAATCGACCGTATGGGGCATATGTCCCGATTAGCATCACGGCGGTGACGTCCGCACCCGCTGCCCGGACCGGCGAGCGCGGCACTCCGTCGGCCCCGGCGCGCGCGGGCCTGGTGCTGACCGCGCTGATCCTGGTCGCGTCGGTGGCCAACCTCAACCTGTCGGTGGCCAACGTCGCGCTGCCCGACATCGGCCGGGCCTTCGACTCGACGCAGACCCGGCTCGACCTGATCGCGATCGGCTACTCGCTGGGGCTCGCCGCCTCGGTGCTCTATCTCGGCGCGCTCGGCGACCGGCACGGCCGCAAGATGATGCTGCTGTTGGGTGTGATGCTGGCGATGCCGATCAGCGTGCTGGCCGCCTGGTCGCCGTCGGACATCGTGCTGATCATCGCCCGCATCCTCGGCGGGGTCTCCGCCGGCATGGCCTACCCGACCACGCTGGCCCTGATCACCGCGCTCTGGTCCGGACCGGCGCGGACGAAGGCGATCGCGCTCTGGTCCGGGATCGGCGGCGCGATCGCCGCGATCGGCCCGACCATCGCGGGTGCGGTGCTGGAGTCCTTCTGGTGGGGCGCGGTCTTCCTGGTCACGCTCCCGCTGGCGGCGGTCGCGCTGGTGCTGGCCGCGCTGCTGGTGCCCGCGCACGTCAACGAGGGCGGCGGGCGGGTCGACAACCTCGGCGGGCTGCTGTCGATCCTGCTGGTCGCGGCGTTGGTGCTCGCCATCAACGACGCGGCGGTGCCGGGCGCCGGCCGGCGGGCGATCATCCTGGGCGTCATCGCGGTGGTCGCGACGGTGCTGTTCGTGCTCCGTCAGCGACGGGCCGCCAATCCGCTCTACGACCTGACCTACGCCGGCCGGCGGCTGTTCTGGGTCGCGGCCTGCGCCGGGATCATCGTGTTCGGCTCGCTGATGGGCGCGATGTTCGTGGGCCAGCAGTTCCTGCAGAACGTGCTCGGCTATTCCACGCTCAAGGCGGGCCTGTCGATCCTGCCGGCCGCCGCGCTGATGGTGCTGGTCGCACCCCGGTCGGCAGTCCTCGTCCGGCGTCACGGCTCCCGCCTCACGCTGCTGCTCGGCTACCTGTTCTGCCTGCTCGGCTTCGTGGCGATGCTGCTGCTGTGGAAGGAGGACATCGCGTTCTGGCGGGTGGCGCTGGCGTACGGGCTGATCGGCATCGGCGTCGGGCTGGCCGGGACGCCCGCGTCGCACGCGCTGACGAGCTCGGTGCCGGTGCGCCGGGCGGGCATGGCCTCCGGCACCGCCGACCTACAGCGTGACCTCGGCGGCGCGGTGCTCCAGTCGGTGTTCGGCGCACTGCTGACCGCTGGCTACGCGACCGCGTTCGCCCGCGAGCTGGCCGGTGCGCCGGCGGCGTACCAGCCGGCGATCGACGCGACCCAGACCGAGCTGGAGAACTCGTTCGCCAGCGCCGTCGACACCGCACAGCGCTACCCGCGGTACGCCGAGCAGATCGTCGGCGCCGCCCGGGAGGCGTTCCTGGACGGCGACCGGTGGACCTATGTCGCCGGCATCGGTGCGATCGCGGTCGGCGGTCTGCTGGTGTTCTTCGCGTTCCCCAAGCCCGAGCGCGAACGGGAACTGCTGCGGGAGTACGAGTCAGCCGACCGCTAGCGGCTCGGCCGGTGTGGCGGCCGGGCGCGGCCGACGGGCCAGCAGCGCCGCGGTGACCAGTCCGATCAGCCAGATCGGCGCGTACACGACGAGCACCGACAGCCGGCCCTGCTGGTCGTCGCCCTCCTCGGTGACCAGGTGGTTGAGCTGGGTGACGACGCCGATCAGGACGGGCAGCGTCAGCGCGACGGTCAGCAGGCCGCAGATCGCGCCGGCGGTGGCCGTGCGGGCCAGCGCGGCGCCGAGCGTGAACGCGGCCGCGGCCATGCCGACGGCGGAGAGCGGGACGACGATGGTCTCCACCGCGACGCTGACCAGCGTGACCACCGCGGCCACGGCCAACCCGGCCGCGTCCCATGGGACCGCTGGGCGGATGCGGGTCAGCAGCACACCGGCGATCGCGGCGGCCAAGCCCAGCAGGGGGATCCAGTCGGTCGCGTACATGGTGCCCAGGCTGCCGCCGCCGGCCGTGAACAGGACACCGGTGGCACCGGCGCAGGTCAGCGCGAAGCGGGCGGCATCGGCGCCGGCGACCCGGCCGCTCCACCCGACCAGCACCCAGGTCAGGCCGACCCAGACGGCGAGGGTGAGCAGCAGCACGAGGACGACCACGGCGCCGGGTGCCGAGGTGGTGGAGCGGCCGACGTACTCCATGTGGAAGGCGGCTCCGACGACGGCACCGAGCAGCGCGACCTTGGTGACCGCGGCGATGCCGGGCGCGCGGGGCTCGCCGGTCGGACGGACCGCGATCGCGGCCACCGTGGCGAGCAGCAACGCGACGACGTCGGACCAGCCCAACTGGCGCAGCTCGGGAAGGCTCGGTAGGAACTCCGGCACGCGCGTGATCGTCACCACCGCACCGGCCGCGAACGCCGCCACCGGCCAAGGGTCGCCACCGGCCGCCGACGCCGGCAGCACCGCGACCGCCAGCCCGCCGAGCACGATGCCACCGACGATGGCCGCCACCGGACGGACCAGCGGGTGGAGCTCGCCGAAGGCGGAGTCCGGGTCCAGCGGTGCGTACGCGGCGAACAGGCCGCCGACCAGCAGCGCCACCGCGACGACGGGCCAGCCGCGGGCCCGGCCCCGGACCGCCGCGCCGGCGGCGACCCCGACCAGGAGCAGGACGATGGCCCCGGTGGCCGAGACGATCCGCAGGGCACCCTTGCCGTCGGCGCCGACCGGGAAGGCCTCGAGGCCGTAGAAGACCACTTCGCCGACCGGCCCGAGGGCGACCAGGCCGACCGCGAACGCGGCCAGGGACACCAGCACCCGGCGGATCATGCCGCGGCTTCCAGGTCGGCGACGATCACGGTGATGTTGTCGGGGCCGCCGGCCCGCCGGGCCAGGTCGATCAGGCGGGCGGCGCAGGCTCCCCGGTCCGGGTGGGTGCGCAGCACGTCCGAGATCGTGTCCTCGCGTACCACATTGGACAGCCCGTCGCTGCACAGCAGCCAGCGGTCGCCGGCCACCGGTGTGAGCGTGGTGAAGGCCGGCTCGACGGGGTCGCCCTGCAGCGCCTGGGTGACCACCGCGCGGCGCGGGTGCACGTGCGCCTCGTCCAGGGTGATCACGCCCTCGTCGACGAGCATCTGCACGAACGTGTCGTCCTTGGTCATCTGCTGGGTGCGGCCGTCGCGGTGCAGATAGGCGCGTGAGTCGCCGACGTGCGCCAACGTGAGCGCGCTGTTGTCCGGCGCGAACAGCAGCGCGGTCAGCGTCGTGCCCATGCCGTCGCGGGTCGGGTCCTCGGCCACCGCGGCCCGGATCCGGTCGCCGGCGGCGTCGATCACGGTGCGCATCGCCTCCACGAGCTCGGCGGCCGGATGGTCGGCGTCAGCAGCGGCGACGGCCTCGATGGTGATCTCGCTCGCCAGGTCGCCGGCGGCCATTCCGCCCATCCCGTCGGCGACGGCGAGCAGCCGGGCGCCCGCGTATACCGCGTCCTGGTTCGCCCGCCGGACCAGACCGCGGTCGGTCAGCGCTACGGACCGCAGCAGAAGCGTCATGGCAGGCAGGATGCCAGGATGTGCGGCGGTTGTCTCTAGTAGATCACCTTCTCGGCCATCCGGATCGCACCGTCCGGCCATCCGGTGGTACCGCGAAGAGTCCAAGATCAGCTAGTGCGGGACCGCCCAAGGCCGGGAGAATGGCGCGATGGCAGTTGATGGAGGGCGGCTCGCGCCCGGCGCGGCGCGGGACTGGTGCGGCACGATGCCGGTGCACCGCCGGCTGTTGGACAGCGACCCCGGTTACGCCCGGGCCCGCGAAGAGATCGAGACCTTCACCTTCGGCGCCGCCCGCGAGGATCCGCCGCCGCTGGGCCTGGTGACCATCCCGACGATCGTGCACGTGGTCTGGTCGCGGTCCGAGCAGAACGTCGGCGACGACCAGGTGGCGACCCAGCTGGAAGGGCTCAACCGCGACTTCCGCAAACGCAACGCCGACCTCGCGGTGCTGCCGCCGGTGTGGGCCACGGTGGCGGCCGACGCCGACGTCGAGTTCACGCTGGCCGACGTGACCCGCACCCGCACCGACGTGACGGCGTTCGACACCGACGACGGCGTCAAGTCGGCCCGCACCGGCGGAGTCGACCCGGTCTCCACCGACACCCACCTCAACCTCTGGGTCTGCCAGCTCGGCGGCGGCCTGCTCGGCTACGCCCAGTTCCCGGGCGGCCCGGCGGAGACCGACGGGGTCGTGGTCACGCACACCGCGTTCGGCTCGGCCGGCACCGCGGCGGCGCCGTTCGACCTCGGCCGCACGTCGACGCACGAGGTCGGCCACTGGCTCAACCTGCGCCACATCTGGGGCGACGACGGTGACGGCTGCGGCGGCGACGACTTCGTGGCCGACACGCCCAACCAGGCGGGACCCAACTACGGGCGGCCCGACGTACCCGAAGGTGTCCTGCGGCAACGCACCGCACGGCGACATGTTCGTGAACTACATGGACTACACCGACGACGCCGCCATGGTCATGTTCACCCGCGGCCAGGCGGTGCGGATGGCGGCGGCGCTGCGCGGCCCGCGCTCGGGCCTGCTCGCGGCGGCGGCCACGTCGTGACGACGCCGCCCGCGGCCCTGTTCCGGCGGTGGGTGCACGTGCGGGAGGAAGACGCCGCCGGCGTGCGCGTCTACCGCCCGGCCGACCGCCCGCTGCCGCCGGCCCGCGGGCGCGACGGCATCGAGTTCCGCTCCGACGGCACGTTCGCCGACCTGCGCCCCGGCCCGACCGACGCGCCGGTGGCGTCGGTCGGCCGGTGGACGGCGCCGGCGGGCGGCCGGATCGCCCTGACCTATCCGCCGGGCACCCGGTCTGCCGGCGCGCCCACCGGCTACGAGATCGTCGAGCTCACGCCCGACCTGCTACGCCTGCGGCCGATCTAGAGGCGCGGCGGTTGCGCAAGCTGCTGGCCACCACCGCGAGCGCCAGCACGCCGACGATGGTGGCCAGCGACGGGCCGACGCCGATCTCCGGCGCGTCGACGTGCGAGCCGCGCAGTGCCTCGAAGACCAGCTTGACGCCGATGAAACCGAGGATCACCGCCAGCGCGACGGGCAGGTAGACGACCCGCTCCAGCAGGCCGCCGACCACGTAGTAGAGCTGCCGCAGGCCGAGCATCGCGAACGCGTTGGCGGTGACGATCACGAACGCGCTCTGCGTCAGGCCGAACGCGGCCGGCAGCGAGTCCAGCGCGAACACCAGGTTGGCCAGGCCGATCGCGGCGATCACCAGCGGGATCGGGGTGAGCACCCGGCGCGCGTCGACCATGGTGGTGAACCGCCGGCCCGCGTACACGTCGGTGGCCGGGATCAGCCGGGACAGCAGCGCGACGCCGGGCGGCTTCTCCTCCTCGCCGCCCTTGTCGCGCAGCGAGCCCAGAAGCTTGACGGCCGTGTAGACCAGGAACGCGCCGAAGAGGTAGAACAGCCAGTTGAACGCGTGCACGGCGGCGCTGCCCGCGGCGATGAAGGCGATGCGCAGGCCGAGTGAGAGCAGGATGCCGACCGTCAGCACCTCTTCGACCGCGTCGGCGGCACCGCGAACCGGCCGATGATCAGCATGAAGACGAACAGGTTGTCGGCGCTGAGGCTGTATTCCGTCAGGTAGGTGGCGACGAACTGCTCGGCCGTCTCCCGGCCCAGCCAGAACAGCAGCACGACGGAGGCGACCAGCGCCAGGCCGACGTAGAGCCCGATCCACCGGGCGGCGCCGGACGGGGTGATCGCGTCCTTGCGGCGGGACACCGCGAGCAGGTCGACCGCGAGCAGGACCACGAGAACGACCGTGGTCAGCACCCAGCCCGAGCACCGATACACCCACCGAGCGCCTCCCCAGGCCGTTATCCGGCACCGACGATAGCTCTCAGGGTTGGTCGAACCTGCAGCAGGCGATCACGGCGGCCGACTCCGGGGGCAGGTCGACGCTGGTGTGCGTGAGGCTCACGCCCGGGGCGGTGGTGAACAGCACCGACCGGGGTACGCCGTGCAGGCCGACCCGGGCCGGCGCGAGGCCGATGTTCGCCGCCACCACCAGCGCGCCGCGCCGCATGGTGATCACCTCGGCGCCGCGGCGGATGGGCCGGGTCGGTTCCGGGCTGGCTGCGGCCAGTTCGGGGTGGGCCCGGCGCAGGGCCGTCAGCGCCCGCAGCGTCGCCGGCGGCAGGTCGTCGGCCTTCGACAGCAGCGGGGTCAGCGGCGCGGTCAGCAGCAGCGTCGCCGCGACGTCGCGCAGCCCGGTCAGCGTGGCCACCGTGCCCGGGGGCGGCGGCGAGAGCGGCAGGCACCGGGTCGGGCAGCCGGAGTCCGCGTCGCCCGCTCCGCCACAGCCACGCGCTGACGCCGTCGAGAGTGCCGAGCACGCCGCCCTCGGCGGGCACCAGGAACCGGTTGGACTCGGCCAGCGTCAGCGGCCGGCCGAGATGCTCGGAGAGGGCGCCGACCGCCGCCACGAACTCGCCCAGCGGCACCGGCGCCGGCGGGCCGTCCAGCCGCACCCCGTCGAGGGCGTAGCCGGCCAGCCACTGCACCACGTGGTCGACCACGGCCGGGCCGAGGATGCGGTCGCTGGCCAGCCGCAGCGTGACACCGAGCCCGCGGGCCCGGGCGGCCACCACGAAGCGGCGGAGCACGCTCCTCGTCCTCCGGCGGCTCGATCTCGACGGTGTCGACGCCGAGGCCGGCCAGGTCGGTCAGGCGGACAGGTCGTCCACCGCGTAGACGACCCGGCCGGACACCTCACACTTCCCGGTCGAAGACGAGCAGGCTGCGCTCCGCGACGGTGGTCCGGCCGCCGGCGGCGACGGTGGGCGCGGGGTCCATCGTGCTCAGCCGCGTCCGGCGCGCGTGTCGAAGACGACCTGCCACTTCTCGCCGTACTCGGCCGGGGGCAGGGCGAACGGGAGCGGCTCGTGGTGGCCGTTGAAGCAGAGCAGGAACGAGTCGTCGACCTGGCGCTGCCCGTACCGGCCGCGCTCCTTGATGCCCTCGCCGTTGACGAACAGGGTGAGCGCGTTGACGACGCTGTCCCAGTCGGAGCATCGGCGCGCCGTCGGGCGTGAACCAGGCCATGTCGGCGACCGGGGTGGTCACGTCCCGGCTCGGCGACCGGCGCGCCGGTGAAGAACCGGCGGCGGCGGAAGATCCGGTGCCGGGCCCGGAACGCGGCCAGCTTGCGGACGAACGCCAGCAGGTGCTCGTCGACCTCGATCCCAGTCGACCCAGGTGAGCTCGTTGTCCTGGCAGTAGCCGTTGTTGTTGCCGCGCTGGGTCCGGCCCATCTCGTCGCCGTGCCCGAGCATCGGCACGCCCTGCGAGAGGAACAGGGTGGCGAGGAAGTTGCGGCGCTGCCGGGCCCGCAGCGCGAGCACGTCGCGGTCGTCGGTCGGGCCCTCGACACCGCAGTTCCACGACCGGTTGTCGACGAGCCGTCGCGGTTGTCCTCGCCGTTGGCCTCGTTGTGCTTGTCGTTGTAGGCGACCAGGTCGCCCAGGGTGAAGCCGTCGTGGCAGGTGACGAAGTTGATGCTGGCCACCGGCCGGCGGCCGTCGTCCTGGTAGAGGTCGGCGGAGCCGCTGATCCGGGTGGCGAACTCGGCCAGGCTGCCCGGCTCGCCGCGCCAGAAGTCGCGGACGGTGTCCCGGAACTTGCCGTTCCACTCGGTCCACAGTGGTGGGAAGTTGCCGACCTGGTAGCCGCCCGGCCCGACGTCCCACGGCTCGGCGATCAGCTTGACCGCGCTGACCACCGGGTCCTGCTGCACCACCTCGAAGAACGTCGAGAGCCGGTCGACCTCGTAGAACTCGCGGGCCAGGGCGGCGGCCAGGTCGAACCGGAACCCGTCGACGTGCATCTCCTGCACCCAGTAGCGCAGCGAGTCCATGATCAGCTGGAGCGAGATCGGGCTGCGCACGTTGAGCGCTGTTGCCGGTGCCGGTGTAGTCCATGTAGTAGCGCGGGTCCTCGTCGGACAGCCGGTAGTAGCCGGGGTTGTCGAAGCCCTTGAAGCCCAGCGTCGGCCCGAGGTGGTTGCCCTCGCCGGTGTGGTTGTAGACGACGTCGAGGATCACCTCGATGCCGGCGGCGTGCAGCGCCCGCACCATCCCGCGGAACTCCTGCACCTGCTGGCCGTGCCGGCCCATCGCGGAGTAGCCGTGGTAGGGCGCGAAGATAGCCGATCGTGTTGTAGCCCCAGTAGTTGCGCAGGCCCCGGTCGGTGAGGTGCTGGTCGTGCACGAACTGCTGCACCGGCATCAACTCGACGGCGGTCACCCCGAGCCGGCTCAGGTGCTCGATCGACGCCGGGTGGGCCAGCCCCGCGTACGTGCCGCGCAGCTCCTCCGGAACCTCGGGCAGCCGGGCGGTCAGCCCCTTGACGTGCGCCTCGTAGATCACCGTGTCGTGGTAGGGCGTGCGCGGCGTGCGGTCGTTGCCCCAGTCGAAGTAGGGGTTCACCACGACCGCCTTCGGCAGGTAGGGCGCCGAGTCGGTGGTCGACATGGTGTCCGGGTCGCGCTGGTCGTGCCCGTAGAGCGCCGGGTGCCAGTCGCACGTCACCGTCGATGGCCTTCGCGTAGGGGTCGAGCAGCAGCTTGTGCGGGTTGCAGCGCAGGCCCTTGGCGGGATCCCATGGCCCGTAGACCCGGAACCCGTAGCGCTGCCCCGGCTGGACACCGGTCAGGAACACGTGCCAGACGTACGCGTCGACCTCGGTGAGGTCGATCCGCTGCTCGTCGCCCGCGGCGTCGAACAGGCACAGCTCGACCGCCTCGGCGACCGCGGAGTACACCGCGAAGTTCGTGCCGACCCCGTCGTATGTCGCACCGAGCGGGTAGCGCCGGCCGGGCCATACCAGCATCTCCGCAGAGTAGCGGCTTTTAGTCCGAATTGAACCAAAATCAGCGCTGGTACGGCCCGATCCGTGCTGCTCAGGGCTTCAGACCTCAGACCGAGTCGCCGAGCTGGCCGCGCAGCTTGGTCAGCGCGCGGGCGAGCAGCCGGGAGACGTGCATCTGGGAGACGCCGATCTGGTCGGCGATCTGCGACTGGGTCAGGTTGCCGTAGAAGCGCAGCGTGAGGATCTTCTGCTCGCGCTCGTCGAGGGTGGCCAGCGCCGGGCCCAGGGCGACCCGCAGCTCGGCCAGCTCGAACGAGGTGTCCTCGGAGCCGAGCAGGTCGCCGAGCTCGGTGCCGCGCTCGCCGTCGCCGGTCGGGGTGGACAGCGACACCGCGTTGTAGGCGCGGGCGCCTTCCAGACCTTCCAGGACCTCTTCCTCGGTGATCTTGAGGTGGGCGGCGATGTCGGCGACCGTCGGCGAGCGGCCGAGCGTCTGCAGCAGCGTGCTGTTGGCTTCCGAGATGGACAGCCGCAGCTCCTGCAGCCGGCGGGGCACCCGGATGTCCCAGGTGCGGTCGCGGAAGTGCCGCTTGAGCTCGCCGATGATGGTCGGGATGGCGTAGCCGGCGAAGTCGACACCGCGGCGAGGGGTCGAACTTGTCGACGGCCTTGATCAGGCCGACGGCGGCGGTCTGGAGCAGGTCGTCGGTGGGTTCGCCGCGGCCGCTGTAGCGGTGGGCGAGGTGGTTGGGCCAGGGGGAGCCAGGCCTCGATGGTGCGGTCGCGCAGCGCGGCCCGGGACGGGTGGCCGGCGGGCAGCGCGGCCATCGCGGTGAGCAGCTCGGTCGCGGTGTCGGTGGGCTTCGTGCGATGACGCGCGCCTCGGTACGTGCTGCGTCGACCTTGTCCACCGTCTGCACGGTCATGGGGGGACCTCCTGCACTCGTGCGCGATATATGAGTGGTGCTGATGTTTGCTGTGGAGCATGGATAGCCGTTCGGAAGTCACCGTAGCCCGGACGGCTAGCGAAAAGCTAGCCGAAAGGCCGATGTAGATAGCACGCTTATCGGGCATATCAGGGTGTATTGTCCAAGATTTTCTCGCCGAGACTAGGTTTGGAGGCATGACGACGGCCGGGCTCGTGCTCGCCGCCGGCGCCGGCCGGCGCTACGGCGGACCCAAGGCGCTCGTCCGCCGCGACGGCTCACTTCTGGTCGAGCGCGCCGTCGCCACCGCCCGCGCCGGCGGCCTCGACCCGGTCTACGTCGTGGTCGGCGCCGCCGCCGACCGGGTCCGCGCCGAAGCCGACCTGGGCGACGCGGTGCTCGTCGACAACCCGGACTGGGCCAGCGGAATGGCCTCGTCACTGCGCGCCGGTCTCGAGGCGCTCGACAGCCACCGCCGCCGCCGCCGCGCCGTGCTGCTGGTCGACATGCCCGGCGTCACCCCCGCCGCCGTCGCCCGGGTCGCCGCCGGTGCCGGCACCGGAGACCCTGGCGATGGGCGGCTACGACGGCCGCCGCGGCCACCCGGTCGTGCTCGGCCGCGACCACTGGGCCGGTGTCGCCGGCGACCGCCACCGGCGACGCGGGCGCCCGCGCCTATTTGCGGGCACACGCGCCGACGTCACCGTCGTGCCGTGCGGCGACATCGCCGACGACACCGACCTGGACACCCCGGATGGCCAAGACACGCCGGATCCGGGTGCGCAACGTCTTGATCGGGGGCGTCCGCTGGAGTAGTCATGCGGTATCCATCTTTTAAGGGGGCGTCATCGCCGACGTCGACCGGTTCAACCGGCTCCCGCCCGCCGAGGCCGAGCGCGAGTTGCTCGCCTGCTGCGCGGCGCCCGCGCTGGGTCGGAGGCGGTTGCCGCCGGCCGTCCCTACCCAGACCGGGCCGCCCTGCTCGCCGCCGCTGACGCCGCACTGCGCCGGCTGAGCTGGGCCGACGTCTCGCTCGCGATCTCCGCGCACCCGCGCATCGGCGAGCGGCCCGGCCGGCGGCGACCGGGAGGCCGCCTGGTCCCGCGCGCGAGCAGGCCGGCGTGGCGGCCGACGCCGACACCCGCACCGCGCTCAAGCGGGCCAACCTCGACTACGAGCGCCGCTTCGACCACGTGTTCCTGATCTTCGCGACCGGCAAGTCGCAGGCCGAGATCCTCGACGCGCTGCGGCACCGGCTCGACAACGACGAGGAGACCGAGCGCCGCGCGGTCCAGGAGGAGCTCCGCAAGATCGCGCTGCTGCGGCTGGAGCGGCTGGTCACCGACCCGACCGCGCCGCTGTCCACCCACGTGCTCGACCTCGAGCGCGGCCGCCCGGCGGCCGGCGTCGCCGGTGCGGCTCGAACGCGGCGCCGAGACGCTGGCCAAGGGGCGCACCGACGACGACGGCCGGCTGCGGGACTGGGTCCCGGCCAAGACGGTTGGGTCGGCCGGCGACTACCGGCTGGTCTTCGACGTCGCGGGCTACCTCGACGGCGCGACCTTCTTCCCGGAGATCACCGTCGGGTTCCAGGTCACCGCGCCCGACCAGCACCACCACGTGCCGCTGCTGCTCAGCCGCGCACGGCTACACGACCTACCGGGGGAGCTGACCCGATGGCGATCACCCTCGGCGACAACCGGTACGGCAAGGCCGAGGTCCGCCTGGTCCGGGTGGTCCGCGACGGCGCCGCGCACGAGCTGCGCGACCTCAACGTCAGCGTGGCGCTCGCCGGCGACCTGGCCGCCGCGCACCGACGGCGACAACAGCGGCGTGCTGCCGACCGACACGCAGAAGAACACGGTGTACGCGTTCGCGAGCGCTACGGCGTCGGCGAGCCCGAGGCGTTCGGCCTGCGGCTGGCCCGGCACTTCGTCGACACCCAGCCGAGCATCACCTGGGCCCGGGTCGACCTGGTCGAGCACCCGTGGTCGCGGCTCGGGCCCGCACTCGTTCGCCCGCGACGGCGGCGCGACCCGGACCGCGACGGTCACCGTGACCGGCGACGCGTCGCACGTGGTCACCGGGCTGACCGGCCTGGTGCTGATGAACACCACCGACTCCGAGTTCCTCGGCTTCGTCCGGGACCGCTACACCACGCTGCCGGAGGCCACCGACCGGATCCTGGCCACCGCGGTCGCCGCCCGCTGGCGCTGGGCGTCGGTCGGCGACGGCCCGTCGTGGGGCGCCTCCTACCAGGGCGTCGCGACGCGCTGGTCGACGCGTTCGTCGGCACCTACAGCCGCTCGCTGCAGCAGACCCTGTACGCGATGGGCAGCCGGGCGCTCGAGCAGCAGCCGGAGATCGCCGAGGTCCGGCTGTCGCTGCCGAACCAGCACCACTTCCTGGTCGACCTGGCGCCGTTCGGGCTGGACAACGACAACGAGGTCTTCGTCGCCACCGACCGCCCGTACGGGCTGATCGAGGGCACCGTGCTGCGCGACGACGCGCCGCCGGCGCCGGAAGCGTGGTGACCATGGACTTCCTGCGACCGGCCGACTGGGCCGAGGCGCTGGCCGCGAAGGCCGAGCACCCCGACGCGGTGCCGATCGCCGGCGGCACCGACGTGATGGTCGAGCTCAACTTCGACCGGCGCCGGCCGGCGGCGCTGCTCGACCTGACCCGGGTCGGCCGGGCTGACCGACTGGGGCACCGACGGCGACCTGCTGCGGATCGGCGCCGGCGTGCACCTACCGGCGGCTCATCGACGAGCTGGCCGGGCGGCTGCCCGGGCTGGCGCTGGCCGTCCCGCACGGTCGGCTCGCCGCAGATCCGCAACCGGGGCACGGTCGGCGGCAACCTCGGCTCCGCGTCGCCGGCCGGCGACGCGCACCCGCCGCTGCTGGCCGCCGGCGCGCTGGTCGAGCTCGCCTCGGTGCGGGGCACCCGCCGGGTGCCGGTCGACGAGTTCTTCGTCGGCGCCCAAGCGCAGCGGCTGGCGCCCGACGAGCTGATCGCCGCGTTCCTGGTGCCGACGCGGCCCGGCCCGCAGCAGTTCGCCAAGGTCGGCACCCGCAACGCGATGGTGATCGCGGTCTGCTCGTTCGCGCTGTCGCTCGGACCCGCGGACGCGCACGGTCGGCACCGGCATCGGCTCGGCCGCGCCGACCCCGCTGCGCGCCACCGAGGCGGCCGACGTTCCTCGCCGCCGAGCTGCCCTGGGAGACCCGCGGCCCGGTGCCGGCGGCGCTGGTCGACCCGGTTCGGCGACCTGGTCGGCGCGGCGGCGCGGCCCGATCGACGACGTGCGCGGCACCGCCGCCTACCGGCGGCACGCGCTGGCCGTGCTGGCCCGCCGGACGCTGGGCTGGGCCTGGACGGATCTGGGAGGTGCGGCGATGAGGGTCACCTGCACGGTCAACGGCGAGGCGCGGCAGGCCGACGACGTCTGGCCCGGCGAGAGCCTGCTCTACGTGCTGCGCGAGCGGCTCGGCCTGCCCGGCGCGAAGAACGCCTGCGAGCAGGGCGAGTGCGGCTCGTGCACGGTCTACCTCGACGGCCTGCCGGTCTGCGCCTGCCTGGTCGCGGCCGGCCAGGCGCAGGGCCGCGACGGTGACCACGGTCGAAGGGCTCGCGCCCGGCTCCGGCGAGGACCAGCTCGACCCGGTGCAGCAGGCGTTCCTCGCCGCCGGCGCCGTCCAGTGCGGGTTCTGCACGCCCGGCCTGATCGTCGCCGTGCACGACCTGCTGGCCCGCGATCCCGCGCCGACCGACCCGGAGATCCGCGAGGCGCTGGCCGGCAACCTGTGCCGCTGCACCGGCTACGAGAAGATCCTGGACGCGGTCCGGCTGCCGCCGGCGGGAGCGAGTCATGATCCTGCATCGAGAACTGCGCGATCGCCACCGTCGACGCCGCCGGCACCGAGTACGCCGACGGGCACGTGGTGGTCGGCGACGACGGCCGGATCGCCGCGGTCGGCGCCGGGCACGCCGGCCGGTTCCACGTCGGTGCGCCGGGTCGACGGCACCGGCTGCCTGCTCACCCCCGGCCTGGTCAACACCCACCACCACCTGTACCAGTGGGCGACCCGCGGGCTGGCCCAGGACGGCACCCTGTTCGAGCTGGCTGACCGAGCTCTACCCGGTCTGGGCCGGCATCGACGCCGAGATCGTCGCGGCGACCACCGCGGCCGGCCTCGGCTGGCTGGCCCTGTCCGGCTGCACGACCAGCACCGACCACCACTACGTCTACCCGCGCGAGCGGCCGGCGACCTGATGGCCGCCCAGGTCGACGCGGCGCAGCGAGGTCGGGCTGCGGTTCCACCCGACCCGCGGCTCGATGGACCTCGGCGCGTCGGCCGGCGGGCTGCCGCCGGACGAGGTGGTCGAGGAGACCGACGCCGCGCTGGCCGCCACCGAGGAGGCGATCGACCCGCTACCACGACCCGGCGCCCGACTCGATGCTGCGGATCGCGGTCGCGCCCTGCTCGCCGTTCTCGGTGACCGGCCGGCTGATGGCGCGAGGCGGCCGACGCTGGCCCGCGCGGCACGGCGTGCGGCTGCACACCCACCTGGCCGAGACCGTCGACGAGGAGGACTTCTGCCGCGAGCAGTTCGGCTGCACGCCGGTCGAGTACGCCGAGCGGCTCGGCTGGCTCGGCGACGACGTCTGGCTGGCCCACGCGGTGCACCTCGACGACGCCGCGATCGGCAAGCTGGCCGCCACCGGCACCGGGGTCGCGCACTGCCCGAGCTCCAACGCCCGGCTCGGCGCCGGCATCGCCCCGGTGCGCGACCTGCTCGACGCCGGCGTGCCGGTCGGGCTCGGCGTCGACGGCGCCGGCCTCGCAGGAGGCCGGCCAGCTCGGCGCCGAGCTGCGCCAGGCGCTCTACGCGGCCCGGCTGCGCGGCGGGCCGACCGGCGCTGACCGCCCGCGAGGCGCTCGCGGCTGGGCACCATCGGCGGCGCCCGCTGCCTCGGCCGGGACGACGAGCTCGGCTCGCATCGAGAAGGGCAAGCTCGCCGACCTCGCGCTGTGGCGCCTCGACGGCCTCGGGCACGCCGGCATCGACGACCCGGTCGCCGCGCTGGTGTTCGGCCCGCCGGCCACCGCTGGAGCTGCTGCACCGTCGGCGGCCGGACCGTCGTCGAGTACGGCGAGCTGCGTACCGCCGACGACCGTCGACCTGACCCGGCGCACCCGCCGCGGCCGCACCGCGCGCTGATGCGGAGGGCGCCGATGACCGACACGTCACGCGCGACACCGACCGACCGTCGCGCGGCGGCGTCGGGCACCTCGGCCGCTGCGGCCCGACGGCACGCTGAAGGTGACGGGCGAGTTCGCCTACTCCTCCGACCTGTGGGCCGACGAGATGCTGTGGGGCGCGACGCTGCGCAGCCCGCACCCGCGCGCCCGGATCCGCGCCATCGACATCGCCGGCCGCGCTGGCCCTGCCCGGCGTGCTACGCGGTGCTCACCGCCGACGACGTGCCCGGCGCCAAGCTCTACGGCCTGGAGATCGCCGACCAGCCGGTGCTCGCCATCGACCAGGTGCGCTACCAGGGCGAGCCGGTCGCGATCGTGGCCGCCGACCACCCGGAGACCGCCCGCCGGGCCGCCGCCCGGATCGTGGTCGACTACGAGGTGCTGCCGCCGGTCACCGACGCCGACGGGCGGCGCTCGGCACCGGCGCGCCGACAGGTCCACCGGCACGGCAACCTGGTCCGGCACGCTGCCGCGTCCGGCACGGGCGACCCGGACGGCGCGTGACCGGCCGACGTGGTGGTCACCGGCGAGTACGAGGTCGGCATGCAGGACCAGGCGTTCCTCGGCCCGGAGTCCGGGCTCGCCGTGCCGGCCGAGGACGGCGGGGTCGACCTGTACGTCGCCACCCAGTGGCTGCACGTCGACCAGCGGCAGGTCGCCGCCTGCCTCGGGCCTGCCGCCGGAGAAGGTGCGGCTGACGCCTGGCCGGCGTCGGCGGCGCGTTCGGCGCCCGCGAGGACCTGTCGATGCAGGTGCACGCCTGCCTGCTGGCGCTGCACACCGGCAAGCCGGTGAAGATGGTGTACGGCCGGGAGGAGTCGTTCTTCGGGCACGTGCACCGGCATCCGGCGCGGCTGCGGTACGAGCACGGCGCCGACCGGCGACGGCCGGCTGGTCTACGTCAAGGCGCGCATCGTGCTCGACGGCGGCGCGTACGCCTCGTCGCACCCCGGCCGTGGTGGCGAACGCGGCCTCGCTCGGCGTCGGCCCGTACGACGTGCCGAACGTCGCGATCGACGCCTACGGCGCCTACACCAACAACCCGCCGTGCGGCGCGATGCGCGGCTTCGGCGCGGTGCAGGCGTGCTTCGCGTACGAGTCGCAGATGGACAAGCTGGCCGCCGCGCTCGGCGCTCGACCCGGTGGAGGTCCGGCGCGCGCAACGCGATGACGACCGGCTCGGTGATGCCGACCGGCCAGGTCGTCGACGGCCCGGCGCCGGTGGCCGAGCTGCTGCGCGCTGGTCGCGCGACCGGCCGATGCCGGCCCCGGCGGCCGGCGACCCGCGCGAGCTGCCGGGCGGGGTCGCCAACACCACCCACGGCGAGGGCGTGCGTGCGCGGCGTCGGCTACGCGATCGGCATCAAGAACGTCTGCTTCTCCGAGGGCTTCGACGACTACTCGACCGCCCGGGTGCGGCTGGAGGTGCGTCGGCGGCGAGCCGGCGGTGCTCGTGCACACCGCCGCGGCCGAGGTCGGCCAGGGCCTGGTCACGGTGCAGGCGCAGATCGCCCGCACCGAGCTGGGCGTCGAGCGGGTCACCGTCGCGACCGCCGACACCACGGTCGGCAGCGCCGGGTCGTCGTCGGCGTCGCGGCAGACGTACATGACCGGCGGCGCGGTGCGGGCGGCCTGCCAGGCGGTGCGGGCGACGGTGCTGGCCCGGCTCGGCCGGCGACCGCCGAGCTCTCGCTGGTCGGCGGCAAGGTGGTCGCGTGCGACGGCGCGGTGGTCGCGACGCTGGTCGAGCTGCTCGGCGACGACGCCGTCGAGGAGACCGTGCGAGTGGCGGCACCGGCCGACCTCGCCGCTCGACCCGGTCACCGGGCAGGGCGACGCGCACGTGCAGTACGCGTTCGCCGCGCACCGGGCCATCGTCGACGTCGACGTCGAGCTGGGCCTGGTCCGGGTGGTCGAGATCGCCACCGCGCAGGACGTCGGCAAGGCGATCAACCCGCAGGCGCGTGGTCGGGCAGATCCACGGCGGCACCGCGCAGGGGCTCGGGCTGGCGCTGATGGAGGAGATCCAGGTGGTCGACGGGCTGGTCCGCAACCCGTCGTTCACCGACTACCTGATCCCCACCATCCTCGACATGCCGCCGATGACGGTGGACGTGCTGGAGCTGGCCGACCCGCACGCGCCCTACGGGCTGCGCGGGGTCGGCGAGCCGCCGACGATCTCCTCCACCCCGGCGATCGTCGCGGCGATCCGGGCCGCCACCGGGCTGGCCGCTGACCCGGGTCCCGGTCCGCCCGAACACATCGACCGGGACCGCGATGAGCGGACGGCTGCCGGACTCGGTCTACGCGGAACTCGACCGAGCGGCTCGGCACCGGTCGACGCCGCGCTGCGGGCGCCGGCCGCCGGGCCGCGGCGCCGGGCGGCAGCCCGTGCACACCGTCTACGTGCCGGCCGACCGGTGTCGCGCCGGGCCGTGGCGTCGGCGTGGGGCGCCGCCGCGCTGGCGCGTCCCTGGACGCGTCGCCGCCGCTGCCGTTCCCCGACGGAGCTGCGCGACCGGGTCGTGGCCAAGCTGACGCCGGGAGCCGATCGAGGACCTGCGGATCGACTTCGAGGACGGCTACGGCGTGCGCGCCGACGCCGAGGAGGACGCCGCGGCCGGCCGCCGCCGTGCGGCGCTGCTCGCCGTGGCCCGGCGCCGCCGTTCGTCGGGCTGCGGATCAAGTGCCTGGAGGCGGCCGACCCGCCGGCGCGGCGGTGCGCACGCTCGACCTGTTCCTGTCCGCCGCTGGACGGGCCCGTCGCCGCCGGGCTTCGTGGTCACCCTGCCGAAGGTGAGCGCGCCGGCCCAGGTGGCGGCGATGGTGCTGCTGTGCGAGCGGCTGGAGCGGCGCTACGGCCTGCCGGCGCGGTCGGCTGCGGTTCGAGCTGCAGATCGAGACCCCGCCGGCGGTGCTCGGCGCCGACGGCACGGCCACCGTGGCCCGGCTGATCGCCGCCGCCGCAGGGCCGGCTGCGCCGGCCTGCACTACGGCACCTACGACTACAGCGCCGCGCTGCGGCATCGCGGCCGCCCACCAGAGCCTGGACCATCCGGCCGCCGACCACGCCAAGGCGGTGATGCAGGTGGCCGCCGCCGGCACCGGGCGTGCGCCTGTCCGACGGCTCGACCAACGTGCTGCCGGTCGGCGACACCGCCGCCGTGCAGGCGGCCTGGCAGCTGCACGCCGCGGCTGGTCCGGCGCTCCCTGGAACGCGGCTTCTACCAGGGCTGGGACCTGCACCCGGCGCAGCTGCCGACCCGGTTCGCGGCCACCTACGCGTTCTTCCGCGACGGGCTCGGCCGCCGCGGTCGAGCCGGCTCGGCGCGCTACCTGGACCGCGCGGTCCGGCGGGATCCTCGACGAGCCGGCGACCGCCCGCGCGCTGGCCGGCTTCCTGCTGCGCGGCCTGGACTGCGGCGCGCTGGACCCGGCCGAGGTCGCCGTTCGACCGGTCCGGCGCTGGAGGCACTGTGAGGGCCTGCCGTCGATCCGTGTCGTCGCCGGCGTGGTGCTGCCCGACGGCTCGGACGACCGGCCGCGCGTCGCGTGTGCGCGACGGCCGGATCGCCGCGGTCGACGCCCGGCCGACTCCGCGCCGGCCGAGCGTCGACCTCGGCGACCTGGCGCTGCTGCCCGGCCTGGTCGACACCCACGTGCACGTCAACGAGCCCGGCCGCACCGAGTGGGAGGGCTTCGCCACCGCCACCCGGGCCGCGGCGGCCGGCGGCGTGACCACGATCATCGACATGCCGCTGAACTCGCTGCCGCCGACCGTCGCCGCCGGCCGCGCTGGCCGAGAAGCGGGCGGCCGCGGCCGGGCAGTGCCACGTCGACGTCGGGTTCTGGGGCGGCGCGGTCCCCGGCAACGCCGGCGACCTGGCCGCGCTGCACGCGGCCGGGGTGTTCGGCTTCAAGGCGTTCCTCATCGACTCCGGCGTGCCGGAGTTCCCGCCGCTGGACCCCGGCCGGGCTGCGCGCCGCGCTGGCGACGGTGGACGCGCTGTTCCTCGTGCACGCCGAGGACCCGGCGCGAGCTCGGCGACGCCGCGGTCGTCGCGCGGCTACGCCGACTTCCTCGGCTCCCGGCCGCCGGCGCGGCCGAGAGCGCGGCGTCGCCGCCGCGCTGGACGCGGCCGCGGCCACCGGCGCCGCGGGTGCACATCCTGCACCTGTCCGCCGCCGACGCGCTGCCGCTGATCGCGGCGGCCGCGGCGCGACGGCGTGCGGGTCACCGCCGAGACCTGCCCGCACTACCTGACCCTGGCCGCCGGCCGAGGTGCCCGACGGCGCCACCGAGTTCAAGTGCTGCCCGCCGATCCGCGACGCGGCCAACCGGGACGCGCTGTGGGCCGGGCTCGCCGCCGGCACGCATCGACTGCGTGGTCTCCGACCACTCGCCCTGCACGCCCGGCGCTGAAGCAGCCTGACACCGGCGACTTCGCCGCCGCCTGGGGCGGCATCGCCTCGCTCCAGCTCGGGCTGCCGCGTGGTCTGGACCGAGCGCGCCGCCGCGCGGCCACGCCTCGCCGACGTCGTGCGCTGGATGGCCACGCGGCCCGCGCAGACCTGGTCGGGCTGCACCACAAGGGCCGGATCGCGGTCGGGCGCCGACGCCGACCTGGTCGCGTTCGACCCGGACGCGACGTTCACCGTGCGACCCGGCGGGCTGCACCACCGGCACCCGGTCACGCCGTACGCCGGCCAGCGGCTGACCGGCGTGGTCCGCCGGCACCTGGCTGCGCGGCGACCAGGTGACACCCGGCGACCCACCGCGCGGCCGCCTGCTGACCCGCTGCGCCGACCTGGTAGGTGCCTGATGACCGTCCTCGCCTGGCTGGGCCTGCCCGACCTGGCCTCGCGGCGCCTCGGCGGCGGTGTCGTCGGCGCCAACGACGAGTTCTTCGCCGCCGCCGACAACCTGGTCACGCCGGAGCCGCCGGGCTTCACGCCGCGCACCTTCGGCCCCAAGGGCCAGGTGTACGACGGCTGGGAGACCCGCCGCCGCCGCGAGCCCGGTGCACGACTGGGCGATCGTCCGGCTCGGCGCGCCCGGGGTGGTGCGCGGGCGTGGTGGTCGACACCGCCTTCTTCACCGGCAACTATCCCGCCCGAGGCCTCGGTCGAGGCGTGCGCGGCTCGACGGCTACCCGTCGCCGGACGAGCTCGCCGGCGCCGACTGGGTCCCGTTGGTGCCGCGGTCGCCGCTGGCCGGCGACAGCCGCAACCCGTTCGCGGTGGCCGTCGACCGGCTCGGTTCACCCACGTCCGGCTGATCGATCTACCCCGACGGCGGGGTGGCCCGGCTGCGGGTGCACGGCGAGGTCGTGCCCGGACCCGCGGCTGCTTCCCGGACGGCTGGCTCGACCTGGCCGCGCTGGAGCAACGGCGGCCGGGTGGTCGGCGTGCAGCGACATGTTCTACGGCGCGCCGCGCAACCTGATGCTGCCCGGCCTGGCCGCGCACGATGGGCGAGGGCTGGGAGACCGCCCGCCGCCGCGACGACGGCAACGACTGGGTCGTGGTGCGGCTCGCGGCGCCCGGCCGGATCCGCCTGGCCGAGCTGGACACCACCCACTTCAAGGGCAACGCGCCCGGTGCGGCCGCGCTGCGCGGCGTCGACGCACGCAGGCCGACCCGGCCGACGAGCCGCCTGGCTCGACCTGCTGCCGCGCACCCGGCTGCGCCCGGACACCCGGCACCGGTTCCCGGTGGGCACGGACCCGGTCACCCACGTGCGCCTGGACATCTACCCCGACGGCGGGATGGCCCGGCTGCGGCTGCACGGCCACCTCGACGACGGCGTGCTCGACACGCTCCGCGCGGCGTGGGAGGCGCCGGTCACAGGAGGAAACTGAGGTAATGCCAAGACGCTCCGACCGCGCAGCTACAGCGACGTCGTCCACGTCGGACATTACTTCTGCCACGACGTCACCGTCGTCATGGACCTGACCGACCTCGCCGACGCCGCCGACCCCACCCCCCTCGTCGACTTCGCCGCCGGCCTGATCGTCGCCCGCGACGGCGCGATGGAGAAGCTGGCACCCAAGGTCTTCATGCTCAAACCCCGAAAGCCGCGTCCTTAAGGCCTCCAGATCACGATCTCGATCTCGCGCATGTGTTCGGTGAAGCCGGCCGTTGTCGGCTGCCGCGTCGACCAGGGCGCGGAGGCGGTCGACGAACTCGGGTAGGCGGTCGCCGAAGTGGTGCGGTGCCGAGGTCGACAGGGACAGCACCGCCGCGACGATCTCGTCGGTGGTGCGGGTCAGCGGGTAGGCCGGCACCGCGGTGAGCCGGGTCGGGCCCGTGAACCCGGCCGCGCGCATCACGTCATCCTCACCCGCGAGGGTGGTGCCTCCGTCGAGGGCGCTCCGGCCCGCCCGGCGCACCGGGCCCAGGAAGTCGCGGACGCAGGTCCTCGATGGCGTCCCAGGGTGGCCGCGGATGCTCCAGCGGTTCGTCGCCCGGCACGCCGCGGTGGGTGGTGGCGCCGACGTGTACCCAGGCCTGGGTGATCGCCGGCCGAGTCGCTCGGCGACCAGCGGCTGGTCCATCCAGTGGAACGACTGTGCGAAGGTGGCCACCCGGAAGCGGCCGAGATCGGCCGGCAGCTGCTCGGCCCGCAGGGCTCGCCAGTGGACCTTCCGGCCGGCGTCGCGGCGGGCGGCCTCGGCGAGCATGCCCGGGTCCGCGTCGACGCCGACGCTCTCCGCGAACAGCGGCGCCAGCAGCAGGGTCAGTGAGCCCGGCCCGCAGCCGACATCGAGCAGCCGGCCGGTGCCGTCCAGGTCGAGCGCCTTGCGGATGGCCTCGGCCAGTGCCGGCGGGTAGGCGACCCGGCCGACCGGATAGTGCGCGCGCTGCCCGCGTAGAGGGTCTCGTCCCATTCCCACGATGTCTTCGGCACGAGCAGCGACGCTACCGACGGGCGGCCCCGGCCGGACAGCGAGTTTCGAAAGGGTTCCCCTTGCGGGTGTCGGCGTCGTAACCTTCTGGGAGCGCTTCCACTGACGGTCCTCTATCGCCCATGCCAAGGAGAACCGCCATGCATCGCAGATCCGTCGTCGGCGCGGCTTTCGCCGGCGCGGCGGCCGTCGCCGTCGCCCTGACCGCGCTGGTCGCGCCCGGCCGCGCCGCCGCGGTCGACTCCGCCTTCTACGTCGACCCGGAACCAACGCGGCGCAGTGGGTCGCCGCCAACCCGAACGACACCCGGGCCGCGGTCATCCGCGACCGCATCGCCGAGGTGCCGCAGGCCCGCTGGTTCACCACGACCAACACCACCACCGTGCGCGGGCAGGTGAGCGCGTTCGTCGGCGCCGCCGCGGCGGCCGGCAAGATCCCGATCATGGTCGTCTACAACATCCCGAACCGGGACTGCGGCGGCGCCAGCACCGGCGGCGCGCCGAACCACACCGCCTACCGGGCCTGGATCGACGAGGTCGCCGCCGGGCTCGCCGGCCGGCCGGCCACGATCATCCTCGAGCCCGACGTGCTGCCGCTGATGACCAACTGCCAGAACGCCTCCCAGCAGGCCGAGACCCAGGCCTCCATGGCGTACGCCGGCAAGAAGCTCAAGGCCGGCTCGGCGCAGGCCAAGGTCTACTTCGACGTCGGGCACTCCGCCTGGCTGTCGGCCTCCGACGCCGGCGGCCCGGCTGGTCGCGGCCGACATCGCCAACAGCGCCGACGGCATCTCCGTCAACGTCTCCAACTACCGGGCCAACAGCGAGGCCGTCCCCTACGCCAAGGAGGTCCTCGCCGCCACCGGCGCTCCGCAGCTCAAGGCCGTCGTCGACACCAGCCGCAACGGCAACGGGCCGCTCGGCAGCGAGTGGTGCGACCCGGCGGGCCGGGCGATCGGCATCGCCGAGCACGACCCAGACCGGCGACTCCGCGATCGACGCGTTCCTCTGGATCAAGCTGCCGGGCGAGGCCGACGGCTGCATCGCCGGCGCCGGCCAGTTCGTGCCCGCAGCGCGCCTACGACCTGGCCATCGCGGCCGGCCCGTGGAACCCGCCGACCACCACGCCGCCGACCTCCACGCCGCCCACGACCACCCCGCCCACCACCCCGCCGACCAACCCGCCGGCCGGGACCTGCACGGTCAGCCTGCGGCGCCAACTCGTGGCCGGGCGGGTTCACCGCCGAGGTGACGGTGACCAACAACGGCCCGGCCGTCACCAACTGGACGCTGACGGCGACCCTGCCCGGCAGCGCCCGGCTGTCCCAGGGCTGGAGCGCCACCTGGACGCAGTCCGGCACCCAGTTGACCGCCCGGCCGCTGTCGTGGAACGTCACCCTGCCCAGCGGTGGGTCCGTCTCGGTCGGCTTCCAGGGCACCTACACGGGCACGTTCCAGCCGCCGACCGACTGGCGTCTGGGCGGCACGCCGTGTGCCGTGATTTGACGGCCAGTTCGACTGGAACCACACCACAACGGCGGTTATAGGTCGAAGATCGGGGAAGTGGTACGCGACCGAGGAGGAATCATGACCACACCTTCGACGCCGGCCGGCAACATTCCGCCCGGGCCCGGCGGCGTACCAACCGCACCCTCGGGCTCCGGAGCGCCGGTGCCCGGCCGCGGCCTCGGCGGCGGCGGCGGTGGTGGTGGTGTCTTCGGTGGTGCCCCGGTGGTCGACCAGGGCCCGTCCCGGGCGACCGTGTCCGTCGCGACCTACACCGACTACGCCGCCGCGCAGCGGGCGATCGACTACCTGTCCGACAACCAGTTCCCGGTCGAGACCACGGCCATCGTCGGGAGCAACCTGCGGCTGGTGGAAAACGTGCTGGGCCGGCTGACCACCGGCCGGGCGGCGCTGGCCGGAGCGGGCAGCGGTGCCTGGTTCGGCCTGTTCATCGGCCTGCTGTTCGGCATCTTCACCGACGCCAACTGGTTCGCCGTGGTGTTCTCCGCGCTGGCGATCGGCGCGTTCTGGGGCGCGCTGTTCGGCGCCCTCGCCCACGGCATGACCCGCGGCCAGCGCGACTTCACCTCGCGCAGCTCGCTGCAGGCCACCGAGTACGCGGTGATGGTCGACGCCGAGCACTCCGAAGCGGCCCGCCAGCTCCTCACCCGGATGAACTGGCAGGCCAGCGGAGCCAGCTGAGCTGTCTGGGGCGCCGTGCCGTCAGGTGCGGCGCCCCAGCGCTCTGGCCCGGTCCCACCACGCCCGGCGCGGGAGCGGCAGGGCCGGCGGCGCGGTGCCGTCGAACGCCGCCTCGGTGCCGTCGGCGACCAGCTCCACGAGATCCGGGCCGTAGGCGCTCGGCTGGCGGACCTTGAGCACCAGGCAGAACGGGGAGCGATCCCCGTACTCGCGCTGCAGCTCGCGATGATGGCCGGCGAGGTAGCGGGCCGCCGCGAGGTTGCTCAGCGCCGTCTGCCCGATCAGCAGGAAGACCGGGTGCGCGGTGGGCAAGGCGCGGGCGAGCACCACATGCGCCGCCTCGTGCGGATGGCGGTCGTAGCGCTCGGTGCCGACGAAGATCGGCACGCCGTCGCCCGTCTCGTCGTAGGTGGTCACGCGGACGCCCGGCAGCAGCGCCGCGAGGTGTGCGCCGGTGCGCGGGTTGCTCTCCGGGCCGCCGATGCAGAACTCGGTCACCTTGCCCAGCTCCTTGGGCGCTTCCGCGGCCGGCACGAGGTCGACCCGCGCGCCGCACTCCTTGACGATGGCGCCCAGCTCGACGATGGCGCCCATGTCGTTGCGATGCACGCTGGACACCCGCGGCGACGACCAGTGCCGACCGACGATCAGCAGGCTCGGTGCGCCCGCACGCAGCCCGAAGAACCCCCGCATCCGGGCCAGTCGCCGGTACGAGATGGCCCGCTGCACCAACCAGGCCGCCACGGCGGCGAGGGCGCTCGCGACCAGATTGATCGTCAGGTCCTGCACGGCGACACAGTAGACGGTCTCAGTGGTAGTTGAGTTCCCCCGCCTCGATGGGCGGGGCCAGCCGGTTCTCCTCCGGCGCGAGCGGGCAGGCCCAGCGGTCGTCGTACGCGCACGACGGGTTGTAGGCGTAGTTGAAGTCGAGACGCACCCGGTCGGGGCCGAGCAGGGTCACGCCACGGCCGAAGGTGCCCTTGACCGTGTCCGTCAGGTAGCGGCCGCCGCCGTAGGTGCGCGGGCCCGCCGTGCCGTCGCGGAACGGCAGGAACAGGCCACCGCCGTACGCCTCGATCCAGAACAGGGTCAGCGGGCCCCACGGCGTGTCCGCGATGCCGACCCGGCGGTAGTGCACGACCCCGTCCGGGCCCCCGGTGTCGATGCTCATCTCGCCGGTCGCGGGTCGCACCGGCACCTCGGCGACGGCCTCCGGGTTCTCCGCGAAGTGCGGCAGGCCGCGGAACGTCGGCCGCTCGTCGGGCGGGATCGGCGACTGCGGGTGCTCCGCGAACAGCGCGTCGCGCCCGGCCCGGAAGCCGGCCAGGTCGACATCGGAGAGGTAGAGGCGAGCCACCCGCTCGCGCCAGTCCGCCAGATCAAGGTCATCCACGTCACCAAACCTAGCCGGGAATGAAAACGGACAGCGGGAAGTTGTTCGAATTTGAAAGACCAGCTACGGTCGGAGGCGTGATGAGTGAGGGTGCGGTCGTTGAGCCCGGCGGAGATGACCGCCTGGCGTGCGGTCATCGAGTCGAGTCAGCGGCTGCTCACCCAGCTCGAAGACGACCTGCGGGAGACCAGCGAGCTCAGCTTCGCGGACTACCACGTGCTGGTGCTGCTCTCCGAGGCGCCGCGGCAGCGGCTCCGGATGGGCGAGCTGGCCAGCAGGCTGATCTTCTCGCCCAGCCGCCTGACCTACCAGGTCTCCACCATGGAGCGTCGCGGCCTGGTCGCCCGGGAGCCCTGCCCGGACGACCGGCGGGGCAGCGAGGCGGTGCTGACCGCCGCCGGGCTGCTCGCCCTGCGCGAAGCCGCACCCCACCACTTGCGCTCGGTGCGCCAGCACCTCATCGACGACCTCGACGATGCCGAGCTCGCCGCGCTCACCCGGATCTTCACTCGCCTCGGCGAGCGGCTGATCGCCGCCCGAGCACGACACTCCCGCTCAGGAGAGCTCCGATGCCCGCGATCACCGTCGACGACGTCCTCGTCCTGCCCCGCCTGCCCCGCCTCGACCCGGCCACCACCACCTTCCGCCCGGTCCGCTCGCTGACCACCGCGCCGAGCGGCTTCGAGGGCGAGGGCTTCCCGGTCCGCCGCGCCTTCGCCGGCGTGACCATGACCGACCTCGACCCGTTCATCCACCTCGACCAGATGGGCGAGGTCGACTACGCGCCGGGCGAGCCGAAGGGCACGCCGTGGCACCCGCACCGCGGCTTCGAGACCGTCACGTACATCATCGACGGCGATCTTCGACCACCAGGACTCCAACGGTGGCGGCGGCACGATCACCAACGGCGACACCCAGTGGATGACGGCCGGCTCCGGCCTGCTGCACATCGAGGCGCCGCCGGAGCACCTGGTGATGAGCGGCGGCCTGTTCCACGGCCTGCAGCTCTGGGTCAACCTGCCCAAGGCGCAGAAGATGAACCCGCCGCGCTACCAGGACATCCGGGGCAAGGAGTCGGCGCTGCTCACCACGCCCGACGGCGGCGCGCTGATCCGGGTCATCGCCGGTGAGGTCGCCGGCCACGCCGGCCCGGGCAGCACGCACACCCCGATCACCATCACGCACGTGACCGTGCAGCCCGGCGCCGAGGTCGACCTGCCCTGGCGGGCCGACTTCAACGCCCTGGTCTACGTGCTCGGCGGCCGCGGCACGGTCGGCGCCGACAAGCGCCCGATCCACACCGGCCAGCTCGCGGTGCACGGCCCCGGCGACGCGCTGCGGTTCACCGCCGACCTGCAGCAGGACGCGCACACCCCGGCGCTGGACCTCTACATCATGGGCGGCGAGCCGATCCGCGAGCCGGTCGCGCACTACGGCCCGTTCGTGATGAACACCCGCGCCGAACTGGTCCAGGCGTTCGAGGACTACCAGGCCGGTCGCCTGGGCGTCATCCCGGCGACCGCCTCCCGCACTCCGGCGGGCGAGGGCGACCGCCCCTGAGACGAGGTCAGCGCGCTCCGGCCGTCCCCCGTCCGGAGCGCGCGGCCCTCTAGCCTACGCGGTCACCAGGAAGATGGCGACCACGCCCAGAATGACCATTATCAGGACGGCGACGAGCAGACCCTGTTCGCTGTTGGCCTCCCGGGTGCGGCTTTCCGACTCGCGGGAGTGGATCTCGCTGCTCATCGGGGCCTCCCTTACCTGCCGTCCTTCGACAATGACGGTAGGCGCGCCGTTGCGGAGAGAAATCACGGTTTCGCGCCACGGGTGGCGGTTCTGTGTCAACGTGTCGGGCCGTCCCCGGGGAAGGTGTGACCATCGCGCGTCCTGGGAAAAGCCCCACGGATGCCGATGGAGGACTGGTTTCTCACCAGGGCGGAGCGCGGCAATCCCGCCTCAGACCTACCCACTGGAGCGAAGGCAACCTGCTGCGAGCCGCTGGTACACGGCGCGAGCTACTTCGCCGACCTTGTCCACAGCGTCGAAGGCGCTGGTCAAGGGCGACCAGCTGCTCTTCACCGACTGGCGCGGCGACCCGGACGAGCGGCTGCTGCCCGGACGGCCCGACCGTCGCCGAGCTCTTTTCCCGGCGCCGCCGAGCGCGGCGTGGTGGTCAAGGGGCTGGTGTGGCGCTCGCACCTGGACAAGCTCCAGTACAGCGAGGAGGAGAACCGGCACCTCGGCGAGCTGGTGGAGGCGGCCGGCGGCGAGGTGCTGCTGGACCAGCGGGTCCGCCGCGGCGGCTCGCACCACCAGAAGATGGTGGTGCTCCGGCGGACCGCGGACCCGGCCGGCGACGTCGCGTACGCCGGTGGCATCGATTTGTGTCACAGCCGCCGCGACGACGCGCACGCACCTCGGCGACCCACAGCCGGTGGCGATGGCCGGTGCCTACGGGCCGCGCCCGCCCTGGCACGACGTCCAGCTCAAGCTCCGCGGCCCGGTCGTCGACGTGCTCGACCGGGTGTTCCGCGAGCGCTGGCAGGACCCGATGCCGCTCGACATCGAGAACCCGGTGGCCTACCTGCGGCGACCGGCTCCGGCACGCCGACCTGAGCGCCGACCCGCTGCCGGAGCGCCCGCCGGCCGCGCCGCCCGCCGGCCCGCACGCGGTGCAGGTGCTGCGCACCTACCCGGCCGTCCGGCCGCGCTACCCGTTCGCGCCGGACGGAGAGCGCACGGTGGCCCGGGGGTACATGAAGGCGATCCGCCGCGCCCGCCGGCTGATCTACCTCGAGGACCAGTACCTCTGGTCGACCGAGGTGGCCGCGGCTGTTCGCGCGCGGCCCTGCGAGACGAACCCCGACCTGCACCTGGTCGCCGTGGTGCCGCGCCATCCCGACATCGACGGCCGGCTGGCCCTGCCGCCCAACCAGGTCGGCCGCGAGCTGGCGCTGCGGCTGTGCCAGGAGGCGGCACCCGACCGGGTGCACGTCTTCGACGTGGAGAACCACGAAGGCACCCCGGTGTACGTGCACGCCAAGGTCTGCGTCATCGACGACGTCTGGGCCAGCGTCGGCTCCGACAACTTCAACCGTCGCTCGTGGACACACGACAGTGAGCTCTCCTGCGCGGTGCTCGACGAGACCCACGACCCGCGCGCGCCGCACGACCCCGGCGGCCTCGGCGACGGCGCCCGGGTCTACGCCCGCGACCTGCGGCTGCGCCTGATGGCGCGAGCACCTCGACCGCACCGACACCGCGGGCCTGGTCGACCCGGCCGAGGCGGTGGCCGCCATGATCGCGTCGGCCGCGAGCGCTGGACGAGTGGCACCGCGACGGCCGCACGGGCCCGCGCCCGCCCGGCCGGCTGCGCCCGCACGACCCGGAACGGCTGTCGCGACTCACCCGGCTCTGGGCGCTCCCGCTCTACCGCCTGGTCTACGACCCCGACGGCCGCCCCCTCAAACTCCGCCTCCGCGGCACGTTCTAATCCGATCTATTCCAAGGGGGGTCGGTGGTCGCTGTCGGTTGGGGTGTGGTGGGGCGGCTTCGCGATGTCGTTCGTGGAGTCTGTCGCCGTGGTTCGCTGCCTGATAGCCGTTGGGATGGATTGTCTGGTCTCCCGGGGTGAGGGGCGGGGGTGTTCGTGGCGGTCGACATGCTTTCGCATGTACGTACATGTCAAAGCGTGTACGTGCGGGAAGGCACCCCCGTACGGCGGCCTGCGAGGCGTGAGTCCCGGCGGGGCCGGGGCCACTTAACCCGAGGGGCTGTTGCCGGCGCGGTCGTGGGATCCGGGGTCGCCGTGATCATGTGTGGCAGGTCGGGTCGCGCGGGGGTCGGGGGCGTGATCGTGTGTGGCTGGTCTGGTTGCCGCACGGCGTGTCGACCCGACCTGGCGCACACGATCAGTGGTGAGGCCCCCGAGGCTCCAGACGGGCCACACCCGATCATGGCCCGGGATCAATGGGCCGTGACCCGTCGCGATCCGGGGCGGTGGATCTGGTGCTTGGCGGGTCGAAGTCCCGGATCCGCTGCCCCGGATCTGGCATATGCCGGACCATGCCTCCTAGACGCTGGTCGACCACCCGCATCCAAGGACGCTTCAGCACAGCTCGCGAGAAGGCGCCGACCCCTTGGGATAGATCGTCTAGGCCGACAGGACACGGCCTAAAGGGACCACTCGCGCGGTACGTAGATCGGTGCGGCCGGGTCGCCGGCCAGGACCATGGCCGCCCGCCACTGCTGGATGCCGGGCATGCCGTCGCCGACCCAGCGGTCGACGAGGATGCCGGCGTCGTTGGCGTACTCCGCGGCGTGCGGGCCGGCCGCGACGACTCCTCCGTCGGCCCGGATCGCCGCGCCGCCGGCCCGGGTCTCGTCGAGCAGCACGCAGCCCGTGCCGCCCTCGAACGGTGCGCCCGTGGTCCGGCGGTCCCAGGCTCCGAGTGCGAACCACAGGTCGTGATAGCGCAGGCCGTCGAGCGGCTGCCGCCAGCGGGCCGGAATCTGCACCGACGGGACGATCTCCGCCGGCGCCCGGACCGGTGCCGGATGCGCCCACGGGTAGCGGGCGCGAGCGGGCCCGCCGCGGCCATGAAGCCCGCGCCGCAGACACCGTCGGCCCAGATGTCGTCCGGTCGCCGGCCAGCCGGGCTGCGGCGCGGCCGGCGGCGGGCGCGGCCCACACCCGCAGGACCGGGTTGTTGCCGGCGTGCGCGACCGGCGCCACCATCAGCCCGCCCGGCACGAGCTGTGCCAACCAGTGCGGCGACACACCGGTGACGCCGACGGTGACCATCACCCGGTCGTACGGCGCACCGGCCGGCTCGCCGAGATAGCCGTCACCGACGCGGACCCGCGGCCTGGGTGACACCCGCCTTCGGCCAGCGCGGCGGCGGCCCGCGCGGCCACATCCGGCTGCACGTCGACGCTCGTCACGTCGGCGCCGAGGTGCGGACATCAGCGCGGCGTTGTAGCCGGTGCCGGCGCCGATCTCCAGCACCCGCATGCCGGCGGCGACGCCGAGTTCCTCGATCATCAGCGCCATCAGCGACGGCTGGCTGGACGAGCTGACCGGCCGTCCGTTGTCGAGCTTGGTCACCAGCGCGTCGTTGCTGTACGCGGCGGCGAGGAAACCGTCGTCGCCCGGCCGCAGCAGACCCGGCTCGCCGTCGTGGAAGCCCGTCGGAGAGAAACATCTCGCGCGGCACGGTCGCGAACGCCCGGGCCAGGTCGTCGCGGGTGAGCCCACCGTCTGTCACGCAGCGCGTCGACGAGACGCGCGCGGAACGCGGGCGCGTCGGTCATGCACCTACCGTATGCCGCTGCGGCGGCGGAACGCGCCTCTTGCAGGCAGCGCGGCACGTCGGCGAGGTGGTACGGATGTTCGGCTCGGCTCGATGTTGGCGAGGAACTCGGCGTAGACCGCGGCCGAGCGCAGTGCGGCCACCGGCCGCAGCGCGGCGACCGCCGCCTCCGGGTCGCAGCCCGGGACGGTCGACCGCCAGCGCGCCGCCCACGCCGCCCGCAGCCCGGCGGCCGCGTCGTCGTCGACGCTCTCGCTCAGCCGCAGGATGTCGAACACCGGGTTGCCCACCGACGAGTCGCCCCAGTCGATCACCACCGGGTCGCCGCCGCTCGACCACCCGGGTGTTGCCGGGATGCAGATCGCCGTGCACCAGCGTGTCCGGCAGCCCGCAGGCCCGGGCGGCGGCGATCCGCTCGTCGAGGTCGGGGAGCACCTCGGCGACGGCCGGTCGGTGCGGTGCCAGGGCGGCCCGGATCCAGTCGGCGAGCCGGGCGCCGCGCCGGTCGGGGATGCCGGCCGCGACCAGCGCGTCCACATCGGCCGCGGCGGCGACCTGGAGGTCGTGTGCGGTCACGCCGATCAGGTGCCGGCCGGCGACGTCGGCCTCGTACCAGTCGTCGCCGGGCACGTGGTCCAGCAGCAACCGGCCCTCGGCGCCCTCGGCGAGCAGCGTCGGGGCCCGGCCCGGTGCGGCGCCGGCCAGCCAGCGCAGCACCGCGCCCTCCTGGCGGAAGAACGGCGGCACCTGCTTGAGCCAGGCCCGGCGCCCGCCGTCGGCGTCGAGCCGCCAGATCGCCGACAGGTTCCAGGTGCGGTGCTGGTGCGCCGTGACGCCGGTCCAGCCGCGCTCGGCCAGCCGCTCGCGCGGCCCAGGCGATGCTCCGCGCCGGGCCGCCCGGCTCGGCATAGGGCGCCCGGCCATGGCCGTGGGTCGGTCACGGAAGCGGGGTCGACGCCGGCCTCGGCCAGCGGCACCGCACCGGCCGGGGCCTCCGCGCACTCGGCCAGGTAGGTGACCGTGCCGCCGGGCATGGCCGGCCGGTCGGCGCTGAGTATGCGCAGGATCGTGACGGCGAGGCCGAAGTGCACCCGGGCGCCGTCGACCACGTCGGCCGACTCCTGCCACCAGGGCACCGGCACCGGGTACGGCGGCAGCACGCCGAGCGGCGTGCCGTGGGCGTCGACGAGCACCAGGCGGGCGAGGCGGGTCACGGCCGGGACGCTAGCCGCCGCGAGAGCCGTCCGCGACCGGGTTTCAGCCCGGCTCGCGCAGCTTCGCGACCCGCCCGATCGGCACGACCTGGCTCGGAGGCTCGCCGGCTGTCGCCTCCACCGCCTCGGTGAGCCCGAGCAGATCCTGACGGACGTTGAGCAACACCATGATCAGCTCGTCGAGCCGGGCCGGCGTCAGCCCGTAGCGTCCGATCGGGTGGGCCGACAGCACGGTCGGCGGCGTGCCCGCGTCGACCGCCTGTCCGATGGTCAGCACGACCTGGTCGGGCGTGCCGCCGGCGTGGTCGAGCTGGGCGAGGAACTGGTTGGCCAGCTCGACCCGGGGCATCCCGTCGGCCACCCAGTGCACGGGCGCCTCGGGCCGGGCGTAGTCGTTCGCGGTCACCTATCGACCATGACACATGTAAGCCCCGCCCGCACTGCGGCAACGACTAGCGTTACCAGCGTGCTCGTCGTCATCATGTCCGACACCCACCTGCCGAAGCGGGCCAAGGACCTGCCTGGTCCACTATGGATGATGGTGGACGAGGCCGACGTGGTCGTGCACGCGGGCGACTGGGTCGAGGTCGAGCTGCTCGACCGCCTGGAAGCGCGGTCCCGCCGGCTGGTCGCGGTCTACGGCAACAACGACGGCCCGGCACTGCGGGCGCGGCTGCCCGAGGTGGCCCGGGCCGACCTGGACGGCCTGCGGCTGGCCGTCG
This sequence comes from uncultured Actinomycetota bacterium, assembly GCA_963840005.1. Taxonomy (GTDB): domain Bacteria; phylum Actinomycetota; class Actinomycetes; order Mycobacteriales; family Micromonosporaceae; genus Asanoa. The sequence continues at coordinate 8,974 of CAWIXO010000032.1, read as the reverse complement.
TGCACGAGACCGGCGCGGCGACGGGTCGGGAAGCGCGCTGTGCGGCCCGCTTCCCGGACACCGACGTCTTGGTCTTCGGCCACTCCCACATCCCGTGGGACACGGTGGCGCCGACCGGTCTGCGGCTGCTCAACCCCGGCTCGCCCACCGACCGCCGCCGCCAACCCCGCCACACCTTCATGACCGCCGAGGTCGACGGCGGCCGCCTGACCGCCGTCGACCTCCACGCGCTCTAGCCGCCGTTGGACGGCTGGTAGCGGGGCGAACGGGCCAGCCGGGTCTGGTCGCCGCTGAGGGTGTCGACCGTGTCCAGGAACGCGCGGCCCATCTTGGACCGGGCCTGGACGGCCGGGTGGGTGGCGCCGAAGTCCTCGGCGCCGGACTGGCCGTCGGCGAACAGGGCGTACGTCAGCACCGGCGCGCCGGAGCGGTCGAAGATGATGCCGGCCTCGTGCCGCGCGTTGTCGAACCAGCCCGCCTTGGTGGCGATCCGCAGCCGCTCGTCGGACGACATGACCCGGCGGATGCCGTCGGTGAAGGCGATCGGCGCCCGCAGCCGCGACAGGATGGCCGCGGTCGAAGCGGGGGAGAGCAGCGTGCCGGCGACGAGCTGCCGCAGCAGGTCGTGGGTCTCGCGCGGGGTGGACCGGCCGAGGAAGAACCGGTTGGGGTTGGCCACGGGCTCGACCTGGGTGTTCGGGAAGCCCTTGGCGACCAGGATCTCGTTGATCTCGAGAGCCGGGGCGACCAGGCCGCAGAGCCGGACCGCGGTGTCGTCGGAGACGGTCAGCAGGGCGGCGAGGACGTGGCCGAGGGTGACCGAGCTCGGGTACGCGCCGTCCAGGCTGAAGATGCCGTCACCGCCGGGCACCACGATCGCCGCGGTCACGTCGACGCGCTGGTCGAGGGTGAGCAGGCCGCGGTCGACCTTGTCGAGCACCGCGGTCGCCACCGCGATCTTGTTGACGCTGTAGGCCTCGAGCACCGTGTCGCTCTCGTCGTCGACCGCGACCTCGCTGGACCCGGCGACCGTGACGTAGGCCTGCCAGTTGCCGCCGGCAGCCGCGCTCTCCCTGCCGTAGACCCGGCCTATCTTGCGTGCGGCCCGGAGCGGCGTCGGCTCGGCGGCGGATGCGGCCCCGCCGGTTGACGGGGCCGCCGAAGCGACGGCCGGGGCGGCGAACACCGCCCCGGCCGTGGCCAGCGTGCCGAGACCGAGTGCGGTGCGACGGTTGAGCGACGAACCCATGCGAAACCCTCCCGATTGGACAGACCGCTCGATCCAACCATGAAAGCGTTTCACCTGCCGCCCCGCGCCCAGCGGCTAGCCGCCGTTGGACGGCTCGTGGAAGTCGACGTCCTCGATCCGGACGGCCGGGTCGCCCGGCAGCGTGTTGACCGCGTCGAGGAACGCGCGCCCCATCCGGGACCGGGCCCGGACGGCCGGGTGGGTGGCACCGAAGTTGCCGGCGTTGGCCTGCCCGTTGGCGAAGATGGCGTACGTCAGCACCGGTCGGCCGGACTTGCTGAAGATGACGCCGGCCTCGTTGCGGCCCCCGCCGAACCAGCCTGCCTTGGTGGCGATCCGGCTCCGTTCCAGCGACGACATCTCCTTGCGGATGCCGTCCGTGAACGCGATCGGCGAGCGCAGCCGCGACAGGATCACCCGGGTCGAGGCGGGCGGAGAGCAGCTTTCCGGCGACCAGTCGGCGCAGCAGCGTGTGCGTCTCACGCGGGGTCGTGCGGCCGAGGTAGAACTGGTTGGGGTTGCCCACCGGCTGCACCTGCGTCCGGGTGAAGCCCTTCTTCCGCCAGGATCTGGTTGATCTCCGCGGCCGGCGCGACCAGGCCGCAGAGGCGGGAGGCCACGTCGTCGGAGACGGTCAGCAGGGCGGACAGCACGTGCCCCAGGGTGACCGCGCTCGGGTACGCCCCGTCGAGGCGGAAGATGCCGTCGCCGGCACCGGCCACGATGCCCGCGGTGACGTTGACCCGCTGGTGGAGCGAGAGCAGCTTGCGGTCGACCTTGTCGAGCACCGCGATCGCCACGGCGATCTTGTTGACGCTGTAGGCCTCGACCACCGTGTCGACCTGGTCGGCGACCGCGACGACCTCACGCGCCGCCGCCACCGTCACCAGCGAGTGCCAGTTGCCCTTGGCGACGGCGATCTCCCGCTGGTAGACCTGGCCCACCTTGGCGGCCGCCTCCTGCGGTGTGGACTCGACGACCGGCCCGCCCTCGATCCCATGCCGGGTCGGCCGCCGCGGCGGCGGACTGCAGGCCCAGGACCGCGCCCGCGGTCGCGATGGTGCCCAGCCCGAGTGCGGTGCGACGATTGAACGACGAAATCATGCCAAAACCCCCGTATCGACATTTGTAGCGATTACAGCATGGAACCGGACTGACTACGCCGTGGGCGCGTCCGCTGTCCGTTCACCCGCGCGGTCGAGCAACGCCATCACCGGCGTCGCCGCGATGCCGTGCACCACCACCGACACGACCACGACCAAGCCGACCGTCGCCCAGAGCAGCGGTTCGCCCGGGAAGTCGGCGTGCGACGTCGCGTACGCCAGGTAGTAGAACGAGCCGATGCCGCGGATGCCGAACGCCGCGATCACCCAGTGCTCGGCGGGCCGCCCGGGCGCGCCGCGCAGCGACAGCCAGCCGGCCAGCGGCCGGACCACGAACACCAGCGCCAGCCCGACCAGCGCGGCCGGCCAGGTCAGCGGGGCCAGCAGCCCGCTGACCACGGCGCCGCCGAAGAGCAGCAGCAACAGCACGGTCAGCAGCCGCTCGATCTGCTCGGCGAAGTCGTGCAGCACCTGGTGGTAGTCGTGCGAGCGCTCCGCCGACCGGATCGCCCGGGCGGCGACGAACACCGCCAGGAAGCCGTACCCGCCGGCCACCTCGACCAGCCCGTACGCGAGGAAGGTCGCGGCCAGCGCCAGGAAGCCCTCCGAGTGCCGGGCCAGCCGCAGCGCCTCCGAGCGGGCCCGGAAGAACAGCTTGCCCAGCAGCTTGCCGACGAGCAGCCCGCCGACCACCCCGACGACTCCCTTGTAGCAGCACGTCCATGCAGCGCCCACTCGCCGGCCCAGCCCAGCCCGGTCCGCACCGCGTGCCATCGCGATCGCCGCGTAGACGAACGGGAACGCCAGCCCGTCGTTGAGCCCGGCCTCCGAGGTCAGCGCGAACCGCACCTCGTCCTCCGAGTCCTCCTCGTCGGTCGGCTCGCCGACCTGCACGTCGGAGGCCAGCACCGGGTCGGTCGGCGCGAGCGCGGCGCCCAGCAGCAGCGCGGCTGGCCGGCACCAGCCCGGCCCACCACCAGCCGAGCAGCGCCGACCGCGGCGATGGTCACCGGCATCGCGATCGCCAGCAGCCGCCAGGTCGACGCCCAGCCGCGCCAGCCGAGCGGCCGGTCGATCTTCAGCCCGGCGCCCATCAGCGCGACGATCACGCCGACCTCGGTCAGGTGCTCGGTCGAGCTTCGGATGCGGCAGCGGGTCGGCGTCCGGGCAGGCCGAGCGGCAGCGCGAAGACCAGCATGCCGAGCAGCGAGGAAGGCGATCGGCATCGACAGCGGACGGCGCTCGAGCAGCCGCGGCAGGACGCCGGCCAGCAGCGCGCCGACGCCGAGGAGGGCGAACGCGGCGTCGGCGACGCTCACGCCTTGGTCAGCGGCGAGTCGTCGAGGTGGGCGAGCAGGTCGGCCGGATCCTCGTAGACGGCGACCGCGCCCGCACCCGCGAGCTCGGCCCGCGCGGTGCCGCCGCAGGTGAGCGCCACGCACGGCAGGCCGAGCTTGGCGCAGGCGGCGATGTCCCAGATGGAGTCGCCGACGTAGACGGCCTGGGCGGTCGAGCGGCCGAGCAGGCGCAGCGCGGCCTCGACGATGTCGGGCTCGGGCTTGGTCCGTTCGGCGTCACCCGACGAGGTCGCGCCGTCGATCGCGGCGTCCACGGCCAACACGCGCCGCATCGCGGTCAGCTCCTCGGGTGTCGCCGACGTCGCCAGCGCCACCCGTTGCCCGCGTTCGTGGCAGGCGCGCAGCAGGTTGGCCGCGCCGGGCAGCGGCCGCAGCTGCGACAGGTACGGCGCGTACCGCTCGGCGTGCACGGCCCGGACCAGCTCGTCACGGGACCGGTCGCGCTCGGTGCCGAGCAGATGGTCGAGCAGCCGGTCGGCACCCATCCCGACAGCCCGGTGGATCTGTGCGATCGGCACGTCGTGGCCGCCGGCCCGAAAGCCCTCCCACCACGTGACCGCGTGCAGATAGGTGCTGTCGACCAGAGTGCCGTCGACATCGAACAGGACGCCCACCGGTCTGCTCATGGCACCCCCGATACCCCGTCAGGCGGGGTTCGATGCACGGATCCCGATCTCGAACCAGACGGTCGAACCGCGCACCGCGGGGTCGGTGCCCCACGCGTCACTCAGTTCCTCGATCAGGCCGAGGCCGCGGCCCCGGCTGCTCAGCGTCGTCGGCGTGCGCCCGGGTGACCGTGCCGCGGGTGCCGCTGTCGGAGACCGCCACCAGCAGCCGTTCGGCGCTCAGGTCGACCTGCACCCGGGCGGCGGTGCCCGCGTGCAGCAGCGCGTTGGTGGTCAGCTCGCTGGCGCACAGCACCGCGGCGCCGATCACCTGCTCGGGCACGTTCCACGCGCGCCAGTTGGGCCGACATCCAGTGCCGGACCCGGCCCGGCGCGGTCGGCTCGGCCGGGATCTCCATGCCCGCCGAGCGGCTCGGCGCGGTCGCGTGCTCGACCGCGAGCACCGCGACGTCGTCGTCGGTGGTGCCGCCGACGGCGCGACAGGCGACGGCGCACAGGTTGCGCGGGTCGCCGCCGTCGGCCGCGGCCACGACTGGCCGCCACCTTCTCCAGCCCCGCGCCCAGGTCGAGCCCGCGCCGCTCGACCACGCCGTCGCTGAACAGCAGCAGCGTCTCGCCCGGCAGCCAGCCGGGCCACCGCCGACCGGCGCGCGCCGCCCAGCCCCAGCGGCGCGCCCGCCGGCACGTCGAGATAGTCGGCGGTGCCGCCGGCATGCCGGATCAACGGCGGCGGGTGCCCGGCGGTGGCCACGGTCAGCGCGCCCGTCCCGCTCGATCACCGCGTACGCCACGGTCACGAACAGCTCGTCGGTGCGCGCCTCCTCGCCCAGACTGGCGACCAGCCGGTCGAGGCCGGTCAGCACGCTGGTCGGCGCCGGTTCGGTCAGCGCCAGCGCGCGCAGCGCCGCCCGCACCTGGCCCATCAGCGCGGCCGCCCGCACGTCGTGCCCGGCCACGTCGCCGAGCACCACCGCGAGCCGGCCGTCGGGCAGCGCGAACGCGTCGTAGAAGTCGCCGCCGGCCGCGTTGCCGTCGACGCCCGGGTCGTAGCGCGCCGCGAGCCGGAACCGGGGTCGCTCGGGCAGGTTCTCCGGGCAGCATGCTGCGCTGCAGCAGCTGGGCGGTGCCGTGCTGGTCCTCGAACCGGCGGGCCCGCTCGGCCGCCTGCGCGACCAGCTCCGCCGCCGCGGTCAGCAGCCCGCGCTCGGCGGGCGACCAGGGTGCTGGTCGTGCCGGTACCGACGGTCAGCGCACCGCGCAGCGAGGGCGTACGCAGGGGCAGCGCGCCGAGCGCGCGTACCTTCTGGTCGTGCCGGTCCTGCGCGGACTCGCGCAGCGGGTGCGCCGTCGGCGGTGAACCGGGCGAGCCCGGCGCCGGCCGCCACGGCCAACGGGGTGGCCGAGTCGGCCGGGATCCGGCGCCAGACCGGCGGCAGCCGCTCGTCGGCGTCGTCGAGCACCTCGCCGCGGACCCGGCGGACCACCCGCCAGGCGTCGCCGTCGTCGACCCCGAACGACACCTGGAGCACGTCGGGGAGGACAGGCCGTAGCGCAGCGCGACCCGGGCCACCTCGTCGAGGGTGAGCGTGCCGGCCAGTGACTCGGCGAGCTCGCTGAGGCCCCTGCAGGCGGTGTGCGACCGGGACCGGCTCGACCGCGACGACCAGCACGCCGGCGATCCGGCCGGTGCCGTCGCGCACCGCGGACAGCCCGCGGACGGGCAACGCCGGGTCGGGCTCACCGTCGTCGATCGCTGGCCACTCCTGGTCACGGGGTGCGAACCCGGTGTGCTGGACCTCGCGGACGGCCGCGCCGGCCGGGCCGTCCCAGGCGGCACCGAAGACCTCGGCCGCGGGCGCGCCGTAGCGCGTTCGGGTGCCGGTCACCCAGCAGCTGCCCGTACGCCTCGTTGTAGATCAGGCGCAGCCGGTCACCGTGCAGGAACGCCATCGCCACAGGTGAACCGAGCACCAGGTCGACGACGGCGAGCAGCGCCTCGTCGGTCGGCATGGCACCCCAGCCGCCGCCGGGCGAGGCCGGCCAGCCGACAGCCGGCGCACTCGACCCGGCCGCTGGCGGCGGCGACGCACCGGAGCCCGACATGCCAGCAGCGTAACCGTCGCCCGCCGCAGTGGCTCGGCGACGGTTGATCGGCCGTGGGGGGATTGCCGCGAGTGGCGTTCGGGTATTGCCGTCCGCTGACATCCACCCCCGACGGAAGGTCTGACATGGAAATCGGTGATGCGCTCACCGACATGTGGCGGTCAGTGCTGCTCTTCGTGCCGAAGGCGCTGGCGTTCCTGGCGATCCTGCTGGTCGGCTATCTGATCGCCCGGGTCGTCCGCAAGCTGGTCGACGCGCTGCTGACCCGGGTCGGCTTCGACCGGGCGGTGAACGCGGTCCGGGATCGGGGAGCGGCTGAAGAAGTCCCGGTACGACGCCAGCGACATCCTGGCCCGGCTGGTCTACTACGCGATCCTGCTGTTCGCCCTCCAGCTGGCCTTCGGGATCTGGGGACCCAACCCGATCAGCGACCTGATCTCCGGCGGTGGTGGCCTGGCTGCCGAAGGCGTTCGTCGCGATCGTCATCGTCGTGGTGGCCACCGCGATCGCCAGCGCGGTCCGGGACCTGATCACCGGCGCGCTCGGCGGGCTCTCGTACGGGCGGGTGATCGCGCACCGTGGTCTGGGTCTTCATCGTCGGCCTCGGCGTGATCGCGGCGCTCAACCAGGTCGGCATCGCCACCACCGTGACCCAGCCGGTGCTGGTCGCCGTGCTCGCCACGGTCGCCGGCATCCTGATCGTCGGGGTCGGCGGTGGGCTGATCCGGCCCATGCAGGGGCGCTGGGAGCGTTGGCTGGACCGGGTGGCGGCGGAGTCCGCGGTGATCCGTGAGCGGGCGCAGGCCTACCAGGCCGAGAAGGCGGCGGCCGAGCAGCGGCGCGTCGACGAGGCGGCCGCGGCCGAGCGGGCCCGGTCCGAGGCCGCGGCGAACGAGGCCCGGGTCGAGGCGGCCCGGCAGGAGGCGCAGCGTCGTGAGGCGGCCGCCCGGGTCGACGTCGACCGGGCCGAGACCGCGGTGATCAGCACCGAGGCCGAGCAGACCCAGGTGATCCCGCGCCCGGAGGAAGTGCACATCGTGCCCGGAATGGGTGCGCAGCGGATCGACGAACCGACGCCCGCCCAGGGCATGCCGGTCGCGGGTGCGCAACCGCCGGAGATCGCCCAGCCGCCGGAGATCACCCAGCCGGCCGAGATCGCCCAGCCGCCGGAGATCGTCGAGCCGGCCGAGAAGCCGGCAGTCAAGCGGGGTCGGGGTAAGCCGAGCGTGGCCGACCCGGCACCGACCACGGAACCGTCGGCGGTCGACCAGGAGGCGGAGCAGACGCAGGTGATCCGGCCGCGGGACGGCAAGGACTCCTGAGGCGTGGCCGCCGGCCGGTCGCTATTCCGCGTTCTCGGCGGCCGGCTGGCGGCGCTGCGCGTCGTCGACCAGGATCAGTGTCCCGATCATCATCCCGACCAGGATGCTCAGCAGCCAGGAGTCGTCGTGCAGGACGCGGGCGGCGATCGGTGCCTGGACGGCGATCGCCAGGAAGGCGAGCCAGGCGAAGCGGCGCTGGCTGCCCGTGAGAATGCTGGGGGTCGTCTCGCGCATTCCCGCAAGTCTGCCCGGCGGTTCGGGATGTACCAGTCGGCCGTTCGGGCGACTTTGGCTGAGCTGTCCGGGTTGGACGGCAATGCGATCAAGCGGTGCGCCCGCCGAGCGCGGCGGGTAGAGAGGCAGCTATGAATCGGATGGCGCGGGCCGCCGTACCCCTGCTGGCTCTGCTCGTCGCGGCCTGCACCGCGCCGGGCCCGGCGCGACCGCGGTCGCACTGGGCCGACGAGCCCGCCCGGGGAGGGCGGCCGCTCGGCCACAGCGTGACGGACTCGCGCGGCGGTCTCGACGAGGCCAGCTTCGCGCTGGACAGCGGCGTCACCACGGTGACCGTGCGGGTGGCCGACCTGGGCGACGACCTCTACCGGGTACGTACGCCGGACGACGCGGGAATCGCGCCGTGGGTGCAGCGCGACGACGCCGACCTGCGCCTGTTCACGCAGGGCACCGGCCTGCCCGGCCCGGCCAGCGTCGACGTGACGCTGCACAGCGCGGTCCGCTGGCATCTGCGGCTCGGCGGTGGTGCCCAGGACGAGCGGATCGACCTGCGCGGCGGCGACGTGTCGGCGGTCGAGTTCGTCGCCGGCGCCGGACGGGTCTCGCTGACCCTGCCCGCGCCGCGCGGAACGGTCCCGGTGCGGATGACCGGCGGTGCCGGCGAGTTCCTGGTCAGCGTGGCCGACCGCGCGCCGGTCCGGGTGCGGGTCGGCGGGGGCGCCGGCAGTGTGGTGGTCGACGGTGCCGAACGCACCGGCATACCGGGCAACACGGTCATCGAGGGGCAGGGCTGGTCGTCGGCCGCCGACCGCTACGACGTCGACCTGGCCGCCGGGGTGTCGCGGTTCGTGCTCGACCGCGGCTGACCGCGCGCGGAGAGCGCTCTCATCACTATCATCGCCCGGTGACATCCCCCTCCACGCGTCCGATCCGCACGTCGTTGCTGATGCTCGCGTACTTCGCGTTCATCACCTGGCGG
>CAWIXO010000031.1:0-43692 GCA_963840005.1 uncultured Actinomycetota bacterium | reverse complement strand
AGACCACGATAAGATGACGGATGGACACGACCCGATCCTGCCACGGCACGGTCGCCGCCCTATGGATCATGGCGTCGTCCGCGCAGCTTTCGTGGCCGATCGGTGGGGCGGATCGCTGGCGGGCACCGCCCACGGCACGTCCGACTCGGCACCGCCCCGGCGTGGACCGCCTCCGCCGCCGAGCCGGCGCGGTTCGCCCGCGGCCGGCGACGTGCCCGGCCTACGAGGGGCGTATCAAGCGTCCCGCTGGTGTCCGAGAACACCCGCGAAGCCGAGTGACCCGAGCCGTCACGCGCGGCTCAGCCGCGGCCGCAGAATGATCGACAGACCGGGCCTAACGCCACCGGCAGTGCTGGGTCCACAAAACGACCGAACCAGCCTCGAACAGGTGAGCGGCAATTATGGTGGGCTCGTGATCGACTCGTGGGATCCAGCCGGCCCGGGCGTGCTGCGGCTGCCCTCGGGCCGGCTGGTTCGCGGGCGTGGGCTGCTGCGGGCGTACCCGATGGGCCCGCCGCCGACGTTCGGTCTGTACCTGCTCGGCAAGCCGGCCTCGCTGGTCGCCTGGGAGAGTCGCTGGGTCCGCTGGCCGGACCTGTGGCTGCCGAGCGACCCGGCCCACGCCGGGCACGCCCTGCGGGAGGCGTGGAACGCGCGCCCACCGAGCGGGTGGAGTTCGCCTGCCGCCTCGCCGCGGGCGCACCGGCACGGCATTGGCCTGCCTCGCGATCATCGACGGCGTGCCGGCCGTCGAGGCGGTCTCCTACGTCCGCGAGCACTACGACCGCCGGGCGGTCGAGACGCCGTGGCAGAAACGCTTCGTGGCCCGCTTCGCCCCGCGCCCACCGGACCTGAACTAACCGCATACGGCGCCGCCGCCGGCCCAGCGTTGGTAAGGGTCCCTTGCGCTGCGGAAAGCGTTAAGAAGGGACCCTTGCTTGCGCCACCACCGCGGACAGGGCCGCCACGAAGGCGTCCGTTGTCGGTTGGTCGCGGACCGCGACCCGCAGGAATCCGTGCCCAGACCCGGAAACGTGTCGCCGCGCCGGACGGCGTAGCCGCGGTCCCGCAGGGCCAGCCGGATCTTGTCCGCGTTGGGAATCCGCAGCAGCACGAACGAGCTTTCCGGGGGAGCCGCGAGAGCCACACCGGGATCTCCGCCAGCCGCGAAAACAGGTAGGCCCGGTCGGCGGCCAACGACCGGGCGATCGCGTGTTCCGCCACCACCGCGACCGGGCCGGCGCACGCGATGGCCGCAGCCAGCGCAGGGGTGGACACCGGCCACAGCGGCTGCACCGCCGCCAGCCGGGCGATCACGTCGGGCGACGCCAGCGCGTACCCGATGCGCAGACCCGCCAACGCCCAGGTCTTGGTCAGGCTGCGCAACACGATCACGCCAGGAAGATCGAGAGCGGCCAGCGACGACGGCTCCGGCGACCCGGACGGGCCCAGCGTCGTGTCCGCGAACGCCTCGTCGACCACCAGGATGCGGCCCGGCCGGGCCAGGGCGGTCAGAATAGACCGCGGGTGCAGCACCGAGGTCGGGTTCGTCGGGTTGCCCACGAAGACCAGATCAGCGGACGCCGGGACCAGCGACGGATCCAGCGTGTACGGCGGCGGCAACAGCACCCGCGAGACCCGGTGGCCGGCAGCCAACAGGGCGGCCTCGGGCTCGGTGAACTGCGGGTGCACCACGACCGGCGAGACAGCGTCCCGGTAGGCCTGGGCGATCAGTACGAACGCCTGTGCGGCCCCGGCGGTGAGCAGGACCGACGCCGGCGACCGGCCGTGCCGGGCCGCGACCGCGGCACGGGCCGGGCCCGATGACGGGTAGGCGGCCAGCGAGGCCAGCGACGCGGCCACCGGCTCGGCGAGCCAGGGCGGCAGCGGCGCCTGCCGGACGTTGACCGCCAGGTCCACCAGACCCGGACCTACCTCGGCATCGCCGTGATGTCCCAACTCGACCACGCCGTCGACCGTACCCGGGAACATGAGACGTAGACGTTGCTCGCTTTCGGCTACGGACATATCGGCTTATGTCCTAGTTTGAGGTGGTGATTAAGCGCACCCTCTCCGCGACCAGTCGGTTCGCTCCGCTGCTGCGGGCCGGGCTCATCGCCGGCGTCGTCGTGGCGGCGGTCGCCTATCCGCTGGTGGCCGTCGGTGGTCTCGGCGCCAAGAAGGGCGCCGACGCGTTCAACGCGATGCCGCGTGAGCTCACCGTCAAACCCCCGGCGCAGACCAGCTACGTGTACGCGGCGGACGGCAAGACCCTGCTGACGATGTTCTACGAGGAGCATCGGAAGTACGTCCCGATCTCCGACATGTCGCCGTACATCCAGCAGGCCATCGTGGCCTCCGAGGACCAGCGCTTCTACGAGCACAACGGCGTCGACCCCAAGGGCATCGCGCGCGCGTTCGTCGCCAACCACCAGAGCGAGGGCGTCCAGCAGGGCGCCTCGACGCTGACGATGCAGTACGTCCGGATGGCCCAGCGCGACGGCGCCACCACGCCCCTGGAAGTGCAGGAGGCCACCGAGCAGACCAGCACCCGCAAGCTGCGCGAGATGAAGCTGGCGCTGGCGGTGGAGAAGCAGTACACGAAGCAGGAGATCCTCGAGCGCTACCTGAACTCCGCCTACTTCGGACACCGGGCGTACGGCATCTACGCCGCCTCCGAGGTGTTCTTCTCGAAGTCGCCCAAGGACCTGTCGCTGGTCGAGGCGGCCACGCTCGCGGGTCTGGTCAAGGCGCCCACCGAGTACGACCCGGCGACGCAGGACAAGCTCGCGGCGACGGCCCGGCGCAACTACGTGCTCGACAACATGCAGAAGATGGGCTACCTGAGCCCGCAGGACAACGCCGCCACCAAGCAGCAGCCGATCCAGCTCAACCTGAGCACGCCGGCCAACGACTGCATCTCGGTGCCGAAGAACCTCAACAGCTGGGGCTTCTTCTGCGACTACCTCAAGGCCTGGTGGGCGGAGCAGCCGGCGTTCGGTGACAACGCCTCGATGCGCGAGGACAACCTGCGCCGCGGCGGCTACAAGATCGTCACGTCGCTGGACCCGAACATCCAGAACATCGCCGAGAAGAACGTGATGTCGAAGGAGAAGTCCAACAGCAAGTTCGCGCACGGCCTCGTGGTGGTCCAGCCGGGCACCGGCCTGGTCAAGTCGATGGCCGTCAACCGGGTGTACTCGCTGGACCAGACCAAGAACGGCACGCACTCGGACCCGGCCAAGGCCTCGAAGATCAAGGGCAACTACCCGAACACGGTGGTGCCGTTGCTCGGCGGCGGCGACATGCCGGGCTACCAGGCCGGTTCGACGTTCAAGATGTTCACGATGCTGGCCGCGCTGGACGCCGGGATGCCGCTGTCCACCGCGTACAACTCGCCGCAGAAGCTCGTCTCGCAGTACCTGGGCGAAGGGCCCGGCTCGTGCGGCGGCCGCTGGTGCCCGTCGAACGCGTCCGGCGCGATGACCGGCAAGCACGACCATGTGGTCCGGCTTCGGCAAGTCCGTCAACACGTACTTCGTCCAGCTGGAGCAGGCGGTCGGCGCGGACAAGGCGGTCCGGATGGCCGAGCGGCTCGGGCCTGACCTGGCGCACCGACGTCGACCAGATGATGGCCAAGCCGCCGCGGTCGAAGACCTGGGGCGCGTTCACCCTCGGCGTCTCCGACGTGACCCCGCTGGAGATGGCCGGCGCCTACGCCACCGTGGCCGCCGACGGCGTCTACTGCGAGCCGCTGCCGGTGACCTCGATCCAGTCGACCCGACGGCAAGCAGGCGACCTGGAAGAACCCGAACGGCGACGTGGTGGACGTGGCCAAGCCGCGCTGCCGCCAGGAGGTCACCCAGGACGTGGCCCGCGCCGCCGCCGACGCCGCCCGCTGCCCGACCGGCGGCAAGGCGCAGACCGGCTCCTGCCAGGAGTGGTCGACCGCGCCGAGCGTGACCCCGACGGTGGGCCGCCCGGTCGGCGGCAAGACGGGTACCACGGACAGCACCCGGTCGGCCTGGTTCGTCGGCTTCACCCGGGAGCTGGCGGCGGCGAGCTTCATCGCCGACCCGGACAACCCGTTCAACGCGGTGGGTGACGCGCAGTCGCAGAAGCCGATCGACTCGGTGGCGCAGACGTTCCGCGACGCGCTGAAGGGCCAACCGGTGCAGAACTTCCCACCACCGTCACCCGCGATCGTCAAGTGAGCGAAGGGCCCCCGCGAGGGGGCCCTTCCGTCGGACGGGATCATGGGGGCATGACCGAGCTTTGGCGAGGGAATCATCAGCAGAGCCCGCCCGGGCAGGGCGGGTCACCACGCAGTGGAGACCCGTCATGACCCTCCTCGCCGAGACCGTGGCCGCGATCCGGCCGCTCGACGCCGCCGCCATGGCGGCCGCGGAAGCGCGGCACGCGACCCTGACCAAACCGCCGGGCTCGCTGGGCGTCGCTGGAGGACCTGGGTGTACGCCTCGCGGGGCTGGCCGGTGTGAGCCCGCCGCCGCTGCCGGAGCCCGCGGTCGTCGCGGTGTTCGCCGGCGACCACGGCGTGCACGAGCAGCGGGTCAGCCCCTGGCCGCAGGAGGTGACCGCGCAGATGGTCGCCAACTTCCTGGCCGGCGGCGCGGTGGTCAACGCGTTCGCCCGGCAGGCCGGCGCCGACGTGGTGGTCGTCGACGTGGGTGTCGCCACCCCGCTGATCACGCCTGGGCAGAACGCGGGCGGGCCGCGGCTCGTCCGCGCGCAACGTCCGCCCCGGCACCCGGGACCTCAGCGTGCAGGCGGCGATGACCCGCGACGAGGCGGTCGCCGCGATCGAGGTCGGCATCACGGTCGCCAACGACCTCGTCGACGCCGGGCGCCCGCTGCCTGCTGACCGGCGACATGGGCATCGGCAACACGACGCCCGCGGCCGCGCTGATCGCCGCGTTCACCGGCGCCGCCGCGGCCGACGTGACCGGGCGCGGCACCGGCATCGACGACGAGACGCACGGCCGGAAGGTCGCCGTCGTGCAGCGCGGCGCTGGCCCTGCACCGGCCGGACCCGGCCGACCCGGTCGGCGTGCTCGCCGCGGTCGGCGGGCTGGAGCACGCCGCCCTGGCCGGCTTCGTGCTCGGTGCGGCGGCGCGCCGCGTACCCGTGATCCTGGACGGGGTGATCGCCGACTCGGCCGCGCTCGCCGCCGCGGCGCTGGCCCCCGACGCGGTCGGCGCGATGGTCGCCGGGCACCGCTCCGCCGAGCCGGGCGCCGCGATCGCGCTCCGCCACCTCGGCCTCGGCCCGCTGGTCGACCTCGGCCTGCGCCTGGGCGAGGGCACCGGCGCGGTGCTGGCCTGGCCGATCGTGGCCAGCGCGGTCGCGGGTGCTGCACGACGTGGCCACCTTCGACTCGGCCGGGGTGGCCGAGAAGTGAGGAGCGCAGCGAGCGAACCAGTCGGCTCAGCCGCCCGGGCTGCCCGACCGCGCGAAGCGTCCGGTCGTGAGCGAGATCTACCCGATGGCCTGCGGCTCGAGGGCGGCGGGTGCTGGTCGTCGGCGGCGGCGCGGTGGCCAGCCGGCGGGTGCCCGCCCTGCTGTCGACGCCGGCGCCGACGTCACGGTGGTCGCGCCGGAGCTGACACCCGACCCTGCACGGCCTGGCCGACGCCGGCCGGATCCGCTGGCAGCCGCGGCGCTTCGAGCCGTCCGACGTGGACGGCGCCTGGCTGGTCCACGTGGCGGTCGACGACCCCGAGGCGGCCGCCGCGGGTGTCCGAGGCCGCCGAGGCGCATCGCGTGTTCTGCGTCCGCGCCGACGACCGGACGGCCGCGACCGCGTGGACCCCGGCGGTGACCCGGCGCGGCCCGGTCACGGTGGCGGTGCTCGGCGGCGGCGACCCGCGCCGGGCCGTCGGCGACCCGGGACGCGATCGCGGCGTTCCTGGCGGGCTGGACCGGCGCGGCCGCCAGCGCCAGCGCGGTCGGCTGCGCCACCGCGCGACGAAGGGCGGACGGGTCGCCCTCGTCGGCGCCGGTCCCGGCGACCCGGAGCTGATCACCGTCAAGGGGCGGCGGCTGCTGGCCGAGGCCGACGTCGTGGTCGCCGACCGGCTCGCGCCCGGGCTGCTGCTCGACGAGTTGCGGCCGGACGCCGAGCTCGTCGACGCGGCGAAGAACCCGTACGGGCCGGCGCGTACCCAGGAGGAGATCAACCAGATCCTGGTCGACCGGGCCCGGCAGGGGCTGCTCGGTGGTCCGGCTCAAGGGCGGCGACCCGTTCGTCTTCGGCCGCGGCGGCGAAGAGGTGATCGCCTGCGCCGCGGCCGGCGTGCCGGTCAACGTCGTGCCCGGGGTGACCAGCGCGATCGCCGTGCCCGCCGCGGCCGGCATCCCGGTCACCCACCGGGGCGTCGCGCACGAGTTCACCGTGGTCTCCGGGCACCTGTCGCCGGACGACCCGGAGTCGCTGGTCGACTGGCCCTCGCGTGGCGCAGCAGGCCGGCACCGTCGTGGTCCTGATGGGGTTGCGGCACCTGCCGACCATCGCGGCGGCGCTGATCGGCGCCGGCCGGCCGGGCACGACGCCGGCCGCCGTGATCCAGGAGGGCACGACCGCCGTCCGAGCGGACGGTGACCGGCACGCTGGACACGATCGCCGCCGCGGTGGCGGAGGCCGGTCTTGCGCGCACCCGCCGATCACCGTGATCGGCGACGTCGTCGGCGTCCTGAGTTAACAAGGGACCCTTCCTATGCGTAAAGCGATAAGAAGGGCCCCTTGCTTCCTTACGGTTTGAGCAGGCCGGCCAGCAGCAGGGCGCAGCGGATCAGGCCGAGGTGGCTGTACGCCTGCGGGTGGTTGCCCAGGCCGCGCTCGGCCAGCGGGTCGTACTGCTCCGGCAGCAGGCCGGTCGGGCCGGCGCGTGGCGACCATCTGCTCGAACAGCTCCTCGGCGTCGGCCCGGCGGCCGGTGCGCAGGTACGCCTCGATCAGCCAGGCCGTGCAGATGTGGAAGCCGCCCTCACGGCCGGGCAGGCCGTCGTCCCAGCGGTACCGGTAGACGACCGGGCCGCTGCGCAGGTCGGCCTCGACCTTGAGCACGGTGGCCAGGAACCGCGGGTCGTCGTCGGGGAGCAGGCCGGACAGGCCGATCCAGAGCGACGACGCGTCCATCTCCTCGTCGCCGTACGCGACGGTGTACGCGCCGGCCTCCTCGTGCCAGCCGTGCTCCAGCACGTTGTGCGCCGATCCGGTCGCGCAGGTCCACCCACTCCGGCCGGTCCTGCGCCGGCGTGCTTGCGCACCACGTGCAGCGCCCGGTCGACGGTCATCCAGCACATGACCTTGGAGTAGACGTGGTGCCGGGGCTGGCAGCCGGGCCTCCCAGAGCCCGTGGTCGGGCTCGTGCCAGCGGCGCTCGACCGCCTGCGACCATCGCCTCCAGCACCCGCCACTCCTCCTCGCGGACCGAGCCGCGGGCGTCGGCGACGGCCGCCAGCAGGTCGGCGACCGGGCCGAAGACGTCGAGCTGGAGCTGGTGGTTGGCGAGGTTGCCGACCCGCACCGGCCGGGATCCGGCGTACCCGGGCAGGGTGTCGATGACCGCCTCGGCGCCCAGCTCGTAGCCGTCGACCGTGTAGAGCGGGTGCAGCCGCTCCGGGTGCCCGCCGGTGCGCTCGATGCAGCCGTCGACCCAGCGCAGGCAGCGCCTCGGCCTCGTCGAGCGAGCCCAGGTCGACCAGCGCCCGGGCGGTCATCGCGGCGTCGCGCAGCCAGCAGTAGCGGTAGTCCCAGTTGCGGACGCCGCCCAGCTCCTCGGGCAGCGACGTGGTCGCCGCGGCCAGGATCGCGCCGGTCGGCTCGTGGCACAGCCCGCGCAGGGTCAGCGCGCTGCGCGGCCACCAGCTCCCGGGCCCTCGCCGGGCAGTCGCAGCGACGCGCACCCAGTCCTTCCACGGCTGCTCGGCGGCCTCCTGCCGCTCGGCGGCGGCTGATCGGGTGGCGACTGCAGGCTGTGCGTGCCGAACCGCAGCTCCAGCACGCTGTCGCCGCCCACCGCGGCCAGGTCGACGGTGGCGCGGGCCGTGTCGTAGCCGCCGTCGTCGACGATCGTCCCAGTCGACGCCGGGGGAGTACAGCGCGACCGGCTCGTTGGAGCCGAGCACCAGCAGCCCGTCGCCGAGCGGCTGGAGCCGGACCTGCGACCTGGCCGAACTCGGGGCGCGGCGCGAACTCCAGGTTGACCTTGCGCGTTGCCGGTCAGCCTCCGGACCAGGGCCGAGTCGCCCGAGATCGACGAGACTCTCGGCCGCGTCGCCGGTCGGTGCGCGGTCGAGCCAGTCGGTGACGGTCAGCCCGGACCAGCGGGTCTCCACCGTCATCGTGCCGGGCCGGTAGCGCTGGCCCAGCGGCAGTGCCGCCGCGCTCCGGCGGCGACCGCGAAGTGGCCGGCCGGGCTGCCGCCGAGCAGGTCGGCGAAGATCGCCGACGAGTCCGGCCGCGGGTGGCACAGCCAGGTGACCTGGGCCTCCGGGGTGAGCAGCGCGACCGTCTCGCCGTTGGCGAGCATCGAGTGCCGCTCGATCGGCACCGCCCGCTCGCCGAACAGCCAGTGCCGCCGGCGTCTCCAGCAGCAGCGCCGAGCACCCGGGCGGCCTCGATCGGCTCGCCGACCCGGTAGCCGGCCCGGGTCTCGCCCGGACCGATCTTGACGCCGACGTCGGGGCCGTGCAGGTTGGCGAACGCGTTCTCGTCGGTGACGTCGTCGCCGATGAACAGCACGGCGCTGGCCGACATCTGAGGTGCGGAGCTGGTCGACCGCGGTGCCCTTGTGGGTGGCGACCACCGACAGCTCGATCGACCTCCTTGCCGTGGGTCGACGGTGACCTCCGGCCAGGTCGCCGGCCCGGTGCGGACCGCCTCGCTGACCTCGTCGGCCACCGGCCGCTCGCGCCGCGCGGTGTGCACGGCGACGCTGGCCGGCTTGTTCTCCAGGCGGACGCCCGGCTTGCCCGCGACGATGTCCCGGAGCGCCACCTGCAGCCGGGTGCGCACCTCGACCAGCTCGGGCGTCGAGCCGCTCGACGAAGCCGATGTCGAACTCGGAGCCGTGGCTGCCGACCAGGTGCACCTCGCTGGGCAGCCGGGACAGCGTGGCCAGGTCGCGCAGCGCCCGCCCGGAGACCACCGCCACGGTGGTCTGCGGCAGCGCGGCCAGGGCGCGGACCGCCGCCACCGCCTCCGGCAGCGGGTACGGCCAGGGTCGGGTCCTCCACGATCGGCGCCAGCGTGCCGTCGTAGTCGCAGGCGACCAGCAGCTGCGGCACCCGGGCGATCCGGCCGATCGCGCGCGACGCGCAGCTCCGGGTCGATGACTGCGCCGGTGGCCATTGCCGACCGCACGTCGTCGATCGGACGTGCGTTCACGCTCGGCCTCCGCGTCGGGCACGCCCGAGCTCGTCGAGGAACGAATCGGGCCCAGTGGCCGACGTCGTGGGTACGCAGGTGTCGCTGCATCAGCGCGCATCCGGCGGCGGGCCTCCGGCTGTGTCGACGTGCACCGCGCGCAGCAGCGCCTCCTTGACCCCGTCGAGGTCGTGCGGGTTACACAGGAACGCCTGGCGCAGCTCCGTCGCGGCGCCGGCGAACTCGCTGAGCACCAGCGCGCCGCCGGTGTCGGCACGCGCCGCCACGTACTCCTTGGCCACCAGATTCATCCCGTCTCGCAGCGGGGTCACCATCATGACGTCGGCCGCGCAGTAGAGCGCGGCCAGCTCGCTGCGACTGTACGACTGGTGCAGGTAGTGGACGGCCGGCACGCCGACCCGGCCGAACTCGCCGTTGATCCGGCCGACCTCACGCTCGACCTTGACCCGCAGCGCCTGGTAGTGCTCGACCCGTTCCCGGCTCGGCGTGGCGACCTGCACCATGACCGCCTCGGGCACGCTCAGCTTGCCGTCGGCGAGCAGCTCGCGGAACGCCTTGAGGCGCAGCTCGATGCCCTTGGTGTAGTCGAGCCGGTCCACGCCCAGGATGATCGTCTTCGGGTCGCCCAGCTCGGCCCGGATCTGCTTGGCCCGGGCCTGCACCGCCGGGTCGGCGGCCATCCGCTCCATCTCGGCCACGTCGATCGAGATCGGGAACGCGCCCGCCTTCACCGGTCCGGCCGTCGACGTCGATGACCTGACCCTCGTAGCGCAGCCCGAGCAGGTGCCGGGCCAGCCGGACGAAGTTCTGCGCCGCCAGCCGCTGCTGGAAGCCGACCAGGTCGGCGCCGAGCAGCCCGCGCAGGATCTCGGCGCGGAACGGCATCTGCATGAACAGCTCGATCGGCGGGAACGGGATGTGCAGGAAGAACCCGATCCGCAGGTCGGGTCGGCGCTCGCGCAGCATCGCCGGCACGAGCTGGAGCTGGTAGTCCTGGACCCAGACGGTCGCGCCCTCGGCGGCGACCTCCGGCCGCGGCCTCGGCGAACCGGGCGTTGACCTGCCGGTACGCCTCCCGCCAGCGGCGCTTGAAGACCGGCGTCTCCACCGCGTCGTGGTAGAGCGGCCAGATGGTCGCGTTGGACATGCCCTCGTAGTAGCGCTCGAGCTCGTCGGCGGTCAGCGGCACCGGGTGCAGGCGGATGCCCTCGAGGTCGAACGGCTCCGGGGCCGCCTCGCTGGTGCCGCCGGCCCAGCCGACCCAGGTGCCCTGGTGCTCGGTCAGCACCGGGTGCAGCGCGGTGACCAGGCCGCCGGGGCTGCGCCGCCACTGGCGCCCCTCGTCGGTGGTGACCTCGTCGACCGGCAGTCGGTTCGCTACAACGACAAAAGAGCTACGAACCGTCACTATCCGCACACCTCCGGTGATCACGGGTCCGCCGTCGAGCCTACCTGCGTGGCGTTGCGGACCTTACGGGCCTGGCTGGCCCCGATGGACGGGGATACCCGTACACCCGAAGTAATGATCCTTCCG
This sequence comes from uncultured Actinomycetota bacterium, assembly GCA_963840005.1. Classification (GTDB taxonomy): domain Bacteria; phylum Actinomycetota; class Actinomycetes; order Mycobacteriales; family Micromonosporaceae; genus Asanoa. Next base: position 32,748 of record CAWIXO010000031.1, on the reverse strand, counting down.
TTCGGTTGCTGTTGGATGACAGGCTCGTAGGCGTGTCGACACCGGGGACGAAACCACGCGTGGTGGCGTTCCTCGCCGCATTGGCTCTGCTGACGGTGATCGGGGCCGCCGGGGGCTGGATCTACGGCGTACGGGTGTCCGACGAGCGGGCGGCGGAGGCAGCCTCGTCGTCGTCCTCGCCCGCCGTGCCGCCGGTCACCCAGGAGCCGGCGCCGCCGCCGACCCCGGAGGTCGAGGGCGAGCCCTGCCTGGCGGTCACCGAGACAGCGGCGGAGTCGACGGGCTCGCCGGGCGGCCTGGTGGAGATCTTCTACATCCGCACGGAAGACGACCGGCAGGTCTGGATCTGCCGGGACACGGCGGGCTCGATCTTCTACCAGGGCTACATTGGCCCGGTCGGCGGCGACCTGGTGCAGGGCGAGAACGCCCTGTTCCTGACCACGGTCCAGCAGACCGCCGACGGCTACCTGGCCACCAACGACACGGCCACCACCCGCACCACGTACCACGTCACGGCCGACTCGCTGACCCAGTCCACGGGCGACGACGAGTCCTCGTACGACGTCGTGGAGCGCCGCCAGGCCTAGCTAGCGACTCCAGTCGGACGCCTGGCTACGCAGCTTCACCTTCACCAGGTGGTGGGTCTTCGCTATCGGCACGCGGGCGATGTCGTTCTTCCGTTTCCATGCGACGACGTATCGCCCGCGTGATCACCGCGGCGGGATCATCCGCGTGTAGCAGCCATTCCGCGACATCGTCTGGAAGCTCAAGGTCAAACGTGCGCATGATACCAAGGTAACACGGATAAGCGGCATGGCTGGGGTGATGTGGGCGTTCGGCGGGCTACCTGTCAGGATTGACGATGGCGCTCTGCCGGTATCGGACAATTACTCGGAGGTAGGCCGCACCGTGGCCCAGTACATCTACGTCCTGGAGAAGGCGCGCAAGGCGCACGGCGACAAGGTCGTGCTCGACAACGTGACGCTCAGTTTCCTGCCGGGCGCCAAGATCGGGGTCGTCGGTCCCAACGGCGCCGGTAAGTCGAGTCTGCTCAAGATCATGGCGGGTCTCGACCACGCGAGCAACGGCGAGGCGCGGCTGATGCCGGGCTACACCGTCGGCATGCTCGCGCAGGAACCGCCGCTCAACGACGCGAAGACCGTCCTCGGCAACATCGAGGAGGCGGTCGCGGAGACCAAGGCGCAGCTCGAGCGGTTCAACAAGATCGCCGAGCAGATGGCGACCGACTACTCCGACGAGCTGATGGAGGAGATGGGCAAGCTCCAGGAGGAGCTCGACCACTCCGACGCGTGGGACATCGACTCCAAGCTCGAGCTGGCCATGGACGCGCTGCGCTGCCCGGCGCCGGACGCCGACGTCACCACCCTCTCCGGTGGTGAGCGTCGCCGCGTCGCGCTGTGCAAGCTGCTGCTCGAGGCGCCCGACCTGCTGCTGCTCGACGAGCCCACCAACCACCTCGACGCGGAGAGCGTCCAGTGGCTGGAGCAGCACCTGGCCAAGTACGCCGGCACCGTGCTGGCGATCACGCACGACCGGTACTTCCTCGACAACGTCGCCGGCTGGATCCTCGAGCTGGACCGCGGTCGCGCGATCGGCTACGAGGGCAACTACTCCACGTACCTGGAGAAGAAGGCCGCCCGGCTGGCCGTCGAGGGCCGCAAGGACGCCAAGATGAAGCGGCGGCTGTCCGAAGAGCTCGAGTGGGTGCGGTCCAACGCCAAGGCGCGGCAGACCAAGTCGCGGGCCCGCCTCGACCGCTACGAGGAGATGGCCACCGAGGCCGAGAAGACCCGCAAGCTCGACTTCGAGGAGATCCAGATCCCGCCGGGCCCGCGCCTGGGCAACACGGTGATCGAGGCCAACAAGCTGACCAAGGGCTTCGGCGACCGCACGCTGATCGAGAACCTGTCGTTCTCGCTGCCGCGCAACGGCATCGTCGGCATCATCGGCCCGAACGGCGTCGGCAAGACCACGCTGTTCAAGACCATCGTGGGCCTGGAGCAGCCGACCGACGGCGGCGTCAAGGTCGGCGACACGGTGTCGCTGTCCTACGTCGACCAGAACCGCTCCGGCCTCGACGGCGACAAGACCGTCTGGGAGGTCGTGTCCGACGGGCTCGACTACCTGATGGTGGGCAAGGTCGAGATGCCGTCCCGGGCGTACGTCGCGGCGTTCGGCTTCAAGGGCCCCGACCAGCAGAAGCCGACCAAGGTGCTGTCCGGCGGCGAGCGCAACCGGCTCAACCTGGCGCTGACGCTGAAGATCGGCGGCAACGTGATCCTGCTCGACGAGCCGACCAACGACCTCGACGTCGAGACCCTGTCTTCGCTGGAGAACGCGCTGCTGGAGTTCCCCGGCTGCGCCGTGGTCATCTCCCACGACCGGATGTTCCTCGACCGGGTCGCCGACGCACATCCTCGCCTGGGAGGGCGACGAGGAGAACCCGGCGAAGTGGTTCTGGTTCGAGGGCAACTACGACGCGTACGAGAAGAACAAGATCGACCGGCTCGGCGCCGAAGCCGCCCGGCCGCACCGGGTGACGTACCGCAAGCTGACCCGCGACTGACGTCGTGGCCAGGTTCGTCTTCGAGGCCGCCCTGCGGTGGTCCGACATGGACGTCTACGGGCACGTGAACAACGCGCGCTTCCTCACGCTCTACGAGGAGGCGCGCGTTGCCCTGATGTTCACCGCGGCGCGCGAGCACGGGCTCACCACGCTCGAAGAGGGCGTGGTGATCTCGCGGCACGAGGTCGACTACCTGCGCCCGGTCGACTACGGCGACACCGTGCGGATCGAGATGTGGGTCGAGGAGATCCGGCCGTCCCGGTTCGTGATCGGCTACGAGCTGTTCGACGGCGACGCGGTGGCGAGCCGGGCCCGTTCGGTGTGCGTGCCGTACGACCTGGCCGCCGGCCGGCCGCGCCGGCTCTCGCCGGAGGAGCGGTCGTTCCTGACGCCCTACGGCCCGGAGCCGGCCGCCGTCGTGCCGCAGGCAGGCCCCGGAGCACACGGCCTCGAGCCGCCTGTGCCGGCATGACCGCGGCACACGGTCTGGCGTCCCGGTCCGACGCGGGTGCGTTCCTGAGCCGGCTGGTCCGCCTCGACGCGGCCACAGTGGTCAGACTGCGCCCGGTCGACGGCCGGGTGCAACTCTGGGCGCCGCTGCCGTGGGGCGTGCTGGTCGGGCGTGCGGTGCCGGGCACCGCCGCCGGTGACGCCACGGTGTCGGCGGCCGCGCTGTTCGAGGAGGTCGCCCGGGGCGGCGCCGTGCTGCCGCCGCGCCGCGACGCGGACTGGCGCTGGCCCCTGCCGCCGGCGGCCGGTGGCCGGGTGGTGGAGTCGGTGCCGGCCGACGAGGTGCGCCGGGTGGCGGCCGCCGCCGCCGGCACGTTACGCACCGCGACGACGGAGGGCGTCGGTGGTCGCGCGGTCGGCCAGCGGGCCCTGCGCGACGCCCTGCTCGACCATGTCCCGATCGTCGTCAGCGATGGCCAGTCGTCGGTCGATGTCTCACAACGGTTGATCCAGGCAGTAGTCCGGATGGGCTTTCTGGGTCAGCCGGACGTATCGCCGACGTCATCCATAGATGTGCGTGTATCCGGGAGATGGATAGGCCTCATTGCACCGTATGGCGTCGCCTGGCTACCGCCCGTTCAGCAATTCTCCCTAAAACCGGCATCGCCTCGTACTTTCGGATGATAGGCAGCCGGCCGTTCGGGTCCGGCCTGCCGGTGGGGGGATGCCCTCGGCCGACCTTCCGGGTACCGTCACCCCGGGTCCAACGCAACGTACGCGGACGGATTCGCTGGGGAGTGAGGTGCGCGAGCGATGCCTTGGTGGTCATGGCGTCCCGGTCACGCCGGTGGGGTGGAGTCCGAGCTTCGTGAGGATGGCAGCGTCCGATTGGGAGTGCCGCCGCAACGTGATCCCAACGCCGTCGTGTTAGAACCCATGGCCGCCTTAGCCGTGCCCCGGGAGACACCCGACCGCCCCGCCGCGATCGAGCCGGTGACGCTGCCCCGCCTCGGCAACGCACTCGACCTGCTCGACATCCGCTACCTCGCCGACGGTGACGGCAGCCTGCTGGCCATGTGGGAACGCCACGCGGTGCTGTTCACCCTCGAGGGCCCGGAAGACGAGATCCTGGTGATCCGCGCGCGTCCACACTCCACAGTCCCGCCGGACTGGGCCGACCGCGCCTACCGCATCGTCAACGAGTGGAACCACACCCGCCGCTTCTGCAAGGCCTACGTAGGCGACCCGACCGAACGCGGCCAGTTGCCCATCTACGCCGAAATCCAGGTGCCACTGGGCGCGGGTGCCCACGACGCCCTCCTCGTCGAAATGCTCGACTGCGGAGCCGCAGTCTCCAGCACCTTCGTCGACTGGCTACACGACGAAGGCGCACTGCTCTAAATCAGGGGAGAGCAGTAACAGGGCTACTGCCCTGTGTGGAGCGCCGTTGTGGCGTGCTGGGCGGGGTGGGTCTTGGAGGCCTGTCATTGTGCCGCGGTTCGGCCGGTCCGCAGCTCCATGATCATGTGCACGGGGTCGATAGCCGCAGGCGTGTTCGCCGTGATCGTGTGCGGCTGCTCAGGACATCCGAAGGCGTGTCGTCCCGATCTCATGCACACGATCATGGACGGGGTGGCGCATCCACCCGGCCTCGTGCACATGACCATGCCCCGGCGTTGTTGCCGGCTTAATCGCGAGATCTAGGAAATCTACTGCGCCTCCAACGACAGTAAATTACCTAGATCTGGCCGAAGGCTGCCGCGCCAGCCGGCCCGGGGCGGCCTCGGTCGAGCCTGCCGTCGGGATCGTCGCGCCGCCGTGATCCGGAAATGCTGGACCACCAGCCCCCCGACCTGCAAACCCTGTTCAGCCGGTCCCGACCGAGGCCGCTTCACGCAGGGCACTCCCGCGGAAGGCCAGGCCAGGCCCCCCAAGGGGGCCGTCCCTGCCCGGTTTGCGGTCAGATTCGCAACCCTGCGCAGCGTGCGGGTTCGCGTAGGCCAGCGACCGCCAATCCACGACGGATCCGGCGGTGTCGGCGCGTCGCGGACCCGGCAGCGAAGCGGAGCGAGCGGTCCCCGGCGAGAGCGACGGTCCGGACCACCGCGAACCCGGGACAGGGTCCGGCTTCTCGGTCTTAGGCGCTTCTCCCGGGCAATAAAACGGCCCCGACCAGTACCGGGTCGGGGCCGCTCTTGTCTTTGAAGGACTACGGCAGCGGGAACATCCCGATTCGGCCGTGGTACTCCTTGCCGAGTTTGTCGGTGTCGGAGCCGACGTACAAACCCCAGGTCGTGGCGACGATGGCGCGGGCGCCGATGCCTCGGCTGCGGGTGGGGTTCCACGGTAGGGCCTTGCCGGTTTTCGGGTGGATGGCGCCGATGCCGGGGCGGTCGACGGCGCCCGGGCCCTTGTTCTTCTTGCCGTGCGGGTTGTCGAGCCACTGCTGGTGGCCGCCGACGTAGACCGCGCTGCCGGTCACCGACACCGAGAACAGCGTGTTGCCGCCCGTGTGGTTGACCCAGCTGGCGTCCGTGCCGGCCGGCGCCCGCGCTCTCGAAGCGGGACGCGCTGTCGCACATCTTGCCCGGGCCGGTGAGGGCGCCGGTGGTGACGATGACGAAGTACTTGCCGTCGGGGGAGAAGTCGACGCCGCGCAGGTACGTGTCCAGCGACGTGTCGCAGTTCTGCACGAAGCTGTCCGTGTACCAGGTGGACAGCGCCGCCTTCGGGCCGGACACGTCGAGCATCGCGAGCTGGTTGCGGGGCTGGCCGCCGGCGTGGGTGATCGCGCCGATCGCGACCAGGCGGCGGCCGTCGGGGGACAGCGCCATGTCCTCGACGCGGACCCGGGCCATGTTCTTGGCCGCCAGCTTGGCGTCGAAGCCCGTGTCGACGGCGCCGCTGACGCCGTCCAGGCGGGCCAGGCCGGCGCGGGCGACGCCGTTGATCGCCGAGAACGGGCCGCCCGCGTAGAGGCGCTTGCCGTGCAGCGCGAGCGTACGCACGTCGCCCCAGTTGATCTGGGCCGTGAACGGGCGGACGCGGGCGCCGTTGGACACCGACAGGCGGGTCAGGCCGCGCGCCGCGGCGCCGTTGACGTTGCGGAACGCGCCGCCGACGTAGACGGAGTTGTCCGGGCCCGCGGCCAGCGCGTAGACGGCACCGTCGACCGTCGGCGCGAAGTTGGTCCGGACCGCGCCGGTCTTCGCGTCGAACGCGAACAGGTACGGGCGGCGCACCGCGAAGGCCTGGCTGCGGCCCTCGTTGACGACGCTGCTGAACGTGCCGCCGACGACGACCGTGTTACCGACCACGGCGATCGCGCGGACGGTGCCGTCCAGCGCGTGCGGGGTGAAGTCGACCGGGTTCGCCGTGACGACGGTCGGCTGGGCGACGTCCGCGACGGCGGGCAGGACGCCGGCGACTCCGGCGGCGATCAGCACGGCGGCGGCGATGAGTCGGCGACGCATTCGGCAGGGGCTCCTCGGCGTGCGGCCCCCGCGATCCTTCCGCGGCGGCGGTCGTGCGGATCAACGACCGAGAAGAGCCCTGCGATGCGATTATGTCGGATTTGTGGCGCCTGGCTGCCGTCCATCGTATTGACCATGAAGTACGCGGACCGCTCCAGGTATTCCCAGAGCGTCGTTTCCTGGTCGGCCGGCAGGTCGAGCGAGTCGACGGCGTCGCGCATGTGCCGCAGCCAGGCGTCCCGCTCCTCCGGGCCGACCCGGAACGGCGCGTGCCGCATCCGCAGCCGGGGGTGGCCGCGCTCGGCGGAGTAGGTGTTCGGGCCGCCCCAGTACTGCATCAGGAACAACGTCAGTCGCTCCGTCGCCGGGCCCAGGTCTTCCTCGGGGTAGAGCGGCCGCAGCAAGGTGTCGTCGGCCACGCCCTCGTAGAACCGGTTCACCAGCTTGCGGAAGGTCGGCTCACCTCCGACGAGCTCGTAGAACGTCGGCTCACCGTTTCGCTGTGCGGTCACGCCTTCCATCCTGCCAGGCCGGGATCGCGAGATCCATTCACGCGGGACTGTGCCGTCGGGCACGCGGAGACCGAGAAGGCAAAGGAAGGGACCCTTGTTAACGCGATGCGTTAACAAGGGTCCCTTCCTTGCAAGCTCAGGAGCGACCGGCGCGGGTGGCGAGCTGGTCGAGGCCGCTGATGATGCCGCCGGCCAGGTCGCCGCCCCCGAAGGCGGCCACCATCGACAGCGCGGCCAGCTTGGCGTCGCGGTCCGGGATGCGCCGGCGGGCGTCGCCGCCGGTGACGACCTCGAGCACCCGCTGGTTGGGGCTGACCGCGATCAGCACGGCCGACGCGACGTTCGGCAGCTGCTGGTGCATCCGCTCGGCGTGCCCGCGGACCGGCTCCTCCAACTCTCCGACGTAGACGGAGAAGACGAGCCCGGTCGCCCGGTCGGCGGTGCGCAGCGCCTCGTCGAGGCGGAGCAGCTGGCGCGTGCCGAAGGGGCCCTCGAGCACCTCGGGCTGACCGTACTTGTGCTCTTCGATCAGCTCGGCGCGGTGCTCGGCCTCGGGGTGCTGCGCCAGCAGGGGACCGGTTTCACCAGCGGTCACTCGCTCCTCCAACCTTGCCCGCCGACACCGCGGACGGCACCGGCTCGATCGCGCCCACCGCGCCGCCGTAAGGCGTGGCCGCGGTGGTCAGCGCGCGGGTCTCGCCCGCCTCGATCATGTGGGAGTCCGGCTCCTCGGGCGCGTGGGACAGCAGCTCCGGAGCGGACAGGAACCAGACCGGCCGGAAATCGTACGGCCGGCCAGGCCGGTAACGCTTCGGGCGCGGTCCGCCGCCCGCGGCCGACAGCCCCGCGATCACCAGTACGGCGGCCGCCGGGATGACGACGAAGTAGAGCACCGTCTCGGTAACTGACAACGCCAACGCCCTTTCAAAGCCGACCGGCTCAGACGCCGTTCACGGTAGCGGAGGGCGCGTCCGTCCAGATCGCCGGGTGGCGATCAACACGCCCGGCGATCCGCTCCAGCTGCGCCGCGGCGGCCAGCAGCCGCGCGTCGTCGCCGTAGCGCCCGCTCAACAGGACACCGACCGGAAGGCCGTCGTCGGTCGCGCCGATCGGCACGCTCACCGACGGCTGGCCGGTCACGTTGAAGATCGCACAGTACGGCGAGAAGCGCCGCTGCCGGTCGAAGTCCTCGCCCGGTTCGTCCGCGGAGGTGAACCAACCGACCTCGGCCTGCGGCACCGCCAGTGGTGGGCTGAGCAACAGGTCGTAGCCGGCCAGCCGGGCCAGCCCCTGGCGCACCCGGGTCTGCAGCTCGGCCAGCACCGAGGTCAGCTGGCCGGCGCTCACCGTCTCGCCGCGGGCGCGCAGGTAGCGGGTCAGCGGCAGCAGCGACGGCTCCGCCGCCGGCGGCACGGGTGCCAGCGACAGCACGTACCAGAGCGTCTCGAACAGTGGCCAGATGTCCGGCGTGAGCGGCGCCGCGACCTCTTCGACGACATGCCCGGCTCCGGCCAGCGCGCTCGCGGCGGCGTCGACGGCCGCCACGGCGGCCGGGTCGACCGGCGTGTCGACCAGCATCGGCGTGGTGAACCGGCCGATCCGCAGCGGGCCGGGTGCCGCCGTGCGGGCCGCGCCGAGGTAGCCGCCACCCGGCGCGGGCGGCGCGAGATAGTGCTCGCCGGCCGTCGGCACCGCCATCGCGTCGAGGAAGGCGGCCGCGTCGGCCACCGTGCGGGCGATCGCGCCGTGCGTGGGCAGGCCGAACCCGGCGGAACCGAGCGGGCCGCCGGAGACCACGCCGCGGCTCGGCTTGTAGCCGACCAGCCCGCAGATCGCCGCCGGTATCCGCACCGAACCGCCGCCGTCGGAGCCCTGCGCGACCGCCACCAGCCCGGCCGCGACCGCCGCCGCCGCGCCGCCGCTGGAACCACCGGCCGTGTTGCCCAGCGCCCACGGGTTGCGGGCCGGCGGTGCGACCAGGGTCTCCGCGTGGCACGAGGTGCCCAGCTCCGATGTGGTGGTCTTGCCCAGCGAGACGGTGCCGGCCGCGCGCAGGTAGGTCACCACGTCCGCGTCGACCGGCGGCACGTAGTCGGCGAACGCCAGGGAACCGAACGTCGTGCGTACGCCGGCGGTCATGGTCAGGTCCTTGATCGCGGTCGGCACACCGTGCAGCGGCCCGCGCGCGCCCGACGGCGCCGCGTCCAGCGCGGCCGCCTCGGCGCGGGCCTGGTCCGCGGTCACGGTCACGAAGGCGCCGACCCGGTCGCCGAAGTTGGCCACCCGGGTCAGGTAGTGCTCGACCAGCTCGGTGCTGGTCAGCTCGCCGTTGGCGATCGCGGCGCCCTGTTCGAGCGCGGTCAGGTCGTGGAGGTCCGCCATGCCTCCCATCCTGCCCGGCTACGGTGTCGGCGTGCCCGTTGATCGCCTCACCCAGGCCCAGCGACTCGACGCCGAGGACCCGCTGGCCGCTTTCCGCGACGAGTTCGTCATCGACGAGCCTGATCTGGTCTACCTCGACGGCAACTCGCTGGGCCGGCTGCCCAAGGCCACCCGCGAGCGGCTGCGCACCGCCGTCGACCAGGAGTGGGGCGTCGACCTGGTGCGCGGCTGGGACCGCTGGATCGCGCTGGCCCGCGAGGTCGGCGACCTGCTGGCCGGCGGCGTGCTCGAGGCGCGAGCCGGGCGAGGTGCTGCTGGCCGACTCGACCAGCGTCAACCTCTACAAGCTCGCGGTGGCGGCCTGCGACGCCCGGCCCGGCCGTGGGGTGATCATCACCGACGACGACAACTTCCCGACCGACCGGTACGTGCTGGAAGGCGTGGCCGCGGCGCGCGGGATGACGCTCCGGGTGCTGCCGTCCGACCTGGACACCGGGTGTCGACCCTGGCCGCGGTGCGGGAGGCGCTCGACGACGACGTCGCGCTGGTCTCGCTGTCGCACGTGGCCTACCGCTCGGGCGCGATCGCCGACCTGGCCGCGATCACCGGCCGCGACGCACGCCGCCGGGGCGCTGGTGCTCTGGGACCTGTGCCACTCGGCGGGCGCGGTGCCGGCCCCGTTGCGCTCGGCGGGGGTCGACCTCGCGGTCGGGTGCACGTACAAGCACCTCAACGCCGGCCCGGGCGCCCCGGCGTTCCTCTACGTCCGGCGTGAGCTGCAGGCCGAGCTGCGGCAGCCGATCTGGGGCTGGTTCGGGCAGCGGGACCAGTTCGCGATGGGCCCGGCGTACGACCCGGCGCCGTCGGTGGACCGGTTCCTGGTCGGCACGCCGCCGGTGCTCGGCGGGTACGCGGCGCTGTGCGGCATCCAGCTCTCCGCGGCGGCCGGCATCGACCGGATCTTCGCCAAGGGCACGGCGCTGGGCGAGTACGCGATCGAGCTCCACGACGAGTGGCTCGCGCCGCACGGCTTCGCGCTGGCGTCGCCGAGGTCCGCGCCGGGGAGCGCACGTGACGCTGCACCACCACGGCGCGTGGCAGATCAGCCAGGCGTTGCGGGACGCCTCGGTGATTCCCGACTACCGCAGCCCGGACCGGCTCCGGCTGGGCTTCGCGCCGCTCTACACCCGGTTCGTCGACGTGTACGAGGGCTTCGCCCGGCTCCGCACGATCATGGAGTCGGAGTCCTGGCGCCGGTTTTCCGCGAATCGTTCTCGGGTTACCTGACCGATTTCGGGTCTTTGCACCGATAGGCGGGGTTATCGTCTCCCCATGCGAAGGGGGGCTTTCGTGTCTATCGTTTCGTTTGCCGCGCTTAGCCGGATCGTGCTGGCTGGGGCCGCTGCGGCCGCTGGGACCGTGCTGATCGCCGGTCTGCCGGCACACGCCGAGCCACCGTCACCCGCCGCACCCGCGCACGGCGAGCCCGGCGGCGGCGAGCAGGGCCGTGGTGAGCCGGGCAGCGTTGCGCCTGGCGGCGCGGCCCCTGGCGGCGCGCCCGCCCCGGCCGAGGGCACCTGGATCGAGGTCAGCCCGAGCACCGTCCAGGCCGGCGAGCAGGTCGCGATCAAGGCGAGCTGCAAGGAGCGGGTCGACGAGGCCAAGGCGCACTCGAAGGCGTTCGGCGAGATCGTCCTCGTCCCGCAGTGGGGCTTCCTGGTCGGCGACGCGACGGTGCCGCCGGACACCCGGGCGGGCGACTACGAGGTCAAGCTCACCTGCGTCAAGAGCGGCCACGCGGAGACCAAGCTCAAGGTGATCACGAAGTCCCGGCCGACGCACGGGCCGCACACCGGCGGTGGTGGGCTGGCCGGCTCCGACAATGACGGGACTGTCGCCCTGGCCGGCGGGCTGGGCACGCTCGCCGCGGGCGCGGGCCTGGCGGTGGCCATGCGCCGGCGCCGGCGGCTGGTCTAGCCGCCATGGATGACCAGGAGCGGATCCCGGTCATCAGAGACCTGCTCCGCCTTCCGGGGGCCGGCGCACCCCCACCGGTCGCGCCGCCCCCGGTCACCCCGGCACCGTCCACTGGCCCGGGCCCGGCCGCGCAGGCCCGGCTGGTCGGGCTGGCCGAGCGGTCCGCGCGCCGGCGCCGCCTGTTGGGCGTACCCGGTGTGCTGGCCCTGGTCCTGCTCGGGGTGTTCCTGTCCGGGCTCGGGCTGGGACAGGCGACCGGCGGCTTCTCGGTCTCCCTGCCCAACTGGTTCGGCTCGGGCGACAAGCCGCCGCCCAGGGACTTCCCGGTGCTGGAGCCGAGCCGTCCGACCCGGATCACCATCGCGTCGATCGGCGTCGACGCCCCCGTGCACGACGTGGGCCTGGCCGAGGACGGCACGATCGCGGTGCCGCCGGTGAACGAGCCCAACGAGACCGGCTGGTACGACGACGGCCCGACCCCGGGCGAGTTCGGTCCCGCGGTGGTGGTCGGGCACGTCGACACGAAGACCGGGCCCGCCGTGTTCGCCAAGCTGTCCACCCTGGACCCCGGAGACCGGGTCGAGGTGAGCCGGCGGGACGGTTCGGTGGCGGTGTTCGAGGTCGACTCGGTCGAGCGCTTCGACAAGGGCGATGTGCCGGCCGATCGGGTGCACGGCGACTTCACCCGGCCCGGCCTGCGGTTGATCACCTGCGGCGGGCGGTGGGTGGGCGGTGCGACCGGCTACGCCGACAACATCGTGGTGTTCGCGTCGCTGGTGTCGGCGCGCGACGTGTAGCCCGGGTCAGGCCGCCACGTCGGCGGCGGGCAGGTCGAGCCAGCTCGCCCAGCGCGGGTCGGGCGCCCGGTGGCCGAGCACGCGCCACGCGACTCCTTTGGGTGCCGCCGGCTTGGTGAGCAGCCGCCAGCCGAGCTCGGCCGGGGTCTTGTCGCCCTTGCTGTGGTTGCACCGGGCGCACGCGGCCACGACGTTCTCCCAGGCGTGCCGGCCGCCCCGGCTGCGCGGGAACACGTGGTCGATGGTCTCGGCCGAACCCTTGCAGTAGGCGCAGCGCCAGCCGTCGCGGGCGAATATGGCCCGCCGGGAGAGCCCGACGGTGGCCCGGTAGGGGACGCGCACGTAGCGGGTGAGCCGGACCACGGAGGGCACCGGAAGCTCGTGGCGGACGCTGTGCAGGAAACCCTCGCCGTCGGCGACACAGACAGCCTTGGCGGAAAGAACGAGGATCGCGGCTCTTCGCACTGACACGACGCACAGTGGCTCGTAGGTGGCGTTCAGGACTAATACCCCGGAGCCCACGGTTGGTCGTATGTCAGGCATCCCGCTCACCCTCTCGGTCGTTCTGTCGCCCGCTCCACAGGTCCGCGATGTGTGAGGCCGTGGTGCATAGAGCCACGACCGGCGCCGGCGGAGTGCCTTCGCCCGTGCAGCAATAGTCCCTGATGGGGGACCCGATTGCACGTACTAATCCGGGGTCGGTAAGTGAAGCTTTCGTTTCGTGTGGTGAGATGGTCGGTTCCGTCCGGTTGCGGGCCGGCGCGGGCCGCCGTATGGGCCGAACGGACCATGCGGTACGAACACACGTGTGACTGCCATCGACACGATCATGATCCTCGCCGAGGCATCCCCAGCGTCTCCCATGCCGACGCCGAGCTGCGCGAAGAATGACCCGTTATGTGGCTGGATGTTCGACGTGACGGGTTCCGTCTGGGCGGCCGAAGGTAGTTACTACTTCCTCGTCAAACCGCTGCGGATCATCGCCATCCTGCTGTTCGCCATCGTCGTCCGCTACCTCCTGCACAAGCTGATCAGCCGGCTGGTGCGGACCACCTCCGAAAGCTCCGTGCCGGCCATCCTGAAGCCGCTGCGGCAACGCACGCCCACCGCGGCGAACGCGGACCCGGCCACCGTCGTGCCCGAGCGGCGCCGCCAGCGGGCCGAGGCGATCGGCTCCGTCCTGCGCAGCCTGGTCACCGCGTTCGTCTTCTCGATCGCCGCTGCTGATGGTGCTCGAGGAGCTCAGCTTCAACCTCGCTCCGCTGCTGGCCAGCGCCGGCATCCTCGGCCTGGCCGTCGGCTTCGGCGCGCAGAGCCTGGTCAAGGACCTGCTCGGCGGCCTGTTCATGCTGCTGGAGGACCAGTACGGCGTCGGCGACACGGTCGACCTGGGCGAGGCCACCGGCATGGTCGAGTCGGTCGGGCTGCGGATCACCACCGTCCGGGACGGCCGGGGCGTGCTCTGGTACATCCGCAACGGCGAGATCATCCGGGTCGGCAACAAGAGCCAGGGCTGGGCCATGCTCCTGATCGATATGCCGATCGGTTTCGCCGACGCCGAGGAGGCGACCGAGGTGCTGCGGGCGGCGGCCGCCACCGTCTACGCGGACCCGGTCCTCGCCGAGCATTTCGTCGAGCCGCCGGAGGTGCTCGGCGTCGAGACGGTCACCGTCGAGGGCACCGTCATCCGGACCGTCGCCAAGACCACTGCGGACGGTCAGTACGTGGTCGGTCGCGAGTTGCGCCGCCGGCTGACCGAGGCGCTGGCCAGCGCGGGCATCACCGCACAGCTCGCCGCGAACCGCGTTTTCCCCCGTCCGGCCACACCGGAGAGTGGTTCCTGGGGGCTCTCTTCACCCATCCCGCACATCGAAGGTCGTGCCGGCCGGGGTCGCGCGCCGGTCGAACGGTCGGGTATCGTCCGATCGTTCAGTCGGACAAGCGACCCCCTCCCGTTCGCCCTAGCCAGTTGTCAGACGATCGGGCAGAATCCGTCCCAAGCTCACTTCACCCCCGACGTCTGACAACGTTGCTCGGTCGCACCGCCACAAGTGGGCTGGCCGAGGGCGATGGAGGCTTACGCAGTGTCCGATGAGACACGACCGTCCAACCGGCCGGCGACCTTCAGCGAAGTCTTCGGCCAGCGCGAATACCGGGCGGTCTTTGCGGCGAGCGCGCTCTCGTGGCTTGGTGACTACATCTCCAAGGCCGCGGTCACGGTCATCGTCTACCAGGAGTCGCAGTCGGTCGCCCTGTCGGCCGCCGCCTTCGCGATCAGCTACCTGCCCTGGTTGGTCGGCGGCCCACTGCTGGCCACGTTGGCCGAGCGCTACCCGTACCGCAACGTCATGGTCGTCTGCGACCTCGCGCGGATGGCGCTCATCGCGCTGATCGTGATCCCCGGCGTGCCCGTGCCGCTCATGCTCGTCATCCTGTTCGTCGCGACGTTGGCCAACCCGCCCAGCCAGGCGGCCCGGTCGGCGCTGATGCCGCTGATCCTGCCCGGCGACAAACTGGTCGTCGGCCTGTCGCTCAACAACAGCACCGGGCAGGCGGCCCAGGTCGCCGGCTACGCGCTCGGCGCGGGCATCGCGGCCTTCAACCCGCGCGCGGCGATCGTTCTCGACGCGCGCCACGTTCCTGGCCTCGGCACTGCTGATCTGGTTCGGCACCGAGCACCGCCCGCCGGCGATGCTGGAGCACCACCGGTCCAACCTGTTCCGCGAGACCGGCGAGGGTTTCCGCCTGGTCTTCGGCCGCCCGGTGCTGCGCGGCATCGCGCTGCTGGTCTTCTCCGCGATGCTCTTCTCGATCGTCCCGGAGGGCCTGGCCGCCGCCTGGGCGCAGGAGCGGGCCGAAGGCACCGACCGCGGGCGCGTACCAGGCCCTGATCATGGCGGCCAACCCGATCGGCTTCATCGTCGGCGGCCTGGCGATGGCCCGCCTCGTCCCACCGCACGTCCGCCGCCAACTGGTCCGCCCGTTCGCGGTGATCGCCCCGCTGATCCTGGTGCCCGCCCTGTTCAACCCGTCACCCGTCTGGGTGGCGGTGCTGGCCGCGATCTCCGGTTTCGCCGTGGCCGGCCTGATGCCGGTGGCCAACAGCCTGTTCGTGCAGGCCCTGCCGCACGGCTACCGGGCCCGCGCCTTCGGCGTGATGGCCACGGGCGTCCAGCTCGCGCAGGGCGCCGCCGTCCTGGTCACCGGCGTGCTGGCCGAGCACTTCGAGATCCCGCTGGTGGTCGGCCTCTGGAGCATCGGCGGCGTGGTGCTGATGGTCGTCATGGCCAGCAGTTGGCCGTCCACGCAGCAGTTCGACGTGGCGATCGCCGAAGCCGCCGAGTCCCGGCCGGACGCCGAAGAGCGCCCCCCGGCCCAGCGCGGCCCGACCAGCCACCGCCCGGCCCACGCCCAGCCTTAGGGCGTAGTCAGGCTCCGCGCGCAGTCGACCACCGTCTCCGTGGCCGGGCGTGGGGTGAAGCCGAGCATCCGTTGCGCCTTGGCCGAGCTGAAGGCCAGGTCGCGGCCGAGCAGCGGGGTCAGGGTGCGCAGCGGCGGCACGACCCGGGCCAGCGCGCGGACCAGGCCGTCGGGCACGGCGCGGGTCGGCACCTTGCGGGCGTCGTCGCCGAGGTGGGCCCGCAACATGCTCGGCGATCTCGGCCAGCCACCGGAACTCGCCCGCGCCGATGAACCGTTCGCCGGCGGCGGCCGGGGGGTCATCGCCCGGATGTGCAGGTCGGCCAGGTCGCGCACGTCGACGACGCTGAAGCCGAAGCGGGGCAGCACCGGCAGGCGGCCGGCGAGCAGGCGGGCGATCACCTCGACCGAGCCGGCGTTGCCGGGGAGCGCAGCGGGCCGAAGACGGCCGCGGGCAGCACCGTGGTGAGCTCGTGCCGCCGCCGTGCTCGGCCATGAAGTCCCACGCCGCGCGCTCGGCCAGCAGCTTCGAGCGGCGGTACGGGTTCAGGTTCGGGTCGGCCGGGTCCGTCCACACGGTCTCGTCGCTGACGCCGTGCGGGTCGCGGCGGCGTGGTGGCGGCGGTCGACGACGTCAGCACCACGCGCTTCACGCCGGCCCGGGTCGCGGCGCGAGCACCCGCAGGGCGCCGTCGCGGGCCGGGCCGATCAGGGCGTCGTCGCCGGCGCGGCCGTCCAGGCTCAGGGCGAGGCGACGTGCAGCACGTACGCGCAGCCGTCCACCGCCACGTCCCAGCCGTCGTCCCGGGTCAGGTCGGCGGCCGACGATCTCCAGCCCGGCCGTCGCCGGCCGCCGCGCGTACCGCCGGCTCCCTGCCGTGGGTCGCGGACCGTTGTCCGCACCTCGTAACCCCGCCCAGCAGGTCGGCGACGCACCAGCCGGCGACGAACCCGGTCCCACCCGTCACCAATACGCGTTCCATCGCGATCAACCCCCTCTGTCTACAGTTGTAGACTAACTCGCGACGCAGGTATTGTCTACAGCTCGTAGACTTATTCGAGGGAGCCGAGCATGACGGAGACACCCGTCGCCGCGGACGCGGCGGCCACCCGGGCGGCGATCCTCGCCTCGGCGCGGCGGTGCTTCGCGCGCACCGGCTACGACGGCGTCGGCGTGCGGGAGATCGCCGAGGGCGCCGGCGTCACGGCGATGATGGTCAACCGCTACTTCGGCTCGAAGGAGCGGCTCTTCGCCGAGGTCATCGCCGAGATCATGGCCGAGCCGACGATCCTGACCCGGGCCAACATCGAGTCGCCCGACTTCGCCGCCCGGATCGCCGCGAGCCTCGTCGACATCACGGCCACCGGCGCGACCCCGCTGGACGGCTTCCTGATCATGCTGCGCTCGGCGTCGAGCGACCAGGCCGCCGAGGTCGGCCGCGAGCAGATCGAGGCGCACTACCACCGGGTGCTGACCGAGGCCCTCGGCGGCGACCTCGCGCCGCAGCGAGCCGGGATCCTGCTGGCCATCGTGTCCGGCATCCAGGTCATGCGTCAGGTGGTCGCGCTGTCCGCCCTGGCCGACGCCGACCCCGCCGAACTCAGGGCACTCCTGACGCCCCTGTTCCGCCAACTCCTGTCGCCCGACCTGTAAGCAAGACCACACCGGTTCAAGATCGAAAACTGGCTAGGCTGGCGGTCGTGCGCAATGTCGGGATCACGGCCTTCGTCTTCTGGACCGTCATGCTCGGGACGACGGTGCCCACGCCGCTCTATCCGTTCTACGAGCGGTCGTTCGGCATCGTCCCGGTCGAGGTCACCGTCCTTTTCGCGGTGTACGCCGTCGGCGTCGTCGTCGGCCTGCTCACCCTCGGCCGGCTCTCCGACCAGATCGGCCGCAAGCCGGTGCTCGGCATCGCGCTGCTGCTCTCGGCCGCGGCCGCCAGCCTGTTCCTGGTCTCCGACAACCTGACATGCTGCTCGTCGCCCGCGTCATCTCCGGTTTCTCGGCCGCGCTCGCGACCGGCGCCGGCACCGCCGCGATCGGCGAGCAGCTCCCGGCCAGCCGCAAATGGCTCGGGCCGGTGCTCGCGCTGCTGGCCAACATGGGCGGGCTGGCCTCCGGCACGATGCTGGCCGGCATCCTCGCCCAATGGGCCGGCCACCCGCTGCGGCTGAGCTGGATCGTCGACCTGGCGCTGATCGGGGTCAGCCTGGTCGGTCTGGCGCGGTCGCCGAAACGGTCCGCCGCACCCGGCGCCACCTTCCGCTTCCAACGGCTCGAGCATCCCGTCACGAGATCCGCGGCGAGTTCGTCCGGGCGGCGGCCAGCGGCCGGCGCCGGCTTCGCGTGCTCGGCGTGCTCACCTCGGTGACCGGCATCCTGCTCGGCACCGAGTTGGGCCGCAACGACCCGGCGCTGACCGGGTTCGTGGTCTTCCTCGGCTTCGTCTTCGACCGGCGCCGGCCAGCTCATCGACCGCCGGTTGCCGCCGCGGCTGTCGCTGCCGGCGCCTGCGTGGCGCTGATCATCGCCGCCGGGCCTGATCGCCTGGGCGGTGCTCGGCCCGGCCCTGGCGCCGCTGCTGGCCGCCGCGGTCGTGGTCGGGCTCGGCACCGGCAGCGCGGTCAGCGCGGGCCTGCGCGCGATCGCGACCGGCGTGCCGCCGAACGCCGCGGCGGGGCGTTCTCCGCCTTCTTCGCGATCCTCTACACGCTGCTCGCCCTGCCGGCGATCGGCGTCGGCATCGTCATCGAGTACGCGGGCCTGCACTGGGCCGGCGGCATCTTCACCCTGGTCGTCGCCCTGCTCGCGTTGACGGTCCTGATCAGCCTCAGCCGCCGCCGCCAACCTGTCCACCCCTGACGCCTGCATTTGCTCTGCATCCATATACGCATCACCGATCCCTGGGAGTGATGCGTATATGGATGCAGAGCAAATGCGGTCAGGAGATGTCCAGGTGCCGGAGCTGGACGCGCGGCGACGTACGCCGCTGAGCCGTCCCGGTGTGGTCCGTTGCTGGTTGCTAGACCGAGGCGGTGGCCAAGAGCGCCGAACTCGGCGTACGGCGGCAGGCCCGGCCAGGTGACCAAGGCCGCGTCGAGGAAGTACTGCTGGCCCGGGTCCCAGGTGTGGCCCTTGGCCCGGCGGTGGTAGATGTAGCCGAACGGGTGGGTCCGGTAGACCAGGCCACCGTCGGCCTTGACCCGGGTGATCATGCCCAGGTCGACCGAGCGCGGCACCGGCCGCCAGCCGCCCGCGTTCTCCAGGTCACCGCGGCCGATCATGATCGTGCCGCCGGCCACCGACTCCGCGAACGACTCGGAATTGCCGAACTTGCGGCGGATCGTCTCGTCGCGGTCCTCGAGGTGGATGAACTCGGCACCCTTGCCGACCATCGTCGCGCCCGGAGAAGTGCCGGCCCAGCACCAGGTCCCAGATGTGCTCCGGGCCGTACGTGTCGTCGTCGTCGACCTTGGTCACCAGGCTGCCGTTGGAGCGCGCGGTCACGATGCCCAGCGCCGGTGCCGAAGTCGACGCCCGGCCGGCACCTCGACCACCTGACACCGGCCGCGCGGCCCGCGCCAGCCCAGGCGGTGAGCGCCTCCGGCGGCGGGCAGCCGTGCAGGCCGACCACGATCTCCAGCTCGGGGTACGACTGCTTCTCCAGCGCGTCGAGCACCGGGCCGAGCAGCTCCGGCCGGCGGGTCATCAGGATGGCGCTGACCGAGGGCAGCTGCCGCAGCAGCGGGAAGCCGTCGCGCGGCGAGGCGGGGCAGCACCAGCTCGGACGCGTGGCCGCGCAGCGCCGCCCGGCGCTGCCGGATGCTGTGCGCCTCCAGCGCGACGGAGTCGTCGCCGTCGGGCGCCGGCTCGGCGAGGATCGCGGCGAGCTCGGGGGCGAGCAGCTTCGACACCGCCGGCGCCAGGTCGGGCGCCTTGAGCACGGCGCCGGTCGCCGCCATCTGCACCAGCACCGCCGCCGCCTGGCCGGGGTCGCCCTGGTAGCCGGCGAGGTCGCCGACGTCGACGAAGGCCCGGCGGCGGACCATCTCGACGGACATCTGGTCGAGCCCGATGCCGTCGAGCCGCCCGGAGCGCACCGTCGGCCCGGACTGCCGCTCGCCGAAGACCAGCCGCTGCGTGCCCTTGACGCTTGCGGTCGGGGCGCCCCCGCGGGTTGGTCCGGATCGCGTCGAGCAGCACCGCGCCGCCGGCCTGGGCGCGCGTCGCCGGTCAGCACGACGCCGGCCGCGGCCGGGTCGGCGGCCGGGTCGGCGGTGACCAGCACGTCGGTCGGCCGGATCTCGTCGGGCGACGGCAGCTTGCCGACCCGGGCGGTCGGCGGCAGGAACGCCGGCGGCATGCCGGTGGCGGCGATGTCGACGCTGGCCGGCATCGGCATGCGGCGCACGGGCAGCAGCGGCGTTGAGGCCGCTGCGCACGATGTCGCGCAGCGGCAACGGCTCGTGCAGGCGGAACGTGACCGAGGCCACCCCGCGCCAGCGCAGCGGCAGCGACACCTTGTGCCGGCGCAGCCGGGGCAGCGGGTCGACCGCGCCCGCCCAGCCGGGCCGGATGGTCTGCCAGATCGTCATGATCCGGACGGTGCGTGCGGGTGCCACCGACTCCGGCGCGGCCATCAGGTCACGCAGGTGACCCGGGCCAGCCGCGAGAATGATCGACCCGCTGCCGGGGCAGCCGGATGACCCGCAGACCGAGCAGGCGCTTGATCCGGTTGAGGCGGCCGCGCGGCCGGGGGCAGTCGAGCAGGGACCAGATACGACGACACGCGGCTAGGGTACGGCGTCCGGCACACGGCTTCAGCCCTGTCCGGCCGGGTCGCCCGGCGGACCATCCGAACCTGCATCTTGCGCCCCGCCCGCAGCGCCTCGAAGAGCAGGAACGCGTTGCGCGCGACGAGGCGGTGCTTGACGCCCTCGTCGCCGGGCGGCAGCGGGTAGCCGCCCGCCGGCCGCTCGGCCCGGTAGAACGCCACGAGCCGGGCGAAGAACTCGCGGCGCCGGTGCTGCGGCAGCCGCGCGCTGTGGTTGAGCACGCGCAGCATGTGCCAGATCGCCCGGACGAAGATCGGCTCGCGCAGCGCGGCGTCGGCCGGGCCGCGGCCGTTCAGGAACTGGAAGACGAACTCCCACTGCCCGATGACCTCGAGGTGGCGCTCGCTGACCGTGCGGGTGATCGAGCCCGTCGGCCGCTGGCGGTAGGCGTACGCGTTGACGTCCAGCAGGGTGATCCGCTCGGCGGCGATCATCAGCGGCACCGAGAATGCGACGTCCTCGTACCAACCGGGGCGGAACGCCAGGCCCAGGTCGATCAGCAACTGCCGCCTGATCACCTTGTTGCAGGCGATGTGCAGCAGCTCGACCAGGCCGGGCACCTCGGCCAGGCGGAAGGTCTCGGGTGCCGGGCCGGCCTTGTCGACCCCGGAGCGTCCGGGTCCGGCCCGTGTCGAAGACCTTGACGAAGCCGGTGATCAGCAGGTCGGCCCGCGTCGCGGCGAGCCGGTCGGCGACCGCCTTGAGGGCACCCTCGGTGAGCCAGTCGTCACTGTCGACGAACCAGACGTAGTCGCCGGTCGCGGCGGCGAGGCCGGCGTTGCGGGCGGCGCCCAGGCCGCGGTTGACGGGCAGGCTGAGCACCCGGACCCGGCTGTCGCGGGCGGCGTACGCGGCCAGGATCGCCGCGGACCCGTCCGGGGACGCGTCGTCGACCGCGATCAACTCGAGGTCGGCGAAGCTCTGGCCGAGGATCGAGTCGAGGCAGTCGGCCAGGTATTCCTCGACCCGGTAGACCGGGACGATCACGCTGAGCAGCGGCATCCCGAACCCTTCATCGCGGGAAATGCCACGAATTGTAGGGCCGATCGGCAATCCCCGAGGCCCGGATCCGCGGCCGGGTCAGAACAGACCCGTGAACCACGTCCAAACGGTGACCACCCAGTCGATCTGCCGCAGGTACGCGATTCCGACGCCGGCCAGGAACACCGCGGTGACCAGGTGGGCGCCGCGCGCCGACCGGCGTACCCGGCCGAGCTGCTTCTCCCAGATGACCCGGCCGACCACCCGCGCCAGCGCGTACAGGCCGAGCGCGACCAGGCCGGTGAGCACGAAGAGGGCGAACGGTGTGCCGAGGTTGCCCCCGTCGGAGATGGCCCAGAGACCCCAGCAGACGAACGCGAACAGCGCGCCGGTCAGCATCAGGCCGGCGCCGCGGCGGAACAGCCGGACCTCCTCGGCGAATACCGGCCGCGGAATCGAACCGGTCTCGCCGGGCCAGCCGGTGCCGGTCGGAATGTGTGGCTGGGCCGGTTGCGCCGGCTGGCCCGGCCGGGACTGGCCCACCTGCGCCCGGCCGCTCCGGAACGGGTTGTGGCCCTCCGGTGGCATCTCGACGGTGCGCTCGGCCCACGGATCGCGTTGGTCGGTCATCACGCCCCCTTCTGACGCCAGGGTAGCGAGCCGACAAACCGGTCGCCCCGGCGCCGACATTCCGGTACGCAGAACGCATGACTTCCCCCGACCTGACGCTGCGGACGGCGACCGCCGACGACTTCGACCCGATCGCCGTGCTGCTCGGCGTGGTCTTCCACCACACGCAGGACCCCGCGGTGCTGGCCGTCGAGCGGCCGCTGCACGACCCGGCGCGGGGCCTGGTCACGGTCGACGGCGACACGATCGTCGGCAACACGGACTCCTTCGACCGCGAGATGGCGGTGCCCGGCGGCGCGGTGCCGTGCGCGCATGTCACCGCGGTCGGCGTGCTGCCGACCCATCGGCGGCAGGGCATCCTGCGCGGCATGATGGAGCGCCAGCTTCGCGACGTGGCGGCCGCCGGGCGTGAGCCGATCGCCGCGCTCTGGGCCAGCGAGACGGCGATCTACCCACGATTCGGTTACGGCTACGCCGGCGCCCGGGTCCGCTTCTCCGCCGACCTGACCGGCACCGGTCAGCCCGAGCCCGCGGCCGCCCCCGGCCGGCTCCGCGCCGGCGCGCCGGAGACGCTGCGCCCGGAGCTGGTGAAGGTCTACGACGACGTACGCGCCGGCCGCCCGGGCTGGTCGAGCCGTGACGAGCACTGGTGGAGCTACCTGCTGGCCGACGTGCCGTCCGAGCGCGACGGCGCGACCGAGCGGCAGGCGGTCGTGCACGAGGGTGCCGACGGCACGGTCGACGGCTACGCGCTCTGGCGGGTCAAGAGCGAGTGGAACGACAGTGGCCCCGCGGGAGAGGTGCGGGTCGACGAGCTCGTCGCCGCCGATCCGGACGCGTACCGGGCGATCTGGCGTTTCCTGTTCTCGCTCGACCTCACCCGGCGGCTGACCTACTCCTACGCGACCCCGGACGAGCCGCTGTTCCATCTCGTGCCGGAGCCGCGCCGGCTGGGCGCGACGGTGGCCGACGGGCTCTGGGTGCGGCTGGTCGACGTGCCGGCGGCGCTGCGCGCCCGGGCCTATTCCGCGCCGCTGGACGTGGTCGTCGAGCTGACCGACGCGATCCTGCGCGCCAACGCCGGCCGCTGGCGGCTGACCACGAGCGGCGAGAAGACCACCTGCGAGCCGACCACCGACCCGGCCGACCTCGCCTGCGACGTGCTGGAGCTGGGCGCCGCCTACCTAGGCGGCACCTCGCTGGCCGCGCTCGGTCGGGCGGGGCGGGTCCGCGAGCTGCGCGCGGGCGCCCTGAACGCCGCCGACACCGCGTTCCGCTGGCACCAGGCCCCCGGCGGAGCGGAGGTGTTCTGACCGGCTAGCGGGTACGGTGCTCGTCAGTGGGAGGAGGCGCGGATGGGTGACAACGAACGGCGCCGGCGGCGCCTGCGCCACCCGGCGGACCGGCCGGTGCCCGCACCGCCACCGTCCGATGCCGACGACGGGCTTCCCTCGGCCGTCACCCCCGAGGTACACGACCCCGAGCCGCCGGCACCCGCGCCGCGCCGGCCTGATCCGATCGAGAGCCGCCCACGCCGCCCGGCCGGCGCCGCGTCCGCTGGGTGGGTTGCCACCGTCGGAGGAACGCGAGGCCGAGCGCGGCCTGCGCGGTCTGGTCGGCTCGGGCGCGTCCCAGGTCGACATCACCGCCGCGATGCGCGCCCGCGACGCGTCCCGGCCCAGCGCGGCGGAAGAAGCCGAGGCGATGAACCGCCTGGTCGTCGTCCGCCGCAACTGGGTGCCCCGCGAAGACCTACCCCGCGGCGGCGGCCGGCCCACGCGCTAGGCGGGCAGCGCGGGCAGTTGCTGGGAGACCTCGTAGTCGGCGACCTCGGCGATCCGCCGGGCGTGGCGGTCGGCTCCGGAGAACGCGGTCGACAGGAACGCCTCGACGAGGGCCGTCGCCTCGTCGATCGAGTGCTGGCGGGCGCCGACGCCGGCCACGTTGGAGTCGTTGTGCTGCCGGGACAGCCGCGCCGTGTCCAGGTTCCAGATCAGCGCGGCGCGTACCCCGCGGATCTTGTTGGCGGCGATCTGCTCGCCGTTGCCCGAACCGCCGATCACGATGCCGAGGCTGCCCTGGTCGGCGACCACCCGGGCGCCGGTGTGCAGGCAGAACGCCGGGTAGTCGTCGCCGGCGTCGTAGGTGTGCGCACCGACGTCCACCACGTCGTAGCCCTATGTCGGCGAGGTAGTTGACCAGATGGGACTTGAGCTCGAAGCCGGCGTGGTCGGAGCCGAGGTAGACGCGCATGGTCAGCAGTCTCTCAGTGCGCGCCGAGCTCGGCGAGCACCAGGCCACCCCGCGCCTTCGGGGTGAACCAGGTGCTCTTTCGTGGCATCTTGGCCCGGGCCAGGTTGACGGCCACGAAGTCGTCGACGGTCACCGGCGCGATCAGGATGGCCAGCTCCGCCCGCCCGGCGTCGACCTCGCCGACGAGCCACGTCGGCCGGGTAGTCGCCACCCACGTACGTGATCCGCTTGTCGCCCGGGCTCCAGGCCCAGCGCGTCGCGCAGGATGACCCGCTCGACCAGCGCGTGGTCGAGGTTGTCGACCGGGCTCAGCGCCGGCGAGTCGTGCGGCAGCGTGACCGCGTGGGCCTCGCCCGCGGTGTACAGCGACGACCGAGGCCGGGCCCGAGGTCGGTCACGCCGGGTGACCTCGGCGCCCGCGGCGCGCAGCGCGTCGAGCAGCTCCGCCGGGCTGCTGGTCAGCTCGCTGACGAGGCGGTTGTAGGGCTGGATCGCGACCGAGCCGGGCGTGGTGATCACGGCGAGGAAGCGCGGCAGGCTCGCCGGTCTGGGCGGCCAGGCTGCGGTGGTTGCCGTCGGCGACGACCAGCTCGCCGCCGCTGGCCAGCGCGCCAGCCGGTCCTGGGTCGCGCCGGGGCCGAGCGGCCAGATCGCGTGGGTGCGGCCGGCCTGGTCGAGGTCGGTCGCCGCGGGCGCGCCGGCCGCGTCGCAGGCCGCCGCGAGGGCGGCGTGCAGCTCCGCGCCGCGACCGGTCTGCAGCAGGAGTACGGGCGAGAGCAGGTGGCCGACCGCCTCGGCGAGGGCGACCCGCTCGCGCACCTTCTCGATGAACACGTCCTCGTTGCGGATCACCAGGCCGGGCTCGTCGGCGCTGGTGAGATCTGGTCGGTGTCGACCATGGCGAACAGGCCGTACGCCGGCTCGTCACCGGGCGCCGTGATCCGGTAGAGCACGACCACCTGGTCGGCCGGCGTGTAGCTGCCGTCGTCCTTGGCGTCGGCGAGCCGCCGCGCGGCGGCCGGCAGCGAGTCGAGGAACGAACGCCCGCCGGCGTCCGGGGCGCGGTGCGGCATCTCGATCGCGAGCGCGCTGTGCGGGTTGTCGGCGATGATCGCGGTGATCTCGTTGTCGTCGGCGAACTCGTCGTAGTTCTGCGCGCCGGTGCCGCCGGTGGTGATCCAGGCCCGGGCGATCGGGTGCACGATCGTCATGTCCGAAACGCTACCGATGGGCGTCGGGTGACGGCGGACACCCGGGCGGTGTCTCAGGCTGTGGCCGCGACCGGCGTTCACGCGGAACGGCACCAGCATGTCGAGCCGGTCGAGGGCGGTCGGGGCTGTTCCCGCGTGTGGCGCGCGCGGTCTGGCGGGCAGTGCGGCGACCGCGTCGGTGCCGCAGGGCGCGGCGCCGACCAGGATCGGCGGGGCCAGCAGGTCGGCGCAGTAGTCGGGCAGGGCCGGGCGCGAGTGTCTCCCAGCGGCCTTCGTCGACCGACCAGTAGACGCCGCCGAGACTCTCGGCGACTTCGGCGGGGGTTTGTTCGGACATGAGGGATCCTTCGATGCGAGGGTGTCCGCCGTCGGACACCCTACGCAACGAATCGGTCGACCTGGTCGGAAAGGGCCCGATCAGTCGAAAATCGGACCCTTGTCGCGGGTCCGCTTGAGCTCGAAGAAGCCCGGCGTGCCGGCGACCAGCACGCACGCCGTCCCAGAGCCGGCCCGCGGCCTCGCCCTTGGGCGCCGGCGTGACCACCGGGCCGAAGATCGCGACCTGCCCGCCGTCCGGTCCCGGCGCGTGGATCACCGGCGTGCCGACGTCCATGCCGACCGGCTTCATGCCGGCGTCGTGGCTGGCCCGCAGCGCCTCGTCGTACTCGGTGCTCTCGGCGGCCTCGACCAGCGCGGGGTCGAGGCCGACCTCGGCGAGCGCGGCCGCGTAGAGCTCCGGCCCGCGCTCCTGCTTGCCCGGGTGGATCCGGGTGCCGAACGCGGTGTAGAGGTCACGGAGCACGGCGTTGCCGTACTTCTGCTCGGCGGCGATGCAGATCCGCACCGGCCCCCACGCGGTGCGCAGGAAGTTCTTGTAGTTCTCGTCGAGTTCGTCGCGGCCGTCGTTGAGCACGGCGAGGCTCATCACCTGGAAGCTGACGTCCAGCGGGCGGACCTTCTCCACTTCCAGCAGCCAGCGGGAGGTGACCCAGGCCCACGGGCAGGCGGGGTCGAACCACATGTCGACGTTCTGACGTTCCGGCATGGCGTACCTTCCGGGGATTCGGGGTACGTACCCTGATATTCACCCTCGCCCGACCCTTTCCGCACAGTCGCCCTCCGTGACGTGGGTTACCGTGGTTCGCCCTGGCGGGCATGGAAGACTCGATGACTGACAGTGCCGCCGGTGTCAAGAGCTCGGCAACGACGCGAATTGGAGAACAGACCGTGGCTGGTGTGCGCAACCTGACCCAGGCGGAGGCGGCCGAACGAGCACGACTGCTCGACGTCACCTCCTACGACATCAGTCTGGACCTGGCCTCCGCCGGTCAGGGCGACGCGCGGACGTTCCGCTCCATCACCACGGTCGTGTTCGGCTGCAGCGAGCCCGGCGCCACCACCTTCATCGAGGTCGCGGCCGCGTCCGTGCGCTCGGCGACGCTCAACGGGGCGCCGCGTCGACATCAGTGACTGGGCGGCCGACAAGGGCCTGACGATCACCGGCCTGGCCGCCGCCAACGAGCTCGTGGTCGACGCCGACTTCAACTACTCGACGTCGGGCCAGGGCCTGCACCGCAGCGTCGACCCGGTCGACGGCGAGACCTACCTCTACAGCCAGTTCGAGACCGCCGACGCGCAGCGGGTCTACGCCGCGTTCGACCAGCCCGACCTCAAGTCGGTCTACTCCTGGCACGCGACGGTGCCGGCACACTGGAAGGTCGTCTCCAACTCGCCGGTGGCCGGCGTGGAGACCGCGCTCGGTCGACGACGTCAAGACCGTCCACTTCGAACAGTCCGCGCGGATGTCGACGTACATCACGGCGCTGTGCGCGGGTCCGTACCACGAGGTGCGGTTCGAGCACGACGGCATCGACCTCGGCTACTACTGCCGCGCGAGCATGGCGCAGTACTTCGACGCCGAAGAGCTCAACCTGATCACGGTGCAGGGCTTCGACTTCTACCACGACAACTTCGGCATCCGTTACCCGCTGCCGAAGTACGACCAGCTCTGGGTCCCCGACTTCAACGCCGGCGCGATGGAGAACTTCGGCTGCGTCACCCACGCCGAGTCCGCCTACGTCTACCGCTCGCAGGTCACCGACTTCGAGTACGAGCAGCGGGCCAACACGATCCTGCACGAGCTGGCCCACATGTGGTTCGGCGACCTGGTCACCATGCGCTGGTGGAACGACCTGTGGCTGAACGAGTCGTTCGCCGAATGGGCCAGCCACTGGTGCAACACGCACGCGACCCGGTTCACCGACGCCTGGACGACGTTCCTGTCGATCCGCAAGAACTGGGGCTACCGGCAGGACCAGCTCAGCTCGACGCACCCGGTCTACTGCGAGATGCCCGACCTGGAAGCGGTCGAGGTCAACTTCGACGGCATCACGTACGCCAAGGGCGCCTCGGTCATCAAGCAGTTCGTGGCGTACGTGGGCATCGAGCCGTTCCTGGCCGGCCTGCGCGCCTACTTCGCCCGCCACGCGTGGGGCAACGCGACCTTCGACGACCTGCTCGGCGAGCTCGAGTCGGCGTCCGGCCGCGAGCTGCGCAAGTTCGCGGCCCAGTGGCTGGAGACCGCGCAGGTCAACACGCTGCGCCCGCAGGTCGCCATCTCCGCCGACGGCCTCTACGAGTCGGTGGTGGTGCTCCAGGAGGCGCCGACGGACTACCCGACGCTGCGCACCCACCGGATCGGCGTCGGCCTCTACGACCTGAACGCCGAGGGTTCGCTGGTCCGCCGCGAGCTGCTGGAGATCGACGTCACCGGCGAGCGCACCGTGTCGAGCAGCTCGTCGGCGTGCGCGCCCCGGACGTGCTGCTGCTCAACGACGACGACCTGACCTACGCCAAGCTGCGCCTCGACGAGCGCTCGATGGCCACAGTCGTCCAACACATCGACGGCTTCGAGTCGTCGCTGGCCCGCGCCCTGTGCTGGGCCGCGGCCTGGGACATGCTGCGCGACGCCGAGCTGGCGGCCCGCGACTACGTGGCGCTGGCCCTGACCGGCCTGCCGGCCGAGTCCGACATCAACCTGGTGACCGCGACGCTGCGCCAGGCCGCCGGCGCCCTGTCGTACTACTCCGACCCGGAGTGGGCGCCCAGCGGTTGGGCGGCCCTGGCCGACACGGCCCGCACCGCGATGCTCGCGGCCGCACCCGGCAGCGGCTTCCAGCTGGCCTGGGCCCGCGCCTTCGCCGCCGCGGCCCGCTCCGACGAACACCTGGCGGTGCTGCGGGGTTGGCTGTCGGGCGACAACATCCCCGCCGGCCTGCCGATCGACACCGAGTTCCGCTGGTCGCTCCTGCGCGCCCTGGTCGCCAACGGCGCGGCCGACGCGACCGAGATCGAGGCGGAGCTGGCCAGCGACCGCACGTCGAGCGGCGAGCGCGAGGCCGCCGAGACCCACGCCCTGATCCCGACGGCCGCCAACAAGGCGTCGGTCTGGCGGGCCCTGACCGACGCGACGGAACTGCCGAACTGGCGCAACCGCGCGCTGCTGGGCGGTTTCCAGCACCCGGCCCAGGTCGAGCTGATCGGCGCCGTACGCCGCCAAGTTCTTCGAGTCGGTCGGCGCCGTGTGGGCGACGCGGGACTCCGAGCCGGCGCAGGAGTTCGTGGTGTACGCGTACCCGACGTACACGATCACGGACGAGGTGGTCGCGTCCGCCGACGCGTGGCTGGCCCAGCCCGGCCACCCGGCGGCGTTGCGCCGCCTGGTCGCCGAGGGCCGCGACGCCACGGCACGCGCGCTGCGGGCCCGCCTCCGCGACATCGCGCCTCTGCCTGACCTCCCGCTCGTCGCCGTGGAGGCCCAGCTAACGGTCCTCCACGGCGACGGCGTGCGATGCCGCGGTCCCGCAAGAGCCTTAATCAGCCGTGGCCCCGCGGTATTCGGTCGCCGCGGTCGGTGGGGCGCCGCCGCGCTTGAGGACGAAGTTCGCCAGCGCCGACTGGAACGCCGGGCTGGCGAAGTCCTGGTCGATCCGGCGGAGCTCGCGGTGCTGGGTGGCGGCCAGCTCCGCCTCGGTCGGCAACGGCCGCCACCGCTGGCGGTCGGCGCTGCTTGCCCGGGTGCCGGTAGTTGACGGGCGAACTCGTAGATCCAGTCCATCAGGTCGTCTCGCTTGCAAGCCCTTCGGGCACCAGGTAGTCGACCAGCCCCTGCCGGTGCGCCTGGTACGCGCTGAGCGGCAGGCAGTCGTGCAGCAGCGCGGCTCGGGCGCCTCGTCGGGCATCCGCGCCGGCAGCGTCAGGGTGTGGAACTCCGAGCCCGCTCAGCCCGCCCATGCCCATGTAGTGGTAGTTGAACGTGCGCCCCGGCACCGCGACCACGACATCCGCGCACAGCGACAGGAACGCCCCGCCGGCGCCGGCGTCCCCGTCGAGCAGCACGATCACCGAGACGCCGTCGCGGCGGGCCTGGAACATCGCCGTCGCCACGTCGTTGATGGCCCGGATGTTGCGCCGCGCCTCGGCGGCGACGCCGTCGCGGCGCGGCGTAGATGTGGTTCAGGTTGATCCCGTTGCCGAACGGCACCGCACCGCCGCCGCGCAGCACGACCACGTCGATCTCCGGCCGGCGGGCCGCGGCGGCGACGGTCGCCGCGACGGCGCGGCAGAACCGGGTCGACCAGGCGCCGTTGTACGCCGCCGCGGTCACCACGGCGACCGGCCCGCGCCGCCGCGTGGTCGACGGGCCGGTACGACGCCGGGTCGCCCTGCCGGGCGGGCAGGTGCCGACCGCGTCGCGCAGCCACCAGGCGGCCGGTTGCTTGAACCCGGTCTCCTTGACGTAGCCGATCCACACGCTCCCCCGCAGCCCGTCGCCGCGGCCGGCCCGGCCGCCACCCGGATGGCGCCGTCGAGCATCCAGCCGACCACCCGCCCGCGTCGCCGCGGGTCGGCCCGGCCGGGTGCACGTCGAAGATCCGCACCGCCCGCCCGGGCAGGACGGCGCGTGACACCGGGCGAGCCGTCCCGCGCGGCCGCCCGCCACACGATCTCCTCGGCGGGCAGCGACCAGTCGACGGCGCAGTCGTCCTGCCGCAGCACGTCGTTCCACGTCCCGAGCACGTCGGCGTGCTCGTAGTCGAGCGGCCGCGGCGGCCGTGCTCGCCGACCAGGTGCTCCAGCCCGGTCATCATCGCGGCCCGGTTCTGGTACGCGTAGATCCAACTCTTGGTCGCCGGCCCGTCCGGGTAGCGGAACGTGGTCGTGTGCACGATGTCGCCGGTGTCCCACCCGTCGGCCGCGAGCAGCAGCGTCGTGCCGCCGAACGGCTCGCGCCGGCACCGCCCCCAGTCGATCGACGAGGCACCCCGGTCGCCCATCCGCCCGGGATGGTTGATGGCGACCCGCCCGAACAGCTCCTCCGGAACCTTGGCGGTCAGGGTGGGCGCGAAGATCAGGTCCGGCCCGTACCGCCGGTGGCCTCGACCATCGCCCCCGTCGGTCGCCGGCTGGAAGGCGGTCTGGATCCCGCGGTCGCGGAGCCAGCAGTAGGCCGCCATCGTGGCCCCGCCGAACCCGTTGGACAGCAACAGAACGCGTTGAACGCGTCGTGAGGCCACGGCAAGACTCCCGATCCGGTCATCTTTTCCAACGACCGACCCCCTCCCGACGCCTCGGCGAAACCACTCCGACCCTGATTTCGACACGGCGTCGATTAACCGCGCCGCTCGCCGGCGGCGACGGACCAAATGTCAGCCAGTTGGCCGTACCTCTTGCCCGCGTGCGCATAGAGATGTGCCGCGTGGATCTTCATCTGGCTGGCAAGACCGCAGTAGTCACCGGCGCGGGCAAGGGCATCGGCCTCGCCATCACCCGCGCACTGGCCGACGAGGGCGCGACCGTCATCGCCGGCTCCCGCACGGTCACCCCCGACCTGGCGGCGCTGTCGTCGGTCTTCCCGCTGGCGGTGGACCTGTCGACCCCGGACGGCCCCGGCCGCCTGCTGGACCTGGCCGCCGAACCACGGCGGCGCCGACATCCTGGTCAACAACGTCGGCGCGACCAAACCCCGCCCCGACGGCTTCCTGTCGATCACCGACGACGACTGGCTGCAGACCATCACGATCAACTTCCTGGCCGCCGTACGCGCGACCCGCGCCGCCCTACCCCAGTTGCTCGACCACCGCGGCACGATCGTGACGGTCTGCTCGGTCAACGCGACGCTGCCGGACCCGCTGGTGATGGACTACAGCGCCGCGAAGGGCGCGCTGCTCAACTTCTGCAAGTCGCTGTCCAAGGAGTTCGGCCCGCAGGGCATCCGGGTCAACACGGTCAGCCCCGGTCCGGTCGAAACGGACCTCTGGCTGGGCGAACACGGCATGGCCCATTCGGTGGCGGCGGCGACCGGCGGCAACCCGGACGACGTCGCGAAGGGTGCCGCCGGCCAGTCGGTGACCAACCGCTTCACCCACCCGGAGGAAGTGGCGGCCCTGGTCGTCATGCTGGCCAGCGACCAGGTCGGCAACGTGACCGGCGCCGACCACATCATCGACGGCGGCTTGACCACGTCGCTCTAGGCTTGGGCGCATGCCCCGCAGCCGACCGGATCCAGTCGGTGCTGGACGCGCTGGTCGCGTCCGGCGCCCCGAGTGCGCTGGCCCAGTTTCGGGACGAGAGCGGCACCTTCGACCTCGCCAGCGGTGTCGCGGAACTCGGACACCAGCGGCCGATCGCGGCGGACGGCTGGTTAAGAAGATCGGCCACGTGACCAAGACCTTCACCGCGACCGTGATCCTCGGGAGATGGTCGATCAGGCGACCGCCCCCTGGCGAGGCGTCGCGCCGGGTACGGACCGGGCGTACTGCAACACCGCGTACATCCTGCTCGGCATGGTCGTCGAAACGGCGACGGCGAGCAGCTACGGGGAGGAGCTCAAGCGTCGCATCCTGGACCCGCTGGAGCTGAAGCGGACCGCTCTCCCAGCCGACGCGTCGCTGCCCGAGCCGCACGCGCACGCCTATCTGCCCGCGGACGGCCGGCTCGTCGACGTCAGCGTCTACGACCCTTCCCGGCCTGGGCGGCCGGCGGCATGACCTCCACCGCGAGCGACCTGAACCGCTTCTTCGCCGCGTTGCTGGCCGGCGGGCTGCTGCGGCCCGCCGAGCTCGCACGCGATGCGGACCACCGATGCCGACGGGGGTCCCCACGGTCGCCGGCGGCCTGGGCCTGACCAGGGTGACCCTGCCCGGCGGCACGGTCGTCTGGGGGAAGGACGGCGGC
>CAWIXO010000030.1:0-56475 GCA_963840005.1 uncultured Actinomycetota bacterium | reverse complement strand
CGGGTCGTCTTCGGTCAGGTTGCGCTCGTTGAGCATCGGCCGGATGTCGGTGCGCAGGTCGCGCTTGTTGGCCTCGTCGAGCACGATCGCCAACCGGGCCGGCGACGGGGTGATCGGGTGGTCCATCCGGACCGCGTTGGCGTACGCCGAGTCCATCACGAAGGAGAACGAGATCGGACACCGCGTTGGCGCCGAGCGCCACCACGTGGTCGAGGATCTTCTGCGCTTTGGCGCGTACGACCTGGTCGGTGTCGTTGGGGTTGTTCTCCCAGTAGATCGCGATGCCGTGCTGGCGCATGCCGGGCTGCCACGGGTCTTTGCACCTTGACCACCGGCGGCTCGCGGGAGCGCCGCGCCGGAACCGGAGCCGGCCGTCGACGGCGGCGCGGAGGAGATCCGGGCCGAGCGGGTCGCCGCTCGCCGGACGAGCAGCCGGCGGCCAGCAGCACCGCGGCACAGGCCGCCGCGACCAGACGCGCGCGCTCTCATATCGGCTTCGCGATCACGACGAACTGCTGCTGCCCGCCGCGCAGGTAGCGGATCAGGCCGCGGACCGCGCCGATCGCCTCCATCAGCGAGAAGATCGGCACGAGCAGGATCACCGCGATCCCTTCCCACCACCGGTATTTGGCGCGTCGGGAGACGCTCACGTTGATCCGCAGGCCCTTCGGAGTAGAGCCAGATGGCGTACGCCATGTTGAGCGCCCAGATCGGCAGCACCAGCAGCGTGATCGGCACCGTGTCGAACGAGCCGAGCAGCCAGCCGATCAGCAGGATGGTGCCGAGGTGCTGCAGCGGGCTGATCACCCAGGTGAACGTCGAGTAGCCGATGTAGAGCCGGTCGCGCAGCGGGAGCCGGTCGTCGAGCGCGAGCCCGATCAGGCCCCACGCCCAGCGTTCGCGCTGCCGGAAGAAGTCGCGCACGGTCGCCGGTGAGGCGCCGTAGCAGCGGCCGGCGAACCAGGCGCTGCGGCCGGGGTAGCGGCGGCTGAAGATCAGCGCGAACTGGGCGTCTTCGACGATCGCCTCGGGCCCGAAGTCCCAGCCGATCTCGGCCTCGACCGAGGCCCGCACCAGCAGCAGCTCGCCGTGCACGCCGCCGAGCGGGTGGCCGCTGCCGGTGAACGCCGAGTAGACCGTGACGTCGGCGATCGGCCGGCTCGCGTCGGCCAGCCAGGTCAGCTTGCTGCCGGCGTGCTCGCGCGGGTAGGTCAGGATGCCCTGCGCGAGGTGGCAGGCCTTGTCGCCGAGGCCGCGCTGCTGCTCGATCAGGCGGGCCAGCGCGATCGCCGTGTCGAGGCCGACGCCGGTGTCGTCGTCCATGTGCAGCACCCAGACGTCGTCGCGGTCTTCGTGCTGTGCGATGCGCAGCTCGTGGGCGTAGTTGTTGGCGCGCGACTTGAACTTGGTGCGGTTGACCGTGTGGTAGCTGCGCGGGACGGTGACCACCCGGATGTAGCGGCTGATCTCGCCCAGCTTGTGGATCTTCTCGGCCGCCTCGCAGCCCTCTTCGATGACCACGTCGATGCGCAGCTTCGGGAAGCACTCCGGCAGGTAGGTGATGTAGGAGCGGACGACCCGGTCGAGCGCGGGGTAGGTGTCGTGCCGGCCGATCGTCGGCACCACCACCACGAGCCGGTCGCGGGACCGGATGACCGTGCCGTCGGCGGCGGTGAGCCGGTCGCGGCGCAGTCGCCGCCGGGTGATCAGCGCGCCGACCAGGCCGGCGATCGTGCCGATCACCGGGTAGGTCCAGACGATGGTCACCACGGCGCCGAGCGGCCCGGTCGACTGGTCGCTGAGCAGCGAGGGTGAACGCGAGGACGGCGACGAACCAGATGGCGAGCGGCCACATCCGGGGCAGCCAGCCGGCATGACGCTGCGCCATCGTGGTCGCACGGGTCGTGATCGGCATCCGCACGGCGGGCATGACCTGCGTCTCGCCGTGGGTGCTGCTGGCGCGGGATGATCTGGGTGCGCTCGCCCGGCTCGTCGCTGCGCGTGGCGGCGACGTGCGTTGTCACGAAGCGTCCTTCCGGGTCAGCAGAGCGACGGTGTAGCCCGTCGTCCACCAGCTATCGGCGACATCATAACGTTCCTGCAGGACAGCCTTCTTGGTTCCGTCGAGCTCGTCGAGCGGCTCCTGGTACTCACCCAGCCGCAGCACCCAGATCCGCTTCGTGTTGCCGAGGCGGGCCGCCACGTCCTGGTGCTCGCTGGCGACCATCCAGCCGTCGGTGCGCATCGGCCGGTCGACGAGCAGGTCGATCGGGCCGGCGGTCGGCCGGCAGGTAGTGCGCGATCACGTCGCGGTTGAGCACGCCGGGGCCGCGGTCGGTGAGCCCGTAGACGATGCCGTCGCCCGGCTGGAAGTCGCGCGTCGATCAGCGCCACGACCGCGTTCGTGTCCTGGTACCGGAACGAGGGCTTGCGCACCTCGACCTGGCCGGGCAGGGCGAGCACGGCCAGCGCGGCCATCGTCGCGACCGCCGCGACCAGGCCCGCGCTTGGCGAGCAGGATGCCGACCAGCAGGGCCCACCCGACGATCGTGTAGAGCACGTAGCGCTGCTGCCAGATGTGTGTCACCGAGCCGAGCGCCATCAGCATCGCCACCGGCACGACAGCCGAGGTGATCGCCGACGACGGCGCCGCGCTCACGGGAGACCGCGGCCACGCCGAGGCCGAGCACCGCGCCGCCGATCAGGGCGCCGCCGAAGAACTCCAGGCCGTACGCCTCGATCTGGTGCAGGTCCGTGAACGGGATCCAGCCGATCTGGTTCCCCTGTTGCCGGCGCCCGGCCAGGATGATCGGGATGAGCGGCAGGATGCCGCCGAGCGCGCTCGGAACCCATCGCCACAACAGCTTGCGCTTCAGGATGAGCACCGCCAGGCCGTGCGCGGCGACGATCAGCATCGCGACCAGGTGCATCAGGCCGACGGCGGCCAGCGCGGCCGCGTACATCATCGCGATGCCGAGGGTGAACCCGTCGAGCATCCGGATCAGCAGCAGCGTCGCGATCGCGACGAAGAGCACGGCCAGCGAGTACGGCCGGGCCTCCTGCCCGAATCGCGTGGTGATCGGCAGGATCGCGAAGGTCAGACCGGCGAGCAGGCCCACCCGGGTCGAGCCGAGGCGCTTGCCGATCAGGCCGATGACGGCGGCGGCGCCGGCCGTCGCGAACAGTGACGGCAGCCGCAGCGACAGGTCCGAGTCGCCGAAAATCGTGGTCCAGAGCCGGATCACGACGTAGTACGGGCCCGATGCTGGCGTCGGTGCCACCGAGCTGGTCCCAGAACTCGGACCAGGAGACGGTGGTGTTGCCCCAGGTGGCCAACTCGTCGGCCCACAGCCCGGCGCGGGTCAGCCCGACCAGGCCGAGCAGCAGCGTCAGCAACGA
Source organism: uncultured Actinomycetota bacterium (assembly GCA_963840005.1). Lineage (GTDB taxonomy): Bacteria > Actinomycetota > Actinomycetes > Mycobacteriales > Micromonosporaceae > Asanoa. Next base: position 53,076 of record CAWIXO010000030.1, on the reverse strand, counting down.
CGGTGCGCCCCAGGCCAGCCGCCCCTGCCAGGCCGCCCGGCGTTCGCGGCGCTCGGTCTCCTCCTGGCTCGGCGACTTCGGCAGCAGGATGGTCGCGTCCGTCGGTGGGTCCAACGTCTCCACCACGCCGACGCGGCGGGGCAGCGGAATGTGCACCTCGCCGTTGGGCGTGGCCACCGGAAGTTGCGAGCGCGCGGGCTTGTCATCGGTGCAGGATAGGGCCGGCGCCGGTGACGGCGAATTCGATCGTCATGTGGGTCACGGCGTCAGTCCCCCGAACCACAGGCGGTGCCGTCGCCGTTGCGGTCCAGGCCGTGCCGGTCGCGCCCACCGGTGATCTTGAGGGACTCGAAGCCGTGGTCGCTTGCAGCCAGCCGCACTTGTCGGTCACGCCGGACGGGGAAGCGCCACGGCACGCAGACGTCGCGGTCGCCGTACGCGTGGTCGCAACCGTCCGTGCCCTCGGCGATCCGTACGCCGCCGGTCGGCGACGGCTGACGCCGCGTCGGCTCCGCGTCGGGCTGTTCGGCGAACTCGTGCATGTACGGCGGCGGCGCACCGGTCGGGCCGGTCGGGCCGCGGTTCGCCGTCCGCCGGCGTCGGTGCCCGCCGCCGCTGAGCTCGGCCGTGTCGTCGGCCGGCGAGGTCGCGGGCGGCCGGCCAGCCAGCGGCCGGCGCCGCCGCCGCCGCCGGCCACCAGCACGCCGACCACGACGAGCACGAGCAGCACAGGCACCGCCGCCAGGCCGATGCGCTCGCGGCGGCTGCGGCCCCGTACCCACCCGGCGGCGGCCGGTACCAGCGACTCATCCGAGCTTGACCCACTTGGCGACCGACGGGACGCCGTTGGCGTTGTGGACGAAGAGCATGTACCAGCCGGGCGGGGCCATGTTGGGGTTGCTCGTCACGTTGAGGTCGATCGTGTTGTTGGCCTTGACCGTCAGCGGCAGCTCGACGAACCGCTGGTTCGGGTCGGACGAGTGGGTCACGGCCGCCGGGCGGATCAGCGAGGCCCGGGTGATCGGCCCGTTGGTGGTGATCCGCTGGGTGCTGCCGTACGCCCAGTCGGTCCTCGGTCACGGTCTTGATCTGCGGCCGGGCGCCCTTGAACAGGTACGGCGGCGAGTAGATCGAGATGCGGGTGTCGAACGAGCCGTCGCCGGGGTTGTCGCCGACCGCCATCACCCGGCCGTCGGGCAGCAGGAACGCCGACGAGTGGTAGGTGCGCGGCACCGGGTCGGTGGCCATGCCGGACCGTGAACGTGTTGGTGGTCGGGTCGAAGATCGACGCCTCGAACACCGGGTCGGCCCGGTTGTGCAGCGCGCCGCCGGTCTCGAAGACCGTGCCGTCGGGCAGCAGCACCAGCGAGACGTACATCTTGCCCTGGGCGCCGGTCTGCGGCACGTTGCCGGTCAGCGTGCCCTGCGGGAGCAGCGGGCCGGCGGTGTAGCGGGGGTTGGCGGCCTTGAGGTCGATCAGGTCGGTCAGCCGGTCGGCGGTCGGCGCCCGTGTCGCCGTTGCCGCCGCCCACGGTCAGCACCCGCTGCGTCCTGCGCCGGCGGCAGCATGACGCTCATCGACTGGTCGCGCTCGTCCTTGTTCTGCAGGCCGGGCACGTCGGTGATGGTGTTGGCGCCGTAGTTGTAGATGGACGCGCCGGTGCCCGGCAGGCCGCTGCCGAACGTGTGGCTGCCGGTGTAGAAGAGCCGGCCGTCCTGCATCAGCACCATCGACGGGTACAGGCCCCACCACGCCCAGGTCTGCTTCGTCTGGTCCATCGGCAGCCACTGCTTCTGGGCCGCGCTGTAGTAGTCGGTGGTCGTGGTGCCGGTGGAGTCCTCGCCGAGGCCGCCGAGCGAGATGACGTCGCCGTTGCCGAGCATGGTCGCCGACGGGTACCAGTGGCCGGCCAGCATGTCGTTGGTCCGTGTGTATTTGTTCGTGGCCGGGTCGAAGATGTACGAGTTCTTCAAGCCCTTGTAGCCCACGGTGCCGTCGGCGCTCGGGTAGTCCTTGTTGCCGCCCATCACCAGCACCTTGCCGTCGCTGAGCTGCACGTGCCCGGAGCAGAACAGGTCGACGGGCGTCGGCGACGTTGGTGAAGCTGCCGTTGGCCGGGTCGTACACGGCGGTCTTGAAGGTGCCGGCGGCGAACGCGTTGGGGTCGTTGCCGGAGCCCGCGACCAGCAGCACCTTGCCGTTGTGCAGCATCACGGCGTGGATGCCGCGGACCGAGGCCTGGTACGGCATGACCTCCCACTTGCCCTTGATGCAGTTGTTCGCGGCGGTGCAGCCCGACGGGCGTCGGGATGGTCACGTCGACCATCGCGTAGTCGTCGGTGGTCAGCGTGCCGACGCCGTAGACGCGACACACCCCAGGTGACCTGGTCGGTGTTGGCCGGCACGGGCGGGGTGCGCACCGTCTTCTGCGTCCAGGCGTTGGTCGCGGGCAGCGTCGCCGGGTCCATCCAGTACTGCCAGCCGAGCCTTGGTGTCGTGCCGGAACAGGGTCATCGCGTTGGCCGCGGTGCTCGACTTGTACCAGACCGAGAGGTCGTACTGGCGACCGACGGTGACCCGGGGCGCACACTGCGCGCTCTCCGTCATCATCGCCTTGCGGTCACCGTCGTTGAGCCGCGTGACGGCGACCCGCAGCCCTTTGCCGGTGCGCCCTTCGGCCGTGCTGGTCAGCGTGGACGTGTTGTCGCCCTGGCCCGATTTCTCCCAGCAGACCGGGAACCCGTCGGCGCCGAGCTGCTCCAGCCCCGGGTTCTGCACGAGGTTGGTGGCGGCCAGCGCCGGCGAGCCGATCACCAGGCCGGCGGTCACCAGCAGAGTCAGAGCGAGGAGGCGACCGAGTCCCCGGCGTAGCTCCGGACTGAACATCGGAACGGCTTCCGTGTGGAGCACGGCATCTCCTCTGGATCCACCTACCTGGGCCGTTCCGCAGGCTACCGGTCATCGCCATCGCGGCCAATATTGGTTTGCCCGCAACTGTCCGAATAGATCGCTTACCAGGTAAGTCTTTTCCGGATATGCCGTCATCCCCGATCCGCCTGCGGCACACCCCGGTCACAGGCAGTTGAACCGGTCGACGCGAGCCTCGCGCCCCCACGGGTCGAATGGGTCCACAATCGTGCACATGACTCCTGCGGGTTCGGAGAAGAAGGCGCCCGTGATGCGCCCGATCGACGCGGGCGTGGAGCCGTTTCTCGCCGCGGTGGCGGACGAGGGCCGACGGGCCGACGCGCGGCGGTTGTGCACGCTGATGGAGGACGTCAGCGGCGAGCCGCCGGCCATGTGGGGTGCCGGCATTGTCGGATTCGGCAGTCACCACTACCGCTACGCCAGCGGCCGGGAGGGCGACGCGCCGCTGGTCGCGTTCGCGCCGCGGAAGGCGCAGCTCGTGGTGTACCTGGTCGGCGGGTTCGAGGAACGCTACCCGCGTGTCCTGGCCCGGCTCGGGCCGCACAAGACCGGCAAGGCGTGCCTCTATCTCAAGCGGCTCGCCGACGTCGACGAGGCCGCGCTGCGGGAGCTGGTCGAACGGACCGTCCGCGTCTCCCGCGCCTGACACCCCGGACACCCCGGTTGCCCGGGGTGTCCGGTGACTTCGGTGTCAGGCCACGCGGCGGCGGCGCAGCGCGACCATGGCCAGGCCCGCGACGGTCAGCGCGCCGCCGATGCCGGCGAGCCGGGTCAGCGACAGGCCGCCGACCCGCTGGCCGGTGACCGGCAGGACGCCGCCCGTGGCCGGGCAGGTCTGTGCGAGGTCGAAGGTGCCGTCGGCCCCAGTGACCTGCGCGGTGGCGGTGATGATCGAGAACGGGTTGACGAGCTCGCCGGATGGCGCCTGGCCCGCCGAGGTCCGGATCCACGCCCGGTCGCCGACGATCGCGCGGTCGCCCGCCGGTGCCGTCGTGATGGTCTCGGTGAGCGGGCCGCCCTCGGTCGCGAACTCGATGGTCACCGAGCGGAACTCGCCGGCGCCCCTCGGCGCCGCGAAGACCCAGACGTCCTCGCCGGCGAACGGGCCGCCGCCGAGGTTCGGGTCGCACCGCTGGACCGGGAACGCGGCCGCGGTCTTCCCGGTGTCGCCGGGATCGATGTGGATAGTGGTGTCGGCCCAGGCCGGCGCGGCTCCGAGACCCAGCACAGCGAGTGCGGCAGCAGCGGCCCCGAACCGGGCGAACAACGAAATTGACACGAGATCCCCCCAACCCTTGCGTACCCGAGCAAACTTCATGAACTCGCAGCCAGGTAACCACGTGGGGCCGATCTTTGCCTCCTTTATCAGGAGTCACGGTGATTTGTGCCTGAAAATAGCGGTACGTGATGAGATGAGTTGTGCGGATCGGGGGGGAGGACCGGCGAAGCACCGCAGGCGTCACGCGGGCCCTCTTCGCCACCGCGGCGCTGGTGGTGGTGATCGCCGGCATGCGCGCGGCCAGTGGGCTGCTGGGTCCGATCCTGCTCGCGCTGATCCTGGTCGTCACGCTCAGCCCGGTCCGCTCCGCGCTGGCCCGCTACGTACCCGGGTGGCTCGCCACCACGGTATTGATCATCATTCTCTACGGCATCCTCGCGGCGGGCGTGGCGTCGCTGGTCGCGGCCGGCATCCAGCTCGCGTCGCTCGCGCCGCGGTACACGGACCGGGTCACCGACATCGTCAACGACGTGCAGGACTGGCTCCAGGACCTCGGCGTCGAGTCCGACGACGCCGAGCAGCTGGTCACCCGGATCGACCCGAGCACGCTGGCCAACATCGCCCAGACCGCGGCCGGCATCGTGCTCAGCCTGCTGACCAACACCGTGTTCCTGGTGACCCTGCTGCTGTTCATGGCCGTGGAGACCGGCGGCTACCCCAGCCGGATGGCCCGGGCCGACCTGTTCCGCCCGTCGCTGACCCGCGCCCTGCGCCAGTTCGTCAGGGGCACCCGCCGCTACCTGGTGGTGTCCACCGTGTTCGGGCTGATCGTCGCCGTCTTCGACGGAGTCGCGCTGTGGATCCTCGGCATTCCGCTGGCCACGCTGTGGGCGGTGATCGCGTTCGTCACCAACTACATCCCCAACATCGGCTTCGTCATCGGCCTGGCGCCCCCGGCGGTGCTCGCCCTCCTGGAGGGCGGAATCGGGCTGATGGTCGCGGTGATCGTGGTCTACAGCGTGATCAACTTTGTCCTCCAGTCGATCGTCCAGCCGAAGATCGTCGGCGACAGCGTCAACCTCTCGGTCACGGTGACCTTCCTGTCCCTGATCTTCTGGACCTTCATCCTCGGCGGCGTGGGCGCCGTCCTCGCGGTCCCGCTCACCCTGCTGGCCCGCGCGCTGCTGGTCGACGCCTCACCGGGCACCCGCTGGGCCGACATCTTCCTGGCCGGCAGCAGCAGCCTCCGCCGCGAGGCGACCTGGCGGCCCGGCCAGGAACCGACGGGCCGCCGGCGCTGGATGATCGGGCGGCGACGACCCCAGAACCCCTGGCAGAAATGACGGCGGGAGATCGACCGGTCGGCGATGTCCACATCGCGCCATGTCCGCACTGCGGCAGGCCCAAGTAACACGAACATGAATATCCGGACTCCAGGATGCGTGCAGCGAACCACCGCGCGAAGGAGTCCTCATGTTCAGTCGTCTGCTCGCCGGCGTCGTGGCCGGCGTGGCGGTCCTACCCGGAGCGGCGCTGGCCAACGGTCCCGCACCCGGGAGCCCGGCCACCGCGCCACCGACCGCCGCCGCCGCCCAGGGCGCCCGGATCACCCTCGTCACCGGCGACACCGTCGACCTGGTCCGGGCCGCCGGAGGCCGCTACGCGGCCACGGTCGACCCCGCGCCCGGCCGCGAGCACGTCACCTTCCACACCCTGGAGGTCGACGGCGGGCTGCGGGTCCTACCCAGCGACGCCGTGCCGCTCATCGAGGCCGGCCGGCTCGACGTCGACCTGTTCGACGTGCGGCGGCTGATCGCCGACGGCTACGGCGACGCCACCGCGCCGACGCTGCCGCTGATCGTCCGCGGCGGCGCCGCCCAGCGCACCGCGCCGAACCTGCCCAGCATCGGTGCGAGCGCGATCGCCCCGGCCAAGGACAGCCTGGCCGACTTCTGGAAGGCCCAGTCGGGCCCCGCCGCGCGTACCGCCGGTGCCGGCACGATCTGGCTCGACGGCAAGGTCCGGGCCAGCCTGGACCGCAGCGCCGCGCAGATCGGCGCGCCGCAGGCCTGGCAGCGCGGCCTCGACGGGCACGGCGTCAAGGTGGCCGTGCTGGACACCGGCGCCGACCAGACCCACCCCGACCTGGCCGGCAAGGTCGTCGAGGCGCGCAACTTCAGCGACAGCCCCGACGCCGTCGACCACCACGGGCACGGCACCCACGTCGCGGCCACCATCGCCGGCACCGGCAACGCGTCCGACGGGCGCCGCAAGGGCATCGCGTACGGCGCCGACCTGCTCGTCGGCAAGGTGCTCGACGACAACGGCAGCGGGTACGAGTCGCAGATCATCGCGGGCATGCAGTGGGCCGTCGACAGCGGCGCCAAGGTGGTCAGCATGAGCCTCGGCGGCGACCCGACCGACGGCCTGGACCCGATGAGCCTGGCCGTCGACGAGCTCAGCCAGAGCAGCGGCGCGCTGTTCGTGGTCGCGGCCGGCAACGCGGGCGGCACGTCCACCGTCGGCACGCCGGGCGCCGCCCGCAGCGCGCTGACCGTCGGAGCCGTCGACCGCGCGGACCGGATCGCCGACTTCTCCAGCCGCGGCCCGCGCCTCGGCGACCAGGGCCTCAAGCCGGAGATCACCGCGCCGGGCGTCGACATCGTCGCGGCCCGCGCGACCGGCACGACGATGGGCAGCCCGGTCGACGCGCTCTACACCGCCGCCTCCGGCACGTCGATGGCCACACCGCACGTGGCCGGCGCCGCCGCGATCCTCGCGCAGGAGCACCCCGACTGGACCGGCACGGCGATCAAGGACGCCCTGGTCAGCACGGCGGCGACCGCCCCGGACCTGCCGGTGTACGCGCAGGGCGCGGGCCGCGTCGACGTCGCCCGGGCCACCGCCCAGGCCGTCACCGGCACCGGCGTCGCCGACTTCGGTCTGCACACCGTGGGCGGGACGCCGACCACCGGCACCCGGACCATCACGTACGCCAACAGCGGCTCCAGCGCGGTGACGCTGACCCTGACCGGGCCCGCCGCGGTGAAGCTGAGCGCCGCCACCGTCACCGTCCCGGCCCGCGGCACCGCCACCGTCGACGCGACCGTCGACTTCGGCACCCTGCCGCTCGGCACGCTCAGCGGCTGGATCACCGCGACCGCGACCGGCGTCACGGTGACCACCGCCGTCGGCGCGATCAAGGACGGCCCCACGCACCTGGTCACGGTCCGCGCCCTGGACCGCACCGGCAAGCCGGCCGCGCTGCCGGTGCTGACGCTCTTCGGCGACGACGCCCGCTCCGACCTGCTCGGCTGGGCCGGCGAGGGCGGCGCGACGTTCGAGGTGCGGGAGGGCACGTTCATCCTGCAGGCGGTGCTCGAGGACGGCGCCCGCAACGACGAACAGGCCACCCTGCTGACCATCCCCGAGCTCACCGTCGACCGCGACCTCGAGGTGGTCGTCGACGCCCGCAAGGCCAGGCCGATCCGGATCGAGACTCCGAAGCCGGCCGAGCAGCAGGCGGTGCTCAGCTACTACGTGCACCGGGTCACCGGCACCGGCCGGTCCATCGGCCACGGCGTCATGCACTTCAGCAACATCGAGCAGGTCAACGTCGTGCCGACCAAGAAGGTCCGGGCCGGCAGCTTCGAGTTCTCGTCGCGCTGGCAGCTCGTGGCGCCGATGGTCGAGGCGAGCGCCTCCGGGCGATCGGTGGACCTCAACCTGATGGGCAACTCCCCCGCGTACGACGGCACGAAGCGCTTCCCGCTCGCCCGCTCGGGTGACCGGGACGTGCGCGGCAAGGCGGTGCTGATCCCACCGGACGACCAGGACGAGTTGGTCAAGATCGAGGCGGCGGCCCGGGCCGGTGCGGCGGTCGCGCTGGTGGTCCGGCCGCCGGACTTCTCGACCTGGACGTCGTGGAGCCCCGAGGGTGAGCGGTTGCCGATCGTGTCGCTCGCACTCGACGAGCCCACCGCGGCGGCGCTGGCCGGCCGGAGCCAGCTGTCGCTGAAGCTGACCACGTCGAGCCCGTACCTCTACGACGTCATCCAGGTCTCCCCCGGCCGCATCCCGGACCAGGTGGTGCACAAGGTGACGCCCGCCAACAGCCTGCGGATCACCACCGACTACGCGGACAACGGCGGTTTCGACTGGGTACGCGAGCAGCGCTTCGGCTGGCGCCCCTGGCAGGAGTACGCCTGGAACGACGCCTCCCGGGACGCGCGCACGCCGTCGGTCCGTGAGGAGTGGGTGTCCGCCGGCGACTCGCTGTGGCAGCACTACGTCTCCGACGGCTACCCGTGGGGCTGGGGCGCGCTCACCAGCGGTTTCCGCGACGCGCCGCACGCGGTCAAGGCCGGGCGGACCACGGAGAGCTGGGGTGCGCCGGTGGTGCGCCCGACCGACCTCGGGTCGAGCCGCGCCGGTGACGTGCTCCGTCTGCGGGTGCCGGCGCTGGTCGACGCCGACGGCCACTACGAGCACCTCGGCACCAACGAGGTGGACGCGACGCTGTGGCGCGACGGCACGGTGCTGGCCGAGCTTCCGGACGGCTGGCAGGACGTGACCACCACCCCGGGCAACGCGGCCTACCGGCTGCGGGTCACCACCGCGCACGGCGGCGAGGACTGGACCCTGGGCACCCGCACCGATACTTCGTGGACGTTCCGCTCAGCGGCGGCGGGGGACCTGCCCCTGCTGACAGTGAACTACGAGCCGCGCCGGGACGGGGTGGCGTTGGACTTCAACGCCAAGCTCCGCACGCTGCGCGTCGACGTGTCCACAAACGACGGTGCCAGCTGGCGGCCGGCGACGGTGCGCGACGGGAAGGCGTTCGTCCCATCGGGCCACACGCCGGTGTCGCTGCGGGTGCGGGCCACGGACCGCGCCGGCAACACGCTCGACCAGACGGTCATCCGCGCCTATCCGCGGAGCTGACCGACCGGTCCACCGGGGCTGCGAGCCAGCCCCGGTGGGCCGCCTGGAACGCCAGACCGGTGCGGGTGTCGACACCGGCCAGGCTCAGCAGCCGGTCGAGTCGGCGCTGCACGGTCCGCTTGCTCACTCCGAGGTGCGTCGCGATCGACTTGTCCGGCAGGCCGGAGACGACCAGCGACAGCAGAAGCGTGTCGGACTCGGTCAGCTCCGTGTGCTCGCGGTCCCCCCGCAGCGGCGTCGCCCGCTCCCAGAAGCTCTCGAAGAGGGCGACCAGCGCGTCGAGTAGCTCGCTGGACCGGATCAGCGCGGCCGTCGGCTCGCCCAGCTCCCGGGCGTCGTCCGGCACCAACGGGCAGATGGCCAGCTCACGGTCGGCGATCGCCAGCCGCACCGGCAGGGCGGGCAGCGTGCGCGCCTCCTCCCCCGCGCTCATCGACGCGAGGATGCTGGTCAGCTCGCCGGGCTTCTCCAGCAGCGCCCGCTCGTAGATGGCCCGGTAGCGGACACCGCGGGCCAGGGCCGTGTCCTCCTCGGTGTTCTCCGGCCCCTCCATCGCAAGCGGGTTCGCCCGGCAGAACCAGAGGATCTCCGAGCGGGCCCCGTCCTGCATCTCGCGCAGCCGGGCGCGCAGCGCCTCGCGCCCCACGATGACCTCGACCAGGCGGTCCGCGTCCCGCCGCCGGTTGTGCCGGCGGTAGTCCTCGCCGAGGGCGGCCACGGTCCGCCGGGCGTCGTCGAGCACCTCCTGGCGGCGCAGCAGCGCGTCACCGAGGGCCACGTCCGGCGCCAGCGGGCGGGCCACCGGGCCGGTGCTGGCCAGTCCCTTCGCCCGCAGCGAGTCCAGCAGGGCGGTCGCCGCCCCGGCCGGCAGGGCCGACGACTCGGCGAACGTGGCGGCGTCGGCCGCCCCGAGCCGGACCAGCAGCCGGTACGCGTCCTGCTCGGCCGTCGTGAGCAGCTCATCCATGCGGGCCACTGTACGAATGATCGTCCGCGGTCAGCGCGCGAGGATGCGCCGTAGCCGGGCCGCTACGACGGGTGACTTGTGATCAACCGCACTGGCCGGATTAACCCATCAAGGCAGTAGGTTAAGTCGAGTTGTTGCCCCCGACGTAAGGCAGACCGACCGTGCCCACGCTCCACGCCCCCGCCGCGGTGATCGACCGTGCCCGTGCCGGCTTTCCGGCGTGGCACGCCGCCCGGTTGAAGCGCGTCACCGAGCCGGCCGGCAACCTCGCCCTCGTCGAGACGCTCTGGGACGCCCGGGTCGAGGACCACCCCGGCAGCGTGCCGATCGAGCGACGCGACCTGCGCACCGGTGCCGTCCACCACGGCGTGCGGCGCTTCGACGCCGACTCACCGGCCAACCGGCACTTCGAGACCATCGACGTCTACCCGTTCGACCCGGACTGGGTCGTCGAGGCGCGGTTCGTCCCCCACGACCCGCCGCGGCTGGTGGCCGTTCGAGCACCTGCGCGACAACGGCGGCACCCGCGACCTCGCCGTGCCCGGCGACATCCTGTTCACGCTCGACGGCGTCGACTACGCGCTTCGACGCGTTCGACGACGACGGCACGCTGCTGCTGGTCTTCGGCGACCAGACCAACGGCGTCGAGCACCTACGGCGCCGGCCGGTTCCTGATCGTGCCGCGCGAGCCCGGCGACGACCGGGTCGTGCTCGACTTCAACCGGGCCTTCGTGCCGCCGTGCGGGTTCTCCGGGCAATACAACTGTCCGATGCCGCCGCGGCAGAACCGCTTCCGCCTGGCCGTCCAGGCCGGCGAGAAGCTGCCCCGTCTTCCGCGACGGCTTCCACGGTCGCACTGAGCCCGTTCGCTGCTCCCCCTTGCAATCGCCGGAGACACAACACGTGAAGAAGCAACGAATCGCGCTGTTCGGCGCCGCTGGTCGCGACCGCCGTGGCCCTGGCCGCCTGCGGCTCGCAACGGCGGCGGCGCGAGCGCCGGCGCCAGCGCGGCGGCCGACCCGAACGCGGTCGTCCAGGTCGGCTCGCTCTACGAGCCGCAGAACCTCGACAACACCGCGCGGCGGCGGCCAGGGCGTCACCGAGGCGTTCAACGGCAACGTCTACGAAGGCCTGTTCCGGCTCACCGACGACGGCAAGGTCGAGAACCTCTGCTCGCCGACGGACAACAAGGTCAGCGCCGACGGCCTCACCTACACCTTCACCCTGCGCGACGGCGTGAAGTTCCACTCCGGCAAGGCGCTCACCTCCGCCGACGTCAAGTACAGCATCGAGAAGGTCTCGCGCCCGACTCGCAAGTCGGCCCGCAAGAGCAGCTTCCCGGAGATCAAGCAGCATCACGACGCCCGGACCCGACAGACGGTCACCGTCACGCTGGCCGACCCGGTCGATCTCGTTCGTCTACAACCTCAGCTACGTCTGGATCGTCAACGACCAGGCCGAGCAACCTCACGACCACCGAGGACGGCACCGGGCCCTACAAGCTCGACGACGTGGAAGCGCGGCTCGTCGCTGAGCCTGACCGATGTTCGCCGACTACTGGGGCACGCCGGCCACCAACAAGCGGGGTGGTCTTCCACTACTTCACCGACGGCACGCGCCCTGAACAACGCGCTGCTGACCAACGCCGTCGACGTGGTGACCAGCGAGCAGAGCCCGGACGCGCTCGCCGCAGTTCACCGACAACCCGGACTACAAGGTGAACGACGGGCACTCGACCACCAAGCTGCTGCTGGCGTTCAACGACCGGGTCGCGCCGTTCAACAACGCCAAGGTGCGCAAGGCCGTCACCTCCGCGATCGACAACAAGAAGCTGCTGCAGTCGATCTGGGGCGACTACGGCACGCTGATCGGTTCGATGGTGCCGCCGACCGACCCGTGGTACGAGGACCTCACCGGCGTCAACCCGTACGACGTGGAACTGGCCAAGCAGCTGCTCGCCGAGGCCGGCTACGCCGAACGGGTTCACGCTTCACGCTCGACACCCCGAACTACGACCCGCACCCGACGGTCGCGACGTTCGTCAAGTCGGAGCTGGCCAAGGTCGGCATCACCGTCAACATCAACGTGATCACGCGCCGACGAGTGGTACACGAAGGTCTACAAGAACCACGACTTCGCGGCGACGCTGCAGGAGCACGTCAACGACCGCGACGTGGTCTGGTACGGCAACCCCGACTTCTACTGGGGCTACGACAACCCGCAGGTCACGCAGTGGGTCGAAGCAGGCCGAGCAGGCGGCTCCGACCGGCCGAGCAGACCGAGCTGCTCAAGAAGGTCAACCAGCAGATCGCCGCAGGACGCCGCCAGCGACTGGCTCTACCTCTACCCGCAGATCGTGGTCGCCTCGACGCAAGCTGTCCGGCTACCCGGTCAACGGGCTGAACTCGCAGTTCTTCGCCTACGGCATCAAGAAGGGGATGACCGCGCTACCTGGCTGCGCCGGGCGGCGCCTGCTGCGTCGCCGCACCGCTGGTCTGCTGGCGAGCGTGGTGCTGTTCCTGCTGCTGCGGCTGCTGCCCGGCGACCCGGCCAACGCGCTGCTGTCGGTCGGCGCCACGCCCGAGCAGATCGCCGCCGCCCGCGCACCAGATCGGCTCCGACCGGCCGCTGCCCGCAGCAGTTCGCGCACTGGCTCGGCCAGCTGCCACGCTGCGACCTCGGCACTCGTTCGTCAGCTCGCTGCCGGTCGGCCCGGAGATCGTCAGCCGGCTGGCGGTCACCGTGCCGCTCACGCTGGCCGCGTTCGTGCTCGCGGTGGTCGTGGCGGTGCCGGTCGGCTTCCTGCGCCGCGCACCGCTCCGACAGCTGGTACGGCGTCGCTGCTCGCGGGCTGTGTCGCAGCTCGGCATCGCCGTACCCGCGTTCTGGCTCGGCATGCTGCTGGTCTGGGTGTTCGCGCTGCGCCTGCGGGCTGCTGCCGGCCGGCGGGTTCCCGCCGCGACGGCTGGGCCGACCCGGCCGACGCCTTCCGGCTCGCTCGTGCTGCCGGTGGTCACCGTCGCCCTGGTGATGGCGGCGTCGCTGATCCGCTACGTCCGCTCGGCCACGCTCGACGTGCTCGGCAGCGACTACCTGCGCACCGCCCGCGCGCTCGGCTCGTCGTTCCCCGGCGCGATGTGGCGGCACGGCGCTGCGCAACGCGCGCCGTGCCGGTGGTCTCGGTCCTCGGCATCGAGCTCGCCACCACGTTCCTCGGCGCGGTCGTCGTCGAGAGCGTCTTCGCGCTGCCCGGCCTCGGCAGCATGCTGCGTGCGCGGCATCGCACAGCACGACTACCCGGTGATCCAGGGCGTGCTGTTCGTCAGCACCTTCGCGGTGCTGGTGGTCGGCTTCCTCGCCGACGTCGCGCAGCGCCTGATCGACCCGCGCCTGCGCGGACGTCTCGGGCGATGCGCGTGCCGATGAGGCGCCGCGTCGTTCCTCGCTCGCGCGGCATCGTCGCTGCGTCGGCGCTCGTCGCTCGGCTCGTCGCGCTGGTGCTCGCTGTTCTGGACGCCGCTACCCGGCGGCCGACACCACCGGCGGCCGGCTCGAGGCGTGTCCGGCGCATCACCTGCTCGGCACCGACAAGCTCGGCCGCGACCTGCTCACCCGCTGATGATCGGCGCCCGGATCGCGCTGGCGGTCGGCGCTCGGCGCGGTCGCCCTCGGCGCCGTGCTCGGCGGGCTGGCCGGGCTGCTCGCCGGCTTCGCCAACCGCTGGCTCGACGACACGCTCGCGGCGCTGCTCGACATCCTGATCGCGTTCCCCACCCTGCTGCTGGCGATGCTCGTGGTCGCGGCCCGCGGCGCGTCGCTCGGCTCCGCGATCGTCGCGATCGGGCTGGCGATGTCGGCGATCGTCGCCCGCCTCACCCGCGTGCTGGTCAAGCGGGTGCTCGCGATGGACTACGTGACCGCGGCCCGCACGTCCGGGGTGAGCTGGCCGCGGATCGTCACCGCGCACGTCCTGCCGAACATCTGGCCCACGCTCGCGGTCAACCTGGCCCTCCAGTTCGGCCTCGCGGTCCTCGCCGAGGCCAGCCTCTCCTACCTCGGCCTCGGCCCGCCGCCGCCGAACGCGTCCTGGGGCCGGCTGCTCCAGGAGGCCCAGTCGACCGTGCTCGACCGCGCCGGTCGGCGCGATCGCACCCGGCGTGCTCCTGGTCGTGCTCGTGGTCGGCGTCAACCTGCTCGCCGACGGGCTGCGCGACGTGGCCGACCCGACCCGCAGGAGGCACCGATGAGCCTGCTGGACGTGACCGACCTGACGGTGACGACTGCGTCCGGCCGCACGCTGGTCGACGGGCTCTCGTTCGCGGTCGTCGCGGGGCGGTCGGCTCGGGCTGATCGGCGAGTCCGGATCCGGGAAGTCGCTGACCACGCTCGCCGTGACCGGGCTGCTGCCGCCTGGTCTGCGCGCCTCCGGGACCGTGCTGCTCGACGGGACACCGGTGATCGGTGCGTCGCGACCGCTCGCTCGACCGCGTGCGCGGGCGGGTCGCGGCGGTCGTCTTCCAGGAGCCGTCGACGGCGCTGGACCCGCTGATGCGGCTCGGCAAGCAGATCGCCGAGCCGCTGCGCCGGCACCGCGGGCTGCGGGGCGCGGCCCTGCGGTCGGCGGTCGTGGCGGCGCTGGACGAGGTGGCGCTGCCGGCGCGGGTCGCCCGACGCGTACCCGCACCAGATCTCCGGCGGCCAGCGCCAGCGCGCGGCGATCGCGATGGCCCTGGCCTGCCGGCCGGCGCTGTTGATCGCCGACGAGCCGACCACCGCGCTGGACGTCACCGTGCAGGCCGAGGTGCTCGCGCTGCTCGACCGGCTGGTCGCGGCGCACGACATGGCGCTGCTGTTCGTCAGCCACGACCTGGCCGTGGTCGGCAAGGTCACCGACGAGGTGGTCGTGCTGTCGGCCGGGCGGGCGGTGCGGACCGGTCCGCTGCGGTCGGTGCTCGCCGACCCCGGCGACGACTACACCGCCGCCCTGGTGGCCAGCGCCCGCCGCCTCGACGCGGCGCTCGGAGGTGCGTTGTGATCCTCGAGGCCCGCGAGGTCGGCTTCCGCTACCCGTCCGGGGACGCGGTGCTGACCGACGTCTCGTTCGGGGTGACGCCCGGACGCAGCGTGGCGCTGGTGGGTGAGTCGGCGGCCGGCAAGACCACGCTGCTGCGGCTGCTGCTCGGGCTGCGCCGGCCGACCTCGGGCGCGGTGCTGTTCCAGGGCGCGCCGCTGCCGACCGGGCACCGTGCCGCGCGCGAGTTCCGCCGGCATGTGCAGACGGTGTTCCAGGACCCGTACTCCTCATTGGACCCTCGCCAGAAGGTCTCGCGCATCGTCGCGGAGCCGTTGCGCGCGCTGGGTTTCGCCGACCACGCACCGCGGGTGGCGGCGGCCCTGTCCGCGGTCGGCCTGCCGGACGACGCGGTCGACCGCTACCCGCACGAGTTCTCCGGCGGGCCAGCGGCAGCGGATCGCGATCGCCCGGGCCATCGCCGTCGAGCCGACGCGTGCTGCTGGCCGACGAGCCGGTCAGCGCCCTGGACGTGACCACCAAGGTACGGATCATCGACCTGCTGGCCGAGCTGCGCGCGACCCGCGGCCTGACCCTGGTGATGGTCTCCCACGACCTGGCCGCGGTGGCCAGCCTCTGCGACGAGACGGTCGGTGCTCGAGCGCGGGCGGGTGGTCGAGCAGGGTCCGACCGGGCAGGTGCTCGGCAACCCGCGGGACGCGTACACCCGGCGTCTGATCGCGAGCATTCCCCGCCTGCCCTGACCCAACTGTCAGGATGACGGCGTGGAGCGGATTGCCGATGCCAACTAGCGTGCTGGGGCATGATCCCAGCAGATGTCACGAGCATGACGTTTCGCTGGCCCTGGCGGGAGTACCAGGCCAGGGTCCTCGACGAGCTGCCGACCCTGCTGCAGGATGGCCGCTTGCACGTCGTAGCGGCACCCGGTTCCGGCAAGACCGTGGTGGGCATCGAACTCTTCCGACGGCTGGGCCTGCCCACCGTGGTGCTGTCACCGACCCGAACGATCCGCGACCAATGGCTGGACCGCCTGCACGACTTCCTGCCGCCGGATCAAAGACCCGGCCCAGCCTGGCGCAGCGCTGACCTCGCCGAGCTGCGATTCTTCCACTGATCCTCGACGAGGCCCACCACCTGCGCGCCAGCTGGTGGACAGCGCTGCAGCAGATCATCACCGCGCTCGACGGCCTCACCGTGATCGCCCTCACCGCGACGCCGCCCTACGACGTACCGGGGCACGAGTTCGCCCGCTACCTCGAGCTCTGCGGGCCGATCGACGCCGAGATCTCCGTGCCCGAACTGGTCAAGGCCGGCACACTATGCCCGCACGACGACTACATCTGGCTGGCCGAGGCCGACGACGCTGACTCCGCCCGCCTGGCCGAGCATCGCCGCGCGGTCGAGCTGCTCGCCAACGACCTCATGCACGACGCGCAGGTCATCGCGGAGCTTGCCGCCCATCCGTGGGCACGGCAGCCACAGGCGCACGCGGCGCAGATCGCCACCTCGCCGGAGACCGCGCTCGCGCTCGCACGCTTCCTGCATTCGGCGGGTACGCCCAGTGAGGCGCTACGGGCTGTCCTCGGCGCCGAAGCCGACCAGCTGGGTCGGCCGGGCACGGTGGAGCTCGAACTCGTGCTGCACGAATACCTGTTCGCCAAGCAGTGGGAGCACGGCCCGGGCACCGACCGCCGGCAGGTGCTCAGCAAACGCCTGCGGGCCGACGGCCTGCTGTGGCGGCGCGAATGGGGGCTGGACGAGCCCGGCCGTGGCTGGCCGCAGCTGAACCTCAGCCCCACGAAGGTCGACGCGTGCGTGCGGATCCACGAGCTGGAGTCGGCTGAGCGGGGCGACGAGCTGCGTCAGGTGATCCTCACCGACTACATCCGCGACGACGACTACGCACTCGGGAAGCCGCGCCGGCCGTCCCTGGGAGCGTGGCCGATCTTTCACCGCCTCGCCACCCGGCCGGGCGACGCGACCGGCCTCGTGCTCCACACCGGTCGACTGACCGTCGTACACCAAGATCTGATCACGGACCTACGAGCCGCGGTCGACGGCGACCAGTTGCAGGTGCGGCCGGTGCCGTCGCTGCCCGGGTTCCGCCAGGTCACCCTGACCGGCGGGCAGCGACCAACCGGGGCACTCACCGCGCTGTTGGCCAAGGGTCGCATCACCGTCATCGTCGCCACCCGCGCGCTGCTCGGCGAGGGCTGGGACGCCCCGCAGGTGAACTCGCTGGTCCTGGCCAGCTTCGTCGGCTCGTTCATGACCACCAACCAGATGCGTGGACGGGCCATCCGCACCGACCCGGCCCAGCCCGGCAAGGTGGCCTCGATCTGGCATCTGGCCACCTACGCCGAGCTCGGCGACGGCGGCTGGGACTGCCGCGACATCGAGGAGATGGCCCAGCGGTTCGAGACCTTCACCGGGATTGCCGAAAACGAACCGGCCCTGGTCACCGGGCTCGACCGGGTCGGTGTCGACCTCTACTCCAACGGCCGCTGCCGGGTTCCGATCGACGCCGCCGCGCAGAACGCGGTCATGGCCGCCCGGCTGCGCGACCGTCAGGATCGGGCACAGCGCTGGCATACCGTCCTGGCCGGCCCCGAGGGGCGGATCCTGCCGAGCGTGGCGCTACCCGTACCCCCGACATTCCGGGTTCTGCGGTTCCGTGGCTCGCTCGCGGCGCTGATCGTGCAGTTGGCGATCGTCCTCTCGGTCGCGCTGCTGCAAACGATGGAGCTGCTCGGCCGCGGTCCGGGAACGATGACGCCGTTCCTGGTGGTCGCGGTGCTGATGACCGCGGTCACCGGTCCCAAGCTGGTCAGAACAGCCATCCTGTACGTGCGCTTCCTGCCGGTCGACGGTGCGATCGAACCGATCGCCAAGGCGGTACGCGACGCGCTGTGCGACACCGGCCTGATCCCGGCCACGCTGCGCGATGTCCGGATCATCGTGCGCCGTAACGAGATGGGGGTCTACCACGTCGCCCTCGGTGGCGGCACATTCGCCGAGCGGTCGCTGTTCGCCGACAGCGTCCACCAGGTGCTCGCGCCGATTCGCAAGCCCCGCTACCTGATCACCCGCAGGATGGACCGCTGGTCACGACAGCAGACCGACTACCACGCGGTGCCGGCCTTGCTCGGTTCGCAGGCCGAACGTGCCCAGGCTTTCCTGCGCGCCTGGCGCAGACACGTCACTCCCGCCGAGCTGATCTTCACTCGGTCCGATGACGGGCGCGCCGCGCTGATCCACGCCCAGACGAGATCGTTCGCCACAGCAGCCCAGGACACAGCCAAGCGCATGGACCACTGGTTCTAGTCAGGGATCCAGCACCGGACGATGTCGTACCCGGACGGCACCTACCCAACAGCGACGTCGACACGGTCGCCGCGGCGGGCCGGCGGCGCGTTGTCGCCGCGACCCGACGCCGTACCAGCCAGGGCTTGAGGGCTGACCAGGCTGCCGTCAGGGCTGCGGGAGGCCGTAACGTTCGATGACGCCCGGCAGCCAGTCCGGCTGACCGAACCGTAAGCCATAGCGCTCGGCCAGGTCGCCCCCTCGCCTCGGGATCGAACGGCCCGGCCGCGATCGCCTCGGCCACCTCACGGAAGAAGTGCTCGAACCCGGCCGGGCTGATGATCTCGATCATCCGGGCCGGGGTCGTGCCGGCGTTCCACATCGCGTGCAGCTCGCCGCGGGGCTTGGTGATGTAGCCGCCGGGACCGAGTACGACCTCACGGTCGCCCGACCGGAAGCCGATCTCGCCTTCGGTGACGATCGAGTACTCGTCTTCCCTGGTGTGCAGGTGCGGTGGCACCAGCGCGCCGACGGGGAACGGATGCTCGACAATGGAGAGCGCGCCCCCTGTGTCGTGGCCCCACAGCTTGAACTGCACGCCGATCGAGCCGAGCTCCCCGGTCTGCCCGCCGCCGGGCGGGACCACCGTCAACGGTGGCGGATCTGACGACACCATGAGAACAGGTTAGCGGGGTGGTCCGCTCCCTATGACACCACGCGGAAATGGGTGGTGAGCCGGCGGTCGTCGTCGAGCAGGTGGTAGGCGAGCATCGCGGGCAGGTCTTCGTCGACCGGCGCCACCGGCTCGAACGGCAGCCGGATCGTCGACACGACTCCCGGGGCGACCAGCAACGGCCGGCCGGCGAACGTGGTCGCGGCCGGGGTGTGCGCGTGCCCGCAGAGCAGCGCCACCACGTTGGGGTGCACGGCGATCAGGTCCGCGAGCCGCTCGGTGTCGAACTGCCGGTACCGGTCGGCGAACGGCATCCCGAGCGTCACCGGCGGATGGTGGAAGCAGACGAACGCCGGCAGGTCGGCGGCCGCCGTCAGCTCCGCGTCGAGCCAGTCCAGGGTGTCCGCGGTGACCAGACCGTCGTGCCGGCCGGGGACGATCGAGTCGCACATCGCGAACAGCACGCCGCCGATCCGGTGCGCACGGTTGACCGGCGCGTCGTTCGGCGGCTCGTCGAGCAGGACCTTGCGGTACGCCGCCCGCACGTCGTGGTTGCCGGGGCAGAACAACACCGGCACCGGCAGGTCCATCAGCCTGGCCGTCAGCTCGTACTCCGCCTCGGTCCCGTGATCCGCGATGTCACCGGTGACCAGCACGACGTCGGGCGGCGGCCGCAGCCCGGCCAGCTCGCGCACCACCCGCTCGACCCGCCCCCGGCTGCGTACCCCGTCGTCGATGTGGAGGTCGCTGACCTGCGCGATGATCATGACGCCAACCGTAGAACACCTGCCACGCCGGGGTGGAGGGCCAATGCACCGCCGGTGGCCGGCAGTTGTCGTCGCGACTGGCCGCACGTCCCCTAAAGCATCCTAGGATGAAGGTGTCGTGCGGCGGTCGGAGCTGGCCGGCGCCGTCAGGAGAAGTGCTGGAGGCGGGGCCAGAGGGCTTGCCAGGAGCTGACCGGGTCGTGGCAGACGCGGATGTCGTTGTCCTGTTCCTCGTTGGGGATGTCGACGCCGTTGTCGAGGTCGCGGGCGACCTGGCACGAGCGGAACAGCGCGCCCAAGGGCTCGCCGAAGCCGACCGCGATCACGACGGTCGCGTCGTCCGGCGGGCGGCCGCGGTGCCACAGCTCGTTGTGACCACTGTAGACAGCGGGCAGGTCGACCCCGTAGCGGTCCAACGCGCCCGCCTCGCCGTAGTTGGCGGTCAGGATCACCGCGCGGGACTGGTCCGCCGGGGCCAGTGAGTCGTAGACCGAGGTGATCTGGTCGACGTAGACCGGCCAGCCGATCTGGTCGCTGGTGCCCTGGTTCATGTCGGCGATCGGGGTCTTCGCCAGCACCGACACCGGCAGCAGCGCCAGCGCGACGAGCACCGACACCACCAGGTTGAGTGCCACGCCGACGCCGAACAGCGCCCGCCGGGTGGCGGCCCAGCGCACCGCCGACGGGCAGCCCGCCGCGAACAGCGCCAGCACGAGGCCCAGCGTGTAGTACGGCTGCCCGCCGGTCACCAGCACCAGCACGCAGAGCACCGGGTATGCCAGCGCGAGCGCCCGCAGCACCGGCGTGCGCCACAGCCGCACGATGCCGGCCACCCAGACGGGCACGAAGAACACGCCGAGCAGGACCAGCTGCATCGGCACGAACAGGGTGCGCGACTCGGCGCCCTTGTCCTCGCGGATCGCGTCGGCCATCTCGAGCTGCGGCCAGTCGTGGGTGATCTGGTAGATCACGTTGGGCGAGCCGACGACGAGGGCGACCGCGACGCCCGCCCAGAGCCAGCGCGAGGCGAGCACCCGGCGCGGGCCGACCGCGACCAGCGACAGGCCGATCGCCACCAACGTCAGCAACACCAGATGTTTGTTGTAGAGCCCGATGCCGACGCCCAGGCCCGCCGCCAGCCACCACCGCGGGTCGCCGCGCAACGCCCGCACCACGAACAGCAGCACCGCGGCCACGACCACCAGGTCGACCGTCGCGGTCAGCAGGACGTGACCGAAGACCAGCGGGAACGTGCCGGCCGCGCCCAGCGCCGCCAGCACCTGCGCGCCGGTCCGGCCGCCGAGCTCGCGGGCGAGCAGCGCGGTCAGGATCGCCGTAGCCACGATGGCCAGCGACCCCGGGATCCGCAAGGCCCACAGGTGGTCGCCGAAGACCTCGGTCATCAGCCGGGCGAGCAGCGGCGTGAGCGGCGGCTGGTCGACGTATCCCCACGCCGGATGCTCACCCAGCAGGCGGAAGTAGAGCTCGTCGCGGTGGTAGCCGTAGCTGTTGCTGTTGGCCGCGACCACGGCGCCCAGCAGCACGGCCACCGCGCCGACCGGACCCCAGGCCAGCGCCGGCCGCTCCCCCGGTTCGTCCACGGGAACGACGCTAGCCCTTCGGCCGCGGTCGCGGTGTCCCGCCGAACGTCGACAGCAGCTCCATCTCGGTCCGACGGAAGACCAATCCGCGGTGGCAGCGGCTACGAAGCACTGGTGTGACAGCTGGAACCGTACTCGCGGACCGGTACGCCCTCGACCGGGTCGTCGGCACCGGCGGGATGGGTCAGGTCTGGCGCGCCCACGACCTGGTCCTCGGGCGGACCGTCGCGGTCAAGGAGATCCAGCCGGCGGCCTGGCTACCCGGCGGCGCCTGGGAGCACACCCTGCGAGAGGCCCGGGCCGCCTCACGGCTGCGGCACCCCAACGTGGTCGCCGTCCTCGACGTCATCCGCACCGACCGGCCCTGGATCGTCATGGAGTACGTGCCGGGACGATCGCTGCACGAGGTCGTCGCCGAGCGCGGGCCGTTCGACCCGCGACAGACGGCCCGGATCGGGCTGGAGATCCTCGCCGCCCTCGACGAGGCGCACCGCGCCGGGATCATCCACCGCGACGTGAAGCCGCAGAACGTCCTGCTGGCCGACGACGGCCGGGTGGTGTTGACGGACTTCGGGCTGGCCGTCGTCGCCGACGGCGGGGTGACCGTCCCGGACCAGGTGCTCGGCTCGCCGGACTTCGTGGCCCCGGAGTGCGCCCGCACCGGCGTGTCCACGGTGGAGTGCGACCTGTGGTCGCTAGGCGCCACCCTGTACGCGCTCGTGGAGGGTGCCGGGCCGTACCACCGGGCCACGGTCGTCGCGACGTTGACGGCGCTCGCCGCCGGACCGCCGGACCCGATGCGCCGGGCCGGTCCGCTGGCGCCGGTGATCCTGGGCCTGCTGGACCGGGACCCGGGCCGCCGGCCGGACGCCGGCCAGCTGCGGCGGCTGCTCGACGAGGTCGCGGGCGAGTCCGTACCCACCCCGTCCAGGTTCCGCTTCGGTGCGCGCGCCGCCGTGGCCGGTGCCGCGGTGGTGGCGCTGGCGACCGCGGGCACGGCCGCGGCGGTCGCCCTGCCGGCGCGCGACCCGGCTCCACCCGCCGTGCACGCCTGTCTGACGACGGACGGGTCCGGGGCGACCCCGGTGGGTGGCGAGGCGGGAGCGTTCGCACTGCCGCCGGGGTGGCGCTGGCACACCGACGACACGGGCTTCACGGTGGCGGTGCCGGCGACCTGGTCCCGCTTCCAGGCGGGCGCCTCGGTCTGCTTCCGCGACGCGGGTGGCACCCGGACGCTGGCCGTCGACCCGTCCATCGAACCCACCGCCGAGCCCGGCGACCTCTGGCTGCGGGCGGAGACGGCGGTAGGTGTGCTGCCCGGTTACACGCGGGTGCGGATCGGGCCGGTGCGGGCCGCGGCCGGGGGCGCCGACTGGGAGTTCAGCTGGGCCGGCCGGCACGCCCGGCGCGTCGCGGTCACCACCGCGCCCGGCCGGGCGTACGCGCTGTCCTGGTTCACCACCGGCGCGGACTGGCCACGCGACGAGTCCCTGTTCCGGCTCGCGATCAGCAGCTACCGAGGGCTCAGCTAGCTGTGGGGCTCAGCTAGCCGTAGGGAAGTGCATCGACGGAGCCGCGTCGGCGGCCGGGCCGGGCCACCGCGAGGTGACCGCCTTGGCGCGGGTGTAGAACGACACGCCTTCCGGGCCGTGGACGTGGGTGTCGCCGAACAGCGAGTCCTTCCAGCCGCCGAACGAGTGGTAGGCCATCGGCACCGGGACGGGCACGTTGACGCCGACCATGCCGGCCCGCACCGCGCGCTGGAACCGCCGGGCGGCCGCACCCGAGTCGGTGAAGATGGCCGCGCCGTTGCCGTAGGGGTTCGCGTTCAGCAGGTCGATCGCCTCGTCCAGGGTGGCCACCCGCAGGACGACCAGCACCGGGCCGAAGATCTCCTCCTGGTAGACCGACATGTCGGTGCCGACGTGGTCGAACAGGCACGGCCCGACGAAGAAGCCGGGCCGGGCGGTGAGGTCGCGGCCGTCGACCACCAGTGCGGCGCCCGCCGCCTCCCCGGCATCCACGAGGGAGCGGATCCGGTCCCGGGACGCCGCGGTGACCACCGGGCCCATCTGACTGGCCGGCTCCGCGCCGGCACCGACGACGATCGCCCGTGCGTGCGCGGCCAGCCGCTCCACGAGCGGGTCGGCGGCGGCACCGACGGCGACCACGGCCGAGATCGCCATGCACCGCTGCCCCGCCGACCCGTACGCGGCCCCGGTGATCTGCCGTGCCGCGTCGTCGAGGTCCGCGTCCGGCAGCACCACCGCGTGGTTCTTGGCCCCGCCCAGCGCCTGCACCCGCTTGCCGGCCGCGCCCGCACGCTGGTGCACGTGCCGGGCGACCGGGGTCGAGCCGACGAACGATACGGCGGCGACATCGGGGTGGTCGAGCAGCGCGTCGACGGCCACCTTGTCGCCGTGCACGACGTTGAACACGCCGTCCGGCAGCCCGGCCTCCGCGTAGAGGGAGGCGATCAGGTCCGACGCGGACGGGTCGCGCTCGCTCGGCTTGAGCACGAACGTGTTGCCGGTCGCGATCGCCAGCGGGTGCATCCACAGCGGCACCATCACCGGGAAGTTGAACGGCGTGATGCCGGCGCAGACGCCCAGCGGCTGCCGGAACGTCCAGGCGTCGACGCCGGTCGAGGCCTGGTCGGTGTAGGCACCCTTGAGCAGCGACGGGATGCCGCAGGCGTAGTCGATCACCTCACGGCCGCGGGCCACCTCGGCGCGGGCGTCGTCGAGGGTCTTGCCGTGCTCGGCGGTGACCAGCCGCGCGAGGTCGTCGGTGTGCCGGTCGACCAGGTCGCGCATGGCGAACATGACCGCGCTGCGCCGGGCCAGCGACACCTCGCTCCACTCGACGAACGCCTTGCCCGCCGCGGCGACCGCGTCGTCCACGTCGGCCGCGGTGCCGGCGGAGACCAGCGCGGAAACCTCGCCGGTGGCCGGGTCGTACACCGGCAGGGTCCGTTCCGAACCGCGGCGGGTGCCGCCGATGACGTGCTCGATGGTGCGCAATGGAATGCCCTTCACAGATAGTTCCGCTGGGCCTGCTTGGCCTTCTCGTACGCGGCCCGGGCGGCCTCGGTGCCGGACGTCCGCGCCACCTCGGCCACCGGCACGTCCCACCAGGCCTCCGAGTCCGGCGCGTGGACCAGCGGGTCGGTCTCGATCTGGATGACGGTGGTGCGTGTGGCGGCCTTCGCGGTGTCCAGCGCCGCCCGCAGCCCGTCGACGTCGGCCACGCTGATGGTGTCGGCGCCCAGGCTCGCCGCGTTGGCGGCCAGGTCGGTCGGCAGGTTGGCGCCGTCCCGGTCCCGGTACCAGGTGCCGAACCGGTTGACGCCGACCGTCTCGGACAGCGCGCCGATCGAGGCGAAGCCGTGGTTGACCACGAGCACGACGATCAGCTTGACGCCCTCGGCCACCGCGGTGGCGATCTCGCTCGACATCATCAGGTAGGAACCGTCGCCGACCAGCACGAACACGTCCCGATCGGGTGCGGCGAGCTTGACGCCGAGGCCGCCGGCGATCTCGTAGCCCATGCAGGAGTAGCCGTACTCGACGTGGTACTGCTTCGGGTCCCGGGGCCGCCACAGCTTGTGCAGGTCGCCGGGCATCGAACCGGCGGCGCAGACCACCACGCCGCGGTCGCCGGCGGCGTCGTTGACGGCACCGATCACGGCGCTCTGCGCGGGCAGCGGCCGGTGGTCGAGGGCGTACGCCCGGTCGACGGTCTCGTTCCAGGCCGCGGTCAGGCGCGCGGTCTCCGCCCGGTAGCCGTCGTCGACCCGCCAGTCGGCCAACGCGTCGTCGAGCGCTTCCAGCCCGGTCCGGGCATCAGCCACAAGTGACAGTCCACTGTGCTTCGCCGCGTCGAACGACGCGACGTTGAGGTTGACGAACCGCACGTCCGGGTCGGCGAACAACGTGCGCGACGCGGTGGTGAAGTCCGAGTAGCGGGTGCCGATCCCGATCACCAGGTCGGCCCCGGCCGCGAGCTGGTTGGCCGCGGTCGTGCCGGTGGCGCCGATCGCACCGACCGCCGACGGGTGCTCGTGGTGCAGCGCGCCCTTGCCGGCCTGGGTCTCGCCGACCGGCACGCCGGTCCGTTCCGCGAACGCCGCCAGCGCCTCGGTGGCCTCGGAGTAGATGACGCCGCCGCCCGCCACGACGATCGGCCGGCGGGCGGCCCGGATCGCCGCGACCGCGCGGTCCAGGGCGGCCGGCTCCGGCACCGGGCGGGCCACGTGCCACACCCGGGTCGCGAAGAACTCGTCGGGCCAGTCGTACGCCTCGGCCTGCACGTCCTGCGGCAGCGCCAGGGTCACCGCGCCGGTCTCCACCGGGTCGGTGAGCACCCGCATGGCCCGCAGCGCCGCCTCGACGAGCTGCTCGGGCCGGTTGACCCGGTCGAAGTAGCGGGACACCGGGCGCAGGCAGTCGTTGACCGACACGTCACCGGCGTACGGCGCCTCGAGCTGTTGCAGCACCGGGTCGGCGACCCGGGTGGCGAACGTGTCGCCGGGCAGCAGCAGCACCGGCAGCCGGTTGATGGTCGCGCCGGCCGCACCGGTCACCATGTTGGTCGCGCCGGGGCCGACCGAGGTGGTGCAGGCGTAGGTGGCCAGCCGGTTGGTCATCCGGGCGTACGCCGCCGCGGAGTGCACCATCGCCTGCTCGTTGCGGGCCAGGTGGTACGGCATCGTGTCGGCGTACTCCCGCAGCGCCTGACCCATGCCGGCCAGGTTGCCGTGGCCGAAGATGCCGAAGGTGCCGGCGAAGAACCGCCGGCGTACGCCGTCGCGTTCGGTCTCCTGCGCGGCCAGGAACCGGACCAGGGCCTGGGCCACCGTGAGTCGGGTCGTCATGCCTGCCTCCCGTAGAACGGAACGCGCGGGTCGATCGGCTGGTCCGCCCAGGTGTCGCGGATCCAGGCGTGCGCGGGGTCGTCGCGGAACCGCCAGGCCCGGTCGCCGGGCCCGGCCATCACGTTGAGGTAGTAGAGGTCGTAGCCGGGCGCCGCCATCGACGGGCCGTGCCAGCCGTGCGGCACCAGCACGACATCGCCGGTGCGCACCTCGGCCAGCACGTCGATCGGGCGGTCCGGCCCGCTGCCGTAGACCCGCTGGTACGCGGCGCCGCCGCGGGCCACCTCGAAGTAGTAGATCTCCTCGAGCTCGGTCTCGTCGGCGCGGTGCTCGTCGTGCTTGTGCGGCGGGTAGCTGGACCAGTTGCCGCCCGGGGTCAGCACCTCGACCACGATGAGCTTCTGGCAGGCGAACGACTCCGCGTCGGCGAGGTTGTTGACCTGGCGGCTGGCCGCGCCCGCGCCCCGCACCTCGACCGGCACGTCGGCGGCCGGGCGGTAGCGCACCGGCAGGCCCGGCTCGGCCGCCGCCGACGCCACGGCGAACCGGCCACCGGCGACGCTGCTCAGGGTTGCCAGTTCCCCGGGCGGCAGGTAGCAGAGGTCGGTCGCGGCGGTGAAGACGTCGGGCCGGCCGTGCAGCGTGATCTCGGTGCCGGCGCAGGTCACGCTCGGCGCCGCCGGCCAGCGGCACGACGACCACCTCGGTGCCCGCGGTGTGCCAGGTCGTCGACTCACCGGGCGCCAGGGTGACGATCCGCAGCCCGGCGTGCTGCCAGTCGGCGCCGTCGGGCGCCACCTCTGTGCACTGTGGTCGGTACCAGCCCCCGCTCACAGCAGGCTCACCGCCGTGTCCACCGCGGCCGCCACGTCGTCGTCCGGCGGGTAGAGCAGCGTCCGGCCGACGACGAGGCCCTGCACGGTCGGCAGCCGCAGCGCCTTCTGCCACGAGGCGAAGGTGTCGTCCGGCGCCTCGCCCGGGTCTCCGCCGAGCAGCACCGTGGGCAGCGTGCTGGCCGCCAGCACCCGCTCCATCTCCGCGACGACCGGGACCTTGAGCCAGGTGTACGCGGAGGTGCGGCCGAGCCCCTGCGCGATGGCGATCGAGCGGATCACCGCGTCGGGCGACAGGTCGTTGACCGCCTTGCCGGCGTCGTCGCGGCGTACCCAGAACGGCTCGACCATCGCCATCAGCCCGTTCGCGGCGAGCGCGCTGACCGCGTCGGCGCAGCCTTCGAGGACGTCGGCGCTGGCCCGGTCGGTCGGGTCGATCCGCAGCAGCATCTTGCCGCCGTCGAGGTGCCCGGCCGCGAGCGCGGCGGCGTCGTAGGCGGTGAACCGGTCGTCGATCTCGAACGCGGTGCCCGGGATCCCGCCGCGGTTCATCGAGCCGATGACGACCTTGCCGTCGAGCCCGTCGAGCAGCAGCAGGTCCTCGACGATGTCGGGGGTGCCCAGCACGCCGTCGACGCCGGGGCGGGACAGCGCGACCTGGAGGCGGTCGAGCAGGTCGATGCGGTCGGCCATCGCCATGCCGCGCTTGCCGACCGCGAGGTTGCCGCGCGCGGGGTGGTCGGCGGCGATCAGCATCAGCCTGCCCCGCTCGCCCAGCAGCGGGCGGCGGCGCCGGGCCGCGGCGGTCTCGGCCAGCCGCTCCGGCTGCTCCGCGCGCGTCCGGACCAGGTCGCGCAGGGCTTCCTCACGCATCGGTCGTCACCAGTTCCTCCACCTCTTGGGACGTCGGCATGTCGGGCGCGCAGGCGAGCCGGCCGGCGACCAGCGCGCCGGCCGCGTTGGCGAAGGCCAGCACGCGGGCCAGCGGCCAGCCGGCCAGCAGGCCGTGGCAGAGCGCGCCGCCGAACGCGTCGCCCGCGCCGAGCCCGTTGACCACGTCGACCCGGACCGGCGGTACGCGTACCGACTCGGTCGCCGTCACCCCGAGCACGCCCTCGCCGCCGAGCTTGACGACGGCGATCTCGACACCCGTGGCTAGCAGTGCGGCGGCGGCCCGCTCCGGGTCGCGTTCGCCGGTGGCGACCGCGCACTCCTCGGCGTTGCCGACCGCGACGGTGACGAACGGCAGCGCCTCGCGGTACGCGGTGCCCGCGGTCGCCTCGTCCGGCCAGAACTGGGCCCGGTAGTCGAGGTCCAGGATGGTCAGTGGCGCCCGGTCGCGGGCCCGCAGCGCGGCCAGGTGCGCGGACCGGCTCGGCTCGGCGGACAACCCGGTGCCGGTCAGCCAGAGCACGCCGGCCGCACGCAGCGCCGTCGAGGTCCAGGTCGGCCTCGGCGACCCGCAGGTCGGGCGCCGTCGGGTAGCGGTAGAAGTAGATCGGGAAGTGGTCGGGCGGGAAGATCTCGCAGAACGTCACCGGTGTCGGCAGGTCGGGCACGGTCGCGACCCAGCGGTCGTCGACGCCGTACCCCCGCAGCTCGTCGTGCAGGTAGGTGCCGAACGGGTCGGCGCCCGTGCCGCTGACCAGGGCGACCCGCCGGCCGTGCCGGGCGGCCGCGACCGCGACGTTGGCGGCGGTGCCGCCCAGCGACTTGGCGAACGTGCGCACGGCGCCCAGCGGCACGCCGATCTGCTCGGGATAGAGGTCGACGCCGAGCCGCCCGACAGCGACGACGTCAAATTCAGTCATGCCGCGACCTTTCGCAGGTGTTCGAGGCTCCGGCGGACGTCGAGGACCGGACCCTCCCCCGCCGGCGGGTCCGTGTCGAGCATCGTGTCCTGCTCCAACACGTACCACCCTTCGTAGCCGTTGGCGGTCAAGGTCGTGACGATGCCGGCCACGTCGACGTCGCCGTCGCCGAGCGGCTTGTACATTCCCGCCCGGACCGCGTCGGTGTAGCTGACCTCGCCGGACCGCACCCGGGCCGCCCAGGCCGCGTCGACGTCCTTGAGGTGCACGTGGGCGACCCGGCCGGGCACCTCGCGGGCCAGCGCCGCCGGGTCGGTGCCACCGGCCAGCAGGTGGCCGGTGTCCAGGCAGAGCGCGATCCGCGAGCCGTCCAGCACCCGGCGCACCTCGTCCTCGCGCTCGACCATGGTGCCGATGTGCGGGTGCAGGGTGGCGAGGACGCCGTGCCCGGCCGCGGCGGCGCCGATCCGGTCGAGGTTGGTCAGCAGCGTCCGCCAGCCGTCGGCGTCAAGGGCAGGCCGGGCGTCGTAGCCGTCGGTGCCGGTCGCGGCGGCCAGCACGAGCGCGCCCTCCCAGCCGTCCAGGCTCTCGCTCGAGCGCGGGCAGCGGGTCGTGGGCCGGGTCGTGCAGCACCACCGGCACGAAGCCGCCGGCCACCGCCAGGTGGTGCCGGGCCAGCAGCGCGGCCCGGTCGGCGCGGCAGGATAGCCGTCGGGGCCCAACTCGGTGGCGGTCAGCCCGAGCTCGGCCATCTCGGCGAGCACCCGTTCGGCGGGCAGCATGTGCCCCCAGCCGGGTACCTCGCAGACGCCCCAGGAGATCGGTGCTCCGGCGACCCGGATCATCGGGCCACCTCCGCGATCCGCACCGGCCGGCCTTCGCGGCGGGACAGTTCGGCCGCCTCGGCGACCAGCAGCGCGGCCAGTGCCTCCTCGCCCGGGCAGGTGTTGGGACCGTCGCCCGCGACCAGCGCGCAGAACGCGGTCAGCTCGGCGGCGTAGGCGTCCCGGAAGCGTTCACCGAAGCCGGCGTACGGCTGGCCGGTGGCCATCGGGGGCAGCGGCGCGTGCTCGTCGAGCCCGGCGGCCAGCGCGCCGACGGAACCGTGCGCCTCCAGCCGGACGTCGTAGCCGGCGCCGTTGTAGCGGGTCGCGGTGCAGACCGCGAGAGTGCCGTCGTCCAGGGTCAGCGTCGTCACGGCGGTGTCGACGTCGCCGGCCTCGGCGAAGAACGCGTCGCCCCGGTTGGCGCCGGTCGCGGACACCTCGACCACCTCGCGGCCTGTGACGAACCGGACCGCGTCGAAGTCGTGCACCGCGCAGTCCCGGAAGATCCCGCCCGAGGTCGCGACGTAGCCGGCCGGCGGTGGTGCCGGGTCGTGGGTGGCCGAGCGCACCAGGTGGACGGTGCCGAGCGTGCCCTCGGCGATCGCGTCGCGGACGGCGGTGATGCCGGCGTCGTGCCGGCGCTGGAAGCCGACCTGGAGCGGCACACCGGCCGCGCGCACCGCCGCCAGCGCCGCCCGGGTGCCGGCGACGTCGGGCGCGACCGGCTTCTCGCAGAACACCGGCAGGCCGGCCGCGGCCGCCTGCTCGATCAGCTCGCGGTGGGTGGACGTCGGTGTGCTGACGACGACCGCGTCGAGGTCGGCGGTGAGCAGGTCAGCAAGGGTGTCCGCCGCTTCGGCGCCGACCTTCTCCGCCAGCACGCGGGCCAGGTCCGGATCGACGTCGGTGATCAGCAACCCGGTCACGGACGGCAACGAGGACAGCGTGGAAGCGTGCAACGCGCCGATGCGCCCTGCACCGATGAGTCCGATGCGCATGTCACGAAGTCTGCTTGCGGTCGCGAACTCATGTCAAGTGTTTGTCATGACATACTGACGTTCAAACGACCCTTGTCGGTGGCCCTATCATGAGGGACCCGAACGCTCGAGGAGTCCGACGTGGACGGCATCGCCAGCCTCATCACGATCGACAGGTTCAGCCCCGTTCCGCTGTACTTCCAGGTGGCGACGAGCCTCGAAGACATGATCGAGTCCGGCAAGCTACCGGCCGGCTCCCGCCTCGACACCGAGGTGAAACTGGCCGACCGGCTCGGACTGTCGCGGCCGACGATGCGCCAGGCGATCCAGCACCTGGTCGACAAGGGGCTCGTGGTCCGCAAGCGTGGAGTGGGCACGCAGGTCGTGCACAGCGCGGTGCGCCGCAAGGTCGAGCTGACCAGCCTCAACGACGACCTGCGCCGCGCGGATCGTTCGCCGAGCACCGAGGTGCTGGCGTTCTCGGTCGTCCCCGCCCCGGAGCACATCGCGACCGCGTTGCACCTCGAACCCGGCGCCTTGACCTTCGCGATCCAACGACTGCGCTATGCCGACGGCGAACCGCTGGCGTTGATGCACAACCATCTGCCCGCCGCCATCGCGCCCGGACTGCACCCGGACCAGCTCTGGGAGCAGGGTCTCTACCAGGTGCTACGCACCCACGGCGTGCAGCTGCGGATCGCCGACCAGACGATCGGCGCACGCCGCGCCACCGCCGCCGAGGCCCGCCTGCTCGGCGAGAGCCGTGGGGCACCTCTGTTGACCATGGAGCGCACGGCCTACGACCACGCGGGCAGGGCCATCGAGTACGGGTCACACCTCTACCGCGCCGACCGCTACTCCTTCGAGGTCTCCCTCGTGTCCCGCTGACCCCCCGTCTCGGGCTCTCTGGGGCGAATGCACCTTTCGAGAATTTCGCGCACCTGTCACGGATCGCCGGGCTGTCCGGTCGAACAGGTGGCGGCGCTCCACGGTGCCGCGCAGACTGACTCGAGGGGTAGTAAATGAAGATCGTGGTGATTGGCGGGACCGGCCTGATCGGCTCGCAGGTGGTGAGCCTGCTGGAGAAGGCGGGCCACGAGGTGGTGCCGGCGTCTCCGTCCAGCGGTGTCAACACCGTGACCGGCGAGGGGCTGACCGAGGTGTTGGCCGGCGCCGACGTGCTGGTCGACGTGGCGAACTCGCCCTCGTTCGCGCCGGACGACGTGATGGAGTTCTTCACGAAGGCGACGGGCAACCTGATCGCCGCGGAAAAGGCCACGGGGGTGGGGCACCACGTCGCGCTGTCGGTGGTCGGCGCTGACCGCAGCCCGGACAGCGGCTACCTCCCCGGCAAGGTCGTGCAGGAGAAGCTGATCCGCGAGTCGGGCCTCCCGTACACGGTGGTGCGCGCGACGCAGTTCTTCGAGTTCCTGAAGGCCATCGCCGACTCGGCGACCGACGGTGACACCGTGCACATCGCGCCGGTCACCTTCCAGCCGATCGCGTCCGCGGACGTGGCACGGGCGGTGGCGGACGCGGCGATGGCCGCACCGCTGAACGGCGCCACCGAGACCGCCGGGCCGGACCGCGGGACGTTCGACGGCATCATCCGGCAGGCGCTCGCGGCGGCCGGCGACCCCCGCCAGGTGGTGAGCGACCCGGCGGCGCCGTACTTCGGCCAGGTGATGAACGACGAGACGATCGTCCCGCTGGGCGAGTACCGCACGGGCGAGGTCAAGCTCGGCGACTGGCTCGCGGCCCACGCCGGCAAGTAGGCCCTATGGGGGCGGCTAGGGTTGTCGGGTGACTGGCACTGACGTCACGGGTGAAGACCTGGACCAGTTCGAGGCGGTACGCGGGCGGCTGTTCGGCGTCGCGTACCGGATGCTGGGCTCGGTCAGCGACGCCGAAGACGTCGTCCAGGAGGCCTGGATGCGGTGGCAGAACACCGATCGCCGGAAGGTCGACAACCCGGCCGCGTTCCTCACCACCACGACCACCCGCCTCGCCATCAACGCCGCGACCAGCGCGCGGGCGCGGCGGGAGTCGTACGTGGGCCCGTGGCTGCCGGAGCCCGTCGACACCAGTGCCGACCCGTCGCTCGGCGCGGAACGGGCCGAGGCGTTGGAGATGGGCGCGCTGCTGTTGCTGGAGCGCCTTCCCGCGGCGGAACGGGCGGCGTACGTCCTGCGCGAGGCGTTCGGCTATCCGCACAAGGACGTGGCCGAGGTCCTGGAGACCAGCGAAGCCAACGCCCGCCAGCTGGTGACCCGGGCCCGGCGGCACCTGGCCAGCGAGCGCTCGACACCGGTCGACCGGGCCCAGCACCGCCGGTTCGTCGACCGCTTCCTGGCCGCCTCCCGCGACGGTGACCTCGCCGCGTTCGAACAGCTGCTCGCCAGCGACGTGATCGCCCGCAACGACGGCGGCGGCAAGGTGCACGCGGCCCGCAAGGACGTGGTCGGCACCGACCGGGTGACGACACTGCTCGACAACGTCCTGCGGAAGTACTGGGCCACGTCGACGTTCCGTGCGGTCGAGGCGAACGGCGAGACCGGGCTGCTGGTGCTGACCGCCGACGGTACGCCCGAGGCCTTCATCGCCCTGGAGACGTCCACGCGCGGCATCGAGCGGCTCTACATCATCGCCAACCCGGACAAGCTCCGCCAGTTCAGTTGAGCTCCCGGCCCAGGCGGGCCAGCGGCGAGAGCGCCATCACCAGCGGCGAGAGCAACATGCCGGCGGCGGTGACCGCGAGCGCGGTGCGCAGGCCCCCATGCGTCGCGAGCACGCCGCCGAACAGGGAGCCCGAGCGGCGTCATGCCCATGCCGGCGAAGGTGATCGTCGCGGCCACCCGGCCCTGCAGGCCGTCCGGGGTCAACGCCTGGCGTACGGCCATGGTGGTGACGTTGACCAGTTGGCCGAACGTCCCGAACACCAGGTTGATGGCGACCAGCGCGGGCACCGTCACCGCGGCCGGGCCGTGCAGCGCGGCCACCGACAGCAGCACGCCGTCGCCGATCGCCGCCGCCGACACGAGGACGAAGCCGTGCCCGAGCCGGCGCGGCAGGCGGGCGGCGAGCAGCGAGCCGACCAGCGCGCCCGGCCCGATCGCGGCCAGCACCAGGCCGATCGCGGCACCGGACAGATGCAGCTCGCGCGGCAGGAACAACAGGTACGCGGTCATCATGGCCGCGAAGCAGAACTGGAAGGCCGCCGACGCCAGGCACAGCGCCCGCAACGCGCCATCGCGGGCCACGTGTCGGAGTCCATCATGGACCTGTCGCCACATCCGCCCCGGCGACCGCGGCGGAACCGGCTCGGCGCGGCGGATGCCGCGGAGGGTCAGCAACGACACCACGAAGAAGACGGCGCTGGACGCGGCGGCAAGCGGTGCCGACAGCAGCGACACCAGCGCGCCACCGAGGGCCGGGCCGGCGATCTGGGCCCCGGAACGGCTGCCCTCCAGCGCGCTGTTGGCCTCGGTCAGCCGGTCGCGGCGGACGAGGCGGACCACGGACGCCTGGTAGGCCACGTCGAAGAAGACCGACATGGCGCCGACGGCGAAAGCCACCACGAGCAGCGCCGGCAGGCCGAGGCCGCCGAGGTACGCGGCCACCACCGCGATGGCCAGCGCGAGCGTGCGGCCGAGGTCGGCCAGCACCATGACGGTCCGGCCGGGCCACCGGTCGACCCACGCGCCGACGAGGAGCGGGAGCAGCAGCAACGGCGCCTGCCCGACCGCGCGCAGCGCGCCCAACTGGTCCGGTGCGGCGCCGAGGGTGAGCACGGCGATCAGGGGCAGGACCACCAGGCTGGCCTGCTCGCCAAGCTGCGAGGCGGTCTGGCCGAGCCAGAGAAAGCGGAAGTCACGGTCCTTGAACAGGGACGGCACGAAAGAACCCCTTGGACAGGAGGGCTCGCTGTGCCGCGCTGATCAGAGCAGCACGCGATGAGGGACCGGCCGGAATCGGCCTGGAACGTCAGCGCGTGCGCGGGTAACCGGGCATGTCCCGCACGTTACCGCAGGAACCCGCCGACCGCGGTGCGCGGTCGGCGGGTTCCGGTGGTGCGACAGGTCAGGCGACGAAGCGGGTCCGGCGGCGCCGGGCCACGATGAAGCCGGCCACGCCGGCACCCACGAGCAGCACGCCGGCGCTGGCGATCAGCGTGGCCTGCGGGCCGGTGACGGGCAGCCCGCCGCCGTCACCGTCACCGCCACCGTTGCCGCCGCCTTCGCCGGTCCCGTTGATGACGATCTCGGCCACGTCGTTGGCGGCGTTCGGGTCACCATCGGTCTTGACGGTGATGGTGCCGGTCGCGTCGGCCACCACTCGGTCGACCTTGAGTTTGAACTCGTACCCGTACATGTATCCGGCGAACTGGTCCCAGACCGCGCAACCGTATTCGCGCGCGCCCGCCTGGCCCCAGGCATCGTCGTCCGGCGGCCAGGTGCCGCCGTTGGTGTAGGGGGCGCAGTCCCACGTCGCGTCGGTCACCGTCGTGCCCTCGGGGATGGTGATCCGCAGGGCCGGCTTCTCGGGCTCGTCGAAGGCCGTCTCCAGATCAGCCGGGCCCAGGTTCTTGATGGCCGGCACCACGGTGACGGTCTCGCCGGCGGCACCGGCGGCGGCAGCGCCGCGCGCGGCGAAGTCGGCCTGGTTGTCGCCGCCGATTTCGACATCGACCTGGAGGAAGCTGTCGTACGGGTTGATGTCGGTCTGCGGACCGCGGCTGGCGTTGGCCAGCTCTTCGAGGCGCAGCGGCTCACCCTTGCCGGGCTTCGGCTCGTAGGTGTCCAGCGCCCAGGCGCCCTCGAGGATCTTCCAGTCGTCCGCGACGTACCAGTCGGCGTAGGTGGGGAACACCGCGCCGGTCCGAGCGGTCTTCGCGACGGCGTACGGGATGTCGTCGGAAAGCTGGTACTTCTTGCCCGGCGCCAGCGGCTGGTCGAACGTGCAGATGGTGAACGCGTCCATGTAGTTGACGCAGTTCGAGAAGTCGCCGACATACGGCGTGCGCCAGTCCGGCGAGAGGACGAGAACCGTGCGTGCCACGGTGGACTCGCCGACGTTGGCGACCGGGGCGTTGGCCTTGGCCAGACCTCCCGGGTCGCCGGTGGTCTTCAGCGGCTCCTCCTGGGTTCGGAGGTCGCTCGCCTCGGCGATCGTGACGACCGACTTCTTGGTCGCCTTGCCGCCGGCGATCTCCGCGGTGAGGGTGATGCTGCCCTCGGTGCCGACCTCCGCGTCCGCGTCGCCGTAGATCGCGTATCCGATCGTGACGCCGAAGGAGCCCTCGGGGGCCGGCTGCTCGCACCGGATCAACGTGCCGGTGTCGGCGTCGCAGAGCCAGTCGTTGGCGGCCGGCGCGAGGTCGACACGAGCACCCTTGAGGTCCGACGAGTCGATCACAACAGTGATCTTTCCGGCCAGCTCCTCCCCGCCTGCGTACAGAAACGCCAATGTGCTGGTGGAGCCGTTCGGGGCCACGAGCGCGTCCAACACCTCCAACTGGAGGCTGGGGGCCGCATAGGCGGGGAACGCGGTCGCCGCGACGAACGCGCCGGCGGCCGCGACGCCGGCGAGCAGCCGACGGGCAGTCTTTATCGACATGGATGTCCTCGGGAGGAGTCAAAGATCAAGGCCGCAGACGTTAGATCACCGTCCGCGACCCCGCTGCCCCACACGAGCAAACCAGTCTTTACTGGCCGAGCATGCCCGCCTCGGCCATGCCGTCGACCGTGCCCAGGTAGTGCTCCTCCATGGCGGCCACGATCTCGTCCATGGTGCCGACGCCGAAGATGTCGACGAGGAGTTGGTGCCGGCGGACCGCCTCGTCCAGCGCGATGTGCTGCCGGTCGATCGACGAGCGCATGAGCGCGCCCATCTGGGCGTCGAGCATCCGCCACAGCGAGCCGAGCCGGTGCCGGCCCGAGGCGTCGATGACGCAGCCGTGGAACTCGGTGTCCAGGTCGATCATCCGGGCCACGTCGCCGGCCTCCGCCGCCTCGCCCATGCTGGCGACGACCTTCTTCATCGCCACGAGCAGGCCGCTGCGCTCGCTGATGCTGCGGGCGGCACCCGCCTCGAGCACGAACCGGGCATAGCACGCGTCGCGGATGTCCTCGTACGCCATTCGGGTGACCACGCTGTGCCGGCGGGGCGAGATGTCGACCAGCCCGTCGACGGAAAGCTGCCGCAGCGCCTCCCGAACCGTCGACCGGCTGACGCCGAGCTCCTCGGCGATGGTGGCCTCGATGAGCCGCTGCCCCGCCTGGAACTCGTTGTTGAGAATGCGCCGCCGCAACAGCAGGTAGACGCTCTCCGGCAGAGACCTGTGCAGGACAGCTGTCGGATCGCGTCATGGCCGGCAGTTTAGGTCGTCGGGGCTCAGCATGGGTAAGGCATCCTGCAGCGATGGTGACCGGCAGGTTCTCCGCCGGGGCGCAGAGGATCGGCATCAGGCCCGGTCCGTGACCGGGCAGCGGGCTGGCCGCCGTGCACGATCAGCCCGATCGTGCGGTAGCCGCGCCGGTAGCCGGCGTTGTGCCGCACGTCCAGGTCGTCGACGGCGACCAGGTCGCCGAGCCGCAGACCCGGGCGCCAGCGCCGGGGTCACCTGGCAGGTCGATGTCCCACATCTGCGCGGGCCGGCCGATCCCGTTCCCCGCGTACGACGACGGGAGCACCGCCCGCACGGCGGCCGACACGCCGCCGTCGCCGATCGTCAGCGGCAGCAGGTGCAGGGCCGCCGGGTCGGCGTTGAGCAGGTGACGCCGGGCAGTTCGGCGCCCTGCCCGTCGCCGCGCACCACCACGGTGTCGCCGGGCGCCAGCCGGGCCAGCACGTCGTCCTGGAACGCGACGATGACCCGGCCCGCCTCGCCGCGCTTGCCGAGCACGAAGCCCTCGGCGCCGGCGGCCGCGCCGCCGCGGACCACCGCCCGGTTGCCGAAGCAGGCGAACGCGGTCAGCGCGTGCCGGGCCGCCTGGTCGGGGTGTGCCAGGGTGACGCCGGGCGCGACGTGGTCGCCGTCGACGTCGAACACCCCGTCGCCCACGTGTACGCCGAGCACCACTCCCCCGTCACCGACCGGCACGTACGGCCGGCCGTCCGCGTCGACCAGGTAGGGCGAGCCGGGCATGGTGGGTGTCTCCACGACGCCGGTCAGGTTCACCGCGACAGTCACAGCAGGCCTCCCAGGCACGCGTCGGGATCGTCGACGACGTGGAACGCGTCGGCCGGGCCGGACAGGATGGTGCTGGGCCCGGGCCCGTGGCCGAACAGCCGGCAGTGGCCGGTGCTGATCACGCCGATGGTCAGGTAGCCGGGCCGGAAACCCCGGCCGAAGCGGTGGTCGCTGTCCTCGAGCACGACCAGGTCGCCGATGCGCAGCGACTCCAGCCCCAGCGACAGGTCGTCGCCCTGGCCGGCGTACGCGCCCATCAGGTCGGTGTTGGCGAACTCCGACACCATCCCCGCGCCGGCACCGACCGCGACCGCCGGGACCCGCGCGGCGACGCCGACCTCGAGCCGCCCGTCGTCGCGGGTCCGCACCGGCAGCCGGTCGAGCAGTGCCGGGTCGAGGTTCTTGGCCACCACGTCGGGGTGGTCGAGCAGCTTCAGCCCCTGGCCCCGGGCCGCCACGGTGACCTGGTCGCCGGTGCTGACCTCGGCCAGCTCCTCCTCGGCCAGGTCGACCAGGACGTACGCGTGCTGGCCGATGACCCTGCCCGGCGCACCCGCGGCCGGTCCGGTGCGGACCGTCACGGTGTTGCCGACGCACGACGAGGAACTGCAGTGCCATGTTGGCGTCGGCGTCCCGGTGCCGGACCGACAGGCCCGGCTCCAGGTGGTCGGCGGCGTAGCCGGTGGCCGGGTCACCCGGGTGCACGCCCGAGGGTCACCCCGCCCATGCCGGGCAACAGGAACGGTGTCCCGTCGGCGTCGACCCGGTAGCCGTGCCGGTCGGCCAGGGCCGGCCAGACCTCGCCGGTCAGGATCTGGGTCACCAGCCGGTCGGCGTTGGTGCGTACGGCCATCAGCTCTCCTCCACGGTCGCGGCACCGAACCGGAAACCGTGCCCGCGCAACGCGGGCGCGGTGACGGCGCCGTTCCACACGTTCATCACCGGCTGCGAGCGGCGGGCCGATCCGACCCCGTCGACGGTGCCGAGGAAGTCGAGGATCGAGTGGGTGAAGCGGGCACCGGCGACCGGCGCGGCCAGCCGGCCGTCCTCGATCAGGAAGCAGCCGTCCCGGCTGACGCCGGTGATGGTCGCGGTGACCCGGTCGACCAGCCGGGTGTACCAGAACCGCTGCACGTAGATGCCGCGCTCGACACCGGCGATCAGCTCGGCCTCGGTGGCGTCGCCGGCGTCCATCACCATGTTGGCGGCGACCGGCGTCGGCACCTCCTCGCGGGCGATGTGCGCGTGCCCGGTCGACGGGGTGCCCGAGCGCGGCGGCCGTGGCCAGGTTGGTCACGGCCGACCCCGACGACGCCCCCGGTCAGCAGCGGCACCCGCCGCTTCGGCGTGCCCTCCATGTCGAACCCGATCGGCAGGCCGATCGCGGCGGTGGCGTCGTCGGCCACCGTGACCAGCGGGCAGGCCGACCCGCTGCCCGGCCCGCTGGGCGACGAGCCCGACGCCGGCGGCGGCGAGCTCGCCGGAGAAGCCGGCGTCCTCGAGGAACGTGAGCAGCTCGCCGGCGGCCTGCGGCCCGAGCACGATCGGTGTACCGGCCGTCGGCGACCGGGATGCGGCCCTGGCCGGCGACCGCCTCGGCGATCGTGCGCGTCGACGCTGGCGGCCAGGTCGAGCGCGCCGGCCGACCGGTGCAGGTCGATCCAGTGCGAGGTGCCGTCGTCGACGGTCGCGGTCAGCGTGCCGAGCGCCTCGGTGGCCAGCGCGTGGTGCGCGACGCCGGCCGAGTTGACCACGGCGATCTGGGTCAGCGCCCGGCCGAACATGCCGGCGGCGCCGCCACCGGCCGCTGCGGCGTCCGCGCATCGTCCGGCCGGCGGCGGCGGCCCGGGCACGCGGCGTCGAACGCCGCCGTGTCGTCGTGCCAGAGCACGACGCCGCGGCGTCCGGCGGCGGGCAGCGGCGACGGTCGCCGACCCCGACGCGCCACCGGCCCGGCGGGCCAGCGCCTGCGCGGCGGCCGCGGCCCGGCCGACGGCCTCGTCCAGGTCCGGACAGTGTGCCGGTGGCGGCCCGGGCGGCGTGCCCGTCGACGACGGCCCGCACGGAGTACTGCGTCTCCAGGATGTCCTGCGGCTGGTGCACCCGGCCGCCGGCGAACCGGGTGTACTCGCCGGCCCGGCCGAGCAGGGTGATCTCGACGGCGTCGGCGATCGGCGC
This sequence comes from uncultured Actinomycetota bacterium, assembly GCA_963840005.1. Taxonomy (GTDB): domain Bacteria; phylum Actinomycetota; class Actinomycetes; order Mycobacteriales; family Micromonosporaceae; genus Asanoa. Next base: position 12,947 of record CAWIXO010000030.1, on the reverse strand, counting down.
GCCCGCCGCCAGAGCCAGCCGGTTCAACAGGCCGTCGGGTGCCACGGGTGGGGCGAACGAGGTCATCAGGCCACTCCGATCCGCAGGTCGCGCACCAACATCGGGGAGGCGCCGTGGCTGAGGAAGCCCCACTGCTTGGGCTCGCCCTTGCCGCACGGGTAGCCGAACGCGCGGAACTCCTCCGGCCCGGCGACGGCCTCCACCGAACCCCAGAACTGCGGGGTGACGCCGCCGTAGGAGAAGTTCTTCAGCAGCCGGCCGCGGCGGCCGCCGCTGACCTCGTACGCCACCTCGGTGCCGAACTGGAAGTTGAGGCGCTGGTTGTCGATCGACCAGCTCCGGTTGTCGTCGATGTAGTAGCCGTCGCCCATCCGGTCGAGCAGCTCGTCGAGGCTGCCGCCGTCGCCGGGCTCGAGGTAGACGTGCGTGGAGAAGCACACCGGCAGGTAGCGCCCAGCCGTCCGAGCGGGCGGCGCCGGTCAGCGCCAGCCCCGACCGCGCGGCGCGAGTCCCGGGTGGACAGCGTGTTGCGCACGATGCCGCGGTCGATCAGCGCGGCGCCGGCGGGCCGGGGTGCCCTCGTCGTCGAACGCGAAGCTGCCCCGGGTGCCGGGCACGGTCGGGTCGGAGGCGATGGTGACCGCGTCCGAGCCGTAGCGCAGCGAGCCGACGTCGCCGGCCGTGATGAACGAGGTGCCGGCGTAGTTCGCCTCGTCGCCGAGGATCCGGTCGAGCTCCAGCGCGTGACCGGCCGACTCGTGGATCTGCAGCGACACCTGCTGCGCCCCGATCACCACGTCGGCGTGGCCGCGCGGCGCGAGCGGCGCGGTCAGCAGCGCGACCGCCTCCTCGCCGACCCGGGCCGCGTTCTCCCGCATCGCGAGCGCCGGCGAGGTACTCCCAGCCGGCGCCGGCGGTGTTGCCGTGGAACGAGTTCGGGTAGCTGCGCCGCTGCACGTCGCCGTGCCCGGCCGCGGTCACCATCAGCATCGCGCCGGTCTCCAGCAGGTGCTGGTGCTGGCGCGAGCCCTCGGTGCTGGCGAAGTGCCGGTGCTGCCGCTTGGCGTTGACACCGGCCTGCGCGGCGGCCACCTCGGCGGGCGCGCTGGCCGCGCCCAGCCACGCGGCCAGCAGGTCGTGCCGGGCGGCGGTGTCCACGGCGAACGGGTCCACCGCCGCACCGGCGGTCTCGTAGCGGCCGCTGACCGCCTCCCGCGGCGGCAGCGAGACCTTGCGGCCGCTGCCCGGCCAGGGCGACGGCCGAGGCGTGCGCCGACCGGGCGGCCGTCGCGGCGTCGGCGTGCGCGGCGAGCGGCCGGGCCGCGAAGCCCCACTGCCCGTCGACGAGCACCCGCACGCCGATGCCGATGTTCTGCTCGATCCGCTCGTCCGGGTCGGCGCCGAGCTGTGCGTACGACCGCAGCTCCTCGCACTCGATCAGCCGGGCGTCCGCGTACTCGACCCGACCGTCCACGGTGTCCAGTGCGGACTCCAGGATCGCCCGGGCGGTCGCGTCGTCAGCTGAGCGCACCCCAGTCGTGCGCGCTCATGCGGCTTCCAACGGGAACGACACCCACGCCCGGTCGCGGAACGACTTCTCGAACGCGTTGATGGTCTCCTGGACCAGCGCGCCCTGCGCGAAGTCGCCCTGGTTGACCGCGTTGCCCGACGAGGATCTCGGTGGCGAAGTCCGCGCAGAGGTTGGAGTAGAACAGGAAGTCCCAGTCCTCGCGGCTGTGGCCGCCTTCCGGGAAGAACTCCTGCGGGATCTCCCGCTCGACGAACTCGACCGAGCCCTTGGTGGCCGTCTTGATGGTCTGGCAGATGCCGAACTCCTCGACCAGCCGCACGATGATGGCGCCCTCGGAGCCGAAGATGCGCGCCTCGATGCCGGGGAAGTTCCCGACGGTGACGTACGACGACTGGATCGAGGCCAGCACGCCGTTGTCGAACTCGCCGATCCACATGTCGCCGTCGTCGATGTTGAGCCGCTGCACCAGGCCGGTGTCGCGGACCATCCGCTCGGGGACGAAGTTGCGCATGGTGCCGACGACGGAGGTCAGGTTGGCCGCCGCTCCACCAGTGCATGATGTCGATGATCGGCGCGCCGTAGCCCTCGATCGACGAGGTCGTCAGCACGGCCGGGTCGGCGTTCGGGTCGACCTGGCGCATCGGGGTGGCCGGGTCGATCCACTGGCTGTTCTGCTCGTACCCGTTGAAGATGTACGGCGTGCCGACGAAGCCCGCGTCGATCAGGCTCTTGGCGTACTGCACCGCCGGCGCGTACCGGAACGTGAAGCCCAGCTTGGTCTTGAGGCCCTTGCTCCGCGCGAGCTCCGGCCAGCGCCCGGGTCTGCCGGTTGTCGTGGTGCACCGGCTTCTCGCACAGCACGTGCTTGCCGGCCTCCAGCGCCGCCGACGAGATCTCGTAGTGCACCCGGTTGGCGGTGGCCACGTCGATGACGTCGATGTCCGGGTCGTCGAGCAGCTCGCGGTAGTCGGTGACCAGCCGCTTGACGCCGAAGCGCTCTCCGGCCTCGGCCAGCATGGCCGGGTCGGTGTCGGCGAGCGCTACCACCTCGACGCGCGGATCGCGTTGCCAGCCGGGGATGTGCGCGCGCTGGGCCCAGCGGCCGGCACCGGCCACAGCCACGCGCAGCTTGTCACTCATGGTGTTTCCTTTCCGTTTGCGTTTCCGGGGCGGTCTAACGACGCACCCGGGGGTCGACCAGCGCGTAGGCGAGGTCGACGAGGAGGTTCATGACGACGATGAAGAAGGCGGCGAACAGCACGGCGCCGGTGATCATGGGGACGTCCAGCGTGCCGATCGCGTCGAAGGTGAGCTTGCCGGCGCCGGGCAGGCCGAAGACCGACTCGATGACCACGACGCCGCCGAGGAAGTAGCCGAGGTCCATGCCGAGCATGGTCAGCAGCGGGCTGAGCACGTTGCGCAGGCAGTGCCGCAGCAGCACGACCCGCTCGGGCATGCCCTTGGCCCGGGCCATCTGCACGTACGGGCTGCGCAGCGCCTCCAGCATGTTGGTGCGGGTGAGCCGGGCGTACCAGGCCGCGCCGCCCAGACCGAGGGTGAAGCTGGGCAGGATCAGGTAGTTGATGTACGGCGCCGCGTAGCCGGACAGCGGGAACAGGTTGAACTTGAAGGCCAGCACGTAGAGCAGCAGCAGGCCGAGCCAGAACGGCGGCGCGGACAGCCCGACCAGGGTGGCCAGCGTGGTGACCCGGTCGGCGAGCTTGCCCGGCCGGTACGCGGCCAGGATCCCGACCGGGATGCCCAGCAGCGCCTCCCACAGCACGCCGAGCACGGCCAGCGCGGCACTGATCGGCAGCGCACGCAGGATCGCCGACCCGACCGAGGTGTTCTGCAGGGCGTAGCTGGTGCCGAGGTCGCCGTGCAGGAGCCCGACCAGGTAGCGCCAGTACTGGTAGCCGATGGAGCGGTCGAGGCCGAGCTGGTGGTGGATGGACGCCACGGTGTCGGCGCTGGCGTTCGGGCCGGCGATCAGCCGGGCCGGGTCGCCGGGCACCACGTGGGTCAGGATGAAGGCGAGGGTCACCACTCCGAACAGGACGATGATCGCCTGCGGGATGCGGCGCAGCAGGAACCGGGTCATCAGCGGCGCTCCGGTGCGGTCGGGTCGAGGAGGTCGCGCAGCCAGTCGCCGGCGAGGTTGAAGGCGAGCACGGTGACGATCAGGCAGACGCCGGGTGCGAACAGCAGCCAGGGCGCGATCTGGAAGTACTCCTTGCCCTGCTCGATCATCTGGCCCCAGGACGGGGTGGGCACGGGCACGCCGACGCCGAGGAACGACAGCGAGGCCTCGATCAGGATCGAGGACGCGACGCCGAGGGTGGCGTACACGATGATGGTCGGCACGAGGTGCGGGAACAGGTGTCGCCGCATGATCCGCCAATGCGACAGCCCCATGGTCCGGGCCGCGACCACGAACTCCCGCTCGCGCAGCGAGAGCACCTGGCTGCGGATGATCCGGGCGAGCGTCGTCCAGTAGATGAGCGCGATGACGATCACCACGTTGCGCTCGCTGGGCCCGGTGACCGAGATCAGCGCGATGCAGAACAGCAGGATCGGGAACGACATCACCACGTCGGTCAGCCGCATCAGGATGGTCTCGACCCAGCCGCCGAGGTAGCCGGCGGTCAGCCCGACCAGCACGCCGAGCACGGTGGCCAGGCCGTTGGCGAGGATGCCGATGGTCAGCGAGACCCGGGCGCCGTAGAGCAGCCGGGCCAGCACGTCGCGGCCGTTCGGGTCGGTGCCCAGCGGGAAGCCGTGCCCCGGGCCGATCGGCGCGCCGTTGGCGGCCAGCCCCTCCTGATAGGTCTGCAGCGGCGGGTGCGGCGCCAGCAGGGGCGCCAGGATCGCGGCCAGGGCCAGCAGCACCAGTAGCGCGATCGAGATCAGCGCGGGCAGGTCGTGCCGCAGGCTGCCGAGCGCGCGGCGGAGCCCGGTCGGCGCCGCGATGGGCACGGCCTCGGCGATCGGCGGGGCGGTCATCCTGCGCTCCCATCGGTCAGGTCGGTCTGGTCGGCGTGGTGGCAGGCGGCGCGGTGGCCGGTGGAGTCGGTTTCCAACGGAGGCCGCTCGGTCCGGCAGATCTCGGTGGCCAGCGGGCAGCGGGGTGCGAAGGCGCAGCCCGTCAGCTCGGCGTCCGCGGGTGGTGCCTCGCCGCGGACGACCCCCCGGCGGTGGCGGCGGCCGGCGCCGGGCTGCGGGATGGCCGCGAGCAACGCCCGGGTGTACGGGTGGCGCGGGTTCGCGAACACCTCCGCCGAGCTGCCGAGCTCGACGATCCGGCCCTGGTACATGATCGCCACGTCGTCGGCGATGAACCGCAGCGTCGACATGTCGTGCGAGATGAACAGGTAGGCCAGCCCGTCGGCCTCCTGGAGGTCCTTGAGCAGGTTGAGGATCTGGGCCCGCACCGAGACGTCCAATGCGGACACGGCCTCGTCGCAGACCAGCACCTGCGGGCCGACGGCGAGCGCGCGGGCGATGGAGACCCGCTGCCGTTGGCCGCCGGAGAGCTGGTGCGGGTAGCGGCCGGTGAAGGCGGCCGGCAGCCCGACCCGCTCGAACAGCTCACGGGTGCGGCCCACCTGGTCCGGGCGGGGCACGCCGGCCGCGGTCAGCGCCTCGCCCACGTTCTCGCCGACGGTCAGCCGCGGGTTGAGCGAGTCGTACGGGTCCTGGAAGACCATCTGCATGTGCGCCCGGAACTTCCGCAGCGCCGAGCCGCGCAGCGTGGTCACCTCCCGGTCGGCCACGCGCACCGATCCGGCGGCCGGGTCGTGCACCCGCATCAGGGCACGCGCGACGCTGCTCTTGCCCGACCCGGACTCGCCGGCCAGCCCGAGCGTGCGGCCGGCCTCGATGGTGAAGCTGACCGCGTCGACGGCCGTGAGCTCGACGCGCCGGAACGCGCCCCGGCGGCCGTAGCGCACGGTCAGGTCCTGCACGGCGACGACGGTCATCGGTTCGCCTCCTGCACGGTGGTCAAGGGGAAGTGGCATGCGGCCGAGGTGCGCGGGCCGGTCGCTGCCATGGCCGGCTCCTCGGCGCGGCACCGGTCCTGGGCGTACGGGCAGCGGTCGGCGAACGCGCACGAGCCGGTCGGCACGTCGCCGAACGGCGGCGAGCCGGGCACGGTCGGCAGCCGGCGCGGCAGGTCGCCGTCGAGGCGCGGGATGGAGTCGAGCAGCGCCCGGGTGTACGGGTGCGCGGGCGCGGCCACGATGTCGTCGGTCGGGCCGGCCTCGACCACCTGGCCGGCGTACATGACCATGATCCGGTCGCAGAAGCTGGAGATGACGCCGAGGTCGTGGCTGACCAGGATGGTCGCCGTCTGGTGCCGCTCGGTGAGCTCGTCGAGCAGGTCGAGCACCTGGGCCTGCACGGTGACGTCGAGGGCGGTGGTGGGCTCGTCGGCGATGATGAGCTTGGGCGTGCACGCGGCGGCGATGGCGATGCAGACCCGCTGCCGCATCCCGCCGCTGAACGCGTGGGGGTAGTCGTCGAGACGGTGTTCGGCGTCGTCGATGCCGACCAGCCGGAGCAGCCGCACCGCCTCCGCGCGGGCCGCCGCCTTGCCGAGCCCGCGGTGCCGGCGCAGGCCCTCGGTGATCTGCGTGCCGACCCGCAGCAGCGGGTTGAGGCTGGACATCGGGTCCTGGAACACCATGGCGATCTCGGCGCCCCGCCAGGCGGCCAGCCGGGCCGGGTCGAAGCCCAGCACGTCCTGCCCGGCGAACCGGATCCGGCCGCCGACGTCGGCGGTCGGCGGCAGCAGCCGCATCACCGCCTGCGCGGTGACCGACTTGCCGGAGCCGGACTCGCCGACGATGCCGACCCGTTCGCCCGCGTCGACGCGCAGGGACACCCCGCGGACGGCGGTGGTCCGCGCGCCCTGCCGGGTGAAGTCGACGGTGAGGTCGTCGACTTCGAGGATGGCTGTCATCCGGATTCCTCGGGGGGTTCGAAGGGGGTGGGTTGGCGATGCGGCCGGCCGCGGAAGGGATTAGCGGCGCGGCCGCATCGCCAAGGGGAAGGTCAGCGGCTTGCCGCGCCGTTGGTCTTCCAGTAGTTGGTCATGTCCCAGCCCCAGATCGGCTGCGAGTGGTAACCGCCGACGGTCTTGCCGAACACCTCGGTCTTGGAGCCGTAGTAGAGCGGCACCACCGGGTTGTCGGCGAGCATCTTCTTGGTCGCCTCTGCGTAGATCTTGTTGGCCTCGTCCACAGTGGAAGCGGCGAGTGCCTGGTTGACCAGGTTGTCGACGTCCTTGTTGCAGTAGAACGGGTAGTTCTGCGCGCCCGGGACGGCCGAGGCGCAGGACAGCAGCGCCTGGTAGAAGTCACTGCCGTCCGGGTAGTCGGCCACCCAGAAGGTCAGCGTCATCGGCGCCTTGCCCGGGGTCGCGGCCAGCTCGAAGAACGCGCTCTGCTGGATCGGCTGGGCGTTCACCTTGATGCCGATCTTGCCCAGGTCCTGCTGCAGCTGGGGCAGCAACGCGGTCCACGGGTCGGTGTTCCACGAGTACATCGTCGTCTCGAAGCCGTTCGGGTAGCCGGCCTCGGTCAGCAGCTGCTTCGCCTTCGCGATGTCCTGGTCGTGCACCAGCTTCTCGGATGTGTAGCCGGTGACGCCCTTGGGCAGATACTCGTTCGCCACCTCGCCCTGGCCCGCGACGAGCTTGAGCAGGAAGTTGCGGTCGAACGCGTACGAGACGGCCTCGCGCACCTTCGGGTTGTCGAAGGGCTTCATCTTCGTGTTCATCGTGACGTAGTACGTCGACGGCTTGACGATCGTCGTCGTCTGCGCCTTGAGCGACGCGTCGTTGCTGACCTTCAGGTAGTCGGCGGCCGGGATCGGGTCGCCCATCAGGTCGATCTGGCCCTTCTGGAGCTCGAGCAGCTGCACGTGTGGGTCCACGCCGAGCTTCTCGACCACCTTGTCCACATAGGGCTTCGGCGCGTCCCAGTACTTCGGGTTGCGGTTGACGACGATCTCCGAGCCGGGCGTGAAGTGGTCGAGCACGAACGGGCCCGATCCGACCGGCTTGCTCGCCGTGTCCTTCTCGATGATCGACGCGTGCGGCATCGCCAGCACGTACTTGAAGGCGCTGTTCGGCGCGGTCAGCACGATCTGGACGGTGGTGTCGTCCACCGCGGTGATCCCGGCGGCCCCGCCCTTGATACCGGTCCAGAAGCTGGCCACCGGGGACTTCGTGGCCGGGTCGAGGATCCGGGTGTACGAGTAGACGACGTCGGCGGCGGTGACCGGCTTGCCGTCGCTGAACGTCATGCCGGCCCGCAGCTTCACGGTGTAGGTGAGCCCGTCCTGGCTCACCTGCGGCATGTCCTGTGCGGCCTGCGGCTCGATCTCCATGGTGTCGCCCACGTAGTCGAACAGCCGGTCGTACATCATCCGCATGTTGTTCCAGCAGGTGGCGTCGTAACACACCGCCGGGTCGAAGGTCTTCGGGTCGCTCTTGTAGGCGACGGTCATCGTCTCGCCGAAGCGCGGCTCGGTCGAGCTGCCGGCGCCGGCGCCGGTGTCGGTCGGCGTGCTGTTGCCGGCACAGGCGGCGGTGACCGCGAGCGCGCCGGCGAGCAGGACGCCGAGAAGGGGCCGGAGGGGTTTGCGTGTCATCTGGGCTCCATCTCTTATGTGGGACGGACGTTGAGGGCGGTGGCCAGCCCGTGGAGTCCGAGGTCGATGTCCTCGGGGCGGGCGGCCAGCGAAAGGCGCATGCGGGACTCCCCCGCCGCGCCGAAGGCGATGCCAGGGGCGAGTGCGACACCCTGGTCACGCAACAGCTCCAGGGCGAACGTCGCACTGTCCGCAATGGAGGAATCGGTGAGCCATAGGTAGAAGGCGCCCGCCGGGCGGACAGCGGTCAGCCCCAGGGCAGCCGCACGGTCGACCGCGATGTCCCGGCGTTCCCGGTACGCCGCGCGCATCGCGGCGACGCCGTCCTGTGGTCCGGACAGCGCGGCGATCCCGGCGTGCTGGGTCGGCGTGCTGACGCAGGAGACGGTCGCCTCCTGCACCCGCGCGAGGCCCGCGCCCAGCTCGGCGGCACCGGGCCCGCCGGTCACCGCGTAGCCGAGTCGCCACCCGGTCATCGCGTAACTCTTGGAAAGGGAGAACACCGTGACTGCCGGGGTGTCCGGTGCCGCGACGGTGAAGGTGGTGGCCGGCTCGTCGAGCCAGAGCTGGTCGTAGCACTCATCGGAGATGACGCACAGCCCGTGCTCGTTGGCCCAGGTGCCCAGTTCGGCGAGCTGGCCGGCGGTCCACTGGTAGCCCACCGGGTTCGCCGGTGAGTTGACCAGGATCGCCCTGGTGCGCGGGCCGACCAGCGACGCGAGATGGTCGTAGTCAGGCCCGAAGTTGTCCGCCTCGACCAGCCGGTAGCCCCGGGCGGTGGCACCGAGCATCGTGGCGATGGTGGTGAAGTTGGTCCAGCCGGGATCGGGCACCAGGAGCTCGTCGCCCGGTTCCAGCAGCACCCGGTACGCCGCGGTCAGCGCGCCGACGCCGCCGGCCGTGACGACGACGTTCGCCGGCGGTGCACCGACGAGACCGTTGTCCCGGCTCAGCTTTTCCACGACCGCGTCGCGCAGCGCGGGCAATCCGGCGCTCGGGCCGTAGCGGGTGTGCCCGGCCCGGGCGGCCGCGTCCGCCGCCTCGACGATGTGCACCGGGGTGGCGAAGTCCGGCTCGCCGAACTCGAGGTGGACGGCGCCCGGGTGGGCCCAAGCGGCGTTGGCCAGTGCCCGGATGCCGGACGCGGGTGTGGCGCGCACCTCGGCGGAGATCCGCGGCCCGGTCATGGCAGGCTCCGCATCAGGCCGCCGTCGCAGGCGAGCAGGCTGGCGGTCACATAGGACGACTCGCGGCCCGCGAGGAACCCGACGACCGCGGCGAACTCCTCGGGCCGGCCGTACCGCGCGGCCGGGATGGTGGCGATGCTCGCCGCCCGCACGCTCGCCGGGTCGGTGCCGGTCCGCTTGGCCGCGGCCGCGTCGAGCTGGGCGACCCGGTCGGTGTCGATCCGGCCCGGGACGACGCCGTTGACGGTGACCCCGTCGGCGGCGACCTCCCGGCCCAGTGTCTTGATCCAGGCGGCGAGCGCGGCCCGGCCGCCGTTGGAGTAGGTCAGGTGCGGCAGCGGTTCGCGTACCCCGGACGAGAGCACAGCGATGATCCGGCCGTGGCCGCGCTCGCGCATCCCGGGCAGCAGCCGGGTGGCGAGGTCGATCGGGGTGACGGTGAGCAGCTGCAACGCGGCGCGCCAGCCGTCGGCGTCGGTCTTGTCCGCGGTGGCCGGCGGCGGACCGCCGGAGTTGAGAACGCAGATGTCGACACCGCCGAGGACCTGCTGGGCCCGCTCGGCGACAGCGGCAGCGGCGTCCGGGTGCGCCGCATCCGCGGCGACGGTGTGCACGGTGACGCCGTGTTCCGCGCGCAGTGCGGCGGCGACAGGTTCCAGTCGCTCTTCGCTGCGCGACCAGAGCAGCAGGTCGGCTCCGTCGGCGGCGAGCCGCGCGGCGATCGCGGCGCCGAGCCCGGCGCTGGCGCCGCCGACCAGCGCGGCGCTCACACCAACTCCAGGGGTGCGATGCCGGGCGTGAGGCCGACCCGGGCCAGCACATCGTCGAGCTCCGCGAGGGTCGCCGGGTCCGGCAGCGGGTTCAGGGCGCGCGTCCGGGCGGTGGCCAGCACGCCGCGGCGGCGCAGTACCTCCTTGCGGATGGCGAGCCCGACCCGGACCTGGCCTTCGAAGACCAGGTAGGGCAGGAACCGGTCGTTGAGCGCCGCGGCCCGTGCGGTGTCGCCGGCGGCGAACGCGACCCGGATCGCCTTGAGAATCTCCGGGTACGCGAACCCGGTCATCGTGCCGGCCGCACCGCGGCGCAGCTCGGAGTAGGCGCTGACGCCACCGAGCCCGCCGAACACGGTCAGCCCGGGCCGCTGGGCGAGCAGCCGGCCGATCTTCGGCGGCGTCGGCGGGTCCTCCAGCTTGACCACGGTGCTGCGGGCGGCGTCGAGCGCGGCCAGCAGCGCGGAGACCGGCAGCGTGACGCCGGTCGCGGCCGGCTCGTCCTGGACGATCACCGGCACCGGGCTCGTGCCGACCGCCGAGGTGTAGAAGCCGGCAATCTGGTCGGTGTCCCTGAGCAGCGTGGGCGCGGCGACCATCACGGCGGCGGCGCCCGCGTCGACGGCCCGCGCGACGTTGGCGCGGACCACCGCGGCCGCGGGCGCCGAACAGCCGACGGCGAACGGGATCCGGCCGGCGGCCGCCGTCGCGACGGTGGACAGGACGGTCTCGCGCTCGGCCGCGGTGAGGTCGGCGACCTCACCCATCACGCCGAGGATGGTGATGCCGTCGGCGCCCCAGGCGACCGCCGCGTCGACGATCCGCCGCAGGCTGTCCGGGTCGACCGCGCCGTCGCCGAGGAACGGCGTGGGGCTGATGTACCAGGTGCCGGTCAGGTCCGTCATGTCAGTAGCCCAACTCCCGCTGGTAGACGTTGCGTAGCTCGCGGCCGTCGAGGTAGCGCCGCAGGTTGTCGCAGAACAGGTCGGTGATGGCCGCGTTCTCGGTGTCCACGGTGGATGCCGAGTGCGGTGAGACGAGGACGTTGTCGAGGTCCCACAACGGGGAATCGGCCGGCAGCGGCTCGGTGCCGAACACGTCGAGCGCGGCGCCGGCCAGCGCGCCGTCGCGCAGGGCGGCGATCAGCGCCGGTTCGTCGACGAGCTGGCCGCGGCCGATGTTGACGACGATCGCGCCGGGCTTGAGCCGGGCGATCCGGGCCGCCGAGAGCAGGCCGTCGGTCTGCTCGGTCAGCGGCGTGCAGAGCACCAGCACGTCGGTCCAGCGCAGCAGGTCGTCGAGCTCGTCGGTCGAGTGCACGCTGGCCGCGGCGTCGACCTCGTAGTCCCGGCCCGGGCGGCCGACGGCGAGCACCCGCGTCCCGAGCGCGGCGAAGCTGGCCACCACCTGGCGGCCGATCCCGCCGAGGCCGACGACGGTGACGGTGCGGCCGGCCAGCCGGCTGGTGGTGTACCGCTGCCAGTGGTGCGCGGTCTGCTGGGCCCGCAGGTGCGGGACGCCCTTGACGAAGTGCAGCGCGCCCAGCACGGCGAACTCGGCCAGCGGGACGGCGTGGATGCCGGCCGCGGTGGTGAAGGTCAGGCCGGTGCGGTCCAGCCCGGTGCGCTGGACGAAGCCGCCGATGCCCGCGCTGGTGGCCTGGACCCAGCGCAGACCGGGCGCGCGGGCCGGCAGGTCCGCCGGCGCCTGCCAGTCGAAGTCGAACGAGACGTCGGCGCCCGCCAAGGCCCGCTCCCAGCGGTCCTGCTGGGCCGCGGTGAGTTCGCGCGGCGTGCCGACGTGGTCGCAGACGTAACGCGGCACCGGGACGATGTCCGGCTCGTAGCTGACGTCGATCCTCGGGTCGACATCGGCGATCCGATGGACCAGATCTGGTTCGAGGTAGGTGGCGATCAGAACGCCGAGCCGCGCGGACATGATCAGGACCGTAGTGTCGCCGACCGACTGTCGACAATCGGTAGGCGACACTTTTCTTGCCTAGCTGGCAAGAAAAATTTCACCTGTTAGTCAGGCGAATCGGTCAGTCGGGCGGGAATGGCCGCCCGGCCGCGGCGCTACGAGGACTGGTTGTCGGCGTCCCGGTGCGGCAGGGACGCGGTGTGTCCGAAGAAGTTGCGGATCTGTGCGACCACCCGGTCGAAGTCATCGAGGTCGATGGGCTTCGTGACGTACGCGTTCGCGTGCGACCGGTAGCTGGCGACGATGTCCGGGGTCGCCGCGGAGGTGGTGAACACGATCGCCGGGATGGCGCGCAGATCGTCGTCGTGCTTGATCTCGTCGAGCACCTGCCGGCCGTCGACCCTCGGCATGTTGAGGTCGAGCAGGATCAGGTCCGGCCGGGGTGCGTCGGCGAACCCGTTCTCGCGACGCAGGAACGCCAGGGCGTCGGCACCGTCGGCCACGTGGTGCAGTTCGCTGGCCACGTTGTGGTCCGCGAAGGCGTTCTCCACGAGCGCGAGGTCACCCAGGTCGTCCTCGACCACGAGCACCTGAAGCAACGACTGGTCACTGGCCATGATCTCGGCCCTTCGATCGGTGGAGCCCAACGATGACGGCCGAGCCGGTAGCGTCCAATGGTGGCACGCCCCGGCACGATCATCACCACTAGGCTGCCCCGCATGACCAGCCGGGTGGGCGACATCGTTATCGACTGCGCGGACCCCGAACTGCTGGCCCGCTTCTGGTCGGGCGTGCTGGGCTACCGGATCTTCGCCCGTGACGAGACCGGGGTCGCGATCCGCGGGGCCACCGTGAGCCCGGACATCCTCTTCATCCGCGTGC
>CAWIXO010000029.1:0-12950 GCA_963840005.1 uncultured Actinomycetota bacterium | reverse complement strand
TCCCGCCGCGGGACTGACTCGCACGCAGCGGACAGCCCGTGACCGCGGCGCGGCCTCGCCGGCCGCGCCGCAGAGCGGTCTGTGGTTCGGTGGTAGCTGGGTGTCGCCCCTGGGTGTCAGGATGTGGAGATGCTGTTCGCAGATCTCGCCGCGACCTCGGCCGCGGTGGCCGCGACCTCGAAGCGGCTCGCCAAGGTCGATCTGCTCGCGGCCGCGCTGCGGGGGCTCGACGCCCGCGAGGTCGAGGCCGGGTCGGCCTACCTGGCGGGTGAGCTGCGGCAGCGGCAGATCGGTGTCGGCTAGGCGGGCCTGCGCGACCTGCCGCCGCCGGCCGGCAGCCGCGCTGACGGTCGGTGAGGTCGACGCGGCGATCGCGCGAGATCGCCGGGGTCAGCGGGAGCCGGGTCGCAGGCGCGGCGCCGGGGGCTGCTCGGGGCGCTGTTCGCCGCGGCCACGGCCGACGAGCAGCGGTTGCTGCGCGGGCTGTTCAGCGGCGAGCTGCGCCAGGGCGCGCAGGCGGGGCTGCTCGCCGACGCGATCGCCCGCGCGGCCGAGGTGCCGGGGCCGGCGGTGCGCCGGGCGCTGCTGCTCGCCGGTGACCTCAAGACCGTCGCGGTGGCCGCGCTCGACCGGCGGGGTCGGCCGGCGCTGGCCGAGTTCGCGCTCGCAGGTCGGGCGGCCGCTGGCGCCGATGCTGGCGCCCAGCGCGCCGAGCGTCGACGAGGCGCTCGGCGCCGACCGGCGCGCCGGCGGCGGTCGACGTGAAGCTCGACGGCATCCGGGTCCAGGTGCACCGCGGCGGCGACGACGTCGCCGTGTTCACCCGCAGCCTCGACGACATCACCGCGCGCCTGCCGGAGGTGGTCGCGGCCGTCGCGCGCGCTGCCGGCGCGCGACATCGTGCTCGACGGCGAGGCGATCGGCGCTCGCGCCGACGGCCGGCCGCGGCCGTTCCAGGAGACGGCGAGCCGGGCGGCGACCCGCGGAGCCCGCGCGCGGCGCCGCGCGCCGACGGCACGGGCTGACGCTGACGCCGTACTTCTTCGACGTCCTGCACCTCGACGGCGCCGACCTGCTCGACGCGCCCGGCGTCGAGCGCTGGGCGGCGCTCGAGGCGGCGCTGCCCGAGGCGCTGCGCGTGCCGCGCACGATGGTCGACGACCCCGAGCAGGCGGCGCGGCGTTCTACGCGAAGCGCTCGCGCCGGCCACGAGGGCGTGGTGGTGAAGTCGCGCGACGGCGCGCCTACGACGCCGGGCGGCGCGGCGCCGCCTGGGTCAAGGTCAAGCCGCGGCACACGCTCGACCTGGTCGTGCTCGCCGCCGAGTGGGGCCACGGCCGGCGCACGCGGCTGGCTGTCCAACCTGCACCTCGGCGCCCGCGACCCGGCGACCGGCGGGTTCGTCATGCTCGGCAAGACGTTCAAGGGCCTGACCGACGAGCTGCTGCGCTGGCAGACCGAGCGCTTCCAGGAGCTCGCCGTCGACAAGGGCGACTGGGTCGTCCGCGTCCGGCCCGAGCTGGTCGTCGAGATCGCCTTCGACGGGGTGCAGACCAGCCCGCGCTACCCGGGCGGCGTGGCGCTGCGGTTCGCCCGGGTGCTGCGCTACCGCGACGACAAGACCGCCGCCGAGGCCGACACGATCGACGCCGTGCGCGCCATCCACGCCGGTCGGCCGATCACGCCCTGACCGTCGCCCTGACGGCGTGGCCGTGGCGGGTCAGCGCAGGTCGGCGGCGACGAACGACCAGACCTCCAGGTCGACCCGCCCGCTGTGGACGTAGCCGGCGTTGCGCAGCAGGCCCTCGTAGGTGAAGCCCGGCCTTCTCCGCCACCCGCCGCGACGCGGTGTTGCCGGGCGCGACCCGCAGCTCGATCCGCTGAAACCCGTGCTCGAGGATCAGCGCGATCGCGAGCGCGTCGACCGCCTCCGGCGCGACACCGAAGCCCCGGGCCTCGCGGCGCGATCGCGTAGGAGATCTCGGTGACCTTGGCGCCCCAGTCGGTGCGCTTGGTCCACAGGCAGCCGACCAGCCGGTCGTCCTCCCGCCGGATGACGCCGTAGTGGTCGCCCGCGCCGCTGTCGCGCCGCTCCTGGGCCATCTCGGTGCACCAGGCGAGCCCGTCGATCTGGCCGAAGTCGCCGCGGAAACGGCAGCCAGCGCTGCGTCTGTTTGTCGGCGAAGATCTCCGCGACCGGCTTGGCGTCTTCGTCACCAACTGGCGTACGTGCACCCGTCGGCGTCGACACCCGCAAAAGCGGAAACTGGCGCAGCGGAAGATGGCCCCTCACGTGATCCCCCGTCGTCGTCACGCATCCGCCCAGCCGCGGGTTCATGTGGTGCCCGCGCCGGCATCGCCGGCATCTCCGCCGTGCCGCCGGCCAACGCCCCACCGGCCCGCCGCCCGTCCCGACAACGTGGCACCGCCGCGCCCGGGTCGGGCTGGCACCCACCCGGACGGGGCGACACCGCCCCGCTGGCCGGGCATGCGACCTGACAGCCGTCCTCCGGGACCGACCAGGCCGGCACCGCCGGCGGCTGACGTTGGTCGCCGGTCCGAACCGTCGCCGGCCGGCGGCCCGGCGCGTGGCTCGCCGCCGGATCCCGGCAGGCCGAACCCGCCATCGCGCACTGGGCATGGAGGATCGATCCGCTGGTCCGTATCCGCCTCCCGGCGGGAACGGTGCCCTCTTGGTCGGCGGAAACCCGGGGCGAACCCGCCGGCTTCCGGGGCCACCGCGCGGCGGCGTCCCGCCCGCCAGGTCCGCCGACGTCTTCGCGGGTTCCATCGGTGGCGGGCCGGCCTGCCAGCGGACGAACCGAGCCCGTCCGACATGTTCGGCGCCTGGTGGCAGGGCAGGCGGCCGCCCGCCCGGACGGTAGTCGTCGATGTGGGTCGGGCTTGCCGATGCGCGCTCCAGGGGATGCCGGCGGGACGAGCCCGCCGCCAGGAGCGCCGGCGGGCGGCAGGGGACCCGGCCGCTCGGCAGGACCGTCCCATCCGTCCGCCTGGAGGCCCGACGGCTTGGCTGACTGGTCCAGGCGGACGGTATCCGCCGTGCTCCTGGGGAATCAGGCGGCGCGAAGCCGCCGCCGTCGGCGGGCGACGGTCGAGATCGGTGCCCGGCGCGCCGGAGACGTCCTTGCCGGCCGCCGGGATCGCGGTTTCCAAGGGAGCGAAGACGGGCTCGCCTGACGCCGGTCGCCGCCGCACCCGCACCGAAGGGGCCGGGGACCGCGGACGCGGGGGAGATCGCGCCGGGGAACCGGCGCACCCGCCCGCACTGGGCCGAACCCACTGGCCCGCGGCCGGCCCGTCACCGCGCCCCAGCGGAAAGCCGAACGCGGCCCGGCGCGGTTCGACTGCCTCCGGCGGCGGAACCGGCGCCGGTGCACCCGGCGGCACCACGTACGCGTGGCCGTCGCCCACCGGCGACCCCGCCGCGCGCACCCGGAACCCCGGCGAACCCGAACCATCGGTCGCGTGCTCGGCGGCGGCGTCGAACCCGCGCCCGTCCGTCGGATCGTCGTCGTCGGCCAGCAGCGGCACGCACGCGCAGGCGTGGCGGCCCGGCGGCCGGCAACGCCTCGCCGGCCTCGGCCGGACCCACGCTGGCCGGCACCGCCCGCAGCCGCGGCGCCTCTTCAGGGGCGGGCATGACGAAACCGCGCCCGTCGGTCGACGTCGCCGTGCCGTAGTCGAGGGCGCCGGCCTCGTCCCGCGGGCCACCGACCACCGGCACCGCCCCGGTCGGCTGCGCCCACGAACCGGCGCGGCGTCGGCCCGTCGCTCGGCCGGGCCGCCAGCACCAGCCGGCGGGCGATCTCGGGGAAGCCGGCCCAGTGCAGGCTCAGCTGCGACGCGTGGACCCGCCGCCAGACGAATCCCTCCGGGTGTGCCGCCGTTCCAGGTCCACGCCGGCGTCTGGCCGGCCCGCGGGCTGACCACGCCGCGGTGCTGCTTGTAGCCGACCACCCGGGTGCCGACCTCGGCCACCGCCGTGGTCGCCCGGGCGGTCGCGTCGCGGTAGCCGACGACCATCTGGTCGCCGGTGCGTGCCGTTCGCGTCGAGCACCCCGCACATCGGCCGGCCGTCGAACGCCTGGGCCAGCCAGAGCAGGCCGGCGCCCTCGGCGATCACCGGGCGGCCGGAGCGCGCCAGGTCGGCGACGTCGGCGCAGAGCCGGCGGTTGGCGGACAGCTCCTCCGCGTACGCCTCCGGCAGCGCACCCCCGATGACCAGGGCGTCGGTGCCCTGGGGCAGCAGCTCGTCGCGGAGCGGGTCGACGGGGACGACCGTCGGCGCCGCGCGGCTTCGAGCAGTTCGCGCGTCTCCGCGTACGTGAACGACAGCGCCGGGGCCGCCGGCGAGGGCGACGATCGGGGCGGCGGCCGACCAGGACGGCGGCCGTGTCGTCGGGGCGCGAGCGCCAGCTCGCTGGCGGGCGACCACGGCGTCACCGGCAGTTGCGGCGCCGAGTGGGCCAGCGCGAGCAGGCCGTCGAGGTCGACCGCGCCGGCGATCGACTCGCCGAGCCGGCGGATGCCGCGCAGCGCGTCGACCTCGCGGTGCAGCGACCGGGACGACGCCCTCGCTGCGCGGCGGCGGCAGCGCGGACGGCAGGTCGCGGCGGCGCAGCGCGCCGTAGACCGGCACGCCGATGTCGTCGAGAGCCTCGCGGAGCAGCTGCTCGTGCCGGTCGGAGGCGACCCGGTTGAGGATCACACCGCCGAGCCAGGTCAACTCGTCGTACGCCCGGAAGCCGTGCACCAGCGCCGCCACCGACTGGCCCATCGCGCCGACGTCGACGACCATGACCACCGGTGCCCGCAGGGCGGCCGCGACGCCGGCGGTGGAGTCGGTCTCGACCCGGCCGGCGAGGCTGTCGAACAGGCCCATCGTGCCCTCGACGACGGCGATGTCGTGGCCCTCGGCGCCGTGCGCGAACAGCGGCGCCACCCGGTGCGCGCCGACCAGCCGGGGGTCGAGGTTGCGCCCGGGCGCGCCGGCGGCGGCGCCCAGGTAGGCCGCGTCGGTGTGGTCGGGGCCGACCTTGAACCCGACGGCGGAGCAGGCCGCGGCCGGCGAACGCGGCGAGCAGCCCGACCGCCAGCGCGGTCTTGCCGTGGCCGGACGACGGCGCGCTGACCACCACGCGGGGCACGGCGGACATCGGCGACTCCTCGGCGGAAAATGGTGAGCCGTCCGACGATACCTGATAGGCACGACAACATCAGGCTGACGACACATTGACGAATCTGGTACGCGCGCGGGCGACCGCCAGGAATACCCGTCGTACCCCCGCAGTAGCCTCTTGGCGTGTACCGGTTCCTGCTGACCCCCCGCTGGCTGGGCTTCCTCGCGCTCGCGCTGGTCGCCGCCACGGTGATGGTGCTGCTCGGCAACTGGCAGCACGGCCGCTACGAGCTGCGCAAAGAGCGTCAACCACCGGATCGACGCTGGCCGGCACCGCCGACGCCCGTGCCGCTCGACACGGTGGTGCGCGCCGGGCGGCAGCACCGGGCACGCCGGGGCCGGGCCCGCAGCGCACCGCCGAGTGGACCCGGGTGACGGTGACCGGCCGCTACGACCCCGCCGAACGTGGTGCTGGTCCGCGGCCGCACTGTCGACGACAAGGTCGGCTTCGAGATCGTCACCCCGCTGCGTGCTATCCGACGGCTCGGCGGTGCTGGTCGACCTGGGCTGGGTGCCGGCGCCGTCGGGCGGCGGCGCCTATGCCCAGCCGACCGTCCCGCCGATCCCGACCGGCCAGGTCACGGTCACCGGCGCGGTCAAGCTCTCCGAGAGCGGCGGCACGGCCGGTCGACCGCGCCGACGGCAAGCTGGAGTCGCGCCGGATCTCGGTCTCGCCGCATCGCGGCCGAGCTGCCCTACCCGGTGCGCGGCGCGTTCGTGCAGCTCGACGCCCAGGTGCCGGCCGCCGACGCGGGCTTCTCGGCGGTGCCGCCGAACTACGAGAACGACTGGCTCAACCTCGGCTACACGGTCCAGTGGTGGCTGTTCGGCGCTGATGACGCTGTTCGCGTTCGGCTGGGTGGCCCGCCGCGAGGCCCGCGGCCCGCGAGGAATCGCGACAGCGACCAGGCGCCCCGAGCGGCAACTCGCCAGCAGCGCCTGACGCGGCGCCAGTGGTCGTGGTCACCGGGCAGTAAGGTGCCGGGAGGAGTCGCGGCGACTGGGGGTGCGTGATGGGCACAGAGCCGACGCTGCCGCTTCCGTCGGGCGGGCGAGCCGGGCCAGTTCCCGCCGGCGACCGACCCGTGGTCGACGCCCTACCTCGGCGTGCCGGACCCGACCGCCGATCCCAGCCCGGTCCACCGCGCCGCCGTAGCCGAGCAGCGGCCCGCCGCCACCGCAGCCCACGAGCGGCCCGCCCATCAGCGGCGTGCGCCCAGCCGGGCCCGGCCGGTGCCCAGTCCGCCGGCCCGTTCCCGCCGGCCGGTCGCACGAGACGATCGTGGCGCAGATCGGCGACATCCGGGTGACCTCCGACCATGGTCCACACGCCGGCCGGCAGTTTCCCGCTGGCCGGCTCCACCTGGCACGTCAACGACTTCTGGCACACCGAGCAGAAGACACCGACCTGGGCGATCATCACGGCGATCCTCGGGTTCTGCGTGCTGACCATCGCCAGCCTGCTGTTCCTGCTGGTCAAGGAGACCATCCACCGTGGAACGGTGCAGGTCACGGTCACCAACGGCCGGCATCAATACGTCGCGCGTAACCCGGTTGTCGACCAGCTCCAGGTGCAGCACCTGCACCAGCAGGTCAACTACGTGCGGGCGCTCGCCGCTTTGTGAGGCATGCCACAGCGCCTGATTGGGTATCGCGCCCGGCATGACCTCCGACACGAGCACCGCGAGCCGACCCGGCCGGCCGACGAGGGTCTCCGCCGGGTGATCACCCGGCCGATGCTGACGTTCTTCATCCTCGGCGACATCCTCGGCGCGGGCATCTACTCGCTGACCGGCGAGGTCGGCGCCGACGTCGGCGGCGCGATCTGGGCGTCGTTCCTGGTCGCGTTCGTGCTGGCGTTCCTGACCGCGTTCGCCTACATGGAACTGGTCACCAAGTACCCGCAGGCGGCCGGCGGCGCGCTCTACTGCGACCGGGCGTTCGGGATCAAGTTCCTGAGCTTCCTGGTCACCTTCGCGATCATGGCGTCCGGCGTCACCTCGGCGACGTTCGCCGCCAGCCGGATCGGCGGCGACTACTTCACCGGCCTCTTCGGCGTCGACAGACCCGCCGATGGTCCTGATCGGAATCGTGGCGATCCTGCTGGTCGCGGCGGTCAACCTGTGGGGCGTGGCCGAGTCGATCCGGATCAACGTCGTGATCACCTGCATCGAGCTCGACCGGCCTGCTGTTCATCATCGGCGTCGGCATCGTCGTGCTCGCCAGCGGCGACGGCGACCCGGGCCAGGCGTTCGCGTTCTCGGGTACGCGGCTTCGGCGTGGTCACCGGCCTCCTCGTCCGGCGCGGCGACCGCGTTCTACGCGTTCCTGGGCTTCGAGGACTCGGTCAACCTGGCCGAGGAGACCGACGAACCCGAGCCGCTCGTTCCCGCCCGCGATGATCACCGGCCTGGTCCTGGCCGGCGTGATCTACCTGCTGGTCGCCTTCACCGCGGCGATGACCGTGCCGCTCGACGTGCTCACCGAGTCGACCGGCGCCGCTGCTGGAGGTGGTCCAGGCGGGCGCGCCCGACCTGCCGGTCACCGAGATCTTCTCCGCGGTCTCGATCATCGCCGTGTCGAACACCATGCTGATCAACATGCTGATGGCCTCGCCGCCTGCTGTACGGCATGGCCCAGCGCGACGTGCTACCCGGCGTCTTCAGCCGGCCTCGCCCGCGCCGTACCCCGTGGGTGGCGATCGCCTTCACCACCGCGCTCTCGATCGTCCTGCTCGTTCTTCGTCGACGACCTGAGCGACCTCTCCGACACCACGGTCCTGCTGCTGACCGCGGTCTTCCTCCTGGTCAACGTCGTCGGCCCTGGTCCTGCGCCGCGACCCGGTCGACCACCCGCACTTCCGCGCCCCGACGGTCGTCCTGGTGCTGCGGCGCGGTGGTCTCGCTGATCTTCCTGCTCCCGATGGTCCGCGAGCCCTCGATCTACGTGCTGGCCCTGTGGCTCCTCCTCGGCGGCGTGGTCCTGTGGGCGGTCAACTGGGCCTTCCTCCGCCTGTCCGCATCCCGCTCCTGACGGCTACGCGCGGCGCGCGGGGCCGGGCGTCCTGGTGCCGCGCGTCGGCGGGCGTGGCCGTGGGGCGCATAGTGCCGCCGACGCCGGCGTGCGCTTCGCCTGCCGCATCCGGTGCTGCGCCCGCCGGTGCGCGCGCCCGGTTCGGATTCGGCTGGCCCGATAAAGCGACTGCGGTGCCGGCTGGCCGCGTCATACCGGCGAGGGACGCTAGGGCCAGAGCAACTCTTTGCGCCACGCGTCGCCGGAGCGGCGGTAGCGCAGCCGGACGTGGCGGCGGTTGGCGTCGCCCTGCCAGAACTCCACGCTCGTAGGTGTCACCGCGTAGACGGTGTGGTCCGGGCACGGGGTGTCGGGGTCGGCGGCGACGGTCTTCTCGGCCGCGGCCAGGGCGCGCTCCAGGTCGGCCGGGTCGGTCAGCACGGCGCTCTGGTCGCTGGCCAGGCTGGCGACCCGGGAGGACACCGGGCGGGCCCGGAAGTCGGCGGCGGAGGTCCGCGGGTCGAGCGCGGTGACGGTACCGCGCACCCGAACCTGTCGGCCTTGCTCGCGCCGGTAGAAGCCCAGGCGGCCGCGGATCCGTCCGCGATCTGGCGGCCCTTGGCGCTGCCGGCGGCCGTGGCGAACTGCCAGCCCTGGTCGTCGATCTCCTTGAGCAGGAGTACGCGGGTGTCGGGCAGCCCGTCGGCATGACCGTGCTGAGGGTCATCGCGTGCGGTTCGACGACGCCCGCGGTGATCGCCTCGGCGAGCCAGGTCACGAACAGCTCGTCGGGCTTCCCGGGCGTGTCGGCCGGTGTGAAGTGGGGCAGCGGCCGGTCGAAGACGGGCAGACCACGCAGAAGATCACGGATGGACACGGCCCGATCCTGCCACGGCACGGTCGCCCTATGGATCATGGCGTCGCCCGCGCAGCTTTCGTGGCCGATCGGTGCGGGGGCTGGCTTGCTGGCGCCGGCACCGCCCACGGCAGGCGACGCGCCCGGCCTGCGAGGGGCGTATCAAGCGTCCCGCCGGTGTCCCGAGACACCCGCGAAGCCGAGTGACCCGAGCTGTCACGCGCGGCTCAGCCGCAGCCGCAGAATGATCGACAGACCGGGCCTAACGCCACCGGCGGTGCTGGGTCCACAAAACGGCTGAATCAACATCGAACAGGTGAGCGGCGATTATGGTGGGCTCGTGATCGACTCGTGGGATCCAGCCGGCCCGGGCGTGCTGCGGCTGCCCTCGGGCCGGCTGGTTCGCGGGCGGGGGTTGCTGCGGGCCTACCCGATGGGCCCGCCGCCGACGTTCGGTGTGTACCTGCTCGGCAAGCCGGCCTCGCTGGTCGCCTGGGAGAGTCGCTGGGTCCGCTGGCCGGATCTGTGGCTGCCCAGCGACCCGGCCGACGCGGGCCCGCCCTGCAGGAGGCGTGGGAACGCGCGGCCACCGAGCGGGTCGAACTTGCCTGCCGCGGCGGCCGCGGGCGCACCGGGACGGCACTGGCCTGCCTCGCGATCATCGACGGCGTGCCCGCCGCCGAGGCGGTCGTCCTACGTCCGCGAGCACTACGACCGCCGGGCGGTCGAGACCCCGTGGCAGAAACGCTTCGTCGCCCGCTTCGCCCCGCGCCCACCGGACCTGAACTAACCGCATACGGCGCCGCCGCCGGCCCAGCGTTTGTAAGGGTCCCTTGCGCTGCGGAAAGCGTTAAGAAGGGACCCTTGCTTGCGCCACCACCGCGGACAGGGCCGCCAGAAGGCGTCCGTTGTCGCTCGGTCGCGGACCGCGACCCGCAGGAAGTCCGGGCCCAGGCCCGGAAACGTGTCGCCGCGGCGGACGGCGTAGCCGCGGTCCCGCAGGGCCAGTCGGATCTTGTCGCGCGTTGGGCATCCGAGCAGCACGAACGAGCTTTCCGGGGGGGCCGCGACAGCCACACGCCGGGATCTCCGACAGGCGCGACACCAGGTGGGCGCGGTCGCGCGGCCAGCGACCGCGGCGATCGCGTGTTCCGCCGCCACCGCGACCGGGCCGCGCACGCCATGGCCGCAGCCAGCGCGGGGTGGAGACCGGCCACAGCGGCTGCACCGCCGACAGCCGGGCGATCACGTCGGGCGCGCCAGCGCGTACCCGATGCGCAGTCCGGCCAACGCCCAGGTCTTGGTCAGGCTGCGCAACACGATCACGCCGGGAAGATCCGAGCCGCCGGCCAGCGACGACGGCTCCGGCGACGCCGGACGGGCCCAGCGTCGTGTCCGCGAACGCCTCGTCGACCACCAGGATCCGGCCCGGCCGGGCCAGTGCGGCCAGTGCCGACGCCGGGTGCAGCACCGAGGTCGGGTTGGTCGGGTTGCCCACGAAGACCAGGTCCGCCGCCGCCGGGACCAGCGACGGATCCAGCGCGTACGGCGGCGGCGAGCGAGACCCGGCGGACCCGGTGGCCGGCGGCCAGCAGCGCGGCCTCGGGCTCGGTGAACTGCGGGTGCACCACCACGGGCAGCGCGGCGTCGCGGTAGGCCTGGGCGATCAGTACGAACGCCTGTGCGGCGCCGGCGGTGAGCAGGACCGACGCCGGGTCCGGCCGTGCCGGGCCGCCAGCGCCGCGCGGGCCGGGCGCGGGGTCCGGGTAGGAGGCCAGGTTGGCCAGCGACGCGGCCACCGGGTCGACGAGCCAGGGCGGCAGCGGCGCCTGCCGGACGTTGACCGCCAGGTCGACCAGGCCCGGCCCGACTTCCGCGTCTCCGTGATGTCCCAACTCGACCACGCCGGTCGACCGTACCCGGTGGTTGATCTTGGTCCAGGAACATGAGACGTAGACGTTGTTCACTTTCAGCTACGGACATATACGGCTTATGTCCTAGTTTTGTGTGGTGATTAAGCGCACCCTCTCCGCGACCAGTCGGTTCGCTCCGCTGCTGCGGGCCGGGCTCATCGCCGGCGTCGTCGTGGCGGCGGTCGCCTATCCGCTCGTCGCCGTCGGCGGGATCGGCGCCAAGAAGGGCGCCGACGTCTTCAACGACATGCCGCGCGACGCTCAACGTCAAACCCGCCGGCGCAGACCAGCTACGTGTACGCGCCCGACGGCAAGACGCTGCTGACGATGTTCTACGAGGAGCATCGCAAGTACGTCCCGATCTCGGACATGTCGCCGTACATCCAGCAGGCCATCGTGGCCTCCGAGGACTCAGCGCTTCTACGAGCACAACGGCGTCGACCCCAAGGGCATCGCGCGCGCGTTCGTCGCCAACCACCAGAGCCGGCGGGGTCCAGCAGGGCGCCTCGACGCTGACGATGCAGTACGTCCGGATGGCGCTGCGCGACGGCGCCCAGACGCCGCGGAGGTGCAGGAGGCGACCGAGCAGACCAGCGCCCGCAAGCTCCGCGAGATGCGGCTGGCGCTGGCCGTGGAGAAGCAGTATCACGAAGCAGGAGATCCTCGAGCGCTACCTGAACTCGGCCTACTTCGGACACCGGGCCTACGGCATCTACGCCGCCGCCGAGATGTTCTTCTCCAAGTCGCCCAAGGACCTGACGCTGGTCGAGGCGGCCACGCTCGCCGGTCTGGTCAAGGCGCCCACCGAGTACGACCCGGCGACGCAGGACCAGCTCGCGGCCACCGCCCGGCGCAACTACGTGATCGACCAGATGCAGAAGATGGGCTACCTCGCGCCCGACAGGACGACGCCGCCGCCAAGCCGCAGCCGATCCAGCTCAACCTGAGCACCCCGGCCAACGACTGCATCTCGGTGCCGAAGAAGCTACAACAGCTGGGGCTTCTTCTGCGACTTCCTGAAGACCTGGTGGTCGGAGCAGCCGGCGTTCGGTGACAACGCCTCGGAGCGCGAGGACAACCTGCGCCGCGGCGGCTACAAGATCGTCACCTCGCTGGACCCGAAGATCCAGGACATCGCCGAGAAGAACGTGATGGCGAAGGAGAAGCCAGAGCAGCACGTTCGCGCACGGCCTCGTGGTCGGTCCAGCCGGGCACCGGGCGGGTCAAGGCGATGGCGGTCAACCGCATCTACTCGCTGGACCAGGCCGAGAACGGCCGCAGCTCGACCCGGCAAGCCGTCCGAAGATCAAGGGCAACTACCCGAACACGGTGGTGCCGCTGCTCGGCGGCGGCGACCTGCCCGGCTACCAGGCCGGTTCGACGTTCAAGATGTTCACGATGCTGGCCGCGCTGGACGCCGGCATGCCGCTGTCCACCGCGTTCGACTCGCCGCAGAGTTCATCTCGCAGTACCTGGGCGGAGGGCCCGGCTCGTGCGGCGGCCGCTGGTGCCCGTCCAACGCCAGCGGCGCGATGACCGGCCTGCAGACCATGTGGTCCGGCTTCGGCAAGTCGGTCAACACCTACTTCGTCCAGCTGGAGCAGCAGGTCGGCGCGGACAAGGCGGTCCGGATGGCCGAGCGGCTGGGCCTGACCTGGCGCACCGACGTCGACCAGATGCAGGCCAGCCGCCGGACGAAGGCGAAGACCTGGGGCGCGTTCACCCTCGGCGTCTCCGACGTGACGCCGCTGGAGATGGCCAGCGCCTACGCCACCGTCGCCGCCGACGGCGAGCTACTGCGAGCCCGCTGCCGGTCACCTCGATCCATAACCCCGACGGCACGCCGGCGACCTGACCCACACGAGGCGACAGGTCGAGGTGGCCAAGCCGCGCTGCCGCCAGGAGGTCACCCCGGACGTGGCCCGCGCCGCGGCCGACGCGGCCCGCTGCCCGACCGGCGGCAAGGCGC
>CAWIXO010000028.1:0-107753 GCA_963840005.1 uncultured Actinomycetota bacterium | reverse complement strand
CTGAGCTGGCCGAGGAGATCGGAGCCACTCAGGCTCGGTCGGTCAACCTGGTCTGAGGCTGCCCGACCACTGGGGGCGCCGCCCCCAGGCCCCCGCTTCGGCCTAACGGCCTTGTCCTCAAACGCCGGACGGGCTGAAGGGCTTTCGTCTGCGGGTGCGTCGTGGCTGGTCGCGCAGTTCCCGCGCCCCTAAAAGGGGCGCGGGGAACTGCGCGTTTCAGCCCCTCCGGCGTTTGAGGAGCGGGGGTTCGGGGGCGGAGCCCCTGAGCGGGACGGGAATGGGTAAGGGCGGCAGGGGCGGCCCTCTCCGTGTCGTCAGGCGAGGACCTTCTCCGGCTCCGCGCACGCCGATTCGCGTACGCGGACCTGGCGCAGGGTTACTGCCGCCAGTACCGCCGCGCCCAGCAGGAGCAGCGTCATGCGAAGGAATGTACGGGCGTATTAAGCATTTGCCCCATACGTTCGTATTAGACGTCGGTCTGGGACGATTGTCTGTTGCGGAGGTACGCTGAGTCGCATGGGACACCGTGAGGATCTGCTCGAAGGCGCCAAGCGCTGCTTGCTGGAGAAGGGCTTCGTGCGCACGACGGCCCGCGACATCGTCAAGGAGTCGGGGACGAACCTGGCGTCGATCGGCTACCACTACGGTTCGAAGGACGCGCTGCTCGCGGAGGCCTACGTCTCCATCGTCGAGGGGCTGTCCGACGACTTCGACGCGGGCGGGACCGCCACGGCGAGCGCGGAGCCGGGGTCCCTGGAGCGGTTCCAGGAGGTGTGGTCGAACGTCATCGGGACCATGCAGAAGCCCGGTTCGATGTGGCATCTCAGCATGGAGATCGTGGTCATGGGCGACAAGGTGCCCGGGGTGCGCGACCACCTCGCCAAGGCCCAGCGCGAAGGGGCGCGGGGCATCGTCCCGTTGCTGATGGGCGGGCTGGAGGAGGACGTGCCGGACAGGGACGTCGACACGCTGGGCAAGTTCTACATGACCCTGATGATGGGGCTCATCGCGCAGTGGACCTTCGATCCCGAGACCGCGGCCAGTGCGGAGGAACTCACCGAGGGGCTGCGGCAGGTCCTCGCGAAGGCGGGGGCGGGGACGGGGGCCGTGGACTCGGCGGACGCGCCGGGTTCGGCGGCTGCGGTTACGGCAGAGAGGTCGTCCTGACGATCCTGCCCTCCCGCATCTCCGCGACGCGGTCGCAGAAATGGCGTACGAGTGCCATGTCGTGGCAGATGAACAGGTAGCCGAGGCCGAGGCGTTCCTGCAGCTCGGCCAGCAGGTTGAGGATGCCCGCGCGCAGGGACGGGTCCAGTGCGGAGACCGGTTCGTCGAGCACCAGGAGCTTCGGCCCGCAGGCCAACGCGCGGGCGATTCCGGCGCGTTGGCACTGACCGCCGGAGAGTTCGTGCGGGCGCCGGTCGCCGAGTGACGGGTCGAGGCCGACCTGCTCCAGTAGCTCGGCCACCCGCTCGGGGCCGGTCGTCCGGTCCCAACTCCCTTGTATGCGCAGGGGTTCCGCGATGGCCTCGCGGATGCGGTGGCGGGGGCCGAGCGATCCGTACGGGTCCTGGAACACGGGCTGCATCGCCGGTCTGAGCGGGCGCAGCTGCTTCTCGTTCAGTGAGGTCAACTCAAGGCCGTCGAACCATACTTCACCGCCGTCCGGGCGGCGCAGCTGCAGTACGGCCATGGCCGTGGACGACTTGCCGCAGCCCGAGGGGCCGATGAGACCGAGGGTTTCGCCGGGGGCGATGTCGAAGGAGACGTGGTCGACGGTGGTACGGGGGCCGTGGCGGACGACCAGGTCCCTTACGTCCAGCAGAGGGTTCACGCCGACTCCAGGAACAACTCGGCGGGGTGGTCGGGGAGTTCGCGCCATCGGTGGCAGGCGACGGTTCGGCCGTCGTGGGATTGCGGCTCCGGCTGCTCCGTGTGGCAACGGGGTGCGTCCGCGAGGGGGCAGCGGGGGGCGAAGGCGCAGCCCCGGGGGAGGCTGGCGGGGTTGGGCGGGGTGCCGGGGATTGAGGGGAGCCGGCTTCTCCGGGTCTGTTGTGGCTGGTCGCGCCCACGCGGCGGAGCCGGGTATGTCACAGCCCCGCGCCCCTGAAGGGGCGCCGATGCCAGTAGGCCCGCCGTGTATGGCGCCCGGGGACGGGTGAACACGTCCTCCACCGGGCCCTCCTCGGCCAGGCGGCCCGCGTACATGACCAGTACTCGGTCGGCGTGGTCGCGGACCACGGGGAGGTCGTGGGTCACCAGGACCAGCGTCGTGCCCGTGGCCTCGCTGCGGCGGGTCAGAAGGTCGAGGATCTGGCGTTGGGTCTCCGGGTCCTGGGCCGTCGTCGGTTCGTCGGCGATCACGAGGTCGGGGGAGTGGAGCAACGCCATGGCGATGACGGCCCGTTGGCGCATACCGCCCGAGAACTCGTGCGGGTAGGCCCGCGTCTGCTCCGCGGGGATGCCGACCTCCTCCAGCGCGGCCACCGCCCGGGCCCGCGCCTCCTTGCGGGAGACCCCGTCCACGGACCGTACGGCGGCGGCGAGTTGGTCGGAGACCCGGTGCACGGGGGAGAGCGCCGAGAGCGCGTCCTGCGGAACGAGGGCGAGACGGCGGCCCCAGAGGGCGGCGCGTACGGAACGAGGGGCGCCCACCAGCTCGTACGGACCCATCCGCACGCTGCCCGTCACCGTCGCCTCCTGCGGTGGCATGCCGAGCAGCGTGCGGGCGGTCAGGGACTTGCCCGCGCCCGACTCGCCCACCACGGCGAGGACTTGGCCCTTGCGTACGTCGAAGGAGAGGCCCCGTACGGCTTCGACCGCGCCGAAGGAGACGTTCAAGTCCCGGACGGAGAGGAGGACTTCGGGGTTCAACGGGCTGGCTCCTTGCGGGGGCGGAGGGTGGAGAAGGCGGCACGGGAGAGGGAGAGGGAACGAGAGCGGGGGCCGGAGCGGGGCGGCCCGGCCGTCTGCCTGGTCCGGCCTCCGCGTACGCCGCCGACGACACCGCGAGGCCCGCCAGCAGGGCCAGGGCGACCGCCGGGGCCAGGGCCGCCCACGGGGCGCGTTCCACGTACGCCCGTGACTCGTCCAGGAGGAGTCCCCACTCCGGTGCGGGCGGCTGGGCGCCGAGGCCGAGGAAGCCGAGGGAGGCCAGGGCCAGGGCGATGCCGGGGAGGCGCAGGAGGGCGTGGCGGGTGACCGGGGCCGCCACCGAGGGCAGGACGTGACGGGTGAGGATCCACAACGGGCTTGCCCCGATGGCCCGTTGGGCCAGCAGGAAGGTCGACGCGCGGACCTCCTGCACCAGTGCCGCCGCGTGCGACGACAGGGCGGGCCAGGAGAGCAGGGCCACGGCGAGCGCGGCACCGCCCGTTCCGGGGCCCACGACGGCCGCGACCAGGATGCCCGCGATCACCGGCGGCAACGCGTTGGCGATGTCCGAGGCGCCGGACGCCACGGCCGGCAGGAAACCGAGGACGAGCGCGAGGACGAGGCCCGCCAGACAGACCGCGGTCGCCGTGCCGATCGTCGACGCCGCGCCGTGCCCGAGCCGCGCCAGCACGTCACGGCCGAGCCCGTCGGTGCCGAGGGGATAAGCCCAGGAGGGCGCCTGGAGGCGG
Source organism: uncultured Actinomycetota bacterium (assembly GCA_963840005.1). Taxonomy (GTDB): domain Bacteria; phylum Actinomycetota; class Actinomycetes; order Mycobacteriales; family Micromonosporaceae; genus Asanoa. Next base: position 104,130 of record CAWIXO010000028.1, on the reverse strand, counting down.
GCGCTCGTGTCCACCGTGTACGGGTCGCGCAGCAGCCCCCAGCCGACGCAGGTCAGCAGTGTGACCCCGAGCGTCAGAGGGACGGCCGGGTGCGCGCGGACCGGGCGGGCCGCGGGCAGCGTCAGCCCCGCGTCGCGCAGGGCGGGGCCCAGCAGCCGGCGCCGTACGACGGCCGCCGCCGCGCCCGTGACGAGACCGAGGGCGAGCAGCGCGAGAACCGACCCCTGAAGCAGCGGCAGGTCCTGCGACTTGGCCGCTCCCAGCGCCGTACGCCCGATGCCCGGTACCGCGAACACCGTCTCGACGGCGACCGCCCCGCCGGTCAGTCCGACGGCGACCATTCCGAACTGCGGTACCAGGGGCGGCAGTACGCGACGCAGGGCGGCGGCCGAGATGCGTGTCCTGCTGACCCCGGCGCCCCGCCACAGCTCCACCCAGCGCTCGTCGAGCACGGGCGGCAGCGCGTCCGCGACCAGCCGGCCGAGCAGTCCGCCGGCGGGAACGCCGAGTGCGACGGCGGGCAGCACCATGTACTGCGGACCCTGCCAGCCGGAGGTCGGCAGGACGCCCAGCCACACCCCGCACACCAGCAACGCGACCGTGGCCAGCAGGAATTCGGGCAGTGCGGCGAGCATGGCGGCGAACGCGCCGGCCGAGCCCCGGCCCCGTACGAGAACGGGAGCGACGATCGCGCAGGTGACCAGGAGCGCGACCCCGAGCGCCGCGCCCATCAGCGCGAGCGACACCTGGAGTCCGGAGACGACCGACGGCAGGACGTCGGTGCCCGACACCCAGGACGTGCCGAGGTCGCCGCGCGGCAGGCGGGAGAGCCAACTCCCCAGCAGGGAAAGGGGACCCGCGTCCAGGCCGAGGTCGGAGCGGATCGCGGCCAGGGCTTCCGGCGTGCCCTCCTGTTCGGCCGAGCGGGCGCGCAGGACGGTGAGGGCCGGGTCGCGGCCGGAGAGCCAGGGGAGCAGTCCGACGGCGGCGAGAACCGCGGCGAGGCAGCCGAGCCGCGTGAGCGAGGCCCGGCGGCCAGGAGCGAACAGGCGTGCCATGAACGTCACTTGACGTACGTGTCCGCGGTGATCAGGGCCCGCTCGCGCGGGTCGTGCTCGACGTCCACGACACCGGCCGCGTCGCCCTGGATCACACGCTCGTGCAGCATCGGGATCGCGGCGTCGGTGGCCAGCACCGCGGCCTCCGCCTCGACGACGGCCCGGCGGCGCGCGTCACCGGTCTTCGTCCCGGCGGCCTTCTCCAGGGCCGTGTCGACCTTCTTGTCGGACAGCTGCGAGATGTTGAAGGAACCCTTCGATCCGAAGTCGCTGTAGAGGTACGCCGCCGGGTCGCCCGAGTCGAGGACGGTCGCCCGGGACAGGATCAAGGCGTCGAACTCGCCCGCCAGCGCGTCGGATTCGATGTCGCGTACTTGCGGACGTCCAGCTTCACCTTGAACCCGGCCTTCTGGAGCTGCTGTTGCAGCGTCTGGGCCACCTCCGGCAGTTCGGCGCGGTCGGTGAAGCTCCGATCGTGATCGTCTTCCCGTCCGGATCACCGGACTGGCGCGCGAGACCGGCTTGCGCAGCTCGGCGGCCCAGGGGAGGGCCGGGCCGAGCAAGCCCTTCGCGACGTCCGCGCGGCCCTCGTACACGCCCTTGACGATCGACTCGGCGTCGAGGGCCTCGCGGGCGGCGGCCCTGAGGGAGGCGTCCTTGAACGGGCCGCTCCCGGTGTTCAGGTACAGGGTGTTGGTGCGCGGCATCGGCACCTCGGTGACCAGTTCCTTGTCGAGCAGCGCGGCCTGCGACACCGGAACCGCCTCGACGCGACGGCGAGGCCTGAGGGAAGTAGGCCCGCGCGGCTCGTCACAACGCCGAGGCCAGGGGCGGGCCTCGGGGTGCCAGGCCGCGACGCCAAGGGAACGCCTCGCGGGTGGCCGGTGACGACGCGGAGGCCTAAGGGAAATGGGCCCGCGCGGCACGTCACAACCCCGAGGCCAGGGGCGGGCCTCGGGGTGCCAGACCGCCGCCCAAAGGGAACGCCTCGCAGGTGGCCGGCGACGGCGCTGAGCGGTGGGCGGGTCCGTGGCGACGCTGAGGAGTGAAGGGCGGCCAACCGGAACACCGCCGAGGCACGCGGCGCGGCCCGCCGCGCCGAGGCTGTGCACGCCGGCCCCACCCGGCGGGTGCACGGGCCGAAGCGGTCACCGGGACGCGGCGGATGAGATCCGCCGCTGGCCGGTTCGGCGACGTCGACCCGTGCCACGCGGGCTTCGGAGCGCTGGCTAGGTCGCGGACAGCGGTGCCTTGATCGTTTGTAGCGGATCTGCACGACTTCGACTCCGCGGCACGATCATGTGTGCCTGACCAGCGCGACACGCCGCACCACGTGTCGATGAGGCACAAACGATCAACCAAACCCGACCTGCCAGCGCCGACCGGCTGCAAACGATCACCGGCCACCCGGCCGGGACCCGGCCATGCTGACACCGCGGTGCGAATTCGCAGACCGCCCGCCGATCACCCGCGCGCGCAATCCCGGACAAGTCGGCCGCCCTTGGCGGACCCTGCCATCGCGGCGGCCACGAGCTTCGGGACTGAGAGGAAAGAGAGCATCGCGGACCTGGCAGCGAAGCGCAGCCAGCGGTCTCCGGCGGGAGCGACGGTCCGGACCGAAGCGGACCCGGGCAAGGATGGTCTTGATCTGGGTATGGCGCATTCGCTTGATCCGGACATCGCGGATGAAACTGATCGGGACCGCCGGACGACTTGTCGTACCCGGCGACTAGCATCGCTCGGGTGAGCGACCAACCCCGGATCCTGCTGCTCGATGGCCACTCGCTGGCCTACCGCGCGTTCTTCGCCCTGCCGGTGGATAACTTCTCCACCACGACGGGGCAGGCGACCAACGCGGTGTTCGGCTTCACGTCGATGCTGATCAACATGCTGCGCGACGAGAAGCCGACGCACATCGCGTGTCGCTTCGACGTGTCGCGGCAGTCGTTCCGCACTGAGCGTTACGCGGAATACAAGGCGGGCCGGTCCGAGACGCCGAGCCGATTCAAGGGCCAGGTCAGCCTGGTCAAGGAGGTGCTCGCCGCGCTGCGGATCCCGGTGGTGGAGAAGGCCGGGTTTCGAGGCCGACGACGTGATCGCCACGCTCGCCACGCAGGCCGCGCGACGCGGGCATGGAGGTGATCATCAGCTCCGGCGACCGCGACGCGTTCCAGTTGGTCGACGACCATGTGACCGTGCTCTACCCGGTGCGTGGGGTCTCCGAGCTGGCCCGGATGAACCCGGAGGCGGTCGAGGCGCAAATACTTCGTGCCGCCGACGCAATACCGCGACAAGGCCGCGCTGGTCGGCGAGACCAGCGACAACCTGCCCGGCGTGCCCGGCGTGGGGGACAAGACCGCCGCGAAGTGGATCAAGGAGTACGGCGGCCTCGACGGCGTGATCGCCAACGCCGACAAGATCAAGGGCAAGGCCGGCGAGAACCTGCGCGCCAACCTCGCCAACGTGATCCGCAACTACGAGCTCAACGCGCTGGTGTGCGACCTCGAGCTGCCGATGGGTCCCGACGACGCGCGCTGGCACGGGCTGGGACCGCGAGGCCGTGCACCAGGTCTTCGACGCCCTCGAGTTCCGGGTGCTGCGCGACCGGCTTTACCAATACCTCGACGCCGTCGAGCCCGAGGCCGAGTCCGGCTTCGACCTGTTCGGCGAGATCCTCGCCGAAGGCGCGGTCGGCGCCTGGCTGACCGAGCACGTGCGGGCCGGCGTGCCGACCGGCGTGGCGGTCGCGGGGCAGTTCGGCCGGGGCACCGGCGAGCTGACCGGCATCGGCGCTGGCCACCGCCGACGGGCCGGCCGCCTGGTTCGACCCGACCCAGCTCGAGCCCGACGACGAGAACGCGGTCGCCGGCTGGCTCGCCTCCGACGAGCACCCCAAGGTGCTGCACGACAGCAAGCCGGCCCGGCTGGCGTTCGCCGCCCGCGGCTGGGAGCTGCGCGGCGTCGCCCGCGACACCGCCATCGCGGCCTACCTGGCCCGGCCCGACCAGCGCACCTACGACCTGGCCGACCTGGCCCTGCGCTACCTGCACCGCGAGCTGCGCGTCGACACGCCCGGAGACCGGCCAGCTCACCATCGACGGCCTGGGCGCCGACGAGGGCATCGTCGAGCAGAACCTGATGCTGCACGCCCGCGCCACCCTCGACCTGGCCGAGGCGATCGACGCCGAGCTGTCCCGCGACGGCGAGCTCTCGATCCGCCTGATGGCCGACGTCGAGCTGCCGCTCTCCGAGGTGCTGGCCCGCATGGAGCAGGTCGGCATCGCGGCCGACACCCACTACCTCTCCGACATCGAGGCGCACTTCGCGGCCGAGGTGAAGGCGGCGGCCCAGGCGGCCTACGCGGTGGTCGGGCGCGAGTTCAACCTCGGCTCGCCCAAGCAGCTCCAGGAGATCCTGTTCACCGAGCGCGGCCTGCCGAAGACCCGGCGGATCAAGTCGGGCTACACCACCGACGCCGACGCGTTGCAGGGTCTGTTCGTGCAGACCGGCGACCCGCTGCTGGAGCACCTGCTGCGGCACCGCGACGTCGCCAAGCTCAAGTCCACGGTCGACGGGCTGCTCAAGTCGGTGTCCGACGACGGCCGCATCCACACGACCTATTTCCAGACCGTCGCCGCCACCGGCCGGCTCTCGTCGACCGACCCCAACCTGCAGAACATCCCGATCCGCACCGAGGAAGGCCGCCGCATCCGGCGCGCGTTCGTGGTCGGCGAGGGCTTCGAGACGCTGCTGACCGCCGACTACAGCCAGATCGAAATGCGCATCATGGCCGACATGTCAAAAGACGAGGCCCTGATCGACGCGTTCAACTCCGGCGCCGACTTCCACGCCGCCACCGCGTCCTCGGTCTTCGCCCTGCCGCTCGCCGAGGTCACCGCCGACCACCGCCGCAAGATCAAGGCGATGAACTACGGCCTGGCCTACGGGCTGAGCGTCTACGGCCTGTCCCAGCAGCTCGGCATCGCCGCCGACGAGGCCCGCGGCCTGATGGACGAATACTTCGACCGCTTCGGCGGCGTCCGCGACTACCTGCGGGCCGTCGTCGACCGCGCCCGCCAGGACGGCTACACCGAGACCATCCTCGGCCGCCGCCGCTACCTGCCCGACCTGATCAGCGACAACCGCCAACGCCGCGAGATGGCCGAGCGGATGGCGCTCAACGCACCCATCCAGGGCTCCGCCGCCGACATCATCAAGGTCGCGATGCTCCGCGTCGACGCGGCCATCAAGGAAGCCGGCCTCCGCTCCCGGATGCTCCTCCAGGTCCACGACGAGCTCGTCTTCGAGGTCGCCGACGGCGAGCGCGAGCAGCTCGAGGCCCTGGTCCGCGACGCGATGGGCGGCGCCTACCCGCTCGCGGTGCCGCTCGAGGTCTCGGTCGGCCTCGGCCGCGACTGGAACAGCGCCGACCACTGACGCCGGGCGGGTCCGGCGAGTCACTCGCGGCGCAGCGCCTCCTCGGTGTGCACGGCCTCCTGGCCGGTGTGGACGCTGCGGACGCGGTACTGCGGCTCGTCGCTGGACGCGTCCACGGTGCGGCCGGCCGCCGACGTACGCGACGTGATCTTCTCTTCGACCGTGCCGTATACCCGCTGGCCATGGCTCCGCCAGCTCACCTTGTCGCCCTTGTGGAGTCCCATGAGCGAGCCGATACCCGCCCGAAAACGGACAAAACCGACGGCTCAACCCGGTCGCGCGGCCGGGGGCGGGGGAGACCGGGGTCGGCGCCACGGCCCGACGCGCGGCGGCGGCCGGCGGCGCGCATGCCGTACACGAAGTAGACGACGAAGCCGATCGCCATCCAGACCAGGAACCGGATCCAGGTGTCGACCGGCAGGTTGATCATCAGCCACAGGCAGGCCAGCGACGGCGACGATCGGCAGGACCGGCACCCATGGGGTACGGAAGGCGCGCGGCAGATCCGGCCGGGTGCGGCGCAGGACGACCACGCCGATCGCCACCACCACGAACGCGAACAGGGTGCCGATGCTGGTCAGCTCCGAGAGCTTGGCCAGCGGCACGAAGCCGGCGACGAGCGCGACCACGGCGCCGGTGGCGATGGTGAGCAGCCACGGCGTCCCGAAGCGCGGGTGCACCCGGGCCAGCGCCGGCGGCAGCAGGCGGTCCCGGGACATCGCGAACAGCACCCGGGACTGGCCGAGCAGCAGCACCAGGATCACCGTCGTGATGCCGCAGACGGCGCCGACGCGAGATCACCTTCGACGCCCACTCGACGCCGACGTCGGTGAACGCCTTGGCCAGCGGCGCCCCGGTGTCCAGTGACGAGTATTTCGCCATACCGGTCACCACGAACGCGACCGCCATGTAGAGCACGGCGCAGATGCGCCAGCGACCAGAGGATCCCGCGGGGGACGTCGCGCTGCGGGTTGCGGGTCTCCTCGGCGGTGGTCGCGACCACGTCGAAGCCGATGTAGGCGAAGAACACGATCGACGCCGCCGCCACGATGCCGAAGAAGCCGAACTGTTGCGGCACCACCCCGAGCAGCGCCTGCAGCAGCGGCTCCTCGCCGCCGGACACGCCGGGGCGGGCTGCGCCGGCGGCACGAACGGCGTCCAGTTGTCGGCCGTGATGTAGAACAGCCCGAGGCCGATCACGAACAGCACCACCGCGACCTTGACCGCGACCAGGATGCCGGTGAGCCGGCCGGACAGCTTCGTGCCGACCACGCCGACGACGGTCAGCAGGGCCACGATGAAGATCGCACCCCAGTCCGGGATCGCGTCGTCGCCGGCCAGCCAGGTGGGCAGACCGAAGAGCGTCTGCAGGTACGCGCTCCAGCCGCGCGCCACCACCGCCGCACCGAGGCCGAGTTCCAGCACCAGGTCCCAGCCGATGATCCAGGCGACCAACTCGCCGAGGGTGGCGTAGCCGAAGTGTAGGCGCTCCCGGCCACCGGCACCGTCGACGCGAACTCCGCGTAGCAGAGCGCGGCCAGCGCGCAGACCACCGCGGCGAGCAGGAACGAGATGACGATCGCCGGGCCGGCGTTGCGGGCCGCCTGTTGGCCGGTCAGCACGAAGATGCCCGTACCGACGATCACGCCCACGCCGAAGACGGTGAGGTCCAGGGCGCTCAGCTCGCGCTTGAGCCTGTGCCCGGGCTCGTCGGTCTCCTGAATGGACCGCTCGATGCTCTTGGTGCGGAAGACGGAGAGGGCCATGAATGGATTCTCGACCCGCCCGCGCCGAACCGCAGCGCGAGCGGCGGCTCACGGCCGAGTCGGCGACGAAGATCGCCGTGCCGGGGAACAGCCGCCCGCGCAGCGGGCTCCACTGGCCCCAGATCCGGTCGTGCCCCTCGGGCCACTCCGGCTCGATCAGGTCGCTCAGGACGAAGCCGGCCGCGACCAGTTCGCGGATCCGGTCGCCGAGGGTGCGGTGCTGCTCGACGTAGGTCGGCGTCCCGCCGCGGTCGTCGTCTCGACGTACGGGCGCCGGTCGAAGTACGAGTGGACGGCCACCAGGCCGCCCTCGCCGGGGTCGTCCAGGAAGATCCAGCGCATCGGGTGGGTCACCGAGAACACCCAGCGCCCGCCGGGCCGCAGCACCCGGAACACCTCGCGCATCACGTGCCGCCGAGTCGGCGACGAACGGGCACCGCGCCGAAGGCGGTGAACGCGATGTCGAACGATCGCCGTCCCGGAACGGCAGCGCCATCGCGTCGGCCTGGACCAGCGGCACGCGTACCCCGGATGCTGTGTTCTGGCGTCACGCGTGCCGCAGCATGCCGGCGGACAGGTCGGTCGCGACCACCTCGGCACCCTGCGTGGCCAGCCAGCGCGAGCCGGCCGCGGCGCCGCAGCCGACCTCGAGGATCCGCCGCCCGGCGATCGGGCCGAGCAGGCGGGCGTCGGCCTCGCGCAGGCCCTCCGGGCACCAGACGAAGTCGACGTCGCCGAGGAAGTCGCCGTGCTCGGCCTGGTAGGTGTCGGCGTCGGTGTCCCACCAGCGCCGGCTGGCGCGGCGGGCTCTCGGCGTCGGTCACCGTCGCGCCGGGCCACCCCGGGATCGTCGTCAGACACGGACTTAACCCCATCACGCGGTACGAACCCGGCACGGCTTGGGGAGGGTTGGACCCTGTGGTATTGCGCACGGTAAGCTGTTCGATGCACACGTGGGTTGCGTGCCTCGGCAGGGAGCAGGCTCCGCGGTCGACGGACACCATCAATGATCATGGGCGATCGTTGCGGTGTGCCCGACGACCAATTCGCGGGCGCACACAGGTCATTAGCTACCCGCACCGCAGCTGTGACACACCATCCGACCGGAGCAACAGCCCACATGACGAGCAGCATCGAGGCCACCTCGAGCGCCAAACAAGGTCACCGTCGACGACCTCGGTTCCGAGGAAGCTTTCCTCGCCGCGATCGACGAGACCATCAAGTACTTCAACGACGGCGACATTGTCGAAGGCACCGTCGTCAAGGTCGATCGGGACGAGGTCCTGCTCGACATCGGCTACAAGACCGAGGGGGTCATCCCCTCTCGTGAGTTGTCGATCAAGCACGATGTCGACCCCGCTGAGGTTGTGTCGGTCGGTGACCACATCGAGGCCCTGGTCCTCCAGAAGGAGGACAAGGAAGGCCGCCTGATCCTCTCGAAGAAGCGCGCGCAGTACGAGCGGGCGTGGGGCACCATCGAGAAGATCAAGGAAGAGGACGGCGTCGTCCGCGGCTCCGTCATCGAGGTGGTCAAGGGTGGTCTCATCCTCGACATCGGGCTGCGCGGCTTCCTGCCCGCGTCGCTGGTCGAGATGCGCCGGGTCCGTGACCTGCAGCCCTACGTGGGCCGGGAGCTCGAGGCCAAGATCATCGAGCTGGACAAGAACCGCAACAACGTGGTTCTGTCCCGCCGCGCCTACCTCGAGCAGACCCAGTCCGAGGTGCGCACCGAGTTCCTGAACAAGCTCCAGAAGGGCCAGGTCCGCAAGGGCGTGGTCTCCTCGATCGTCAACTTCGGCGCGTTCGTCGACCTCGGCGGCGTCGACGGTCTGGTGCACGTCTCCGAGCTGTCCTGGAAGCACATCGACCACCCGTCCGAGGTTGTCGAGGTCGGCCAGGAGGTCGAGGTCGAGGTTCTCGACGTCGACCTGGACCGCGAGCGGGTCTCCCTGTCGCTGAAGGCGACCCAGGAAGACCCGTGGCGCCAGTTCGCCCGCACCCACGCGATCCAGCAGATCGTGCCGGGCAAGGTCACCAAGCTGGTTCCGTTCGGTGCGTTCGTCCGGGTCGACGACGGCATCGAGGGCCTGGTGCACATCTCCGAGCTGGCCGAGCGCCACGTGGAGATCCCGGAGCAGGTCGTGCAGGTCGGCTCCGACGTCATGGTCAAGGTCATCGACATCGACCTGGAGCGTCGGCGGATCTCGCTGTCGCTCAAGCAGGCCAACGAGGGCTTCGTCGAGGGCGAGGAGCACTTCGACCCGACCCTCTACGGCATGGCCGCGACGTACGACAACGAGGGCAACTACATCTACCCCGAGGGCTTCGACCCGGAGACGGGCGAGTGGCTCGAGGGCTACGACAAGCAGCGCGAGGACTGGGAGCGGCAGTACGCCGAGGCCCGCCTGCGCTGGGAGGCCCACACCAAGCAGGTGCAGACCGCCCGCGCCGCCGACGCCGAGGCCGCCGCGGCTCCGCCGGCGCCCGCCGGCGCAGCACGCGGTGGCGGCGCGTCGTCGTCCTCGCGTCCTCCACGCCCAGCCGGGCGGCCGAGGAGCCGGCCGGCACGCTGGCCACCGACGAGGCGCTCGCCGCGCTTCGGGAGAAGCTGGCCGGCAAGTAGGAGTTCCACGGTTCACCCCGTCCGCGGAAAGCGCGGCGGGGCTCTTCCTTGCCTGTCCGGGGCGAGCCCCGGACGCCCCACGGAGCGGCCGCAGTACGGTGCGGGGCCGCTTGCTTGTTAGCCTGGCGCAACGTGTTGCTGGTCGGGCTTGACCGGCGGGATCGGGGCCGGCAAGAGTGCGGCGGCGGCCCGGTTCGCTGGCCAACGGCGCGGTGGTGATCGACTCCGACCGGCTGGCCCGCGAGGTGGTCGAGCCCGGCACACACGGGCTCGCCGAGGTGGTCGCGGCCTTCGGGCCGGAGGTGCTCACCGCCGACGGCGCGCTCGACCGGCCGGCGCTCGGCCGGGTCGTGTTCGGCGACCGCGCCGCCCGCAAGCGGCTGGAAGGCATCCTGCACCCGCTGATCCGGGCGCGCAGCGCGCGAGCTGGCGGCCGCCGCACCGCCGGACGCGATCGTCGTCAACGACGTCCCGCTGCTGGTCGAAGGTGGCGCTCGCGGCCGCGTACCACCTGGTCGTGGTCGTCGACGCGGCACCCGAGGTGCGCGTCGAGCGGCTGGTCCGCGACCGAGGGATGACCACAGCAGGACGCGGCTGCCCGGATCGCGGCGCAGATCGACGACGCCACCCGCCGCGCGGCCGCCGACGTGGTGCTCGACAACGGCGGCCCACCGGACGCACTGGCTGCCGCCGTCGATGCCTTGTGGACCGACCGGCTGCTGCCCTTCGAGGCCAACGTGCGGGCCGGCCGGTGGGCCGACAAGGATCCGCTCGCGACGTTGGTCGACTACGACCCGACGTGGCCGGAGCAGTACCAGCGGCTGGCCGCCCGGATCCTGCGCCGCGTGGGCGAGCACCGGATCGACCACATCGGTTCGACCGCTGTGCCCGGGCCTGCCCGCCAAGGACGTCGTCGACATCATGCTGACCGTCGACTCGCTGGCCGAGGCCGACGCGTTGGCCGAGCCGCTGACCGCGGCGGGCTTTCCGCGCAAGCCGGGCGTCTACCAGGACCGGCCGAAGCCGCCGGACGCCGGGCCGTGGGAGAAGCGGATGCACGCCAACGCCGACCCGGGGCGCCGGGTCAACCTGCACGTCCGGGTGGCGGGTTCGCCGGGCTGGCGCACGGCCCTGCTGCTGCGCGACCACCTGCGCGCCGACCCCGCTGACCGCGACGCGTACGCCGAGCTCAAGCGGGCCAACGCGGGCCGTCCGATCGACGACTACCTGGACGCGAAGGAGCCGTTCTTCGACGAGCTCTACGTCCGCGCCGACGCCTGGGCGGCCCGCACCGGCTGGCGCCCCGCCGACTAACCCAGCTGGCCGGTTGGCAGGTTCGGCACCGTGCCGTCGACGAGGTCCAGCTGGGCGAAGGTGCCGGCCCGGGTACGCGCCTCCAGCCGCTTGACCGCGCCGGTCTTGTCGAGCCAGTAGCGCAGTCGGGCCTGGCCGCGGCCGATCTTGCCTTGTTCGGCCGGCTTGGCGATCTCGAACACGGTCACCGCGACCCCGTCGACCGTGTCCTTGCGCAGGAACGACGCGTTCTCCTCGAAGTAGTCGGCGCTGTCCCGCATCGGCGAGGCCAGCGCGAGCGCCTCGCCGAGCAGCAGGTCGATGTCGAGGCCGCCGCGGGCGTCGGACCGCTGGTTCCACGCCTGGAAGGTCCAGCCGCCGTCCGGCGCCGGCAGCGGCGGTTCCTCGATCGCCTTGCCGGACTTCGTCTGGAACGTCATCCCGGTCGGGTCGGCCCGCATGAACGCGACATCGGTGGGCTTGCGGGAGTCGTGCACGGCCAGGTACGCCACCGTGTTGTTCCAGTCCAGCCAGCCGGTGCCGCGCAGGTCGGCCACCGGCAGCGTGGGCACCGAGATGGTGAACTTCGCGCCGCCGCGGTCCAGGTTGCGCTGGCGCATCTTGGTCAGCAGGGTGGCCTCGGCCTTGTTCGGCTCGCGCGGTGTGATCGGGTTGCCGCCGAACGCGGCGACGGCGTTGAGCTCCGGGCGCACGGCGCGGTCGAGGTCGACCCGGGCGGTCATGTTGGCGGGCAGCAGCGCCTCGAAACGGCGCAGCTTGGAACTCGGGTCCAGCCAGTAGTGCATCGCGCCCCCGAGCTCGTTGAGGGCGGTCGGCGGGGCGGTGCGCGACGGGCTCGGGCTGGCGGTGGCCGTCGGGCTGGGACTCATCGTTTCGGTCGGGGTGCTCTCCGCGGATGCCTTCGCCTTGGGCTTCGCGGTCGGCGTCGGTGTCGGGTTGGCGGTCGGCAGCGGCTGCGGCGGGATGGCCGGGCCCAGCAGCACGTCGACCGGCGTACCCCCGATCCGGTCCTGACCGAGCCACCGCGCGTCCGTTTTGGCCAGCAGGTCCGGCTGGTCCGGCTTGGTGCTCGCCAGCACGAACATCAGCGACAGGAACGTGTCCAGCTGCGTCGCCTTCTTGCCCGTGGGGGTCCAGCCGCGCAGCTGCCAGCCGTCGGTGGGAGGCGCGGCCGGCGGCTCGGCCACCGGCGGAGCGGGCTTCGTGGCGTCGCTCGGCCGCGGTGCCTCGGCCTCCGCGGCGACCTCGCTCGCCGTCGCGGGTCGGTTCGCCACCAGGCCGGGTACGGCCTGCAGCAGCCCGCGCTGGTCACCGGCGCCGGGGCCGCCGACCCGCAGGTAGGCCAGGGCGCGCTTCCAGTCGACCCAGCCGGCCACCCGGACCTGGGCGTCGCCGTCGCCCCAGGTCGCGGTGACGCCGGCGCGCTCGTCGCGGTAGTTGGTCACCCGCATGTCGGCCAGCCGCTGCGCCTCGGCCGAGGACAGCGGCCGGGCCGGCGTGGCCTGCTTCTGCGGCGAGCAGGAGACCAGGCCACCGATCAGGCCGGCGAGGGAGCCGAGCGAGACGCAGCCGAGTACGACGAGCGCGACGATGCGCCGCCGCTCGGCGGGACGACGAGAAAGGGTCACGCGTGGTTGAACGGCTGACCGTGGCTGAGGTGACGTGCGGGGTGCACGGTGGAGTACGCGCCAAGGGCGCTCGCGGCGGCCGGTCTGCGCATCGCGCGACCGCGTCGGGTGCGCACGCCGACTGATGTGTCGGGGCTGCAACCACAGCGCCGGGGACGACCGGCCGGTGTGGAGGCCCGATCATGCACCCAGTCGGCCGCCGCGAGCGGCCTACGCTCAAACGGTAGCGCGGTGACCTATCACACACAATGACAATATCGAAGCCGATCACGTACGCATCGTCCCGTCGCGGGAAGATGTCGTACCCCCGACGTAGTTTTATGAGCATGACCCTGGACATCCCCCGCACCGACCGGCGGTTCGAGGTCGTCAGCGACTACCAGCCCGCCGGCGACCAGCCGGCGGCCATCGACGAGCTTGAGCGGCGAGTGCGTCAGGGTGACCGGCACTCGGTGCTCCTCGGAGCGACCGGCACGGGCAAGAGCGCGACGACCGCGTGGCTGATCGAGCGGCTGCAGCGGCCGGCGCTGGTGCTCGCGCCCAACAAGACGCTCTGTGCCCAGCTCGCCAAGGAGTTCCGCGAGCTGCTGCCCAACAACGCCGTCGAATACTTCGTCTCTTACTACGACTACTACCAGCCCGAGGCCTACATCCCGCAGACCGACACCTACATCGAGAAGGACTCGTCGGTCAACGACGAGGTCGAGCGGCTGCGGCACTCGGCGACGATGTCGCTGCTCACGAGGCGAGACGTGGTGGTGGTCGCCACCGTGTCGGCGATCTACGGCCTGGGCACCCCGTCGGAATACCTCGACCAGGCGGTCCGGCTCAAGCGCGGCGCCGAGATCGACCGTGACAAGGTGCTGCGCCACCTGGTCGACATCCAATACACCCGCAACGACATGTCGTTCACCCGTGGCACGTTCCGGGTCCGCGGCGACACGCTGGAGATCATCCCGGCGTACGAGGAGCTGGCGGTTCGGGTCGAGCTGTGGGGCGACACGATCGAGAACCTCTACTACCTGCACCCGCTGACCGGCGACGTGATCCGCGAGGTCGACGACCTGTTCATCTTCCCGGCGTCGCACTACGCGGCGGGCGCCGAGCGGATGGAGCGGGCGATCGGGCGCATCGAGACCGAGCTGGCCGACCGCCTGGCCGAGCTCGAGGGGCAGAACAAGCTCCTCGAGGCGCAGCGACTACGCATGCGCACGACCTACGACGTCGAGATGATGCGCCAGGTCGGGTTCTGCAACGGCATCGAGAACTACTCGATGCACATCGACGGGCGCGACTACGGCGATCCGCCGTTCTGCCTGCTCGACTACTTCCCGGACGACTTCGTCACGGTGATCGACGAGTCGCACGTGACGGTCCCGCAGATCGGCGCCATGTACGAGGGCGACGCGTCCCGCAAGCGGCTGCTGGTCGAGCACGGCTTCCGGCTGCCCAGCGCGGCCGACAACCGGCCGCTGCGGTTCGACGAGGTGCTCGACCGGGTCGGCCAGCTGGTCTTCCTCTCGGCGACGCCGGGTCCGTGGGAGATGCGCGAGGCGGGCGGCGAGTTCGTCGAGCAGGTCATCCGGCCGACCGGCCTGATCGACCCCGAGGTCGTGGTCAAGCCGACCAAGGGCCAGATCGACGACCTGATGCACGAGATCCGGCTGCGCACCGAGCGCGACGAGCGCGTGCTGGTCACCACCCTGACCAAGAAGATGTCCGAGGACCTGACCGACTACCTGCTCGAGCACGGCATCCGGGTGCGCTACCTGCACTCCGAGGTCGACACGTTGCGCCGGGTCGAGCTGCTGCGCGAGCTGCGCAAGGGCGACTACGACGTGCTGGTCGGCATCAACCTGCTGCGCGAGGGTCTCGACCTGCCCGAGGTGTCCCTGGTGTCGATCCTCGACGCCGACAAGGAGGGCTTCCTGCGCAGCGGCCGGTCACTGATCCAGACCATCGGCCGGGCCGCCCGAAACGTGTCCGGCCAGGTCCACATGTATGCCGACAAGATGACCCCGTCGATGGCCTCGGCGATCGACGAGACCAACCGGCGGCGGGCCAAGCAGGTGGCGCACAACGAGGCCAACGGCATCTCGCCGGAGCCGCTCCGCAAGAAGATCCACGACATCCTCGACGACATCTACCGCGAGGCTGAGGACACCGAGGGCGCCCTCGGTCCCGCGACCGTGGGCGGCGGCGGGCGCCAGATGTCCCGCGGCAAGGGCCCGGTCCCGGAGACCAGGTCCAAGGGCAAGGCGGCGACCGCGCGGCCGTCCCGCGAGGGCATGGCCCGGCACGACCTGGCCCAGCTCATCCAGCAGCTCAACGACCAGATGCTGGCCGCGGCCCGCGACCTGCAGTTCGAGCTGGCGGCCCGGATCCGCGACGAGGTGCACGAACTCAAGAAGGAGCTACGCGGCATGGACGTGGCCGGAGTCAAATGATCGGCTACACCGTCGGAGCGCCCACGGGCGCGCTCCGACGGGCCGTCGGCCCGTACGTCGGCTACGCCGAACGGGCCACGGCACCACTCGCCCGCCGCGAGGTCGCGGTCTCGCGGTGCGTCCTGGTGATCGGCTGGGGCGTGCCCTTGGACGTCCGCGACCCCCGCGGCCCGTCGTGCGGCGCCACCGGCGTCGCGTCGTTCGCGACCGGCCTGTCCGACAGCTATGTCGACACGGTCACCGCCGCCGGCACCGCCGAGGGCGTCCAGGTGATGCTCGACCCGCTGGTCGCGGGCCGCCTGCTGGGCCGGCCGTTCGGCGAGGTCGCCAACCGGGTGGTGGGGGTCGAGTCGCTCGACGGCGCCGGGCTGGGCGACCTTCGCGCCCTGCCCGCGCGACTCGGCGCCGCCGCGGGCTGGGGCGAGCGGTTCGCGCTGCTCGACCGGGCGTTCGGCGCCCGGCTCGCCGACACCCCCGATCCGGATCCGCGGGTGTCCGGCGCCTGGCGGCGCCTGCGGCACAGCGGCGGCACGATCCCGGTCGACATGCTGGCCGCCGAGGCCGGCTGGAGCCGGCGCCACCTGGGCGCTGTCTTCCGCCGCGAGCTCGGCCTGCCGCCCAAGGTGCTGGGGCGGCTGATCCGCTTCGAGCGGGCTTACGCCGGGTCCGGGCGCGCGGCCGACGAGGGCTGGGCCGCGGTCGCGGCGGACGCCGGTTACTACGACCAGGCGCACCTGATCCGCGACTTCCGCACCTTCACCGGCTCAACCCCGACGCGCCTGACACCCGTATCCGCCGATTCGCCGGCCCTGCTGTCGGTCGCCCAGGCCTGACGCCGGGCCGGACAACGACCAAGTTCACTGTCGAGCAACCGGGTCCAGAACAGGCGCGTTGCTGCTGGTCCGGGCGCGGGCTGTCAGCCGTAGCGGTTGAAGCCGCCCTCGGAGTCGATCACCTGGCCGGTGACCCAGGATGCGTCCGGCGAACAGAGCCAGCCGACCAGCCGCGCGGCGTCGTCCGGGGCGCCCCACCTGCCGCCGGGGAAGAGCTGGGCGGCGGCCTCCTGGTCCGCGGGCGTGGCCCAGCCGGTGTCGGTCGGTCCGGGGTTCAGACAGTTGATCGTGATGCCGCGGTGCATGAGCGTCGTGCCGAGCTGCCGGGTCAGGTTCTCGACGGCCGCCTTGCTGATCGCGTACGGGAGTTCGCCGATCATCGGCCCCAGTCGTTGGCCGCTGGAGAACAGCACGACCCGTCCGGCGCCGGCGTCGTGGGCGGCGGCGAACGCCTCGACCAGCAGCATCGTCGCCCGTACGTTGATGATCAGGTGTCGGTCGATCTCGTCTGCGTCCAGGCCGCCGAACGCGTTGGCGGTGGAGTAGGTGTGCACGGCCACGAGCGTGTCCACCCGACCGAACCGCTCGACCGCGGTCCGGACCAGCGCGGCCGGGGCGGCGGGGTCGGTCAGGTCGACGGGGGAGTAGTGGTGCGGACCGCCGGCCAGCCCCGCCATGATCGCCGGGACGCCGTCGGGGTCGCCGCCGTAGGGCTGGTCGTCGTCGTAGGAGGGCAGCCCGCTCAACAGCAGCCGATGCCCGTCCGCGGCGAGCCGTTGCGCGACCGCCGCGCCGATTCCGGCCCGCCGACTGACCCCGGTCACGAGCGCTACGCGATCCGTCATGCGGGCGACTAAATCACATGTCGATCTCCGCACGCCTGCCTAATATGACGCGATGCCCGAACTCCAACGGCTCGCCGCCGGCCACGCCGCCGCCCTGCTGCGCTTCGAGCAGGAGAACAGGGCCTACTTCACCCGCTCCATTTCCGACCGGGGCGACGCCTATTTCGCCGACTTCGCCACCCGCCACGCGGACCTGCTCGCCGACCAGGCCGCCGGCCTGGACCACTTCCACCTGCTGATCGACGACGACGGCGAGACGGTCCTCGGCCGCTTCAACCTGGTCGACGTGACGGACGGCACCGCCGAGCTCGGCTTCCGCGTCGCCGAACACGCGAGCGGCCGAGGCGTCGCGACCGACGCGGTGCGCCGGGTGTGCGACCTGGCCCGGGACACCTACGGCCTGCACCGGCTCGTGGCCTCGGCCGCGCTGGACAACCCAGGCTCCCTGACCGTCCTGCGCCGCAACGGCTTCATCCCGGTCGGCGACGTCGTCCTCGCCGGCCGCCCCGGCCTCCGCCACATCCGCGACCTCGTGCCCGCGGAGCGCGATCAGCGTTGACGACGGTGAGCTGTACCTGGACAACCTGCGCCGCGTCCCACACCCGGACGTGCCTGGCGCCGGTGTCGCGGGAACGCAGGGTCCCCATGATCCTGTGCGGCCGATCAGGCTCCTGAGGGCGACGGCGCATGATCCCGTGCGGCTGGTCGAGGTCCCGCACGGCGTGTCGGCCAGACCCGGCGCACACGATCACGCGTGGCGCGCCTGACTTTCCAGGTGGGCCACACACGATCACGCACGGCGGCCTGGCCGTCCACCCGATCGGCGAGGTCCTTGAACCAACCCCACCCACCGGCCGGCATTGGCCGTCAGGCGCGCCGAAACATGGAGTCAGGCGTCCGCCGGCACGTCCGTGAAGTGTTCGACGACCGCGGCCGGCAACGTCGAGAACGGGATCCGGTCCTCCTGGCCGCGCGGCTGCCGGGCGCGGACTTCGCCGTGCCCGCCGGGCCCTTCGAGGCGCACGCCGACGTCGCGCTCGCCGACCTGACGATCCTGCGGCTGGAGCTGTCCGGCCAGCGGCGGCCGACGGTGGTGGCGTCTACGAGCGACGATCGGCGTACTTCAGCGAAAAGCCGGATAGCCGTGGTCTGGGCCCGTCTCCCACTAGCAGGCGTCAGTCGTCTGTCGGGACGTCCGTGAAGTGTTCGACCAACGGGGGACCGGCGAAGTACGGCCCGATCAGGCTGCGCCATTCGGTGAAACGGTCCGAAGCGCGGAAGTTCTCCAGGTGGGCCTCGACCGTGTCCCATTCGACCAGCAGCACGAACCGCGACGGCGACTCGACCCCGCGGGTCATGCGGATCGAGCGGAAGCCGGGCGTACCCCGGACGATCGGGTGGGCCTTGCGGTAGGCGGCGGCGAACGCCTCCTCCTCGCCCGGCCGGATGTCGATCAGCGCAACCTCGAGAACCATGGCCGGAAGCCTCCCACGACCGTGTCCGGACACCCGAAACATCCTAGGACGCCGCACAGGTTGTGTCCCGCCGCACGAGATCACAGGTGAGTCGCGGCGGTCGATGTGTCAAAACCGGGTCCCATGGGAGACAATGACGCTGCGAGGAGGGGAGTATTCCTCCGCGGCGATGTCGTCAACACGGCAGTCGTCCGGCGTGAGCCGGGCTTCGACCCGGCACCGTCGATCGCCCGGCCAACCCAGGCCAGGCGATGGAAGAGACCTCCCGACAGTCACGACCCAGCACGTCGCCAGACGGCGATGTGGTGTGCCTGCCGGAGGTCTATTTGAACGCCACGAGTTTGCACGTAACCCCGCTCGTCTGGGGGATCACCCTGGTGGTGATGGTCGCCGTCTTGCTGGCCGACCTGTTCATCATCGGTCGGCGACCACACGAGCCGAGCATCAAAGAGTCGACGATCTGGGTTTCGATCTACGTCGGCCTGGCGGTGCTCTTCGGGTTGGGCCTGTGGTGGACATCGGGCGCCACGTTCGCCGGCGAGTTCTACGCCGGCTGGCTGACCGAATACAGCCTGAGCGTCGACAACCTGTTCGTCTTCGTGATCATCATGGGGCGGTTCGCCGTTCCGAGGCACCTCCAACAGGAAGTGCTGCTCGTCGGCATCATCCTGGCGCTGGTGATGCGCGGTGGGTTCATCGCCGCCGGCTCCGCACTGATCAGCCAGTTCTCGTGGGTGTTCTACATCTTCGGCGCGTTCCTGGTCTACACGGCGATCAACTTCGCCCGCCAGGGCGAGCCCGAAGAAGACGACTTCAAGGAAAACGTCGTCATCCGGTGGGTACGTCGCGCCGTACCGCTCTCGCGGGACTTCGACGGTTCGAAGATCACCACCAGGGACAGCGCCGGCAAGCGACTGTTCACGCCGATGCTGGTCGTGATGATCGCGATCGGCACGACGGACCTGATCTTCGCGCTCGACTCGATCCCCGCGATCTTCGGCGTGACCAAGGAGCCGTACCTGGTCTTCACCGCGAACGTCTTCGCGCTGATGGGCCTCCGCCAGCTGTACTTCCTGCTCGGCGGCCTGCTCGACCGGCTCGTCTACCTCAACATCGGCCTGGCGTTCGTACTCGGGTTCATCGGTGTGAAGCTCGTCCTCGAGGCCCTGGCCGACAACAACCTGCCGTTCATCAACGGCGGCGAGCACATCGGCTGGGCACCCCACATCCCGATCTGGTTGTCGTTGACGGTGATCCTCGGGACGCTACTGGTCGCGACGGTGGCGAGCCTCGCCAAATCGGCCCGAGACAAACGCAAAGAACGCGAACTGACCACCGTCGGCAGCTAGCGCTTGGCAGTTATGGAGACGACCCCTTCCGGCCCGCGCCGGCAGGGGTCGTCCCATGTTTCGCCCAAGACCAACGTCGACAACCGAGGATCAGGGTCAAGATCTGGCGTTCCCGGGTCCGCGGTGCTCCGGACCGTCGCTCCCGCCGGGGACCGCTCCGCTTCGCTGCGCTGCCAGGTCCGCGCCCGAACAGCCGCACCCACTAGCAAAACGAACGGGCGGATGCGCCCGGCAGGTCCCAGTTAGCGCAGCTCCGAACCCACGGGTTGGTTGGGTTTGTGCCGGGCGGGGCCGGCACGGCAGGACCGGGGTCGCGCGCCGGGCGCGATCCAACCGGTTGGTTGGGTTGTGCCGGCGGGGCCGGCACGGCAGCGCCGGGTAGCGCGGCGCGAACCAACGGGTTGGTTGGGTTTGTGCCGGGCGAGACCGGCACGGGCAGGACGGGGGGTCGCGCGGGCGCGATCCAACCGGTTGGTTGGGTTGTGCCGGCGGGGCCGGCACGGCAGCTCCGGGTAGCGCGGCGCGAACCAACGGGTTGGTTGGGTTTGTGCCGGGCGAGACCGGCACGGGCAGGACGGGGGGTCGCGCGGGCGCGATCCAACCGGTTGGTTGGGTTGTGCCGGCGGAGCCGGCACGGCAGCGCCGAGGTAGCGCGGCGCGAACCAACGGGTTGGTTGGGTTGTGCCGGGCGGGACCGGCACGGCAGCGCCGGGTCGCGCGGACGCGAACCAACCGGTTGGTTGGGTTTGTGCCGGCGGAGTCGGCACGGCAGAGCTGACGTAGCGCAGGTGCGATCCAACCGGTTGGTTGCTTTGCACCGGGCGGAGCCGGCACGGCAGAGCTGACGTAGCGCAGGTGCGATCCAACCGGTTGGTTGCTTTGCACCGGGCGGAGCCGGCACGGCAGAGCCGAGGAGGGCGGGCACGATCCACTTTGGCTGTTCGGGCCGCGCCCAACACGCGGGTAATCCGGCGCAACGAGCGGCAAATGCAAGCAACTTCGGCGTCGGCGGTCGGCGTGGGCGTAAGGGTGGCGGATCTTTGCCGGTGGTGCCCGGGGCCGACGGTCGGGGGCGGCACTTGGGTCGTCGGCCCAATGTCTACGGTCCGGCCCTTTGGCTGGGGTCCCGCACAAGGGCGAAAGCCGAAAACGCCGCTCCCGGCGGTTGCCGGAGCGGCGTTCTCAGGTGTCGGTATGCAGGTCGCCTCTCGGCGAGTGGCACGACGCGGCTCCAGCCGAACGGTATTCCGCGAAGGCAATTAGGTGAGGCCCGGGGACACTGAACACACCGACAGTCATCACAACCACGACCCCGGCCCACCCATTCCCGGGCGGCCGGGGAACTCAGTCCGCTACCCGGTGCGCGGCGACCAGGGTCGCCACACGCGTCTCGGGAAGCGGCTCCTCCACCACCCGTCGCTGGGTGTAGCAGGCGTGCAGCATCCGCAGACCACCACCGGCCCGGTCGGTCACGATGCCTACGTGGTGGATGCGGCGGCCGGGACGGGCGAAGAAGTACAGGTCGCCGGGGCGTTCCGAACCCAGCGGCACCGAGCGGGTCGCCTCGGCCTGGTCGGCCGCGTCGCGGGGGAGCACCACCCCGAACCGGCGCCAGGACAGATGGACGAGGCCTGAGCAGTCGATGCCGTACGCGGAGAGTCCGCCCCAGACGTACGGCACCCCTTGCAGCCGGGACGCCACGTCGAGTGCTGCGGCCGCCAGCCCGCCCGCGCCGTCGTCGGCGACCACGTCGGCGGCCGCCACCCACATCAGTCCGTCGCCGGCGCCCACCGGCCACCAGCCGTCGACGAGCTCACCCAGTGGCAGCAACCGGGTGCCGATCATGACGTTGGCCAGCACGACCGGGCCGCCGGGTGTGGCGCGGAGGTCGGTCGAGGTCGCGTCGACGACAAGGGTGGTGTCGTCGCTCGCGGGGATGTCGTCAGCCGTCACCAGCTGCTCAGAAGGGATCCACCCCGGATAGCCGCGCCGGTCGCGTACGCCGGGCTGCTGCAGTGCGACGACGCGGACCCAGCCGTCGTCGCGTACCTCGTCGACGCGGACCCGTTCACCCAGCAGAAGCTGGCTCAGCACACCGTCGCCGACCTGCTGTTCTGCCGACATCGACGCCACCCAGGAGGGGATGTCGGCGGTGCGCCCGAGCGCGCGGCTGTCAATCGGACGAACCGCGTCCGGTGTGGACCACAGAGTCGCGACGGCCACCCGTACCATCGCGTCGCTGCCTGCCCGCACCGCTCGTTGCCTGTCCGTTCGCACTCGCCCGCCCCCCGTCCGCACCGCCGACGGGGTCCCCACCCCTGTCTGCCAGGCTACGAAAATCTTCGCCGTCACTCAATCATCCGCTGGAACTCTCCTTCATTCTGCCCGCTCGGCCGACCCCGATCGACCGACCGTCCGATTCCCCACCCACACGCCCCATTGACCCGCACCGATGGCGCCACAGCACAGGGCGCCGGGGGACGTGTCACCCTGCCGGTAGCGTGGACCCGTGACCGAGCCTGAGCGCCTGACCGACCGCGAGCGGCGTGCCTGGTACGGCTTCCTGACGATGCAGGAGGACGTGCGCCGGCACATGAACCGCCAGTTGGTCCGCGACGCCGGGATCTCCCTGGCGGACTTCGCCGTGTTGAGCACGCTGCGGATGGCGCACGGCGGCCCGATGCGGGTCTTCGAGCTGCGGGAGGCCCTCAGGTGGGAGAAGACCCGGCTGACCCACCAGATCTCGCGCATGGTCCGCCGCGGCCTGGTCGAGCGTCGGACCAGCGCCGACGACGACCGGGGCAACCAGATCCTGCTCGACTGAAGACGGCCGATCGGTGATCGACAAGGCCACTCCGCTGCACCTCCGCTACGTGCGGCAGCTCTTCTTCGACGTGCTCAGCCCCCGGCAGCTCGACATGCTGGCCGTCACCTCGGAGACCGTGCTCGAGAACCTCGCGGACGATCCCTTCGAGGAGTGATCCGACCGGGGTGATCTGTCATCCCATATCGACGCTTCACCACGGCCATTTCCAGGGCACGTAAGGGTGATGTGTCATCGCCCACTAAAGGGTGACGCGTCACCCATCTCGTCCTACGTTGACTGAAACGGCCTGAGGAGAGGTTTCGACATGGGACGGGTAGCAGGAAAGACAGCGGTGGTCACCGGTGGCGCGATGGGGATGGGCGGCGCGACGGTGCGCCGGCTCGTGGCCGAGGGCGCGAACGTGGTCATCGCCGACGTCAACGTCGCCGCGGCCGAGGCCCTGGCCACCGAGCTCGGGCCGACAGCCCTCGCCCGGAAGCTGGACGTGCGATCGCCGGAGGCGTGGGCCGACCTCGTGCGAGACACGGAGGAGCGGTTCGGCTCGGTCGACATCCTGGTCAACAACGCCGGGATCGCGGATCCGGCCCCGCTCGAGGAGTGGGACACCGCGCGCCTGCAGCGCACCCTCGACGTCAACCTCATCGGTGTCTTCAACGGCATCCAGGCCGTCGTCCCGGCGATGAAGCGGGCCGGCGGCGGGTCGATCGTCAACATCGGCTCCGTCGGCGCCCTCCAGGGCGTGCCGAGGATGGCCGGCTACGTGGTCGCCAAGTGGGGGGTCCGCGGCCTGACCAGGACCGCCGCGCTGGAGCTCGGCGCGCACGGCATCCGGGTCAACGCCGTGCATCCCGGCCAGATCAACACGCCGATGACCACCGGCGTCACCTTCGACACCGCGAACGTCGCGCTCGGGCGGGTCGGCGAGCCGGACGACATCGCCGGGATCGTGCTCTTCTTCGCCAGCGACGACGCCCGGTTCGTCACCGGCAGCGAGGTGGCCGGCGACGGCGGCCAGATCGCCGGCCAGGCCGCGTACCAGGGCCTGCCGCGGTGAGACTCAGTCGGGCAGGCTCAGGCCGAGGCCGGGTGCGTCCGGGAGGATGACGGTGCCGGGCTCGTAGGTCAGGCCGCCGTTGACCGGCGAGGTGGACAGCCACCAGGCGGCGTCCAGGTCGGCGACGGCGGTGGTGCCGTGGGCCGCCACCAGGCTCGCGGCGGCGCCGACGCCCACGGGGCTCTCCATCATCGTGCCGACGATGGTGCCCATGTCGTGGGCCTCGGCGAGGGAGAGCAGGGTGCGGGCCGGTCCCAGGCCGCCACATTTGGCGAGTTTGACGTTGACCATGTCGGCGGCCCGCGCCCGGATCACCGCGACCAGGTCACGGACCCCGTACACCGACTCGTCGGCGAGGATCGGCACGTCCACCCGGTCGGTGACCCAGCGCAGGCCCTCGATGTCGCGGTGGTGCACCGGCTGCTCGACCAGTTCCAGGTCGGCACCCAGGTCCTGGGCCGCGCGGATGATCCGTACCGCCTCCTTCGCGCCCCAGCCCTGGTTGGCGTCGAGGCGGATCCGCGCCCCCGGGCCGGCGGCCGCGCGGACGTCGCGGATCCGGGCCAGGTCGGTCGCCGGGTCGGCGCCGACCTTCACCTTGAGCACGGTGAAGCCTTCCGAAACCCGGGCCCGCGCCGCGTCCGCGACACCGATCTCGTCGGCCGCGGTCAGCGTCACGTCCGTCGGCACCCGCCGGGCCGTGCCACCCAGCAACCGGGCCAGGGGTACGCCGAGGCGGCGCGCGGCCAGGTCGTGCAGCGCGACGTCGACCGCCGCCTTGGCCGCCTCGTTGCCGGCGACGGCGCGGGACGTCGCCCGGCACAGCGCGACCAGGTCGTCCGGGTCCCGGCCGAGCAGCAGCGGCCGGAGCATCGACGTGACGCACGCCTCCGAGCCGGCCAGCGACGCACCCGTCACCTGCCAGACCTGCGGCGCCTCTCCGTAGCCGGACCGGCCGTCCTGGTCGACGATCTCGACGATGAGGGTCTCCACCGAAGTGGCCCGCCGCAGCGCCGTGACGAACGGCGTGTGCAGGGGCGCACGTACCCGGTGGGTCCTGACATCCTCGATCGTCATGTGCGGCACCCTATCCGGAGGGGCTGAGAACGACGGAGGGATCTTCGATGTCGGTGGAGTGGTCGTTGTCGGGTGCGCCGAACGCCCGTGACCTCGGCGGTCTCGTCGGTGCGGATGGGCGGACCGTCCGGGCCGGCGCCCTGATCCGGGCCAGCGGGCTGGGCCGGCTGGTCGACGACGACCTGCCGACGCTGGGCAAGCTGGACCTGTCCTGCGTCGTCGACCTGCGCAGCGCCAACGAGATCGAGGTCGCACCGCCGGACCGGCTGGCCGGCGAGCCGCGGGTGGTGCACATCCCGATCCACGACCCCCAGCACCCGGTCTTCACCTACGTCTCGGCGGTGATGCTGGGCCACGACCTGGCCGCGTACGAGGCGCTGGCCCGCGAGGGCACCACCGGCGCGATGGAGGCGATCTACCGCTGGTTCGTCGCCTCCCCGGCGGCGATCGAGGCGTTCACCCGCGCCGTGCGGACCATCGCCGAGCCGGACAACCTGCCGCTGCTGTTCCACTGCAGCGCCGGCAAGGACCGCACCGGCTGGCTCTCGGTCATCCTGTTGACCGCCCTGGGTGTCGACTCCGCGGCGATCCGGGCCGACTACCTGCGCACCAACGACCTGGCCGACGGCGTCAACGAGTCGATCATGGGTGCCATGCTGGTCCGCCGCCCGGGCCTCGACCTCGACGCGATCCGCCCCGTCCTGGAGGCGCGCGAGACCTACCTGGACGCCGCGTACGACGAGGTCGCCCTCCGGCACGGCGACATGGACACCTACCTGCGCGACGCCCTCGGCATCGACGACCGGCTCAAGGCCGACCTTCGCGAACGCCTGCTCGACTAGGACCTAGCGACGGCTGTGCGTGGAGATGTCCTCCGTGAACGCCGCGACCATCTCCGGCGTCAGCGTCGGTCGGGTGTCCGCGATCGCGGTCAGGTAGTCGTCCGTGGTGGCGGGCTCGCCGCGGTGGTGGCGCACCTCACGCTCGAAGGCGGCCTGGGCGCCCTTGCGCGCCGCGAACTCGATGTCCGCCGGCGTGAACAGCTCGCTCGACCCGACCAGCCGGGCCAGGTCGACGTTGCCGGCGGCGGGACCGAGGTAGCGCTGCCAGATCGCCGCGCGGGCGGTCTCGTCCGGCGGGCCGACCGGGAGCACGTAGTCGAACCGCCCCGGACGCAGGAACGCCGGGTCCAGTGAGCGGACCGAGTTGGTCGCGCAGATCAGCAGCCGGTCGCCGCGCTCGCGGAAGCCGGGGATGGTCTTGAGCAGCTCGTTGGTCACGCCGTGGCGGGGGTCCGTGGCGTTGCCGGAGCGTACGCCGGCGATCTCCTCGACCTCGTCGATGAAGACCAGGACCTCGGCGAGGTCGGCCAGGTCGGCGAAGGCCGCCCGCAGCGCGCCCGCGAGCCCGTCGCCGTCGGCGGCCAGCCGGGCCGGGAAGAGCTCGACGAACGGCCAGTCCAGGCGCGAGGCCACCGCCTTGGCGAAGCTTGTCTTGCCCGTGCCCGGCGGGCCGAACAGGATGGCCGCCTTCGGCGGCGCGACCCCGTAGCGCGCGGCGAGCGAGGGATGCGCCAGCGGCAGCACGATCCGCTGCTCGATGGCCTCCTTCTCGGCCTCCATCCCGGCGACCGTGTCCCACAGCCCGCGCGGCAGCAGCCGGCCGCCGAGGGCCGCCAGCAACCCGGCGTCGCCGCTGAAGTGTTCGGCCTTCTCGTAGTACGTCAGCCCATCACGGACCTGGTAACCCGAGTTGCGCATCGCCACGCTGCCGGCCGCCTCCTCGGGCACCACGGCGCTGACCCGGCGCACGTGTAGCCCCCGCAGCCGCTGCTCGAGGCCGGCGAGCAGCGAGCTGCCGACGCCGCGATTGCGCCAGCGGGCGGCGAGCGCGATCAGCAGGATCCAGGCCCGTTCGCCGTCGACCCGGGCGACCACCGCCCCGATCAGCTCGTCGCCGGCCAGGGCCACCACGGCCGGATGGCCGGCGCGGACGGCGGCCATCGCCTCGGACACGCCGAAGACCGGAGAGCCGGACGGCCGGCTCTGGTCCCACAGGGCGATCGCCTGGTCAAGGTCGTCGTCGTGGAAGTCGCGCACGTGCCAAGCGGGCACGCCCATCCCCCCTCGCCAACCACGGCGGCCGACCCTCAGTATCGCGCCGAAGCGGTGGCCTAGGCGGCGAAACGGGCTCGCCAGGTGGCGGTCGACACCGAGGCGACCAGCGCGCACGCCGCGTCGTCGGGCAGCGTGGTCGTCGTGCAGACCACCACGGTGTACGGCGGCGCGTCGCCCGGGAACACCACGCCGGCACCGTGCCGGACGCCGGTGACCCAGCCGTTCTTGTGCGCCACCCGGGTGCCCGCCGGTATCCCGGCGACGAGGTCGTCGCGGTGTTCGTTGGCCTCCAGCAGCCCGAGCACCTCGCGGCGGGCGCGGGGCGGGACCAGGTCGCCGGCGACCACGGCGCCGAACAGTGCCGCCAGGTCGCCCGCGGTGACCAGGTTGTCGATGCCGGCGAGCCGGGCCGCGGAGTCCTCGATGCCGCGGGCGGTGACGCTGTGGGTGGCGCCGGCCAGCCGCCACACCTCCTGCACCGCCGGCAGCCCGACGGCGCCCAGGCAGAGATTGGTCGCCAGGTTGCCGGATCGGACGATCATCTGGCGGGCCAGGGCGCGCAGCGTGCTGGTGCCGCCGAGCAGCGACCAGGTCACGGAGTCGCTGTCCTCGGCCGGGTCGTTGGCATAGGGCTCGGCGCCCGGCAGGGCCGACCGGTGTCTGTTGTGGACGGACACGGGCGCGTCGAGGTCGAGGCCGGCCCGGTGCAGCGCGACCAGCACGCCCACCTTCATCGTGCTGGCCGCGTAATGCGTCGCGTCGGCCAGCCGTGCGTAGACAGGTGTCCCACCGACCGGCCCGATCCAGGCGGCGGCGGTGCCCGGTGCGGCGGCCAGCGCCCGGTCGACCTCGTCCCAGTTGCTCATCGGGTCCGACGATAGTGTGCGCTCTCCGCGAACATCGGCCCACCCACCCCACGACGGGGTTAGCGTGCCGGGATGACCGCCCCTCCCGCGTACGACGCGCATGCCGACTGGTACGAGGACTACACCAAGGTCGCGTCGTCCTATATGGAGCGTGTGCGGATCCACCTGGCCGACCTGCTCGGTCCGGGCGCCGGGTGCTGCCTCGATCTGTGCTGCGGCGGGGGAGCGCAGGCCGCGACGATCCGCGGGCTCGGCTGGGCACCGATCGGCGTCGACCTCTCCCAGGGCCAGCTCCGGTGGGCCAGGAGCCGGCTTCCGGCCGCGGCCGCCGACGCGACCCGGCTGCCACTGCGCGACAGCAGTCTGCCGGCCGTCGCCTGCGTGCTGGCGCACACCGACCTGTCCGACTACGCGGCCGTGCTGCGCGAGGCGGCCCGGGTGCTGGCGCCCGGCGGCCGGCTCGTGCACGTCGGGGTGCACCCGTGTTTCGTGGGCGCCTTCGCCGACCGCTCCGACGCCGACCTGATCACGATCAACACCCGCTACGCCGACCGGGCGCGCACCTTCGACGCCTGGGCGCCGCACGGCGTGCGGGCCCGGGTCGGTGCCTGGCACGTGCCGCTGGCCGACCTGCTCAACGCGGTCACCGACGCCGGCCTGCGGATCGACCGGGTGGAGGAGTCGAGCCCGAACGGGATCGCGGACACCTTCGCGTTCCGGGCGGTCAAGATCAGAAGTTGAGGCACTCGCAGTTGGTCATCAGCGAGCGGACGTTGTCGACGTACCGCGGGTTGGGGATCTTGAGTCCGGCGTCGGTGTCGACCGCGCCCGGCCCGAAGTTGTAGGCGGCGATCACCGCGTTGAGCAGGCACAGGTCGTCGTGGCTGGCGCAGTCGGCCGCGTCGACCGAGTAGTCGCCCTGGAAGTAGACGTCGCCGAAGTACTTGATCAACCAGGCCAGGTAGTTGGCCCCGAGCAGGGCGTTGTCGCGGTAGGCGCGGATGTCGTAGCTCTGGTCGAAGCGCTGGTTGACGAAGGCCGCGGTGTCCGTCATGACCTGCATGAGGCCGATGCCGCCGTCGCAGGCGATGATGTTGGACTGCCAGCCGCTCTCCTGCCAGGCCGTGGCCTTCACCAGGTCGAGCGGGACCCGCAGGCTCGGCGCGCTGGTCGGCCAGTACGTGCGGCCGGCGGCGTCGGTCAGCGCCGCCTTGACGTTGGCCCGGCTGGCCTGGGTGCCCTCGTAGCGGGGCTTGGTGCAACCCGCCTCCGGTTTGGGCGGCGCCGGCGCCAGCTTCTCGGGGGTGGAGCGGCGCGGCGGGCTCTTCTTCGTCGGCGTGGTCTTGCGGACGGTCGGCTTGGGCGACGGTGACTTCTTCGGTGCGGCCCCGAGACCGTTCTCGGCGCCCGCGTCCGGGTCCTCGGTGGGCTCGTCGTCCCAGGCGGTGACGTCGTCGTCGGCGGACTGGGCCGCCGCGTTGTCCAGGCCCGACCCGGCGTTGGTCTTGGCGCCCTGCTCGGCACAGCCACTCGCCAGCAGCACCAGAGCAGCCGCACAGACCGCTAACGCGTAACGCCGTGACCGCCGCATGCACCCTCCCCGTGAGTTGGGGGGACGCTATCAGCCGAAACGGTTTCCTACCGCCCCGGTTGCGCGGCCTGGGGAGCGGGTGTGAGCCCGCCGCCGTCCGCCTCGGACAACATGGCGGGGGCCTCGGTGACCGGCAGCTCGACAGCCGGCGCCTCGGCGACCGCCTCGGCGACCTCCTCGGTCGTCCCGTTGTCGCGGCTGGCGAAGGCCACCATGAAGAAGAGCGTCCACATCACACCGAGCAGCACGGAGGTGGCCGTCTCGCTGGCCACGCTCCAGCCGAGGTAGAGCCGGGCGCCGCTGAGGGTCGCGATCGCCGCGGCCGCCACCGTCCAGAGCGCCACCCGCAGCGGCCAGTGCTCTGCCCCGGGACAGCAGCCAGGCCAGCGTGCAGAAGCCGGCGGTGATCACCGCGTTCTGGCTCGGGAACAGGCCGGACACCGACGAGCTGGCCGACGTGAGGTCGCCGGCCCGGGTCACATCGGAGATCACCGCGAGCAGCACGAGCGGCACGAAGGCGCCGGCCGTGCTGACCACGGTGACCAGGTCGCCGCGCAGGGACCGGTGCCGCCAGGCGAGCGCGGCCGCGACCAGGGCGACCACCAGGATCAGCAGGGAGCCGCGCAGGATGCCGAGCGTCTCCCGGGCGGCGTCGACGACCGGGTCGGTGCGGCGCAGCGCGAACCAGCCGGCGATGTTGTCGTCGATGACGCTCAGGCCGCTCTGGTCGATCGCCCACTTCATCACGAACGCGAGCCCGAAGCCGACGCCGAAGAGCAGGGCGACGCCGGCGACCAGGTTGGCCAGCAGCGCCCAGCCCCGCCCGAGCCGCATGGTGAGCAGGAAGAACAGCACGCCGAAGCGCTGGTTGACCCAGCGCAGCGGCGGCAGCGCGCCGGCCCGGGCGATCAGCGCCCGCCACGGGTCGGGGTTGCGGCCCAGCCAACGGCCGGCCAGCACGATCACGATGATCGTGCCGAGCAGGGTCAGCACGGCGCCGGTGGCCTTGCCCAGGTATTCGGAGGCGGTCTCGTAGGACTCTCCGGCGACGTAGCCGACCATCACCGACGCGCCGACGAAGAGCGTGGCGCCGGGTGCGTTCCAGGTCACGAACCGGCGGTACGGCATGTCCGCGGCACCGGCGAGCCGGGGCAGCAGCGTGCGGGCGAACGCGACGAACCGGGCGCCGAAGACGCCGCGCCCGCCGAGGCGGTGCAGCATGCCCTCGGCCTTGGCCCAGCGGGCGGCGCCGACCCGCTCGCCCCAGCGCCCCTCGCGCAGGCGGTGGCCGTAGCGGCGGCCGGCCCGGAAGGCGAGCGAGTCACCGATCAGCGCGGCGAGCACCATCAACCCGAGCGTCAGCCGCAGGTCGAGGGTGCCCTGGAATGACAGGAAGCCGACGAGCAGCAGCGTCGCCTCGGCCGGAAAAACCAGCCCGAGCAGCACCGCCGTCTCGCCGGCGATCAGTGTGAAGGCGATCACGTAGATGACGGCTGGCGGCAGATCTGCCAGCCGTGTCAGTAGATCGACCATTGCGTCCCCCGGCCCACCGCACCAGCATGCCAGTGCGGGAGGGTCCGAAAATAGGCAATAACCAGAGATCCGGGCCACCTCCGGGATACCCCGACGGGGTCGGCCTTCGCGCACCCGGGAGGATGGAGGTATGCCGACCCGTTCCGATCTCCGCAACGTCGCCATCGTGGCCCACGTCGACCACGGCAAGACAACTCTTGTCGACGCGATGCTGCGCCAGGGCGGCCAGTTCCATGCCCGCAACGAGCTCACCACCGACCGCATGATGGACTCGATGGACCTTGAGCGCGAAAAGGGCATCACCATTCTCGCCAAGAACACCGCCATCACGTACGCGCCGGCCGACGGCGATCCGGTGGTCATCAACATCATCGACACCCCTGGCCACGCCGACTTCGGCGGTGAGGTCGAGCGCGGCCTGACCATGGTCGATGGCGTGGTGCTGCTGGTGGACGCCAGTGAGGGCCCGCTGCCGCAGACCCGGTTCGTGCTGCGCAAGGCGCTCAAGGCCCGGCTGCCGATCATCCTGGTGATCAACAAGGTGGACCGGCCGGACGCCCGGATCAAAGAGGTCGTCGACGACACGTACGAGCTGTTCCTCGACCTCGACGCCGACGACAGCCAGATCGACTTCCCGATCGTGTACGCCTGCGCCCGCGACGGCATCGCCTCGCTGAGCCAGCCCGCCGACGGCACGGTGCCGGCCGACAGCGACTCGCTGGAGCCGCTGTTCCAGACGCTGCTCAACACGATCCCGGCGCCGTCGTACGAGGAAGGCGCCCCGCTGCAGGCGCACGTCACCAACCTGGACGCCTCGCCGTTCCTCGGCCGCCTGGCGCTGTGCCGGGTGCGCGAGGGCACGATCCGCAAGGGCCAGACGGTCACCTGGTGCAAGATCGACGGCACCACCGAGCGGGTCCGGATCTCCGAGCTGCTGATGACCGAGGGCCTGGAGCGCAAGCCGGCCGAGTCGGCCGGCCCCGGCGACATCATGGCCGTCGCGGGCATCCCCGAGATCATGATCGGCGAGACCCTGGCCGACGCCGACGACCCGCGCCCGCTGCCGCTGATCACCGTCGACGAGCCGGCGATCTCGATGACCATCGGCACCAACACCTCGCCGCTGGTCGGCCGGGTCAAGGGCGCCAAGGTCACGGCCCGGATGGTCAAGGACCGCCTCGACCGCGAGCTGGTCGGCAACGTCTCGCTGCGGGTGCTGCCCACCGACCGCCCGGACGCCTGGGAGGTGCAGGGCCGCGGTGAGCTGGCGCTGGCCATCCTGGTCGAGCAGATGCGCCGCGAGAGCTACGAGCTGACCGTCGGCAAGCCGCAGGTGGTCACCCGGGAGATCGACGGCAAGACCTGCGAGCCGGTCGAGCGGCTGACCATCGACGCCCCGGAGGAATACCTGGGCGCGATCACCCAGCTGCTGGCGACCCGTAAGGGTCGGATGGAGCAGCTGGTCAACCACGGCACCGGCTGGATCCGGATGGAGTGGCTGGTCCCGGCGCGCGGCCTGATCGGCTTCCGCACCGAGTTCCTGACGGACACCCGGGGCACGGGCATCCTGCACCACGTGTTCGAGAGCTACGAGCCGTGGTTCGGCGAGCTGCGTACCCGGGGCAACGGCTCCCTGGTCGCCGACCGCGCGGCGTTCGGTGACCGGGTTCGCGATGATCAACATCCAGGAGCGCGGCTCGCTGTTCGTCGACCCGGGCACCGAGGTCTACGAGGGCATGATCGTGGGCGAGAACTCCCGCTCCGACGACATGGACGTCAACATCACCAAGGAGAAGAAGCTCACCAACATGCGGCAGTCGACCTCGGACGAGACCGAGAAGGTCATCCCGCCGAGGAAGCTCTCGCTGGAGCAGGCCCTCGAGTTCTGCCGCGAGGACGAGTGCGTCGAGGTCACCCCGAACTCGGTGCGGATCCGCAAGGTCGTCCTCGACCAGACGACCCGCGGCCGGGCCGCCGCGCGGCGCAAGCACGCGGGCTGAGCTGACCGATCGATCCCGCGTGGCTCCGTTGTCCGAGGAGCCACGCGGGATTTTTCGTGCCGCAACATCGACCGTGCGGCCCCTCGACAGTGGAGGATGATCGCTCCATCATGGCTCGGGAGACCGAGTAAGGGGCGACATGGCGGATCAGGCGTACGACGTCATCGTGGTGGGCGCGCGTTGCGCGGGCTCGCCGCTGGCGATGCTGTTGGCCCGGCAGGGTCACCGGGTGTTGCTGGTGGATCGGGCGACCTTCCCCAGCGACACCGTGTCCACGCACGTCATCCACCCGCCGGGCGTGGCCGCGCTGCGCCGCTGGGGGCTGCTCGACCAGGTCGTGGCGACCGGCTGCCCGCCGGTCGGCCGCTACTCGTTCGACTTCGGGCCGATCGCGCTGGCCGGCGCGCCGGGCACCGCGGACGTCGCCCTACGCGTACGCGCCGCGGCGCACCCTGCTCGACAAGATCCTGGTGGACGCCGCCGCGGCCGCCGGCGTCGAGGTCCGCGAGGGGTTCACCGTCGAGGAGGTGCTGGTCGACGACGGCCGGGTGACCGGCATCCGCGGCCACGACCACGGCGGGGCGTCCGTTGTGGAGCGGGCCCGCGTGGTGGTCGGCGCCGACGGCCGCAACTCGGTGGTCGCCAAGACGGTGGCACCGGCGGTCGTACGAGGACCACGCCGCCGCTGACGGTCGGCTACTACTCCTACTGGAGCAACCTGCCCACCGACACGTTCGAGGCCTACAGCCGGCCGGGGCGCGGCTGGGCCGTCTGCCCCACCAACGACGGCCTGACCCTGGTGATCGGCGGCTGGCCGCACGCGGAGCTCGCCGACCACCGCAACGACGTCGAGGCCACCTGATGGCGACGTTCGCGATGTCGCCCGCGTTCACCGAGCGGATCCGCGACGCCAAGCGGGAGGAGCGGCTCGTCGGCACGTCGGTGCCGAACTACTTCCGGACTCCGTACGGCCCGGGTTGGGCGCTGGTCGGCGACGCCGGATACAGCCGGGACTTCATCACCGCACAGGGCATCACCGACGCGTTCCTGGACGCCGAGGGCCTGCGCCCGGGCGCTGGAGGCGACGCTGGCCGGCACGGACGCCGTACGACGAGGCGCTGGCCGGCTACCACTCCACCCGGGACACCCGCGCGATGCCGGTCTACCAGATGACCCTGCAGATCGCCTCGCTGCAGCCGCCGGACGAGCAGATGATCCAGCTGGTCTCCGCGATCGCCGGCCACCAGGGCGCGATGGACGCGTTCGCCCGCCTCAACTCCGGCGTGACCTCGCCGGTGGAGTTCTTCGCACCGGAGAACGTCGGCCGGCTCGTCGGCCGACCCGGGTAGCACAGCGCGGCGTGGTGCCGGTGGGTCTCGTGTCCCATTTCCGGCATCACCGGGAAGGCCCCGTCGGACGTACCCTGACCAGGTGGGTGACGGACTGGGCCGGCGGCGCGACCCGGCCGAGCGCGACCGGCGCGCGGCCCGGGAGAACGCCGACCAGCGTGCCGGAGAGGCCGACCAGCGCGACGTCGACCAGGAGGTGCGCTCGAGCCGGGCGGACCAGCGCGACCGGGAGGCCGACCGCCGTGACCGGAGCGCGGACCTGCGCGACGAGGGCCTTGCCGTGCGGGCCGCCGCCGCCGATCGGCGTGACGCCGCGGCGGACGCGCGTGACGCTGCGGCGGGCAAGCGCGACACGGAACGCGACGCGGTCGCCCACCGGCGCGCCACCGTCGCGGACGAGCGGGACCGGGAGATCGATCGTCAGGAGGCGGCCGCCGCCGCGAGGCTGAAGGACGCCGACCAACGGCGAGATCGACTCCCAGCTGGCCTCCGGCGACCGGCGGGAGACCGGATGACGACACCCCCGGGGCATGCGCCGCAGGTCAGCGAGTCGCATACTTAACCACGATGCGGACCAGCATGACCTGCTCGATCGACAAGCGCGGTTCCTACACGCTGGTCAGTCCGGTGGGAGACCTCGATCTCGCCGGCTCGACGCTGGTGCGCACCACCATGCTCAAGGTGCTCGCCGACCAGCCCGACGCGATCCTCGTCGACCTGTCCGGCGTCGCGTCCGCCGATCTGGGCACCCTGTCGGTGTTCCTCGTGGTGGGCCGGGAGGCCGCCCGCTGGCCGGCGATCCCCGTGCTGCTCTGTGCGCCGATCCCGTCCGTCGCGCTCCATTTCGCGCGGGCGCCGGCCCTGGCCTGGACGATTTTCCCGTCCGTGGCCCTGGCCGCCCGGAGCGTGGCCACCGGGGCGCCGACGCCCGTGCTCGTCGAGGAGATGCTGCCGCTCGCCGGCGCTCCCCGGAACGCCCGCAACATGGTCACGGAGGCATGCCTGCGGTGGGACCTGCCCGCCCTCGTGGCGGACGCGTCGATCGTCGTCTCGGAACTCGCCGCCAATGCCGTGGTCCATGCCAACACCATCTTCACGGTCCGGGTCAGCCTTCGGCCCCGCCACCTGCACATCGCGGTGCGGGACGGTTCGATGGCGGTGCCGGCGATCCCGGCGGTGGCGCAGCGCGTCGAAGGCGGCCGGGGACTGCTCCTGGTCGCGGCGGTGTCCGCCGCCTGGGGCCACCTCGGGACACCCGACGGCAAGGTCGTGTGGGCGACCCTGCGCCGCGAGGACGACTGACCGGCGTCCGCCGGTTCGAGGGCGCGGCCACGGGGTAACCGGAGCCGGTGGTCCCTCAGGTCGTCGTGGTGGGCGCCTCAGCCGGTGGTGTCGAGGCGTTGCAGACCCTGGTGTCCGGGTTGCCGGCCGACCTGCCGGCGGCCGTCCTCGTCGTGTTGCATCTGCCGCGCGCGGCGCCGAGCGCCCTGCCCATCATCCTGACGAGGGCCGGACCGCTGCCGGCGCACGCCGCGCGCGACGACGAGCCGATCGAGCCCGGCCACATCTACGTCGCGCCGGCCGATCATCACCTGCTGGTGGTCGACGACCGGGTCCGGCTGTCCAGCGGACCGGCGGAGAACGGCCACCGCCCCGGCATCGACGCGCTCTTCCGGTCGGCGGCCCGGTCGCTCGGGCCGCGGGTGCTCGGTGTCGTCCTGTCCGGTGCCCGTGACGACGGTGCCGCGGGCCTGGCGGCAATCGAACTGTCCGGCGGCCGGTGCGTCGTGCAGCAGCCCGCCGACGCGCGTTATCCGTCGATGCCGAAGGCGGCGCTGGAACGCGTGACCGCACCCGCCGCGGTGGTGAGCGTCGCGGCGATGGGTGACACGATCGCCAAGCTGATCACGTCCACCGCGAACGCCCCTGGCCCGACCGCCGACGCGGCCGGCGAGTAGCGTCAACTGTCTGGACAGCGGCGACGGAGAGGCGTCCGACGTGATGAGCGGCCCAGACCCGCACTTCGAGGCGCTGCTGGTCTACCTGAAGGAGCAGCGGGGGTTCGACTTCACCGGCTACAAGCGGTCGAGCCTGATGCGCCGGGTCGGCCGGCGGATGGACGCAGGTCGGCGTCGACCGACTACGCCGAGTACCTCGACCACCTGCAGGTCCACCCGGACGAGTTCACCGCGCTGTTCAACACCATCCTGATCAACGTCACCGGCTTCTTCCGCGACCCGGAGGCGTGGGACTTCCTGCGCGACGAGCGTGCTGCGCGCCGCTGATCGACAGCGGCCGCCGGACCGCCCGATCCGGGTCTGGAGCGCCGGCTGCGCCTCCGGCGAGGAGGCGTACACGCTCGCGATCATGCTGGCCGAGATGCTGGGCATCGACGAGTTCCGGCGCCGGGTGAAGATCTACGCGACCGATGTCGACGAGGAGGCGCTGGCCGAGGCACGGCAGGCCACCTACGGCGAACGCGAGCTGACCGGTCTGCCGCCGGAGCTACCTCGACCGGTACTTCGAGCCGGCCGGACAACCGGTTCGCGTTCCGCAAGGACCTGCGCCGCTCGGTCATCTTCGGCCGCAACGACCTCGTGCAGGACGCCCCGATCTCCCGGATCGACCTGCTGGTCTGCCGCAACACGCTGATGTACCTCAACGCCGAGACGCAGTCCCGCATCCTCGGCCGGTTCCACTTCGCGCTGGCCGAGGCCGGCGTGCTGTTCCTCGGCAAGGCCGAGATGCTGCTCAGCCACGGCCACCTCTTCACGCCGTTCGACCTCAAGCGACGGATCTTCCAGAAGGTGCCCCGCACGAACGGCGGCGACGGCGGGCTGTTCTCAGCGACGCCGGAGGCCGCGCCCCGGCAGCTCGATCGGTCTCGACCAGCTCCGCGACCAGGCGTTCCTCGGCAGCCCGGTGGCGCAGATCGTCGTGACGACCGACGGCCTGGTCGCGCTGACCAACCGGCAGGCCGAGACGCTGTTCGGCGTGTCGCCGCGCGACGTCGGGCGGCCCTTCCGCGACCTCGAGGTCTCCTACCGCCCGACCGAGCTGCGCAAGTACATCGAGCAGGCGCAGGTCGAGCGGCGGACGGTCCAGATCACCGACATCGAGTACGAGCGGGGCACCGGCGACCGGGTGCACCTGGAGATCCACGTCAACCCGCATCGTCGCGAGCGACGCCGGCCTGCTCGGCGTGTCGCTGTTCTTCCACGACGTCACGCGTCACCCATCGCATGCAGGGCGAGCTGCGGGAGACCAACCGGCAGCTGGAGACGGCGTACGAGGAGCTGCAGTCGACCAACGAGGAACTGGAGACGACCAACGAGGAGCTCCAGTCCACGGTCGAGGAGCTCGAGACCACCAACGAGGAGCTCCAGTCCACCAACGAGGAACTGGAGACGATGAACGAGGAGCTGCAGTCGACCAACGACGAGCTCCAGAGCATCAACGAGCGGTTCCGGCACAGCAACGCCGAGCTCGACGTCTCCCGCGCGTTCGTCGGAGCCGTGCTGTCCAGTTTGCGAGGCCGGCGTCATCGTCGTCGACCCGGACCTGCGGGTGCGTGACGTGGAACCGCGGTGCCGACGAGCTGTGGGGCCTGCGGTCCGCGGAGGTCGTCGGCCAGCACCTGCTCAACCTCGACATCGGCCTGCCGGTCGACGAGCTGCGGCCGGCCCTGCGCCGGGCGCTGGCCGCGTCCTCGAACGGCGGGCCGGACGAGGGCGACGGGCGCCAGGAGATCCGGCTCGACGCGGTCAACCGCCGCGGCCGGTCGATCACCCTGCGCGTCACCTGCGTCCCGCTGGTCACCGCCGCCGGCACGACCACCGGCGCCATCCTGGCCATGGAACCGATCGCCACCACGGGCTCGTAGGGTCAGCCGCGGAGGCGCACGCTGTCCGGGTCGAGCTGGTCGATGGTGCGGGCGCCGAGCAGCGCGAGGGTGCGCCGCATGTCGCCGTGCAGGATGTCCAGCGCCCGGGTGACGCCGGCCTGGCCGCCGGCCATCAGCCCGTAGAGGTAGGCCCGGCCCACCAGGCAGGCGCGGGCGCCGAGCCCGACCGCGGCGATGACGTCCGCGCCGTCGAGGACCCCGCCGTCGACGTAGACCTCGGCCCGTCCGCCGACCGCCTCCGCGACGGCGGGCAGCGCTTCGAGCGGGGTCGCGGCGCGGTCGAGTTGGCGGCCGCCGTGGTTGGACACGACGACGGCGTCGGCGCCCGCGTCGACGACGAGTCGGGCGTCGGCCGCGCCGAGGACGCCCTTGACGATCAGTGGTCCCGGCCAGAACTCGCGCAGCCACTCGAGGTCCGCGACGGTGATCCTCGGGTCGAAGACGCGGTCGACCATGCTGGCCAGCGCGCCGTCGGTGCTGTCCAGCGACGCGAAGCGCAGCGGCGGCGTGGTCAGCAGGTTGAACCACCATGACGGGTGCCGGGCCATGCCGGCCAGCGTGCGCAGCGTCAGGTTCGGGGGGATGGTCAGTCCATTGCGGACGTCGCGCAGCCGGGCGCCGGACACGGGGGTGTCGACGGTCAGCATCAACGCGCGGTAGCCGCTGGCCGCGGCCCGCGCCACCAGGTCCTTGGTCGCGCCGCGGTCCTTCCAGAGGTAGAGCTGGAACCAGCGGTCGCCGACCGCGGGTAGCCGCTCCGGCGGGACTGTGCCCATCGTGGACAGGGTGTACGGCACCCCCGCGGCCGCTGCCGCCGCGGCGACGGCGTACTCGCCCTCGTGGTGCATCATCCGGGTGAAGCCCGTCGGCGCGAGGACCAGCGGCATGGTCGACGGGCTCCCGAGCAGCGTGGTCGTGGTGTCCGCGTCGGACACGTCCCGCAACACCCGCGGCCGGAACTCGACACGGGCGAACGCGGCCCGGCTGCGCGCGTGGCTCCGCTCGCCCTCGGCGGCGCCGTCGACGTAGTCGAACGCCGCCCGCGGCGTGTGCCGGCGCGCGATCAGCCGCAGGTCGGAGATGCTCGCCGCCCGGCCCACCCGCGCGCCGCGGCCCCACGCCGGTGCCTCGATCCGCACCATCGGCCGCAGCTCGGACCAGCGTGGCAGCTGCCGCCGCACGTGTCGCGTGCCCATCGACGCCAGTCTACGCGCCGGTCAGTGGGGTGCCGCGAGCTCCAGGACGTCGTCGAGGGCGAGGCCGGCACCCCGGGCGGTCAGCCGGCGGTACGGCCCGTCGCCGAGTCGGGTCCGCAGGCGCTCGGCCGTCTCGGCGTGGGCTTCGCGGTCGATGCCCCACACGTCGGTGCCCAACGTGCCGCGTACGCCCAGGGCCGCACCGAACAGCGTCGCGGCCCGGTCGGTGTCGCCGGTCCGCTCGGCCACCGCCGCGAGCGCGTCGAGCGCTCGCGGGATGGTTTCCCGGCTGCCGAACGTCACCGCCCGGTCGAGCGCCGCACCTAGCTCCTTGCCGGCCACGGCGAGGTCGCCCTGGCGCAGGTGCGCCCAGCCGAGTGCGACCAGACCGTTGCTGACCAGCACGTCGTCTTCCAGCTCGAGCGCGAGTCGGCCGCCCTCCTCGAGCGT
The DNA here is from genome assembly GCA_963840005.1 of uncultured Actinomycetota bacterium. Classification (GTDB taxonomy): domain Bacteria; phylum Actinomycetota; class Actinomycetes; order Mycobacteriales; family Micromonosporaceae; genus Asanoa. The sequence continues at coordinate 64,391 of CAWIXO010000028.1, read as the reverse complement.
GGCGATCGCGTCGTCCTCGTGGTGCATGGTGACGCGCCCCGAGCCGAGCGCGCACAGTGCGAACATCAGCCACCACGGGTCGGCCAACCGGCGGAACGTGTCGACGGCCCCGACGAGCTGGCGTTCGCCGTGCTCCGGTTCGGTCGGCACCTGCATGAGACCGAGCGCGACCGCCGCCGTCGCCGCCTCGCGCTCGTCGCCGCGCTCGACGAACCGGTCGCGGGCGGATGGCAGCACGTCCCTGGCCCGGTCGTAGTCCGCGCGCAGGAACGCCATCATGCCCAGCACGAGCCGGGCGTACGCGCGGTTGTCGTCGGTCAGCGCCCGTCCCGCGGCCAGGGCCTGTTCCATGGCCGCTTCGACGTCGGTGGCCAGGCCCTGGGTGAACAGCACCGGCCAGATCGCCAGACCCATCCGGACCGCCGAGTCGGCGTCGCCCTCGGCGAGGAACCACTGCAGCGCCGCGCGGAAGTTGTCGTGGTCGGCGACGCACTGCTGGACCAGCGGCCGGATCCGGGGTTCGCCGGAGACCGCGGCGCCGACGTCGAGGGTCTGCTGGCGGAAGTACTCGGCGTGCCGCTGGCGCAGCCGGTCGGCCTCGCCCGCGTCGGTCAGGCGGCCGATGGCGTACTCCCGCACGACCTGCAGCATGGCGAACCGGGGCTCGCCGTGGATCGAATGGTCCGGCCGCAGCAGGGCCTTGTCCACAAGGGACGAGATGACGTCGAACACGGGTGCGGTCGGGTCGTCGCCGCAGATCGTCTCCGCGGCCTCCAGCCGGAAGCTCCCGGCGAACACGCCGAGCCGGGTGAACAGGATCTGGTCGGCCCGGTCGAGCAGGTCGTAGCTCCAGGCGATCGTGGAGTGCAGCGTGCGCTGCCGGGAGGGCAGGTCCCGCGCACCGGGGGAGAACATGTCGAAGCTGCGGTCCAGCCGCCGCAGCAGGTCGTCGAGCTCCAGCATCCTGGTGCGCGGTGCGGCCAGCTCGATCGCGAGCGGGAGGCCGTCGAGGCGCCGGCAGATGTCCGAGATCGTGCGCACCTCGGCGGCGTCGAGCTTCAGGTGCGCGCCGGCGGCCGCGGCCCGCTCGGCGAACAGCTGGACCGCGTCGGACTGCTTGGCGTCGTCGGTGCTGTCGGACCATTCCGGCACGCCCAGGGTCGGCACCTCGAACACGTGCTCGCCGCTGAGATGCAGCGGCTCCCGGCTGGTCACCAGCACCGCCAGGCGGGAGGTCCGCATGACGAGCTCGGCGATCGTCGGCGCCACGTCGACGACGTGTTCGAAGCTGTCGAGCAGCAGCAGGATCCGGTGTGCGCCGACGGAGCCGGCGATCGCGTCGACCAGCGACAGTCCCGGCGTCTCGGGGACGCCGAGGGCGGCGGCGATCGCCGGTGGCACCTGCTGCGCCGACGACAGCTGGTCGAGGTCGACCGTCGCCACGGACTCGAACTCCGGTGCGACCGAGGCCACGAGCTCGACCGCCAACCGGGTCTTGCCGATGCCGCCGGGCCCGACCAGCGTCACCAGCCGGGTCTGCGGGTCGGTCGTCAGCGCCCGCAACTCCCGCAGCTCGTCCCGGCGCCCGATGAACCTGTTCGTCGAGCCCAGCCGGCGCAGGTCGTCGGGCGCGGGCTCCTGATCGGCGGGCTGCGGCCGGTGCGGGCGCGGCCGCGGCGCCGAAGCGTTCGCTGAGCAGCAGCGCGAGGTCGCCGCCGATGCGCGCGACCAGCTCCTTGGGATGCGCGAACGTGCGGTAGGAGACCCCGCTGCGGGCCACCCGCTCGAGCATCTCGGCCAGGCGGGGCTCGCGGTTGGGCGCCGGGCGTTGCACGTACATCAGCTTGGGGCTTGCCGGCCGCGGCGAGGAACTCGTCCTCGAGCCCGGACACGTCGCGGCCCGGCTCGACCTGCCGTAGCTCTCGCCGTAGATGGCGACGAAGACGTCGCTCTGGGCGAGGTAGGCGAGATAGAGCTCGCGGGGCGGGTACGGCCGGGCACCCAGCTCGAACATCACCGGGGTCAGCTGGAGCTGCTCGATGGCCCGTCGCGCGGCGACGCCGCGCGTCCGCCAGCTCGTTCATCGTGGAGCTGACGAAGACTCGGAGCCGCTGGTCGGGCGTGCGGATCTCGGTCATCTGGGCCGCCTGCCGCAGCGAGGACTCGCGTTCCAACTATCGAGCCTAATCGCCGGCGACTCCGGTGGAGGGGCGTTCGACCCGGCCGAGCCGGCGGTCCCGGCCGTCCCGGACGAGCGTCAGCGCGATGACGAGGAGGCCGAGCAGGGCGACGACGGCGTTGGCGGCCGTGAGGAACACCGCCTGCCAGACGCTGGCGTGGTGGAGGTGGTTCAGGTGGAAGAAGAAGTGCGGTATGGCGAAGACGGAGAACGCCGCCGCGGCGGGGATGGTGAAGACGGCTCGCGGTGCGACGAGCGCGATGCCGAGGACGACGGCGAGGCCGAGGGTGGCGCCGCCGAAGTCGCGGGCGTAGTGCTCGCTGAACGGCGGGGTGAGGGTGACGGTCGGGAAGTTGTTGTAGAAGCTCTCGGGGAAGACCTGGTTCCAGAACCCGACGACGAGTTCGTCGAGGAAGAGGACGGCCAGGGCGATCCGGATCAGCGCGGTCAGCGCGGGCTCCTCGTCGTTGCCGCTCAAACCTCACAAATCACTCTAGGCCCGCGTAAAGCAGCGGCGTCGGCGGCGCTGGCCGTGTCACGATGCCGCGCATGTCATCACGCGCGCTGAGCTTCGGGGCGGTGGCGCAGGCCTACGAGCGGTTCCGGCCGGGCTATCCCGTCGAGCTCTTCGACCTGGTGACGACGTACGCGGGTCGGCCGGTCCGGACCGCGCTGGAGATCGGCGCCGGCACGGGCAAGGCGACCCGGCTGTTCGCCGAGCGGGGGATCGCGGTCACCGCGACCGACCCCGACGAGGCCATGCTCGACGAGCTTCGCAAGCACGTGCCCGACACCGTCCGCACCGTCCGCGCCGCGTTCGAGGACCTGCGGCCGGGTGACACCTACGGGCTGGTCTTCGCGGCGGCGGCGCTGCACTGGACCAGGCCCGAGGGCCGATGGTCGCGGGTGGCCGCGTTGCTGGAGCCGGGCGGCGTCTTCGGCTCGTTCGGTGGGCAGATGCGGTTGGCCGACCCGGCCGTCGAGGAGGCCGTGCGCGCGGCCCGGGCGCCGTTCCTGGAAACCGACGAGATCCCGTCTCCGGACGGGACGCCGCCGGAGCGGGAGATGCAGTGGCCGGGCACGGAGCTCCAACAGTCCCCGCTCTTCGCCGATGTCCGGCAGGCCGTCCTGGAGCGTCGGCTGACGTTGGCGCTGCCGACTACGTCGGCCATCTCTCGACCGTCTCGGCCTATCTCGAACTGCCGGCCCTGGTGCGGGAACAGGTCTACGACCACATCCTGCGGGTCCTGCCCGAGACGGTCGAGATCGCCGCCGACATCTGGGTCCACCTCGCGCGCCGGCGCGGGTGACGCGGTCAGGCCGCGGGAGCGGCGGGCGCCTCGTGTTCGACGGAGACCACGGGCGGCACGGCCCGGGGCACGACGCGGTGGGCGGTGGCCAGCACCGAGGCCACGACGAGGCTCGTCACACCGGCGATGCCCAGCGCGCCGCCGCCGTACGCGGTCAGCAGCCGGCTGCGGCTCAACTCCTCGACCGGGGTGGACAGCCGCTGGTTCGTCAGCCCGAGGGCGAGCGCCGCGCCGGCCAGCAGCCCGAGACCGACCAGGGCCAGCATCATGGCGGCGAACCGGTTCGCCGGACCGTAGTCGACATCGCCGTGGCGTCGCTGCGCCAGCAGGATGAACAGGCCCGCGACGCAGGACCAGACGCCGACGACGAGCAGCGCCGCCACCACGTCGCTGGGCCGGTGCCAGCCGGCCGAGAGCGTCGCGATCCCGACGACGGCGGCCGCGGCCGCGCCCATTACGGCGCCGACTCCGCGTAGCCGCGCCGGCAGCACCAGCAGGAGCGCGACCGCGACGGCCGCGGCGATGGTCGTGTGCCCGCTCGGCAGGCTGTTGCCCGCCGCCGCCCGCTCCATGTCGACACCCAGCTCCGGGCGCACGAGGAGCCGCTTGAGCACCTGCGTCGTCACGTTCGCGCCGACGATGAGCAGGATCGCGCCGAACGCCACCGCGACCCGCCGCCGGATCAGGGCGATGAAGCCGATGACGGCCGTGGCCGCGAGCAGCGACACCACCGACACGGTGTTCAGGATCGTGTCGACCACGCCGTCGATCCGGGCCTGCCCGATCCAGTTGCCGCTCAACGCCACGGTGTCCAGCAGCTGCCCGTGCTCGGACCGCACGAAGAACCGGACGACGGCCACCAGGCCGGCGACCTCGGCGGCCGCCAGCACCAGGAACCAGAGGCCAAGCCCGATCGGCCACCTACGCATGAGCAGCAACCTAGTCCACCCCGAAGTCGCCGGCCGGGCGAGGCCTATCCCGGTGCGCGCGATCCCGCCGTGCGGGCGTGTGCGCCGACTGGCCGGGTCGGCAGCCCGTCCAGGATCTCGTCGAGCCGCTTGACCATCGGGTCGTCGGCGTCGGCGACATAGTCGTCGGGCGTTGTCGCGTCCCGGCCCGGCGGCACCCGCATCAGCCGCAGCAGCAGGGTCAGCGCCGTGGCGACGAGGAGGTTGACCGCCAGCGCGACGACTCCGACGTAGACGGTCGCGCCCGTGTCGCCGATCGGCATGCTCGACCCGCCGAAGTGCGCCTTGACGACGCGGCCGCCGGCGCCGATCTGCTGGATGTCCCAGAGCACCGCCAGGCTGGTGACCAGGCCGGTGACGATGCCCGCGATCAGCGCACGCCAGTCGAACCAGCCCGTCGCCAGTCCGAGGAAGACGGCCGGGATCGTCTGCAGGATGATCACCCCGCCGATGAGCTGCAGATCGACGGCGTACGACGGCTGGAGAAGCAGGATGACGCCGAGCGCGCCGAACTTGACCACCAGCGACGCCCAGCGGCTGACCCGGGCCTCCTGCGCGGAGGTGGCGCCCGGCCGCAGGTAGGTCCGGAAGATCGAGCGGGTGAAGGCGTTGGCGGCGGAGATGGACATGACCGCCGCCGGGATGAGCGCCGCGACCCCGAGCGCCGCGTACGCGATCCCGGCCGACCAGCCCGGGAAGAGCTTCTGGAACATCTGCGGCATGACGGTGTTGAGGTCGCCGTCGAGCGGCGTGATCCCTTCCGTCAGGGCGAAGAAGCCCAGCAGGGCCATCAGGCCGAGGACGAGGCAGTAGATCGGCGAGGCGGCGATGTTGCGGCGCACGGTCGCCCGGTCCTTGGCCGCGAGCATGCCGGTCACGGCGTGCGGGTACGCGAAGACCGACAGCACCGAGCCCAGCACCAGGGTGACGAAGCCGAGTTGGCCGGTGTCGCTGAGGATCAGCCCGTCGTTCGGCGACGGGGTGGTGGCGAAATGGGCGCCGGCCCGCCGGAAGATCTCGCCCCAGCCGCTGGACATCGTCACGACGAGCAGGGCCGAGAGCACGACCCAGGCCAGCAGGATGTCCTTGGCGATGGACAGCAGCGCGGGCGCCCGCAGCCCGGACCGGAAGGTGCTGAGCGAGACCATCGCGCACCGCGATGAGCAGTGGCCACTCCCCGGTCACGCCGACCGTGCGGAAGACCGCCCGCAGCGCCAACAGCTGGACGGCGACGTAGGGCATCGTGGCGACGATGCCGGTCAGCGCGACCAGGGCACCGAGCGCGGGCGAGCCGAACCGGGCGCGGGCGAACTCGCCGGGCGTCAGCAACCCGTGCCGGTGCGCCACGGACCAGATCCGGGCCGTGAAGACGAAGGCGAGGGGCGTGGTGATGATGGCGAACGGCACCGCGAAGAAGCCGACCGCGCCCACGCCGTACGTCAGCGCCGGCACCGCGACGAACGTGTAGGCGGAGTACATGGTGCCGCCGAGCAGGAACCAGCTGACCCAGTTGCCGAACGCCCGGCCGCCGACGCCCCACTCCTCGAGGCTGTGGATGTCGTCGGGGCGGCGCCACCGGGCCGCCGCGAAGCCGAGCACCAGCATCGCTCCCAGCAGTGCCAGGAACACCACGACCTCGACGGTCATTTCCATCCGTGCCGCCGCTCCCGGGTCGCCATGTGCACGAGGCTGATGAGGGCGATCGCGAAGACCGCGCACAGCAGCTGGTACCAGTAGAAGAAGGGCAGACCCCAGAGCGTCGGTTCGATCCGGTTGTACAGCGGCGTGAGCAACGGGGCCACCGTCGGCGGAACCAACAGCAGGTACCAGATCCGGGCCGCGCGAGCGCGTCGCGCCATCGGCTCCTCCTCGATGTCAACCGACGGGACGCGCTCGATCACAAACGGTGCGCAGTGAGAAAGCAAAGACGAAATGTCACTGTCCCCATAGGTGCATCACATGCATCTATGCCGTGCGGTCGCCGCGGACCATCCGGTCGACCAGCAGACGGGTGGCCGGCGAGGCCGCGCCCTTGCGGAACAGCAGCCCGTACTTGACGTCGATCGGCGGGTCGAGGCGCCGCACCACGGCACCCTGCTCCGCCGCGTCCCGCGCGTACCGGTCGGACACGAACGCCACGCCGGCGCCCGCGAGGACCAGGGGCACGATCGCTTCGCGGTGGGCGCTGCGTACGGCGGGCCGCATGGCCACCTCGTGCGCGGCCAGCGTGGCGCGGATGGTCGCCCGGGCCGCGGTGAACTCCTTCAAGGTGTCCACGAGAGCCATGCCGGACAGCGCGGCCAGGGGCAGCGGGTCGGGGAGGGCCGCGCCGTTCGCGGGCATGATGAGGCTGATGCGGCGCGTGCCGAGCAGGCGGCTGCGCAGGTCCGGGTGGCGCACCGGCAGGTAGGTCAGCCCGACGTCGCAATGCCCGTCGACGAGCAGCCGGACGATGTCCTCCTCGTCCTTGGCCGCGAACAGCCGGGCGGACAGGTCCGGGCGGACCTGTCGGAGGTCGGCCAGCACCTCCGTCAGGTCGACGGCCAACACGTCGTGCGCGGCGAGGTTGAGCACGCCCAGCGCCGGCTCGTCCGGGTCGCGTGCGGCGGCGCGGGCGGCGTCGACGTCGTCGAGCACCCGGCGGGCGGGGTCGAGCAGCGCCTTGCCCTCGGCGGTCAGGGTGAGCCCCCGGTGCCGCCGGTCGAACAGCGTCACGCCCAGGTCCCGCTCGAGCGCGCGGATCGACTGGGACAGCGACGGCTGGGCGACGCGCAGTGCCGCCGCCGCGCCGCTCACGCTGCCGTGCTCGACGACGGCCACGAAGTACGCCAGGCGACGGAGGTCCATGCTCACCCGCGCACGTGGGCGACGAAGGCCGCCGCGATCGCGGTGAGTTCGACGGGCCGGTGCACCAGCCCGTAGGCGAGGTGCAGCGGCGGATCGACGGTGCGCACGACCGCGCCGCGCGCGGCGATGGCGGCCCCGGCCGCGTCGGGCAGGAACGCGGCGCCCACTCCGGCGAGCACCAGTGCCGCCGACAGGTCGCGCTGGCCGTTCTCGACCACCACGCGCGGCCGGACACCCCCGGTGCGCAGCGCCGTCTTGATCAGCCTGCGCTGGCTGCAGCCGGGCGGCACACCGATGAGCGGGCTGTCGTCCAGCACGCTCAGCGGCACCCGCCGGTCGGGCAGCCGGGTGCCCGGCGGGAAGGCGAGGACGAACGCGTGCCGGCCGAGCTCGACGGTGCGCAGATCGTCCAAGGGTCCCGACAGGTAGGCCAGGCCGAGCTCGCTCGCGCCGTTGCGGACCATCGTCAACACGGTGTCGTCGTCGCCGGCCACCCGGTCCGGCACCCGGTCCATGTGCACCAGGACGTCCGGATGGCTTCTGACGAACGAACCGACCAGCTCGGCTCCGGGATGGGTGGCCAACGGCGCGCCCGCGACGAGCTGCAGCACCGGCTGCTTGTGGCCGCCGACGGAGGCGCCCAGGCGGGCGAGGTCGTGCATGAGCTGCCGGGCCGGGCCGACGAACCGGCGCCCCGCGCCGGAGGGCACGACACCCTGCGACGCGCGGCGGAACAACGCCACACCGAGCTCCCGCTCCAACGCCTTGACCGACTGCGACACCGTCGGCTGCGCGAGACCGAGTGCGGCGGCGGCCCGACCGAATCCGCCGTGCTCGACCACGGCCAGGAAGTTGCGCACCTGACGCGGATCCATTGCGACAGTGTTACGCCACCGCGTCGTCACGGGGAAGAGCCGACCGGTTGCGGCGAGCCGCCCCGCCGGTGGGACGGCGGGGCGGCGTGGTCCGCTCAGAAGCCCTTGTACGCGACGTCGCCGTTGGCGCAGAACGTGCAGTTGGCACTCAGGAAGTCCGTCGCGCGGCGGAAGTCCTCGTCGGCCAGGTGCCAGCGCAGCCAGGCGGTGATGATGTGCTGGCCGTTGCGGGTCGCCATGATGTGGTCGGTGTCGTCGAGGATGGTGAACCACACCGGCACGTCGGTGTTGGTGTAGTCGCGTTCGCATGTTCGCGGTGGCGAAGTCCGCGTCACCGCCGATGTAGAGGGCCGGCCTGCGGAGGTTGTCCGGGCCGTTGCCGTCGAACGATCCGCCGGCCACGTGGATCGTGGTCGTCCAGCCGCGGCTCGTCGGCCACGTCGAACGTGCCGATCGACCCGCGGGAGTGGCCGCCGAAGGCCACCTCGGAGAGGTCGAGGTCCTGGTAGAGCGGGCTGCTCGGGCTGGCGTTCTGGTCCTCCAGCCAGTCGAGGGCGTCGACCATGTAGGCGCCGCTGCTGGACGAGACCTCGCTGTAGACGACGAACCCGTGCGAGGCCCACTGGCGCAGCATGTCCGTGTACTCGGCGGGGCCGGAACCCGCACCCGGGCCCCAGACCAGGATCGGGTGGTCGACACCGTTCTGGCCGGCGTTCGTCGGATAGACCAGCCAGCCGTCGTCGCCGGGGCCGGCGGTCTGGTCGATGGTCACCGCGTACGGTCCGGGCCGGGTGACGTCGCTGACCGGCGGCAGCGACCCGCCGGGCGGCTCGGGGTCGTCGCCGTCCTCGGCCACGACGAGCACGTTGTCGACGGTCAGCGTCTCCAGGACGCTGCTGGCGTCCAGCGAGAACCGCAGCCGCAGGTCGCGGCCGTCGACCGACGCCGGCAGGTCGAACGACGCCGCACCCGTCGCGGTGCGGGCCGACTCCAGCGTGGTGAACGAGCCGCCGTCGACCGAGTAGGCCGCGGTGAAGGTCTCGCCGAGGTCCAGCCCGGAGGTCGCCCGGGTGTACGAGACCGTCACGTCGCCGTACCCGGTCAGGTCGATGGCGCTGGAGGTGATCGTCGGGTCGGCGGACGCGCGACCCGCGCAGGCGGGCGCCGTAGCTGCCCGTCGTGACCGAACCGGATGCGGTGAAGGTGCCGAGCCCGCTGGTGAAGTCCTCGCGGTAGACGGAGGTGGCGGCCGCGGCCGGAGCCGCGATCACCGGTCTCGGGTAAGAACGGTCTCCCGGCGCGGACTACTGGGTGACAACGACCTCGAAGCCCCGCGACGTGGTGCGCCGCCGCTATCACGCGGACGTCGGCAGTGTCGGAACCCTCTTATGCCGAGGCGGGGGCGGTGTCCAGGTCGACGATGTCGCGGCCGAGCGGCCAGAACGCCACGGGGACGAGCTTGAAGTTGGCGATGCCGAACGGAATCCCGATGATCGTGACGCACTGCGCGACGCCGGCGATGATGTGGGCGAGCGCGAGCCACCACCCGGCGAGGACGACCCACAGGATGTTGGCCAAGCCGGTGGCCACGCCGGCGTCGGGCCGGCTGACGACCGTGCGGCCGAAGGGCCACAACGAGTACGCGGCGAGCCGCAGCGAGGCGACCCCGAACGGGATGGTGACGATCAGCGCGAAACAGATGAGCGCCGCCACGCCATATCCGATGGCGAGCAGAAACCCACTGCCGAAGATGAACCAGAGAACATTGAGGATCAGGCGCATGAGTTCAGCATGACCGACGCCCGCCAGCGGGCGAGGTGGCAGCCGGGGCGCGACCTAGGTCATGATCTTCGCCATGTCGATCGACCGACTCCTGACCGGGCTGCGGGCCCTGCCGCCGCAGGACCGTGCCTGGGCCGGGGTCCTGCGACAGTTCTCCTGGCTGGGTGAGGTCAGCGAGCCGCCGACGGTGGAGTTCCCGGACTGGGTCCGGCGTGCCGTCGTCGACGGAGTCCGGGACGCCTCGCGACACTGGCCGCAGAGCGCCCTTTTCAGTGCCGTACGGATGCTCGAGCGACTAGGCCTCGTGGCGCTGGAGCACGACGACACCTACGTGCTCGCGATGGTGTCGTGCCTGGGCGACCGGTGGGACGGCGGCGTCCGCAGCGCCGCGCTGCGCCGGGATCCGGAGTTGCGCGAACTCGTGTGGCGGGTCTTCGAGGTCGAGGGCGGCGGCGAGATCAGTCTGGCCAATGTGGACAAGTTCAGTGGTCCCCTCGCGACCTGGGCGGAGACGTTCCGAGACCTCGTCGCGGACGGCACGCTACCGCGCGAGCGGGTGCTGGAGAGCTGCCTGCGGGCGCTGGGGCGCGACTTCAGCGCCTACCGGGTGGGATGGTTCGCGCAGCTCTACCGGAGTCTCGAGCCCACCGGGGCGGAACGCGTCGCGCATCAGCGGCTGCTGCGCCGGTTGCTCGGGTCGGCGGTGCCGGCGACGGTGTCGTTCGCCGTCGCGCAGCTCGCGGTCGTCGCCAAGGCAGGTGCGCTCGAGGACGAGGCGTACGTGGCCGAATGCGCCGCGGCCATGACGGTTCCGGCGAAGTCGACGGCCGCCGGAGCCGTCAAGCTGGCTGCCGCCGTGGCGGCCCGCCGGCCCGACCTCGCGCCGGCCGTCGCGGAGGCGGTCGGCGCCGCACTCGGGCACGGGCACCGGGACGTCCAGTCCCAGGCACTGGACCTGTTGCGGTCCCTGGAAGCGCGCGAGATTGTCAGAGCCGCGCTCGACGAGTTGGAGCCCAGCGTCCGCCGCACCGCCGCGCAGTGGCTGGGTGCGCCCGACGCGCCCGCTGTCATGGTCCATCAGGCCCAGCTCGCGGTGCCGACCGAGGACCCGACCGTGCCGGAGTTGGGCGCGCGGCTGCTCGCCGGTCACCTCGGCGGCGACGACGTGGAGCGCTTCCTCGCGGCCCTCGCGGTCGGCGACACGGCCGGTCTCGACGTGTTGCGCGGTCGGGCCGCGAAGGTCCTGTCCGACCCGGAGCGGCAGCACTCGCTGCGGCAGCCCCTCGCCGCGCTCGTGGTCGCCGCCGCCGGAGCCGGCGAGCCGGAGATCACGGGGCCCGACACGTTCCTCGGTCGACGCCTCCGCGAGGTCGCCGACGTGCTGGCCGGCCGGCGGGCGCCGGCCCCGCTGCTGGCCACGCCGACCGAACGGGCCGGCTGGCTCGACCCGAGAGTCTTCGTGGACCGCCTGGCCGCCAACCCTGACCCGCCGATGTTCGACCTGGTCGCCGCCCTGCTGCGGCTGGCGCCCGACGGCCGCGCGGAGGCGCTGCGGGCAGCCCGCACCGTGCCGGGCGAACCGGGTGCGGCGGCCCGGTACGCGCTGGGTGGCGAGCCGGCCGAGGTGACGACCCGGCCGCTGTGGGTCGCGGCGGCCCGCTCGCGCGCGCCGTTGGCCGACGACCCGCATCTGCTCGCCGCCCGGCTGGACGGGGCAGGCCAGGGCCGGGCCGCCACGTACTCGCTGCGGCTCCACCCGTTCGATTACCGCGTCGGGGCCGGCACCCGGACCGCGTACCGTCCCGCGCTGGAGGTCTTCCCGCCGGGCGCCCGCGAACGGGCCGACCAGCCGACCGTCGTCGGTGCCTGGGACAACCGGGACGCGTCCAGTGTCTGGCAGGAGCTGGAAGCGGACTGGATCTCCTGGCACGCCCAGATCTGGCCACTCGACGCGGAACCGTTCTTCGCCGTCTACGTCGGCGAGGTCTTGACCGCCTCGACAGCGGAGGCGACGGTCACCTACGGCACGTCTGCGATCCTCGAGGCGCTCACGACGCATCCGGGACGGCTCGGCCCGATGGCCGCGGCCACGTTGGCGGCCGGGCTGTCAGCGGCCGAAGCGCGGCACCGGGTGCTGGCCGCGGAAGCGTGCGCGCGGCTGCTGCCGGCCGGCCGGATCACGGCGGCGGAGTTGGGTGCCGCGATGGCCCACCTCGCCGTGCACTGCGTCACCACCCGGTGGGCCGCGACGCTCCGGGACGCGGCGCGAACGAGCCCGGAAGCGGCGACGGCCGTCGTCGACGTGCTCGATGACCTGCTGCCGCGGCTCCGTGCGGACCAATCCGGGCTGCACGCACTGTTGGAAGCCCGGTACGAGGAGGCCGTGCGCCTGGGCCGGCGATCCCTGGGCGAGCCTGTGCGGGCCTGGCTGAGCGGCCTGGTCGGCGGCGCGAAGGCCGCCCGCACGGCCCGGCTCATCCTGGCCGAGGCGGACCGGTGACGACCGACTACGCGTACGCGTACCGCCGGGAGTCCACGGTGGCCGCCTCGGGCCAGGTGCGGTTGGCCACCTCCGGGGGACGCTCCGCTCATCCGTACTTCTTCGACGGGTTCGTCGAGCGTGCGCCGATCGTGGCGGCGGGGCTGCTCGTCGTGGCCCGGGTCGCCCGCAGCCGCTTCTACACACCGCCGGGGATGCTCGCCGCGGTCCTGCGCGCGGCCGACCCGGTGGTCACGAGCGACGGCCGGACGCTGCGGTTCGAGAGCTTCTCGGCCTGCTGCGGCGTGCACTGCCGGCTCGACCTGCTGCCGGACGGCCTCGACCGACCGCCGCTGGCCTCCGGCACCACCAATGTGGACTTCAACCCGCCGATGCGCGATGCCCTGGCGGGAGTCGGCGGAATCGACCCGGTCCGCCTCGCGGTCGGCGACGACGAGGTGCGGGTCACGACGCTGGACACGTCGGTGGTGGAGCGACGGGTTCCGCTGCCGGCGCGCTGGGTCGACGGCTTCGGCGAGGTGCAGGCCGTCGCGGCCGGGATGAGCCCGCGGCTGGCGACCTCCGGCGTCGCGCTGCGCCGGTTCCTGCAGTCGCTGCCGCGTACCCCACAGCGTGGCGTGCTGTTCGTCGCGCCCACCGCGGGTGGCCTGCGGCTCGCGGCCCGCCCGTCGGCCGACGCCGTTCCGGTCTCGGCCGTGGACCGGCTACGGGTCGTCGAGCCACTGCTGCGGCACGCGCCGACCGTGCGGGTCTATGCGGCCGACGCCGTCAGCGCGTGGCAGGTGGACCTGCCGGGTGCCCGGCTCACCGTCACCGTGAGCCCGAGCGCGAGCCGTGGCTTCTCCGGCGAGGGCGGGCTGCTCGCCGACCTCGCCGACGAGACCGCCGCCGCGGCCGCCGACCTGGTCTCGGCCGTCCTCGCGTGCGACGCGGCCGTCGACATCCGGACGCTGGAGCGGGACACCGGCCTCGCGGAACCCGACGTGCGGCGCGCGTTGACCCACGTGGCGGCCGCCGGTCGGGTCGGGTTCGACCTCGCCACCGGCTCGTACTTCCATCGGGAACTGCCGTACCGCCCGGCCGCGTTCCAGGCCCGGCATCCTCGGCTGCGCGACGCCCGGACACTGGTCGAGGACGGCCAGGTCACCCTCGGCTCCGAAGCCTCGTCGGTCCGCAGCGGCACGAGTGCCTACGTCGTGCGCTCCACATCGGATGGTGACCGCTGCACGTGCGCGTGGTTCGGCTGCGCACGGCTCGAGCCGCGGACCGTGCAAGCACGTCCTCGCCGTTCGGATCGCGCGGGCCGTCACCTCGCCATGACGATGGGTGCGAGCAGGCGTCGTGGTGTGTTCATCGCCTGCGAGACCGGGTCGGGAACGGTGTCGCTGGGCTCGAAGCCCGGCCCTGGCTCGATCCGCGTCTCCGGGACCGGGACCGACTGTCCACATAGCTCGCAGCGTCCGCCGGTGTCGAGCAGGCCGCCGTCCGCGTCGTGGCGGAGGGCGCGCCGCACTCCGGCGGGGGAGTAGTGGGCGTCGCCCCAGGCCATCAGGGTCCGGATGGCCGGCCACAGCTCGACGCCCTTGGCGGTCAGCTGGTACTCCACGGTGCCGGCGGCGTCCCGTTCGCGCGCGAGCACGCCCTCGTCGACGAGCAGCTTCAGGCGGCTGGTCAGGCTGGCGCGGGGTATCCCGAGCTGAGTGGCGAAGTCACCGAACCGGCGTACGCCGTAGAAGGCGTCGCGGACGATCAGGAGCGTCCACCGTTCGCCGAGGACCTCCAGCGCTCGCGCCAGCGAACAGTTGCGGTCCGCGTACGTGCTGGGAAGTGACATGCTCCGAGTTTAGCCGTTCCGGTTCAGTCATTGAACCGACGGTGCTAGCGTGGGTCTTAGTTCACTCATTGAACTGGCAAGGTGTGACGTTTGAGGAGGCTGTTTCTCATGTACCAGTTCGTCGTTTCGTTTACCGTCCAGCCCGATCACCGGGACGACTTCGTCCGGGCGGCCAAGAAGACCGCGCGCGACTCGCTCGCCAACGAGCCCGGCTCGGAGCGGTTCGAGGTGATCGCCGACGACCAGAACCCGGACCTGTTCTACCTGAACGAGGTCTACGCGGACGCCGACGCGTTCAACACCCACGCCAACGGCCCGTACTTCGGTGCGTTCTTCGCCGAGGCCAGCACGTACGCGCAGGGCCCGAACTGGCTCATGCGGGGCAACCTCATCGGCGACAAGGCCGCCGTGTAGGTCGTCAGTTCTCGATGTCCGCGAGGATCTGCCGGGCGGCGGCCTCGTCGTCGGGGGCGACCAGCACGGCTACGCCGCTCTGCTGCAGTTGCGGTTCCTGCCCGCCGACGTCGTCCGCGAGGTACGTCGCCCGCAGGCCGTTACTGCGCAGCAGGCCCACCGCCAGCTCCGCCTCGATGCGGCTTCTGACGATCGCTACCGTGACCGGCGCAGTGTCCACGCCAATGACAGTAGTCGCGAATGACGGCTCAGGACGCCGAGCCCGCCGGGTCGTGCCAGCCGCCGTGGCTGGCCGCGAGGTGCTGGGCCTCGTCCGGTCCCCAGGTGCCGGGCTGATAGCGATGCGGTGCCGCCGGGTCGTCGAGCACCGGGTCGACCACGGCCCAGGCCGCTTCGACGCCCTGCTCCGTGGCGAACAGCGAGGCATCACCCATCAGGGCATCACCGAGGAGCCGCTGGTACGGCGGCACGTCGCCCCCCGCGGGACGGTCCAGCACGGCGAGCTCGACATCGGTGCCACTCATCGTCTCGCCCGGCGCCTTGACCATCACGCCGAGTGAGATCGCGCCCTCCGGGCTCAGCCGGAACCGCACGTAGTTCGGCGGGTGGTCGCGGTCCGTCCCGGCCAGCGCCGACGGCGGCTTGCGGAGGCGGATCATGACCTCGGTGGCCGTCACCGGCAGCTCCTTGCCGGCCCGGATGAAGAACGGCACGCCGGCCCACCGCGCGGTGTCGACGTGGGCGCGCAGCGCCACGTAGGTCTCCACCGTGGATCCGGCCGCCACGCCGTCCTCGTCGGTGTACCCGGCGAACTGTCCGCGGACCACGTCGTTGTGCCGCAGCGGCGGCATGGCCCGCAGCACCTTGGCCTTCTCGCCGCGGATGTCCTGGTGGCCGTACCCGCTCGGCGGTTCCATCGCCAACAGGCTCAGCACCTGGAGCAGGTGGTTCTGCACGACGTCGCGGATCACGCCGTTCTTCTCGTAGAACGCGCCCCGCCCGGCGACCCCGAAGTTCTCCGCCATGGTGATCTGCACGGAGTCGACGTAGAACCGGTTCCAGAACGGCTCGAGGAGGGCGTTCGCGAAGCGGAAGTAGAGCAGGCCCAGGACGGCGTCCTTGCCGAGGAAGTGGTCGATCCGGAAGATCGCCTCCTCGGGGAAGATGCCGTGCAGCAGCGCGTTCAGCTCTTGGGCCGTCGCCAGGTCGCGGCCGAACGGCTTCTCCACGACGACCCGGGCGCCATCGGCGCAGCCGGAGTCGCCGAGCGCCTTCGCGACCGTGCCGAACAGCGCCGGCGGGATGGCGAGATAGAACAGCGGCGACTTCGCGGACCCGAGCTCGGCACGCAGTTTCGTGAAGGTGGTGGGATCGCGATAGTCGCCGTCGACATACCGCAGCGATTCGACCAGCCGCCCGACCGTCGCCGCGTCGGTGATGCCCTGCTCGGCCAGGCTCTCGCGGGCGCGCTGCGCCAACCGGTCGCGGTCCCAGCCGGCCTTCGCGACACCGATCACCGGCAGGTTCACCTGGCCTTGCGGGAGCAGACCGGCAATGGCCGGGAAGATCTGCTTGTACGCGAGGTCGCCGGTCGCGCCGAAGAAGACCAGAGCGTCGGAGGCTCCCCGCACCGCTGCCGTGCCCACCCGCGCTCCCGTCCGTTGGCGACTATCGCCTCAGGCTCATTCTCGCCCGCCGGACGGTCGCCGCGGCGCCGATTGGGCGCATCGGCGCAGGTCAGCCTTTCAGGGCGTGGTAGTGGCGGATGAGCGCCGCGGTCGAGGAGTCGTGGTCGGAACTCGCTTCTCCGGTGCCGGTCAGCTCCGGGATGATCTTCGCGGCGAGGACCTTCCCGAGCTCGACGCCCCACTGGTCGAAGGAGTCGATGCCCCAGATCGTGCCCTGGGTGAAGACGCTGTGCTCGTAGAGCGCCACCAGGGTGCCGAGCAGCCGGGGCGTGAGCTGCTCCGCGAGCAGCACGTTGCTGGGCCGGTTGCCCTCCATGACCCGGTGCGGCACGACGTCGGGCGCCGTGCCCTCGGCCCGTACCTCCTCCTCGGTCTTGCCGAACGCCAATGCCTGCGCCTGGGCGAACACGTTGGAGGAGAGGATGTCGTGGTGGTCGCGGAGCGGGTTGAGGGTCTGGCCGAACCCGATCAGGTCGACCGGGATGAGCCGGGTGCCCTGGTGCAGCAGTTGGTAGAAGCTGTGCTGACCGTTGGTGCCCGGCTCGCCCCAGTAGACCGGGCCGGTGTCGTAGTCGACCAGGCGGCCGTCGCTGGTGACGTGCTTGCCGTTGGACTCCATGGTCAGCTGCTGGAGGTACGCCGGGAAAGCGCTTGAGGTACTGCTCGTAGGGCATCACGCCGACGCTCTGTACGCCGAAGAAGTTGACGTACCAGACGGTGAGCAGGCCCATCAGCGCGGGCAGGTTCTTCTCGAGCGGCGCTTCGCGGAAGTGCTCGTCCATCTCGTGGAACCCGGCCAGCAACTCGGCGAACCGCTCCGGGCCGATGGCGAGCATGGTGGACAGCCCGATGGCCGAGTCCATGGAGTAACGTCCGCCGACCCAGTCCCAGAAACCGAACATGTTCGCGGTGTCGATGCCGAACTCCGCGACCCGGTCGGCGTTGGTGGACACCGCGACGAAGTGCTTGGCGACCGCGGCCTCGTCGCCGAGCTGACCGACCACCCAGTCCCGCGCGGAGTGGGCGTTGGTCAGCGTCTCCAGCGTGCCGAAGGTCTTGGAGGAGATGATGAACAGCGTCTCCTCGGCGGACAGGTCACGGGTCGCCTCGACGAAGTCGGTGGAGTCCACGTTGGACACGAACCGGAAGCTCAGGTCGCGGCGGGTGTAGTGGCGCAACGCCTCGTACGCCATGACCGGCCCGAGGTCCGAGCCGCCGATGCCCACGTTGACGATGGTGCGGATGGGCTTGCCCGTGTGCCCACGCCATTCGCCGGACCGGACGCGCTCCGCGAAGGCGGCCATCCGGTCGAGCACCTCGTGCACCTGCGCCACGACGTCGACGCCGTCGACCACCAGCGAGGTGCCCTTCGGCATCCGCAAGCGCCACGTGCAGCACCGAGCGGTGCTCGGAGGTGTTGATCTGCTCGCCGGCGAACATCAGGTCGCGCCGCTGCTCGAGCTCGCTCTCGCGGGCCAGCTGCATCAGCAGGCGCACGCGTCTCGTCGGTGATGCGGTTCTTCGAGTAGTCGAGGTAGAGCCCGGCGGCCTGCACGCGCAGCCGCTCACCGCGGTCCGGATCATCCGCGAACAGCTCCCGAAGATGCCGCCCGCCGATCTCCGCATGGTGCGCGGCGAGAGCGGTCCAGGAAGGGCGCTCGCGGAGCGGCATCGTCGACATCGTTCCTCCGTTCGGGATCTTCCCGTCGAGGCCCGATGTTACCGGCGCGCCGTGCGACCGCCGCCGGTCGCCACGCCCCTGCTGGTGCTAGGACGCCTGGCGGACGCGGGTGTCGGCCTGCCAGATGTCGGCCAGGTCGCTCAGGGGGATAGACGAGGGCCTGGCTGAGGCCGACCACGGTGCCGAACGCCGGTGCCGGGAGGCGGCCCGCCTCGATCTTGCGTAGCGTTTCGGGGGAGATGCCGGCTGCCAGGGCCACCTCGACGAGGCTGCGGCCGGCCCGCGCGGCCCGGAGGGCGGCTCCTAGGCGCTGGCCCGCTGCGATCTGCGCGGCGGTGAGCGGTTGGCGAACCATGCGGTGCAGGATACCCTCCGGAGCGCTGTCGGCCTGGCGTGGTATAAAAATACCGGGTATTAAAATACCGCATGGGGGAGAGGGAGTCTGTCGTGATCGAGCTCAAGTCCGCCGAGGAGATCCGCCGGATGGCGGTGACCGGCCAGTTCGTCGGCGAGCTCCTCGCCGAGTTGAGCGGCGTGGCCGCGGTCGGCGTCAACCTGATGGACCTCGAACACCACGCCCGCCGCCGGATCAAGGAGCGCGGCGCCGAATCCTGCTACTGGGACTACTCCCCGTCGTTCGGTCGCGGACCGTTCCGCAACGTGCTGTGCCTGTCCGTCAACGACGCGGTGCTGCACGGCCTGCCGCACGACTACGTCCTGCTCGACGGTGACCTGCTCAGCATCGACATGGCGGTCGGCATCGGCGGCTGGGTCGCCGACTCCGCGCTCTCCTTCGTCGTCGGCACGCCGGACCCGGCCGACCTGAAGCTGATCGAGGCCACCGAGGTCGCGCTGGAGGCCGCCATCACCGCCGCCCAGCCTGGCGGTCGCCTCGGCGACGTCTCCGCCGCGATCGGCCAGGTCGCCCACTCGTACGGCTACGGCGTCAACGCCGAGTTCGGCGGCCACGGCATCGGCCGCACCATGCACGAGGCCCCGCACGTCGCCAACGACGGCCGTGCCAGCCGCGGCATGAAGCTCGAGCCCGGCCTCACCATCGCCATCGAGCCCTGGCTGTGCCAGTCGACCGACAAAATCCGGTACGACCCCGACGGCTGGACGATCCGCTCCGCCGACGGCTCCCGCACCGCCCACTCCGAGCACACGGTCGCCATCACGGACTCCGGCCCGCAGGTGCTGACCCGCCGGCCCGACTCAGGGCACCACGGCGGCCGACGCCGACGAGAAGTCCGCCATAGCCTCCTGACCCCGCGGCCGGGTGGGCGACATCAGCGGGGTGCGGCCGCCTCGAGGTCGTCGATCGTGCCGGACATGATCGTGCGGACGTGTTCGGTGATGTGCTCCGCCGGCCAGTCCCACCAGGCGACCGCCAGCAGGCGGTCCACCACCTCGTCGGGGAAGCGGCGGCGGATGAGCCTGGCGGGGTTGCCACCGACGATGCCGTAGTCGGGGACGTCGTCCACCACGACCGACCCCGAGGCGATGATCGCGCCGCTGCCCGATGCGTACGCCCGGCATCACCAGGTGTTGGTAGCCGAACCACACGTCGTTGCCGACCACCGTGTCGCCGCGGCCGGGCAGGCCGGTGATCAGGTCGAAGTGCTCGGCCCAGGAACCGCCCATGATCGGGAACGGAAAGGTGGACGGGCCGTCCATGCGGTGGTTGGCCCCGTTCATGATGAAGCGAACGCCCTCGCCCAGCGCGCAGAACTTGCCGATGACCAGCCGCTCGGGCCCGTAGTGGTAGAGCACGTTGCGGGTCTCGAACGCGGTCGGATCGTCCGGGTCGTCGTAGTAGGAGAAGTCGCCGACCTCGATCAGCGGCGAGGTGACCAGCGGCTTGAGCAGCACCACCCGAGGCTGGTCGGGCATCGGATGCAGGACGTTCGGATCGGCCATCACACATCTCCCCCCGCGGGCGTCTTCGAAGATCCTATGCGCACCGGCCGGGCGCGGCGGCGGGCGAACCGGACGGTCTCGACCAGCAGTGTCACGGACATCGCCAGCGCCAGGCCGAGCAGCAGCCCGCGTACCGGATCGCCCTCGAAGGCCGCACCACCGAAGTAGCCGATCAGTGCCGAGTACAGCGCCCAGGTGACCGCGGCCACGGCGTCGAACGCGGTGAACCGGGAGCGCGGATAGCCGAGCGCGCCCATCGACAGCGTCACCGCGGTGCGACCGCCGGGGATGTACCGCGCGACCACGAGGATCAGCCCGCCGCGCTCGGCGATCGCCGACCGGGCCCAGACCAGCGCGCGCCGTTTGGATCTACCGCCGGCGGCCCGACCCAACGCGTACGAGATGTGGTCCCCGGCGAACGCACCGGCGGCCGCGACCGCGACCAGGGGAAGCAGGTCCGGTTGCCCGCTGGCCGCGAACACACCGGCCGTGATGACCGCGGTCTCCGCCGGCACGATCGGGAAGAAGCCGTCCAGCATCGCCAGCGCGAAAATGAGCAGATACAGCCACGGCGACGACATCACGTCGTGTACGACTTCGAGGACGACATCCATGCCCTACAGCCTTGGCAACGCGCCGACCGTTGGGCACCGGGAGAGTCCCGGTCGATCCCGGACGTGATCGTGGGGGAAGACCCCTAGCTCGGCGGGGAGTCCTTGACGAACACGATCCCGTCGATGTTGGTCAGGTGCGCCGGGTCCAGCGGGGCATAGCCGAACCAGGGTGACACGCGGGGAGCGGGCGCCGCGGCGGCCAGCTGGCGGGGTCGACGACGGACCGGTCCGCCGGGAGCGCGTAGAGGATTCCTTCGATCGTGTCCGGGGCCGGGGTGTCGCACTCCCCGATGGGGGATGGTGCCGACCGCGGTGGCCAGGAAGGCGTATTCCGCGCCGAGCCGGGCGTCGACGATCGCGCCCGCGCTCCACCATTCCACCGGCACGCCGCCCATCCGCATCGTGCTCTTGTCCCGCTGGAAGTGTGCATTGTGGGCATTCACCAGTGCGGGGCCGCGGTCGGCGATGGCGAGCAGGTTGGCGGCCATCATCGAGTCCCGCACGCCGAGCAGCCGCGCCCAGCGGTTCGGCGCGGTGTCGGCCATCCAGAAGTGGTACCGCAGCAGGCCGAGCGCCGTACGCCCGTACATGCGGGCCCGGTCCTGGTCTTCCCGCGCCGAAAGCTGTGGCGCCTGTGTGTCGAGCAGGGCCGCCAGGTCATCGGCGAGCAGTCGCAGCTCCTTGGCCTCCGGCGTCTGCCCGACGGACCGGGACGGGTCCATCATCGCGGCGGGTTCGGTCCACCGGTCGTCGGGGCCGAGCAGGCGGTCGAGCGTCTCCGCCGTGCAGGGCAGCAGGCCGGCGTCGCCCCACTCGGCGAGGTACGCGTGCAGCGCGGTGAGCGTTTGCCGAGGGCTCGCGGCAGCGTGGATCTCCAGTGGTCCGTCGAAACCCGCGAAGCGCAACGGCTCGGACCCGGGCCGACCGGCGTTGTACGCACGCATCCAGCGCACCAGCTCGCGGTTGCCCTCGAAGGCGCCCCACTCGTGGCTGAAGCCGCGCGCCATGACCTCGTCGAGGTCGCCGGTGCCTGACGTGACGTAGTCGTCCACGACCAGGCCCATCACGCAGTCACTCTCGATGGCGATCGTCCGATAGCCCTCCTGCTCGACCAGTTGCCGGAAGAGGTCGTTGCGCACGCGGAGCAGAGCGTCTTCGCCGTGGGTCGGCTCGCCCAGGGCGAGCAGTCGCGGCCGGGCCGCGGAGCAGGCCCATGAGGTCGCGTGCGATAGTCGTGCAGTCATACCCCTCAACGCTATCGTTGAACCAACGGTTGAACCCTGAGCGCGATGGTGAGGGTCCCGATGACCGAAAAGCTTCAAGACAGCGGACAGCTCAGGCCGGTCGACCTGGCTCGCGCGCACGGTTTGTCCACGCAGGCGGTCCGGAACTACGAGGCGGCCGGGATCCTGCCCGACGCCGAGCGCACACCGCACGGCTACCGCACCTACACGCCGAGGCACGCGCGGGCGCTGAGCGCGTTCCTCGCCCTCGTGTCCGGACACGGCCACCAGACCGCGACGGCGATCATGCAGGCGGTCAACCGGGACGACATCGGGTACGCGCTGCGGCTCATCGACGAAAGCCATGCCCAGCTGCTCGACGACCGCCGCACCCTCCAGGCCGTCGAGTCGGCCCTCCGCGACCTCGAGCCGGTGCGCCGACCACGCGGCGACACGTTCGTCGGCCCTTTGGCCAAGCGACTGGGCATCCTCCCGGCCACCCTGCGCAAATGGGAACGCGCCGGCGTGGTCCAGCCGCTCCGCGACCCGCACACGGGCTACCGGGTCTACACCGCGGCCGACATACGCGACGCCCTACTGGCCCACCAACTACGACGGGGCGGCTACCTGCTGGAGCAGATCGCCCCACTGATCGCCCAGGTCCGCGCGGCCGGCGGCGTCGCACCGCTCGAGTCGACCCTCCACGACTGGCACACCCGACTCGCCGCACGCGGCCGCACGATGCTCACCGGCGCCGCGGCCCTGGACGCCTACCTCGACAGTCGACCGGGGAGCGGTCAGTAGGCGCGGAGTCGTTCGCGGTTGCCGGCGGGTGCGCCCGCGTCCGGCGGGGCGATCTTGTATCCCATGCGATCCAACACCGCTGCGGCGTCGGCGGGAGCGTCCCGGACAGCGGCTTTGAGCTGCGTGCGGCGCCACTCCTCGCGCCCTTCCCTGACTGCCGCCTCCCACCCAGCGGGGCGGTCGACGTTGAACTCGGCGACGATCGCGTGGAGCAGATCTTCGAGGCACGGCCGGAACCGGTGACCGCCCAGAGGGAAGTGGAACTCGGACAGGCGTGGCGGCTTTCCCTTCAGCCATCTGTGCCGTGCCTTGCCGCGCGAGGCCGCCATCAACGCATACCCGAACTCGTCGCGGTGCGCGTGGATCTGGAAGTGCGCGACCGGGACGTTGCCGCTGGCACTTCGGACGTATTCGTAGCGGAACAGCGGGACGGGATCGCCTGCGGGAAGGACCAGCATCCACGAGTTGTCGACGGCGAGGAACTCGCCGGCGGAGTCCTGACAGCAGAAGAACCTGAGCGACAGGTCCAGAACGTGAGTGTTGTCAATGGACAGTGGAAAACTGCCGAACAGGTCGTCGGTGCCTTGGGCGTGCTCATTGATGAGACCGACCGCTACCCGGTGATTCCGGGTGCCACGCAGGATGATCGACGTGAGTGCGCCGCTCGTGGTCACGACCCGGTGGAGCCGGTCGGTGATCTCTGCGGCGAAAACACCTGCGATGGCGCGGAGTTCTTCGGTAGCGGCGTGCGCCTCAGTCATCGCCCAGGAGATAGTCGATGGTGCGGAGGGTCTCGTAGACCGCGCGTTCGTCGGTGCGTAGCTCGTAGTTGCGGCCCAAGTCGTAGAACTCTTCTTTGTCCATGCCTGCAGGGATCTTGGACAAGAGCCGGTCGCGCCATGCCTCCAGCTCTTCCCGCGTCTTGACGATCGCGGTTGGCATAGCTCCTCCTCCGCCCGGTTGAGTGGCCGTGAGGCTCATGCTAGGCGTCCCCTCCGACATTGGTCACGCGAACAGAAACGGTCATACCGGAATTCAGTCGCGGTTCTGTCGCTAGTTTTCCGATTGCTGAGGGTGAGGCACATCCCACGTTCGGTTGTTCTTGATGGTGTGTGTCGATCTTTGTGACGCAAAGCCGACCGCTGTCCAATCGGTGACGCGGCCGGGGGCGTTCGGTTTCTATGGTCCGGCCGTGACAGTTCATCGCGCGGAGAGCGACCAGGCGTGGGTGCGTGCGGTGGCGGCCGAGGTCAGTGCGTTGCGTGGCCGGCCGCTCGTCGATGCCGCCATCGCCGCCGTGGCTCGCCGTCTCGGGACCGACCTCGCCACCTACGCCGAGCTCGATCTCGCCACGCTCCGGCTGCCCGACCTCGCCGCCGATCGTCCGGTCGAGCGGGCGCTGGTCCAGCGGATGCACGACCAGCTCGCCGCCCACCCGCTCTTCGCGGCCACCGTGCGCGGGTCGCGGCCCTATCCGGGACCGCCGTTGCAGGTGACCGACGTGCTGCCGGAGCGGCAGTGGCGGCAGCACGCGCTGTACCGCGAGATCATTGCACCGCAAGGGATCGGGGCGCACACCGTCGCGCTGGTGGTCGGGTCGCCGCCGGTGCTGCGGTGGTACCAGTTCAACCGCGACCGGGTCTTCGACGCCCGCGAGATGGACCTGCTCGAACGCCTCCAGCCCGCGCTGATCGCCCTGCACCGGCGCAACCCCGTCACCCGGCGGCGGACCGTTGACCGAGCAAGGGAGGTCGAGGTGGTCCGGGCGATCGCCGACGGGCTGACCGTGCCGGCCACCGCGCGCCGGTTGGGTCTCGCGCCCGGCACCGTTCGCAAGCACCTGGAGAACGTGCACCGCAAGCTGGGCACCTCCGGGCCGGTCGCCACCGTGATGAGGGCGGTCGAGCTCGGCATCCTGGAGGTGCCCGGCTCGCGGGCTAGCTGAACGCGCAGGGCAGCGGTTTGCCCTGACACGCCTGGATCAGCGAGCCGACGTCGACCGTCCCGATCCGCTTGCGCTCGAGGATCACCTCGAGGACGACCGCGGTGTCGATGACGGGCAGGTCGACCACGATGTCCGCCTCCTTGAGCCGCAACGTCCCGTGTGCGTTCTGCTTGACGTTGTACGTCCGCAGCGCCAGCGGGTCGTCCATGGCAAGGGTGTCCAGCACCGCTCCGGCGCTGTCGCGCAACCGCAGCACGAACTGTCCGGTCGAGCCGCGCAGCGACGACGTGAAGCCACGGTCGATCTCCTGGAGCGTCGGCGTGACCCCGCCGCTCGACACCCGCAGCCCGAGCCGCAGGTGCGCGCCCTTCGTCGGGTCCGTGTAGTCGACCGACGGCGCCGGCAGGACCGGAGCGGCGACCGGCGGCGCGGCCTGGGCCGCGATGGCGCCGGCCGCGAGGACCGGCAGCACCAGGACCGCCACCGCGAACAATCGGGTACGTCGGCTCAGCATTGTGCCCTCCCGCACTTCGCGAACGCCGCCTCGGCCGACCGCAGGTCGTCGGCGCGTTCGATGGTGTTGTTGACCATCACGTCGGACATCGGGCCGTCGCTGCGCCACCAGCCGGTCGGTGTGACGCCGTCGGTGATCTCGTTGCAGGTGCTGGCGTCGGAGCCGTCGCGCTGGCAGTCGGCGAGGGAGCTGTACGTGTTGATCCCCGCCCCGTACCAGTAGCCGCCGTCGCAGCAGTACTCGTCGCCCTCGTGGTACGCGTCGTGGTGGAACTCGTGCCACCCCACGGTCGGCGAGTCGGCCGTGAAGATGTTGCCCGAGGCGTTGTCCCTGCAGTTGACCGTGTGCAGGATGCCGTTCGCCTCGGCGAAGCTCACCGGGCTGAACGGCCCACGTGCGCACAGCGCGTCGGCGTCCGCGTCGACCTTGATCTCGACCGGCACGTTCTGCACCCAGATGCCCACCTCGGACCAGTGCGTGGCGATCGAGCTCGGGAAGATCCGGCCGCGTACGCCGAGCAACTGCCACGCGTTGTCGTCGACGGCGTTGCCGAACTGCCGTGCGCCCGCCAGCGTCGAGGTGTCGTGGCCGGTGCCCGGCGCGTACGCCACGTCGATGGTCTGGTTCAGCGGTCTCGTGTTGACGAGCCCGTCCTTGTTGACCACGGCCGGCACGCTGGCCCGCCACAAGGGAACGAGCGTCACCTCCGGACCCTGCGACGGCTCGGGTGGGTTCAGGTCGGTGATCCGCCAGTCGGCCGTGGCCGTCGCCATCTCCGGCACGCCGTCCGCCTCGCTCGCGGTGATCCGGTAGGCCACCGCCTCCCCGGCGAGGATGTCGGCCGGGATCACGGCCTGGCACTCGTTGACCTGGACGCAGGTCCGCACGACCCGGGGGGCCAGCGTGACCGGGCGGCCGATCCAGCCGGCCGGGCTCATCTCCACGGTGATCCGGGCCGCCGGCCGGGCGGTGTGGTCCGCCGCCACCACCTTGGCGCGGATGGACGTGCCGGGCACCGCCTGCGGGTTGACCGCCGGCACGCCCGGCTCGGCCAGGGCGTACACCTCGAGTCCCGCCGGCGGGTTCACCGCGTTGGTGGTCAGCGATACGGGCGGGAAGACGCGCCCGTCGTCGGCGGTGCCCTGCAGGGTGTACACGTACGAACCCGGCGTGACCCAGGTTCCGTCGGCCAGCCGGCCGTTCCAGGAGAACGCGATCGGTCCGGCGGCCCGGCGCTGGTCGGCGGTGCGGAAGATCTCCACGCCGGCGCGCAGGACGAGCATGCGGAACGTGCCGGTGGTCGACGCGACCGCGTTCACCACGATCGGTCCGCTGCGGTACTGCCAGCCCGATGCCGGCTGGCTGGCCATGTTGGTGAAGGACGCACCGACCCGCTGGATCACCCGGGCCTGGGTGGTCTTGGCCGAGCCGCCGTCGATCGGGTCGGCGACCGTGATGGTGTACGTGCCGGTGGCCGCGTACGACCCGTCCGGTAACCGGCCGTCCCAGGAGATGTTGAAGATGCCTCCGTAGAACGAGCCCTCGTAGAGCGCGAACCCGGACCCCGTCGCCTGCGCGGTGATCGTGAACCGCAGCGCCGACGGCACCGACAGCGACCCGCTGATCGTCACCGTCTCGCCCAGCCGCGGGTCGAACTCGCGCGGCGTTCCGAAGGGGGACGGCGACGAGATGGAGATGGTGGTCGGCCGCGCGGAGACGCTCACCGTGAAGATGGCCGACGACGGGCCGCCGCTGGTCCGCCAGGTCGAGCTCGCGTTCCGGCCGCCGAGCAGGCTCGTCGTCGCCCAGTCCTTGGCCGTGCCCGCGTTGAGGTCGGCCTGCTCGCGGCTGCCGCCCTCGGTGGAGTCGTCCTCCCACAGCTCGAAGTTGACCCGGAAGTCCCCCGTCACCGTCCGGCCCGAGCAGATCGTGTTGGGTGTCGTGATGTCCGTCCCGCCGGCCGCGGGCAGGGCCATCTCACAGCGGATCTGCTGCCCGTTGTCCTGCGTGATGACCGCGACGCCGAACAGCTCCGGCGTATCGCAGATGACCAGCCAGATCCGGTCGAGGCACTCGGTCGTGTGCATCTCGTTGGCCGTGACCGTGACGGTGGAGCCGTAGCTGGCCGCCGCCGGCGTGGGCGGCATCGCACCCAGGACCAAGACCGTGCTGAGGGCGACCGCCAACAGCGATCGCACCCGCTTCCGCATGCGTTTCACGCACCATCCCCCCTCGTACGCCGAACCCGCTGCGGGATCGGCGCCGATAACTGTGCGGACGGGACGGGGAATGGGCGATACGCGGATGCGCGTATCAGCCGAGGTTTGGCCGGATCTTGCCAAGCCCGGGTGTGGCTCTTCGGGAGGCTCGGGAGCTCCGATCGGACGGACACGATCACGGCTAGCGCGGATCCCGCGGGCTGCGGGCTCCGGCGGCAACGTCCGGCGGGGTAGGTGTCTTTCCAGCGCGTACATGCTTTGGCACGTGCGCACATGCCAAAGCATGTAGGCCGCCGCGAACACCTCGTGTTCCGGGGCCTCGCCGCTGCTCAACCGGCTGCGACCACTGACCGCTTGGAACAGATCGTTTAGGGCCTGCGCCGGCACGAAGCCGGACTACAACGGAGGCGTGGCGACCCTCTCCATCGACTAGAGGTCGGCGGTGGCGGCCGACGTCTGCTGCGACTCGATGTCGGCCAGCCGTCCCCGTAGGGCCTCCGTCATCAGTGTCCAGGCGTCGGATCCGAGGACCAGGCGGCGGGGCGGGTCGGGGGAGTCGGCGGTGGCGATGATGGCGGCCACGGTCTTCTCCTGGCTGTCGGTCATCTGCTCGACCGGCACCGGTCCGCGGTCGGCCGGGCCGCCGCGGTACGGCTCGCTGACCGGCACCCGGGTGGCGGCGTCGAAGAAGCCGGTGCGCACCATGCCGGGCTCGATCAGGGTGGTGGCGATGCCGAACGCGGCGACTTCGGTGGCGAGCGCCTCGTAGAAGCCCTCGATGCCCCACTTCGTGACGTGGTACATCGAGAAGGCCGGGAAAGCGATCTGCCCGCCCATGCTGGACATCTGCATCAGCCGACCGCCACCCTGCGCCCGCAGGCCCGGGACCACGGCCCGGGCCAGCTGGATGGACGCGGTCAGGTTGGTCGCGATCATCTGGTCGACCTGCTCGTCGGTCAGGTCCTCGGCGACACCGAACACGCCGTACCCGGCGTTCGAGACGACCACGTCGATCCGCTCGTGTTCCGCGAACGCCGCACCGACCACGGCGCGGAGGTCGGCCGTGTTCGTGACGTCCAACGGCCGTCGCCAGAGCCGGTCGCCGTGCCGCTGCGCGAGATCGTCGAGGTGCTCGGGTCGGCGCAGCGTCGCGGCGACCCGGTCGCCGCGTTCCAGCGCCTGTTCGACGAGCTCGCGCCCCATCCCGCGGGAGGCACCGGTGATCAGCCAGGTCTTCGCCACGTGCTCCCTATACCCGGGGAGCGGCCTGGTCCACCCGCTCGGTCAGTCGATCTTGCCGATCGGCTCGCGCTTCTCCGCCTGGAAGACGTCTTCGGTGCGGCCGCGGGCCCAGTAGCCGGAGATGGAGATCGAATCGCGCGGCACGTCGCGGGTGCGCAGGACCTTGCGGATCGCCTTGACGGACTCGCGTTCGCCGTGGACGAAGATCTGGACGCCGCTCGGATCGGGCCAATGCCCGCCGTCGACGGCGCGGGCCAGGAAGCCGGCGTCGTCGGGGTCGGGGTTGACCAACCAGTGCACGGTCACCTGCTCAGGACATTTCAGGTCGAGGATGTCGGCCGGGCTGCCGATCTCGAGGTACGCGACACCAGCGGCGCCGCCGGGCAGCGCCTCCAGGGCCGCGGAGATCGCCGGCAGCGCGGACAGGTCGCCGGCGAACACGTGCCAGGCGGTCGCCGGGTCCGGCGCGTAGGCGCCGCCCGGGCCGCTCAGGACGAGCTGGTCGCCGGGAACCGCCTTCATCGCCCATGGCGCCGCGATGCCGGTGTCGCCGTGCGTGACGAAGTCGATCGCCAGCCGCCGGGCGGCCCGGTCGACCCAGCGGACGGTGTAGGTGCGGGTCACCGGCCGCTGCCCAGGAGGCAGCTCGGTCAGGTCGTACGGCGGGCGCAGACCCAGGGCCGGGTCGACGAACAGCAGCTTCACGTACGCGTCCGTGCAACCGTGGCCGCCGAAGTCGGACAGAGACTCGCCGGACAGGACCACCCGCACCAGGTGGGGGGTGAGCTGTTCGGTCGACTCGACCGCGAGCACGTGCTGCGACCGGCCTTGCCGCGTAGGCGTCGTCATACCGCACCTTCCGTCGAATGCTTAGGCCACCCTAATCCCTCGACCTGGGCGGACGGCGGCCGGATTCATCCGCTCGCGCGGGTGCGGCGCGCGGCGACGTAGCGCCGGATCTTCTCGGCGGTGCCGCAGTCGTCCATGCTGCACCAGCGGCGACTGCGGTTCTTGCTCTCGTCGGTGAAGAGGAAGCGGCAGCCTCCGCATCCTTTGATCCGGTCCAGCGCGCCCGTGGTGAGCAGCTGGACCGCCGCGTGCACCACCGGCCGTAGCGGCCGGGCCAGCGTGTGGTCGTCCCGCCAGGTCCAGGCGTAAGCGTGCTGCCGCGATCGAGCCGTGCGTGGGCGAGCGCGTCCGCTTCGTCGTCGCGCAGCCGGGCCAGTGCGGCCGTGCTCGGGCTCTCGGCCGGCGGCCAGCGGCCGGAACAGCTCGTCGAGGTAGTCGCGGGTGCGCAGCGCTCGCGCGAAGGCGGCGTGAGCGCCGGCCGGATCGGCGCGGGACAGCCGGCGCAACGCTGCCGCCTCCGGCTCGGTGAGGGCGCCCGCGTAGACGCCCCAGGCGACCAGCTCGGGGTAGCCGTGAGCACGTCGTCGTCCGGCGGCCCGGTCGGTGGGCCGGTGCGGGTGTTGACGAAGTCCAGGGCGAGGTTGCCGCCCACCAGACGCATCCGCGTGACGTCTCACTGTTTCCATCAAAACCGACTTTACCAGTTGACCCGGTCCGGGGCACTCGCTAGCCTGTTTCCGTCATAACCGTTTAGCAGGTAACATGGGAGCGTCGGATGGAGCAGCAGGCGGGCAGTGGGAGCGCTGATCGGCCTGGCCGGCGGGACGTTCCTCTACACCACCGCCGAGGCGCTGCCGATCGGGCTGCTGCTCCCGATGGCCGCGGACCTGGCCGTCTCACCGTCGCAAGTGGGCATGCTCGTCACCGCGTACGGCGCGGTGGTCGTCGTCGCCTCGATCCCGTTGACGGCGCTGGCCAGGACGCGTCCCGCGCCGGCGCCTGCTGTCGGCGCTCCTGGCCGGCTTCGTCGTCAGCACCGCGATCACGGTGTTCGCGAGCACGTTCGCGCTGGTGCTGGCGGCCAGGATGGCGACCGCCGCGACCCACGCGTTGTTCTGGGCGGTCGTGGTGCCGGCCGCGGCCGAGCTGTTCCGGCCCGGCACTGCGCGGGCGGGTGGTCGCGATCGTGTTCGCCGGCGGCAACGTCGCGCTGGTCCTGGGCGTGCCCGCGGGCACCTGGCTGGGCGAACGCGCCGGCTGGCGGGCGTCGTTCCTGGCGGTGGCCGGGCTCGGCGCGCTGGTGCTCGTCGTGGTGGCCTCGCTGCTGCCCTCGACCCGGCCCGACGAGGGACACGCCGCCCGGGGCGCGACGCCCGACGCCCGCCGCTTCTGGCTGCTGGTCGCGGTGGCCGTCCTGACGACCGCCGGCGCCATCGCCGCCTACACCTACGTCGCCCTCTTCGTCACCGAGGTCAGCGGGTTCTCCGCCTCGTCGGTCGGGGCCATCCTGCTGGCGCGCGGCATCGCCAGCGTGCTCGGGATCCTCGCCTTCGGAGCGTTGGTGGACCGCAGCCCGTGGCTCGCCCTGGTCACGACCGTCGCGCTGCAGTCGGTGGCGCTGCTCGGGCTGTACGCGCTCGGCCACCGGCCGTGCCGCGGCCGTCGGCCTGCTCGCCCTGGCCGGACTGGCGTTCGCGGCGTTCACCGCGGCGCTCGGCGGCCTCGTGCTGCAGGTGGCGCCCGGGCGCTCCGACCTCGCCGCCGCCACGCGTCTCCGCCGCCGTCAACGTCGGCATCACCGGCGGCGCCTTGGTCGCCGGCCTCGCGCTGCCGAGCCACGGCGTGCACAGCACGGTGCTGATCGGCGCCCTGCTCGGCATCGTCGCTCTGGCGCTGGCGCTCGGCGAACGTCTCCTGCCCGCCGCCGCGCGCACCGACCTCGCGGCGGTGGAGTGACCGGGCTCATGCGACGTCACGCCGACCCGGCACCCGGTGTCTTGATGCCGAGAAGCGTCAAAGACACGAGGAGAGCATCATGAACACGACACTGTGGATCGCGTCCGGACTGCTCGCCGCTGTCGCCCTGGTCGGCGGCATCAGCAAGGCCTTCGTGCCCAAGGCGAAACTGGCCGAGGCCCCCGGCGGGCAGTGGACCAGGGACGCCAGCGTCCCCTTCGTCAAGACGCTGGGAGTGCTCGAGATCCTGGCCGCGGTCGGCCTGATCCTGCCCGCCGTCGTCGACATCGCCCCGGTCATGGTGCCGGTCACGGCCGTGTGCTGGGTCCTACTGATGATCGGCGCGATGATCACCCACGTCCGACACGGCGGCCTCGACCGGTTCGTCCTGCTGAACGTGACCTACCTCGCCCTCGCGGCGTTCATCGCCTGGGGCCGCTTCGGCCCAGAGTCCTT
The DNA here is from genome assembly GCA_963840005.1 of uncultured Actinomycetota bacterium. Taxonomy (GTDB): domain Bacteria; phylum Actinomycetota; class Actinomycetes; order Mycobacteriales; family Micromonosporaceae; genus Asanoa. Next base: position 32,571 of record CAWIXO010000028.1, on the reverse strand, counting down.
CACGGCTTAGGGCTGTCCGGCCGATCATCGCGGTTCGGCCGAGGCAGGACGCGGCCTGGGCGTACGCGGATTTGCGTACACCTGATGCCGCCTTTCGGCCGACGGCGGCGCTGCTGAGGGCGCGGAGGCTGTGGGTATGCGGACAGCGAATCTCACGGGTCAGGTGGCTCTGGTGACCGGCAGCTCACGCGGGATCGGCGCGGCGATCGCGTCGACCTTCGCCGAGGCGGGGGCCGAGGTCGTGCTGCACGGGCGGTCCGCGGCGGCGCTGGCCTCCGTGCGGGAGCGGATCGGCGGTGACGTCCTGGTGGTGACCGGCGACGTCACAGTCGCTGCCGATCTCGACCGGATGCACGACCAGATCGTCGAGCGGCACGGCCGGGTCGACATCCTGGTCGCCAACGCCGGCAACACCACCAGCCAGCCGGCGCCCATCGAGGACATCACGGAGGAGAGCTGGCGCGCCGACATCGACCAGAACCTGACCGGCACCTTTCTCACCGTGCGGCGGTTCCTGCCGGGCATGAAGCAACGCCGCGCCGGGAACATCATCACGCTGTCGTCGGCCGCGGGTCGCAAGCCCAGCGAGCGCACCATCGTGGCGTACGCCGTGGCGAAAGCCGGTGTCCAGCTCTTCACCCAGGACCTGGCCGCGCAGGTCGGTCCGTTCGGCATCCGGGCCAACTGCATCGCGCCCGAGACCATCATGACCGAGACCAACCAGGGCTGGATCCCGGCGGACACGCAGCGCGCGCTGGCCGAGGCACACCCGTTGCGCCGTCTCGGCACGCCCGACGACGTCGCCGCGACCGCGCTCTTCCTGGCCTCGGACAGCTCGAGCTGGATCACGGGCATCATCGTCGACGTCGCCGGCGGCGCTGTGCTGGCTTAGCGCCGGCCGCCGAAGGTCCAGTTGTGGACCTCGACGGCGGCGTAACGGTCCGCGGTCAGCACGGCGCGTGCGGTGTCCGCGTCCGGCGCCCGGACCAGCGCCGCCGTGCCCAGCCAGGTGGTGCCGTCGTCGGAGAGCAGCGGCCCGTACGCGATGAGGTCCTGGTCGGCCGGCGCGTCGAGGTCCGCGGCCGGGCCCGCGCCGAAGCCGAACACCAGATAGCAGGTGTCCTCGGTCAGGCCGCCGGGGAAGTCCCACATGGTGCGGCCCAGCGTATTGCGCCACCGGCGGAGCAGCACATCCCGGTAGACCCCGGCCTGGTAGTTGGGCTCGTCGAAGGCGAACGCCCGGGCGGCGGCGGGATCGGGCAGGTCGAGGATGTGCACACTGCCGGTGGCGGTCTCGCCGTCGTCGGTGAGGGTCGGGCCGCGGGCGATCATCTCCGCGGCATAACCGTCCATGTAGGACCAATGCCGTTCCACCAGCTCGTTACGCAGGGTCATCGAGCCGGGCCGGTCGCGGTGGTAGCAGAGGAACTCCATGCTCTGATCTTGGCCTTCGGGCGAAGTCCGGCGGCGGCCGGGCTGCCAGGTGGGATAATTGCCGCGTACGGGACACCTTGTAAACGGGGGGTGGAGCCATGTCGACAGACACCGCGCACCACGCGCACCTCAAGACCCACGAGCACATCCACGGCATCGACTGCGGCCACGAGGCGTTCGAGCACGTGGGCCACATCGACTACCTGCACGACGGCCACCGCCACCACTCGCACGACGGTCACTACGACGAGTGCGACGCCGACGCGCACGCGAACACCGAAGGCCACCAGCACCAGCACGGCAAGGACTGCGGCCACATCGGCCTGAAGCACGACGGGCACACCGACTACCTGCACGACGGCCACGCGCACACCAAGCACGGCGACCACTACGACGAATGCTCGGTCAAGGACCACGTCGAGGCGGAGTCGCACACCCACGTACACGGCGACGGTTGCGGCCACCCGTCAGTCGCACACGGCGACCACGTCGACTACCTCCACGAGGACCACCGCCACGCGGCTCACGAGGGCCACTACGACGAACACTGACCGTCACGGAGTGGCGACCTAGCGCGCCGTCCGCTCCTCGATATAACCGGCTTGAGCTCCCATACGGGGGACCTCAACGTCATCGAGGAGCGAACGTGAAATCTCCAACCCGACGCCGGGTCGAGCGCGCCCTGGCCGCGACCGGACTGGCCGCCGCGGTGCTGTTGGCCTTCGGCAGCCTCGCCCGGGCCGAACCGGAGGGGTCGTCCGTCATCAACGCCTGCGTCAACCGGAAGACCGGGGACGTGCGCATACCCAGTGGCGGCCGCGGCTGCGACCGGTGGGAGCAGAGCGTGAGGTGGAACGTCAGGGGACCCCGCGGCCCGCAAGGCCCGGCCGGCTCGCCCGGCACTCCCGGCGTCATCGCGGAGACGACCCCCATCCCGGCGAACACCTCCGACGAGTCGCTCCTCGCCTTCTGCCCGGACGGGACCACCCTGACCGGCGGCGGGTTCGAGATCGACCGCGGCGACCTGACCGTGTACGCCAGCGCGCCCGTGGTGAACCCGGCCGGCGCCCTGGTCGCCTGGCGGGCGAGTTTCACCAACGCGACCGACGAGGTGGGGCAGGGGACCGTCTGGGCCGTCTGCCTGCGGCCGGCGAGCTGAGGTGATCGATGGGCGCCACCCGGGCCGGGTGGCGCCCCGTCGTCACCAGCCGCGGGCGCGCCATTCGGCCACGGACGGGCGCTCGGCGCCCAGGGTCGAGTCCTTGCCGTGGCCCGGGTAGAACCACGTCTCGTCCGGCAGCGCGTCGAAGAGCTTGTGCTGCACGTCGTCGATCAGGGACGCGAACGCCTGCGGGTCGTCGTGCGTGTTTCCGACGCCGCCCGGGAAGAGGCTGTCGCCCGTCCAGAGGTGAGGCGTGCCCGCCGGGTCGCGGTAGAGCAGGGCGATCGAGCCGGGCGTGTGGCCGACGAGGTGGATGACCTCGATCTCGCAGTCGCCGATCGGGATCCGGTCGCCGTCGACCACCGGCGAGGTCGGGATGGGCAGGCCCTCGGCGTCGTCGGGGTGCGCCAGCGCGCGGGCGCCGGTCGCCGCGACGACCTCTTCGAGCGCCACCCAGTGGTCCATGTGCTGGTGCGTGGTGACCACGGTGGACAGTGTGCGATCGCCGACCAGCTCGAGCAACCGCGGCGCCTCGTTGGCGGCGTCGATCAGCAGCAGGTCTCCATTGGACAGACATTCGAGCAGGTACGCGTTGTTGTCCATCGGGCCGACCGAGAGCTTGCTGATACGCAGGCCGGGCAGGTCCCGGACGTCCGGCGCACCGCCGGTCTCGACGTTTCCGGTGTACGACGACATGGCGGGATCTCCTAGGGCGCGGGTGGGCGGGTTACATCCAGGCGGGCGGGGCCGGCAGCGGACCCTCGGGCGCGACGGTGAGGCCGGCGCCGGTGGATCGGCCGGTGAGCCACGCGGCGAGGGTGCGGGCGGAGCCGGATACGACCGGGCCGCCGGTGCCCACCTCGAGCGGGTGGCCGGTGTCGGCGGGCCGGAGCACCAGCGGGGTCGTGTCGTCCAGACCCTTGACCACCTCGTGCAGCAGGCGGTGGCTGAAGGCGTCCGGCCAGTCGTCGTGACCGTAGCCGGCGGCCAGGTCGACGTGGTGCACCTCGACCTCGCGCAGCCGGCGCCAGACGCCGAACGCGGCCGCCTGCGGCTGGCCGGGCACGTCGAGGATGATCGACCACTGGTCCGGGGAGAGTGCCTCGGCCGCCTCGGCGTACGCCTGTGCGGACGAACGCAGGTCGGCGACGTGCACCGCGGCCGGGCGGTCGAAGTCGCGGTCGATGTCGGCCACGCGCTGGCCGGGCTGGTACTGCGGGGTGACCACACCGGTGTGTGCCCAGGTCAACAGGTTGCGGAGGCCGTCGGCGTTGCGGGCGACGTGGGCCAGCACGTGCCCGCGGGTCCAACCGGGCAGGGCGGAGGGCGCCGCGACGGCGGCGTCGTCGAGCCCGGCGGCCGTCGCGATCAAGCGCTCGGTCGCGCGGTCGACCTCCGCCATCAGTGCCAGCGGATCGGTGCTCACAGCAGCCCCCTTTTGCCTCGCAGGTCAAACCCTAGCCGTGCCCCGACCGGAATTCGGTTTCGGCCCCACCGGGCGCGGCCTACCGTCGATGCCAACAACGAAAGGCACCCATGACCTTTGATCTCGCGTCCCTCGGTTGGGACGCCGCGTACTCCGCCGGCCTGCCGGCGTTCGACGCCGACGTGGTGCCGGGCCGGGTGGCCCGGGTCGACCGCGGCGTCTGCACCGTGCTGGGCGCCGACGGTCCGGTGCGCGCCAGCCTGGCCGGCGCGGTGCTCGCCGCCGCGTCCCGTGACGTGGCGCGGCTGCCCTGCGCGGGCGACTGGGTGCTGGTCCGCACCTGGCCCGACGACCGGGTCACCATCGAGGCGGTGCTGCCCCGGCGCACGGCGATCATCCGGCGCACCGCCGACAAGGACTCGTCCGCCCAGGTGCTGGCGGCCAATCTCGACACCGCCGCGGTGGTCGAGCCGCTCGACCCGTCGCCCGATGTGGCCCGCATCGAGCGGCTGCTCGCGCTCGCCTGGGACTCCGGCGCCCGCCCACTGGTCCTGCTCACGAAGTGCGACGCCGTGCCCGACCCGGCGGCGGTGGCCGACGACCTGGCCCGGTCAGCACCCGGCGTCGAGGTGCTGACGGTCAGCGCCAAGCTCGGCACGGGCCTCGACCTGGTCCGCCCGCTGGTCGCGCCCGGCCGCACGCTCGGCCTGCTCGGTCCGTCCGGCGCCGGCAAGTCGACGCTGGTCAACGCGCTGGCCGGAGCGGCCGTGATGGGCACCCGGGCGGTACGCGAGAGCGACGGCAAGGGCCGGCACATGACCACCTACCGGGCGCTGATCCCGATCCCCGGTGGCGGCGCCGTGCTGGACACCCCCGGCATGCGCCAGGTCGGTCTGCTGGAGGGCGCCGAGGGTCTCGACCGGGCGTTCGCCGATGTCGCCGAGCTCGTCGCCGCCTGTCGGTTCGCCGACTGCACCCATCAGGCCGAGCCCGCCTGCGCGGTCCGCGCCGCGCTCGAGTCCGGCGACCTCAGCCCGCGCCGCTGGGAGAGCTGGCAGCGGCTGAGCCGAGAGGTCGCCTACGAGACGCGTCGCCGCGAGGCCCGTAAGGCGGCGGTGGAGCGGGCCCGGCTCAAACAACACCGGGTCCGCGACACCACCCGCCACCACTAGAGCTTCTTGGCCGGCGGGTCGTACTTGTAGAGGTTGTACGCCTTCATGATCTGGATCAGGTCGTTGGCGTACGAGGGAGACGTCGCGTACCCGGCCTTGTGGATCTCCTTGGCGAACTGGTTCGGGTTGTTGCTGTACTTGAACGCGGGCTTGTAGCGGTCGTTCACGGTCAGGAAGTAGCCGTGGTCGGCGAACGACGCCGTCGCGTTCCGGTACGCCCGGAAGGACGCCGAGGTGTCGTAGCAGCTGTTGCCCTCGCACTCCTGCGTCGCGTACGAGCGGCAGCCCAGCGCGATCGTCCCCGGGTTGCCGAAGCACTTGATGCCGAAGTAGCTGTGGTCGCGCCGGGTCAGGTACGAGCGGCCCCAGCCGGACTCGAGGATCGACTGCGCGATCGTCACCGACGCCGGCACCTTGTATTTCTGGAACCCCAGCCGGGCCGGCTCGGCGACGCGGGCGAGGAACTGCGCCGCGCCCGCCGCCGGCACCGTGGGCGGCGCCTGGCCGCACCAGGGCAGGTTCGGCATGCCCTTGCTGTACGCGACCAGCGCGTCCGAGACGTACCGGCCGTCGGTCAGCCGGTCCCAGGCGTTGGTGGTCCGGGCGTGCCCGACCACCCGCTGGCCCCAGACCTGGCAGTTGATCGCCAGGCCGCTGCCGTTGGGCAAGGTGCCGATCGGGGCCTTGTTCGTGTTCGCGGCGGACCGGACGTTGACCTTGCCGCCGCCGGTGCTGACCGTGGAGACGCTGGCACCCTTCGGCGTGCACCAGGGCAGCCACGGGCGCGACGGCGACCAGCGCAGGTAACCGTCCGCGACGTACTTCCCGTTGGACAACCGGTCCCAGTACGGCGTGGCGCGCTGCGTACCCTTGATCTGCTCGCCGAACTCCTGGCAGACCGCCGTCACCTTGCTCCCGTCGGCGACCGACCCGGCCCGCGTATCCACCGTGGAGGGTCCATTGCGGAGGTTGAGCGGCCCGCCGGCGACCACGGTGGCGGTCGGAGCCGCGGCGGCGACGCCGGGCAGCAGGGCGACCGCGGCCGCACCGGCCAGCACGCCGGCCACCAGCGCACGCGTCAGAGCAGGTTTCATCGTCGGTCCCCCTTCCGACCAGGCCGATGGCGATCCACGCCGCCATCGGCCAATTCAGGCTATTTGCCGGAAATGGGGTCGGTGGGAAAAGAGAGGAATTCGCGAAAGATAGTCGCTTATATCCTCTTTGTCCGAGTCAGTGGCGGCCAGCGACGGTGAACCGCACGGCCGACGGCCGGGCCTCGTCGTGGAACACCCAGCGCTGCCCGCCGCGCAGCCCCACCGCACTGCCGAGCGGCTCCCCGGTGCCGGGGTTGCGGGCCCACCGTGGGTGCGCTCCGCCCGCCACCTGCACCCGCAGCCGGTGGCCGGGCGCGAGCCGGTACGCGGTCGGGTACATCGGCACCCGGACCTCGGTCACCCCGTCGGTGTCCCGCGGGAACCGCCCCGGCACGAGTCGGACCAGTCCGTCGCAGATGTTCCAGGACCGGCCGCGGGGGTCCACATCACACAGTCGTACGAAGACGTCGAAGAACTCCGGCTCGCCGTGGGTGTAGATCGTGGCCGAGACCTCGCCGACCAGGTCGAGCGGTGCTTCCATCGGCTCGCCGGTGAAGACCAGCACGTCGGGACGGCTCTCCACGGCCCGGTTGTCGACCCGGCCGGCCTTGTTGGCGGTCAGCACCGCGCCACCGATCGACGGCGTCGGGTCGGTCGGGTCGTAGTAGAACCGGGACGGCTCACCGACGCCGGGCTCCGCGCCCAGGCCGCCGTCGGGGTGCAGGAAGGCCTCCGCGGACCGGCCGGGCGGCGGCCATTCGGCCAGCTCGCGCCACCCCGCGTTGGCCACGTGCACGCGCACGGTGCCGGGCCTTGGCGGGGTGCGCCTGGCGGCCGCGCCGTGCGGCATCTGCTCGCACAGGAACGCCAGGCCTTCGCGCATCCAGGCGCCGAGCAACCCGGGACTGCCGTGCGTCCACGGCCCGATCATCAGGTACGGGTCGGCGCCCGCGGCTTTCAGCGCCGCGTAGTCGCGGAGCTGGGACGGCAGGAAGATGTCGTGCCAGCCCGTGATCATCGCGATCGGCGCGCGCACGTCGGGCACGCCGGCGTCGAACCGCCGGTCCGCCCAGTACGTCGCGTCCGGCTCGACCTCGCGCAGCCACTCCTGGAAGAACGGCACCGGAGCGCCCACCGCGACCAGGTCAGCGGTGTCCAGTGGCACGGTCGCGAGCCCGCGCACCAGCTTCGGCTGACCGCGCTTGAGCTCGCGCTGCCGGGTGAAGAACGGCTGGCCCTCCGCGCTGAGGAGCTCGGCCCAGGTCAGCGCGGTGTCGAGGGAGAACGCCTCACCCGCGTACGTGGAGTCGCGGGCCGACGAGGTCGTGCACACCAGCACCATCGCCCGGAGCTCGTCGCCGGCGTAGGGCGCCACCGCCCACTGGGCGAAGCCCTGGTAGCTGGAGCCGAACATCGCGAGCTGTCCGTTGTACCAGGGCTGCCGGCGAAGCCAGTCGATCGTGTCGATGCCGTCGGTGCGCTCGTGCAGCATCGGCTCGAAGCTGCCGCCCGAACCGTACGTGCCCCGGCAGGACTGGATCACGGCGTGCATCCCGCGCTCGGCGATGAACCGCCCGAGCAGGGTGACCGGCCCGCCTCGCCCGTACGGCGTGCGGACCAGGACCGTGCCGGCGTCGGGCACGTCCGGTGCGTAGTGGTCGGTCATCAGCACGACACCGTCACTGGCGCGTACCCGCTGATGTCGGCGGTAGCTCACGTTGCCGGTCACGGCCGGCGGGAGACGGAGCGCACGGGCGGCGGCGAAGGTCGCGACCTGGGCGAGCACGATCCCACCGTACCCAGCCGCCGCCCGTCGCAGGCCCTAGACGCCGATCTTGCGCCAGTCTCCCCAGATTGCGAACGACATCCCGGCGCTCGCCTGGATGTTGACGAACAGGGTTTCCCCGTCCGGGCTGAAGGTGGAGCCGGCGAACTCGTCGTTGCTCCGGGACGCGCCGGTGCTCGAGGTGAGCCGGTTGAGCGCGATGTCGAACAGCTCGCCGCGCGGGGTCAGCCCACGCAGATAGTTGTCCTCGACGTTGTCCTCGCAGACCACCAGCGTGCCGCGCGGGCTGGTGGTGACGTTGTCGGGGAAGTCCAGCGTGTCCGGACCCGGCGACTGGTAGACGGCCCGCAGGACCTGGTGCTTCGGGTAGTAGGCCCAGATCTGCCCGTGGCCGTTGCCGTACCCGCCCACCGCGTGCGGCCCGATCTCCGTCTCCGCCTCGCCGCCACCCTGGGTGGAGGTGAAGTAGATGACGCCGTCGTCGTACACCGCGCCCTCGAGCCGGGAGAAGTAGGCCGCGCCCTGCTCCCAACCCTGCCGCGGCACGTACACCGTGGCGTCGTCGTTGGTCGTCGGCGCGGTCTCTCCGGGCGTGTAGGGGAACTTCGGTGCCGGGTCGTCGATGTCGACCCACTTGACGTCGTACGTGGCGCCGCGCCGCTGGTCGGCCTCGAGGTGGATGTTCGGCCGCTTGCGCACGGCCAGCATCTGCAGCCGACCCCGGTTGTCGAGGTGGCCGAGCCGCATCGGGTCCCGGCGCGGCTTGTAGCGGAAGAAACCGGACGGGAACTCGAAGCTGTCCTCGGTCAGGTAGAGGTAGCCCGAGTGCGGGTCGTAGGCCACCGCCTCGTGGGTGAACCGCCCGGCCGAGGTGATCGGCTCGCCGCTGGCCTCGCCGCGCACCGGCACCTCGAACACGTACCCGTGCGGCTGGGTCAACGGCACGTTGGACGTATTGGTGAAGTCGGGGCCGACGTCCGGCCCGTTGACGGTCTCCTCGCAGGTCACCCAGCTGCCCCACGGCATCCGCCCGCCGGAGCAGTTCATCATCGTGCCGTTCACGCTGGTGTACGCGCGGCGCACCTCGCCGTGCGGCGTGACGTGCACGGTCGTGGTGCCACCGCGGGCCATCGGGTCATAAGGGGTACGCGGCCCGAACGCCGGACCGGGGTTGTTGACCTCGTGGTTACGGATCAGCACGACGGTGTCGCGGTCACGGTCGCGGAAGGCGCCCATGCCGTCGTGCCGACCGGGCAAGGTGGTGCCGTCGTCGAGGACGACCGGTGACTCGGTGTCGTGGAAGGAGCGGTAACGGAAGCCGGCCGGCACGTGCAGCCGGACCTTGCCGTCGCGCAGGTCGGCGATGTTGTCGACCAACGGAGCCTTGGGGTGCGCCGAGGCGGCGTCCCGGTTGACGAACCCGAGGAACGGCCCGCCGAGCACCACGCCTCCGGCCGCGGCCGCGGCACCCCGCAACAACGTGCGACGATCGAGATCAGACATCGAGGACTCCTTTGTCGGAATCCATCGATCCTCACGACGCGCGGCTCGGTGCGCAACCGCTGGTTGGTCGGGAGTTAACCTCCCGTCCACCTTCCTTATCGCGTCGCCGGCTCGACGACCTCGACCGTCGTCCGGGCGACGTTGTCCTGGACGTTGGGCTCACCGTCCTGCGGTCGTGCGCTCGCCGAGAACTCGAGTGTGCTGCCCACGGTGCCGTCGGTGAGGATGACGAACAGGTGCAGCGGGAGGGTGGCCTCGCCGGCTGGCACGTTGACGTCGTAGTAGGAGCAGCCCCACGAGCGGATGTCCGTCTCGACGTCCCGCCCGAAGTTGCAGTCCCAGCCGTCCGTCGCGCCGATCCAGGCCGGGTCGAGGCCGGCGGCCAGCGGGACGTCGACGTACGCCCAGGCTGTGCCCGGGCCCGAGTTGTGGGCCTCGATCCGCAGCTCGATCAGGTCGCCCACCACGACCTCGGCCGGGACGGCCGTCAAGCTGACGCTCAGGTCGCCGGGCACCGGCGTGGCCAGCCTGACGGTCGCCGTCGAGACGTTGTTCCTCGTCGTCGACTCCCTGGTGGAGGTCGTGACGGCGACCGAAACGGTGCGCCGTTCGCCGTCACGGCCGGCGGCCACCGCGATGGGGAAGACAAGCAGGTCGGCGGAAGCGCCCGCCGCCAAGGTCTCGTGGGTGCAGGTCCAGATCCGCGGGCTTGCGGTGGCACAGGTCCAGCCGGCGGCGGTGACCGGCTCCTCGGCCAGCGCGGCTCCGCGTGGCGCGACGACCGTCAGGGCGGCATCCGCCGCCGCCGCGTCGCCGAGGTTGCTCAGGTCGACGCGCAGCTGGGCGGTGCCGCCGGCGGTGGACATCGTCGTCGGTGTGACGGTGGCCGTCACGGCGAGATCGGCTCGGCGCGGTGCGGCGGTGGCCGGTGTCGCCACCACCACGGCGAGCAGCCCAGCGGCGACGGCGAACGCTGATCGGTGGGATCTCGACGCAAGCATGTGCAGCACCGTACCGACGGGTGATGGAGCCCGTTGTCCTCCATCGTGGACGCTCGGGAGGGTATATCGCCAGCTCACGAGGGCGTCAACGCGTCGCCGAAATTGTTGTCATGCGGCAAGTGTGAACTCGGACGTATCGGTCGCTGTCTGGGTCACAGGTGGCCGGCGAAGGCCTTCAGTTCCTCGACGAACAGGTCCGGCTGCTCCCAGGCGCCGAAGTGGCCGCCCCGGGGTGGTTCGCCCCAGTGGACGATGTTCGGGAAGCGGCGTTCGGCCCAGCGGCGGGACGGGCGGGGGACCTCCTTGGGGAAGATCGTGCAGCCGGTCGGTACCCGTACCGTGTCCGTGGTTTCGCTCGTGAACCACCGGGAGACCTCGGCGATGCTCTCCCGGTAGAGGCGGGCCGACGATGCGCCCGTGCCCGTGAGCCAGTAGAGGGTGACGTCGTCGAGGATCTGGTCGTCGGTGAGCACCGTGGACAGGTCGCCGTCGTGCTCGGCCCACGACCAGATCTTCTCGACGATCCAGGCGCACAGGCCGGCGGGGGAGTCCACGAGGGAGTAGCCCAGGGTCTGCGGGCGGGTGGCGTGCACGGCCGAGTAGCCGGAGCCGTCGCGTTCCCGGTCCGCCAGGTCGGCCAGCGACGTCGCCTCGGCCGGCGTCAGGTTTTCGCGGATCGGGGCCACCAGCGGGGGTACGAGGTGGATGCCGAGCAGGCGTTCCGGGTCCTGCATCGCCAGGCTGGTGGAGATGCTGGTGCCCCAGTCGCTGCCCTGGGCGATGAAGCGGGGATAGCCGAGGGCGGTCATCAGGTCCGCCCAGGCCCTCGCGATCCGATGGATGTCCCAGCCTGGAGTGGTCGGTTTGCCGCTGAAGCCGTAGCCGGGCAGGGACGGCACCACCACGTCGAAGCCGGCGGCGCTCAGTTTGTCCAGCGCGGCCTCGTACTCGAAGAACGATCCGGGCCAGCCGTGGGTGAGCAGGACCGGCAGCGCGCCCCGGTTACGCACGTGCAGGGCATGGATGTCGAGGCCGTCGATGGTGACCTTGACCTGCGGGATCTGGTTGACCCGGCCCTGGGTGGCGCGCCAGTCGTAGCCGTCGGCCCAGTAGGTGGTCAGGCTCCGCAGGTAGTCGAGGGGCACTCCCTGCGCCCAGCCGTCGACTGGCGCCGGCTCCGGCCAACGGGTGGCGCGGAGCCGGCGGCGCAGGTCGTCGAGTGCCGCCTGGGGCGTGTCGATGCGGAAGGACACGCTCAGAATCCGGGAAACACCCGGCGCAGGTCGTCGAGGGTGAGCGGGCCGTCGATCTTGGCCGGCGCCGGGGCGAACTCCGGCTTGAGCCGGCCGGTGACCAGCCGCAGCCAGGTCTCGGCGGGCAGGCGCAGGGTGCCGTCGGCCTCGGCCGGCGAGGCGGTCAGCGCGATCTCGGGGCCGAGCGTGAGACCGAACGACTCGGGTACGTCGGTGAGCTCGACCGCCAGCGTCGCCGTCTTGCCGTCGAGCTTCTCCGGCTTGGCGACCCAGGCGAACATGTGCGCCATCTGGCCGAGCAGCAGCGGCGCGGCGGCGGCGTCGACGGTGGCGGCCGGGTCGAAGGCGACCGAGACGTCCCAGGCGTGCAGCGCGAACTCGGAGAGCCGCATGGTCCCGGCCGCGGCGACGTCGACCGGAGCCGGCATCCAGGCGAACGTGATCCGGACCGACTCGCGCTCCTGGTCGTCGAGCGCCTCGAAGCGCTTCACCAGCGCCTCGTTGGCGGTGACGACCCAGTCGGCGCGCTCCTGCCGGGTCGCGTTGTCCCACTTGGCCCAGACACCCTTGTTGAACTCGCCGTCCGGCGGGGTGCTGCCCGCGATGCCGGCCTCGAGAATCGCCAGGTTGATCTCCGCGCCGCTGCCCAGGTGGCTGAGCACCTGGGAGACGTCCCACTCGCCGGCGCCGGAGGGACGGGCGAGATCGTCGGCGGTGAACCCGGCGACCTGAGCGGCGAGGTCGTCGTGACCGGCACGCAGCACCGCGATGACGCGGTCGGCGGAGGATGCCATGTGAGTTGCTCCAAACACGTGAGGGAGTTCGAGACTATGCCCGCGCCGCGCGGAGAAATTGTCAGAGGTCGCCGATAGCGTCGTTGGCATCACCGATGAGAGGGGTTTGGGGATGCTTCGGGGATTCGCGACGATCAACTACTGGACGGACGATTTGGCCGCGGCCAGCGCCTGGTATGCGAAGGTGCTGGGCGTCGAGCCTTACTTCGAAGTGCCGGGCGGTTACATCGAGTTCCGCTTCGGTGACTATTCGCAGGAGCTAGGCCTGGTCAACCGCGCCTATGCGCCGGAAGGCACCTCCACCACGTCCGGCGGCGTGGTCACCTACTGGCACACCGACGACATCGAGGCCGAGGTGGCCCGCCTGGTCGAGCTCGGCGCGACCCTCCGCGAGGAGCCCCGCGACCGAGGCAAAGGCTTCATCACCGCGACGGTCACCGACCCCTTCGACAACATCCTGGGCATCATGTACAACCCGCACTACCGGGAGATGCTCGACAAGCGTGAGTGAGTAGCCAATTCGGTATACCCATCGGTATCCTGGTGGGTATGAGTCCCACCACGATCAAGGTCGACAGCTCGGTCCGTGACCGACTAGCGGCCCTCGCTCGCGAAAGGGGCATCACGATGGGTGCGCTGCTCCTCGAAGCGACCGAGCGGCTCGAGCGCGACGCGTTCTTCGCCCGCGCGCAACAGCAGCTCGAACAGCTACGCCGGGACGACCCGGACGCCTGGGAGCACGACCGGGCGGAGTCCCGGGCCTGGCAGCAGGGCACCGACCGCGATGGCCTGTCCGAGGGGGACGAACCAGGATGGTGGGAGTGACGCAGATCGAGACCGGCGACATTTGGGTCGCCCTGCTCGATCCGACGGTGGGGCATGAGCAAGGAGGCCGGCGTCCTGTGGTCGTGGTGTCGGCGAACGCGATGCACGCGCTACCCATCAACATGGCGGTGGTCGTGCCGCTGACCAGCAACGACCGTGGGCTCGTCACCCAACCGCGGGTGACGAGCCAGGCCTCGGGTCTCAACCGGCCGAGCTTTGCCCGCCCGGAAGATGTGCGCGCCATCGACGCGTCCCGGTTCGGTCGGCGGCTCGGTCGGGTCAGCGGCGAGGAACTGGCCGACATCCGAAAGGTGCTTCGCTATTTCCTCGATCTCTAGCCCTTGTGGGGGGTCAGGCGAACTTGGCGAAGATCGTTGTCGCTATCTCGGCGGGTGGGGGCATCGCGGCGATCTCGGTTGCCACCTCCGCCGAGGCGGCGCGTAGGGCCGCGTCGTCGATCAGGCGGCTCAGGGCCGCGGCGTTGATCCGCTTCGCCGGCACGGCGAGGCCGGCGCCGCGGGTCGCGACGAGGTGGGCGTTGTGTGCGCGGTCGCCGGGGCCGGGTGTGACCAACTGCGGGACCCCGGCCGACAGCGCCGCGAAGATCGTGCCGGCGCCGCCGTGGTGGACGATCGCGCTGGCCGTCTCCAGGGCCTCCGGCAACGGCGCCCAGCCGACCGCCCGCACGTTGGGCGGCAGGGCCCGGCCGGCCAGCCGGTCGGCGGCGCGGAGCAGCACGAACTCCGCGTCGACGGTGGGTGCCAGCCGGACGATCCGGTCCAGCACCGCGGTCGAGCCGGGGCCGGCGATGGTGCTGTGGCTGACCAGGATCCGGGGACGCTGCCCCGGCTCGCGCAGCGACGCCGGCAGGCTGGCCCCACCGCCGTACCCGACCGGTCGCATGGCCTGACCGCTGGCGCCGGGCACCAGGCTGTCGGGGCTGATCCGGAGCACGGCGGCGCTGGCCGGCACGTCGGGCCTCGGCCGCATCCGCGCGGTGGTCACCGCGAGCAGCAGCGCGTCGTCGAAGAGGGTGTTGCCGTGCAGCACCGCCGGCACGTCGTGGCGTGCGGCGGCGACCGCGCCCGCGCCGGCCAGCGGCTCGTGGACGACCACGTCCGGGCGCCAGCGCTCGACCAGCGCGGTGGTCGCGCCGACGAAGCGGTCGTTGACCGCGCCGAAGATGTGGCCGACGGCGTCCGTGCCGGCCTTGCCCGCCAGCTCCCGCACCAACAACCGCGGGCGGCTCAGCATCGTGCCGAGGGCGATCCGGCCGAAGTTGAACGGGCCCGCGACGTCCTCCACCGGGAAACCGGCGGGTGGGCGGGCCGCGGCGTCGCCGCCGGACGCGACGAGTACGTCGTGTCCGGCGGCGCGCAGTGCCTCGGCGAGCGGGATCATCGGGTAGAGGTGGCCGATCAGCGGGGCTGCGACGAACAGAATCCGCACGGGTGGTCCTCTTCTCTCCGGCGTGGCCGCGTCAAGACCAACCTTAGGTTCTGTCCTGGGGCGACACGAAGCGTGCGCCGAGGGCACCGGCCGCGACGACCAGCCCGGCGGCCACGAGCACGATGTCCTTCGCCACGTACTGGCCCTCGATCGTCGGCGCACCAGGGAACAGGTCGGTGAAGAACAGCACAAGCGGCGACATGATCCCGACGAACGAGCCGGCCAGCACCACCAGGCCGGTCTTCAGGAGCCGGCCGGTGATCAGCGTGATGCCGACGAAGCACTCGGCGACCGCGGTCAGCACCACGGCGCCGGTGCCGGTGACCAGACCGAAGCTGAGCGCGTCGATCGTGCGGGTGACCAGGGCCTCGGCCGGGCTCGCGCCCGGGAAGAACTTGAGCACCCCGAAGCCGAGGAAGACCAGGCCGAGGCTGATCCGCAGCAGATCGATGCTGTGCCGGGCCAGCAGATCGGTGAGTCGGCGCTGTGCGGTGCTGAGCCGGCGCTGTGCGATGGCGACCGTTGTCATGACGTCCGTCCCCTCGTGTCGTGTCGAATGCCCGCTCAGCGTCGCGAAATCGGCGCCGCCGGGCGTCCGCCGGACAACGGCTCCTCGGCTGCGCCGCCGGCCGTAGCGGCGCTCCATCGGCGTACGGAGCCGGGCGGCCAGCGGTCCCGCTGGTAGGTTCGAGGCCATGGCCAGGCTGATCTTCGGTATGACGGTGTCGGTCGACGGCTACGTCGAAGACGCCGACGGCAGCGCCGGTGCGCTCTACCCGGACCTGCCCGAGCTGAAGCCGACCCACTACATGACCGAGATGATCGACGAGACCGGCGCCGTCCTGATGGGGCGGCGCACGTTCGCGATGGGCGACCCGGACAGCTACGCCGGCGCGTACGAGTTCCAGGTCCCGATCTTCGTCGTCACCCACGAGCCGCCGGCCGTCCATCCGCGCGAGTCCGGCGGGTTGACCTTCACGTTCGTCACCGACGGCGTCGAGGCGGCGGTCACGGCGGCGAAGGCGGCGGCCGGCGACCGGGACGTCACCGTCGTCGGCGGCGTCGACCTCGGTCACCAACTGCTCACCCGCGGCCTGGTCGACGAGCTCCGGTTGGACCTGATGCCCGTGTTCCTCGGCGGTGGCCGGCGGCTGTTCGAGCCCGACGCCGACCTGGCCGCGCTCGGCCTGCGCAAGACCCGGGTGGTCGAGGTCGGCATGCGTACCTCGCTGCGGTTCACGGTGTCCCGGTGAGGCACATCGCCTTCGACCGGATGCACAACTTCCGCGACGTCGGCGGATACTCCACATCGGATGGCCGCACCGTGCGGTGGGGCCGGCTCTACCGCGCGGACGGGTTGGGCAAGCTCGCCGGCGCCGACTGGGTCAAGTTCCAGACGCTCGGCGTACGCACGGTGATCGACCTGCGCTTCCCGGAGGAGGTCGCCCGGCGTGGCCGGGTGCCCGGGTACGACGGCCTCGCCTACTACAACCTCTCCATCGAGCACCGCCCCTGCCGGCAGGCGACCCTCGCACCCGAGGTCGAGCCGACGCGCTTCCTCGCCGACCGCTACGCGGAGGTGCTGTCCGACGGCGTCGTCGAGATCGGGCAGGCGCTGGCGGTGATCGCGGCCGCCGAGAGCGCCCCTGTGGTCATCCACTGTGCGGCCGGCAAGGACCGCACAGGTCTGATCGCCGCGCTCGTGCTCGCGCTGGTCGGGGTCGGCGAGGAGGACATCATCGCCGACTACGCGCTGACCGGGCTCGCTGCGACGAAGTTCATGGCCGACTGGCAGGCCAACCCCGCGAACCCGGCGATCACCTGGCCCGGCTACGGCCTGGCACCGGCCGACGCGATGCGGCTGACGCTCAAGGAACTGACCGACACGTACGGATCGGTGCATGACTATGCCCGCGACCGCCTCGGCGTCGACGACGCGCTGGTGGCCGGCCTCAGGACCTGCCTGCTCGACCCGTAGGGTGGCGGTATGCGGGTGGCGTACGGAGCGGACGACGCGAACGAGACCACACGTGCCGTCCAACAGGCGCTCGCCGACCGGGGCGTCGAGGTCGTCGACGTGACCGGCGACCGGCAGTGGCCGGACATCGGCGCCGCGGTCGGCCAGGCGGTCGTCGCCGGCTCCGCCGACCTGGGCGTGGTGCTCTGCTGGACGGGCACCGGCACGGCGATCGCGGCCAACAAGGTCACCGGCGTACGCGCCGCGCTGGCCTGGGACCCGTGGATCGCGTCCGGCGCTCGCAAGTGGAACGACGCGAACGTGCTGGCGATGAGCCTCAAACGGCTGGCGCCGGACGTGGCCGTCGAAGTGCTGACCGCGTTCCTCGACGAGACCGGGCCCGACCCCGACGAGGCCGCCAACATCGCCCGACTCGGTGCCCTCGATGAGTGACCTGCGCCGGGCGACACCCGGAGACCTCGCCGCCATCCTCGCCGACCTGCCGGCCTACTGGGGCGACCGCGACGTCCGGCACCTGCACCACCCCATGTTCGTACGCGAGTTCGGCGACACCGCCTTCGTGTCCGGCAACGTCGACGGCTACCTGTTCGGCTTCGTGGCGCCGGCCCACGTCGGCTACATCCACGCGGTCGCGGTCCACCAACGCCGCCGCGGCAGCGGCCTCGGCCGCCACCTACACGCCGCCTTCGCCGCCGCGGCCCGCGCCCGCGGCGCCACCCGCCTCAAAGCGATCACCGGCGCGGCCAACGCGGAATCGATCACCTTCCACGAACGCCTCGGCTTCACCGCCTGCCTAATCCCCAACTACAGCGGCCCCGGCCAAGACAGGGTTGTCCTCACCCGCGACTTGCCGTAGATCTGCGGAGCTTTACCACGAACCGAGGACAAGTGGTCCCGGGTTCGTCGGGGGCGCGACCGTTGCTCCCGCCGGGGACCGCTCCGCTTCGCTCCGCTGCCAGGTCCGCGCGGGGCGCGGTCAAGGCGAACTGCGGATTCCCACCGGCCATGGCCAGGCCTCTCACGACATCCGGTACGGCGGCAATGTCGGTCGTCGGGGTCGGCGTCAGCGCGTCAGGTTGCGGCGGCGCGGGCGGTTTCTGGGTCTTCGGCGGCTAGGACTGCGGTGGCCAGGCGTTCGCAGTCGGCTTTGGTGTGGGTGGCTAGGGCGTCTCGGACTGCTGGGATGGCGCGGGCCGGCATGGAGAGGCTGGTGATGCCCAGGCCGGCGAAGATCGGGGCCAGGCCGGGGTCGGCTGCTGCTTCGCCGCAGATGCCTACCGGCTTGCCGGCCGCGCGGCCGGCGCGGGCGCAGGTGGCGATGAGGTCCAGGAGGGCGGGCTGCCACGGGTCGAGCAGTTCGGCCAGGTCGCCGCACATGCGGTCGGCTGCGAAGGCGTACTGGCTCAGGTCGTTCGTGCCGATCGACAGGAAGTCGACCTCGCGCAGCAGCGCCCGCACGCGTAGCGCCGCGGCCGGGATCTCGACCATCACACCGGCCGATGCCAGGCCGGCGGCGCGGGCCCGAGTCACGAAGTCGCGAGCCTCGGCCGGGGTCGCGATCATCGGTGCCATCACCCAGGCCGTCGCATTGGTCCGGGCCGCGGCTGCCGCGATCGCCGCGAGCTGGCCGTCGAGCAGGGCCGGGTCGCGCCTTGCCAGGCGTACGCCGCGGACCCCGAGCGCGGGGTTCGGCTCGCCGGCCTGGTCGAGGAACGGCAGTGGCTTGTCGGCGCCGGCGTCCAGGGTGCGGACCACCACCTTGCGGCCACCCAGGGCGTCGAACACGGCGGCGTACGCCTCGACCTGCTCGTCGTAGCCGGGCGCCTTCTCCCGGTCGAGGTAGAGCAGCTCGGTGCGGAACAGGCCGACGCCCTCGGCGCCGGCGACCGGGTCGGCCGCGGAACCCACGTTGGCCAGGAGCTCGACCGCCCAGCCGTCGGCAGTCCGGCCAGGGCCGGTCGACGCGGCGGCCTTGGCCCGGCGCTCCTGCTCGCGTCGCCGGGTGTCGGCGACCGTGGCCTCGTCGACGCCGACCCTGACCGTGCCGGCGGCGCCGTCGACGGCGACCACCATCCCGTCGCGGAGGCCGGTCGCGCCGCGCGCAGCGAACCACGGCCGGGATGCCCAGCGAGCGGGCCAGGATCGCGGTGTGGCTCGTCGGCCCGCCGGCCTCGGTGACCAGCGCCAGCACCTGCTCCGGGTCGAGCCCGGCCGTGTCGGCGGGCGCGAGGTCGGTCGCGACCAGCACGAACGGGTGCCCGGGCGACGGGATGCCCGGCATCGGCGCTCCCTCGACACGGCCACCGCGCGATCGCGCAGGTCGTCCAGGTCGGCGACCCGCTCGGCCAGGTAGCCGCCGGCCTCGAGGAACGCCTGCCGGTGCACGGCGAACGCGGCGTCGATCGCGTGCGGGGCGTCGGAGCCGGCCCGGATGGCGTCGGCCACCGCCTCATCGAGCACCGGGTCGTCGGCCATCATCACCTGCGCGCGAAGGATCTCCGCGGCCGTGGCGTCCGGGGTGGCGTCCGCGCGCCGGCCGAGCTCGGCCGCGACCGCCTTCAGCGCCGTGGCCGCACCGGCCAGCTCGGCCTCGACATCAGAGACGTCCCGCGGTGCCGGCATCTTCGGGGCGGCACCGGCCCGGCACACCGGACCCGCCGCGAACCCGGGGGAGACGCCGATGCCGCGAAGCGGGTCAACGGTCGGTCCGGGTGACTGCTGAGTGGCCGGCCCCGGTGGGTGCGGAACAGCATGGGCGGCCGCCGGCGGGCCGCCGGGTTGGTTCGGCTCCTGCGGGCTGTCCGGTCCGCGGAATGGCTCGGGAACAGGGTCGCGGCCAGGTCGGATACCCGGTCCGCCCGCCGGCGGGCCGCCGGGTTGGCCCGCCTCCCGCGGGGTGCCCGGCACGGGGAGCGGCTCACCAACGGTGTCGCGGGGAGGCCGGCTATCCGGCCCGCCAGCCGGCCCGGGTGCGGGCTCAGCCATGGGAACCAGCCTCGTCGGCGTCCAGGTCGCGGGCCAGGAGGGTGGCCAGGTCGTCGAGGACCGCGTCGGCGCCGTCGCCCTCGGCCGTGATGGTGACCTCGGTGCCGCACTTGGCGCCCAGGGAGAGGACGGAGAGCATGCTGTTGGCGGGTACGGGCTTGCGGCCCTCGACATTGATCTTCACCGGCAGCGGTGCGGAGCCGGCGGCGGCTACGAACAGGGCCGCCGGGCGGGCGTGCAGGCCGGTGCGCGAGCCGACGGTCACGGTGCGGGACGGCATGATCCACCCCTCCTCAGGGTTCGATGGTGACCTTGATGGCTTCGCCGCGGGCGACGATGTCGAAGGCGTCCAGCGCCGCCGTCACCGGCAGCCGGTGGGTGATCAGGTCGGCGACCGGGACAGCGCCGGAGGCGATCAGGTCGAGGGCCTGGCGGTTGTGGGCCGGGCTGGAGCCGTTGGCGCCCACGATGGTCAGCTCCTGGTAGTGCACGACGTTGCTGTCCACCCGGATCACCGGGTCGTCCTTGGGCAGTCCGCCGAAGAAGCTGATCCGGGCCTGCCGGGCGCAGAGCGCGAACGCCTGCTCCTGCGCGGCCTTCGACGCGGCGGCGGTGATCACCACGTCGGCGCCGCGGCCGTCGGTCAGCTTGCGTACCTCGTCGACCACGTCGGTGTCGGCGCCGTAGATCGTGGCGTCCGGGCGGACCCGGTCGGCGGACAGGTCGAGCCGCTCGCGGTTGAGGTCGACCAGGAACACCCGCCCGGCGCCGCGGGCGCGGGCCAGTCGCACGTGCAGGCAGCCGATCGGACCGGCACCCATCACCACGACATCGTCACCCTCGCCGACCCGGGCCAGGTTCTGTCCGTTGAGGACACAGGCGAGTGGTTCGGCGACGGACGCTTCCGCGTACCCGATGCCCTGGGGGATGCGGTTGAGGCCGTCGACCGCGAGCACCTTGGCGGGCACCAGCATGTACTCGGCGAAGCCGCCGTCGTAGTGGTAGCCCATCGACTCCTGGTTGGGGCAGACGGTCATCCGCCCTCGTCGGCACTCGGCACACCGGCCACAGGGGATCGCGGCGATCACCTGGACGCGCTCGCCGGCACGCCAGCCGGTGTCGCCGCCGTCGACGACCTCGCCGGCGATCTCGTGGCCCATCACCCGCGGCGGCCGGATGTGGTGGTGCCCGAACTTGAAGATCTTCACGTCGGTGCCGCAGGTGGAGCAGTTGTGCACCCGGATCAGCACGTCGTCGCCGGTCCGGCTTGGGCTCGGGCGCGTCCTCGATGCGTACGTCGCCGGGCGCGTGGAAGCGCACGACCTTCATGCCGTCTCCTCGATGGGTGTCAACAGGTCGTAGACCGTGGCGGGGTCGGTGGCCGCGCGCAGCGCCGCGGCCCGGTCGGGGTCGAGCAGGATCTGGGCGAGCTCACCGAGTACCTCGACGTGCCCGTCGCCGCGGGCCGCGATGGCGACGCAGACGGTGACCGGCTGGCCACCCCAGTCGACGCCGTCGGGAAAACGCAACACCGCCAGCGCGTCGCGCAGCACGGTGTCCTTGCCGGCGAGGGTGCCGTGCGGGATGGCCACACCCTCGCCGACGTACGTCGAGATGGACTGCTCGCGGTCGAGCATGGCGGTCGACGTACGCCGGAGCGACCGCGCCCACCTCGACCAGCGCCTCGCCGCAGCGGCGGATGGCCGCGTCCCGGTCGGTGGCCGTCTCGGCGAGCCGGATGGCGGCCGGGTCCAGCAGCGCGCCCAGGCCCTCAGCCATCGATCTCGCCGCCGGACTCGATGACCTTCACCAGCCGGGTCACCGCGGGGTCGCCGATGAACACCTGGACCGGCACGATCACCTTGTCGGGTGCGCTGCCCCGGGCCCGGGCGGCCAGGCCGGCGTGGCAGACCACGACGTCGGCATCGGCCGGGATCGAGTTGACCGGGGTGTGTTCGACGGTGACCTGGTGCTTCTTGAGCTGGCGCCGGAGCTGACTCGCGAGCATCACGCTGCTGCCCATGCCGGCGTCGCAGGCCACGACGATTTTCTGGATGTCGCTGCCCTTGATGTTGGCCATGACGATTGCCGCCCTTCGAGGATGAGGGATAAGGAAGGGACCCTTGTTAACGCTTTTCGCATAGGAAGGGTCCCTTCCTAACGTGTGTCGGGGTGCTGCTGGGGGACGGTGCCGGCGGGCTCGCGCTCGCGGGTCGGTTCCGGCTGGGTGCCGGGCTGGGGGTCGGCATCGGGGGGTCGACCGCGGCGTCGCCGTCGACGGACGTCGGGTCCTCTTTGGGCTCGAGGCGGCCGAAGCCGAGCAGTGCCGCCGCGACCGCGAAGGTGACGCCGGCCGCGATCACGACACCGAGCAGCATGGGTTGTAGCCGCCGCGCGGCGTGACCGCGAAGTAGGCGAAGATGCTGCCCGGCGAGGGGGTCGCGGTGAGCCCGGCGCCAGTGACCATGAAGGTGCCGACGCCGGCCGCGCCGCCGGCGATCATCGCGAGGATGAGGCGGGGCTTCATCAGCACGTACGGGAAGTAGATCTCGTGGATGCCGCCGAGGAACTGGATGATCATCGCGGCCGGGGTGCTGGCGCGCAGGTTGCGCGGTCCGAAGAAGAAGAACGCGAGCAGCAGGCCGAGGCCGGGCCCCGGGTTGGACTCGATCATGAACAGGATGGACTTGCCGGTCTCGGCGGCTTCGGACACACCGAGCGGGCCGAACACCCCGTGGTTGATGGCGTTGTTGAGGAACAGCACCTTGGCCGGCTCGACCAGGACGGACGCCAGCGGCAGCAGGTTGCGGTCGACCAGCCAGCTGACCCAGTCGCCGGCCGTGTTGGTGACGGCACGCATGATCGGGCCGATGCCCCACGCGCCGAGCAGCGCCATCGCGCCGCCGATGATGCCGGCGGAGAAGTTGTTGACCAGCATCTCGAAGCCCGGCCGGATGCGGTCCTCGACCAGCCCGTCGAACTGCTTGAGCAGCCAGGCGGTGGCCGGCCCGATGATCATCGCGCCGAGGAACATCGGCGACGCGTTCTCGAGCTCGGTACCCATCACGGCGCCGGCACCGACCGCGATGCCGACGGTGGCGACGGCGCCGACCACGGCACCGCGCTGCCCGTGCACCAGCCGGCCGCCGGTGTAGCCGATCAGGATGGGCAGCAGGAAGAAGATCATCGGGTTGACCAGCTGGCCGAAGTCCTCGTTGGGTATCCAGCCGGTCGGGATGAACAGCGCGGTGATCAGGCCCCAGGCGATGAACGCGCCGATGTTGGGCATCACCATGGCAGCCAGGTTGCCGCCGAACCGCTGAACGGTGGCGCGGAATCCGGTGCCCTGCACCGGTGGCGTGTAGCTCGTTTCCTCGGTCGTTGTCACCGAACGCTCCCTTCGGGGGTGGGGGAGGAGGTCCGTCAGCCCTGCGGAGCCAGGGTCCTGACGAGGTCGGAATCGGGATGGATCACAACGGCGTCCCGCCGCAGATCGGCGGGGCGCGGCATACGACTGCCGGGCAGACTGACCGCCGCCGCACCCCACGCCAGCCCTTCGGCCAGAGCCGCGACAAGCTCAGACCGCCGGCCGCCATCGCTAGCCGCGCGTGCCGGCGGTGGTTCCAACCAGACGGTTGGTTGTTGGGGTGGTCGCGGTCGTGCCGGGCTTCGTCGGCTGGTCCGGTTGTGCCGGTGGCGTGGGTCGTGGTTCCAACCAGATGGTTGGTTGTTGCCGGGTGGTCGCGGACGTGCCGGCTTCGTCGGCTGGTCCGGTTGTGCCGGTGGCGTGGGTCGTGGTTCCAACCAGATGGTTGGTTGTTGCGGCGTTGCCGGTGGTCGCGGACGTGCCGGCTTCGTCGGTCGGTCCGGTTGTGCCGGCGGCGTCGGTCTTGGTTCCAACCAGATAGTTGGTTTTCGCGGAGTCGGACCGCACCCGATCGCGGGCGGGTCCGATGGTTCCGGCGTCACTCGCGAGGCCGATGGGTGCGTGGCCGGTCGCGGGTCCGTCCACGTCGGATCGGGTCAGGGCGGCCAGGAAGCCGGCGAGTAGGGCGTCGCCGGCGCCGACGGAACTGCGTGGTGCGGGCACCACCGCGGCGCCGCTGACGACCGTGTCGGCGGTGACCAGGATGGCTCCCTCCGCGCCGAGGCTGGCCAGGACCGCGCCGGCGCCCCAGGCGCGTACCCGGTCCGCTGCCTCGACCACGTCCGTGCGGGTCGGCAGCGGGTGGCCGACCACGTCGGACAGTTCCTCGCGGTTGGGTTTGACCAGATGCGCGCCGGCCTCGGCCGCGGCCCGCAACGCCGGACCACTGGTGTCCACCGCGAGCCGGACCCCGGCCGCGACGATCCGCCGGCACAGCCGGCCGAAGGCCGACGGGGTGACGCCCGGTGGCAGGCTGCCGCAGACCACCACCCAGCCGGCGCTGCCCGCGGCGGCAGCGCCTGGCCGGTCACCGCGTCGAACTCGACCGCTGACAGCGTCGGGCCCGGCTCGTTGACCTTGGTCACCGTGCCGTCGGGTTCGGCGAGGGTGATGTTGGAGCGGGTGTGGCCGCCGATCGGGACGGCGACCAGGTCGACGCCCTCCTCGGCGAGTAGGCGGACGAGCTGCGCGCCCTCGTCGCCGCCGCACGGGAGCACCGCGCGGGACGTGACGCCGTTGGCCAGCAGCGCGCGGGAGACGTTGACGCCTTTGCCGCCCGGGTCGAGGCGGCCCGATCGGGCGCGGATCACGTCGCCCCGGGCCAGTTCGTCGATCTCGATCGCCCGGTCCAGGCTCGGGTTGAGCGTGACGGTGACGATCATGCGCGGACCACCCGGACGCCGGCCGCCTCGACGTCGCCCGCCAGCTCGTCGTCGAGGCCGCTGTCGGTGATCAGCACGTCGAGGTCGGTCAGCGCGCCGAACCGGGCCAGGTAGTCGTTGCCGACCTTCGTGTGGTCGGCGAGCAGCACCACCCGGCGGGCCGCGGCGATCATCGCCCGCTTGACCGTCGCCTCGGCCGGGTCGGGTGTGGTCAGGCCGCGTTCGACCGAGCAGCCGTTGGTGCCCATGAACGCGACGTCGACGTACATGTCGGCGAGCGGGCGCAGCGCCCAGTCGTCGACGGTGGCCAGGGTCTTGCCGCGGACCCGGCCGCCGAGCAGCAGGACGGTGAGGTTGGCCCGGGTGCCGAGCACAGTGGCCAGCACCGGCGAGTTGACCACGACGAACAGCTCGCGGTCGGCGGGTAGCGCCTGGGCCAGCCGGGCGGTGGTGCTGCCGGCGTCGAGGATCACCGCGCCCTCGTCGGGCAGCTCGGCCAGTGCCGCCTTCGCGATGCGTTCCTTCTCGGTGATCAGCACGGAGTCGCGGGCGGCGAGGGCCGGCTCGAAGCCGATCCGCTCGACCGGGATCGCGCCGCCGTGCACCCGGCGGAGCACGCCGGCCCGCTCCAGAACGGTCAGGTCGCGGCGGACCGTCTCGGCCGTGACCTGGAAGCCGTCGGCCAGCGCGGTGACGTCGACCCGCCCCTGAGCACGGGCGAGCCGCAGGATCTCCTCTTGCCGCTCCTCCGCGTACATGTTGCTTTGCCTCCGTATCGCTTTGTTTCGTTTCTGTTTACGCTTGACTATGTGGGAAGTCAAGACATGGAAATGCCCCGACCTCGAGTACGGCCGGGGCAGCGCGAAAACTGATCTACGAGGCGGCGAGCGAGCCGAGCAGGGCGAGCGAACGGGCCGACTCGCTGCCGGGTTCGGCGTGGTAGACGCCGAGCACCAGGCCGTCGGGGCCGGCGATGGTCAGCTTGTCCGCGAACAGGTCCAGGTCGCCGACCTCGGGATGACGCATCAGGCTGAACCGGCCCTCCTGCCGGCGCACGTCGTGCCGTGCCCAGATCTCGCGGAACTCGGGGCTCTTCAGCGACAGCTCGCCGACCAGGGCGGCCAGCTTCGCGTCGTCGCCGTGCCCGATCGCGTCGGCCCGCAGGCCGGCGACCGCGCGGGCGACCGCTTCCGGCCAGTCCCGGTGGAACGTGCGCTCGGCGGGGTCGAGGAAGGCTGCGCGGAGCCGGTTGACGCCGGGAGCGAGGTTGGGCGAGAGCGCCAGGGCCATCCGGTTGGCGGCCAGCACGTCCAGCCAGCGGGTCTGCACGAACGCCGGCGACGTCTGCGCGTCCATGAGATGCCGGATGCCCTCGGGGATGGCGGTCGGCTCCGGCCGGGCGGTGGTGCGGGAGGTCGGCTGGCTGAGACTGATCAGGTACGCGGTCGCGTCCGCGTCCAGCCCGAGCACCCGGGCCAGCGCGTCGAGCACCTGCACCGACGGGTGCCGGTCACGACCCTGTTCGAGGCGCAGGTAGTAGTCGGAGCTGATCCCGGCGAGCATCGCGACCTCTTCGCGGCGCAGCCCGGGCACCCGGCGCACGCCGACGCCCGGGCCGAGACCTACCGACTCGGGCGTGATCCGCTCCCGGTGGGCGCGCAGGAAATCCCCGAGCGGGTTGCTGGTCTCCACACAGCCGACGATAAGCGGATCCGAAGCGCCGCGGGTGGTCCCCGCACACCCAGGTAGGGGCCGCTCAGTTCGGGCTGACGAGTCCGGTGCCCGGCCAGCGCAGCGCGCGCGAGGCCGGCGCCGGGCGGCCGAGGTGGAAGCCCTGGGCGTACGGCATGCCGAGCGCGGCCAGGGTGCGTACCTCCAGGGCGCTCTCCACGCCTTCGGCGATGATGTCGGTGACCCCGGCGCCGGCGGCGAGCAGGCGGACCGCCCGTACCACCGTCGGGTCTGGCAGTCCCGGCTCTTCGTCGTGCAGCAGTTCGCGGGAGATCTTGATGCCGTCGATCGGCAGGCGGCGGACGCTGGCCAGCGACGAGAAGCCGGTGCCGAAGTCGTCGACCAGCACCCGGATGCCGGCCCGGCGGAGCTCGATCAACTGGGCGCGGGACCGGGCCGAGGCCAGCAGCGCCGACTCGGTCACCTCGATCCGCAGCTCGTCGGGACGCATGCCCTCCTCGTCGAGCGCGTGCAGCACCTGCCGGGCGAAGGCGTCGTCCTCGAGTTGCACGACACTGACGTTGACCGAGAGCCAGGTGTTGCGGCAGCAGCCGTAGCGACGCTTGTCGCGTAGCGCGCGGCGGAGCACCCGCAGGCCGATGTCGGTGATCAGGCCGTTGCGCTCGGCGGCGGGGATGAACGAGTCGGGGGAGACCCAGCCGCGCTCCTCGTCGGGCCAGCGGGCCAGCGCCTCGTGCCCGACGATCCGGCCGCCGTCGAGGGCGACCACGGGCTGGTAGTGCACGGTGAGCCGGTCGGCCTCGACGGCCCGGCGCAGGTCTATGTCGAGCGACACCCGCTGGTGCGCGCTGGTCTCCATCGGGGTGCCGCAGACGGTCACGGTGCCCGGCGCGCGGCGACCGGCGTCCTCCAGGGCCAGGCTGGCCCGGGAGATCACGGTCTCGCCGTCGTCGCCCGGCCGGGCGGTGGCGGCACCGGCGCTGAGCTGCCCGTACACCGTCGAGGTCCAGCCGCTGCCCTGTTCGACCAGCTCGTGCAGGCGCTTCTCCAGCCGATCCGGGCTGTCCAGCACGAGCAGCATGTCGCCGTCCGGGAGCACCGACAGCACGTCGGCCGGCTCCAAGCGGGACTTGATCCGCGTGCCGATCCGCTCGAGCAGCTCCGTGGCCGCGGAGGTGCCGAGGGAGCTGCGGATCTCGCGGTAGTCGTAGACCGCGAACCGGGCCACCGCGTACCCGGTCCCGCGCTCGTTCGCGAGCGTGGTGATGTGTTCACAGAGAGTAACCGGCTCGACGGTTGCCGAGAATGCAGGCACGCGCGTCGTCAGGTCCGCTGTCACATTTCCCCCTGAGCACGTGGGGTCGTCCCAGCCGACGGCCCCGGCGCACTGTGATTACCGGACGCCTAACGGTACGTGATGGGTCGGGCAAATCGGGTACCCGGAATGACCGAAATCACCGGGCTCGGACATCTCCCCTGATTGGGGGAATGCCGCGGGCCAAGAAAGTGTCATACCCCGCGGTTAGAGTTGCCGAGGCAGAGATTCTGCTGGTCTTTTGTCATGTCAGGAGTGGGCTGGGCTGTGGCCGACCGACTGATCGTGCGCGGCGCGCGGGAGCACAACCTGCGCGACGTCAACCTGGATTTGCCCCGCGACGCCATGATCGTGTTCACCGGGCTGTCCGGTTCTGGCAAGTCGAGCCTAGCGTTCGACACGATCTTCGCAGAAGGTCAGCGACGTTACGTAGAGTCACTTTCCTCGTACGCGCGGCAGTTCCTCGGTCAGATGGACAAGCCCGACGTCGACTTCATCGAGGGCCTCAGCCCGGCCGTCTCGATCGACCAGAAGTCGACCTCGCGCAACCCGCGCTCGACGGTCGGCACCATCACCGAGGTCTACGACTACCTCCGCCTGCTCTACGCCCGGGTCGGCGAGCCCCACTGTCCGGTCTGTGGTGAGCCGATCTCCCGGCAGAGCCCGCAGCAGATCGTCGACCGGGTGCTCTCGATGACCGAGGGCACCCGCTTCCAGGTCCTGGCCCCGGTCGTACGCGGCCGCAAGGGCGAATATGTCGACCTTTTCGCCGAGCTGCAGTCCAAGGGCTTCGCGCGGGCCCGGGTCGACGGCGTGGTGCACCCGCTGACCGAGCCGCCCAAGCTCAAGAAGCAGGAGAAGCACACCATCGAGGTGGTGGTCGACCGGCTCGCCGTCAAGGCCTCGGCCAAGCAGCGGATGACCGACTCGATCGAGACCGCGCTGCGCCTCGCCGCCGGGGTCGTGCTGCTCGAGTTCGTCGACGAGCCCGACGACTCGCCGGCCCGCGAGCGCATCTTCTCCGAGCACCTGGCCTGCCCCAACGACCACCCGCTGGCGATCGAAGACCTCGAGCCCCGGGTGTTCTCGTTCAACTCGCCCTACGGCGCCTGCCCGGAGTGCACCGGCATCGGCACCAAGAAAGAGGTCGACCCCGAGCTGGTGATCCCCGACCCGGAGCGCACCCTGCGCGAGGGCGCGGTGCAGCCGTGGGCGACCAACCAGACGCTCGAATACTTCCTGCGACTGCTGCAGGCGCTCGGCGACGCCGAGCACTTCGACCTCGACACGCCGTGGCGGGCGCTGTCCAACCGGGCGCAGAAGACGATCCTCTACGGCTCGAACGACCAGGTGCACGTCCGCTACCGCAACAAGTACGGTCGCGAGCGCTCCTACTACACCGGCTTCGAGGGCGCGATCCAGTGGATCGAGCGGCGGCACGGTGACACCGAGTCCGACTGGTCGCGCGACCGCTACGAGGGCTACATGCGCGATGTGCCGTGCCCGGTCTGCGGCGGTGCGCGACTCAAGCCCGAGGTGCTCGCGGTCACGATCGACGGCCGCAACATCGCCGAGGTCACCGGCATGTCCGTCGGCGACTGCGCCGACCTGCTCGGCGGCATGGAGCTCAACGACCGGCAGAAGCTGATCGCGGAGCGGGTGCTCAAGGAGATCAACGCCCGGCTGCGGTTCCTGGTCGACGTGGGCCTCGACTACCTCTCGCTCGACCGGCCGGCGGGCACGCTGTCCGGTGGCGAGGCGCAGCGCATCCGGCTGGCCACCCAGATCGGCTCCGGCCTGGTCGGCGTGCTCTACGTGCTCGACGAGCCGTCGATCGGCCTGCACCAGCGCGACAACCACCGGCTGATCGAGACGCTGGTCCGACTCCGCCGGCTGGGCAACACGCTGATCGTGGTCGAGCACGACGAAGACACCATCCGCCAGGCCGACTGGGTCGTCGACATCGGCCCGGGCGCCGGCGAGCACGGCGGCGAGATCGTCCACAGCGGGTCCTTCGAGGACCTCCTCGCCAACGAGGACTCGGTCACCGGCGCCTACCTGTCCGGCCGCCGGCAGATCCCGACGCCGATGGTGCGCCGGCCGCCGACCACCGGCCGCGAGCTCGTGGTGCAGGGCGCCCGCGAGCACAACCTCAAGAACCTGACCGTGCCGTTCCCGCTCGGCGAGTTCATCGCGGTCACCGGCGTCAGCGGCTCGGGCAAGTCCACGCTGGTCAACGACATCCTCTACACGGTGCTGGCCAACCAGGTCAACGGCGCGCGGCTCGTGCCGGGCCGCCACCTGCGGGTCACCGGCCTCGACAACGTCGACAAGGTCGTCGGCGTCGACCAGTCGCCGATCGGCCGCACGCCGCGGTCCAACCCGGCGACCTACACGGGCGTCTTCGACAACATCCGCAAGCTGTTCGCGGAGACCGCCGAGGCCAAGGTCCGCGGCTACGGCCCGGGCCGGTTCTCGTTCAACGTCAAGGGCGGCCGCTGCGAGAACTGCGCGGGCGACGGCACGATCAAGATCGAGATGAACTTCCTCCCCGACGTGTACGTGCCGTGCGAGGTCTGCAAGGGCGCCCGCTACAACCGCGAGACGCTCGAGGTGCACTACAAGGGACGGACCATCTCCGAGGTGCTGGAGATGCCGATCGAGGAGGCGTCGACCTTCTTCGAGGCCATCCCGGCGATCCACCGCCACCTGAGCACGCTGGTCGACGTCGGCCTGGGCTACGTCCGGCTCGGCCAGCCCGCGCCGACCCTGTCCGGCGGCGAGGCCCAGCGGGTCAAGCTCGCGTCGCGAGCTGCAGAAGCGGTCCACCGGCCGCACGGTCTACGTCCTCGACGAGCCCACCACGGGCCTGCACTTCGAAGACATCCGCAAGCTGCTCAAGGTCCTGGAAAGCCTGGTCGACAAGGGCAACACGGTGATCGTCATCGAGCACAACCTCGACGTCATCAAGACCGCCGACTGGATCATCGACATGGGCCCGTCCGGCGGCCACCGCGGCGGGCTGCTGCTCGCGGCCGGCACGCCGGAGGAGATCGCCGAGGTCCCGGAGAGCGCGACCGGCCAGTTCCTGCGGCACACGCTCGGGCTGACCGGGCCGGCCAAGGGCTCGGAGAAGGCGCTCGCGCGAGCGGCCAAGGCCAACGGCACCAACGGCAAGGCCGCGGGCAACGGCAAGGCGGCCGCCGTGGGTGACGGCGAAGCCGCGGCCAGCGGCAACGGGGGAGCCGGGCAATGGCCGTGCCACCGCGGCCAGGGTCGCCGACCAGAAGCCGGTGACCACCGCCAAGGTGGCCCCGGCCAAGGCGACGAAGGCAGCGCGGCGGCGAAGGCGCACTGGCACCAAGGCGACGCCGACCAAGGCGGCGGCGAAGGCGACCGCCGCGAAGGCCACGCCGGCGAAGGCGGCCAAGACCACGGCCAGCACCCGCGCCAAGGCGACACCGGTGGACGAGAAGCCGGCCAAGAAGACGGCGCCGCGGGCCCGGACCGCCTCGAAGGCCACCAGCAAGGCACGCGGCTAAGGGCGCGAGCGGGCCTCGCAGGCCGGTCGGTTGCCGAACCGTCCCGCGTGGCCCGCTTGTACTGGGGAATCCTCGTCGCTCCGCGGCGCGGCCCGACCGTGCGCCAGCCCTCCGCGCGCCGCGGCGCGGGTCGCCGCGCGATCCGGGCGTGGCGCGGACCGCTCGCCTCCGGCCCTGCGGCGCGGGGCGGACCGCGCCAGCCCTCGGCCCTCCGCGCTTACGGGCGTGGCGCGGCCGCTCCTCGGCGCGCCGGCGCGGCACACGCGGGCGTGGCCGGGTCGGCCGGAGGGCGCCAGTCACGGCGTCCGCCGCGGCGCTCCCCGGGCCGCGACGGGTGCGGCGGTGGGCGACGTGGGTCTCGTTCACGTCGGGTGCACAGCAGGTCATCAGCTCTGCTCAGTATCGTGCCCGGAACGAAATGTCCTGACCCGCGCGTGCTGAACCGGGGGCCGCCGGCGTCCGTGTGAGCTGGTGGGGATTGAACATTCAACTGACTGTGCGGCCGAGGAGAGGCATAGCGGATGAGTAGGGAAGAGGCGGTGACGAGCCGGCGTACGCTGCTGGCCGGTGTCGGAGCGGTCGGTGCCGTTTCCGTGCTGGCGGCTTGTGGCAGCGACGACGACCCGGCCGGGTCCGGGTCGGGTACCGGCCAGAACCCGGAGCCCACCGACCAGGCCGAGGAGCCGGGCGAGCAGACGGGCGGTGGCGGCGAGGTCATCGGCAAGGTGAGCGACGTGCCGGTCGGCGGCGGCGCGTTGTTCCGTCAGTCCGAGATGGTGGTGACGCAGCCGACCGAGGGACAGTTCCACGGGTTCCGGGCGGTGTGCACCCACCAGGGTTGCCCGATCGCCAGCGTCGAGAGTGGCACGATCAACTGCAGTTGCCACGGCAGCAAGTTCGCGCTCGACAGCGGCGAGCCGCGCAACGGACCGGCCACCCGGCCGCTCACCCCGCGTGAGGTCACCGTCAAGGGTGACGACATCGTCCTGGCCTGAGTAGGTGAGTAGGGCGGCGGGTCGGCCGCCAAGATCAACCGATCTTGACAGAGGTGAGCGATACGCTTGCCGCCGTGGCTGACCCGTCGACCTACCGACCCCCACCGGGCTCGATCCCGGACCTTCCGGGCGTCTACCGGTTCCGTGACGCGACCGGCCGGGTCATCTATGTCGGCAAGGCCAAGAGCCTGCGCAGCCGCCTCAACTCCTATTTCGCCGATCCGTTCGGCCTGCACCAGCGCACCCGCCAGATGGTCACGACGGCGACCTCGGTCGACTGGATCACCGTCGGCACCGAGGTCGAGGCGCTCCAGCAGGAATACACCTGGATCAAGGAATACGACCCGCGGTTCAAC
>CAWIXO010000027.1:0-31829 GCA_963840005.1 uncultured Actinomycetota bacterium | reverse complement strand
CGAGGCGCACCGGTGGTACGGGCCGGACCTGATCTTCGCGCCCACCCTGACCACCCGGGTGCCGGACGACCTGCTCGGCCGGGTCGTCATCAACCACCCCGGCCGGCTCGGCGACCGCGGTGCCTCGTCGATCGACTGGGGACGGTGCCGCCGCGAACCGTTCGGTGGCACGACACTGCTGCTCGCGGCGGAGGGCTGGGACACCGGCGACGTCGTGCACACGAGCACGTTCCGCTATCCGACCGGGCCGGCCACCAAGAGCTGGATCTACGCGTACCAGAACCGGGCGGCCATGCTGACCGGCCTGGAGCGGTTGGTTGGCCGAACCGGGGCCGGTGCCGAGGCCGCTCAACTACGAGCACGCCGACGTGCTCGGGCGGTGGAACGACGTGCTGCGGCAGGACGACTGCACGGTCGACTGGTCGCTGCCCGCCGAGGAGATCGTCTGGCGCGCGGCCGCACGGGACGGCTCTCCGGGTGTCCGCACCTGTCCTGCTGGGGCAGCCGATCCGCCTCTTCGACGTGCACCCGGCCGGCCCGTCCCGCGGCGACGCGGGCGAGGTGGTCGGCTGGCTCCCGGACAGCGCCATCCAGGTGGCGGACCGGCCCGGCACGCGGCGACGGCCGGCGCGACAGCGTGTGGATCGGCTACGTCAAGACCGACCTTCAAGGAACCGGCCGCCTGGTGGCTGCGCGACGTGCTCGGCTACCTACCGGCCTGGCAGGGCGACCCGGCGACGTACCGACCGGTGACCACACGGCGACGCGGCCCGGTCGCGGTGATCACCGCGGCCCCGTACAACGGCGCCTGGTCGACGGGTTTCTCGCCGCCGTGGCGAGCAGCATCGCCGCCGCGGCCCGCCGCACCGACGTCGACCAGATCGTCCTGTGCGGCGGCGGTGGCGGCCCGTTCGGCAACGGCATCAACCTCAACCACGTGTACGCCGCCCGCGCCGGCATCCCCGCCGAGGCCCAGGCCAACATCCGCGCCATCAACGAGGTAGCGCAGGCGATGTTCCGCGCCCGCCGCGACGGCGTCTCGGTCATCGCCCTGCTCGACGGCGACGCCGGCGCCGGCGGGGCGTTCCTTCCCTGTGCGCGGACGTGGTGGTCGCGGTGCCGGGCCGCACGTTCAACTACCACTACGTGGGCATGGGCGGCCTGACGGGCTCGGAGTTCCACACCCTGACCCTGCCGACCCGGGTCCCGGACTCGCAGGCGAGAGCCGCGTTGTTGCACGACTGCCTGCCGCTGAGTGCTTATCAGGCGCACCGGCAGGGCTTGGTCGACTACCTGGTGCCCGAAGGGCTTTACGGAGACGACCTGATGGAGTGGACGTACGAGTTCGCCCGCAACCACCGGGACCAGGGCAAGCGCGCCGACCGTCAACGCTGGCAGCCGCTGCCGACGGAGGCTGAGTTGGCCGCCACCCAGGACCGCGAGCTGAACCGGATCGACCGGGACTTCGCGAGCCCTGAGTTCCAGTCGGCCGTGGCCAACTTCGTCCTCAAGCGCGGCAGCGCCCCACCGACCGCGGCGATCGAATACCGAGGGGCATACACCTGACCGACGTCCCTGCGAGGCTGCGGGACCATGCGCCGCAGATTCGAGGTCACGGACGATTCCGGGCTGATCGCTCTGGTGGATCACCACGCGTACCGGACGTTCGTGAGCAACGAGTGGACGTACGAGACGCTGTTCGGCCACTTCCGCACCGCGATGGCGAAGCGCTCACTGCTGGTGTGGGGAACTGGCCGTGAGGAAGACTGGGTCGTCGACGTCGCGATCGACGAACCCCCGCCACCGAACGCCTTCCGGCGCGTGACCGGACCGATCCGCGTGACAGCCGAGCCAGCTCCAACTGGTGAGCTACGACTCGCTGGCGATGGCCGCCCAGTTCGACGACGTACGACTACCCGAACCGCACCTCGCGGCCCTGATCATCGAGCTGCCATCGGGCACCTACGGCTGCGAGATCGCGCAACTGGTCGACCCGGAAGCCGACTACGACGACCCACGCCCCGAACCGGACTTCGTCCTGACACTGATAACGGCCCAGACCCAACCCGATGGAGCCGCCCACCCTGGCACGAGGACTAGCTAGCTCGTGCCCGTCCAGCGCCGGCGCAGGTCCGGCAGCATCTCGTCCGGTCGGCGTGACCGCCGATTGTCCAGCCAGAATCCGTATTCGCGCAGATGGCCTTCCAGCCCGTGGTCCAGATACCGGCCGAACTCGCGCAGCCCAGCCGCGTTGTCACGCTCGTCGGCCCGTTCGCTGACAGACCATCGTCGCCGCACGTCGTCGATCCAGGCAGTCAGCCTGCGCCGCCCGGCCCACCAGTCGCGCACCAGATCGAGCGTCCAGTGCTCGTCGCCGTCAGCGGCGTACGCACCCCACGGGTCGTTCCAGGCGGCCGTCAACACGAGCTGAACC
Organism: uncultured Actinomycetota bacterium; assembly: GCA_963840005.1. Taxonomy (GTDB): domain Bacteria; phylum Actinomycetota; class Actinomycetes; order Mycobacteriales; family Micromonosporaceae; genus Asanoa. The sequence continues at coordinate 29,395 of CAWIXO010000027.1, read as the reverse complement.
TCACGCGCGTTCCTCGGCTGCCGGTACACGATCTCGCTGCCGTACTCATCCTCATAGACCACGAGCTCCGGCGCTATATCCCGCCCCATCCAGCAAGAATCGGTCTGCGCGCCGTAGAACGGGCCGGGAACGTTGCGCCAGTCCCGGTCCGCCCACCGGCCCCGCAGATACGCGTCGGACGGCCCGAGCCATCGATCGCCCTCGGGGTAGTTCGCCACCACCGTCTCGGCGGAGGCCGCGACCGTGGGCATCGGATCCCAATACACGGGCACACGCTACCGATCGGCCAGCGCCGTCGGATCTCCATCAATCGTGGCTCGCCGTTCTCCGCTGGACGCGACCCCGGTCAGGGGTTCTGGCTCAGAGAACGCGGTGGAGTCCTCGCTCGAGGAGCTTGAGATGGCGGGGGCTCAACGTCAGCGGTAAGACGAGGTCGGCTGGGACGTCGAGTGCCGCGGCCGCTTCGTCGGTGAAGCGCAGGTGGAGCGAGTCGTTCGTCAGCTTCCAGCCGCGGATCCCGCCGTGGTAGGTCGGCCGGGCACCGGCGACCACGATGCCGTAGGAGTCGGACGCGGCATCGGGGTCGGGGTGAAGGACGACGAAAATCAGCGACCAGGCGCTGACGTCGGCGGCGCGTTCCGCGATCGCCAGAAAGTACCCGTCCTCGTGTTGGCCCGCACCGGCGTGGGTAATCGGTTTCGGCCAGGTGACCAGGCCGCGGTCAGCGTAGGTGGGCCTGGGCCCGGAGACGCCGTCAACGCCGATGACACTGGCTAGGTGCAGATAGGTCCGCAGCACCTGCTCGGACGTAGCCGAGAGCGTGTGTGCGACGGTGGCGCCTGGTCCGTCGAAGACAACCTCGTGGTGGGTCGGCACCGAGCGGCCGAACGCCGCCAGCACTTCACCGACGAGGGTGCAGTCGCCGCGGTTGCCCAGGTAGATCCGGATGGTCCCGGCCCGCCGACGGGCCCAGATCCCGCCGTGCTCGAGCGCCTCGGCCAGACGTTCGACGTACTCGATAGGGGCAGAGGTCCGGAGATCGTGACGATGGGCAAGGAACTCCCTGGTCAGAGTGGCGCACAAGATCCTATGCAGCGATCTGAGAACCTCGCAATGATCTCTGACGCGGCGATCGAATACCGAGGGGCGTACGCCTGACCCGGGTCGGCTATTCCGGAACGGCGATGCCGCGTCGCCGTGCCTGGTCGCGGTGCGCCGCGGCGAGGGCGTCGATGAAGAGGGCTAGCACCTCGTCGGCCGGGAGTACGCGGGCCAACCCGACCTGGAATGTCTCGCGCTCCTCCTGCTCCGCCTCGACGACGTCGGGTTGGGAGGCGATCGCCCGTTTGAGATCGTCCTCGTCCAGATCGACGACGACTTTGGCGGTGTCCTCGACACCGAGTCCCCACCACGTGCCGTCCCGGGTCGCCACCGCCAGGTAGGTGCAGAGTTCCGCGCCGGGAATGGCGTCGGAGTGGACGTCGTCGCCGGCGAAGACGATGGCGAGGAAGGTGGCCGGCGCTCGGTCCAGCGCGGCGCGCACAGCCGGCGTTTCGGCCAGCGCTTCTCCGTCGAACTGGTCCCATCCCTCGGAACTACGGCGTGGCCGCACGCCGGGAACGCCGTATGAGCCCACGAACAACACCTCGCCCTCTTGAGCGCATGAAATGGCCGCCATCGTATCGCCGGCCTGGTCCTGCCGAGGTCGGGTAGGTCCGACCTCGGCAGGATTCGCCGAGAACTATCCGGCGACCGGGTGAATGGTGAACGGGATGCCATTTCTCTTCAAGCAGTCCAGCAGGTCCTGCGGCGGACCGAGGCCGTCGGCCTGACTGAAGATCGGGTGCGGGACCGGCCACTCCTTCGGGACGAAATGCCAGAGCACCCCCACGATCGGCTTCGCGGCGCCGGGAGGCCGCCCGGGCGACACCGTCGGCCGGGTCCTGTTGAGGTGTCCGTCCTGCTCGCACTGCTTCAGGTAGGTGTCCGGATGGCCCGGGAGGCCGGTCTTCACCTCGTGGAGGAAGTAGCCCTCGGCAGTGTCCACCAGGCTGTCCGGCTCGCGGGCGGAGCCGGGTCTGGGCCTGTTGGGCATGGGAATCCGGCCCGCCTGGTTCCGCAGCACGGTCCCCGTCAGCAGGCCGGCCACGAAGTCCTCGCCCGCGGGGGCGTTGCGCAGGAACGGTGTGGCCGCGGCACCCGCCACGTGGTTAGCGTCCGACATCGCATCGGCCAGGCGCGGAAGGCTCATGCGCGGCATCTTCGCGATGCTCAGAATGGTCGCTTCCGACATTCTGGCGGAGAGGGTGCCGTAGTTGCCCAGCATGATCGCCCTGATCATCAGGGTCTTGACGCGGTCCGGGACTCTTGTCCCACTTGGCGACGAACCGAATGGTCGCGTCCAACCGGTGCACGTAGCGCAGGACGAACTTGGCGGCCTTGCCGGGGATGGCGACAGCGTCGCCGGCGTACGGGACCAGCCCGAGAATGCTCAGCCCCGCGCCGACCCAGTCCTGGTGGATGAGCCCGGCGATGGTGTCCCGAAGGTCGGCGAGTCCACCCAGGATCCAGCCGACCACCGGAATGAAACTCAGCCCGCCCGAGCAGAGATAGCCCGACAGCCAGGCCATCGAGTCCCGGGGACTGAAGTCACCGGCGAGGAAGCCGACCACGAAATCGCTGACATAGCTCCACTTGCTCACGATCTCGTCGGGAACCGTCGGGTCCAGCCCCTGGTCCTCGATATGAGCCAGCTCGTAGGCGTCGTCCCGCCCGTCGCCGTCGGTGTCCGCGCGCAGCGGGCTGATCTGGTAGTCGAGTGCCTCGGCGCCGTCGGACAGCCCGTCGCCGTCGGTGTCGACCCGCAGCGGGTCGGTCTCCCAGTCGTCCTCTTCCGAGAAGTCCGCCAGCCCGTCGCCGTCGGTGTCCGTGTCGGTCGGAACGGGCACGATGGGCGGGGCGGTGCCGGTGACCGGCGGTGGGGGAGCGTCCGGGACCAGGGGGTTGGTGCCGCGTGCGACCTCCGCACCGTCGCTGACTCCGTCGCCGTCGGTGTCACCCTCGGTGGGCGAGGTGCCCAACTCCTGCTCGCGCAGGTTGGTCAGGCCGTCACCGTCGATGTCTTCGGCGCCGTCGGGCACCCCGTCGCGGTCGGTGTCGAGCAGGCCCGGCATGGTCCAGCCGGCCAGTTCGGTGATCTCGAACTTGTCGGTCAGCCCGTCGCTGTCGGAGTCGACGAGCAGGGGGCTGGCGCCGAACCGCAACTCCACGACGTCGACCACGCCGTCGGAGTCGTGGTCGCCCTCGTACGTGATGCCGAGCCGGGTCAGCACGTTGAAGCCGTCGGCCCAGGCCTTCTCGGCGTGCACCGTGGCTGACGTGGGGTTGGCCTTCTCGAGCATCTTGTCGGCCTTGTCGAGGCCGGACTTCGCCGCGTCCAGGTCGCCGAACGCCCCGCTGAGACCAGGTGGCGCGGGTGCGGGCGGCGGGTTGGCCCGGAACGGGCCTATGGTCGCCTCGGCGTCCTGGATCGCGGCGTCCGCGACCAGCCGGATGGCCGTGAGAATCTTGACCAGGGCCGTGGCGTGAGCCTGCTCGGCCTCGCCGTTGGGCGGGCTCGCGCCGCTCAGCCGGCTCTTCAGATACGACGCCAGGTGCTTGAGGTTGTCGAACGCCGCGCCGCCGTCGCTGGCGCCGTTGAAGCGCGCGCCGTCGAAGTAGCGGTTGGCGACATCGGCAGCCACCTTGTCGACGCGGCTCTCGCCCAGCCCGTCACCCAGAAACGGCCGAACGCCGTCGATGGCCTCCGTGATGGACTGGCGTGCGTCCCGCGTGTATTCGGTGGTCGGAATCCGCGCGACGTCGTCCTGCCATTGAGACGTTCCCTCCGCTGACGCCTCGCCTGCGAAGACCGCCAACTGCGCGACGATCGCCATCGTCACCGTCGCGGCCAGAGTCCTTCGCCTTATTCGCGCATGGAATCGCATCCACATACTCCCATTCATCATTGAGTGTGACGACGGGAGCGTAAGGGAAGTCGTTGCCGCTGTGTGACCGTCCGACCACCAGTTGTCAGCTTTGCGGGCTGTGCGTCCTGATCAGGCGGAGTTAGCGCTATCTGGATCACTACCGCGACGACGACCGCGACAGCAGTGATCGCGTATCAATCGACCCTCTCCCTTCTCCGCTGGATGGGACCCCGGTCAGGGGTTCCCGATCAGAAGGGGGGAAACGTGCGACGACGCATCGTGACCGTGCTCACCGCGTTGGCCGTCGTGACCGGGATGTTCGTGGTGTCGAGTCCGCCGGCCAGCGCCGTGCCGCTGGTCAACGCCAAGGTCACCATCAACCGGATCAACGCCATCTCCAGTGACGACGAAGGGCTCTGCGGCCGGGTCGACTGGTACGTCAAGGTCTGGATCAACGGGGTCGCGTTCAACAACGAGGACACCGAGGACCAGGACGACCGGGAGGGGATCGGCGACATCTCGCCCGATTGGGAGTTCTCCGTGCCCAACCTGGACGTCGCCACGCTCCCGCAGCGCGACGGCGCGGCGTTCCTGCCCATCGTGGTCGAGGCCTGGGACGAGGACGGCGGGTTCTGCCTCGAGGACAACCAGTACGACGTCTCGCCGACCGGCACCACCGCGCTTCTCGCCGATGTTCGCGTCGCGCCGTGCGACGTGTCGGTGGAAGGTGGGGACCCGATCGCCTGCGGGACGCCGATCGTGCGCTCCGGCGACGGCGATGACCGCGCCGAACTCACCGTGACCGTCGCGGTCGACCCGCCGGCGAGCGCGCCGGGGCTGCGGATCCGTTGCACGCACACGCCCGCGTGGCCGCAGCCGGGCGAGACCGTCACCATCACCGCCACCGCGCTCGACGGCGCGCTCAACCCGACCGTCGTGCCCAACGCGCTGGAGATCTGGCTCAGCCCGACCGACCGGCAGGTGCGGTCGGGCGTCGGCAGCTTCACCCGCACGCTGACCGCGGCGACACCGAGTTTCACGTACGGCTGTCGGCTCACGGTGGCGGCCACGACGATCTTCTCCGGCTGGCGTCGTACCACCGTGGGTGATCCGACGCCGAACTTCACCTTCCCCAAACCCGCGGTGCCGATCTCCTACAGCGGCGGGCAGGGCAGCCGGATCGACGTGGTGTTCATCGCCGACAGTGACACCTACACCGGGCCGGGGCCGGTCGGTCTCAACCCGATGTTCCAGGCCGATGTCGCGATGGCGATCAACACGGGGATGTACGGGTTCGATCCCTACCTGACCAACCAGGACCTGTTCAACTTCTGGCTGTTGCAGGACAACACGGGTAAGTCCGTCGACTTCGCCACCGGCGACGACCACGAGCTTCCGGTGCTGTGGGACGAGATCTTCGCCTTCGCCGACGTCGGCGTGATCCTGCACCGCAAGGGCGCGCAGCGGGACTTCGGGATGCCCGACGACCACATCGCCGCCGTCAACCTCGTGCGGCCGGACGCGATGGGCGTGGTTCGCCACGAGATCGGGCACGTGCCGTTCGGTCTGGCCGACGAGTACTGCTGCGACGCCGCCTACTTCTACAACGAGGTCGCGCCGAACGTCTACGAGGACCTGACCGGCGACGAGGGTTGCGACACCGACGCGCCCAACCTCGGCCGGGTCCGCGACGCGTGCCGGGCGCTCGAGGAGGACGGCGACGTCTGGTACACCTCCGAGCCCGGCGACCTCACCCCCGGACTCATGAACGACGACGTCATGAACGACAACGGGCCGGCGAACGCGGCCGACGTCCGGCGCTTCAACCTGATCTTCGGCGACTGCCGCATCGCGAAGTGCTGAGAGGAGAGACAGCGATGGTACGCAAAATCGTGCTCGCGGCGGCCGCCGGAGTCCTGCTGATGGCGGGGGTCGCCGGCAGCGGCGCCCTCGCCGATCCCACCCCGCCGCCGGACCCGGCGACGATCCCCGTGCCCGTCTTCGACTTCGACGCCGACCCGGCCAAGGCGCTCGTGGCGCGCGTGCGCTTCGACAGCCGCACCCAGGCGCACGTCGAGTCGACCAAGGTCAGCACGTCGCGGGCCCGCGGCCACTCCGGTGAGCCGCCGATCCTGCGCCTGCGGCTGACCGACGTGGACGGCAACGAGCTCGACCGGATCAACGCGTGGAGTCCACTGTGGCGTCTGCACGGTGGTCCCAACGGAAGCAAGGTCGTCCGCTCCAGCGGCACCGGCAACTTCATCGTGCCGTTCAGTCCGGCGTTGGCCGCGATGACCGTCACCGACGTACGCCTGAACCAACAGGTCGTGACCGTCGACCTGGCCGCACCGATCCGCACGTTCTGCGCGGCGAACCCGGCCGACCCGGACTGTCGGGAGAGCGACCTGGCGGTGACCGCGGTCGAGCCGTCGGCGCCGCTGTTCGGCGTCCTCGGTCAACCGATCACGGTGACGGTGGCCAGCACGGTGGCCAACAACGGCCCGGACGGGCCGAGCGACGCGCGCGTGCGCCGGGAGGTGTCGGCCGGCGCCGGTCTCACCATCGCCGACGGCGCGCCGGTCACGACCGACGTGCCGGTCGCGCTCGGCACGCCGCAGCGACTGACCAGGACGTACACGGTCACCTGCACGCAGCCCGGCACCGCCAACCTGACGGCGACCACCCGGGTGACGCCGAAGCTGCCGTCGGTCGTCGACGCGCAGCCGGCCAACGACGTGCGCACGGCGACGCTCGGGGTGACCTGCGCGGTGCCGGCGACCGTCAACATCAAGCCCGGCAGCGCCGAGAACGTCGTCAACCTCAACAACGGCGTCCTGCCGGTCGGCGTCCTGACCACGACGGCCGGCGAGTACGGCAATCCGGTCGCGATCGACGCGACGACGATCGACTGGTCGACGTTGCGGCTCGGGTCGCCGTCCCGGATCCTGGCCGGGGTCGGCGCGCGCGAGCGGCACGGCCGTATCCACCCGGAGAACGTCGAGGAGATGGACGAGCACAGGCGCGACCAGGACACGGACGCGATGCTGCACTTCGACCCGAAGACCGACGGGCTCGCGGTGGGCGACACCAGCGGCTGTGTGTACGGACGCCTGCGGGTAGCCGGCGCCATGGTCGCGTTCTACGGCTGCGACCGCGTGTCGGTCCGACCGTAGGACCGGAGCGAACCCGCCCGGGTCTCGTGACGGAGACCCGGGCGGGCCCGGTGGGTCTAGATACGGGACAGGGCGCGGTCGCTGACGAAGCAGGACAGGCCGAACTGGCCCGCTCGGCGGTGGGCGAACTCGGTGAGGCCGTCGGTGTCGGCGTAGTCGAGCGCGTACAGGTCGACGTCGTACTGCAGCAGTTGCTCCGCGATCTGTGCGTGGTACTCGAGCACGTCCGGCGGCCAGGCGGCGTAGCCCTCGTCGGTCCAGCGGGCCGAGAACGACTCGAACAGGATGCCGTCGACGAACTCGGTCATCCGGGGGAGGAGGCCGAAGCCGCGGTTCGCCAGGAGGTAACGCGGCTTGGCCTCCTCCCGGATCGCGGCGATCAGGGCGAGCAGATGCGGCAGGTCCTCCGGGTACGTCAGCTCGACGTTGAGCGTGTCCATGAACAGCCCGGTGAAGCCGGCCGCCATCTCCGCCTTGGCCTGGCCGACGACGTGTTCCACCCAGCCCGGGTGTCCGACGTGGACGAAGGCGCCGCCCCAGTCCGGGTTGCGTTCCTCGCGCTGCCACGGTGCCGGCGGACCCTGGTCCTCCGACAGCGACAGGTAGCCCATCGGCTCGGTGCCGCGTTCCCGCAGGGCCGCGAGCTCGGCCGCCGCTGTAGAACTCCGACTGCAGGACCACCCGCGAGTAGCGGGCCAGCGCGTCCAGGCGGCCGGCACCGTAGTAGAAGCCGATCGCCTCGTCCTGGCTCATCGCGCCGACCATTCCCGGTACCAGGCGATCGTGCGGCGGACGCCCTCCTCGAGGTCGACCGCCGGCTGGTAGCCGGTCAGCGCGCGCAGCCGGGTCAGGTCGGGGCAGCGCCGGGCGACCGAGCCGGCCGGGGCCGGCGCCGGTTCCAGGGTGGCGTCGGCGCGCGGTGAGCCGGAGCACCAGCTTGGCCAGGTCGGCGATGTTGGTCTCCTGGGTGTCGTCGCCGATGTGCACGATCTGGCCGGCCGCGTCGGGCGCGGCCATCAGCCGGAGCATCGCCTCGACGGCGTCGTCGACGTAGCAGAACGCCCGGAACTGGTCGGCGCCCCAGACCCGTGAACGGCTCCTCGCCGGCCAGCGCCCGCATCGCCATCTCGGGGATCACGTGGTCGGCGCCCATCCGGGGCCCGTACACGTTGTGGAACCGGCCGACGACCGCCTCGAAACCCTTGGCCCGGGCCGCGTGCAGGAAGCCGGCTTCGCCGAGGAGCTTGCTGATGGCGTACGCGAACCGGGGCTCGGTCACGTCGCGCACCATGACCGGGACGTCCTCGGCGGTCGGCACCGGCACGATGCCGGCGTCGACCCCGCCGGCGTAGACCTCGCTGGTCGAGGAGAAGAACACCTTCTCGCCCGGTTGGAGCCAGTCCATCGCGTGCAGGGCCACCAGCGCGTTGACCCGGATCGGTGCGGGACGGGTCGCTCTCGACGTTGCGGACGCCGACGACGGCGGCCAGCAGGTAGATCTGGTCCCAGCCGTGCGGCAGCGCGGCCCAGGTGGCCGGGTCGGTGAGGTCGGCCGAGCGGACGGCGGCGTTCGGGTGCGCGCGCACCTCGGCGAGGTCCTTGTCGTCGCGGCCGCGCGAGAAGTCGTCGACGATCGTCACGCTGTGGCCGTCGGCGAGCAGCCGCCGGGCCAGGTGCAGACCGATGAACCCGGCCCCGCCGAGCAGCAGCGCGTTCACGCCGGACACCGCCCGCGCGACCGCAGGTAGCCGATGCCCGGCGTAATGCACGCCCGCCGCCACGATGGCGTCCTCGTCGAGGATCCGCCAGGAGTCGTAGATGACCGCCGGCCGGTTGGCGCCCAGCACCGAGTCGATGCGCAGCGCCCGGTAGTCCGGGTGGTCGTTGATGACCAGCACCGCGTCGGACTCGCTGAACGCCTTGTCGAGGCTGACCGGCAGACCGCCGTACTGCCGGATGACGTCGTCGGTGACCATCGGGTCGTGGCCGAGCACGGTCAGCCCGGCCTCGGCGAAGACCGGCATCATCGTGGCGATCGGGGTGCCGCGCATGTCGTCGGTGGGCGGCCAGCCCTTGTAGGCCCAGCCGAGCACGGCCAGCCGCGCGCCCTGGGTCGCGCCGCGGACCGCGCGGACGCGCTCGACGACGGTGGTGGCCACGTGCGTCGGCAGGAACTCGTTGAGTGCCCGGGCCCGCCCGACCAGGAACGGCTCGCGGTCGCCGGCCGAGTCGATCATGATGTACGGGTCCTTCGACAGGCAGCCGCCGCCCACGTAGCCGGGCTTGGCCAGGTCGGGCCGCGGATAGTCCAGGTTGGCCGCGCGGATCACCTCGAGCGGGTCGAGGCCGTGTCGCTCGGAGATCAGCGCGATCTCGTTGCCGAACGAGTAGATCAGGTCGGTGTGGCAGTTGTTGGACAGCTTGACCATCTCGGCGGTCTCCAGGTTGGACACCGGGACGAGCGTGGTCGGCGAGCCCACCGAAGAACGCCAGGCCGGCGTCGCGGCTCGCGTCGTCGAGCCCGCCGACCACCTGCGGCAGCTCGACGAGCTCGCGCAGCGCCTGGCCCTGGATCGTGCGTTCGGGCGCCATCACGAGGCGCACGTTGTCGCCCCAGGCCTCCCGCAGGGCCGGCAGCACGACGCGCCGGGTGGTGCCGACCGGCACCGTGCTGCGGACGACCACGAGCGTGCCCGGCGCGCACTGCTCGGCGACGAACCGGGCGGCGGCGGCCAGGTTGGTGAGGTTGGGCCGGTACGTGTGCTCGTCGACCGGCGTCGAGACGCAGATGACGGCGACGTCGACACCCGACTTCGGCAGGTCGGCGGCCACGAAGATGGACGTGCCCACGAACTCGCGGAAGGCCTCCGCCACGCCGGGTTCGAAGATGTGCGGCTTGCCGTTGTTGAGCTGGTCGATGACGGCGGGCTGGACGTCGACCCCGTGGACGACGAAGCCCTTGCGGGCGAGCGCGGCGGTCAGGGTCAGGCCGACATAGCCCATCCCGACGACACCAACAGACGTGGGCATAACGCTGCGACTCCTTCGAAACTAGATGCGGTCGAGTTCGCGGACGGTCACGCAGCCGGCGAAACCCTCGGCGGCGTAGCGGTCCCGCGCGGTGCGGACGTTGTCGCGGTCGACGGCGTAGTCGACGGCGAGCACGAGCTTGCCGGCGGCGCGGAGGGCACGCGCCTCGGCGAGGTTCCCCGGGCACCAGCTTTCGGTGCACGGCTTGTCGGTGGCGAGGAAGAACAGCTCCTCCATGCCGATGCCGTCGATGGCGGCGGTGTAGCCGGGCTGGCCGCGGAGCTCAGGGGAGTTCTGCGGGAACACCCCGAAGCCGGGGGAGCGCTGCTTGGCGTAGTCGCTGATCCGCACGACCAGGGCGGCCATCCGGGCGGCCAGGGCGTCCCGGCTCACCCCGGGCACGAGCCCGAGGTCGATCTCCTCGTACGCGAGGGGAGTGTCGAGGTAGACCCCGTCGAACCCGGCCTTCAGCGCCCGGTCGACCCGGGGCCGGACCGTGAGGTCCCACCAGCTCTCCTCCCAGTAGCGCACGAAGTGCTCCTCCGGCCAGTCGTCCCAGCGGTTGAGGACCAGTCCGCTGTCGACGACCGCACCGTGCTCGGGCCGGAAGTCCTCGATGCTGCCGATCTCGAAGTAGGCGAGCACCCGCTTGCCGGAGGCGCGGACGGCCTTGATCTCGTCGGCCCGGAAGAAGTCCGAGCGGGCGTCGCGGGCGAGGTCGACGACCGCGAGGTCCTGCGGGGCGCCGGCGACCGCGTCGAGCCGGCCACGCTCGTACCCCTGGAGCTGGTAGAGCCAGGTCCGCACCGAGGTCCAGGCCGCGGATGTGGCAGGCGTCGTCGGCGCCCCGGAGCATGGCAGCTGGGACGCGGGCTCGCCGGTGCAGGCCGCCAGGGCCGTGGTGACCACCACGGCCAGACCCAGCCACGTCAGCACGCGACGACCCCACATGGTCAGCTCCCGCCGGCCCCGGTCCAGACGTCCCACAGCGACTCGCCGAGGGAGTACGTCGGTTGCCAGCCGAGCACGGCCCGGGACCGGGAGATGTCGCCGAGCATCCAGTCCACCGCGGCCGAGCGGGCCGGACCGAGGCCGCGTTCGCGCACCTCGCCCGACCAGCCGGACACCTTCGCGAGCAGTTCGACGGCCTCCCGGCTGGTGACCGCCGTCCCGCTGGCCACGTTGAGCACCCGGTCCGCCGGGTCGGTCACGGTCACCGCGGCCGTCACCGCCGCCGCGGCGTCGCGGACGTCGACGAAGTCGCGGTAGGCGCCCAGCGCCGCCAGGGTCACGTGGTCGGCGTCGTCGCGGTCGGCGGCGAGGATCAGCGCGGCCGCCCGGCCGAGCAGGTTGTCGGGATGCATGCCGGCGCCGACCGGGTTGAACACCCGCAGCGTCACGCCGTCGACCCGGCCGGCGGCCGTCGCGAGGCCCAGCAGCCGGGTCGCGGCCAGGTGGGTCACGCCGTAGTCGCTGACCGGCTCGCACGGGTCGGTCTCGGTGACCGCGACGCCGTGCGGCACGACGCCGTACTCGGCGGCGGATCCGAGCCGGACCAGCCGGGCGCCGGGTGCGGCCGCGGCGACCGCCTCGATCAGCTTCGCCGTGACCAGCGTGTTGGCCAGGGTGAGGTCGTAGCCCCGTGCCGGAGAGCCGGCCGGTGCAGTTCACCACCGCGTCCGGTGCCGCCGCCCGGACCAGGTCGGTCAGGGCGTCGACGCCGGCGGCGACGAGGTCGCAGCGGGCGCGGCCCGGGCAGTCGACCGCGGTCACCCGCGGCTCGGCCGCCAGCGCCCGGCGGACCTGACCGCCGAGGAAACCCGACGCGCCGAAGAGCAGGACCTTCATGCGGCCGCCCCCGCGCGCGCGGGCAGCAGCATCGGCTCGAGCTCGCCGAACGTGCGGTTGGCCTCGTCGTAGTCCTCGGGCCGGCCGATGTCGAGCCAGAAGCCGTCGAACGCGTACGTCGACGGGTACGAGCCCTGGCCGAGCAGGTCGAGCATGAGCTCGTCGAAGCCGAACGCCAGCCCGGCCGGGTAGGGCGCGAGCGTCTCCCGCGACATGCCGTAGACGCCCATGCTGACCCGGTAGTGGTAGCTCGGCTTCTCGGTGAAGCCGACGATCCGGCCGCTGTCCAGCCCCAGCACCCCGAAGTCGATCTTCACCGTGCGGGTGAACGTCGCCACGGTCAGCGGCGCACCCGACAGGGCGTGGCTCTGCGAGCAGGTCGCTGTAGTCGAGGTCGGTGAGCACGTCGCCGTTCATCACCAGGAACTGTTCCGGCAGGCGGTCGGTCAGCCCGAACAGCGGCCCGACCGTCGACAGCGGAACCGTCTCCTCGACGTAGTCGACCCGCAGGCCCCACCGGCGCCCGTCCCCGACGAAGGCCCGGATCAGGTCGACCCAGGTGGTTGATCGCGAGGGTCACCGACTGGAAACCCTGGTCCGGCGAGCTGGTGCAGGATGATCTCCAGGATCGCGTAGCGGTCACCGATCGGAACCAGCGGCTTGGGCAGCGCCGTCGTGTAGGGCCGCAGCCGCACACCCTTGCCACCGGCCAGGATCACCGCGTGCATGTCTGTCCCCCCTCAAACTCGTCAGCGGTAACGCGAGACCTGGCCCAGCACCGGCGACAGACCCACCAGCAGGAGGATCTGCAGCAGGACGGCGCTGCCCAGGTAGAACGACGGTCGCGGGCACGTCGGGCGACGCCCCGATCAGGTGCGGCCGCCGAGGCTCGCCGCGAGGGCCACCGTGAGGCAGCCGCACAGCCAGCCGTAGCGCAGGTGGCCGGCGAGCACGAACGCCGTCAGGTAGGCGCCCGCCATCGCGACCTGTGCGCCGGCCATGGCCACGACGGCCGGGTTGAGCCGGCCGATCGCCCACAGGCCCCAGCAGATGGCCGGCCGCGAACACGGCCGTCGTCAGCCAGCACACGGCCACGTTGCCGGCGAGCAGCACCCAGACCCGGCGCTGGAACTCCCGCGGGTAGCGGACCCGGGCCAGCAGCCGCCGGGCCTCTTCGGTGAAGCGCCGGGCCCGCCACTCCACCACGCCCATGCGACACGATCAGCGCGAGGGCGACCAGGACGACGTCCACATGCGGACAGCAGGTAGCGGCACCTGCGCGTGCAGCAGGAACGCCGCGGCGAGCGCGTTGTAGAGCAGCACCCAGGCCAGCGGCCCGATCCGGCCGCGGAACAGGCCGCGCAGCCCGCCGACCGCGCGAGACCGTGCGTCCCGTCGCCGGCCCGCCAGGCCCGCCAGACGCCGACGCCGAGCGCGGCGGCGACGCACGCCGACACGGCGACCAGCGGCCGCAGCCGAGCACGACCTCCGCGCAGGACGTAGCCGACGCCGACGCACGGCGGCCGGCGCGACGAGCAGCGCGAGCCACAGCTCCAGGCGGTAGAAGACCAGGGCGGTGCTGGCCATCTGGTACGCCATGACGCCCGGCACGAGGGCCGCGGCGGCGACGCCGCCACCGACCGCCATCGTCACGCCGACGCCGGCGAGCGCGGCCACCACCAGGCCCGAGCCCGCGTCGACCAGGCGAGCACCCGGCCGGCGGTCAGCTCGTCGTCGACGTTGAGGCACTGGAAGGCGAGCCAGCTCGCGCCGGCCGCCCACACCCAGCCCAGCCCACCGGCCACCAGCAGGGCGACCAGCAGCGGCCGGGGCGCGATGACCGCGGCGACGGCGGGGAAAAGCGCACCGGGCAGCAGGTAGAGCAGGCCGTGGGAGATCTCCCGGGCGGCGCGGCCGGGTTCGCGTGGCGGCGCGGCGACCGGTCGCAGCCGGCGCACTCCACCGCCGGCGCGCCGGAACACCTCGTCGGCCAGGTCGAACACGTCGGTGTAGCCGTAACACCGCGCGGGCCACCCGGTCGGTGACGCCGTCGGCCTCGAGCAGCGCCGCCACCTGCAGCGCGTCGACCGCCCGGCCGGCCGTCTCGCGGACCCGGCTCGACGAGCGCGTCGAGCGGGTCGCCGGAGGCCGCCGCGGCGCCGGGCGTCACCACGACCCCGGTGTTCGTCGAGATCGACCTGGTCGCGTCGGCCGCGACCTCGCGGGCCGCGGCCATGATGGGCGCGCGCGGCTGCCCCGCGTCAGCGTCATGCGGCCCGCTCCGCGGAGTCGACCTCGGTCTGCGCGACCCGGCCGACGTACGCGCGCTGCCGCGCGGCCGACGTGCGACGGCGTTGGTCATGGGCGGGGCTCGGCTCGGCGGTGAGCTCCCGGGCGACCCGGCCGACGTAGCGCGAGATCGCCACGCGGCCCACGTACACCATGTCGGGCGGGGGCGGCGCCGGCTCGGCGGTGAGCTCCGGGTTGGACAGCCGCTCGTAGAGGTTGCGGTAGGCGTCCAGCGACTGGCGCCAGGGTGAAGCGTTCGAGCACCCGGTCCGCGCGCCTTGGCGGCCAGCTCGTGCGCGCAGGTCGTCGTCGTCGAGCAGCCGCACGCAGGCCTCGGCGACGGCGGCGTGAGTCGCGCGGTGCGACCGACGAACCCGGCGTCGCCGACCGCCTCGGACACCCCGCCGACGTTCGTGCAGACCACCGCGCGGCCGCACGCCATCGCCTCGACGACCGTGTACGGGAAGCCCTCGGAGATGCTGGTCAGGGCGACGATGCTGCCGCGTGGTACGCCTCGACCATGTCCTCGATGCGCCCCTCCAGCACGGCGGCGCCGGTCAGGCCGAGCTCGTCGATCAGCGCCAGGCAGCTGTCGGCGTAGGCCTCGTTGCCGGCCGGGGTGCCGCCGAACATCCGCAGCCGCGCGTCCGGCAGCTTCTCGCGGACGATGGCGAACGCCCGGATCAGCGTGTGCAGGTCCTTGAGCGGGTCGACCCGGCCGGCGAACACGATCGTCGGCTCGGCCGGCTCCGCTCAGCGCGGGCGGGAAGGCCTCCGGCGCCACGCCGTTGTACATCGTCCACATGCGATCCGGCTCGGCGCCGTTGCGGCAGCTGCCAGCGCCGGTTGTAGCCGGAGTGCGGTGCGAGCGCGTCGCACGCCAGGTAGGCCGCGCCGGCCAGGGACCGGAAGAAGTTGAGGATCAGCACCTTCACCGGGTGCGGCGTGTCCTCGTCGAGGTAGGAGATGTAGCGCTCGCGCAGGTAGATGCCGTGCTCGGAGAGCAGCAGCGGGGTGCCGTGCGTCCACTTGGCGACCATGCCGACCAGCATCGACAGGCCGTTCATCGAGGCGTGCACGACGTCGGCCTCGACCGCCGGCGCCGACAGCGGCCGCAGCATGTGCTCGAGCAACCAGGCGCCCTGGGTGGCGTCGGCCAGCGTCAGGCCGTCGCGCGTGGATCGCCGTGCCAGGCGTCCATCATCATCGCCAGCGCTCGGTTGGACATCATCGCGGTCGTCAGGTCGCCGCCGGCCGCCGCGTACTGGTGCAGCCCGCGCAGCGCGTTCATGAACCGGACTGCGCTCCCGGCCGGCCCGGTCCGGCCGGGGGTCGTAGCGGTGTGACCAGGCTCAGCAGGAAGTCCTCGTACGGCTGGTGAACTCGGTGGGCGGGTCCCCCCGGCGGCCGTGGCCGCCGGAGGTCCGCCACAACGGGATCGAGGTCACGCGGTCGAGGTTCTCCGGGAGCCCCCAGACCTCCCGCTCCGTCCGTCGACAGTCAGTGCCACCATCTCCCACCGGTAGTCGGAGAGCCCGCGCATCAGCTGGTCACACCAGACGCTGACGCCACCCATGGCGTACGGGTAGGTGCCCTCCGACACCAGCGCGACTTTCATGACCGAGGGCTCGCGGGAACCGTGACGGTCGTGGCGGCGGTCAGCGCCAGCGTCGAGGTGCGCTCGGCGCCGTAGCTGCTGTAGCCCGGTGCGATGGCGCCGGTGACGACCAGCGGACCGGCCGCCGGCGAGCTGACCGCGATCGTGTTGGTCACCGGGTCGTAGACCGCGTTCGCGCCCGCCGTCCTGCTGGACATGTGCCGCGTGCGGTTCTTGACGGTGTTCGCCAGCGTGGCCCAGTCGGGACTGAGCAGCGGCACCTTGTAGAGGGCCGTGTACTTCTGCATGACCGTCCACAGCCAGTCGGTGACCAGGGTCTCGCTGCCGCCGTAGTCGAAGGCGTTGGCGATGTGGAACGTGTGCGCGTAGATGGAGCCGGTGGCCACGTGGCTGAGCGCGACGTTCGTCTCGTAGTCGCGCATCTGCGGGTAGGTCTGGTCCACCGGGAAGAACGGGAACCGGCCGTTCGGGCCGTAGAAGGAGTTGTAGAAGTGGATCTGCTCGGCCGGCGTGGTCGTGTGGTACGCGATGTTGGTCGGCCAGTCCGGCACGATCATGACCGACGGCTCGAGCGGGTGGTCGATGCCGCAGTTGAAGCAGGACGGCACGTGGCTCGGGAACGACATGTTGCCGTGCACGTACTGGACGCCGAGGTCACGGGCGGCCTGGAGGAACAGTCGGGTTCGACGCGCCCAGCCCGTAGTCGGTGGGCGGGCCCGTGTCGTCGTTCGGGTCGGGGTTGTAGACGCCGAGGCCCGAGTACTCACCGGTCTTGAGGACGGTGTTGGGCTGCGCCAGCGAGAACTGCGTGGCCAGCGTGCGGTTCTGGGTGATCTCGGCGGCGGATTCCGCGTACGTGGTGAAGTTCAGCTCCGGGTGGCTGTACGTGTGGTTCAGCCACCGGAAGTACGTGCGCAGGCACCGGCTCGTCGCGGTCAGCGTGCTCGACGTCGCCGTTGGGGCTGCAGCCCGTGCCGGCCGTCAGGTCGGCGTCGCCGCCGTTGTAGGCCAGGTTGAAGGTGAACTGCGTGGCCAGCGGGACCAGGTCGAGCGCAGCCCGTTCTGCCGCTGCCGGAGGTTGTAGGCGTCGTGGCCGGAGAGCCGGAAGCCCGGGTCGGTCTCGATCTGTCCGTTCGGCAGGTAGTGGTCGGCCGAGTTGAACCAGTCGTCGATGTCGACCTCGAGGTAGTGCCGCTGGTCGCCCAGGTAGAGACCGCGGCTGGCCCACCGGAACAGTCCGTAGGCGAGCAGGTTGGTCTGCATCAGGTACTGGTTCGACGTGAACGTCAGCGCCGCCCGTTCGCGGCCGTCGGTCGACGTCGTCCGCACGCCCAGCACGTCGAGGCCGTTCTTGAGGATCGCGTCGGCCGCACACCCGGCGGCGATGCGGGTCTTGTAGACGTAGGACTGCTGGATCGGGATGGACGCGGTGGTCTTCAGGTCGTCGAAGAGCAGCGCACCGGCCGCGGTCAGCGGCGCCGGGTACGGCGTGTCCCCGACCGAGACCTCGGTCGACGGGGTGAGGCAGTAGTTCTCCGGGAAGGTGCCGTGGCTGGTGTAGAGCGCGGCCTGCCGGACACCGAAGTCACGCTCGTAGGCCCACAGCGTGTTCCATTCGGTGGCGTCGAGCCCGCTGAGGAAGCTGCCACCACCGGCGTCGTACAGCAGACTGCTGCTGGTCAGCAGGATCGCGTTGTATTTGCCGACGCCGTCGGGCCGCACCAGGTTGGCCGCGGTGAGCGGGGCCGTCTTCGTGAACAGGACGTCGTAGTTGGCGCCGACCCGGTCGACGGTCTGCTGCCAGCTGGCCACGCCCCAGTCGGCGGCGTCGATGCCGACGATCAGCGCCCGGAGCTCCACCTTGGGCGGGACGACCGCGGAGGCGCCGGTGCGCACCGGGCTCTTGAGGACCTTCGGCGCCGGCAGGACGGTCCGGGCGGCCTGGATCGCCACCGTGCCGTTCACTGTGGGCAGAGGCTTGCCGGGTACGGCTCGCGGCGCCGCGACGGCACCGCGGATGGCCGCGTGCGGGCGTTCGTGATCCGCCCGGGACGGTGGAGCGGCGCCCGCGGACGTCGCACCGGTGGTGAGCAGTAGCGGTACGCACAGGGCAGACGCCAGACGTACCAACCGACCATGGACGGACTTTCCCGCAACCCCACTCATGCTGACTCCAAGCAATTTCGACAGGTGCGGTCGCTAAATCGCGGCCATTTCAGAATGTGAATTCCGCAGCGCGGTTAGCGTTGCACCCCGAACCTAATGATCCGCGAACCAAAGTCGGAAAACCGACGCTGCGTGTGACCGTTCGTATGCCCAATGCACTCGGACCGCCCGGCCGCCATCCCTTTTGAGGGTGCACCGTGGTGATGATCCGGTAGCGCGACACCATCCACACCGGACAGGCTCGAAACGGTTGTGGTCGCTGGGATTCCGCAGAGGCTCCACTTCGGACGCCTCTGTGGTTGGCCAGCGCGAACCAAGTGTCATCGGAAAACTTGAAAAGTCCGAATATACGCTTGAGAAGCGGATTACAGCCGTATTTCCGGCGTGATGCGAGTCAATTTACTCGCCGCGCGACAACTATTAACGAAGCTTACTCGAAAACAGGATCACGCAAAAGCACCGAGAAATCAATGCTTATTCTGATCACCATTCGCAGAGTACGCCGCCCGCCCGATTGGGGAAGGTGGGGCGGCAAGATACGGTCCCGAAGACCGGAAGCATCGAAAGCGGTTCGGCTCCACCCCGGGCGACTTAGCTGTCGGCGAGCACCGCGACCACCGGAACGTGGGGTGTCCGGGGCTCGGCCCCGGAGCCAGGATGGCTCAAATCCCTCATGAGCGCGCTCATGAGAGATTTGAGCGGGCGACGGGAATCGAACCCGCACCGTCAGTTTGGAAGACTGAAGCTCTGCCATTGAGCTACGCCCGCGCGGACACCTCGACAGCGTACTGGCAACCTCACGACGCCACGCGGAGCGGGGGTGTCGTGATCTCCAGCAGCGCCGCCTCCGACGTCACCGCCGTGACCGATACCTGTAGGCAGCCCGGCCGGGAGCGGATCGAGGCCGTCGCGCCCAGTACGCGGGCGCTGCGCACCAGCACCGCCGCCATCTCCTGGTCGGCCAACCGGACACCGAACAGGCCGCCCCGGCGTTGCCGGCCGGCGGCCAGCGAGGCCGCCTGCCAGGCGCGGCGGGCCAGCGTCTCGCGGCGGGCGTTGTGCGGCGACGACGCGCCCACCGGGTCGGTCCGCAGCAGGAAATGCCGGCCCTGCCGCCAGCCCGCCGTCAAGTGCGCGGTCGTCGACGACCAGGTCGCCGCCGGGATCGTCACCCGGTGCACGAAGTACTGCCGGCGCCCGCCACCGACCAGCGTCGCCCAGGTCGCGGCGACGCCCAGGTCGGTCAGCAGGCGGGACAGCCGCTCGGCGGCTTCCGGCTGGTTGAACTCGGCCAGGACCTGAGCGGTCCGCGGCGCCGCGCCGGTGGTGGCCGGCGCGGCGCCGGGGCCCGACGGCGCCGTGTCGCCCCCCGACAGGAAGGACGCCCCAAGGATCAGCGTCCCGATGGCGCCGCCGGACGTGGGTCCGGGTGCCGGCCCGGACCCAGGCCCGAACTCGTGGCCGAGCGGCCCCGCACCGGGGGACCGGCCGACCCCCGTACACCGGATCAGGCAGGCCGCCTCGAAAATCACGGGCAGTGAGCGCATGGCCGAGTCCCCGGTGCTGTCCCGCTGTATGGCCATCGTCATCGCCTCCGCGTTCAGCGTGGCTGGTCCGGCCTTTCAGGGGGTATGCGCGGGCCTCGGACTTGAGGAAAACTTGCGCTCCGTGCGGGGACGGCGGCAAATACGGAGCGCGGGCCTCGCCGTGCTCGTGCTGGTGCTCGTCGCCGCCGGGGTCTACGGCGAGGGCAACCCGCCCGTCACCCACATCCGGATCGCGACCGGCAGCCAGACGGCCGTCTATTACGCGTTCGGCCGTGCTCTCGGCCAGCTCGTCGACGAGAACCTCCCCGACGCGGACGCCGAGGTGCTGGTCACCGCCGCCTCGGCGGAGAACGTGCAGCTGGTCGAGAACCGGGGCGCGGAGATCGGCTTCACCCAGGCGGACATCCTGGTCACCGGGTCCGCGCCGCCGGATCCCCGGGTCCGGGCGCTGGCCCGCGTCTACGAGGACCTGCTGCACCTGGTCGTGCCGACCAACTCGCCGATCAGAACGCTCGCCGACCTGAAGGGCAAGCGGGTCGCCACGGGCGCGGCGGGCTCGGGCACCGAGATCACCGTGGGCCGGCTGCTGGAGGTCGCCGGGCTGCCCGATGCGATCCAGGCGCAGCGCTGGGGCCTGGACGACTCGGCCGCCGCGCTGCGCGACGGGCGGATCGACGCCTTCTTCTTCTCCGGCGGCCTGCCGGTGCAGGCGATCGAGGACCTCAACAACAGCGTGGGCATCCGGATCGTCGACCTGGGCGAATGGGTCGAACCCATGCGAAAGGCCCATTCGACGGTGTACGTCCGGCGCGAGGTCAACGACTCCGTCTACGACCTGCCGGCGGTCAGCACCCTCGCCGTGCCGAACTTCCTCGTGGTGCCGACCGAGATGCCCGACGACGTCGCGTACGAGCTGACCAAGCTGCTGATGGAGCGGCACGAGGCGCTGGCTCGCGCGCACCCGGCGGGGGAGCGCTTCGACGTCCGCTCCGCGATCGGCACGATGCCGGTGCCGTTACACCCGGGCGCCGCCCGCTACTTCCGCTCGGTGAAGCCGTAGTCGGACCCGGGCCTCCAGCCCGCGCGGTTGCAGCGGTGCCAGCACCAGCGAGCCGCCGGACGCCTCGACCAGCACCGTCGCGATCGACAGACCGAGCCCGGCACCGTCGACGTTCTGCGTGTTCGGCGCGCGCCAGAACCGCCGGGTCGCCAGCCGGCATTCGGCCGCGGTCATGCCGGGGCCGTCGTCGCGGACCGTGACCACCGCCCGCCCGGGCAGCGTGTGCACCGAGACCACGACGCTGCCCGCCGGTGCTGGCGAACTTCAGCCCGTTGTCGATCAGCGCGTCGAGCGCCTGGTCGAGCGCCGTGTCCGCGGCCTCCGCCTGGACCGGCTCGGCGGGCAGCTCCGCGGTCAGCGAGACGCCGCGCTGGGCGGCCAGCGGGCGCCAGGCCTCGACCCGGGCCGCGACCAGCTCGCCCGCGTCGACGATGATCGGCGGCCGGCCGTCCCACTCGGCGCGGGCCAGCGCCAGCAGGCTGTCCAGCACCCGGGCCAGCCGGTCGGACTCCTCCAGCGCCAGGTGGTGCTCGGGGCGGGCGTCGGTGGGCAGCATGTCGCCCAGGCCCTCGACCCGCAGCCGCAGCACGGTCAGCGGGTTGCGGAGCTGGTGGCTGGCGTGCGCGACGAACAGCCGCTGCCGTTCCAGGGCGTCGGAGACCGTGTCGGCCATCTCGTTGAAGCTGGTGGTCAGCCGGCGCAGTTCGGGCGGCCCGAGGGCGTGCGGCACGCGTGCGGTGCTGTCGCCGGCGGTGATCTCGTGGACGGCGGTGTCGAGCGAGAACACGGGTCGCAGCACCCAGCGGGCCAGCCGGACCGCGGCGACCACCGAGCCCACCAGCGCGACCAGCCCGACCAGGCCGAGCATGGCCCAGGCGAACAGCATCGAGCCCCGGGCGCGCTCGGTCGACGAGACGGTCAGGATCCCGCCGAGCATCGCGCCGCCCTCGTAGATCGGCACGGCGACCAGCAGCTGGCTCTCCTGCCACGGCCAGACGTTGGTGGGCGAGCTCATCTGCCGGCCGGCCAGCGCGCCCCGGACGACGGGATCGGTGTCCACGCCCGGGTGCGGCCCGGCGGCCGTCACCACCCGGCGGTTCTGGTCGACGACGATGACCACGATCCCGTACAGCTCGTGGTAGCGGCCGAGCTCCGCGGCGACCGGCCCGAGATCGCCGCCGCGCATGGCCGGCGCGGCCAGCGCACCGAACCGGGTGGCGTCGGCCAGCCGGTCGGCCAGCAGGGCCTGGGTGGTGCGCCCGCTCATCACCAGCGCCAGCGGCACCTCCAGTGCCAGCAGCACCAGACAGAGCAGCAGCACGTAGGTGGTGACGAGCCGGCGCCGCACGTCACTCGGCCTGTAGGCGGTAGCCGACGCCGCGCACGGTCCGGACCAGGTCGGGCTGGCCGAGCTTGGCGCGCAGCGAGGCGACGTGCACCTCCAGCGTGTGCCGGCCGGACCAGGTGGTCTGCCAGACGTCGAGGAGGATCCGCTCGCGGGTGACCGCGACGCCGGGCTGGCGGGCCAGCGAGGCCAGGATGTCGAACTCCTTGCGGGTCAGCGCGATCTCCCTGGCGTCGACGCTGACCTCGCGGGCGGTGAAGTCGATCCGCAGCGGGCCGATCTCCCGGGTCTGCCGGGCGGCCACCCCGCGGGCGGCCCGGCGCAGCACCGCCTCGATCCGCGCTTGCAGCTCGGCCATCGAGAACGGCTTGACCACGTAGTCGTCGGCGCCGACCCGGAACCCGTTGACCCGGTCGCGCTCGTCCCAGCGCGCGGTGACGGCGATGATGGCCAGGTTGTCGTCCCGCGTGCGCAGCGCGCGGCACACGTCGATGCCGTCGCCGTCGGGCAGGCTCAGGTCGAGCAGCACCAGGTCGCAGGGCGCGGCCTCGACGGCGGCCTTGGCCGTGGCCGCGTGCTCGACCTGGTAGCCCCGGCGGACCAGCATCGACTTCATGACGGACGCCACCCGCAGGTCGTCTTCGACCAGCAAAATGCGCATGGCTCCGCCTCCTCCCCGCCTATTTCCGCGCATCGTAACGTCCGCCGGCCCGGAAATAGGTCGCCCGATCGACGGGTGCGCGCCCACGGCGTACCCGGGCAATGCGCTTTGTCCGTTTCATCCGTCACCCACCGTGCGGGAAAGGGACGCCGGGCGCGGACGGTGCACCGCTACCGCATAGACTTCGGTTCGCCACGGGGTGTGGCGCAGCTTGGTAGCGCACTCGCTTTGGGAGCGAGGGGCCGTGGGTTCAAATCCCGCCACCCCGACTGGGACCACCTCGGGTGGTTCAGCTCGACGCGCCTACACTCGATGGGCTGATCACCCCAAAAAACATTTCCGAGGAGTACGCCTGTGAAGAGCACCGTGGAGACCCTGAGCCCGACCCGGGTGCGGCTCGCCATCGAGGTGCCGTTCGTCGAGCTCGAGCCGAGCCTGCGCAAGGCGTACCGGGAGATCGCCCAGCAGGTGACCGTGCCCGGTTTCCGTAAGGGCAAGGTGCCGACGGCGGTGATCGACCAGCGGGTCGGCCGCGGCGCCGTGCTCAACGAGGCCGTGCAGGAGGCCATCCCGGAGAACATCGTCGCCGCCGTCCGCGAGCACGAGGTCAAGACGCTCGGCCGCCCCGAGGTGGAGATCACGGAGTTCGGTGACGGCGAGCCGCTGAAGTTCACCGCGGAGATCGACGTCCGTCCGGAGATCACCCTGCCCGACCTGACCACGATCGAGGTCACGGTCGACGAGCTGCAGGTCGGTGACAGCGAGGTCGACGACCAGATCAAGGCGCTGCGCGAGCGGTTCGCCACGCTGAAGACCGTCGAGCGGGCCGCCCAGGAGGGCGACTACGTGCAGATCGACATGAAGGCCACCGTCGACGGCGAAGAGGTGCCGGGCGGTTCCGCCACCAACATCTCCCACGAGGTCGGCAGCAAGCAGTTGCTGCCCGGGCTCGACGAGGTGCTGGTCGGCCTGGCCGCCGAGGCCGAGACCTCGTTCAGCACCCAGCTGGTCGGCGGTGACTTCGCCGGTCGCGACGCCGACGTGGCGGTCACCGTGCGCACCGTCAAGGAGAAGCAGCTGCCCGAGCTGGACGACGAGTTCGCCCAGCTGGCCAGCGAGTTCGACACCCTCGACGAGCTGCGCGAGGACCTGCGCAAGCGGGTCACCCAGGCCAAGCAGGCCGAGCAGATCTACGCCGCCCGCGACAAGGCGCTCGAGCAGCTCGTGGCGACCGCCGAGGTGCCGGCGCCGGAGGGCGTCGTCAAGGAAGAGGTCGAGCACCGCAAGCAGGCGATGGCCGACCAGCTCGAGCGGATCGGCGCCTCCTTCGAGGAATACCTCGCGGCGGAGGACAAGACCGAGGAGCAGATCGACACCGAGCTGACCGAGGCGGCCACCGACGGCGTCAAGATCCAGCTCCTGCTCGACACCCTGGCCGACGCCGAGAGCGTCGAGGTCTCCGACGACGAGTTCGGTCACGAGATCATGCACCGCGCCCAGCGCGCCGGGATGCAGCCGCAGCAGTACTACGACCAGCTCGTCCGCTCGGGCGCCGCGGGTGCGGTGTTCGGCGACGTGCGGCGGGGCAAGGCGCTCACCCTGGTGATGGAGCGGGTCAAGATCACCGACTCGGCCGGCAACGCGATCAGCCTGGACGCGGTGCGCGAGGTCACCGAGCACAACCACTGATCTCCGCCCCGCCTGCGCTCTGAGCGAACACCGTCTCCGGTGGGAAGTCAGCGCCAAGGTCTGCGGTTAGTGTCGGGCGTAGAACGGAAACGAGCGAGAGGCTGCCATGACCGATCTGCATATTCCAGCGACGCCCATCCGGGCGCACGAGGCTCGCGGCGACCAGCTCGCCGGCGGACTCGACGACTCGGTCTACAACCGGCTGCTCAAGGAACGCATCATCTTCCTCGGCAGCGAGGTTACCGACCAGGTGGCCAACCGCATCTGCGCACAGCTGCTGCTGCTGGCCGCGGAAGACCCGAGCCGCGACATCAACCTGTGGATCAACTCGCCGGGTGGCTCGGTCTACTCCGGCATGGCGATCTACGACACGATGCAGTTCATCGACAACGACGTGTCCACGGTCGCGATGGGCATGGCCGCGTCGATGGGCCAGCTCCTGCTCTGCGCCGGCACCAACGGCAAGCGCTACGCCCTGCCGCACGCGCGGATCATGATGCACCAGCCGTCCGGCGGCATGGGTGGCACGGCGTCCGACATCGCGATCCAGGCCGAGCAGATGCTCTACACCAAGCGGATGTTCCAGGAGCGGGTCGCGCACCACACCGGCCAGGGCCAGGACCAGATCGAGGCCGACTCCGACCGCGACCGTTGGTTCACGGCGCAGGAGGCCAAGGACTACGGATTCATCGACAAGGTGATCACCGGAGCCACACAGGTTCCGGAAGGCGCCGGGACTCTGGGCTGAGGAGGCCACCATGACTGATCTGACGCTGCCTCCGCAGTTCGCTCCGGTGCACAACCGCTACGTGCTGCCCTCGTTCGTCGAGCGCACCTCGTACGGCATCAAGGAGTCGAACCCGTACAACAAGCTGTTCGAGGACCGGATCATCTTCCTCGGCGTCCAGGTCGACGACGCGTCCGCCAACGACGTGATGGCGCAGCTGCTGACGCTCGAGGGCACCGATCCCGACCGCGACATCATCATGTACATCAACTCGCCCGGTGGCTCGTTCACGGCCATGACGGCGATCTACGACACCATGCAGTACGTCCGTCCGGACATCCAGACGGTCTGCCTGGGTCAGGCGGCCTCGGCCGCCGCCGTCCTGCTGGGCGCCGGCACGCCGGGCAAGCGGATGGCGCTGCCGAACTCGCGCATCATCATCCACCAGCCGGCCACCGAGGGCGGCTACGGGCAGGGCTCCGACATCGAGATCCAGGCGCGCGAGATCCTGCGCATGCGGTCGCAGATGGAGGAGATCATCTCCCGGCACTCGGGCCGGCCGCGCGAGCAGGTTTCCCGGGACGTCGATCGCGACAAGATCATGACGGCCGACGAAGCGCGCGAGTACGGGCTGGTCGACACGATCCTCACCAGCCGCAAGAAGGGCCTGCTGGCAGCCGCTGCCGCTGGCTGAGATGGGCAAAGTGTCGGGGATCGGCCGGTCTGGTTACACTGGCTGGTCCCTGACACACCCATATTGGGGGTCGGAGATAACGCCCCCAGCGGGTAACGTCGAGTTTGCACACACCCCGGAGGCGGTCCGCCGCGGCCGATGAGCGCAGGGAGAACGTAGGTGGCACGGATCGGAGACGGTGGCGACCTACTCAAGTGCTCCTTCTGTGGCAAGTCGCAGAAGCAGGTCAAGAAGCTGATCGCAGGCCCTGGGGTCTACATCTGCGACGAGTGCATCGACCTCTGCAACGAGATCATCGAAGAGGAGCTGGCCGAGACCGGCGAGGTGAAGTGGGAAGAGCTTCCCAAGCCGATGGAGATCTACCAGTTCCTCAACGGCTATGTGGTGGGCCAGGACCAGGCGAAGAAGGCACTGTCCGTCGCCGTCTACAACCACTACAAACGGATTCAGGCCGAGACGTCGCACGGGTCGGGCAACGACGCCGTCGAGCTGGCCAAGTCCAACATCATGCTCATCGGCCCCACGGGCTGCGGCAAGACGCACCTGGCCCAGACGCTGGCCCGGATGCTCAACGTGCCGTTCGCGATCGCCGACGCGACCGCGCTGACCGAGGCCGGCTACGTCGGTGAGGATGTCGAGAACATCCTGCTGAAGCTGATCCAGGCCGCCGACTACGACATCAAGCGCGCCGAGACCGGCATCATCTACATCGACGAGGTCGACAAGATCGCGCGCAAGTCGGAGAACCCGTCGATCACCCGCGACGTCTCCGGCGAAGGTGTCCAGCAGGCGCTGCTGAAGATCCTCGAAGGCACGGTGGCCAACGTGCCGCCGCAGGGCGGCCGCAAGCACCCGCACCAGGAGTTCATCCAGATCGACACCACCAACGTGCTGTTCATCTGCGGTGGCGCGTTCGCCGGGCTCGACCGGATCATCGAGTCCCGCACGGGTCAGGGCGGCACCGGCTTCGGCGCCCGACTACGCGCGGTGTCCGAGCGCTCGACGGACGACGTGTTCAGCCAGGTCATGCCGGAAGACATGCTCAAGTTCGGCCTGATCCCCGAGTTCATCGGCCGCCTCCCGGTCATCACCAACGTCCGGTCGCTCGACCGCGAGGCGCTGGTCAAGATCCTCACCGAGCCGCGCAACGCGCTGGTCCGCCAGTACCAACGGCTCTTCGAGCTCGACGGCGTCGAGCTCGAGTTCGACCCGCCGGCCCTGGAGGCCATCGCCGACCAGGCCATGCTCCGCGGCACCGGCGCCCGTGGCCTGCGGGCGATCCTCGAAGAGGTGCTCCTCTCCGTGATGTACGAGGTGCCCAGCAACCCCGACGCCGCCCGCGTCCTGATCACCCGCGCGGTGGTCATGGAAAACGTCAACCCGACGATCGTGCCCCGCGAGTTCGCCGGCCGACGCCGGCGGGACCGCGAGGAGAAGTCGGCCTGAGCCCGTGCGCGTCGCGGTCTGCCAGCTCAACGCGCGGGACAACCGCGCCGACAACCTGAAGGTGGCCCGCTCCCTGCTGGAGCGGGCCGCCGCTCTTGGTGCCGACATCGCCGTCCTCCCGGAATACACCGACTACCTCGGCCCGGACTCCGGCATGCCGACCCCCGAGCCGGTCGACGGTGAATACGGCTCGTTCTTCGCCGCGGCGGCGCGGGACCTCGGCATGTGGGTGCACGCGGGCTCGTTCCACGAGGTCGGGCCGACCCCGCGGCACTCGTACAACACGTCGCTGCTGTTCGACCGCTCCGGCGCGCTGGCGGCGACCTACCGGAAGATCCACCTCTACGACGTGGACATTCCCGGCAAGGTGTCCTATCTGGAGTCCGCGACGATCGCACCCGGCACGACCACGTCGGTAGCCACGGTCGAAGGCGTGCCGTTCGGCCTGACCATCTGCTACGACCTGCGGTTCCCGGAGCTCTACCGCTCGCTGGCGGCCGACTCGGCGGCGCCAGGTGCTCGTGGTCCCGGCCGCCTTCATGCTGCACACCGGGCGCGACCACTGGGAGGTCCTGCTGCGCGCCCGCGCGATCGAGAACCAGTGCTACGTGGTCGCGGCGGGCCAGATCGGCGACCACGAGCCCGGGCGCACGTGCTTCGGCCGCTCGATGATCATCGACCCGTGGGGCACGGTCGTCGCGCAGGCGCCCGACGAGGTCACCGTCGTCGTGGCCGACCTCGACCTGTCGCGCCTGGCCCGGATCCGACGCGAGTTGCCGTCGTTGGCGAACAGCCGGCCGTTCAGCGTCGGCTGATCAGCTTGGGTTCCCGTTTCGACGAGCACGAGCGCGCCCAGTGGTCCGGCCGTGCGGTCGCTTACCGGGACAGTCTCGCCGCACTGTGCGCCTGGCCGGCCGCGTCGCTGCTCGACGCCGCCGGGGTGGCCGACGGTCCGTCGTCCTCGATGTGGGCACCGGGACCGGGACGGTCGCGTCGTTGGCCGCCGCCCGCGGCGCGTCGGTCGTCGCCGTCGACGCGGAGCCGAGCATGGCCGCGCTCACCCGCCAGCGGCTGCCAGGGCGGATGTCCGGGTGGCGGCGCTGCCGTCGCTGCCCTTCGCCTCCGGAACCTTCGACGCCGCGGTGGCCAACTTCGTGGTCAACCATGTCGGTGATCCGTTGGCTTCCCTGGCCGAGCTGCGTCGGGTGGTGCGGCCCGGCGGGCGGGTCGCGGTGACCGTCTGGCCGCATCCGGCGCCGCCGGCGCAGCGGCTCTGGGCGGACATCTTCGCCGCCGCGGGCGCGGTGCGGCCTCCTGACCTGCCGCGCCTCGAGGCGGCGGACGACTTCGCACGCAGCGTCGACGGGCTGAGCGCGCTCCTGCGCCGCTGCGGGTACGCGGACGTCCAGGGCTCGGAGGTCGCCTGGACCCACGAGACCGATCCGGAGGCCTGGTGGAACGGTCCGGCGGCCGGCATCGGCGCGACCGGGGCGATGCTGACGCTCAGGACGCACCGACCCGCGAGCGGATCCGCCTGCAGTTCGACAAGCTGACCGCCCTGGACTGGTCGACCGTCGCTGCCACAGGCGCGGCGGTGGTCGCTCGCCGACGTCCGCTGACCTTCACCCCCCGGGTCGCCCTCGGGACATTGACCTGCTCTAGAAGCGGCGGGCAGCTTCGTCTCGGCGGGGGGCGTGCGCCCGCCGCCCCCGCCCCCGCGGAGGCGAGCACAGGATCAGCGGGCGACCCGGCCGTCGTCGCCGAGTGGAACGCCATCGCGGTCACCACCCTGGTCGGCGACGCGAGCAAGGCGCAGATCGAAGGGCTGCTCTACCTGGGCTTCGTGCATGCCGCCGTCTACAACGCCGTCGTCGGCGTCACCGGCGACGACGAGCCGTACCGGTTCCACGCCCGCGCGCCGCACCGGGCCTCCGCACCGGCCGCGGCGGCGGCCGCTGTGCACAAGGTGCTGGTGACCTACTCCCCGGCTGCCACCACCACTTTGGACGCGGCGTTGGCGGCCTCGCTGGCCAGCATCCCCGACGGTGTCGCCAAGACGAGGGGAGTGGCCTTCGGTGAGCTGGCGGCCGACACGCTGATCCGGCAACGCGTGAACGACGGCCGGAACGCGGCG
>CAWIXO010000026.1:0-13328 GCA_963840005.1 uncultured Actinomycetota bacterium | reverse complement strand
TCACCGAGTAGATCAGCACGGGCAGCGCGACGTAGGTGACGCAGCGAGCCGGTGACCGACACCATGCGGGCCGCCCAGTAACGGCGGAAGTCGGGTTCGGCGAGGAGGCTCACGCGGACATCATGCCGGTCGGCACCGACAAATACGTTGCCGCGTCGATCCGCCGTACCGCATCATTGGTCTCAGGTCAAGAGGGCCACCAAAGACACCGCGCACTCGGAACGCGCGAACGCACCGGTGCGATTTACCTCTCTCATCGCACCGGCGCGAGGCGGCGGGCGGGCGCGCGAACCAACGCGCGCCCGCCTGCCCGTCAATCAGTTGCCCGGCATCTCCGTCGACCGCAGCAGCGCGGTGATCGTTCGCGGGCGCCGCCGGCGCGCCGAAATGCCGGCCCTGCCCGCTGTCGCAGCCCAACGCCCGCAGCCGTTCCGCCTGCTCCAGCGGTCTCCACCGCCTCGGCGGTGACCGACAGCCCCAGCGCGTGCGCCAGCCGCACCAGCGCGTCGACGATCCGTTCGGCGACGACGCTCGCCGGGTCCTGCGCGCGCATCCCGTCGACGAACGGGCCCGGCCAGCTTCAGCGTGTGGATCGGCAACTGGCGCAGGTACGCCAGGTTGGAGTAGCCGGTGCCGAAGTCGTCGATGGCCAGCCGTACGCCGCGTGTGGCCAGCCGGCGCAGCGCCCGCAGCGGCTCGCCGCCGGTGCGCCATCACCGCGCTCTCGGTCAGCTCCAGCTGGAGCAGCTCCGGCGGCAGGCCGCTGGTCCGCAGGGCGTCGGCCACCTGGTCGACGATGTCCGGGTCGCCGGCCTGCCGGGCCGCCAGGTTGACGCTGACCACCAGCCGGGCCCGCGGGAACTCGCGCGTGCCACCGGCCGGCCTCCTCGCAGGCGCGCTCGCAGCACCCACTGCGCCGAGCCGGACGATCAGGCCGGTCTCCTCGGCCAGCCCGATGAACTGGTCCGGCGCAGATCAGGCCCAGCGTCGGGTGCTGCCAGCGGACCAGCGCCTCCACCGCGCGCATCGTGCCGTCGCCCAGCGAGACGATCGGCTGGTATTCGCACGCACGAACTCGCCGCGGTCCAGCGCGGCCGGCAGCGCCGCCGCCAGCGCCGTGCTGGTCGCCTCGCGGGCCGCCCGCTCCGGGTCGTAGCGGGCCCACCGGCCCCGGCCCCCTCGCCCTTGGCCCAGTAGAGCGTGGTGTCGGCGGCCTTCATCAGCTCGGTGGCGGCGCCGTCGGCCACGAAGCGGTCGACGATGCCCACGCTCGCCGAGACGGCGAGCTGGTGCTCTCCGATGTAGACCGGCTCGGCGACGGCCCGCAGCGCCGCCTCGGCCACCTCGACCGCGGTGCCGTCCTGGTCGACGTCGGCGACCAGGATGACGAACTCGTCGCCGCCCATCCGGGCGACCAGGTGCCCGGCGCCGGCCACGCTTCGGCCAGCCGCCGGGCGACGACGACCAGCAGCTTGTCGCCGACGTCGTGGCCGAGGCTGTCGTTGATCGCCTTGAAGCCGTCGAGGTCGAGGAAGCAGACCCCGACCCTGCGGTCGTGCTGGCGGTCCCGCAACACGGCTTCCAGCCGCTCGAAGAACAGCGTGCGGTTGGGCAGCCCGGTCAGCGGGTCGTGCAGCGCCTGGAAGCGCAGCCGCTGCTGCAGCTCGTACCGCTCGGTGATGTCCTCGACCATCGCCACGGTGAACCGGGGTCGCCCGTCGTCGTGCCGGATCAGCGAGACCGCGAGGTCCGTCCAGAGCTCACGTGCCGTCCTTGCGGAAGTAGCGCTTCTCCACCCGTACCGCGTCGCGTTTGCCCTCGATCAGCTCCTGGTAGAGCTCCCACATCCCGGCGCCGTCCTCGGCGTGGAACAGCGCCGCTCACGTTGATCTCGCGCAGCTCGTCGCGCGAGTAGCCGAGCATGTCGGCGAAGGCCTGGTTGACGTCGATGATCTGGCCGTCAGGTCGGCGATGCCGATGCCGATCGCGGCGCCGGTGAACACCGCCCGGAACCGGGCCTCGCTGTCGCGCAGCGCCTGCTCCACCTCGTCGCGCGCCTCCCAGGCCGACCGGGCGATCCGCTCCTGCTGAGCGAACGTGCGGTCGCGCAGCGCGCGAGGCGAAACCCTCCGGCCAGCGCGGCCTGCACCGTCGCGATCCGCTCGGCCAGGTCGCGGCAGGTCGCAGGCCCGGCACCACGTCGTCGACCAGGTCGGCGCCCAGCGCCCGCAGCGACCAGCCGAGCGTGTCGGGCTCGGTGAGGCTGGCCTCGACCAGCGCCCGACCGACCTCGCGGGCCGGCTCGGCGCTGAACTCCTCGGCCGCGCAGGGCCTGCGCGAGCCGCACCGCGTGCACCAGCCAGCAGCTCGTTCGACCTGTTCCGTGGACATCGGCACGTACGCCCGACGGGCGATGGCCTGCGCCCATCGCCCGGCGTAGCGCTGCGCGCCCGAGGTGCTGACCTCCGGGGCGGAGAGTGCCATCGTCAGCCCGCGGTCGGCTTTCGGCCGACCCCACCGAAGGCGCCGAACCGCTCGGGGTGGTCGTCGACGTCGCCGGGCGAGTCCGGCCGCCACAGTGGCATGTGGACCACGCCCGGCTCGAGCAGCTCGAATCGCCGAAGAAGGCGGTGACCTGGGCCCGGGACCGCAGCGTGATCTCGGTCGCGGTGCGGGCCGACAGCTTCTGCGCGTCGAGCATCTCCTGCGGCTGGTCCTCGTAGGTCGAGTGCGAGATCGACCAGGTAGCTGCCCGGCGCGGACCGCGTCCCGCAGTGCGGCCATCAGGCGCTCGGGATCGTCGCCGTCCGGTACGAAGTGGACGACCCCGGCCAGCAGCACGCCCACCGGCCTGGCGAAGTCGATGCAGGCCGGTCTGCCGCGCCTCGGCGAGGATCTGCTCCGGGTCGCGCAGGTCGGCCTGGATGACCGCCGGTGCGCGGGTTGTCCGTCCAAAATGGAGCGGCTGTGCGCGACGGCGACCGGGTCGATGTCGACGTACACGATCCGGGCCTCGGGGTTGATGCCCTGGGCCACCTCGTGCACGTTGCCGACGGTCGGGATGCCGGAGCCGATGTCGAGGAACTGGTCGATGCCGAGGCGGGTGAGCTCGGCGACCGCGCGGCGCAGGAACGCCCGGCCGGCGCGCATGGTGTCGGCCAGATTCGGGGTCATCGCGGCGATCTGCTCGGCCAGCTGCCGGTCGATCTCGAAGTTGTGCGCCCCGCCCAGAAAGTAGTCGTAGACCCGGGCTGCGCTCGGCCGGGTGAGATCGACCTCCGTCGGTAGCGCCCTCGACTGTTCCATCGTCCGCCTTCGCTCGATGTAGCTGGGGCTCATGGTCGCGCCCGAGCATACTTCTTCCGCGCGGCCCTGCGGGCACCTCCTATTTTGCCCCTTCGCCGGCGGGAACAGCCGTGGCAGCGGGCTTGGCCTGGGGCAGTTGCTCCAGAAGCATGCCGGCCTGATGGGCGAGCGCACCGACGACAGCGGGCACGACGGGCAGAACCCAGTCAGCGATGACACCGGTGTGCGGGAGGTTGAGGATCAGCACCGCCGCCGCCGCGCCGCCGAACCCGTGCACGAGACCGCGCCAGGCGGCCCGGCCGGTCTGCGCGACGGCGGCGAGGCGCGCGGCACGCCCGGTGAGACTGGGGAAGGTGGTGATGCGCGCGCGCGTCCCGGCGGCCGAAGTTGAGACCGCTGACGCCCGCGGTGACCGAGGTGCCGCCGACGACGGCCGGCAACAGGTCGCGGGTCATCACGTAGACGACGAGGAAGGCGCCCAGGCCGATCCCGACGGAGACGGCGGCCCGCTTCCATTCCCGCTTGTCGCCGGGGTACCAGTAGTACTTGGTCGTGCCCTCGGAGACCTGCTTCTCGATCCTGCCCACCGAGGGACCTCCAGTGACGTTTGGTGTCTAATCCGTCACTTAGCGTAGGTGGTGGGCCGATTCCGGCAATCGGACATTAACCGATTGCTCCCACTGGCTGGGATGGCTCGGTCAGAAGAGCACGGTCGCGAACTCGCCGACCGAGCGGAAGCCACACCGGTCGTACGCGCGGCGGGCCGGCTCGTTGTAGTCGTTGACGTAGAGGCTGACCGTCGGCGCGACCCGGCGCAGCGCGTCCCGCATCACCGCCGCCAGCGCGGGCGCCGCGAGCCCCTTGCCGCGCCAGGTCGGCGCGACCCACACGCCCTGGATCTGTGCGGTGTGCTTGGTGACGACGGCGATCTCGGCCTTGAAGACCACCTCACCATCGACGATCCGGGCGTACGCGCGGCGGGCCCGGACCAGGTCGGCCACCCGTCGCCGGTAGCCGACGCCGCCGTCGTCGAGCAGCGGCGAGACGCCGACCTCCTCGGTGTACATCGCGACCGCGGCGGGGAAGAGCAGGTCGGTCTCCTCGGTGCGGACGACTCGGACCGACCGGTCGACGCTGACGTCGGGCATGGCGTCGGCCATCAGCAGCGGCTGGTGCGGGCGGACGTCGCGGGCGGATCCCCAGTGGTCGGACAGCCGGTCCCAGAGCCCGAGGACGGCGTCGGCCCGTCCGACGATCGACGAGCAGGTGCGGTCTTCGGCGGCGAGCCGCTCGGCGAACGCGGCCACCGCGGACGGTCCGGCGTGGACGGGCGTCAGGTGACCGCCGAGCCAGCAGAGCGCCTCGACGTGCCGGCGCGACCCGTATCCGAAGACCCGGCCGTCGGCACGCCACCAGGCCAGCCCGCGGGCGGCCACCCGCTCGGCCACCTGCGCGGCGCCGTAGGGGTCGGTGTCCAGCAAGCGCTCGACCGCTCCCCGCTCGGTCTCGCCGAGCTGCCGGACGGGCACCATCAACACGCCCTCAAGCGTGCCAGATCGTCTCGCCAACGGCTTCCCCCGGTTTGGGCGCCTTGATCGACCGAAATGTTGTGTGACCCGGGTCACCGCGTGCTGTCGGCGATGCATTGCCGATATATCGTCAACGTATCGACAACAGATCGGAGGAGGACCCATGAGGTTCCAACGAGAAAATCTTCATCACGGCCATCACGGTGGCCATGACGCACGGATGCGCGGGCACGGCTTCCCCGGAGGCGACTTCGGTGGCTTCGGCTGGGGCGCCGGCGGCTTCGGCGGCGGCCCAGGTGGTCGCGGAGGCTTCGGCGGCGGGCCCGGCGGACGCGGTCGCGGCCGGGGCGGACGCCGCCCCAACGTCCGTGCCGCGCTGCTGGCGCTGCTCACCGAGCGGCCCATGCACGGCTACGAGATGATCCAGGAGCTCGAGCAGCGCACCGGCGGCATGTGGCGGCCCAGCCCGGGTTCGGTCTACCCCACTCTCCAGTTGCTGGAGGACGAGGGCCTGATCACCAGCACCACCGAGGGCGGCCGCAAGAGCTTCACCCTGACCGAGGCCGGCCAGGCCGAGGCGACCGAGGCCGCCGCGCAGGCGCCGTGGAGCGCCTTCGAGGCCGCCGGCACCGTCAACAGCTGGCAGGACATCCGCGAGGCGGCGATGGGCACCATGAACGCCCTGCGCCAGGTGCTCCGCAACGGCACCGACGACCAGCGCACCCGCGCCGCCGAGGTGCTCGACGAGGCCCGCCGCAAGCTCTACGCGATCCTGGCCGAAGACCCCGAGACCCGGTGACGCTCATCCACGCGAAAGGCTCCACGAGATCCGTCTCGTGGAGCCTTTTCGTTGTGCGGCGTCTAGTGGACGGTGACCGTCGGGCCGGTCGCGAACTCGCGGAGCTCCTCCGGCAGGTCGGCGCCCATCTCCTCGGCCAGGCGGAGGGCCTCGTCGATCAGGGTCTCGACGATCTGCGCCTCGGGCACGGTCTTGATGACCTCGCCCTTGACGAAGATCTGGCCCTTGCCGTTGCCGGACGCCACGCCCAGGTCGGCCTCGCGGGCCTCGCCCGGGCCGTTGACGACGCAGCCCATGACCGCGACGCGCAGCGGGACCGGCAGGCCTTCGAGCCCGGCGGTGACCTCTTCGGCGAGCTTGTAGACGTCGACCTGGGCGCGCCCGCAGGACGGGCAGGAGACGATCTCCAGGCCGCGCTCGCGCAGGCCGAGCGACTCGAGGATCTGCTGGCCGACCTTGACCTCTTCGACCGGCGGCGCGGACAGCGACACCCTGATGGTGTCGCCGATGCCCTCGGCCAGCAGCGCGCCGAACGCGACCGCCGACTTGATCGTGCCCTGGAACGCCGGGCCGGCCTCGGTCACGCCGAGGTGCAGCGGGTAGTCGCACTGCTCGGCCAGCTGCCGGTAGGCGCGGATCATCACGACCGGGTCGTTGTGCTTCACCGAGATCTTGATGTCGCGGAAGCCGTGCTCCTCGAACAGCGAGCACTCCCACAGCGCCGACTCGACCAGCGCCTCCGCGGTCGCCTTGCCGTATTTCTGCAGCAGCCGCTTGTCCAGAGAGCCGGCGTTGACGCCGATCCGGATCGGCGTCCCGGCCGCCGACGCCGCGTTGGCGATCTCCTTGACCTTGTCGTCGAACTGCCGGATGTTGCCCGGGTTGACCCGGACCGCCGCGCAGCCCGCGTCGATCGCCGCGAAGACGTACCGCGGCTGGAAGTGGATGTCGGCGATCACCGGGATCTGCGACTTCTTCGCGATCGCGGGCAGCGCCTCGACGTCGTCCTGCGACGGCACCGCCACCCGGACGATCTGGCAGCCGGACGCCGTGAGCTCGGCGATCTGCTGCAGTGTCGCGTTGATGTCGGCGGTCAGCGTGGTCGTCATCGACTGCACCGACACCGGCGCGCCGCCTCCGACCGCCACCGAGCCCACCTGGATCTGGCGGCTCTGCCGGCGCGGGGCCAGCGGCGGGGGCGGAACGGCCGGCATGCCGAGACTGATCGCGGTCACGGGAACACTCACCTCGGAACGGTTGTGCGCGGGTTCTAGAAGAGCGTGATGGGGTTGATGATGTCAGCGGTGATCGTCAGCAGGGTAAAAGCCCCGCCTATCAGGATAACGACGTACGTAACGGGCATCAGCTTGTAGTAGTCGACTCGCCCTGGATCGGGCTTGCCGAGCCGCGCCGCGACCCAGGACCTGGCCCGCTCGAACCACGAGATCGCGATGTGGCCACCGTCAAGGGGTAGCAGCGGCAGCAGGTTGAACACACCAATGAAGAAGTTCAACGAGACGAACAGCAGGATAAAAACTTCCCACAAGCCGTGCTGTACGGCCTCGCCGCCGAGCCGGCTGGCGCCCACGACGCTGATCGGGGTGTCGGCGTCACGCGGCTCGCCGGTGACCGCGTCCCAGAGCGCCGGGATCTTCTGCGGCAGCCGCTGGAGCGACTGGACCGTGGCGACCGCCATGTTGCCCGTGTAGTCGGCGGTCGCGGGGAACGCTTCGATCGGGTTGTACTTGACCAACGTCGGCATGCCGGGCGGCAGGTTCGGACCCGCGACGCCGAGCGCGCTGACCGCGGCCACGGGGCCGTCCGGGTTGTCGACCGGCGGACGCTGCACCGACGCGAGGTTGACGTTGGCCTGCCGGTCGGCGCCGTCACGCTGGTAGTTGACCGTCGCCTGGGAGCCCGCCGGGAGCTTGCGGATCTCGGTGACCAGGTCGGTGTAGGTCGCCACCGGCACGCCGTTGATCGCGGTGATCTTGTCGTCGTCCTGCAGACCGGCCTGCTTGGCCGGGCCCGCCGGGTCGCCCGGGATGCAGTCGCGGTTGGCGGTCGCGCCGACCACCACACAGTTGGTGACCTTGACGTACGCCGGCTGGGGCTTCTCGATCGCCGGGTTCGGCAGGCCCATGAAGATCGCGGCCAGCCAGAGCGTGACGATCGCGAGCACGAAGTGGGTCACCGAGCCGGCGCTCATCACGACGGTCCGCTTCCAGAGCGGGAACCGCCACATGGCGCGCGGCTGGTCTGCCGGGTCGACGTCGTCGTCCTGCGGCGTCATGCCGACGATCTTGCAGAACCCGCCGAGCGGGATGCCCTTGATGCCGTATTCGGTCTCGCCACGCTTGAACGACCACAACGTCGGCCCGAAGCCGACGAAGTATTTGGTGACCTTCATGCCGAACGCCTTGGCGGTGACCATGTGCCCGGCTTCGTGCAAGCTGACCGATATCAGGATGCCAAGGGCGAAAGCGACAACCCCGATCAGAAACAGCATCAAGCTCCCCTCATCGTTGACCCGATCAGCTCACGCGCCTGGCCTCGGGCCCACGTCTCCGCGGCGAGCACGTCGTCGACGGTACCTGGTTCGCCGAAATCGGGAGCAGCTGAGAGGACTTGGGCCACGGTGTCCACTATGCCGAGGA
Organism: uncultured Actinomycetota bacterium; assembly: GCA_963840005.1. Taxonomy (GTDB): domain Bacteria; phylum Actinomycetota; class Actinomycetes; order Mycobacteriales; family Micromonosporaceae; genus Asanoa. The sequence continues at coordinate 5,037 of CAWIXO010000026.1, read as the reverse complement.
ACGGCAAGCGGCCGGCCGTGAATGCCGCCACACACTCTTCGTTGGCCGCGTTGTAGATCGCCGGGCGGCAGCGCCCGGCCCGGCCCGCCTCCTTGGCCAGCTCGACCGCCGGGAACGCGGCGTCGTCGAGCGGCTCGAAGGTCCAGGTGTGAGCCGTGGTCCAGTCGACCGGCCGGGCCGCGTCGGTCACCCGGTCGGGCCAACCGAGGCCCAGCGAGATCGGCAGCCGCATGTCGGGCGGGCTGGCCTGCGCGATCGTCGACCCGTCGATGAACTCCACCATGGAGTGGATCACCGACTGCGGGTGTACGACGACCTGGATGTCGGCGTAGTCGATGTCGAACAGCTCGTGTGCCTCGATCACCTCGAGCGCCTTGTTGACCATGGTGGCCGAGTTGATCGTGACGACCGGGCCCATGTTCCAGGTGGGGTGCGCGAGCGCCTCGTCGGGTGTGACCTCCGTCAGCTCGTCGCGCCGCCGCCCGCGGAACGGGCCACCGCTGGCGGTCAGCACCAGCTTGCGCACCTCGCGCTCGGCGCCGGACCGCAGGCACTGGGCCAGCGCGGAGTGCTCGGAGTCGACCGGGACGATCTGCCCGGGCCGCGTCACCGCGGCCTTGACCAGGCTGCCGCCGGCGATCAAGGACTCCTTGTTGGCCAGCGCGAGGGTGCGGCCGGCACGCAGCGCGGCCAGCGTCGGCGCGAGCCCGAGCGAGCCCACCACCCCGTTGAGCACCAGGTCGGCGGGCCATTCGGCCAGCTCGGCCATCGCGCTCGGCCCGGCCAGGATCTTGGGGATCCGGAAGTCGCCGGTCGCGTAGCCCTTCTTGGCCGCCTCCGCGTAGAAGGCGAGCTGGAGGTCCTGCGCGGCGGACGCCTTGGCCACGCCGACCGCCTCGACGCCGAGCTCGAGCGCCTGGGCGGCGAGCAGCGCGACGTTGCCGCCGCCGGCGCCGAGCGCCACGACCCGGAACCGCTCGGGATTGCGGCGCACGATGTCGACCGCCTGAGTGCCGATCGAACCGGTGCTGCCGAGCAATACGATCTCGCGCGCCTCGGTCATGACGGGTCTCCACTGCGTGGTGACCCGCCCTGCCCGGGCGGGCTCTGCTGACGATGCCCTCGCCAAGGCTCGGTCATGCGGCTCTCCGGTCTGGTTGGGTCACTCGGCCATTCTCCCCTATCGGGGCTCGGGGTCCGAAGTTGTCCACAGGTCGGCGCGGGAAGGGTTGGCCGGCAGCAGGCCAGCTGCTCGAGCAGGTCCCGGAGCTCCGCGCGGAGGGCGGGTCTGACGTCCCCGATCGGGATCGGGATGTACTGGTTTCTGGTCCGGAACAGCAACAGCGTGGTCTTGAATATCTCGGCGCGCTCGAACTCGGACCACGGCAGGTGCGACTCGCCCAGGTCGTAGCGCTGGACGAGGCCATCGTCGGCGATCTCGTACTCGACCGTCATCCCCGCGCTCGCGCGGTGTTGTCGTCGGACGGACGCGACCATGAAGCTCGGTGCCATCAGCAGGAGCAGGCCGATGACGATGACCGCGGCGTTGAGCCCCTGGTCGCCGTCGCTCAGGAGAAACACGCCGGCCACGCCGAGCGCCAGGACCACCAGACCGACGGCATAGAAGCTGCGGAACACCCACCGCGACACATGGCGGAGGGCCGCGATGGGCCGCCGGGGATCCGGGGCGGCGACGATGACGATGCGCACCTGGAGGAGGGTAGAGCGACGGGCTGCTCGCGCGATGCCCGGTCAGCGGTCGGGGCTCGCCAGGCGGTAGGTGTCGAGCTCGATGCCGCCGTACCAACTGGTCTGTTTGCCGATCGACGCCATGCCGAGGCGGCGGGCGACCGCGACCGAGGGCGTGTTGCCTTCCCTGATCACCGCGTAGATCTGCCGAAGGCCGGCGGCGAACACCCGGTCGATGGCCACCCGCGCCGATTCGGTGGCGTACCCGTGCCCCCACGAGTCGGGATGCAGGTGCCAGCCGACCTCGATGTCGTCGGTCGGCTGGAGGTCGACACCCGGCAACGGCACGACGAGCACGGAGCCGGCGGTGACGCCGGTGTCGCGGACGTCGATCGCCCAGATCCCGTGCAGGTCGTCGGCCTCGGACCGGGCACGCCAACGGCGGATCGCGGCCAGCGCCTCGTCCGGGCTCTCGAGCACCCGCGGCTGGGCGCCGAGCCACCTGGCGACCTCCCAACGGGACAGCATGTCGAAGACGCGGGCGACGTCTGCCTCGCCCTCCGTCCACTGCCGAACGATCAGCCGATCCGTCTCGAAGACCGTCATGTCCAAGGATGCTAAGGAGTGCCGGGCGCCCTTCCAGGGAAAGTGAGGGCATGGTCGAGGGGCTGCGAAGGGTGGTACGCGCCGCGTTCGCGCCCCTGCGTGGCCGGGACCTGTCGCTGCACGCCGCGGCCATCACGTTCTACGGCGCGATCGCGATCGTGCCGGTCTCGCTGCTCGCGATCTGGCTCACCGGCCTGGTGGCGGGCGCCGACCGGGTGCGCCGGCTGACCGGGTACGCGACGGACACCCTGCCGGCTTCGATCGGCGCCGATCGCGCGGCCGCCGCCCTGGTTTCGGCGGGCCTCGACCTGACACCGTGGCTGGCCCTCGCCGCCCTGCTCCCGGCGTCGTTCTACGGCGAGGGGTTGCGCCGGGCGTTCGTCTCGGTGGCCGAGCCCAGGGCGGAACGCCTGATCGGTTGGCGCGGCCGCCTGTTGTTGCTGCCGTTGCTGGCGCCGGCACCCGCGCTGGTGTTGGCCACCATCGCCTCCCTCCCGTACACAACGGGCCTGGTCCGCCGCGGCGGCTGGTCGCTGGCGCTGGGCGTCGTCCTGTCGTTCCTGGCCGTATGGCTGGTCCTGACACCAGTGCTGATCTGGGTGTACCGGATCGTCGGCCCAGGCCGCCCGGACTGGCGCCCGACCTGCCTGATCGGCTCGTTCACGGCCGCCAACCTCTCCGGCTTCCTACACGGCTTCGTCCTGTTCACCTCGTTCCCCTTGGACCTGGGAATCCCGTTCGGCGGCTTCGACCCGGTCGGGGCCGTGGTCGCGGTGTTGCTGTGGCTCTACCTGTTTCACGTGATCGTCCTGGCCGGATATTCGGGGACGTTGGCCCTGAGCCAGGCGCTCGCCAACCGACGTGCCACCGCGACCCCGACGACAAGCGTTCCCTGACCTGCCGGCCGCGGGCCTGGAGCTAGCCAGCCTCGGCACTGAGGTGGGCCCGCAGAGACGCACCTCCCATCGGACGCATGGCACCGCGCGCCGGCCAGCTGCGGCCGCTTACTGACAGCAGCCCCGGCGGCGGAATCCGCGGGGATTCACCGCGGCGCGGCCGAGGGTGGCCAAGCGGCCGCCTGCCTGGGCTTGGTCAGGTCGAGCGGCTGCTTCCTGCCAGGGCTTCCTCCTTGGCCGCCGCGTTCGGGGCTGGGTCCAGCTCGCGGATGCCGAACCGGCGGTAGACCGCGCCGAGCGGGCCCGGCGCCCACCAGTTCCAGCGGCCGAGCAGTCGCATCGTCGCCGGGACGAGCAGCAGTCGGACCAGGGTCGCGTCCACGATGATCGCCACGATCATGCCGACGCCGATCAGCTTGATGAAGGCGATGCCGCCGCTCGCGAAGCCGGCCACCACGACGATCAGCAGCAACGCGGCCGCTGTGATGATCCGGCCGGTGTGCTGCAGGCCGGACGCGACCGACGCGGTGTTGTCGCCGGTGCGGTCCCACTCCTCGCGGACCCGGGACAGCAGGAAGACCTCGTAGTCGGTCGCCAGTCCGAACAGGACGGCCAGCATCAGGATCGGGTTGCTGGGCTCGATGAAGCCGGTCGGGGTGAAGCCCAGGAAGTCGGCGAAGTGCCCGTCCTGGAAGACCCAGACCACCACGCCGAACGAGGCGCCGATCGAGACCAGGTTCATCAGCACCGCCTTGATCGGCAGCACGATCGAGCCGAACGCCAGGAACAGCAGGATCAGCGTCGCCAACGCCATGATCAGGGCCATCCACGGCAGGTGCGCGACCAGGCTGTCGATCAGGTCGAGGTCGGCCGCCGTGCGGCCGCCGACCAGCATGTCGGCGCCCGCCGGCGCCGGCAGGTCGCGGATCGCCCGCACGACCTCCTGCGCCGCGTCGCCGGTCGACTCGCCCTGGTAGGTGACCGTGAGCAGCGACGAGGCGCCCTCGCGACGCGGTCACCTGGACCCCGGTCACGTCGGGCAGGCCGGCGACGGTCGAGGCCAACCGCTGCGCCTCGGCCTGGCCACCACCGGAGACCAGCACCTCGATCGGCCCGACCGTGCCGCCGGCGAAATCGGCGCTGATGGCGTCGGACACCACCCGCGGCTCGGCGCCCGGCGGGCAGCACCCGCTCGTCGAACCCGCCGAACTGATCCGCAGCACCGGCGGCGCGAGCACCGCGAGGATGACGATGACGCCGGCCGCGTACACGATGGGCCGGCGCATCACGCTGCGCGCGATCCGCGCCCAAGCACCATCGCCACCCGCGAGCCCGTCGCCGCCGTTCTACCGCCCGCGAGCCCGTCGCCGCCGTCACGATCGGCAAGCCCACGAACGCGGTCACCGTTCGACCGCGCCCGGACGCCGTCGGCGGCGGTCCGCTTCCGGCCGCGTCTCCAGGGCAGCGGGATGCGGAGCGCGTTGATCCGGTGGCCGAGCACGGCCAGCAGGGCCGGCAGCGCGGTCAGCGCGGCGAGCATCGCCACCAGCACGGCCGCCATGCCGCCGAAGCCCATCGACTTAGGAACGTCTGCGGGAAGATCAGCAGGCTGGCCAGCGCCAGCGCGATCGTCAGCCCGGACACCAGCACCGTGCGGCCGGCGGTGGCCATCGTGCGCGCGATCGCCGCGGCGGTGCGTGCCCGGCGGCCAGCTCCTCGCGGAACCGGCTGACGATGAACAGCGCGTAGTCGACCGCCATGCCCAGGCCGATCAACGTGATGATGTTGACCGCGAAGACCGACACGTCGGTGACCATGTTGAGCAGCCGCACGACAACCAGCGAGC
>CAWIXO010000025.1:0-87702 GCA_963840005.1 uncultured Actinomycetota bacterium | reverse complement strand
ACTCGTGCCGGCCAACCGATTCCGGACTTCCTGCGCAAGGAGGTGGCCGCGGCCAGGACCGGTCCTTCTTCCGCGAGGGCGGCGTCGACTACGCGAGCATCTGCGCGCGGGGCTCAAAATCGCTACCGGCGGCGACAAACAGGGTGCCTCGACGATCACCCAGCAGTACGCCCGCCGGGCCTACGACGGCCACGCGTCCTACGGCAACCTGACCGACGACAGCTACACCCGGAAGGTCAAGGAGGCGGTGCTGGCCTCCAAGCTGGCCAAGGAGTTCGACCCGCCGACCATCATGGTGCGCTATCTCAACATCATCTACTTCGGCCGGGGCGCGTGGGGCATCCAGGCAGCGGCGCGGGCCTACTTCGGCAAGGACGTGGACAAGCTCGACGTGGCGGAAGGCGCCGTACTCGCCGCCGTGATCAAGCAGCCCTTCCCGGACGAGCTCACCGGTCACCAGGGCTTCGACCCGGCGATCAATCGGCAGGCCGCGGGACCGGTGGAACTACGTCCTCAACGGGATGGTGGAGCAGGGCTGGCTCGCGCCGGCGCAGCGTCCGGCGCGGTATCCGGCGGTCAAGAAGCCCGACCCAAGGCCTGCACCATCGACTGCGGCGTCAACACCCCGCAGGGCAACGTCGTCAACTACGTCAAGGAGGAGATGGCGGCGATGAAGCTCTGCGACCTGGTGAAGAACTCGGCCAGGCAGAGCTGCCGGAGGCCTGTGCAGAACGGCGGCTACCGGATCAGGACGACCATCGACCCGAAAGCGACAGGCGGCGGCCGTGGCGGTGGCACAGCGCTCGCGGAAGGGTTCGGAGCTTGCTGGCCAGCCGGCCAACCTGCAGGCCGCGGTGGTGGTGGTCGACCCGAGGAACGGGCGCGTGCTCGCCTACTACGGCGGCGACAACGGCACGGGCACCGACTATGCGGGCAAGAACGTCGACGATGCGGGCAACGTCACCGGCGGTCACCCGCCGGGCTCGACTTTCAAGGTCTACACCCTGGCGGCCGGCCTGAACGACGGGGTCGCGCTGGACTCGCGGTGGAAGGGCAACCCGTTCACGATCGACGGGACGCGGATCCAGGTCCAGAACGCGGGTCGCCGGCCGGGTGACGACGTCTCGCTGCGGGAGGCGACGCTGGAGTCGTACAACGTGCCGTTCTACTACCTGACCATGAAGATCGGCACGGACAAGGTCATCCAGATGGCGCACCAGGCCGGCGTCCGCACGATGTGGGCCACCGACCATCAGGAGGCCGTGGACCTGGGTTCCAAGGCCGCGGCCGACCTGACGCCGGCACCCTTCTTCAGCGGCATCACGGGCTACGGGCAGTACCCCATCACGGTCCTCGACCACGCCAACGGCATGGCCACCTTCGCGAACCGGGGTGTCTACCACAAGGCCCACTTTGTGACCTTGGTCCAGCAGAACCAGCAGGGCGACTGGGTGACGGTCGGCGGCGAGAAGCTCGACCCGCGGCAGACCATCCGCCAGGAGGTGGCCGACAACGTCAGCGAGGTGCTGCGCGACTATCCGGAGAAGGTTCACCACGAGCTCGCGGGCGGGCGGCCGGCGGCGGAGAAGACCGGCACCTGGGAACTCAATGCGGACAGCGCGGACAACGGGGACGCCTGGATGGTCGGCTACACACCGCAGCTCGCGGCCGCGGTCTGGGTGGGCAACAAGAAGGACGCCAAGCCGCTGAGGACCAGGGACGGCACCGTCGATCAGTGGCGGTGGCCTGCCGGGTGAGATCTTCGAGCAGTTCATGAACAAGGCACTCAACGGCAAACCGGTCGCGCGGTTTCCCTCCGACGTGCCGCGAATCGGCGATCCCAGCGCCGGCAACGCCGAGACCGCGCCGTTCTGCTCGGATCCGGCGAGCCCGCTGTGCCCGGGCGGGACGTAGGTCACTAACGGCTTCGGGTCGGGGCCGGTCATGCTGGGACGGTGAAACGGACCGCCTCCCGGGGCAACCCCCTGTTCGACGAGCTGAAGTCCGTGCACGGCATGCTCCGGCGGGACCTCGCCACCGTCCGGAAGCTGGCCGACGCCGCGGCCGGTGGGGCCGCCCCCGCGCGACGTCCGATCCGGCCTGACCCGCCTGAAGTCGAACGGACCCCTGTTCCAGCTGCGGGTGAACTGCCTGAGCTACTGCCAGGTCGTGCACGGCCACCACCACAACGAGGACGAGTCGCTGTTCCCGGCGATCGTCCGGGCGGCGCCGCAGCTACGGGCGACCGTGGCCAAGCTGAAGGCCGATCACCAGGTCGTCGCCGACCTGCTCGACCAGGTCGAGGGCGCCGCACGCCAACTCGGCGGCAACGACGCCGCACCGAGACGCAAACTGGTCGCGGCGCTGCGCGCCCTCTCCGACCACCTCCTCGAACACCTGGCATACGAGGAGACCCAGCTCAAGCCCGTCCTGGCCAACTGGACGACCTGGCCCGGCCGCCGCTGAATATCCGCTCGCACCATGGGTCGCGAGTGAGCGATGGTGTTGAACGTGATCGTCATCCAGCGGGTCCGCGTGCGGTGGACGCGGCCGGCCGCGGCGCGCCACAGGCCAACGCCCGCCGCGGCCTTGACCGCCCGGTGACGCTGCCCGATTCGCTGCCGGCGGGCGACGTCGTCCTCCACGACGTCCTGGCCGACGAATCCGTCGGTTACGCGCGCCGCGACGACGTGCGGGCCGGTGGCGTCGGCCTGGCTCGCGACCTCGCGCTGTGGCTCACCGTGGACGACGCGGGGGTGACCGTCGAACGACTGCCCGGCCGGGCCGCGTACCCCAGGCCGCGTCCAGCGGCCCGCCTGTTCACCCTCGCCCACGGACAGGTCGGCCGATACCGGGCCAACTTCCGGTTCACCGGCTGCCAGTGCGACCCCAGCTGGTACTACGAGGACTGGCTGGTCCACGTCAGCAACGGCGACGTCGACCAGCACCGGTTCGTCGGCACCGAGCCCGACCGCGAGGTCGACGACCGCGTCCACCTCTACGGCAAGCGGTAGCGCCCCGTCTAGCAGAAGCCCTCGTGCAGGAACGGGCGTTGGCCCGGCTCTCCGATGTCCAGCGGGAGGTCGACGTAGCTCGGCAGGTCGTCGAGGGTCGCGTTGGGCAGGATGAACTCGCGCCCGGTGTAGCGCTCCCGCACCGACTGGGCGGCGGCCGGCTCGCAGACGAACGGGTTGGCGTAGGTGTTGTAGCCGCGGCCGACGCCGGTGTTGAGGAAACCGGCGTCCTGGCACTGGTAGAGCACCGCCCGGAGCGCGGCGGCGTTGCGCGGGCCCGCATAGTGCGCGTCGAAGTTGGCGAAGCATCGCGTGGACTCGGCGCCCTCGTAGGGCGAGGGTCCGGCAGCCGTCAGCGCGTCGAGGAAGTCTTTGTCGCAGCCGATGTCGGGGCCGGGGAAGGCACCGGCCAGGAGGTCGGCGCGCCGGCAGCCGGTGACGTGCTCGAAGGCGTCGACGACGTCCTGCGTGCGGCCGAGCCGCGCGTACGCCCGCTCGAGGTCGCGCAACGCCGCGCGCGGGAAGCGCACCTGGTCGTCGAGCAGGCGGAACCATCGCTCGAAGGTCGGCACGGGGGCGTCGACGCCGCGCGGGAGGGTGTAGACGGCGAGGTCCATCGGGAACGACCAGGTCTCCAGGCCGGGAAACCCGACGTAGGACAGGATTCCGACGCCGACCTTCGCCGGCTCGTCGCCGTAGCGGTGGCGCAGTCGCAGGTACGCCTCGAGGTTGGTGCTGGACCCGGCCCACGCGTACGCGAAGCCGGCGGGGTAGAGCGAGCCGTCGCCCCGGCCGTGCGCGGTGGCGAACAGGGTGGGCGCGACGCAGCGCACCTGCCGGGCCTGCCACGCGGCCTGGTATTCGCTCGGCGTGTCGACGCAGCGCCCGCCCGCCGCGGCCGGCGAAGCCGCCACCAGGCCGCCGACGAGCGCCAGGACGACGGCGAAGAGGGCGCTGCGGATCCTGCTGAGGTCCATCGACGACTCCTAGCGCTCCGAGGTCCCGCCAGTCTCCCCGATGGGACTACCCGTGTCGATGTCGGAATGACGTCCCCGCAGCAGTTCGGCCGCTGCGGCGAGGTAGCGGTCCTCGGCCGTCGCGGCCTCCGGCGACGTGTCACGCATGGTCGGGAAGTTGTGTTCCGCACCGGCTTCCCGCCAGTGCCGGACCGGCACGCCGGCGTCGCCGAGCCAGACGGCCCGCCACCAGCGGGATCCGGGGTTGCCGCAGGGCGGCCAGCACCGCGAGCATGCCGCCGGCCGAGTCGCCGGCCACCGCGAGCGGGTCGCCTCGCTCAGCGACCGGCGTGTCGCCAGAGGCCAGCGCGGTCAGGACCACGACCGCGTCGTCGACCGCGGCCGGCCACGGGTGCTCCGGCGCCCGGCGATAGTCGACGGCCACCACGCACGCTCCGGTCGCCGCGGCGAGGCGGCGTACCAGCGAGTCATGGGTTTCCAGGTCGCAGACGACGAACCCGCCGCCGTGCAGATAGACCACCACCGGCCGGGCTTCCGGCTGGTAGACCCGCACCGGCACACCGCAGGATAGATCAACTCAACCATTGCGGTCGCGGGAAGCGTTCTAGGCGGCGAGGGGGTGTGCATTGGCCGAGACGTTCCACGAGTTCGTGGTGCACCGTTCACCGGCGCTGTCGCGGCGGGCCTACCTGCTCACCGGCGACCATCAGCTCGCCGAGGACCTCCTGCAGAGCGCGCTGGCCAGGACGTTCCGGCACTGGCGGCGGATCAGCGACGGCGACCCCGAGGCGTACGTCCGGCGGGTCATGTACCACCAGCAGGTCTCCTGGTGGCGGCGCCGCCGGCTGGCCGAACGGCTCGAGTCCGAGCCCACGGAACGGCCCGGCGCCGACCACTCCGACGCGACCGCCCTGCGGCTGACCGTGGTGGCCGCGCTCCGCCAGCTCACCGCGCGCCAGCGGGCCGTGGTCGTGCTGCGGTTCTACGAGGACCTGACCGAGGCGCAGGTCGCCGAGGTGCTCGGCTGCTCGGTCGGCACGGTGAAGCGGCACGGCCACGACGCGATCCGCCGACTGCGCGTCATCGCACCCGACCTGGTCGACCGCGCCGCGGAGAGGAGCCCGCGATGACCGACCGGCTGCGCGAGTCGCTGCACAACGCGGCGGCCGACGTACCCGTCTACCCGGTCCACGAGCGGGCGATCGCCACCGCCCGCCGCACCCGCCGGCGCACCGCGCGTCGCCACCGCGGCGACGCTGGCGTTGGTCGCGCTGGCCGGTGCGATGCTTCCGGGCACCTCGGTCGTCGCTCCCGCGGCCGGCGCGGGCGCCACGCTGCCCGACCGGGTCGGCGTGCCGCCGTTCGGCAGCCTGCACGCCACGGACCGCCCGCGCGTCGGCCCCGCCTCGGTGATCTTCACCGGTCAGGCCGACGGCCTGGAGTGGGGCGAGGAGGGCAGCATCATCGCGGTCGTCGGCGCCGAGACCGACCGCTACCGGATCATCAAGGGCGAGGTCGAGGCTCGGGCCGGCGAGGACACGGTGCTGTCCCCCGACGGTCGCCAGGTCGCCTTCAGAGAGGTGAACAGCTGGACACGTCCCCGGGTGGAGATCGTCGACCTGGTGAGCGGGCACAGCCGCACCGTCGCGACCGGGGTTTCCGGAACGGTCATGGCTGACCCAGTGGCCTGGTCACCGGACGGCCGCGTGCTGGTCGTGCGGGACACCGTGCCGGCCAATCCTGAGCGCAGCGCGTACACACACGTGCTGAGCCTCGTCTGGCTCGGCGGCGACCGCCGGATCCGGCTGGCCGAGGCCGGCGACGCCGAAGGCCTGGGCTCGCCGGTGGCCTTCGCCCCGAACGGCGCCCTGCTGGCCTACCAGAACGGACGAACGGTCGTCATCGCCAACGTCGACGGCCGGCGGCTCAACGCGTTCGACCTCCCGCCCGACACAGAGCTCGCCGGCAGGGGCGCATGGAGCACCGACAGCCGGACGCTGACGCTCGCCCAGCGGGCCGGCGACCGGTGGTCCCTCCGGCGGGTCGACGCGAGCCCGGGCATGCTCCTGGGCGAGGACCGGGGCGCGCTGGACATGCCGTCCGTGTCCGGCGTCACGGCCATCCGGCTGCTGGGGTGGGCGGCGGACGGTTCGGCGCGGGTGGTCGCCTACCAACCCGCACCCGACGCGCCGGCCACGTTCGACCTGCCCCTCGAGATGGACCAGCGACTGGCGTACGGAAACGTCGGCACCGTCCGGGTGCTGGCGCTCGGCCGGGGCGCCGACGCTCCCACCACCCTGCTCGTCGCGCCCGACGGCGTGGTCGCCATCGACGTCGCCGACAACGTCATCCACAGCGGCCGCACCCGGGCCGCGAACCCGCCCGACGGAATCGGCCCCCGATTCTGGTTCTGGACACTTGTCGTGATCGTGCTGCTGACCGCGATCGTGGCGTATCGCTGCCGCCGCGGGCTGGCGCTCTGGCTCGACGACCGGCGGGTCAGGCGTACCCGCCGGAAGGGAGAATCCGGGATCCACCGGCCGAACGGCTAGGCTTGTAGCTGTCCATGCCGCGCATCACCCGGGAGCACTCATGTCCGACGACCAGAACACCACGCCGGACGAGACGCCGGACGAGACGGCCGAAGAGACACCTGAGTTCGCGAACCGGGCCGAGCGCCGCGCCAAGGGCAAAGGCAAGGGCAAGACCGGCCAGGCCCACACGCACGGTTCGGGCGGCTTCACCGGCAAGGGCGGCACGTTCCAGCCGCCCCGCAACTACGGCAGCCGCCGCAGCGGCTGAGCCCGCTCGGAAGCCGACCATCCTGACGCCCGCAGTGCAGGGCCCTCAGGACTGAACTGAACGCCTGGCGCAGCTTCACCGCGCCCGGACCACCCCGGCCGTGTCGCGAATCCCGGCCGGGGTCCACCGCTCGACCACCGCTCTGTCGGTGACGCGCGCCACGATTCCGCCCGCGAACAATCCGAACCCCTGGTTCCAGCCGTCTACTGCACGTCCGGCGAGATTTTTTCGGGTTGCGGTAAATGGTGCGGGGCGCTGGTGCGTAAAGCAGGTGTGGAACGAGACCGGCAGGACTTCGCGGAGTTCTACCGGCGCACCAGGGACAACTGCCTGCGGGCCGTGCTGGCCGGCACGGGTGAGCGGGCGCTGGCCGAGGATCTGGTCGCCGAGGCGTTCGCGCGTGCCTGGGCCGCCTGGCCGAAGGTGAGCCGACATCCGGCGCCGGCCGCCTGGGTCGTACGCACCGCCCTGAACCTCCGCGTGTCCTGGTGGCGGCGGCACCGGCGCGAGGTTGCCCTCGACGGCCACGACCGGCCGCAACTCGCGGACGACGCGCTGGGCATGGACGACGGGCTGCTGGCCGCCGTCCGCCGGCTGCCGCGCCGACAGCGCGAGGTGATCGTGTTGCGCATCTGGCTCGACCTGGACACCAACACCGTCGCCGAGGTGTTGGACATCTCCGCCCGCACCGTCGCCGTCCACCTGTCTCGTGCCACCGCGACGCTGCGTGCGCAGTTCGTGCCCATCGCCGGTTAGGAGGTTGGATCATGAACGACGAAGAGGTTCTGGACGCGGTGAAGCAGACGCTCTCCGACGTGCGGATGGATCGTCCGATCGAGGCCATCGAACGCCGCGGCCGGGCCCGGCGGCGCAAGCGCGGTCTGTTCGGCCTCGCCGCCGGTGGTGGCCTCGCGGCGGTCGCCGCGCTCGCGCTTGCCCTGCCCATGGCCACCGCACAGCCGACCCCCGACGCGGCCGGCAGCAGCACGGCGGCGCTGGAACCGGCCGCGTTCACGTTGGTCAAGCAGTCGGACAGCACGGTGAAGCTGACCCTGCGCTACCAGCAGATCCTCGACCCCGTCGATCTGCAGAAGGCGCTGGCCTTCGCGGGTGTCCCCGCCACCGTCAAGACCCACGCGCTGTGCACGCCCGCCTTCGGGGAGTTGCGTGTCGCACCCAAGGTCTACTGGACCGAGAACCGCGCCTGGCCGGACGGGTCGGGCAGGGATTACCTCCTCGTCATCGCGCCGGCGAGCATGCCGGCGAACAGCCGCCTCTACTTCAGCCTCGTCGCGGCTGGGCCGGGCGACGACTTCGCCAAGGCCGCCCAGTTCCTCGTGTCGGACGACGACCCGATGCGCTGCCGGCCCATCAACTAGCGGGCGGACCGGATGAAGAAGCACTCACGTCGCGCGTTGCTGGCCGGGGCGGTCCTGGCCGTCGCGGGAGGCGGTGCGGCCGGGGCCGGCGCCGTCTGGCGGCTGTCCGGCAGCACCGAGGCAGCGCCGCCGAGCGGACCCACCCCCTCGCCGACGCCCAGCCCGACCCCGGACTACCTGGGCCTGGCCCGGGTGAAGGTCACCGCTTACCTCGAGGAGGTCGGGAACGGCCACCTCGCGCTGGCGGTCCGGGACCGGACGTCCGACCTCGCGCTCACCGTCGGCACCGCCGGTTTCCAGACGGCCAGCATCGTCAAGGTCGACATCCTGGCCGCCCTGCTGTTGCGGGCGCGGCAGCGCGACCAGCGGATCACGGAGACCGATCGGCGCAACGCCAAGAAAATGATCACCGCGAGCGACAACGACGCCGCCACCACGCTCTACCAGAAGATCGGCGGGAAGTCGGGGCTGGCCGCGGCGAACAAGACCTTCGGCCTGAAGGAGACCAGGCCCAACTCGTCGTGGGGAATGAGCACGACGACCGCGGCCGACCAGGTCCGCCTGCTCACCTCGCTCGCCGACGAGGACGGTCCGCTCGACGAGGACAGCCGGGACTACCTCTTCGACCTGATGGGCCAGGTCGACGAGAGCCAGGACTGGGGAGTCACCGCGGCCGCCACCGCGCGGACGACGAAGGTCTACACCAAGAACGGGTGGGACAACATCTCCGCGGACGGCGGCCGCTGGGCGGTCAACACGATCGGGCGGCTCGTCGAACCCGGACACGACTGGCTCGTGGCCGTGCTCTCGAGCCACCACAAGACGCAGCCGGCGGGCATCAAGATGGTCGAGAAGGTGGCCAAGTACGTCCTGGGCGAGCTGCGCGAGATCCCCTAGCCGCGGTCGTCCAGTTCGTCGTCCCAGGCCCGCCGCAGCACCGCGGGCACGTCGCCGCGCAGCGCCTCGCGTACCAGTTCCAGTTCCTCGGCCGTCAGGGGAAGGCCGGGAAGGCCGCACCGACCGCGGCGGCGAACGCCGACCCGCGCCGGGCCAGCGACGGGGCGACCGCGACGTAGGCGGCGACGTACGGCGCGACCAGCTCCCGTTGCGACAGCGACCAGAATCCGGCCGCCAGCGCGCGGAAGCGGGTGACGGAGACGTCGGCGTCCTCGGTCATCGCCGCCCAGGCCGCCGTTTTCGCCTCGGCCGTGGGGCGGGCGGCCAGTGCGGTGACGGCGCCGAGATCCCCCGCGGCCGTGCCGTCCCGCAGCCGCTCGGCCTCGATGTCCGGCGCGTCCAGCCCACCGAGCTCGGCCAGCCGGCGTACGACGGCCCAGCGCAGCTCCGGGTCCAGTGCCAGCCCCTGGTCGGTCGCGTCCGCGTCCAGCCAGCGCCGCAACAGCGCGGTGTCGCTCGTGGCCCAGGCCAGCCCGCGCGCCAGCGCGACCGCGCGCTGCTCGTCCGGCTCGTCCTCGAGCGCGCACGCCGCGGCGACGACCTCGAGCGCGGCGGGTACGTCCGAGGGCGGCAGGACCCGGCGCACCAGGTCGTTGCGGGTCCGCGTCGAGGGCGGCGGCCGACCAGGGTGGGCGACGACTCGCGCGGCAGCTGCCGCGCCAGCAGTTCCAGGTGCGCGGCCGGCGGCACCTGGTCGAGCATCGTCGCCCACAGCACCGCCCGCACGAGCGGGTCGGGCAGCGCGGCCAGCCCGCGCGACACGGCGTCGGCGGAGAACGGGTCCAGCTCGATCCGGGCGAAGGTCTCGCCGTACGCGTTGGGCACCACGACCAGCCCGGCCCACTCCGGCAGCTCCAGCGGCTCGTCCGCGAGGTCGACCAGCCGCGAGCCGACCGGCTCCAGCGACGTGGAGTACGCCGCGACGGTGAACCGGTGTGGCCGCACGCCGTCCCGGGTCAGCACCGGAACGTCGTCCCGGCGCGGACACCCGGATCGTGTCGTGTCCCGACTGCCGCAGCCACACCCGCGCCCAGCCGCGCACGTCGCGCGGCGAGGCGGCGTCGAGCGCCGACAGCAGGTCCTCGAGCGTGGCGTTGGCGAACCGGTGCCGGGTGAGGTGCGCGTTCACCCCGGCCAGGAAGTCCGTCTCGCCCAGCCAGGTCACCAGCTGCCGCAGGACCGCGTTTCCCTTGCCGTACGAGATGTGGTCGAAGATCGTCGTGGCGGTGTCCACATCGGGCACGTCCGTCGGCGGCCGGCGCCACCGGGTGCGTGGAACGGCGCCGGTCGGCGAGGAAGGCGCGGGGCTTGTAGGCCGCCTCGAACGACACCCGGGTGCCGGCGTACCCGGCCACGGTCTCGGCCACCTCGAACCCCATGTAGTCCGCGAAGGACTCGTTGAGCCACGCGTCCTCCCACCACACCGGGGAGACCAGGTCGCCGAACCACATGTGCGACATCTCGTGCGCGATCACCTCGCGCGCGTTGCCGGCGGTCGTCGTCGGTGACCCGCTCGCGCGGCAGCATGCGACTCGTTGAACGTGACGCAGCCCGGGCTCTCCATCGCGCCCCAGTTGAGCTCGGGCACGAACACCTGGTCGTAGGAGTCGAACGGGAACGGCTCGGCGAAGATCTCGGCGTAGTGGTCGAAGCAGACCTCGGTCACCCGCCGCAGCTCCGCGGCGTCGCGGTCCAGCTCGGCGGCCAGCGAGCGGCGGGCGTGCCAGCCCATCGGCAGGCCGCGGTACTCCCACCGCACCGAGTGGTACGGCCCCGCCACGACCGACGAACAGATCGCACGGGATCGGCGGGGTGGCGGCGAACGCGAACCGGCCGCCGTCGGCGACCGTCGGCAGCCCGTTCGACAGGACCGTCCACGTTGGATCCGCGGTCACCGTCAGCGTGATCGGCGCCTTGAGGTCGAGCTGGTCGAAGCAGGCGAACAGGCGCTGGGTGATGTCCAGGCCGAGATAGCCGCCGACGTACCGCTCGCCGTCCACCGGATCGGTGAAGGTGTGCAGTCCTTCACCGTCGGTGACGTACCGCAGCCGCGCGTCCACGACCACCTCGTGCGGCCCGGGCGCCAGGCCGGCGAGCGGGATCCGGCGCCCGTCGTACCCCGGCTCGACGGTCGAGCCGTCGAGCGTCACCTCGAGCGACTCGGCCCGGTGCAGTTCGAGGAACGTGTCGCCGCCCGTGGTGGGGAACCGCACGGCGACCCGGCTGCGGAAGGCGTCCGCCGACGTGACGTCGAGCGCGAGGTCGTAGGAGACCTCGGAGAGCATGGCGGCCCGAGCACGGGCCTCGTCCAAGGTCAGCGACACCCCGACAGGCTATGTGGTGTCAGATGTCGCGCCGGTCAGGCGGTTCGGTTGAGCTCGGCCAGGGCCCGGCTGAACTCCTCGGGCGGGAGGACGATGCGGTTCACGCGCGATCGGTAACGCGTGGCGGACCGGCCCTGGCGCCAGATGGGTGTCTCGAGGTTCTCTTCCGGGTCGCGCGTCGAGACCCAGACCTGCCAGGCATCGAACTCGGCGGCCTGGCCGGCCCAGGCCCGCTCCACCTGTGACCACGGGATCACCCGGGTGCGGTGCGGCCACCGGATCTTCACACCGTGGTCGCTGACCCAGACGCCCACCAACGCGTGGCGCCAGACCAGGGTCACCCAGCCCAGCATGAACGCGGCGATGACCAGCGACCAGACGCCGCCCAGCTCGCCACTGACCACACCGGCGCAGAGCACCGCCAGGCCGCCCGCGGACAGCGCCGAGGCGGCGACGTACCGCACGACGTGTGGACTGTCCCCGTCCTCACCCGGGCGGTGCCAGCTGGGCATGCGGCGCATCGTATGCGCCGCCGCCAAGCCGCTCGCGTTACGCGCTCTGCCGGCGGCCCGACGGCAGGACGAGCGAGGCCAGCACCGCGAGCAGGGCCGCGCCGGCGCAGACCCAGAAGCCGTAGGTGAACGCGTCGTCGGTGGGCAGGCCCTGCGGCGTGCTGTGCGAGGTGATGACGGCGGCGACGACGGCGGTGCCGATGCTGCTGCCGATGGTCCGGGCGATCGTGTTGACGCTGGTCGCCTCGCCGGTCTGGGCGGCCGGGACGCTCTCGATGATGGCGTTGGACATCGCCGCGAACGCCAGGCCGATGCCGGCGCCGGTGAGGATTCCGGAGAGCAGCACCTGCCAGATCGCGCCGTGGCCGAGGGCGGGCAGCGCGAACGCGGCGACGACCGCGACGGCGCCGAGGAACATCGGGACCTTGGGGCCGAAGCGGCGGTTCGAGCAGGCCGGCCAGCGGGCCGAAGACCACCATCGTCGCGCACGGTGGGCAGCAGGAACAGGCCCGACTGGGAGACCGACTTGCCGAAGCCGTAGCCGGTCGCCGCCGGGAGCTGCAGCAGCGTCGGGATCAGCAGGAACGTGCCGAACATCGCGAAGCCGAGGCCGAGGGCGACGAGGTCGGTGGCCCACACGCCGCGGAGCCGCATCAGGCGCATGTCGATGAGCGGCTCGCGTGACCCGCAGCTCGACCAGGACGAAGACGACCAGCGCGACCGACGCCGAGCGGCGAGCAGGCCGACGGTCGACGTCGCGCCCCAGCCCCAGCTCTGGCCCTTGCTGATCGCCAGCAGCAGCGACACCAGCGCCACGGACAGGATCGCCGGCGCCGAGCACGTCGAGGCGGCCCGGGCGTGCGGACCGGCGACTCCGGCATGCCGAAGATCGCGCCGAGCAGCGCGATGACGACGAGCGACCAGCGGCAGCCAGAACAGCCAGTGCCAGGAGAGGTGCTCGACGATCGGGCCGGCGGCGACGATGCCGACGCCGGCGCCGACGCCGAAGATCGCCGAGAGCAGGCCGACGGTGACGCCGACCTTCTCGCGCGGCAGCTCGTCGCGGACGATGCCGATCGACAGCGGCAGGATCGCGCCGGCCGCGCCCTGCAGGGCGCGGGCGACGATCAGCACGACCAGGTTCGGGCGCCAGCGCGGCCAGCAGGGTGCCGAGCAGCAGGACCACCAGGACGCCGATGAGCACCCGGCGCTTGCCGACCATGTCGCCGAGCCGGCCGAGGATCGGGCGTCAGCACCGACGCGGACAGCAGGTACGCGGTGAGGACCCAGCTGACGTCGCCGGTCGAGGCGCCCAGGTCCCGCCCGATCGTCGACAGCGCGGGCGCGACCAGCGACTGCAGCACCGCGAACGCGAGGCCGCCCAGCGACAGGTACAGCACCACCAGCGTGCTGTTGGCGTGCCGGCCCGAGGCGGGGCGGGCGGCTTGGCGCGGCAGCTCGATGGTCTCTGTCATGGAATCCCCGGAGCGCGGTGTAAACAGTTGCTGACTTACCAGTATGCGCACGTCAGACCCCAAGTCAACGATGGTTTACATCACACTCGCGGCGCCGGTACGCTGATCGTGGAGGGAGAGCCGAACCCATGACCACTGCCGCGGCGCCGCGACGCGGCCAGCACCCGGCAGCTGCTGCTCAGCGCGGCCCGCCGCCGGTTCGCCCGCAACGGCTACGCGGCCACGACCGTGCGCGACATCGCCGACGAGGCCGGCGTCAACGTGGCCCTGATCAACCGCTACTTCGCGTCCAAGGAAGGGCCTGTTCGAGGCGTGCCTGCGCGGCGTCGGCGACGAGCTCGGCGAGACCGGTCGCGCGGCCGCGACGCGGGTGCCGCTCACCATCGCCCGGCAGCTTTCCGGCCAGCACGCGGACGAACACCCGAACCAGCTGCTCCTGCTGCTGCGCTCGTCGGGCGACGAGCGCGCCGAACAGATCCGGCTCGGCATCCTGCGCTCGTTCGCCGAACGCCTGGCCGCCGCGGCCGGACCGCGCCGAGGACGACGACGATCGGCACCTGCTCCGCGCGCAGATCGCCCTCTCGGCCGCCCTCGGGCTCGCCCTCCTGCGATCGACGACCACAATGGAGCCTCTCGCGTCGGCCCAGGAGCAGGACCTGATCGGCCCGATCGAGGACCTCTTCCAGGCCCTGCTGCCGGGAACCTGACCGCGTTACCGCACGAAGGCGTTACGTACGGCCGCCGCCAGGCTCGTTCGACGGCGGTCGTGGTCCGCGCCGGGATCAGCCGGGGTCGCCGTGTAGGTGAGGCTGCCGGGCGACCAGGTCATGGCCAACGCGATCACCATGGCGTGGACGTCGACCGCGGGTATGTCGAGGAGCTCACCGGCAGCATGTACGGGTGAGCTCTGTAGAGCCAGGCGCCGTCGCCACCAACCTCACCGACCACATCCGCGACGATGTACGCGAACGCGCTGCTCGTCCGACCCACCGAACAGGCCTGAGGCGCTCGATGGCGCGCCAGGGGTCTGTTTCATAACCGGGGCCAGGCATGTTCAATAGGCACATTGCGGCCGTGCGGGTCAGCAGGCGAGGAGCGTTGAAAATGCAGCAGGTTCTGGGTGTGGTGGCACGCAGGAAGGGTGCGCCGGTCGAGGTCGTCACGATCAACGTGCCGGACCCCGGCCCTGGCGAGGCCGTGGTCAAGGTGCTGTCCTGCGGGGTCTGCCACACGGACCTGCACTACCGCGAGGGTGGGATCAACGACGAGTTTCCGTTCCTGCTCGGTCACGAGGCGGCCGGCATCGTCGAGTCGGTCGGCTCCGACGTCACGGGCGTGGCGCCGGGTGACTTCGTGGTGCTCAACTGGCGCGCCGTGTGCGGTCAGTGCCGGGCCTGCAAGCGTGGCGACCTGCACTACTGCTTCGCGACGCACAACGCGACGCAGAAGATGACCCTCGAGGACGGCACCGTGCTGTCCCCCGCCCTCGGCATCGGCTCGCTGGCCGAGAAGACCCTCGTCGCCGCGGGGCAGTGCACGAAAGTCGACCCGGAAGCGCGGCCCGCGGCGGTCGGCCTGCTCGGCTGCGGCGTGATGGCCGGCATCGGTGCCGCCATCAACACCGGTGGGATCACCCGGGGCAGGAGCATCGCGGTCATCGGCTGCGGCGGTGTCGGCGCGGCCGCGATCGCCGGCGCGGCACTCGCCGGTGCGAGCCCGATCATCGCGGTCGACATCGACGCGAAGAAGCTGGCGATGGCCAAGCACCTCGGCGCCACGCACACCGTCGACTCGTCGAAGGTCGACCCGGTCGAGGAGATCAAGCGGATCTGCGCGCTGACCCACGAGGGCGCCGACGGCGCCGACGTCGTCGTCGAGGCGGTCGGCCGGCCGGAGACGTGGAAGCAGGCGTTCTACGCCCGCGACCTGGCCGGCACCTTGGTCATGGTCGGCGTGCCGACCCCGGACATGAAGGTGCCCGACCTGCCGCTGATCGACGTCTTCGGACGCGGCGGGGCACTCAAGTCGAGCTGGTACGGCGACTGCCTGCCGAGCCGCGACTTCCCCATGCTGGTCGACCTCTACCGACAGGGCCGGCTGGACCTCGACGCGTTCGTCACCGAGGAGATCGGGCTGGGCGACGTCGAGGCGGCCTTCGACCGGATGCACAGCGGCGACACGCTCCGGTCGGTAGTGATCTTCTAACGCGGCAATAACGCGTACGAGATCACGCTCTCCGGGGTTGAGTTCTGTCTGGAGCAGGCAAAACCGAGTCTAGGCAGCCGAAATAGCGGATCATGAATAGGCGGCTGACCAGCGAATAGCGAACCTTAACGGCTAATCGGACGCCGTTTTGAATAGACCAGACTTAATAGCACGGCAAATTCGCGCTAAGCATGCCGGAGTATTGACTGCTATCGGCATCGGCCTCGATACTCGGGTCCCCACCCGGCGGAATGAGGTGCGATGTCGTCTCCGGTCCTGTCCGCGCAGCGCTCGGCCAACCGCGCCCGGGTGGTCCGCGCGTTGCGGGAGCGCGGGGCGCTGAGCCGGCGCGCGCTCGCCGAGATCGGGTTGTCGCGCTCCACCGTCAAGAGCGTCATCGAGGAACTGCTCGACGACGGCACGATCATGGAGGTGTCCGACCCCGACCGGCGGGCGGGCACCGGGCGTCCGCCCACGCTCGTCGGGCTCAAAGGCGACCTCGGCGTGGCGGTGGGCATCGAGATCGCCAACGGCATCGTGCGGGCGGCCGTCTGCGACACCGCCCAACAGCTACTCCTACACGACGCCGTGCCGATGGACGACCACAATCCCCCGGAGGCGACGCTCAAGACGGCCAGCACGCTGGTCGGGCAGATGCTCGACCGGCTGGGCCTCGGCAAGGACCGCGTGCTCGGCGTCGGGGTCGCGATGCCGGGCCCGATCCAGCGCAACACCGGCGTCAACGGCCGGGCGACGACGCTCAAGCCGTGGGTCAACGTCAACCCGTACGCGACCGCGTCAGGTGCCCTTGGGCTGCCGCTCGTGGTCGGCAACGACGCCAACTTCGCCGCGCTGGCCGAGACCACCTGGGGTGTCGCCCGCGGCATGCGCGACATCGCCTACGTCTACACGGCATCGGGCATCGGCGTCGGGTTCATCCTCGGCGGCGCCCTCTACGTGGGCGCCAACGGCACCGCGGGCGAACTCGGCCACACCACGATCGACGAGAACGGCGAGGTCTGCCAGTGCGGCGGCCGGGGGTGCCTCAACACCCTCGCGAACGCCGACTCGATCACCCAGAAACTGTGGCGCAGCCACCACGACCGGCTCTCCATCGCCGACGTGATCAAGATGGCGAAGCTGGGCGACGTCGGGTGCCGGCGGGTCATCGCCGACGCCGGCCGCCACATCGGCCTGGCCGCCGCCAACATGTACAACCTGCTCGACCCGGAGCTCATCGTCCTGGGCGGCAACCTCGCGCCGGCCGGCGAGATCCTCCTGGCCCCGTTGCGCGAATCGATGGCCCGGCGTGCGATCCACGCCGGCGAAGTGCTGCCTCCGGTCGTCGTCGGCGCGTTGGACGAACACACCGTGGTCGTCCTGGGCGCCGCGGCGGCGGTGCTGAGGGATTCCGAGAGGTTTCCCTTGCCGCCCAGCAACACCAGGAAGTAACGCCCGAACGGCCAGGGCCGCGAAGCCCTGGCCGCCCAGCCACACGCCAGTGCGGGCACTCACACCACATGTGGCCGGCGGTTGCAGCCGCCGACCAGACGCCAAGCGCCGCGGGTCGAACCCGTCGCGCCTTCAACCGGTGGAGCAACCATGAACTTACCTCGACACCCCGCGGTACGCGCCGCGGTCGCGGTCGTCGCCGCGACGTTGCTGATGTTCGCCGGCGCCTGCAGCGATGCCGGCACCCCGGCCGCGACCGGCAACGGTGACAGCGGCGGCGGCAAGATCAAGATCGCCCTCTCGAACTCCTTCATCGGCAACCAGTGGCGCGTGGAGATGGAGAACGTCTACAAAGCCGCCTGCGCCATGCCGCCGTACGTCGACCAGGTCGAGTGCAGCGTCTTCAACGCCGGCAACGACGTCTCGACCCAGTCGCGCCAGATCTCCAACCTCATCTCGCAGGGCGTCGACGCGATCGTCATCAACGCCGCCTCGACCAGCGGTCTCAACGGCGTGGTCCAGCAGGCCTGCGACCGCGGCATCGTGATCGTGTCGTTCGACAACACCGTCGACAACCAGTGTGGCCTGACCGTCAACACCGACCAGGTCAAGTTCGGCCAGCAGCTCGCGCAGTTCATCGTCGACGAGCTCGACGGCCAGGGCAACGTGATCATGGTGACCGGCGTGGCCGGCACCGGCGCCGACAACGACCGCAACAAGGGTGCCAAGGAGGTCTTCGCGGCCAACCCGGGCATCAAGGTCGTCTCCAGCTACACGGGCATGTGGGACTCGGCCACCGCCCAGCGCGCGACCTCGGCCCAGCTGCCCAACCTGCCCGAGATCCACGGCGTGTGGGTTTCCGGCGGCACCGACGGGGTCATCAAGGCGTTCGCCGCCGCGAAACGCCCGATGCCGGTCGTCGGCGGCGAGGCCGAGAACGGGTTCCGCAAGTTCATGGCGGGCATCCTCACCCCGAAGGTGACCGGCATGTCGATCGGGCAACCCCCGTTCCTGTCGGTCATCTCGCTGGAGCTCGCCCGCGCCGTGGTCAAGGGCGAGCACCCCAAGTCGAGCATCACGATCCCGTTCCCGGTCGCGACGTCGGAGAACATGAAGGTCGGCGAGACGGTCTTCCCCGACCTGCCCGACAGCTTCTTCGCCGACTTCACCGACTCGGGACCCAACGCCACCGTCGTGCTCTGCCAGGAGGCGGCGACGGACGGCACCCCGTGCCCGGGCAAGACCCTCGACGTCAACCTCGGCACGCCATGACCGAGCGTCAGCGAGGGCATCATCGGCAGAGCCCGCCCGGGCAGGGCGGGTCACCACGGAGTGGGGACCCGGCATGACCGAGGCCTCGTCGCTGGCGTCGGCGCGGGCTACGTCCCGCTCCGAGTCCCTGGCGGTACGGGCAACCGGCGTCGACCGCGCCTTCGGCGGGGTCCAGGCGCTCCGGGACGCGTCGTTCGCGGCGCGTCCCGGAGAGATCCACGCCCTGGCCGGCGAGAACGGCGCGGGCAAGAGCACGCTCATCAAGGTCCTGTGTGGACTCATCGCCGCCGACCAGGGCACGGTGGAGATCCTCGGCACCGAGGTCAGCAAGGTCCAGCCCGCCGCGCGGCGGCGGATGGGGGTGGCGACGGCGTTCCAGGAGCTGTCGCTGCTCCCGGACCTGACCGTGGCGGAGAACCTGCTCCTCCAAGACCCGCCGCGCGGTCGTCTCGGGCTGGTCCGCCGCGGCCGGCTGGTGCCGACCGCGGAGTCGGTCCTGCGCCACTACGGCGTCGACGACATCGACCCCCGCGCCACCGCCGAGGACCTGTCGGTGGCCCAGCGCCAGGTGGTCGAGCTCGTGCGGGTGCTGGCCGGCGAACCCCGGGTGGTCATCCTCGACGAGCCGACCGCCGCGCTGCCCGACCGGCAGGTCGAGTGGCTCGCCGGACACATGCGGCGTCTGCGGGACGACGGTTGCTGCGTCATCTTCACCTCCCATCGCTGGCGGGAGATCGAGGCGCTGGCCGACCGGGTGACGGTGTTCCGCAACGGCACCCACGTCGCCACCCGGGAACGGCTGTCCGAGGCGGAGGCGGTCACGCTGATGAGCGGGCGGAGCTTCGCCGGTGCGTACCCGGAGATCGCCGCCCCGCCCACCGACGAGAGTGCCCTGCGCGTCGAGGGCCTGCGCGGCGGACGCCTCGGCGGGGTCTCCTTCGACCTGCGCCGAGGCGAGATCCTCGGCGTCGGCGGGCTCGCGGGCCAGGGACAGCGGGACCTGTTCCTGACCCTCTTCGGCGCGCGGCGGGCCGCGGCCGGCACGATCACGGTCGACGGCAGGGCGGTCACGATGCGCTCGCCGAAGGACGCGATCCGGGCCGGCGTCGGCATCGCCTACGTGCCCGAGGACCGCAAGGCCGAAGGGCTGTTCCTGCCCTTGTCGATCCGCGACAACATCGCCGCCGCGACCCTGTCGCGCCGCGCGACGGGTGGGTTCGTCAACCGCGGCGCCGAGCGGGCCGCCGTCGCGTCCATCGTGGACCAGCTGCGGATCGGCGCGGGCCGGTCGACCAACCGGGCGGCCGACACGCTCTCGGGCGGCAACCAGCAGAAGGTCGTGATGGCCCGCTGGCTGCTCACCGACGCGCGGATCCTGCTGCTGTTCGACGTCACCCGCGGGGTCGACGCGGCCACCAAACACGACATCTACGAGCTGGTCGGGACGCTGGCCGCGCAGGGCCGGGCGATCCTCTACTACTCCAGCGAGACCGAGGAGATCGCCCACCTCTGCCACCGGGTGCTGGTGCTGCGCGAGGGCCGCGTGGCCGCCGAGCTCGCCGGGCCGGTCGGCGACGCGGAACGGATCGTCGCGGCGTCCATCAAGGAGAGTCAGGATGCGTGAAGCGTTACGCCGGGTGAGCCTCGGCTACCTGGTGCTGGCGGCGACCGCCGTCGCCTACCTCGTCGTCTACACCTCGCGGCTGGGCCGCTTTCCCACCTCGTTCGACTACCTGTCGATCCTCAACACCACGCTGCCACTGGTGTTCGTCGCGATCGGCCAGAGCCTCGTCGTGCTCACCGGCGGGATCGACCTGTCGGTCGGCGGCATCGTCAGCGTCTGCGTCGCCGTGACCGCCAGCAAGGTGACCGGTGGCGCGGTCTCCTCGTACACCTGGATCCTGGCGGTTCTCGCGCTGGGCCTGTGCTGTGGGGCGGTCAACGGGCTCATCGTCGCGTACGGCCGGATCGCGCCGATCCTCGTCACCCTGGCGACGCTGTCCATCTTCAGCGGGCTCGCACTGCGCGTGCTGCCGGTGCCCGGCGGCTCGATACCGCCGGAGGTGCGGCTCGTGTTGACCAACCCCGCCACGCCGACCGGGCTGATCTGGCTCGGGCTCGCGGTCGCCGGCTGGCTCGTGCTGCGCCGGACCCGGTTCGGGATGCGGGTGTACGCCGTCGGCAGCGACGAGAGCAGCGCCCGCGCGGTCGGCGTGCCGGCGGCCGCGGTGAAGCTCAAGGTCTACGCGCTGTCGGGCCTGTGCAGCGCGCTGGCCGCGGTGTTCTACGTGTCGACCACCACCGCCGGCGACGCCAACGCCGGCAACCCGTTCATCCTCACCTCGATCGCGTCGGTCGTCGTCGGTGGGGTCGCGTTCAGCGGCGGGCGCGGCAGTGCGCTCGGTGCCATGGCCGGGGCGGTCGCGCTGACCCTCGTCATCGACATCCTGTTCTTCTCCGGCATCGACCCGCTCTACCAGTCGCTGTTCCAGGGCCTGTTCCTGGTCGTAGCGGTGCTGCTCGGCACCGTCGGGACCCTGCTCGCCCGCCGCCGGAGGCTCGCATGAGGTCCCTGACCCCGAGCGCGCGGCGGATCCTGTACGCCCTCGGCGGCACCGTCGCCGTCCTGCTGGTCGGCGCGATCCTGCACCCTGGTTTCGCGTCCTGGTCGAGCCTGCGGGTGATGCTCGTCGTCGCCAGCTTCACCGGCTTCGTGGCGGCCGGGCAGATGCTCGTCGTGCTCGTCGGCGGCATCGACCTGTCGATCCCCTGGGTCCTCAACGGCGCCGCGATCGTGCTCACCACGTCGAGCCTCGGCCAGACCTCGCGGGCCCCGCTGGCGATCGCGCTGGCGCTCGGCGTGGGCGCGCTGGTCGGGTTCGGCAACGGCATGGGCGTCGCCTGGCTCGGTGTGCCCGCCGTCGTCATGACGCTGGGCATGAACGGGGTGATGCAGGGCCTGACCCTCGGCCTCTCGAAGGGGCTGACCTGTGCGTCCTGCGGCTCGTACGCACCGTCGCCGCTGCGCGGCCTGTTCGGCGGCGCGCTGCCCGCCCAACTCTTCCTCTGGGCCGGCGTCGGCCTGTTCATGACGGTGCTGCTCACCCTCACCACCTTCGGCCGCCGGGTGTACGCCGTCGGCGTCAACCCCCGCGCCGCCTTCCTCTCCGGCATCGGCGTGCGGGGCGTGACCGTCGCCCTCTACACGCTCAGCGGGGTCTTCGCCGCGCTGGCCGGGATCGCGCTCGTCGCCTACGGCGGGCAGCCGTCGCTGGGCCTCGGCGACCCGTACCTCTTCGAGTCCATCGCCGCCGTCGTGGTCGGCGGCGTCTCCATCCTCGGCGGCCGCGGCCATTATCTGGGCGTCATCGCCGGCTCCCTGACCCTGGTGGCGGTGACGACGTTCCTGCAGGCCCAACGCGTCCCCGAGTACGGCCGCCTGATGATCTACGGCCTGGTCATCCTCGCGATCCTGTTCGCCTACGGCCGGGAGAAAGCCCATGACTGACGTGACCGTGCTCAGCGACATCCCCTGCGAGCTCGGCGAAAGCGCGCTGTGGGACGGGTCCCGGTTCTACTGGGTCGACATCCTCGAACGCCGGATCTACGCGAAGGCGTGGCCGTCCGGCGAGGTGCTGACGTTGACGGTGCCGGACCTGGTCGGCAGCGTGGCGCTGCGCGCGGGCGGCGGCCTGGTCGCCGCGTTGCGGGACGCGGTCGCGTTCTGCGACGTCGACGCCGGCACGGTCGAGGTGGTCCGCGCGATCGACACCCCACCCGGCACCCGCCTCAACGACGGCGCGGTCGACCCGTCCGGTGCGTTCTGGTTCGGCGCGATGGACCTGGACGAGAAGGAGCCGTGCGGCTCGTTCTACCGCCTGGACCCGGCGCTGACGGTCACCCGGGCGTTCGGCGGGATCATCTGCTCCAACGGGCCGGCGTGGAGCCCGGACGGCGCGACGATGTACCACGTGGACTCCACGGTCCGGCTGATCCGCGCCTATCCGGTCCGCGCGGACGGGGTGGTCGGCGAGGGCCGGGTGTTCGTGTCCGATGAGGACCACGAGTGGTTCCCGGACGGGGTGACGGTCGACGCCGAAGGCTACGTGTGGAACTGCAAGTTCGGCGGCGCCCGCATCGTCCGCTACGCCCCGGACGGCACGGTCGACCGCGTCGTGCCGGTCCCGGTGGCCAAGCCGACCCGCTGCGCCTTCGTCGGCCCGGACCTGGACCTGCTGGCGGTGACCTCCGCGCGCGTCGGCGGCGACCCGTCCCCGCTGGCCGGCCAGACGCTGCTGCTCGACCCCGGCGCCCGCGGCCTGCCCACGCCCCGCTTCGGGGGCTGACCTGGTCCGGGACCATCGCCGTATCCTGCTCGGGTGGCACTGCTGTTCGAGACCCGACCGTCCGACTCACCGTGGGTCGAAACCGTCTGGACCTGCACGAGCGACCACGTAACGGAGATGACCTCGGTCGCGGCCGCGTCCTGGGGCCTGGTGTTCTGGGAGCAGCGAGGGCCGGTGGTACGCGGGCATCACCGGCCCCGAGACCAGGACCGGCACCGCGCCGGTGCCGGAGGGCGCGGCCTTCGTCGGCATCGAGTTCGCGGTGGGCACGTCGCTGCGGTCCGTGCCCACACCCGACCTGGTCGACGGGGGCGTCGAGCTGCCCGACGCGACCCGCCGCGCCTTCTGGCTCGAGGGCGCCCGCTGGGAGACCCCGGGCCCCGACGACGCCGAGGCCCTGGTCAACCGTCTCGTCCGCGCCGGCGCAGTCGTGCGCGACCCGCTGGTCACCGACGTGCGCCGGGGCCACTGTCCGGCGGTCTCGGCCCGGACGGTCGAACGCCGGTTCCGCGCGGCGACCGGGCTGACCCAGGGCGCCGTGCGCCAGATCGAACGCGCCCGCGAGGCCTCGACGCTGCTGGCCGCCGGCACACTGGTCGCCGACGTCGTCCACAAGCTCGACTATTTCGACGAGCCCCATCTGACCCGTGCGCTGCGCCGCTACGTCGGCCGCACGGCCCGCCAGCTGCGCGGCGGCACCGGCGGCCCGATCGCCCTGGCCGTGGATCAGCGCTTGACGTCGTAGATCAGCTTGAGGATGCCGTTCGGGTAGGTCGCGGAGTCGCGCAGGCTCAGCATCTGCTTGGCCTTGTCGGCGGTGCCGAACAGGCTCTTGCCCGCTCCGAGCAGCACCGGGAAGACCAGCAGGTGGTAGCGGTCGATCAGGTCCGCGTCCGCCAGCCGCCGGGCGAGCTCAGCACTGCCGTGGATGAAGATCGCACCGCCGTCGGTCTGCTTCAGTGCGGCGATATCGTCGGTCGAGCGCAGGATCGTCGTCGGACCCCAGCCGTCCACGAGCGCCTCGTCGGGCAAGGTGGCCGAGACGACGTACTTGGGCAGCTCCTTGTAGCTGGCGTGGTCCTCGGAGGCGGGCCAGGTCTGCGCGAACGCCTCGTAGCTGCGGCGACCGAACATCAGCGCCGTCGTGTCCGCGAGCTCCTCGCCCTTGATCGACCAGGCCTCCGGCACGAACTCCAGATCCTTGAACACCCAGCCACCGCTGCGGTGCTCCTCGCCGGGGCCACCGCCCGGTGAGTCCACGACACCGTCGAGCGACATGAAGCCGGTGTAGACCAGATCACGCATCTGCTGTTCTCTCCCCCATGAGTCGGGCGGCACGATCGCCGACGTACGAGACCCATGTTAGGAAGCGCCCGGCCCGTCGTCTTGTACGGAACCGACACCGGATCGTCGACGCGAGTCAGCTCAGGTAGTGGTCGCGGACCCGGGTCGCGTGGCCTTCGGAGAGGGTGTCGCCGGCCAGCGGCATGAAGTGCGGCGCGCTGGTGATGGTCGCCTTGGGGTGCGGCACGCGGATGCCGTCCGCGTCGATGTCGGCGTCCTTCAGGTCGACCAGGTGCATCGAGCGCAGCAGTCGCCCGCTCACCACCGCCGCGACGCCCCAGGGCATGTCGAGCTCCGCGGGATAGCGGTAGATGGCACGGATCTTTCCGGTCGGCCGGTTGTCGCGGTCTCTGAGGTCGCGGCCGATCATGGGTTCCGCTGAAACGGTCATCGGGGCCTCCCAACCGAGGGCATTGACGCCCTTCAGCCTCGCGGGTGCCACGCCGGCTCCGCATCGGTGCCGACACCCATCTCCGGCGTACGCACCGGCAGGAGCAGCCGTACCTCGGTGCCGCCGGCCGGGCCTCGGCCGACGGTGAGGTCCGCGCCGGCCAGCAGCGCGCGTTCGCGCATGCCCCGGATGCCCGCTCCCTCGGGTGCGCCGCGCAGGCCGCGTCCGTCGTCGCGGACCAGCAGCTCGACCCCGTCCGGCGCACGGCGCAGGGTCAGCTCGACCAGCTCGGCCCGGGCGTGCCGGGCGGTGTTGGTCAGACCCTCCTGCGCGACGCGGTAGACCACGAGCTCGGCCTGCTCGTCGAGTTCCGGCAGGTCCGGCCCGATCCGGGCGCGGACGCTCGCCCCGCGGGTCGAGTACTCGGTCGCCAGCGCCCGCAGCGCGCTCGTCAGTCCCAGTTCGTGCAGGACGCCGGGGCGCAGCCGGCGGGCGATCCGGCGGATCTCGTCGAGGCTGTTCCGGGTCGTCTCCTGCACCTCGGCGAGCTCGGCGCGGACGGTCTCGGGCGCGTGGCCGCCGACCCGCTTGAGCTCCAGCAGCACCGCGGTCAGGCTCTGGCCGACCTCGTCGTGGAGCTCCTGCGCGATCCGCCGCCGCTCGTCCTCCTGCGCCGACAGCGCCCGGCCCGTGCTGGTCGCGCGTTCGGCCTCGAGCCGTTCGAGCATCGTGTTGAATGTCCGGATCAACGGGCCGATTCCGGAGTTTCCGGCCACCGCCAGCCGCCGCCCGGGCCGCAGCAGGTCGACCGTCGCCATCGTGCGGGTCAGCCGGGACAGCGGCGCCAGGCCGAGCTGCAGAAGTGCGGCGTTGGTCACCAAAATGGCCGCCAGGCCCGCGAAGACCACCGCGACCTCGCCGGGCCGCGCCGGCGTGGAAACCGTGGCCGGGGTGAACAGCAGCAGCGTGGTCGCGACGGACAGCACGGCCGCGTTGAGCAGGAAGATCCGCCAGAACAGGGACACCTGACGAGCTTGCGGGTACGGCCGGCATCACGTCCAACCGCCGGGCCAGGAATGGGTGTTGACACCCATGGCAGCCACGCCGTTGATCATCTTTCATTGGGCACGGCGTCGCGCGAGTGGGTCTAACAGTCCGCCGTCTGGAGAATGGAACCGGTGAGCGTCGAAACGATCTTGATTTTCGTCCTTGCCGCGGTCGCGGTGGTCGTGCTGGTCCGGTGGGTCGCTGAGCGCACCGGGCTGCCGGCGGCCGCGCTGCTGCCGCTCATCGGCATCGCGTACTCCGTGCTGCCCGGGCCGAACATCAGCCTCGACCCGCAGATCATCCTGACCTTCGTCATCCCGCCGCTGCTCTACAGCGCGGCGCTGGACTCGTCGCTGCTGGCGATCCGCCGCAACCTGCGCATCGTGGTCAGCCTCTCGGTGCTGCTGGTGCTGGCCACGGCGCTGGTGATCGGGATCGGATTCTCGTGGTTCGTGGCCGGCGCGACGCTGGCCGCCGGCATCGCCGTCGGTGCGGCGATCGCACCGCCCGACCCGGTCGCCGCGCTCGGCGTCGGCCGCAAGGTCGGGCTGCCGCCGCGGGTGCTCACCATCATCCAGGGCGAGGGACTGCTCAACGACGCGACGGCGCTGACCATCCTCAGCGTCGCGGTGGCCGCCGCCGTCGGCGACGGGTTCTCCTGGGGTTCGGCGGTCGGCCAGTTCGCGTTCGTGGCGGCGGGCGGTGTGCTCGTCGGCACTGCCGTCGCCTACCTGGTCCGACTGTTGCGCAAGCTACACGACGACCCGCTGACCGGGAACGCCATCTCGCTGGCGACGCCGTTCGGCGCGTACCTGCTGGCCGAGGAGATCCACGTCTCCGGCGTACTCGCCGTGGTCGTGGCGGGTCTGATCATCGGTCACCACGCGCCGCGCTCCTCCGGTGCGAGCCGGCTGCAGACCACCGCGGTCTGGCGACTGGTCCAGTTCCTGCTCGAGGGATTCGTGTTCCTGCTGATCGGCCAGCAGCTGCCCCGGGTCGTCCGCGGCCTGGAGCAGTACGAGCTGTCGACCATCTTCGCCGCGGTCGGGATCAGCGTCGGCGTGGTCCTGCTGCTTCGACCGCTGTGGCTGTTGCTCACCCAGTCGCTGCCGCGTTCCCTGCACACCCGGCTGATCAGGGACGACGGCGACGAGACCGAGCGCGAACCCCGGCGCGGCCTCCCCGGTCGCGAGGTGGTCGCGCTGAGCTGGGCCGGCACCCGCGGCGTGATCAGCCTGGCCGCCATCTTCGCGCTGCCGTTGACCACCGACGCCGGGGCGCCGTTCCCGGACCGGGACCTGCTGCTGTTCTGCACGTTCGTCGTGGTGCTCGTCACACTGGTCGGCCAGGGACTGACCTTCGCACCGCTGGTCCGGATGCTCGGCCTGCGCGCCAACCAGGCCGACCAGGCCCGGCTGCGCAACGAGGCCCGGTCCGCCTCCGTCGAGGCGGCCCTCGAACGGCTCGAGGAGCTGGCCGAGGACGGCGACGAGGACGAAGTACGCGCCATCGAGGTCGCCCGCGCCCAACTGCGCGCCCGCCGGACTCGTTACCAGGGCCGGATCGACCTGCTGCGCGACGCGGACTCGGCGGAGGTGCCGGTCTCCGAGCGCTACGAGGCGGCGCTGAGGGTCCGCCGCGCGACCATCGACGCGCAGCGCGAGGAAGTGCTGCGCTGGCGCGACGCCGGCCGCCTCCCCGACGAGGGCCTGCGCGTCCTGCAACGCGAGCTCGACCACGAGGAAGGGCTGCTGCCGGAGCGCCGCTAGGCCCTAGAAGTATCGGAGCCACACGTAGCCCCAGGCCACGACGACGGTCACCGCGGTGGTGACGATGCCGTACTTGGTGAACTCCCAGAACGAGATCGGCTGGCCGTGCTGGGCGGCGATGCCGATCACCACGACGTTGGCGCTCGCCGCGACCGCGGTGCCGTTGCCGCCGAGGTCCGCGCCGAGCGCGAACGCCCACCACAGCGACTCGCCGGTCTGCGGGTCGGGCGCCCGTGCCACCAGGTCCTCGACGACGGGCGCCATCGTCGCCACGTACGGGATGTTGTCGAAGAACGCGCCGAGGATGGCCGAGCCGAAGACCAGCGCGGTGGCGGCGACGAAGTAGTCGTCGCCGATCGCGTCGACCGCCCAGCCACCGAGCGCGTGGATGACCCCGGTCTCCACCAGGCCGCCGACCATGACGAACAGGCCCATGAAGAACACCAACGTCGTCCACTCGACCTCGGCGAGTAGTCGGCCGCGCTCACGCCGGACACCAGCACCATCAGGCCGGCGCCGAGCAGTGCGATGATGGCCGGCTCCAGGTGCAGCACGCTGTGCAGTGCGAAGCCGACGGTGACCAGCAGCAGCACGGCCAGGCAGCGGGCCAGCAGCGCCTTGTCCCTGATGGCGGCGCTGCCGTCCAGGCGCATCACCGCTGCCGCCCGGTCGGGATCGTGCACAAAGGACTTGCGGAACATGAAGCGGGCCATGATGACGAACAGCACGAACAGCACGACCACGATCGGGCTCATGTGGACGATGAAGTCGTTGAAGGTCAGCCCCGCCCGGGTTCCGATGATCATGTTGGGCGGGTCGCCGACGAGGGTGGCCGCACCGCCGATGTTCGACGCCAACGCCTCGGCGATCAGGTAGGGCGCCGCGGGCAGGTGCAGCTGCTGGCAGACGGCGATGGTCACCGGGGCCACCAGCATCACGGTGGTCACGTTGTCGAGGAACGGCGACGCCGCCGCGGTGATCACCATCAGGAGAACCAGCAGCCGGTACGGCTGCCCGCGCGAACGCTTGCCGGCCCAGATCCCGAGGTACTCGAAGACCCCGGTCTGCTTGATCACCCCGACGATGATCATCATGCCGAGCAGAAGGAAGATCACGCCCCAGTCGATGCCGGCGTGCTCCGAATAGAAGACGTCGTCGCCTGGCAGCAGGCCGAGCGCGGCCATCAGCCCCGCGGCGCCGAGCACGACGGCGACCCGGTGGATCCGTTCGGTGGCGATGAGGACGAACGCGATCGAGAAGATGACGATCGCCGCGACGGGCGCGTACCCGTTCACGAGCGGCGCCCTGGCGGACCGGTCTCGGACACGTTGCCGCGTTGGTCATGCTGGTAAGTGGCCATGCGACACGATCACCCGCGGTGCGGACCGCCGAACATCGGTGCCGACACCCACAATCGCGGAGGGCTGACCCTAAGGTTCGATGAGGCCGACCCGGATCGCATAGCGGGTGAGCTCGAGGCGATCCCGCATGCCCAGCTTCTGGAGCAGGTTGGCGCGGTGCCGCTCGACGGTCTTGACGCTGATGTAGAGCAGGTCGGCGATCTGCCGCGACGAGTGCCCCTCGGCGACCAGCTTGAGGACCTCTTCCTCGCGATCGGTGATCGCCCGGGCGGGCACCCCCTCGCCGTCCTTGACCCGGTCGAGATAGTGCCGGACGAGGGCGTTGACGGCGCCCGGATAGAGGAACGGCTCACCCCGCATCGCGGCCCGGCAGGCGGCCAGCAGATCGCGGTCGGCCACCGACTTCAGCACGTACCCGGACGCGCCCACCTTGAGCGCCTCGAAGAAGTACTGCTCGTTGTCGTACATCGTCAGGATCAGGATCCGCAGCTCCGGCAGCGACCGCGACAGTTCCCGGGCCGCCTGCAGACCCGTCAGCCGCGGCATCGCGATGTCCAGGATGGCTAGGTCCGGCCGCTCCCGCAGGGCCAGGTCGATCGCCTCGGCGCCGTCGGACGCCTCCGCGACCACCATCAGGTCGGGCTCGGCGTCGAGGATCAGCCGCACGCCCCGACGCACCAGGGCGTGGTCGTCGGCCAGCAGGATCCTCGTGGGCACGCCTCGATGGTACGGTCCCGATTTCAGTCAACACCGTTGATCAGCACCACGCTGTCGACTCCGGGGAATTTCATCGTGATCTCGGGACTAGGTGGGTTTTCCCAGCTCGCGGGTACCGGCGGTGAGAGAGGAGCTTGACATGATCACCACTCAGGACGCCGCCAAACTCACCGGTCACGAGGTGTACGGGAGTAATGGCGACAAGATCGGCACTGTTGGACACATCTGGGGTGACCCATCTGGAGCCCCGGCCTGGGCAAGCGTAAAAACCGGACTGTTCGGGGCGAAGGAGTCGATGGTTCCGCTCGCGGACGCGAACCTACGACGGGGCAAGCTGATGGTGCCCTTCGACAAGTCGCAGGTGAAGGACGCGCCGAGGATCGACGGGACGACCACCGAACCGCTGCAGGCGAACGAGTTCGCCCGCCTCTACGACTACTACGGAACGCCGCAGAGCGGAGAGATGCAGGGCAGATCGGCCGGCAGATCAGGATCCGCCGGCTACACGGCCGACGACGTGGTCGAGGACCGCCCCGTGGCGGACGGGTTCATGACCCGCTCGGAGGAACGGCTCACGGTCGGAACCGAGCGTGAGCGGGTCGGCGTCGCCCACCTGCACAAGTACGTGGTCACCGAAGAGCAGCAGATGTCCGTGCCGGTCTCGCACGAAGAGGTCCGCCTGGTGCGGGAGCCGATCACCCAGGAGAACTGGGCGGCGGCGGCGAATGCCAGTGCGGATCTCACCGAGTCCGATCTCGACATCGAGCTCTTCGCCGAGCGAGCGGTCATCAGCAAGGAGACCATTCCCGTCGAACGGGTTCGGATGGTCAAGGAGACCGTGACGGAGCAGCAAACCGTGCGCGGCGAGATCCGCAAGGAGCACATCGAGGCCGCTTTGCCGAACGAGGAGAAGCGGGAGCTCGACTGAACCAGCGCGATCCGCTCCGGGGCGCGATTGGGGCCAGCAGGCTCCAACCGCGCCCCGAGAGCGAGGCCGCGTCACGGGGACGGGACGTCGATCCAGGCGCGGACGGCCTCGTGCGCGTCCGGCGTGCCCGGGTCGAGCGAGGTGTCGTCGACCACCTGGGCGCCGGTCGTGCCGTAGGTGATCGTCACCGAGCGGTTCGTGGTGCCGGTGATCTCGCCCCAGTGCTCGACCTTCTCCCACGATGCCGCGGGTGTACTTGTACTGGACGACGGTGCCCTCCAGCACGGCAGCGTCGTCTCCCAGATGCCCGGCTCGACCTGGGTCATGGCGACCTTGCCCGGGTCCCACGGGCCGAGTTCGGGCAGCGATCCCGGCAGGTAGACGGTGTCGCCGGCGGGCGTGTTCGCCGGGACGCGTACCCGCCAGGTCACCCGCACGAGCTGCGGCGTGGTGTGCTGGACGACCTCGTTGGACGGGATCGGACGCCCGACCGGCGACGACCGCCCGGACGACGTACGCGTAGGTGGTGTCGACGGCCACGGTGCTGTCCACGTAGGTGGTCGTGCCGGCCGGGAACGGTCGCGATCGGTGCGCCGTAGACGCCGTCCGCCGATACGCCGGAACACCTGGTACGACGCGCCGGGCACCGGGTCCCACGACAGCGCGACCACCGAGCCGGCGAAGCCGGGTGACGGTCAGGTTCGCCGGTGCCGGCACCGCGTCGGTGGGCTGGTCGAGCCGCACGACCGCTCGCCGGCCGTCGACGGTCGATCGACCGCCGCCCGGTCGCCGGTCAGGCGGACCTGGAACAGCACGGTCGCCGTCGACCCGGGGTCGACGCGGACGTAGCGGGTCTGGCGGATGTCGGTGCCCCGCACCGTCATGACGACGTCCGTGCCGCCCGGGACCGGTGCCCGGTTGGTGACCGTCGCCGTGATCGTCACGATGTCGCCGCTCTCGGCGGTGGCCGGGGCGTCGAGCGCGGTGACCCGCGGCCGTGGCTCGCACGTAGCGCGGCAGCGATGCGACGTCGGCCGCCGTGGCCGGGTCGGAACCGCACCGCCTGGCCGCCGCTGCGTGTCCAGCGCCGCGACGAACGTGTCGTGCCGCGTCACCAGCGACCGGTCGATCGCCAGCGGGGTCGGGTTGGTGGCGTAGTCGGTCGCCGCGGCGTCGGTGTACGACTCGGCGACCCAGTCGCCGCCGGCCGAGAAAGCCGAGCGGGTACGCGCAGGGTCTGCGCCCGTTCACCGGTCATCGCGCCGACGTACCACTCGGGACCCGGCCCGGCGGGCGGTGACGAGGTGATCGCCGACCTGCGGCGGACAGCACCCGGCTCTCGTCCCACCTGGCCGGCACGTCCTCGATGAACGTCCAGGCCCGGCGCGCCGGCGTAGTGCTCCGGCAGGTCGGCGGCCATCTGCACGCCGGAGAAGTAGTTCAGGTAGTACGACAGCTGCTTGGCGACCGTGGTGTGCACCCGCCGGCCGTGGCTGCTGCGGGTCCCACAGGATGTTCATGATGCCGGGCGTGTAGTCCATCGGCCCGGACAGCATGCGGGTGAACGGGATCGTCAGCGTGTGCGCCGGCGTGTTGCCGGCCGAGAACGCGTC
Source organism: uncultured Actinomycetota bacterium (assembly GCA_963840005.1). GTDB lineage: Bacteria > Actinomycetota > Actinomycetes > Mycobacteriales > Micromonosporaceae > Asanoa. The sequence goes on along the minus strand of CAWIXO010000025.1, from coordinate 55,817 downwards.
GTACTCCTGCCCGCGCACGGCCTCCCGGGCCAGCGCGTTCGGGTAGGTGCGCACCTCGCCGGTGGCGTGCACGCACTCGTGGCAGATGACGTTGATCCTGTGTTGCGCCGCCTTCTCCAGCACCAGCCGGAAGTGGTTGACCGAGCGCTGCGAGTACGTGTACTGGCCGGGGATCTGGCCGACGTAGCCGGTCTTCAGGTAGTGGATGCCGAGCCGCTCGTACAGGGCGAACGCCTCGTCGATCTGCGCCTCGTAGTTGTCGATGCTCGCGCCGGTCTCGTTGTGCGCGACGAACTCGACGCCCTTGCTCTTGCCGTACGCGACGACGCTGTTCGAGGTCGAAGTCGTCGGCCGGGGTGGTGAAGTCCTGGTCCGCCCAGGAGCCCTCCCAGCCCTTGTTCCAGCCCTCGGCGAGCAGCCCGCCGATGCCGTGCGCGGCGGCGAAGTCGATGTAGCTGCTTGGCCCGCTCGGTGGTCGCGCCGTGCCGCGGGCCCTCCTCCCAGGTGTACTGCTGGTGCTGCATCGCCCACCAGATGCCGACGTACTTCGTCGGCTTGATCCAGGAGGTGTCCCGGCCGCAGATCGGCGCACGGCGGGTTGAGGTTCTCCAGCAGATGCGAGTCGACCAGCCCGGCGGCGTCCGGTGTGATGGTCAGCGCCCGCCACGGCGTCGCCCGACCGGTCGTGGTCACCACCGCCGCGGCCCGGTCGGGCGTCGGCGTCAGCGCGGCGCGCAGCCGGCCGGACTCGCGGACCAGGGTCATCGCGGCGTAGTCGACCAGGTCGGCCTCGTGGATCGACAGGTGGGTGCCGTCGGCCCAGCGGAACGTCGCCGGCGTCATCGTGTCGCCCATGGCGCTGTAGGACGTCGTGCTGCCACAGCTGCTCGTCGCCGTCGTAGGCGAGGTTGCGCGGCGTCCACCAGGCGTCCGGGTCGCCCGCCAGCGCGAACTCGGTGGCCTCGTCGACGATCTCCAGCGCTGCTCAGGCCGGCCTGCCGCGGCACCGAGTACCGGAACGCGACGCCGTCGTCGTAGGCGCGGACGACCAGGTCGAACACGCGCCCGTCGGCCTGCCGCAGGCCGACCGTCAGCTCGCGGTGGTGGTCGCGGACCGTCGGCGTCCGCGCCCCAGACCGGCCGCCAGGTGGTGTCGCCGGTCCGGGTCGCCGTCCGGGTGACGCTCACGCCGGCGCCGAGCGTCGAGCCGTCGGTGAGCCGCAGCCCGAGCGCGGACGGCAGCACGACGGTCCGGCCGCCGCGCCGCACCGAGTAGCGCAGCTGGCCGTCGTGGCGGTGACCGCCAACGCCAGCCGGCCGTCGGGTGACGACACCTTCGTCGCCGGCGCCGAGGCCGGCGCGGACGCCGGCGGGGCGGCCGAGGCGACGCTGGCCGCACCGACGGTGATCAACAGGGCCAGGCCGGCGGCCGCGGCCGCTGTCCGCTGTCGCGTCTCATCGGTGTCCATCCGATCCTGCTGCGCGTCGTAGCGGTAGGCATCGATGTAACCGGTTGCGTGGGCGTAGTCTCCGCGCCTCGATTCGGCAAGTCAAGACAACCAACTACATCGATTCGATGTATCTGGAACCGGTTGCGTTGACCTAGACTTCTGCCCGTGGGCGCGGCGGCTGGGCGACTGAACATGGCGGACGTCGCCGCGCTGGCCGGCGTCTCCAAGGCGACCGTGTCCCGGGTGCTGAGCGGCGCGCCGGGCGTCTCCGACGAGACCCGGGCGCGGATCAAGGCCCTGGTCAAGGAGCTGTCCTACGTCGTCTCGCCGGACGCCGCACGGCTCAGCCGGGGCTCGACCGGCCGGGTCGCCGTGGTCATGCCGCAGACGACCACGTGGTTCTACGGCGCGGTGCTGTCCGGCATCCTGTCGGTGCTGCGACCCGAAGGTCTCGACGCGCTCGTCTACCAGGTCGCCGACGACGGGGAGAGCCGCGGCTTCTTCGCCGACCTGCCGGTGCAACGCCAGGTCGACGCCGTCATCGTGGTCGCGTTCCCCGTCAGCGATTTCGAGCGGCGGCAACTGGACCTGCTCGGCGTGCCGGTGGTCATCGCCGGCGGCGCGCTGCCCGACCACGCGCACGTCCGCATCGACGACGCCGCGGCGGCCCGCCAGGCGGTCAGCCACCTGATCCGGAGCCGGGCACGAGCGGATCGCGATGATCAATTCGACGGTGACCCACGAGCGGCCGTACGCGCCGCCGGCGGACCGGCTGCGCGGTTACCGGGCCGCGCTGGAGGACGCCGGCCTCGGCGTCGATCCGGCGCTCGTCGTCGACCTGCCGTGGAGCACCACGATGGGCGCACAGGGCATGGACCGTCTGCTGAGCGCTGGAACGCCCGCCCACGGCCGTCTTCGCCTTCTGCGACGAGGTGGCGATGGGCGCGCTGCGGAGCCTGCGCCGCGCCGGGATCCCGGTGCCCCACGACGATGTCGGTCGTCGGGATCGACGACCACCCGATCGCCGACCTGTGGGACCTGACGACCGTGCGCCAACCTGTCGAGCTGCTGGGGGCGCGCTCGGCGCGGGTGGCGCTCGCCCTGCTGGGCGGCGACCCCGTCCCGGACCACCACGTGACGGTGCCGACCCAGCTGGTCATCCGCGGCACGACCGCACCGCGCCACAGCCCTGTTGGTTGACCCGGTCTTCGACGTATCGTGCTGGCATGTTCCGGGGCAGGCGAGTTGTCCAGGACGAGACCGTCGCCGGCTACATGCGGACCTTCTTCCGGGACGCGGCCTTCGGTCCTTCGAAGCGCGACCACCCGTCGTCGCTCGCCAGGAGCTACGGTCGGCATCTTTGGCGTGAGCTGCGCCGTGACCAATACCCGTCGCTGCGGCGGACGAGCGCGCCGTTCCGGTCCCGCTTCAACATCAGCCTCGCGACATCCGGCGCCGGCGCCGTGGGCTTCGAGCAGCTGACGAAGCGGGTCAGTCTGGTGTCGGACACGCTCCTGCTCTCGCACGGCCATTCGGGTCCGTTCCACGAGCTCGGCGAAACCTCGGTCAGCACGCCGACGATCGACGTGTACAGCCCCAGCGTCCTCGTCGACGCCCCGGACGGGCCGACGCAGAGGTACGGGATGTACTGCCCGGACCTGGGCGAGCTCGGCCGGTGGATCCACAGTTTCACGCCGCTGCTCAAGGCGGGTCTCGCCTGGTACGTGCCCACCTACTCGATGACCTACGGTGACGGATACTTCTCGACGAAAAACGATGTCGAGCCGATCGCATCCCTCGACTGGCTGACGATCATCGACTTCCTCGTCGAGGACGGCCGCGCGGTGGACGCCTCCGGCGAGCAGCCGATCAAGAGCCAGTTGGTCCGACCCATCCTGGAGATCGACCTGCCGTTCGTCGAAGGCGTCGACGCCAGGACCTTCAGCAAGGTCACCATCGACGAGTTCGCGTCGTACTCCGCCTTCCGCGACTTCCTGCGTCGAAGGCTCCTGGACATGGACGACTCGTTGAACGCGGTGCAGTCCGAACGGGAGATCGTCAAAGTCGGTCTGGACATCAAGGACCAGATCCGCGCCGCGGGCGCCGAGATGGCCAAGGCGAAGCGGAAGCGGGCCCTCGCCGCCAGTGGCGCGGTGGTCGGATCCGTCGGGGCGAGTCTCGTCGCGGTCTACGGGCCGGCCCTGGCTGCCGTGGTCGCCGCGCTCGGTGCCGGAAGCGGCGTGTGGGGCATGCTCAACGCCGCCGCGGACACGACCCCGCGCGCCATCCGCGAGGACACCTGGTACTACGTCTGGGTGCTGCAGAAGAAGAGCACGTGGCGATGAATCCGCTGATCAGGGCTTGTCAATCTGATCTCGCCGACTAGCCAACCGGCGTTCCGATGGTTAGCCTACCCTAACCGTCAGGCCGCTGGAGTCTGCTCGGATTCAAAGAACGGAAGACCTCATGCGCGCGTGGCGTCCGATCCTCGCGGTGGCGGTACTCAGTGCCGCTGCTCGCGGGTTGTGGCAACAACACCGACAGCGGCGGCACCGCCCCTGCCGCAGCCGCGGGCCCTTGGTCGTTCACGGGTGGCTCCGGCAAGGAAGTCAAGGCGGACAAGGCTCCTACGCGGATCATCGCGCACGCCGGCGAGGCCGCGGCGCTGATGTCCTTCGGCATCAAGCCGGTCGGCATCTACGCGGACGAGTCGGTCAAGACCGACCCGAACCTGAAGAACCTCGACCTCTCCGGCATCGAGATCCTCGGCGAGGAGTGGGGCAAGATCGACGTGGAGAAGGCCGCCGCGCTGCGCCGGACCTGATCGTCGGCGACTGGTGGCCGGCGGAGAAGGCGCACAGCGGCCTGGAGGAGGGCGTCGACGAGAAGAGCAAGAAGCTCGCCGAACTCGCGCCCGATCACCGGCGTCTCCCAGGGCAAGTCGATCGTGGAGCTGGCCGAGGGCTACGAGGACGCTCGCCAAGAGCCTGGGCGCCGACGTCGACAAGCCGGAGATCGCGGCCAACAAGAAGCGCTTCGAGGAGTCGGTCACCAAGTTCAAGGACGCGGTCGCGGGCAAGCCGGGCCTGACCGTCGCGGCGATGTCGCCCGCCGACGACAAGGTCTACGTCGCCAACCCGGAGTACGCGCCGGAACTGCTGGACCTGCAGAGCTTCGGCCTGAAGCGTGCTCAACCCGGCCAGCCCCGACCCGGCCTTCCCGTACTGGGAGAACCTCAGCTGGGAGAACGCCGACAAGTACCAGCCCGACCTGATCCTGTGGGACGGCCGCTCCTTCACCCCGACGGCCAACGCCGAGTGGGGCAAGAAGCAGCCGACCTGGTTCAAGATCAAGGCGGCCAAGGCCGGTGCGACCGTCGCCTGGCCGGCGTTCTGGCTGCACACCTACGGCGACTTCGCCACCGAGCTGGACAAGCTGACCGACGCGGTCAAGGCCGCGGATCCGAATGTCGGCAGCTAGCCAGACGCGACGCGCACCCGACGCGCGGCGCGCGGCGAGCCTCCGCCCTCGGGCCGGGGCTCGTCGCGCTGTGTGCGGTCGCTCGCCGCGGTCGCCTTCCTGAGCGTCACGCATGGGCTCGCGCGCCATCGGCCTGTCCGAGGTGCTGCACGCGCTGGGCAACCTGGACGACGACGGGTCGATCACCAGCACGGTCACGCTGGAGCTGCGGGTACCCCGGACCCTGCTCGGCATCCTGGTCGGCGCCGCGCTCGGCGTCGCCGGGGCGATCCTGCAGGGCGTCACCCGCAACCCGCTCGCCGACGCCGGCATCATGGGCATCAACTCCGGCGCCGCCGCCTTCGTGGTCTTCGCCATCACCGTGCTCGGCGTGCGCGGCGTCGGCGTCTACGTCTGGTTCGCCTTCGCCGGCGCGATCGCCGCGCTGGTGCTGGTCTACGCGATCGCCTCGCTCGGCCGGGAAGGCGCCACCCCGGTCAAGCTGGCCCTGGCCGGCGCGGCGGTCACCGCCGGGCTGGTCTCGGTCACCAGCGGCATCATCATGACCAATGTGGACGCCCTCAACGAGCTGCGGTTCTGGCAGGTCGGGTCGCTGGCCGGCCGCTACACGCCGATCCTGACCGGCGTCGCGCCGTTCCTGCTGGTCGGCCTGGTCGCCGCCCTCGGTTTCGGCCGCGCCCTCAACGGCCTCGCGCTCGGCGAGGACATGGCCCGCGGCCTCGGCCAGCACGTCGGCCGCACCCGGATCGCGGCGTTCGCCGTCGTCGCGGTGCTCGCCGGCGCGGCCACCGCCGCCTGCGGGCCGATCGTCTTCGTCGGGCTCGTGGTGCCGCACGTGGCCCGGTTCATCTGCGGCCCGGACTACCGCTGGATCCTGCCGTACTCGATGCTGCTCGCCCCGATCGTGCTGCTGCTCGCCGACGTGCTCGGCCGGGTCGTGGCCGCGCCGGACGAGGTGCAGGTCGGCGTGGTCCTCGGGGTGGTCTGCGCCCCGGCGTTCGTCGCGATCGTGCGCTATGCCCGTCTGTCGGAGGTCTGAGTGACCGCAACCGCGTCCAAAGTAGACGCCACCCGGATCTCCGTGGCCGACGTCGGTGCCGCCCTGCGCCACAACCGACGACGACGCAACGCCCGCGCGGCCACCGTGCTCATCGCGCCTGGCGGTGGTGGTGTTCGCCCTGTTCGTCGTCACGATGATGGTCGGCAGCTTCCGGATCGGTGCCGTTCGAGGTGATCGCCTCGGTGCTCGCACCTTTCCGACAAGCCCGGCGTCGACTTCGTGGTCCGTGAGCTGCGGCTGCCGACGGCGATGGCCGGCCTCGGCGTCGGTCTCGCGCTCGGCGCCTCCGGCACGATCTTCCAGCAGGTGCTGCGCAACCCGCTCGCCTCACCGGACTTCGTCGGCATCACCTCCGGCGCCGGGTTCGCCGCGGTCGTCGGCATCGTCGTGCTCCAGGCCGGCGGGCTCGTGGTCAGCGGCGTCGCCCTCGGCGGCGCGATCGTCGCCGCATCGCTGATGTACGTGCTGGCCTGGCGGGACGGGGTCAGCGGCTACCGGTTCATCCTGATCGGCATCGGCGTCGCCGCCTTCTTCGACGGCCTGATCGGCTTCGTGCTCAGCCGCGCCCAGCTCTTCGAGGCCCGGCAGGCGATGCACTGGCTGACCGGCTCGGTCGGCCAGGCCAGCGACACCGAGCTACGCCTGCTCTTCGGCGGCCTGCTGGTGCTGCTGCCGGTGGCGATGCTGCTGCAGCGCCCGCTGCGGGCCCTGGACCTCGGCGACGACACGGCCCGCACGCTGGGCACCCGGGCCGAGCTCAGCCGGGCCGCCCTGCTCGCCGCCGCGCTGGTGCTGGTCGCCCTGGCGGTCGCGGTAGCCGGCCCGATCGTCTTCGTCGCCCTGGTCGCCGGGCCGATCGCCAACCGGCTGCTCGGCCCCGCCACCGGCGGCATCATCGCCGCGGCCCTGGTCGGTGCGGCCCTGCTGCTGGCCGCCGACCTCGTCGCCGTCCATCTGCTGCCCACCCCGCTGCCGACCGGTGTGGTGACCGGCGCGGTCGGCGCTCCCTATCTGCTGTGGCTGCTGGCCACCACGAACCGGCAAGGAGCGGGCGGATGAGCCGACTGCGCACCGAAGAGCTGACCCTGGGGTACGACGACCGCGACGTGGTGAGCAACCTCGACGTGACCATCCCCGACGGCCGGGTCACCGCGATCGTCGGCGCCAACGCCTGCGGCAAGTCCACGTTGCTGCGTGGGCTGGCCCGGCTGCTGACACCCCGCGGCGGCGCCGTCTACCTCGACGGCGCGGAGCTGGCCGACCTGCGTACGCTCGATGTGGCCAAGGTGTTGGGGCTGTTGCCGCAGACGCCGGTCGCGCCCGACGGCATCACGGTGGCCGACCTCGTGTCCCGGGGCCGCTATCCGCACCAGGGCTGGTTCCGGCGGTGGACCGACGGCGACCACGACGCGGTCACCCGGGCGCTGGCCGCCACCGGCACCGCGGACCTGATCGACCGGCAGATCAAGTCGCTGTCCGGCGGCCAACGGCAGCGGGTCTGGGTCGCGATGGCGCTGGCCCAGGAGACCGACCTGCTGCTGCTCGACGAGCCGACCACCTACCTGGACATCAACCACCAGGTCGAGTTGCTGCGCCTGCTGCGGCAGCTCAACGCCGAGTCCGGCAAGACCATCGTGGTGGTCCTGCACGACCTCAACCTCGCCTGCCGCTTCTGCGACCACCTCATCGCGATGTCGGGCGGCCGGATCGTCGCCGAGGGCCCACCGACCGAGGTGGTCACCGCGGAACTGGTCGAAGACGTCTTCGGCCTGAGCTGCCTCGTCGTCCCCGACCCGGTAGCGGGAACACCGATGATCGTCCCGGCCTGACCGACCGCGGTCCACAAAGGACGGGGACAGGGCGGCGGTACGGGTAGCCCTACCGTCGCCTGGCTGGGCAGCGGGATGTCCCTGCCGGGTGGCCTCCCCTAGTGTCGGTGAAATCGACACGAGGGAGTGGTGCTATGAGTATCCACAGTCGACGGAGCGTGCTCCGCGGCGCCTTGGTCACGGCGGGTGCGCTGGCGGCAGGTACGGCGGCGACTACCGCCGCGGCCGCCACCGCCGAGGCCCCCATCGGCCGTATCGGGCCGACCGACCCGCGGTACGCGTTCCTGGCCGGGCGCGGTTACAACGAGCGGTTCACCGGCTCGCCCGACCATATCCGCCTGGTCGGCTCCACGGACGACGTGGCGCGCGCGGTGAACGACGCGGTGCGTGCCGGCAAGCGCGTCGCGGTGCGCAGCGGCGGCCACTGCTTCGAGGACTTCGTCGACAACCCCGCCGTGCGGATGGTCATCGACATGAGCGCCATGACCGGCGTCTACTACGACCCGGCGCGCCGGGCGTTCGCGGTGGAGGCCGGCGCGACACTGGGTGAGGCATACCGTCGGCTCTTCCTGGGCTGGGGCGTCACGATCCCCGCCGGGTGGTGTCCCGAGGTGGGCGTCGGCGGCCACGTGGCGGCGGGAGGATACGGCCCCTTGTGTCGCCGTCACGGCCTGGCGGTCGACCACCTGTTCGCGGTGGAGGTCGTGGTCGTCGACCGCGCCGGCAACGCCCGCACCGTGGTGGCGACCCGGGACCCGGCGGACCCCAACCGCGACCTGTGGTGGGCGCACACCGGCGGCGGGGGCGGATCGTTCGGCGTGGTCACCCGTTACTGGTTCCGGGATCTGCCGGAGCCGCCCGCCGACGTGTTGTCGTTCACGCTCCAGTGGTCGTGGGAGGGGCTGCACGAGCCGGCCTTCACGCGGCTCGTGCAGAACCACGGACGCTGGTTCGAGCGGCACGGCGACCGATACCCCGATCTCTATACCGAGTTTCTGTTGTTCCGGCGCCAGCAGGGCACGGTCACGGTAATCGGGCAGGTCTCGGGCCCCGACGCGGAGCGGGTGCTCGACGAGCACGTCGCGGCGCTCGGCGACGGCGTGGGCAGTCCCACGGCTCGGACCCAGGAGCGGCTGCCCTGGCTCGCGGCCGCGCTCAAGGGCTCGGCGGAGACGTTCGGGTGGCGGCTGAAGGTGAAGTCGGGATACCTGCGTCGCCCGTTCACCGACCGGCAGATCGCCGTCGCGTACCGCCATCTGACCATGGACGACCCCAGGATCGCCGGCGGCGCCGTGAGCCTCAACTCCTACGGCGGCAGGGTCAACGCGGTAGCGCCGGACGCCACCGCCACCGCGCACCGCGACGCCATCCTCAAGCTCTTCTACCTGTCGGCGTGGGCGGAACCGGCGGACGACGCACGGAACATGGCGTGGATCCGCGAGTTCTACCGCGACATGTACGCCGACACCGGCGGCGTGCCGGTCGACGGTGGTGCGTACATCGGCTACCCGGACACCGACCTCGCGGATCCGCGGTGGAACACATCGGGCCTGCCGTGGTCCACGCTGTACTTCGGCGACAACGCGCCGCGGCTGCGCGCGGCGAAACGGCGGTGGGACCCGCGGAACGTGTTCCACCACGCGCTCACCCCGTAAGAACGCCGTTCATCGGTGCCAGGCCGCCCACAGGGTGGCGTAGGCGCCGCCGGCGGCGATGAGGTCGGCCGGGGTGCCGATCTCGACGATGCGGCCGTGTGCCATGACGGCGATGCGGTCGCAGGTCTGGGCCTGGGTGAGCCGGTGTGCCACCACGATCGCGGTGCGGTCCTGCAGCAGGGCCGCGCTGGCCAGGTCGAGTTGCCGGGCGCCGGCGCTGCCGGCCTCGGCGCTCGCCTCGTCGAGGATGACCACCGGCGGGTCGACGAGCGCGATCCGGGCCAGCGCGAGTTGCTGTGCCTGGCTCGCGGTGAGCGGGTGTTCGCCGTCGCCGACCCGGGTGGCCAGGCCGTCGGGCAGCGCGGCCACCCAGCCGTCGGCGCCGGCCAGCTTCAGTGCGGCGTGCAGGTCCTGGTCGGACGCGTCCGGCACGGCCAGGCGCAGGTCGTCGGCGAGCGTGCCGGCGAACACGTGCACCTCCTGGGTGACCACGCCGACGGCCCGGCGCAGCTCGTCCGGCGCCAGGTCCTGGATCGGCCGGCCGCCGAGCCGCACCTCGCCGCCGGTGGCCGGGAAGACGCCACCGAGGATGGCGGCCAGCGTGGTCTTGCCCGCGCCGCTCTCGCCGACGACCGCCAGCGACTGCCCGGCCGGGATCTCGACCGACACGTCGTGCAGCACGGTCGGGCCGTCCAGGTAGTTGTGCCGGACCGCGGCCGCGACGACGCTGGTCGGGGGCCGCGTCGTGGGGCGCTCGCCACCGCGCCGGGCGGGCGGCTCGAGGTCGGCGACACCGACCAGGCGGGCCAGTGCGGCGCCGGCGGACTGGACGTCGTTGAAGGTCACCAGCAGCATGCCGAGCGGGCCGAACAGGCGGTGGAACAGCAGGGCCGCGGCGGTCACCTCGCCGACCGTGCTGGCGTCGGCGCGGACCAGCAGGAACCCGGCGAGCAGCACCGCGCTCAGGCCGATCGCCTCGGCGTAGTTCATCACGTTGGCGAACCAGAGGAACCCGCGGACCGCCTTGAGCCGCGCGTCGACCGCGCCGCGGGAGGCCTGCTCGACGCGGGCGCCCTGGCGGTCCTCCATCCCGTACGCGTGCACCGTGCGGGCACCGTGGAATGTGGACAGCAGGCTCTGTGTGCGGACCGCGACCGCTCGGCGCTCGGCGGCGTACCGGACCTCGGCCTGTGGGATGAACCGGCGCAGGCTGACCGCGTACACCGGGAAGACGACGAGGAAGGCGACCGCGATCCGCCAGTCCAGGGTGGCGAACCCGGCGAAGGTGATGGCGACCGTGACCATGGCGCCGAACACGTCGGCGGCCAACTGGGTCGCGTCGGTGACCTGCTCCACGTCGTCGGTGACCCGGGAGGCGACGTCGCCGGAGCCGGCGGCCTCGAGCCGGGCCGCGTCCATCCGCAGCGCGTGGTCCAGCACCTCCTCGCGCAGGTCGGCGCAGGCCCGCACGCCCCATTCGGCGACCAGCCAGCGGGCGACGCCGGTGAGCACCGCGGCGGACAGACCGGCGGCCAGCGTCCAGGCCGCGATGCCCAGCAGCGACCCGGTGCTGCCACGGTCGGCGACCAGGTCGACCAGCCGGCCGAGCAGGATCGGCACCATGACGGCGGATCCGCTGGCCGCCGCCGAGACGAGCACCGAGGTCAGCCCGAGCAGCGGGTAGCGGCGCAGCTTGCGGCCGAACGCGGCGGCCGTGGCGCGCCCGCTCGCGATGGGCAGGATCGCGGTCATCGCAGCACCACTTCCGCGTACGCGGGAACGTCGAGCAGCTCCCGATGGCTTCCCGTGCCGGCGATCCGGCCGCCGTCGACGAACACCACCCGGTCGCACCGGTCGAGCAGCGGCGCGCTGGTGGTGACCAGCACGGTGGCCCGCCCACCGGCGGCCCGGTGCGCCCGCATGCCCTCGGCGATGGCGTGCTCGGTCACCGCGTCGACCGCGGTCGTCGGATCACGGAAGACGGTGACCGGCCGGTCGGCGAGCAGCGCCCGGGCGACCGCGACCCGCTGCCGCTGGCCGCCGGAGAGGTTGACGCCGTGATCGAGCAGGGCGTGGTCGAGCCCACCGCTGTCGGTGATCAGGTCGCTCATCGACGCCGCCGTCATCGCCTTGGCCATCGCGGCGTCGTCGACCTGGCCGTCGTCGGTGCGCAGCGCCTCGCGCAGGCTGTCGCCGAACAGGTCGACCGCGTGCGGCTCGACCAGCATGGCCCGCCGCAGCGAGGCGATGTCGAGGTCCGGCAGTGGCCGGCCGGCCAACGTCACCTGCCCCCGCTCGGGCACCCGGGCGCCCGCGAGCAGGTCCGTGACGGCGTCGGCAGCCGCGATCTCGGTCGTCACGATGCCGAGCAGCTCACCGGGCTCGACGGTGCAGGCTCAGGCCGTCGAGGCCCGGCGTGTGCACCTGGTCGAGCGCCACCGCGCCGGCGGCGGCGGGCGCGCTGCCGGACGCGGCCCGCTCGGGCGCCGCGAGCACCTCGGCGACCCGGGCCGCGCTGGCCCGGGCGGTGGCGAGCCGGAACACGCAGTTCGCGAGGTTGAGCACCGGGTCGGAGAGGAACGCGGCCAGCCCGACGATGGTGATCAGCTCGCCGATCGTGATCCGCCCGCGCAGCGCGAACCAGCCGGACAGGGCGGAGACCACGGCGATCAGCAGGCCCGTGGTGAAGGTCGAGACGCTGACGAACGCCGAGCCGGCCTTGATGGCACCGACGTTGGCCCGCAACGAGGTGCGGCTCGCGGTGCGGTACCGCCGTGCGGCCTCCTCGACGCCACCGAAGCCGCGCAGGGGCCGCAGCCCGGTGAGCAGGTCCGACGCCGTGCCGGCGGCCTGGCCGAGGGCCTCCTGCTGCGCGGAGGTGTGCCGCTCGACCAGCGGACCGAGCGCGTTGAGGGCGAGCACCAGGATCGGGATGCCGATCACCAGCCCGATGCCGAGGGACCAGTCGATCCGCAACAGGACGACGGTCGACACGATCAGCCCGATCGACGCGGACACCACGCGGCTGCCCAGCTCGAGCAGCTCCGCGGCGTTCTGGGTGTCGGACGTCGCGATCGAGAGCAGCTCGCCGGTCTGACGCTCGGTGCTGATCCCGCGGCCGGTGACGACCCGCCGGACCACCTTCATGCGCAGGATGTGCGCCTCGTCGAGCTCGGCCTTGGAGTTGAACCAGAGGCCGGTGCGCCAGCCCATGGTGAGCGCGGTGAACAGCCCGAAGACACCGAGGACCGACCAGACCATCGCCCACGACGAGCCGGTGCCGACGGCCTGGTCGATGACCAACCCGATGGCCACGGGTACGAGCGCCTCACACAGTTGGTGCACCGACCAGAAACCGGCGGTCAGCGCGACACCGCGGCGCTGACGCCGGAACATCTCACCGATCAGCCGGCGGGTCGGGTAGCTCGCCTCTGACATTCCCACCCCACCTACGACAAGTTAGGAGAGGCTAACTTGCTGCCGGGGGCCACCGTCAAGCCGGTTCCAGATCGATCCGGATCGTCAGCGGGTTGGTGTCCGACAGCCTGGACGATCCCCACACCTGCGTAATCGCGTGCTGACTGGGTATTTAGTGGCAACCGCATGCCGAGGAGAGGAAACCACAGATGCTCGCCACCGCAGTTCGGCGTTGGGCCGTTGTGGCGGTCGCGCTGCCGTTGGCCGCCGCCGGGATTCGTAAGGTCAGTCAGGTCGTCGAGGCTCGCCGTGGGCCGAGCGGCGTGACCAGGGGTATGCAGCAGGTCGCCGACGCGCTCGGGATGGGCCGTCGCAAGCGGCGCCGGTTCTTCTGACGGCTAACCCGCCGTGCCGCCGCCCAACCCCCCAAGGGCGGCGGCACGGACCGGGTTCAGTGGTTCACCGACCCCGGCGTGCGCTGGATGCACCCACAAGAGGAGCACGAGGAGGAGAGCCGCGCCCGCGTGGCCGACCTGCGGGTCGCGGTCCGTGGAGACCGGCTCGCCCGTGGCCACCCGGCTGATCGGCCTGCTCCGCGAGCGCAGCGCCGAGTTCGAGCGGTTCTGGCAGGAGCAGCGGGTGGCGATCTGCCGGGGCGGCACGAAGACGATGCTCAACCCCCGGTTCGGCTCGGCCGACCTGCAATGCCAGATCCTCCGCCACGAGGGCGCCGCGCAGATCCTGGTCACCTTCACCGCGCCACCGCGTACGCCGGGCGCGGTCGCCCTGAGCCGGCTCAGCGGTCCGGAATGACCCGAAGGGCGCCTGTCGTCCCTATCCAGTTCCCCCGTTCGGACGGTGCCCGCGAGCCGGACGCTCGGCCCCGGTCGGCGCAGCGAACCGATCCCACTCGTCCGCACGTCCCGGCACTAGGGGATCATGTGGCTGTGAGTTTCGATCTGGTAGTGCTGGCAGCAGGTACCGCGGCGACGTTGGACGACGTGCGAGCGATGGCGGATCGGTCCGTCGGTGGGCCACGGGTGGAGGGCGACCCCGACGCCCGGATCGCGGCTTTCTACGACGACCTGCGGGAGGGTTTCACCGACGACCCGGCGTACGACGGTGACTCGCCCTGGGTCATCACGCCGCTCGTGGTCGGCGTCGACCACGTGGCGATGTCGATCGTGCACTCCCCCGTCGGCGACGACGCCGTGGAACTCGTGCTGGCGCTCGCCGAGAAGCACGGCCTGGTCGTCTACGACCCCCAGGGTGACGAGGCGGCCGGCCTGCACGGCGACTACGCCAACGCGGTGGACTGACCGCACGGCGAACTTCGGATGACCGATCAGGTCAGCGGCACCAACCCCCCGCTCCGCCGTGAGATCGTTCGCGGCGGGAGGTGCGGATGCTTCTCGTCGTGCTGCTCGGCCTGTCGGCCGCCGTCCTCCTCTCGGTCGCGGCGGCGCTGCAGCAACACGCGGCCCAGCGCGTAGCGCACGCGAAACCGGAGCGGCGCGGGCCGCTTCCCCTGCTCGGCGTCGCGCACCGGCTGGTCCGCTCGCCGACCTGGTTGTCCGGCCAACTGGCCGGCGCGCTCGGCGCCGGTGTGCAGGGTGCCGCGTTGCACCTCGGCTCGGTCGCGCTCGTGCAGCCGCTGCTCGCCACCCAGCTGCTGTTCGCGCTGCCGCTCGGCGCGCGCCGCACCCGGCGCCGCCGCGCGCCCGCCGACTGGCTGGCCGCCGGCGCCATCGTCGGCGCGCTCACGCTGTTCCTCACGGTCCGCGGCGCGGTGCCGGCGCACGGGCACTCCGACCCCGGTCGGGTGCTGCTCGCGGTGGTCCTGACCGCGGCGCTGGCCGGAGTGCTCGTCGCCGTGGCGGCGACCCGCAAGCTCGGCTACGCCTCCCTGCTCGCCGTGGGCGGCGCGCTCTGCTCGGCGCTGGCCGCCGTCCTGCTCAAGGTGACCGCGGAGAGCGTCGCCGAGCGGGGCGTAGGGGCGACGATCCAGGACTGGCCCGTGTACGCGCTGGTGGGCGCGATCCTCGGCGCCCTCCTGCTGGGCCAGCAGGCGTTCGCGTCCGGTTCGCTGGCCGCCGCCGTGACCGCCGGGTCGGTCACCAATCCGGTGGCCAGCTATCTGCTCAGCGTGCTGGCCTTCCACGCCGCGCTGCCACACGGCGTCGGGCGCCGGGCCGCACTGGCCGGCGCGGCAGTGCTGCTGCTGGCGGGCGCCTGGGTGCTGAGCCGATCACCACTGACCGCAAGCGGCCAGCCCAGCCGCTCGCCCCTGACCGCAACCGGCCAGCTGGTCTCAGGCGGCCAGTTCGACGTCGGGCACGCGCGGCCGGAGGCCGGCCAGCAGCGGCAGGTCCTTGCTGATCACACCGGTTACGCCGACCCGCCGGGCATGCGCCAGCGCCTCCGGCGTTTCCACCGTCCAGGCCAGCACGGTGTCGGTGGCCCGGCGCAGTTCCTCGACCACCGGCGCGGTCAGCAGCCGGAGCCGGATCGACACGCCGTCCACCCGGCCGCGGCGCAGCCGTGCGCGCAGGCGGGCCAGCTGGAGCGGGTCGCTGACGGACAGGATCCGCCGCACGTTCGCCTGGCCGGCGAACGCGTCGAGCATCGCCCACTGCTTGGTGCACACCGCCACCGGTACGCCCGGCGCGTACTCCCGCAACGCCTCGGCGACCAGCGGCGCGACCGCGAGTGACGGGCCCTTGAGGTCGAGCATCAGCCTCGGGTCACCGGCGGCCGCCACCAGCACCTCGGGCAGCGACGGCACGGCCAGGTCGCGCCGCCGGTGCAGCTCTAGCCCACTTCTCCCAGTAGAGGTGCCGGCCGATCGCCTTGCGGTGCCGGACCTCGAGCACGCCGCGGAACAGGTGCACGTCGGCCTCGATGAGGTCGACGTCGGCGGCGAGCGCGGCGCGCAGGTCGGGCAGCGTGTTGCCGGCCCGGTGTGCCACGGAAAGCAGGCTCATGACCGGCAGGGTATCCGCTGATGGATGCCCAACCGCCGATGGCTGGGCGACCGGCGGTTGAGCACCCGGCAAAGAGACGGTACGAGCGCCGCGTCCCCGCCGCCCGGTCTGGAGCCGCGTGGGGCCGCCGGGATATGTGAGATGGATTCTCCGGATTCTCATCTTTTGTGCCGTAGGTCCGGCACTATCGGCCGTACGGGCGTGAGCGTGCCGCATGTCCGGCTCGGGACCGGAGTGACGGGGGATCAGGATGAAGAAACGAGCGCGGCTCGGTGCCGTGGCAGTGATGAGCGCGATGGGCCTGTTAGCGCAGGTTCCCGCGTTCGCCCGGGTGCAGTCGGAGGTGACCGGCCCAGGCACCGACAGGTGTGCGACCACGGACGCGCCGGCGGACGACTGGGCGGAGCCCCACGACGGCGAGGTCTTCCTGGATCCGGCACCGACCGACGTGCCGTTGCCGCCGCTGGTAACCGCGCCGCACGGCGTCGCGCCGACCCCGGACCCCTCGGCACCGCCGGCGGCAGCCCAGCCGGCCGCCACGCCCGCCCCGACGGACACCGCCGGACTGGCGCCGCAGGTCGCACCCTCCCCGGGGCCGACCGCCACGGGCCTGCCCCCGGTCGCGCCGCTGACCGCACCGACGCCGGAACCGACCCAGACCGCGGCGGTGCCCGGCTTGACGGTCGAGCCGTCGGCACCAGGGCTGGCCGCGGCGCCGACGGCGACGCCCGTGCCGGGTCCCACCGCGACCCCCGACCCGGGCGCGACCCCGCTCACCGACCCGAGCGCACTCGCCGACCCGAGCACACTCGCCGATCCCAGCGCGCTCGCCGATCCCAGCGCGCTGGCCGATCCCAGTGCGCTGGCCGATCCCAACGCCCTCGTCGACCCGAGCCTGCTCGTCGACCCGACGGCGAACCCCGACCCGAGCACAGTGCCGGGCTTGACGGTGGTGCCGGAGGCGACCGCCACGGCGGACCCGAGCGTGCTGCCGGGTGGGATCGGCGGCGGCGTGACCGAGCCGGCCGTGCCGGTCATCCCCACGCCGACCGTCACCCCGGACCCGCTGGCCGAGGTGCCCACCGCGACCGACGCTCCCGGCCTGGAAGCCTCCGGTCTGGTCACCGAGCCCGAGCTGACACCGACACCGGGCGCCGAGCCGGCCACTGCGCCGTCCGGGGTGCTGCCGGGCGTCACCCCGAGCACCGCCCCGCTCGACCCCTACGCCCCGGCGCGCCCGGTCGACCCGTACGCGGCGACCACCGACCCCGGCACGCAGCCGGCCTGGACCGGTGAGGCCGACGACTGGTCGGGCATGCCCCACGACGACGCCTGGAGCACGGACGGGTCGCTGGACAACGGCGAGGCCGACAACGTGGATCGACGAGGGCACAACGGCCGGCGGGGCGCCGTCCGTCGACTCGTTCCAGGCGCCGGAGGCCGACGCCTGCGAGCCCGACGCGGAGCCGCACGCCGCCGACCCTTACGCCCACGGCTATTCCGAGGGCTACGACGCGGGCTACGAGGCCGCGCTGGCCGAGCACGGGCTGCTCGACGAGCAGTGGTCGGAGGAGCAGTACCAGCAGGACGAGTACGCCGCGGAACCGCCGGCGGAGGAGCCGTACCAGGAGCCGGCGCCGCAGTACCGCGAGCCGCAGCGGTCCGAGCCGCAGAAGTCCTACCAGGACGCTCCGGCGATCCACGACGCACCGGCGCCCCACCGTGAGCCGGTCGCGGTCGACCCGGTCCCGCCGGCACCGGTCGACCCGGCGCCGATGGTGAACGAGCCCATGGTGCACGAGCCCATGGTCAACGAGCCCATCGCGAACGAGCCCGCCGCGGAGTGAGCCGGCCGCCCAGGAGCCGGCGAAGGTCGACGCTGGTCCGTGGGGCCCGGGCGCCGCGGGCATCACGGTGGCGAAGCCGACCACCTCCGACCCGGTCAACGAGCCGGCCACCACGAGCTGGATTCCCGGCGAGGAAGGCAGCGGCGCCGAGACCAAGGAAGCCAAGCCGGCCAAGAAGAGCGCGAAGGCCACGAAGACCACGAAGGCGGCCAAGGCCAAGACGGCCAAGCCCAAGGCTGCGGGCTAGTCCCGCACACCCGCCGCCCGCAGCCACGTCCGGCGCTGCGGGCGGCGCGGTGTTTCTCAGGCCAGGTCAGTTGTCAGCTCGCCGACGGCGTCACGGCCACCTTGAGCCAGCCGGGGCTGCGCCGGTCGAACTCGCGGTAACCGGTCAGCACATCGGTCAGCGGCTCGTGCTGCGTCAGCATCCGCTCGGTGTCGACCGCACCCTGCTCCACCATGGACAGCAGCCGCGGGATGTACCGCGGGTGGTTGCCATTGCCCATGTTGAGCTTCAGGTTCTTGTTGAACGCGGTGCCGAGCGGGAAGAACTTGTCCGACGGCGGATACACGCCGACGATGCCGAGTGTGCCGGCCTTGGCCAGGCTCTCGACCGCCCAACTGCCGACCTGGGTCGGCGCGTCGCCCGGCTGCCACTGCCCGTCGTGGGCGTTGGTCACCGGCGCGATGGTACGCAGTTCGTCGCGGTTCTCGGCCGCGTGCGACCGAGCCTCCGCCGCCGCCGGACCGGCCTTCGCGCTCTCCGCGTCGACACCGACCGCGTCGATCGCGCGGTCGGGCCCGACGCCGCCGGTCAGCGCTTGCAGCGCCTCGACCGGATCCTCCCGGTTGAAGTCGATCACCTCCGCGCCCTGGTCGCGCGCCATCTCCAGGCGGCGAGTGCGACGCGTCGACCGCGAACACCCGGCCGGCGCCGCGTTCGAACGCGCTGGCGATGGCGAACTGCCCCACCGGGCCGCAGCCGAACACCGCGACCGTGTCGCCGCGGTAGATCTCGGCGAGCTCCGGCGCCGAAGTAGCCGGTCGGGAAGATGTCGGAGAGCGAGGATCGCCTGGTCGTCGCTGACCGAGTCGGGCAGCGTGACCAGGTTCGGTGTGCGCGCACGGCATGCGGGCGTACTCGGCCTGCAGTCCCGTCGAAGGCGCCGCTGGCTGCTCGCCGCCGCCGTAGAAGGCCGTGCCAGCGCGGCGGCCCGTGCGGGTGTTGATCTCGTCGCACTGCGACGAAGTAGCCCGGCGCGGCAGTAGGAGCACGAGCCGCAGCCGATGCACCGCGGAGACGACCACCCGGTCGCCGGGCTCGAGGTTGCGCACGTCCTTGCCGACCTCCTCGACCACGCCGACCGCCTCGTGCCCGAGGATCGTGCCAGGCCCCATGCCGGGCACCGTGCCGCGGACGAAGTGCAGGTCGGTGCCGCAGATGGCGCTCGCCGTGGTGATCCGCACGATCGCGTCGGTCGGGTCTCCAGCTTCGGTTCGGCGACGTTGTCCAGACGGATGTCGCCCACGCCGTGGAACACGACGGCTTTCATCGTCGACCGCCTCTCGAATCGGGATCGGGGCGGGCCGGCGGCATCACGTCGACGGGGCGCGATGTGCTGACCCGTCCTTCCCACCCTCGCACGACCCCGCGCGCCGGCGCGCCGATTAAGCTGGACTCCTCCCCCGGTTTGCCGACCCAGCAGTCGACCGAGGGAAGCACGGCATGGCGACGACATACCTGGAAGCCGACAACAAGACCAGCACGGCCGCGGACGGCATCGACTACGCGTACCGCGAGTCGGCGAGGGCGACCCGCCGCTGGTGCTGCTGCAGCATTTCCGCGGCAACCTCGACAACTGGGACCCGGCCCTGATCGACGCGCTCGCGGGCGACCGGCGGGTGATCGACTTCGACTACGCCGGTGTCGGCGCCAGCACCGGCAGCACCGCCGACACCATCGACCAGATGGCGCGCGATGCCATCGCGTTCCTCGACGTCGCTCGGTCTCGAGCGGGTCGACCTGCTCGGCTTCTCGATCGGCAGCTTCGTCGCCCAGGGGTCGCGCTGGACCGGCCGAGCCTGGTGCGCCGGCTGGTGCTCGCGTCCTCGGCCCCGAGGGCGCGGACGGGCATGCACGGCTGGGCGCCCGAGGTGATCGGCGCGCGTGGCGCGCCCGAGCACGCAGCCCCGAGGGCTACCTCGGCCGTGTTCTTCACCGCCAGCGAGGCCAGCCGGCCGCCGGACAGCAGACGCTGCGAGCGCATCTTCGCCCGGCACGACGACCGCGACGAGCTGACGACCTGGCAGACCCGGCAGGCGCAGTACGACGCCGTGTGCGCTGGGGCATCCCGAACCACGCCGCGCTGCAGCGGCTCAGCGCGATCGACATGCCGGTGTTCGTCGCCAACGGCGACAGCGACCCGATGATCCTGCCCCGCTACACCCACCTGCTCGCCGGCCTGATCCCGCAGGCGCGGCTCAAGATCTACCCGGACGCGGCGCACGGATTCCTGTTCCAGCACTTCCGCGAGTTCGCCGACGACGTCACCGCGTTCCTCGACAGAAAGGACATGTAGTGGAGCTCAAAGGTTCTGTGGCAGTGGTGACCGGCGGGGGCGGGGGGCTCGGGCGGAACCTCGTCTCTCAACTCCTCGAGCGCGGCGCCGCCAAGGTCTACGTCGCCACCCGCAAGGCGGGAGAGGTGCCCGGCGCTACCTCGCTGGTCGTGGACGTCACCGACCCCGACTCGGTCGCGAATGCCGCCCGGAGCGCGTCGGACGCGACCTTGCTGATCAACAATGCGGGCGTCAACACCAACGCCGGCCTGCTGGACGGCGACCTCGACGACGCCCGCCTGGAGATGGAGGTCGCCTACTTCGGGACCCTGTACGCCATCCGGGCGTTCGCTCCGGTCATCGAGGCGAACGGCGGCGGCGGGATCGTCAACGTGTGCTCCCAGCTCTCGTGGGTCCATCTCCCGGCCCCGGTGCCTATTGCGCCGCGAAGGCCGCCGAATGGGCGCTGACCAACGCCGTCCGAGCGGAACTGGCTCCGCGCGGCATCCAGGTCTCCGGCATGTTCGTCGGATACCTGGACACCCCGTTGTTCGCGGACGCCCCGGATGCGCTCAAAAGCGATGCCAAGACGGTCGCCACGCGGGCCCTGGACGGGATCGCCGCCGGCCAGACGAGATCTTCGGCGACGACTTCACGGGTTGGGTCAAGTCGATCCTGGGTGAGTCCCCGGAGGACTTCCAGCGCACGCTGTCGGGCCGGGTGAGCGAGGTTCTGCAGGGCTGAGCCAGCCGGTCAGGGCGTCCACCAGCCGAGGGTGACGCCGTCCGGGTCGTAGCGGCGGCGCACCTGGCCGAGCCGCTCGCGGATGTCGTCCGGCCAGCAGGCGGCGACCCGCTCCGGCGTGATCGGCTGGCTCACCACGTTGGCGTTGTTCACCTCGGAGATCCACGGCGCCGCCGTGCTGTCCCAACGCGCGGAAGCCGCCGGCACGACGCTGTCGAACAGCTCCGGCCGCGCCGCGACGAGCGCGCCACGAACCCGGCAGGCGCGGCCGCCCACGGCCGAGCCGCCCGGCACGTCCCGGCTGGCGGCGGCGCCGAGGTGGCGCATCTCGCCGGCGAAGAACGGCGAGTCGCGCTCGGGCCCACCATCTCCAGGAACGCGGTGCCCAGGCCCTGGTCGATCCGGTCGAGCATGGTCCCGTGCACGTACGCCGGGATCGGGTCGGCGCGGGTCGTTGTGGATGCGGCCCAGCTCGGTGGTCGGCAGCTCGCCGAGCATGTCGAGGTAGACCGGCGCGGCGGCCCGCAGCGGCGCCACCAGCCGCTCGCCCTCGGCCGTGTCGCCGGGGAACGCGAAGCGCACGCTGAGCAGCAGCTTGCCGCGCATCGGCTCGGGCACCTCCGGCAACGGCGGGAACGCCGACGACCTGCACGCTGGTGGTCACCCGGTCGTCGGCGCCGTCGGTCCAGTCGATCCAGGCCCGCAGCATCCGCTCGATGTCGGGAGTGTCCACGAAGAACGATCCACCATAGACGGACGTCAACTCGACGAGGCGGACCCGCATCTGGGTCACCACGCCGAGCCCGAACTTGCCGCCGCGCAGCGCCCAGAACAGGTCCGGGTTGGTGTCGCGTCGGCCTCGACGACCTCGCCCTCGCCGGTGACGACCGTGAATCCGATGACGTAGTCGGAGCTGAAGCCGTGGCTGCGGGCCAGCGGGCCGATGCCGCCGCCGAGCAGATAGCCGACCGCGCCGACCATCGGGGACGAGCCGGTGATGGCGGCCAGCCCGTACGCGGCCGCCGCGTTGACCACCGCCTTCCAGCGCACCCCGGCGCCGATCGTCGCGGTCCGGGTCTGCCGGGTCCACGTGCAGGTGGTCGAGGCGGGACGTGACGAGCAGCAGGCCCGACGTCGATCGTCGTCTCGGCGCCGTGCCCGGTGCCCTGCACCCAGACGCGCATGCCGGCGGACGCGGGCGAACCGCACCGCCTCGACCATGTCGTCGACCGAGGTCGCCACCGCCACCAGATCGGGTCGCGGGTCGAAGGCGAGGTTGAAGCCGGCCGCGGCGGCGGCGAATCCCTCGTCGCCGGGCTCGTACACCGGTCCGCCGATCCGATCGGCGAGTGTCGAGGTCATCTCGCTCACTCCCTTCAGGTTGGGCCTCAGTCCGTCGTCTGCGGACCGAGCAGTCCGATCTCGGTGACGTCAAGGGACGCCTGCAGCTCGCGCAGCACGATGTCGTCGATCTCGCGCCGGTCCCGCATGGCGGTGACCGCCAGCCGTTCATGCTCCAGCACGCCCAGCCGCACTTGGCGTTCGAGTTGCTCGGCGCTGGTCCGCTCGGAGTGCCCGTCGCCGCCGCGAGCCTCGTTGACCGCCGCCTCGTAGTCAGCGCGGACCCGGTCGATCAGTTCCGCCGGGGCCGTACAACGAGCGCGCCACCGCCGGCAGCGCGGCCAGCCCGGCCTCGGCCGCACGGACCCGGGCGTGCCGAGCCTCGTCGAGCCGGGCCGCGTCACTGGACAAACCGGCCCATCGGACGACCCATCGGGAGCGTGAGCCCCTGCAAAAGGATAGTCGTCAGGACCACTACCGAGGTGACGAAGACGATCAGGTCCCGGTCCGGGTACGGTGTGCCGCCGGAGAGCACCGACGGTACGGCGAGCGCCGCCGCGAGTGAGATCGCCCCGCGGAAACCGGCCCAGCCGTAAGCCGTGCGTACCTTCCAGTTGAGCCGGCGGGTCCGCTGGATCTGGCGCCGGTCGAGGATCCGGATCAGCCGCCGGAATCAGGTGCGGTCCAGACCATCCGGGTCGGATCACGATGGCGGTCGCGGCGAACGCGATACCCACCGCCTGGCCCATCTGGTCGTTGTCGATCCGCCGGGCGGCGGCGGGAATCTGGAGGCCGACGAGCACGAAGAGGCTGCCGTTGACGACGAAGGTGGAGAGGTCCCAGAAGGCGAACGCCTGCACCCGGGAACGGGCCCGGATCACCCGGGGTCCCGACGTACGGTGAGGACCAGTCCGACCGTCACGACGGCGACCACGCCGCTGGCGTGGATCAGCTCGCCGAGGAAGAACGCCGCGAACGGGGTAAGGACGGACAGGGCGCCCTCGCGCAGCCGGTCGTCCATCCGACGCCGGATCCAGAAGATGAGGCCGCCGAGGGCAAGACCGGCGATCACGCCGCCGACGATCGACCAGATCAGCTCGCCGGTGATCGCGAGGAGGCTGGCGCGACGCGCCGTCCACCAGCATGCCGAGCGCGACCGCGAACAGCACCAGTGCGGTGCCGTCGTTGATCAGGCTCTCCGCGCGCAGCGTGGTGAGGTTGCGCCGGGGCATCCGCTTGGCCAGGCCGGCGACGGCGGCGGCGTCCGTCGGCGCCAGCACGGCGCCGAGGATCCAGGCGGCGGCTGACGCGACCCCGAGGCCTGGAGCGAATAGGACAGCGCAACCATGGTCGCGATGACCAGCCCGATCGCGGACAGCAGGATCACCCGGATGTTGGCGCGGATCTCGCGGAGGCTGGTGTTGAGGCTCTCCCAGTAGAGGATGCCGGGCAGGAAGATCACCAGGACCGCCGACGCGGGCAGCTGGACGTCGGAAAGCTGGGGAATCAGCGCCAGCAGGCCACCCATGACGATCAGCAGGACGGGCGGGGCGACGCTGTAGCGGCGACCGATGGTGGTGCCGACGATGACTGTCGCACCGAGTGCGACGATCACCAGCAACCCTTCCAACACCGCTCTCCCCCCGTACCAGCGTGTGGACCACGTCCAGCATGCGCGCGAACAGCACGATCACCAGGTGTGATCTCGCGCCTACCGCTATCGGAGCCGCGGGTGCACCAGCTTCAGGGACAGCCATGCGGTGCCCACGCCGACGACAACCCCGATCAGCGTGTCGACCAGGCGCAGGATCGGCTGTTGCCACGGCTCCACCGGGCTGATCGCGGACACCACCAGCACCACCGCCGTGGTGATCGCGGCCGTGGTGGCGTCGCCGGGCCGGCCGATCAGCAGGCGCGACGGCTGACGAGATGCCGATCAGCAGCGCGAACGCCCACGGGTGGAACGGCAGGAAGACGAGATAGACGAGGCAGATGACGAAGCTGATCGCGGTGGCGGACATCCGCGAGACGCCGGCCGTGACGCTCTCCTGGAACGTGGCCCGACTCACGAAGATCGTCGCGAGCGCCGCCCACATCCCGCCGAGGAGGTCGCTGTCTCGGCTGTCGACATAGACGCGGGTGAACACGTCACTGGTCAGCCAGAAGGCTCAGCAGGCAGGCCAGGCCGAGCACGACGCTCTCGACGAGCGCCACCCGCACCTCCGGCGGGGTTGGCGCCCGCCATGGCATGTCCGCAGGCTACCGCCGGAAACCGTTAGGGGGTCAGGGTTTCCGGAATCTCGACGTCTACAGTGGTCTGCTCACGCAGGGCCGTGCTGACCGTGCAGTGCCGCTCGTGCACCCGCTCGGCGACGGACCGGAACACCGACTCGGCCTCCGGGTCGTCCGGCGGCAGCGTCACGTCGTACGTCATGGTGATCGAGTCGATCTTGTTGGGCTTGACCCGCTCCGCGTCCATGGTCGCGGCCAACCGGGCCAGCCGGTGCCCGCGCTGCGCGGTCAGCGGCTCGACGGTGACGATGTTGCACCCGCCGAGCGCGGCGAGCAGCAACTCGACGGGGGTGAAGTCGGCGCCGTCCGACAGCCCGAAGCGGATCTCGGCGCCGCGGCCGTTGCGAGCGACGTAACCGCCGTCGTCGGTGCGCTCGACCTCTACGTGGTAACCCATCTCTTGATCATGCCATCCGCTTTCAGGGCCTCGGCCGACCGGTCAGCCGTGCGCCCTGCCCCGGCCGCCGGGGCCGACCTTCTTGCGGGGCTTGACCGTGACCGAGATCGGGCTGCCCTCGAACCCGAACTCCTCGCGGAGCTTGCGCTCGATGAACCGCTGGTAGCCGGGGTCGAGCGGCCCGGTGGTGAACAGCACGAACCGCGGCGGCGGCGTGCCGGCCTGGGTGGCGAACAGCACCCGCGGCGCCCGGCCGCCGCGGACCGGGTGCGGGGTCGCCTGCACCAGCGCGGTCAGCCACTGGTTGAGCTGGCCGGTCGGCACCCGCCGTCTCCCAGTTCGCCAGCGCCTTGCGCAGCGCGGGGGCCAGCTTGTCGACCGCGCGGCCGGTCTTGGCCGAGATGTTGACCCGGATCGCCCACGGGATCCGGCGCAGCTCCCGGTCGATCTCCTTGTCGAGCTAGTAGCGGCGGTCCTCGTCGACCAGGTCCCACTTGTTGAAGGCGATGACCAGCGCCCGGCCGGCCTCGACCACCATCGTCAGGATCCGCTGGTCCTGCTCGCTGATCGGCTCGCTGGCGTCGAGCAGCACGACCGCCACCTCGGCGGCCTCGATCGCGCCGGCGGTGCGCAGGCTGCGCGTAGTACTCGGTGCCGCTGGCCTGGCCGACCCGCTTGCGCAGCCCGGCGGTGTCGACCAGCTGCCAGGTCTCGCCGCCGATCTCGACCAGGGAGTCGACCGGGTCGACGGTGGTGCCGGCGACCGAGTCGACGACCGCCCGCTCCTCCCTGGCCAGCCGGTTGAGCAGGCTGCGACTTGCCGACGTTGGGCCGGCCGACCAGCGCCACCCGGCGCGGGCCGCGCGGCGCGTCGTCGACGATCGGCGGCGCCGGCTCCGGCAGCGCGGCGAGGATCGCGTCGAGCAGGTCGCCGGAGCCGCGGCCGTGCAGCGCGGAGACCGGGTACGGCTCGCCGAGGCCGAGCGACCACAGGCGAGTCGGCCTCCATCTCGATGCGCGGCGTTGTCGACCTTGTTGGCGACCAGGATCACCGGCTTGCCGCTGCGCCGCAGCATCCGCACCGCGGCCTCGTCGACGTCGGTCGAGCCGACCATGGCGTCGACCACGAACAGCACCACGTCGGCGGTCGCGACCGCGATCTCGGCCTGCGCCGCGATGGCCGCGGCCCGGTCCTGGGCGTCGGGCTCCCAGCCGCCGGTGTCGACGACGGTGAACTGCCGGCCGGTCCACTGCGCGTCGTAGGGCGACCCGGTCGCGGGTCACGCCCGGGGACGTCCTCGACGACCGCCTGCCGGCGGCCGATGATCCGGTTGACCAGCGTGGACTTGCCGACGTTGGGCCGGCCGACGACGGCGACCACCGGCACCGGGCCGGTGTCGATCGTCAGTGTCGTCGAGCTCGCAGCTCGGACAGCTCAGGATAGGGCGACGTCATGCCCGCTCACCATGCGTCGCGCAGCCGCGACGACCACCTCGTCGATGCCCAGCGCGGTGGTGTCCAGCACCACCGCGTCGGGCGCCTGCGCAGCGGGTCGGCGGCCCGGGTCGAGTCGAGCGTGTCGCGGCGGGGCAGGTCGGCGGCGGTGGCGTCGACGTCGGCGGCGGTTCTCGCCGCTGCGCCGGCGCCGGGCCCGCTCGTCGGCGGACGCGGTCAGGTAGACCTTCAGGTCGGCGTCGGGCGCGACGACCGTGCCGATGTCGCGGCCCTCGACCACGATCCGGCCGGCGGCCGCGATGATCTCGCGCTGCCGCGCGACCAGCAGCTGCGCGCACCGCCGGCACGGCCGCGACCGCGGACACCGCGCCGGTCACCTCGGGCCCGCGGATTCGGCCGTCGACGTCGACCCCGTCGACGCGCACGTGCGGCGCCGTCGGGTCGGTGCCGATCGTCCAGGTCGAGCTCGCCGGCGCACCTTGGCGACCGCGTCCGGCGTCGGCGAGGTCGACGCCGGAGCGCAGCACCGCCCAGGTGACCGCCCGGTACATCGCGCCGGTGTCCAGGTAGCGCGCGCCGAGCGCGGACGCCAGCCGCCGCGACACGGTGGACTTGCCCGAACCGGACGGGCCGTCCACGGCCACCACACAGCCGACCGTTCAGCCACTCGTCTGCCACCGTTCCTCCTCGACCGTCAGCACCTATTCTGCCTGGTCGGGCAGAATCAGCTCACCGACGGCCTTGAACAGCGCCGCGACCTCGGCGTTCGTCAGCCGCCGGGTGCGGCCCGGCCTGAGGTCGCCGAGCTGGATCGGGCCGATCGCGGTGCGGACCAGCCGGCTGACCGGGTGCCCGACCTCGTCCATCATCCGCCGGACGATGTGCTTGCGGCCCTCGTGCAGGCTCACGATCTCCACCTGCGCCGTTCGGCCGAGCGCGTCGACCACCCGGAACGCGTCGACCTTGGCCGGCCCGTCCTCCAGCTCGACCCCGGCCAGCAGCTGCCGGCCGAGCCGCGCGCGGCAGCGGCCCGGCCACCTCGCACAGGTACGTCTTCGGCACCCCGTACGACGGGTGCATCAGCTTGTGCGCCAGGGTGCCGTCGTTGGTGAGCAGCAGCAGGCCCTCGCTGTCGGCGTCGAGCCGCCCGACGTGGTAGACCCGCTGGTCCACCCGGTCGAGGAAGTCGGCCGAGCGCGGTGCGCCCCTTCTCGTCGGCCATGGTCGAGACCACCCCGCGCGGCTTGTTCATCGCCAGGTAGACCAGGTTCTGTGTCGGCGATCGAGCCGCTCGCCGTCGACGTGGATCACCGCCGTGGCCGGGTCGACCTTGTCGCCGAGCTGGGCGACCTTGCCGTCCACGGTGACCCGGCCGCGGAGATCAGGTCCTCGCAGGCCCGGCGGGACCCGACCCCGGCGGCGGCGAGCACCTTCTGCAGGCGCTCGCCCTGGACGGCGCTTCGGCTTGGCATCGGCGCATCGCAATCTCTTCGACGTCGTCGGGCAGGAACGGGGCCAGCGGCGGCAGCTCGTCGACCGTGTTCGAGCCCGAGCTTCTCCAGGAACAGCGTGGTCGTCCGGTACAGGTACGCGCCCGCTGTCCGGCTCGGTGCCGCACTCCTCGATCAGGCCGCGGGTGACAGCGTACGCATGACGCCGTCGCAGTTCACACCCCGGATGGCCGAGATCCGCGACCGGGTCACCGGCTGCTTGTAGGCGACCACCGCGAGCGTCTCCAGCGCGGCCTGGGTCAGCCGCACCGACTGCCCGTCGAGGACGAACCGCTCGACGTACGGGGCGTATTCGCGGCCGGGTGTAGAGCCGCCACCCGCCGGCCGCCCGGCGCAGCTCGAAGCCGTGCCCGGCCGCGGTGTAGCCGGCGGAGATCGCGTCGAGCGTCGGCGCCGACCCGCTCGGTCGGCTGCTCCAGGACCTGGGCCAGCACGTCTCGCTGACCGGCTCGTCGACGACCAGCAGGATCGCCTCCAGCGCGCCGCGCAGCTCGTCCTCGTCGAGACAGCTCGGGCGCGTGGATCTTCATCGGCATCGGATACGCGCGCCGGCGCCGGCCCGGCGACCTCGGCCGCGCTGTCGGCCGGCGGCGGCATCGGCGGCTCGGCCACGTCGGCCAGGTCCGACCAGCTCGAGCGTCCGGCGGCTCCGAGCCGGGCGCGTCGGCGCCCGGCTCGGCGGAGCTCCTGGACGGTCCCGGCCCCGGCGGGTCACGTCGGCCCGCCAAGATCGTCCTGGTCCGCCGGTCGGATCGTGCCAGACCGGCGGTGCGGGTCGACTCGGTCCGCGGGCGTCGGTCGTCGTCGGTGCCCTCGGCTCGTCCTCGGCGGTCGACGTCCGGCGGCGCCGGTCCCACGGTCGGGACTCAGGCTCGTCGCCTCGCGTCGGCCAGCGAGTCCCGGCGTTCGCTCGTCACTCATCCGCGCGGTACCCTCGGTCGTCGCCGCCCGTCCGGCCCGCCGGCCGCCTCGCCGGCTCAGGCCGCCGCCGTCGCTCGGCTCACTGCACGTGCTCGCTCAGCTCCTCCGCCGGCCCGGCTCGCCGTCGAGGCTCACTCCGGCGGTCCGGCGTCTGGCCGGGGTGCCGGCGTACTCGTCGACCTCGCAGCTCGGCGTCGCCGTCGGTCGGCGCCGGTCCAGCGGACGGTCAGCTCGCCCAGCGCCTGCACCTGGTCGAAGCCGACCAGGCCCTCCCGGTACAGCTCCAGCAGCGCCAGGAACCGGGCCACCACCTCCAGGGTGGTCTCGCAGTCGGCGCACAGCAGCCCGGAACGTGGCCGTGCCGGCCCGGCGCAGCCGGTCGCCGCAGGATCGCCGCGTGCTCGCGGACGCTGACCCGGACCTTGTGGATGTGGGCGATGGAGACCACCGGCGACCGGCTTCGGGGTCATCGCCCTGACCGCCAGCTTCGGCCAGCCGCTCGGGGCCGATGCCGAGCACCAGTCGGGCAGCGCCTCGGCGTACCGCGGCTCCAGGCTGACCGCGCGCGGGTAGCGCCGGGCGCCGCCGGCCTCCAGCTCGGCGATGTGCGCCGCCGCCTCCTTGAACGCCTTGTACTGCAGCAGCCGGGCGAAGAGCAGGTCGCGGGCCTCCAGCAGGGCGAGGTCCTCCTCGTCCTCGACCTCGGCGGCGGGCAGCAGCCGGGCCGCCTTCAGGTCGAGCAGGGTGGCGGCGATGACCAGGAACTCGCTGGCCTCGTCGAGGTCCCAGTCGTCGCCCATCGCCCGGATGTAGGCGATGAACTCGTCGGTGACCTGTGCAGGGCCACCTCGGTGACGTCGAGCTTGTGCTTGCCGATCAGCTGCAGCAGCAGGTCGAACGGGCCGGTGAAGTTGGCCAGCCGCACGGTGAACCCGGTCGCCGGCGCCGCGTCGGGCGTCACGGCGTCGGCCGGCACCGACCGTCGACGACGGCGGTGACGGTCGCCGGATCGGGTCGACTCAGCGGTCGACCGTGGTCCACCGCCGGACGGCGCGTCACGCTCACACCGCAGCACCGTCGGCACCGGCGCGGCCGGTGATCCGAGCTCACCGCTCCGGCTGTGCGCGGCGATGACCTCGCGGGCGAGCTGGCGGTAGTTGCGGGCGCCGGACGAGGCCGGGTCCAGCGTGGTGATCGGCGCACCGGCCACGGTCGACTCGGGGAACTTGACCGTCTTGGTGATCACGGTCTGGTAGACCTTGTCGCCGAACGCCTCGACCACCCGCTGCAGCACCTGGCGGCAGTGGGTGGTGCGGCTGTCGTACATGGTGGCGAGGATGCCTTCGAGCTCCAGGTCGAAGTTGAGCCGCTCGCGCACCTTGTCGATGGTGTCCAGCAGCAGGGCCACACCGCGCAGGCTGAAGAACTCGCACTCCAGCGGGATCAGCACGCCGTGCGCGCACGGTCAGCGCGTTGATCGCGAGCAGGCCCAGCGACGGCTGGCAGTCGATCAGGATGTAGTCGTATTCCTTGCGCACCGGGCGCAGCACCCGGGCCAGCGCCATCTCCCGGGCGACCTCGTTGACGAGCTGGATCTCGGCGGCCGACAGGTCGATGTTGGCCGGCAGCAGGTGCAGCCCGGCGACGTCGGTCTTGATCACGACGTCCTCGGCGATCGACGTCGTCCTGCATCAGCAGGTTGTAGATGGACAGGTCGAGGTTGTGCGGGTTGACGCCGAGGCCGACCGAGAGCGCGCCCTGCGGGTCGAAGTCGACCAGCAGCACCTTGCGGCCGTACTCGGCCAGGGCCGCACCCAGGTTGATGGTGGTGGTGGTCTTGCCGACGCCGCCCTTCTGGTTGGCCATCGCGATGATCCGCGCCGGGCCGTGCCGGTCGGTCGGCATCGGCTCGGGGATCGGCTTGCGCATCGTGTAGGCGGCCGGGTCCGCCGGGCCCGAGGTCGGCGCCGAGGTCGAGCGCGACTGCTGCTCGCGGAGCTGCCGACGTCCAGGCCTCGGCACGGTCACCGTTGCCAGCCATGTCCTCGCTGCCCCCTCCCGACGACCGCCCCGGCGTCGGAGCCGTCCGACGTCCTACGCGGCGCCGCTGCGCACCCCGGCATGTCGCCCCAGGAGGTCCGCGCCGATGCCGACTGTACGCCACCGACCAGCAGGGGGTTCGGCACCGGCCCGGCGTGTCGGCGCCGACCGCGACCGGTTCAGCCCGGGCGCGCGGATGCGCGGTGGCGTAGACCTCGCGCAGCCGCTCCACGGTGACCAGCGTGTAGACCTGGGTGGTGGTCACCGAGGCGTGGCCGAGCAGTTCCTGCACCACCCGGACGTCGGCGCCGCCGTCGAGCAGGTGGGTGGCGTACGAGTGCCGCAGGGTGTGCGGCGAGACCGCCGCGGCCCGTCGACCGGCAGCCCGGCCCGGCCGGCGGCGCGGCGCAGGATGCGCCCAGGCGCCCTGCCGGGACAGCGGCCCGCCGCGGGCGTTGAGGAACACCGCCGGGCTGCCCCGGCCGGCCGGCGGCCAGCGCCGGGCCGGGCCCGCACCAGGTAGGCGTCGAGCGCGGCGGCGGCGTACCCGCCGACCGGCACCAGCCGGGTCCGGCCGCCCTTGCCGCGCAGCAGCACCGTGCCCGTCGTCGAGGTCGAGGTCGTCGACGGCGGCGCCGACCGCCTCGGAGATCCGCGCGCCGGTGCCGTACAGGAACTCCAGCAGCGCCCGGTCGCGCAGCGCGAGCGGCGCTCGTCGCCGCGCCGGCCGCGGCTCGAGCAGCCGGACCACCTCGTCGACCTCGAGCGCCTTGGGCAGCCGCCGGGGCGGCGTCGGCGGCTGCACGTCGCGGCTGGCGTCGTCGGCCGCCAGGCCCTCGCGGACCGCGAAGCGGTGCAGGCCGCGCACCGCGCAGGCCGCCCGGGCCGCGGAGGCCGCCGACAGCGGCGGGTGCGCGTCGTCGCCGTCGCGCAGCCGCGGCCAGGTGCCCGGCGATCGTCGGCCGGCGTCGACCGCGGCCAGGTCGGCGACGCCGGCGCGCGGCCAGCGTCGCCAGATAGCGGTCCAGATCCCGGCGGTACGAGGCGAGCGTGTTCGCCGGACAGCCCACGCTCGACGGTGAGGTGGTCGAGGTAGCCGCGGACCGCCCGGCGCAGCGCCGGCGTCGGCTCGGGTGCGCCACGCCGGCCGGCGTCCGTGCCGCCGGTCAGCCCGCCGACGCGTTCAGGCCAGCACCTCCGCCAGCGGGAGCGCGTCCATGCCGTGCGCCTCGGCGACCGGGCCGTAGGTGACCTGGCCGTCGTGGGTGTTCAGGCCCAGCGCCAGCGCCGGGTCGCGGCGCAGCGCCTCGCGCCAGCCGTGGTTGGCCAGCTCCAGCGCGTACGGCAGGGTGACGTTGGTCAGCGCGTAGGTGCTGGTGTGCGGCACCGCGCCGGGCATGTTGGCCACGCAGTAGAACATCGACTCGTGCACCTTGTAGATCGGGTCGGCGTGCGTGGTCGGGCGCGAGTCCTCGAAGCAGCCGCCCTGGTCGATCGAGATGTCGACCAGCACGCTGCCCGGCTTCATCCGGGAGACCAGCTCGTTGGAGACCAGCGTCGGGGCCTTGGCGCCGGGCACCAGCACCGCGCCGATCACCAGGTCGGCGTCGAGCACGGCCCGCTCGACCTCGTACGCGTTGGACGCGACGGTCTGCAGGTGGCCCTGGTAGATCGCGTCGGCCTGGCGCAGCCGGTTGATGTTGCTTGTCCAGCAGCAGCACCTCGGCCTGCATGCCCAGCGCGATCGCGGCGGCGTTCATGCCGGAGACGCCGGCGCCGATCACGACGACCTTGGCCGCGTACACGCCGGAGACGCCGCCCATCAGCACGCCGCGGCCGCCGCCGCTGGCGCATCAGGTGGTAGGCGCCGACCTGCGGGGCCAGCCGGCCGGCGACCTCGGACATCGGGGCGAGCAGCGGCAGCGACGCGGTCGGGCAGTCTCGACGGTCTCGTAGGCGATGCCGGTGACCTTGCGGTCGATCAGCGCGTCGGTGCACTCCTTGGAGGCGGCCAGGTGCAGGTAGGTGAAGAGCACCTGGCCCGCGCGCATCCGGTGGTACTCCTCGGCGATCGGCTCCTTGACCTTGAGCACCAGGTCGGCGGTGCCCCAGACCTCGTCGGCGCGTGGCGAGGATCGTGGCGCCGGCGGCGGCGAACTCCTCGTCGGTGATCGACGAGCCGAGCCCGGCGCCGGACTCGACGAAGACCTCGTGGCCGCTGCGGACGAACTCGTGGACGCCCGCCGGCGTGATCGCCACGCGGTACTCGTGGTTCTTGACCTCGCGGGGGATTCCGACCTTCACATCGACACCTTCTCTCCCGCGTACGCCCAGTCACCGTTGACCGGGTCGTCAGCCGCGTCGGCGGCGAGTCTAGGACGCCCCGGGCCACGGCAGCACACCCGCTCACCAGCGGACGCGCATCCAGTATGACAAGAGCAAGGAGGGGCCCCTTGTTAACGGTTTCCGCATAACAAGGGGCCCCTCCTGACAATCAGCTAGCGCACCGAGCGGAGTCTCGGGGTCGCGGAGCGGACGCCAGTCCGCGTCGCGGGCCCGGGCCGCGGCGAGCAGGCCACCGATCGCGGCCGCGTTGGTGATCTCGCCGCGCAGCACCATCGCCACCGCCTCGTCCAGCGGCACCCACGTCGACTGTCAGCTCGGCCTCCTCGTCGGCCGCTCGTGCCGCTCCGCCTCGCGGCACGTCCGACAGACCGCGGGCCAGGAAGATCCGGATCAGCTCGTCCGAGCAGCCCGGCGAGGTGTGCACGTCGAGCAGCAGGTCGAGCCGCTCGGCAGCGCAGGTCGGCCTCCTCGGCCAGCTCGCGCCGCGGCGGTGTCGGTCGGCGGCTCGCCGGCGACGTCGATCAGCCCGGCCGGCAGCTCCCACATGGCGCTGCCGATCGGGTGCCGGTACTGCCGGACCAGCACCACCCGGCCGTCGTCGTCGAGCGGCGACCACGCCCGACCGCGCCGACGTGCCGCACGTAGTCGCGGTCCGGCCTGGCCACCGCCGGGCATGGTCACCTCGTCGGTGACCACGCTGAAGATCTTGCCGTGGAACCGCTCGTCCCGGTCGAGCACCTCGTACGCGTGCACCGAGGTCACGACGATGCCGTCGCGCTGGCCCGCCCGTTGCTGGCCCGCTCCGGCTCGGTGCTCGGCTGGTCGAGCTGGTCGACCGGCAGCTGGTCGGCCAGCGAGTACGCGACCGCCGCCTTCACGAACGCCGCGAACAGCGGGTGCGGCCGGGTCGGCCGGCTCTTCAGCTCCGGGTGCGCCTGGGTGGCCACGAAGAACGGGTGCAGCTCCCGGTCCAGCTCGACGAACTCGACCAGCCGGCCGTCCGGCGAGGTGCCGCAGATCTGCAGCCCGGCCTTGGTCAGCGCGTCCCGGTAGGCGTTGTTGACCTCGTACCGGTGCCGGTGCCGCTCGGACGACCTCGGTGGTGCCGTACGCCTCGGCGACCAGCGAGCCCGGCGTCAGCTTCGCCGGGTAGGCGCCCAGCCGCATCGTGCCGCCCAGGTCGCCCTTGCCGGCGACGATGTCCTCCTGGTCGGCCATCGTGGCGATCACCGGGTGTCCCGCGGTGTCGTCGAACTCCAGCGAGTTGGCGCCGTCCAGGCCGGCCAGGTTGCGGGCCACGTCGATGGTCATGCACTGCAGGCCGAGGCACAGGCCCAGGGTCGGGATGCCGTTCTCGCGGGCGTACCGCGCCGCGCCGATCTTGCCCTCGATGCCGCGGACGCCGAAGCCGCCCGGGATCACGACGCCGTCGACGCCGGCCAGCGCGGCGGCCGCACTCGGCGGTGTCTTGCACTCGTCGCTGGGCACCCAGCGGATCTCCACCCGGGCCCGGTGGGCGAAGCCGGCCGCCCGGATCGCCTCGCTCACCGACAGGTACGCGTCGGGCAGGTCGACGTACTTGCCGACCAGCGCGACGGTGACCGTGTGCCGCGGGTGGTGCACCCGCTCCAGCAGGTCGTCCCAGCCGCCCAGTCGACGTCCCGGAAGGAGAGGCCCGAGCCGGCGCACGACGTACGCGTCGAGCCCCTCGCGGTGCAGCACCTTCGGGATGTCGTAGATGCTCGGCGCGTCCGGAGCGGCGATGACCGCCTCGCGGTCGACGTCGCAGTAGAGCGACAGCTTGTGCTTGAGCTTCTCCGGGATCTCCCGGTCGGAGCGGCAGACGAGCGCGTCGGGCTGGATACCGATGTTGCGCAGCGCCGCGACCGAGTGCTGGGTCGGCTTGGTCTTCAGCTCGCCCGACGGCGCCAGGTAGGGCACCAGCGAGACGTGCAGGTAGAAGCAGTTGTCCCGGCCGATGTCGTGGCGGACCTGCCGGATCGCCTCCAGGAACGGCAGCGACTCGATGTCGCCGACCGTGCCGCCGACCTCGGTGATCACCACGTCCGGGGTGCGGCCGTCCTCGTCCGGGTCGGCCATCGCCCGGATCCGGGCCTTGATCTCGTTGGTGATGTGCGGGATGACCTGGACGGTGTCGCCCAGGTACTCGCCGCGGCGCTCCTTGGCGATCACCGCCGAGTAGATCTGGCCGGTGGTGACGTTCGCCTTGCCGGACAGGTCCCGGTCGAGGAACCGCTCGTAGTGGCCGACGTCGAGGTCGGTCTCGGCGCCGTCCTCGGTGACGAAGACCTCACCGTGCTGGAACGGGTTCATCGTTCCGGGGTCGACGTTGAGGTAGGGGTCGAGCTTCTGCATCACGACCCGCAGGCCGCGCGCGGTGAGCAGATTGCCGAGGCTGGAGGCGGTGAGGCCCTTGCCGAGCGAGGAGGCGACGCCCCCGGTGACGAAGATGTGCCTGGTCGGCCGTGCTGATGGGGCCAAGGCCTGCTCCCGTGGTCGTTTGTCAAGGTCGAGATCATGCGATCCACGGGATTCCACGGTAACACGTCGTCGCGGTCATGCCGCGCCGACACCCTCCGCGTCGACCTGCCGGTGCCGGCTCCGCCGGTCTCGTGAAGTCGCTCGCGTGATCGAGCACCCGTAGGGCGGCCAATGCCGCCATCGGCACCGCCACCGCCGCGGCCGCGCCGGCCAGGTCCAGGGCGGCGCCGCCGAGCACGCCGCCGAGCACCACGGCGACGCCGATCCCGACCGCGCCGGCCCGCACCGCCGGATAGATCCCGAACAGCCGCCGCAGCCCACCCCAGTCGTGCAGCAGCGCCAGCCAGACCAGCGCGGCGCCGACCAGGGCCAGCAGGGTCAGCGGGCTGCCGGCCAGCGCGTCGAGGTTGGCCTTGCTGGCCCGGTGCAGGGTGGTGCCGCCGGTGCCGTCGCCGAGCGCCTCGACGAACCGGCCCAGGCTGCCCCGCTCCGCGGCCGGACGGCGCAGGTCGACCAGGCGAACCCGACGGTCACCGCGACGCCGGCCACCGACGCCCAGGCCAGCCGGCCGAGGGTCAGCCAGCCGCCGGTGCTCAGCGCCGCGGCGATGCACACCCCGGCGGTCAGCGCCACCGCGCCGACCGGGTCGGCGCCCAGGTACGGGCTGCCGACCACGACCACGCCGAGCCCGCCGACCACGGCCACCACGACGGCCGCCACGGCTCGGGCGAACCGCTGGGCCAGCACGCCGGCGCCGAGCAGGACACCGGCGATGAACACGCCCAGCCCGACCGTGCCCAGCCCGCGTACCGGCCGCCCTCCAGCGCCGAGTAGCCGACCACGCCGTTGAGCTGCAGCCGGGCGCCGGTGAGCACGTCCAGGCCGACCACGAGCGCCGGCGACCGTGACCACCATGGCCGAGCGGGCCGAGGGTGTGCCGGTAGACCGGCGCGAGCCGGACCGCGGCGGTGCCGGCGGCGAGCACGAACGCCAGCACGGCGGCGAACAGCCAGCCGGGCTGACCGCCGCGCCACCAGGGCACCACGTCGGCGAGCAGCGCCGCCGGCATCGCCAGCGCGGACGCCAGCAGCAGGACCTCGACGGTGGCGCTGATCGGCTGCGGACGGCCTCGCTCGTCGCCGACGTGCCGGCGGGCCCGCCGCAGCAGCGGCACCACGATGATCGCCAGCAGCAGCTGCACCGCGGCGAGCACGCCGAAGAACCAGGTCGCCACGGACCGCTGGGCGCCCGCCTCCCGGTCGGCGTCGGCCGGGAAGGTCACCGCGTCGGGCAGCAGCTCCGGCCGGCCCGCGACCGAGGTCGCCGGCTGGCCGACGAACAGCCGCTCGGGCAGCGGCCGGCTGAGCGCGGCCAGCGCGGTCGGCGCGAGGTCGACGAGCTGCAGGTAGCCGTCGCGCCCGGTGCTCGGCGAGGTCAGCCAGCCGCCGTCCCAGCCCGGGCCGTCGGCGACCGCCACGTGCAGCCGGCTCGACTGGTCGGTGTCGGCCAGCCCGGCGACCAGCACGAGCGAGTTGTCGGGGCGGGCGGCCAGCACCCGGGCCAGCATCGGCGTCGGCGCGGGCCGCGGCGGTCTGCCGGTCCGCCGGGTCGTCGCCGCTGACCGCGCCCAGGTCGACGATGCTGAGCACGCAGTCGCCGAGCAGCTTCTTCGGGTCGGCCGGCAGCTCGGGCTCGTAGCTGTCGACCCGGCCGAACGGACGGGCGGCGGCGACCGCGGCGCCCGGACCGACGGCGACGGTGCAGCGCACCGACTCGGCCAGCGCGCCCGGCACGGCGCCCCAGGTCAGCGTCCGCTGGTTGTACTGCACGGCCTGCCGGTCGGGTCGGGCAGGTACGCGCCGATGCCGTCCGGGCGCTGCACGTCGACGGTGAGCGGCGGGCAGGCCGCCGCTGACCGGCGTGGTGCGCCGCCAGCCGGCGAAGTTGCCGGCGCCGAGGGTCAGCCAGCCGTCGACCGGGCAGGTCGGCTTGCGCGCCGAGCGCACCGACAGCGAGCCGATCGAGCCGTGCTCGGCCAGCCGCCACAGGTTGGGCGTGCCGGTCTGCGGTGACGTCTTCCCAGCGCAGCCCGGGGATGCCCACCAGCACCACGTAGTCGGCGGAGCGCTTGGTCTCCGCGGTGGCCGGGCGCATCGAGAGCGCGGCCAGGCCGCCGGCCAGCGGACAGCACCACGAGGAGGAACGGGGCGATCCGCCGGATCATGTCGGCACGAGCTCTGCGTAGATCCCCTCGAGCTGGGCGACCGTGGCTTCCTCGGTCGGCCAGGTCTTGGCGCGCTGGAACCCGCGCGCCCGGTACTCGGCGCGCTTCGCCTCGTCGCCCAGCAGCTCGCGGACCGCTTCCGACACGGCCGCGACGTTACCCGGCGGCACCAGCACCGCCGCGTCGCCGACCAGGTCGGGCAGCCCGCCGACGGCGGTGGCGACCAGCGGGACACCGGCCCGCAGCGCCTCCTGGGCGAACAGCTGCCGGGCCTCCCAGTCGCTGGTCACCACGGCGACGTCGGCCGCCTCCAGCAGGTCGGCCACGTCGCCGCGGTGCCCGAGCAGGGTGACCGGCGCGTGGGCGGCGGAGATCAGGGCGGCCAGCGGCAGGTAGGCGGGCCCGGAGCCGGCGACCAGCACGGCCGGGACGGGCCGGATGTCCCGCCAGCGTGCGGCGGCCTCGACCAGCACGTCGTAGCGCTTCTGCGGGTGCAGCCGGCCGACCGAGAGCACCACGGCCTGGTCGCGGTGCAGGCCGAACTCGGCGCGGACGGCGGCCCGGCCGCGGCGCGGCTCGGGCAGTTCGGGCGCGGCGACCGGCGCGAGCCGGGCGTCCCGGGCGCCGAGCGCCGGGCCCGCTCGACCAGGTCCTCGGAGGCGCCGAGGCAGACGTCGGCGTTGCGGGCGACCACCCGCTCGGCGAGCCGGGACGCGTAGCCGCGCAGCCGGCGGGCCAGCACCGCGTTGTGCCAGGTGACCACCAGCGGCTGGCGCGGCTTGGCCAGGACGGCGACCAGCCCGGCGCGCAGCCCGTGCGCGTGCACCACGTCGACTTCGCCGGCCAGCGCCGCGCGCAGGGCGCCGACCGCCCGGCGGTCGTTGATCGTCGGGTTGGGCGGGATCTCGACCGGGACGAACCGGGCACCGGCGGCGGTGAAGCGGAACTGCTTCTCGGTGGCGGCCGGGCCGGCGACGGTCACGGTGGCGCCGGCCGCGCTGAGCCCGCGGACGACCGAGGTGACGTGCTGGCCCACGCCGCCGGTGCTGGAGGCCAGCACCAGGCAGACAGCGCCCGTCCAGCGGTGCCCCCGTTGCGCGTCGGTCACGCCCCGCTCCCTCCCCCGTCGTCCGGCGATGCTATCGGCACGGTGGCCAGCGCCGGTGCCGATGCAGCCGGTGCGACCCGAACGCTGTCGGTCTTCGGTCATTCGTCGTCCGCCCGCGGTTCATTGTCCGTGATGCCGATCGCCGGGTACGACGTGGACCCTCTGCCCGCCTTTGCTCTGCATCCATATGCGCACCATTTGAACGGCCGTTCAGGTGATGCGCGTATGGATGCAGAGCAAAGCGCCGCGGCTAGCGGCGTAGCCGGCGGCGGACCGCCGCCACCGCCGGTCGCACGTCGTGCCGGTCCAGTGGGTACGCGACCGCGAGGAACACCAGCACCACCACGACGCCGGCGACGCATGCCGTGCCAGAGGGCGGTCCGGCTTGCCCGCCGCGCTGCCGCCGCTCAGCGCGTCGGCCACCGCCCAGCCCGCGGCCGCGGCCGCCGCGCCGGCGGTCAGGCCGACCAGCAGCGCGCGGGTGAAGCCGGCCAGCGCGGCCGCGCCGGCCCGGCGGTGGACGGCCAGCACCAGC
Organism: uncultured Actinomycetota bacterium; assembly: GCA_963840005.1. Taxonomy (GTDB): domain Bacteria; phylum Actinomycetota; class Actinomycetes; order Mycobacteriales; family Micromonosporaceae; genus Asanoa. The sequence continues at coordinate 16,120 of CAWIXO010000025.1, read as the reverse complement.
AGGGCGCCGAGCACCAGCATCCCGATCGAGTTGGCCAGGGCCAGCGCGAGCAGCCGGCGGCCGTGTCGGCAGCCCGGCGGCCAGCGCGACGCGGCGACCGAGACCGTCACCCAGCCGATCGCGGTGGCCACGGCGGCGGGCCGGGGCAGGCCGCGGGCGTACAGGGCGCGGGACAGCATGCGCGAACAGGCCGTAGCCGATCAGCCCCGGCGCGAACCCGGCGACCGCCGCCGGCCAGGCCCGGTCAGCGCGAAGAACCCGGCCGACCGGCTCGGCCACCGCGACCAGCGCGGCGGCGCCGAGGCAGCTCAGCAGCAGCACGCCGCGGGCGGCCGGGGCCGAGCCGGTCGCGGTAGCCGGGATGGTCGCCGGTGCTGTGCGCGGTGGCCAGCGCCGGGTAGGCCGCGGTCGCCACCGGCACCGCGAGGACCGCCCAGGGCAGCAGGTAGACCGCCTGGGCGAGGGTGAAGACCACCACCGCGCCCTCGGGGCCCTGGTTGGCCAGGCGCAGCGTGACCACGCACGGCGACCTGCTGCAGGCCGACGGTGACCACCCCGGCGCCGGCGAGGCGGCGCGCGTGCCGGCCCGGCGCCGGCCGGGAACCGGCAGGTCGGGCGCGCAGCCGCAGGCCGAGCCGGCGGACCGGGATCAGCAGGCAGAGCGACAGCACCACCACGCCGAGCGTGGTGCCGCACGGCCAGGATCAGCTGGCCGCCGACGCCGACCTGGGGCACGTCGGCCCGGGCGCCCTCGACGGCCGCGAACGCCCGTAGGTACGCGCGCCGACCACCACGCTGGACAGCAGCGGCGCGAGCACCGGCCAGGCGAACCGCCGGTGGGCCTGGAGCACGCCGGTGAGCACGATGCCGACCCCGTACAGCGGCAGCTGCGGCGCGAACACCCGCAGCATCAGCACGCCGGCGTCGAGTCGCGGGCGGCGATGGCTCGCCGGCGAGACCGTCGATGATCGGGCCGGCGAGCAGCGCGACCAGCGACGGCGAGCGGCACGAGCAGCCGCCAGCGTCCAGGTGAGCAGCGCGGACGACGGTCGCCGGCCACGGTGCGCCGGTCGCCGGCCGCGACCGCGCCGGCCAGCAGCGGCACGACCAGGCTGGCCAGCGCGCCGCCGGCGACGATCTCGAAGATGATGTTCGGGACGGTGTTCGCGGTGACGTACAGCGTGCCGAGCAGCGGTCGAGCCGACGACACCAGCCGAGCACGGCGGTACGGCCGAAGCCGGCCATCCGGCTCAGCACGGTGAGCCCGCCGATCAGGCCGGCGGCCCGGCCACGCGCGAGCCGCCGGCGGCCGGGGGTGCACGGAGGTGCTGCGGAGGGGTGGTCGCGCTCACGTGGTCAGGGGCGCCGGCCCAGCGCGTCGAGCTCGCGCAGCCCCGGCGTCCGCTGGATGACCTGGGTGAAGCTGACCTTCTCGCTGGCGGCGGTCAGCCCGGCCAGGCCGGCGAGCAGCGCGGCCCGGCCGACCGGCCCGGTGCGGGCGGCCAGGCCACGCCGAGCAGCGCGCCGAGCGCGTTGGCGCCGGCGTCGCCGAGCATCGACCGCTCGTCGAGGTCGTCGGGGAGCAGCGCCGGCGGCGGCGCCGAGCGGCGCCGGCGACCAGGCCGCCGGCCGGGCCGGCGGCCAGCGGGGCGGCCGACCAGCGCGCCGGCCTTGATCGCCCGCCCGGGACGCAGGTCGAGCAGGTTGAACAGGTTGGCGGTGCCGGCGATGACGCCGGCGCCGAGCGCGACGTCGACCGCCGTGCCGAGCCGGCCCGCGGCCCGCGGCCGATCGGCAGCGAGCAGCGCGCTGGCCGCGAGCGCCGGCCGCGCCCGACCCCGGCGATCTTGACGAAGCCGCTGGTCACCCGGCCCTCGCGGAGCGCGGCGAGGTGACCGCTGAAGCCCTTGGCGCTTGCTGCTCCGGGCGGCCGCCGACCACGTCGTCGTAGAGACCGACGGCGCCCGAGCCGAGGCCCGGCGACCAGCGCCGCGCCCGGCCGCGGGCACGCTGCCGGCGCCGGCCGCGGCGCTGGTCGAGGCGCCGACGGCGAGCGCCGGGCCGGCGGCCAGGGTGACCGTGCGGCCGCGGAAGTTGGTGCGCTCGCAGCGCCTCGGCACCGCGCAGCCCGCGCAGCGCCGCGCAGCGCCGCCCGGCGCCGTCAGCGCCGCCGACCGTGCGCGCAGGGCGCAGCGAGCGGCTGCGGCTCATTGCGGCTGCTGCGGCATCATCGAGCGCGGCGCCGGCGCCGAGCGCCGTACTGCCCGGCCTTGCCCTCGTTGAACTGCTCGGCCGGTGGCCAGCGCGGCGACGACCTGGCCCTGGGTGGTGTTGGCGTTGTCGACGGTGGAGATCGTCTTGACCAGCGCGCCGTCGCCGCGGACCGCCGCGACCACGTTGCCGTCGCTCGGCGCCGTTGCCGGCCGACCACGACCGCGCCCATGCTTGTCGAACTGGCTGACCATGCGTCACGACGGCCTGGTCCTTCTGGGCCGAGTCCTTGTCGACGTAGGGCAGCCCGGTCACGATCACCACGGCCTCGGCCGGCTCGGTCACCTTGTCCTTGCCGGCGTCAGCGTAGCCGATGTACCTGGCCTTCTCGTACGCGGTCAGCAGCGCGGTGACGGTCGGCCGCGGCCGGCGGCGTGCCCTGGGTGCGGTCGAGCACGGCGCTGGCCAGCAGCGCGCTCGCGGTCTCGACGCCGTCGCTGTTGCTCGGCAGCCCGGCGACCGGGATCGTCGGCTGCGCGGCCGAGGACGGCCAGGTCGAGCAGTTCCTGGCGTTGTCGGGTAGGAGAACTTGTCCTGCATCGTCGATCCGGCCGGTGATCGTCGCGCCGGCCGTGGTCAGCATCGTGCGGACCCGGTCGGCCTGGTCACGGCCGCTCGGCAAGGTGACCATCAGCACCTTGCGGCCGGTCAGCCGGCCCGGGAGGACGACCTGCGCCATCTCGGCGGCGAAGTCCTCCTCGCGCTTGAGCCTCTTCCTGAAGGCTGGAGACCTGGTCCCGTAGCTGGGTGTTGTCCTTGCGCAGCCCGGAGACCCGCTCGTTGAGCGAGTCGGCGACCGGGCCGTTGAGCGCGGCGGTGCCGACGACCAGCCCGATGGCCAGCGCCAGGAACACCGCGGTGAGCGACACCACGTGGTACCGGAAATTGATCACGCTGTTTGCCTTCTGATTCGGTCGGGCACGCCCCGCCCTTAGCTGAAGAGCTGTCCCAGTTGGAAGACCAAATTGTCCCACCACTCGGCAAGCACACCGAGATAGGCCTTGCCCACCGTGGAGACGGCCACCGCGGAGGCCATGGCGGCGACGGCGCTGAGCACCAGCAGCAGCAGCGACGAGCCGGAGATGCTCTGCCGGTAGAGGCGGCTGACGCCCTTGGCGTCGACCAGCTTGCCACCGACCTTGAGCCGGGTGAGGAACGTCGAGGCCATGCCGCCCGCGCCCCTTGTCGAGGAACTCGACCAGGGTGTTGTGGGTGCCGACCGCGACGATCAGCGTGGCGCCCTTCTCGTCGGCCAGCAGCATCGCGATGTCTTCGCTGGTCGCCGCGGCCGGGAAGGTCATCGCGGAGACCCCGAGCTGCTGCACCCGGGCCAGGCCCGGCGCCCGCCCGTCCGGGTAGGCGTGGACGATCACCTCGGCGCCGCAGCGCAGCACGTCGTCGGAGACCGAGTCCATGTCGCCGATGATCATGTCGGGCGTGTAGCCGGCCTCGACCAGCGCGTCGGCGCCGCCGTCGACGCCGATCAGCACCGGCTTGAACTCGCGGATGTACGGGCCGCAGCACGTCGAGGTCGGCCTTGTAGTCGTAGCCGCGCACCACGATCAGGCAGTGCCGCCCGGCGATGCGTGGTCTCGACGTCGGGCACGCCGACGCCGTCGAGCAGCAGGTCGCGCTCCTGCTTGAGGTATTCCATCGTGTTGGCGGCGAACGCCTCCAGCTGCACCGACAGGCCCTCGCGGGCGTCGGCCATCGCCTTGGCGACGGTCTCGGCGTCCTGCCGGCGTGCCGTGTGCGACCGGCTCGCCGCCGACGAGCACGGTGTTGCCGTCGATCCGCACGATGTCGCCCTCGCGGAGCTGCTGGAAGACGCCCTCGCCGAGGTCGTCGACCAGCGGGATGCCGGCCTTGACCAGCACCTCCGGGCCCGAGGTTGGGGTAGCGGCCGGAGATCGACGGCTTGGCGTTGAGCACCGCGGCGACACCGACCGCCACGAGCGAGTCGGCGGCGACCCGGTCGAGGTCGACGTGGTCGATGACGGCGATGTCGCCCGGGCCGCAACCGGCCGACCAGGCGCTTGGTCCGGCGGTCGAGGCGCGCGGTGCCGGTGATTGTGCCCGGTTCGGCGCTCCGGGTCCGGCGCAAGGTGGGTAGACGCATCGTGACCATCCTGGCATGTCCGGCGAACGAATTCTGTCGCGACATGCCTGAGCAGGGGTGCTAGCTGCGGCACGCGTGTCTGACCGGCACGGCGCCAGCTCTCAGCGAACCATGCGACGCCACCCGCGGCGGTGGCCCGCGTCACACCTTGCCCTTCTGCGGTCGTTCACCCACCCACGGTGTGCGACCCCGCCGCTAGCTGCGGCGTTCCCTGGCCGCCACCGCCAGAAGCTCCTCCGCGTGCGCGATACCCAGATCGGAGTCGGGCAAACCGGCGAGCATGCGGGCCAGCTCGCGGGCCCGCTCGGTGTCCTCGACCACCCGCACGCCGCTGGTGGTCACCGCGCCGCCGGTGTCCTTGGCCACCACCAGGTGCCGGTCGGCGAACGCGGCCACCTGCGGCAGGTGGGTCACCACCAGCACCTGGTGGCTGCGGGCCAGCCGGGCCAGCCGGCGGCCGATCTCGACCGCGGCCCGGCCGCCGACCCCGGCGTCGACCTCGTCGAAGACCAGCGTGGGCGGGCCGCCGGCGCCGGCGAAGACCACCTCGATCGCGAGCATCACCCGGGACAGCTCGCCGCCGGAGGCGCCCTTGCTGCAGCGGCAGCGCGGCGCGCCCGGGTGGGCCAGCAGCCGCAGCTCCACCTCGTCGGCGCCGTCCGGGCCGACCCGACTCGGCGCCGTCGACGTCAGCGCCGGCTGGCCGCCGACCGGCGGACCATCGCACCTCGATCCGGGCGTGCGGCATCGCGAGCCCGGCCAGCTCGACGGTGACCTGCTCGGCGAACCGGCCGGCGGCCTCCCGGCGGGCCGCCGACACCGCGCCGGCCAGCTCGGCCACCTCGCCGGCGAGCCGCTGCCGCTCCCGGTCGAGCTCGTCGAGCAGCTCGTCGGAGGTGTCCAGCTCGCCCAGCCGGCTCGCGGGCCCGGTCGGCCCAGGCGATCACCCCGTCGACGTCGTCGGCGTACTTGCGGGTCAGCGCCCGCAGCGCGGCCCGCCGCTCGTAGATCGTCGTCAGCCGGGCCGGGTCGGCGTCGAGGCTGTCGAGATAGGCCGACAGCTCGGCGGTCACGTCAGCGATCAGCGTGGCCGCCTCGTCGAGCCGCGCCGCGCAGGTCGCCCAGCTCGGCGTCGACGCCGGACTGCGCCTCCAGCGTCCGCCGGGCCGTGCCGAGCAGGCCGGTGGCGTCGGGCGCCTCGTCGGCGCCGTCGCCGGCCGACCGCCTGGTAGGCGCGCGATCGCGGCGCGCGCAGCCCCTCGGCGTGCTCGAGCCGCTGCGCCTCGGCCTTCAGCGTCGTCGTCCTCGCCGGGCTGCGGGTCGACCCGGGTGATCTCGTCGAGGCCCAGCCGGAGCAGGTCGGCCTCCTGGTTGCGCTCGCGGGCGTTGCGCCGCCGGTCGGCCAGGTCGTCGGCCACCGCGCCGCCACCGCGTGTAGGTCTCGCGCATCTCGCCGAGCAGCTTCTCGTGCGTCGGCGCCGGCGAACCGGTCGAGCGCGGCCCGCTGCTCGGCCGGCCGCAGCAGCCGGAGCTGGTCGGACTGGCCGTGCACGGCCACCACCTGCTCGCCGATCTCGGCCGAGCATCGCCACCGGCATCGCCGGCCGCCGACGTGGGCGCGCGACCGGCCCTCGGCGGTGACGGTGCGGCTCAGCAGCAGCGAACCGTCGTCGTCGGGCTCGCCACCGGCGTCGCTGACCCGGGCGTGGACCGTCGTCGCGACCGGCCGGACAGCCGCAGCCGCCCCTCGACCACCGCGCGGCCCGGGTCGGCACGCACCCGCCCGGCGTCGGCCCGGCCGCCGAAGAGCAGGCCGAGGCCGGTGACCACCATCGTCTTGCCCGCGCCGGTCTCACCGGTGATGACGTTCATGCCACCGGCGAGCGGCAGCGTCGAGTCGTCGATGACGCCGAGCCCGGTTATCCGCAACTCTTCCAGCACAGGACACGACAGTAGTAGCGGGGTCCGACACTTGACCAGCCGCGCCCGCGGGTCGGCCGAAGTGATGCACCGCTTTGCCGGTAAACCGTTTGGCAGTCGGTTCGTCACCTGCCGTTCGTCTGGCGCTCATGGCCGGGCCGGGCGGGTTACGGAAGCTCTGTGGTTATGGCTCTGATCAGCGTCGTCATCCCGGTCTACCGGGTGGAGACCTACCTCGCGGACTGTCTGGACTCGGTGCTCGGACAGCCCGGCGACATCGAGGTGGTCGCGGTCGACGACGCCTCCGACGACGGATCCGCCGCGATCCTCGCCGGCTACGCCGCCCGCCACGACCGCCTGCGCGTGGTGACCCTCCCCCGCAACTCCGGCCTGGGCGCCGCCCGCAACGCCGGCGTCGCCGCCGCGACCGGCGAGTTCGTCTGGTTCGTCGACGGCGACGACTGGCTGCCGGCCGGCAGCGTCGAGGCCGCCGCCGAGCGGTTGCGCGCCACGGATCCGGACGTGCTCGTCCTCGGGTACGCGCGGCGGTACCCCGACGGCCGGGTGGAGACCCACCTGCCCGGTGTGGAGGCCGGCGTGCGCACCGACCGCCCGGTCACCCTGGCCGCCGCGCCGCGCCTGGTCGAGCACCTCTGGTTGGCCTGCACCAAGATCTTCCGGCGCTCGTTCCTGCCGGTCGCCTTCCCGTCCGGCTGGTACGAGGACGTCGCCTTCGTGCTCCCCGCCCTGCTCGCCGCCGAGCGGATCGCCCTCCTCGACCGGGACTGCTACGCCTACCGGCAGCGCGACCGGCAGATCACCCGCACCGTCGACGACCGGCACTTCGACGTCTTCCTCCAGTGGGACCGGGTGTTCGCGTTCATGGACACCGACCCCACCCGGTACGCCGCCGCCCGCTCGGCCGTCTTCCGCCGGATGATCTGGCACTGCCTTCAGGTCCTCGGTCACGAGCAACGGATCGCACGCAGCCGCCGGCGGGCGTATTTTCTGAGGGTGAGCGACCAGTACCGCCGGCACCAGCCGGCCGCCGGCGCCCCGATGCCGGGCGGCAACGAGGGCGTCAAGCAGCGCACTGGTCGCCGCCGCGCCTACAACCTCTACCAGGGCCTGATGGCCGCCTGGAACGTGCGCAAGCGACTGTCCGGCGCCCGCCGCCCCGCACCCGTCGCCTCCGCCCCGCCGCAGCGGGAGCGGGTCGCCGGTTGATCTCCGCGGAGCTGCGCGCCTCGGCGCCGGAACGGCTCGCCGATGCCGTCGGCACCCGGGTGGTCCGGGTCGGCGGCACCGCGCTGGTCGTCGCCGGTTCCGTCGACCAGCTCCGCGACGTGGCGGCCGGCCCGTTCGCCACCGAACCGGCCAGCCGGGTCCGGGTGGTGGTCGCGTACTGGCGGCACACGCCCTGGTCGGCACCGGTCGCGCCGGCGCGCTACCTGGTCCGGCACCGCGTCGCCCGGCCGCACCTGCGCCGCGGCTCCGTGGTCGTCTCACTGCGCTACACACGGCCGGTGCCGCTCGGTGACGCGATCCGCAGCGCCCTGACCGCACTGGCCCCGGCCGACCCCTGGCCGCGGGCGGCCCCGGTCGTCGTCGGCCCGGCCCGGTTCGACGCCACCCGGGTCAACCCCCGTGGCCGGCGCCCGGCCGCCTACCGGGCCGACGCGCCACGCCTGGTGCTCGACTCCCCGCTGTTCGACGCGGCGACCCTGGCCCGGCTGCGCGGCGCCCGCGCGGCCACCGTCGGCGCCCGCATCGGTCCGGCCGGGCTGGCCGCGCTGTGCGCGACCGGCGTGCTGGTCGACGCGTCCGCCGTGCCGCCGACGACCATGGCGGCCCTGGCGCCCGACCTACGGGCCATCCTGGACGCTCCGCCGCCCGGACCCGACGCCGAACCGCTCGCGGTCGAGGCGCGCAGCGTGCGGCAGCGCCGGGCCGCCCTGCGGCACCACGCGGCCGGGCTGGCGACCCGCCGGCCGTCAGCGCCATCCTCGCCACCCGCCGCCCCGAACTGCTCGGTCCGGTGCTCGCGATGCTCGCCGCACAGACGTACCCGCGGCTCGAGATCGTGGTCTGCCTGCACGGCGTGCCCGCGCCGGCGGGGCTCGCCGAAGCCCTCGCCGGGCGGCCGCACCAGGTCGTCGAGGTGCCGGCCGAGGCCAGTTTCGGCACGGTGCTCGGGCTGGCCACCGCACGCGCCGCCGGCACGCTGGTGACCAAAGTGGACGACGACGACACCTACGGCCCGGAGCACCTCTGGGACCTGGTGCTCGCCCGGCACTACTCCGGTGCGACGCTGGTCGGCAAGGGCAGTGAGCTGGTCTTCCTGGAAAGCCGCGGCACCGTCGTCCGGCGCCGCTCGGGCGTGCCGGAAGCGTTCGGCGAGATGGTCTCCGGCGGCACCATGCTGCTCGCCAAGGGCGACATCGAGGCGGTCGGCGGCTGGCGCCCGGTGCCCCGCTCGGTCGACCTCGGGCTGATCCAGCGGCTGGTCCGGGCGGGCGGCACGATCTACCGCACCCACCCGCTCGGCTACGTCTACCACCGCCGGGCCACCGGACACACCTGGGACCCGGGCGAGGACTACTTCCTGCGCAACGCCTCGACCACCTGGCCGGCGATCCCGCCGGACGCCCTCGCCTAGATTTTCGCCGCCGCGCCAGCCGTCCACCGGCAGGCCGAACTTGGCCACCAGCCGGTCGGTGAACGGGCGCGGGCGCAGCCGGACGATCCGCACCGGCAGCGTGCCCCGCTGCACCGTGACCTGCGCGCCGGGCGGCAGGTCGTAGACGCGGCGGCCGTCGCAGCAGAGCACCGCGAGCGTGGTGAACGGGTCGACGGTGATCGCGAACGTCGAGGTCGGCGCCGTCACCAGCGGCCGGCTGAACAGCGCGTGCGCGCTGATCGGCACCAGCAGCAACGCCTCCACCTCGGGCCAGACCACCGGACCGCCGGCGGAGAACGCGTACGCGGTGGAGCCGGTCGGGGTCGCGCAGACCACGCCGTCGCAGCCGTACCGGGACAGCGGCCGGCCGTCCACGTCGACCAGCAGCTCCAGCATCTGGGCCCGCTGTCCCTTCTCGACGCTGACCTCGTTGAGCGCCCACGACTCGACCACCTGGCCGCCGGGCGTCGAGCTCCGCCCGCACGTCCAGGGTCAGCCGCTCGTCCACCGTGTAGTCGCGGTTGACCACGTCCCGGACCGCCTGGTCGAGGTCGTCGATCTCGGCCTCGGCCAGGAAGCCGACCTTGCCGAGGTTGATCCCGAGCAGCGGCGCCTTCGCCGGCCGGGCCAGCTCCGCGGCGCGCAGGAACGTGCCGTCGCCGCCGAGCGCGAACACGATCTCGGCGCCCTCGGCGGCGTCCTGGCCGCTGCGCGGCACCACGCCGGGCAGGTCGAGGTCGTCGGCCTCGTCGGCGACCACCCGCACCTCGAAACCGGCCCGGATCAGATCGGCGGCCACCGTACGGGCGTGCTCGGTGCTCCGCCGCCGCCCGGTGTGGGTGACCAGCAGGGCGGTCCGGCTCATGCCCGTGCACTCGCTTCGCGAGGCCCGGCGTGACCCGGGGCTGCTGCAGCCGGCCGATTCGCCCTCGCTGCGCTCGCTCATGCCGTCTCCTCGTGGACTGCCGTCGGGCCGGCCGCGACGACCGGCGTGCACCTCGTCGGGGACGACGGGTCGGCGCGTCGCGCCGGAACCAGACGAAGAACTCGACGTTGCCGCTCGGGCCGGGCAGCGGGCTGGCGACCACGCCGGCCACGCCCGAGACCGAGCTCGGCGGCGGTCGCGGCCACGTCGAGCACCGCCTCGGCGCGCAGCTCCGGCTCGCGGACCACGCCGCCGGCGCCGACCCGCTCCTTGCCGACCTCGAACTGCGGCTTGACCATCAGCGCCAGGTCACCGTCGGGTTCGGTGCAGCCGGCCAGCGCCGGCAGCACCAGCCGCAGCGAGATGAACGAGAGGTCCGCGACGGTCAGCGCCACGGGACCGCCGATCGCTCCGGTTCGAGGGTGCGGACGTTGGTGCGCTCGACGACCCGTACCCGCGAATCGGTGCGCAGCGACCAGGCGAGCTGGCCGTAGCCGACGTCGACCGCGACCACCTCGGCGGCGCCGGCGCGCAGCAGCACGTCGGTGAAGCCGCCGGTGGACGCGCCCGCGTCGAGGCAGCGCCGGCCGGTGACGGTCAGCCCGCGCGGGCCGAACGCGGCCAGCGCGCCGGCAGCTTGTGCGCGCCCCGCGAGACGTACGGTCGGGTCGTCACCGGTGACCAGCACCGGGTCGGCCGGGTCGACCATCGCGGCCGCCTTGCGGGCCACCACGCCGCGCACCTTCGACCCGGCCGGCCTCCACCAGCTCGGCGGCCTGCTCCCGGGACCGGGCCAGCCCACGGCGGACCAGCTCGGTGTCGAGCCGGTTTCGACGTGCCATGGCCAGTGTCGTCGCTCAGGCCTGGTCGATGGTGGCGAGGGTCTCCCGCAGGGTGCGGTAGGCCGCCTCGTACTCGGCGATCTGGTCCGCGGCGACAGCTCGGCCGCGTTGGCCATCGACCGGATCGCGGCGTCGACCGCCGGGTGCCGGAGAGCCCGTCGGCCGGCGGCGTGAGCTCGACCGGCTGCGCCGGCGCGACCCGGGCGAACATCGCCGGGGTTCGGAACGGGAGCGGTCGCCGGGCACCGCCAGGCTTTCTTCGCCGGCGCGGCGGTCTTCGTGGCCGCGGTCTTCTTCGCGACGCGCCTTCGTCGCGGCGGTCTTGGTCGCGGCCGTCTTCGTCGGTCGTTCGTGGCCGCGGCGGTCTTCTTGGCCGCGGTCTTCTTCGCCGCCGTGGGCGCCGGCGCCGGCTTCGGCGACGGGCGTCGGCGGCGTCGACGTCGGCGGCGGCTTCTTGGCGGCGGCCTTCTTGGCGCGTGCCGTCTTCTTCGCGACGCGCCTTCTTCGCCGCCGGCGCGGTCTTCGCGCGGCGCCGGCGGCGCTGCTTGGCCGCGACCGCGCCGGTGCGCGGCGACGGCCGTCGGCGGCCGCGTCGGCGCGGGCCCGCTCCGGCCCGCAGCTCGACCTCCAGGTCGCGTACGCGGGTGTTCAGCTCGGCGACCTCCTCGGCGGTGGCCAGACCCACCCGCCCGAGCGCCCGGTCGACCTCGAACCGGACCAGCTTGGTCGAGCGCCTCCCGGTTGGCGGCGCTGGTGGTGACCATCTCCTCGGCCATCGCCTGCAGCTGTGCCGCCGTGGCGCCGCTCTTGCCGACGAGCTTGCGGGCGACCTTCTGGGCCTTCTTCCGCGACGTCTCCGTCGCGCCCAGGGCCAGCTCCAGGTATGCCCGCCACGCGTCCTGCATCGTCTGCGTCCTCTCCCCACGGTGGCCACGGTGTGACTCACGGCGGACACCAGCAAATCAACGGCTCCGGCTCCACGCTACCGGGCGCCGATGTCGGCCTTGTGCGGTACCGTGCCGGGAGATCACGTGGCGCGAGGGGAGCGGCAGTTTGGCCACCGTTGACGAGTGTCGGGAGGCGTTGCACGAGCTGGCCGCGAGGCTCGCCGGCAATGCCGACGGCGCAGAGCCGGCTCGACCTCGACCGCACCCTCGCCTGCCGGATCACCGACCTGGACGCCGCGTTCCACGGCCGGCTGCACCACGGGCAACTGGTCGACATCACCGACGGCGACGACCCCAAGGCGAAGATCGCGCTGAGCACTGACCAGCGACGACCTCCTCGCCCTGGTCCGCGGCGATCTCGACTTCGCCCGCGCGCTCGCCGGCGGTCAGATGCGGATCAAGGCCAACCCGTTCGACCTGCTCAAGCTGCGCAAGCTGCTCTAGAGGCCTCAGCCGGCTCAGAGCCCCAGCTCGCGCAGTGCCGCGTCGGCTTCGTCGTTCGGCGCCGCGGATGCCGCTGCACGTCCGGTGCCGGCCCAGGCCGCCGCGCAGATGGTGCGCAGAGCGGCGATCGGGTCGCCGTGGCCGTCGAGCTCGTCCGTCGGCCACCCGCCAACCGGTGCCCTCGGCGGTGATCGCCAGCGTCTCCACGTCGTCGAAGAGCCCGGCCAGGTCCTTGGCGACGTACGTCGGCCGGCGCTCCGGCGGTGCCGCGACCAGGTCCGGGGCTGGCTGACCCCGGTGAGCACCAGCAGGCTGTCCAGCCCGGCGCCGACCGCGCCCTCGATGTCGGTGTCCAGCCGGTCGCCGACCACGAGTGGACGGCTGGCGGCGTCGCGCCTGACCGCCTCTTCGAACAGCGCCGGCTCCGGCTTGCCGACCACCACGTCGGGCTCCCGGTCGAGCGCCGTGCGCAGCACCGCCACCAGCGAGCCGTTGCCGGGCAGCGGCCCGCGCGGGCTGGGCAGGGTCCGGTCGGTGTTGGTCGCGACCCAGAGCGCACCGGCCCGGACCGCCAGCGCGGCCTCGGCCAGGTCGACCCAGCCGACCTCGCGCCCGTACCCCTGCACGACCGCCACCGGCTGGTCATCGGCGCTGCTGACCGGGGTCAGGCCGCCGTCGCAGACCTCCTGGCGCAGCGCCTCGGCGCCGACCACCAGCACCCGGCGCGCCGGGTTTCAGCCGGTCGGCCAGCAGCCGGGCGGCGGCCGCCGCCGAGGTGAGCACCTCGTCGGCTTCGGCCGGGACGCCGAGCCCGCGCAGCAGCTCGGCGACCTCGGCCGCACGCCGGCTGGCGTTGTTGGTCGCGTACGCGATCGAGCGGCCCTGTTCGTGCAGCCGCTGGACCGCCTCGACCGCGCCCGGCACCGCGCTGTCGGACAGGTAGATGACCCCGTCCAGATCGAAGATCACCAGGTCGTACGCGTCGGCGAGCCGACCCGACGCCGGCGGCGACATGGTCATCGCCGTCGTCGGTGTCGTCGATCTCGGGCAGGCCTTGCGGTCGTCGGCGTCGAGGTCGGCATCCGGGTCCGCGTCGATCTCGGCGTCGACCGGGACCTCTTCGTCCGGCTGACCCTCGGCGTCCACCTCGACGGCCGCTTCCGGCTCGTCCTCGTCGTCGGCCGTCGTCGACCGGGACGTCATCGTCCGCGGTCTCCTGCGGCAGCCCGCCGGTCACGGTCTGGACGGGCTGGTCGTCGGCGTCGGCGGTCGACCGGCAGGTCGTCCTCGTCGTCGTCGTCGTCGTCCTCGTCGATCTCGGCGTCCTCGGCGGTCGTCGTCGTCGGCCTGGCCTTCGGAGTCGAGCTCGACCCCGTCCTCGAGGTCGTCGTCGTCCTCGTCGTCCTCGTCGTCGTCGTCGTCCGCATCGGCGTCGACGGTCGTCGTCCTCGGCATCCTCGTCGACGGCGTCGACCACGGCGTCCTCGTCGGCGGCGTCGTCGTCGGCGAGGGCGGCGTCGGCGGTCTCCGCCTCGTCGTCCTCGTCCTGCTCGTCGCCTTCGATGATGCACGCCGTCGAGCTCCAGCAGCCGCTCGGCCGCGTCGGTCTCGTCGTCGTGCGTCGACCTCGGCCGCGCGGGCGAACCACTCGCGTGCCTCGTCCCGCCGGTCGGCGGCCAGCAGCGCGTCGGCGTACGCGTACCGCAGCCGCCCGGCCCATGCCTCCTCGGAACCGCTGGTCAGCTCGCGGACCTGGAGCATCGCCACGGCGGCGTCCTTCTGGCCCAGGTCACCACGCGCGCCGGCGGCCACGATGAGCAGCTCGACGGCGTCGGCCGGGGCCAGCGCGGCACGGTCGGCACCACGGTAGAGGTCGATCGCCCGCTCGGGGCGGCCGAGCGCCCGCTCGCAGTCGGCGAGCACGGCCAGGTGGTCCTGCCGCCCGCTCATCCGGTGGTACGTGCGCAGCTCGCCGATCGCCGTCTGCCATTCGCCGGCGTGGTACGCGGCCAGCCCGACCGCCTCCCGCACCGCGGCGATCCGCGAGGCGAGCCGGCGAGCGGCCAGCGCGTGCGCCAACGCCTCGTCCGGGTCGTCGTCGATCATCCGACCGGTGGCGACCAGGTGCCGCGCCACGATCTCCGCGACGGGCCGGTTGAGCCCGAGCAGCTCAGCGCGAACGTCCTTGTCGAGGTCGCTCGCGGTGATGTCCTCAGGGATCACCGGACCAACGGTCGACGTCCGATCGTCGCGAACCTCGTCACGGGGCCCACGGTCATCACGGGGGCCACGGTCGTCGCGGTCCCGGAAGCCGCCGCCCGAGCCACGGTCGTCGCGCGGCGGACCCGAGCGGAAACCGCCACGGTCGTCGCCGTCCCGCTGTGTCGGGCGCGAGCCACGGTCGTCCCGGTCCCGGTAGGGTCGGTCGCCGGTGCGCGGGCTGGAGCCAGGACGGGAGCCGCCCCGGTCGCCGCCGCGGTCGTCACGGTACGGACGGTCGCCGCGCTGGCCGGGCCGAGAGCCCTCGTCGCGCCCACGGAACCCACCACGGTCGCCATCACGCGGCGGACCGGAACGGTAGCCACCACGGTCACCACCGCGATCGTCGCGCGGCGGACCGGAGCGGAAGCCGCCACGGTCACCGCCACGGTCGTCACGCGGCGGACCGGAGCGGAAGCCGCCACGATCAGCACCGCGGTCGCCGCCACGGTCGTCGCGAGGTCCGGAGCGGAAGCCTCGGTTGTCCCGGTCGCCGTAGCTGGGTCGGCCACCGCGGTCACCCTCGCGCGGCGGACCGGAACGGTAGCCACCACGGTCACCACCGCGATCGTCACGCGGCGGACCGGAACGGAAGCCGCCACGGTCACCACCGCGATCGTCACGCGGCGGACCCGAGCGGAAGCCGCCACGGTCGCCACCACCGCGGTCGTCACGGTTGCCGTAGCTGGGTCGGCCACCGCGGTCACCCTCACGCGGCGGACCGGAACGGTAACCACCACGGTCACCACCGCGATCGTCACGCGGCGGACCGGAACGGAAACCACCACGATCGCCACCGCGATCGTCGCGGTTGCCGTAGCTGGGTCGGCCACCGCGATCATCACGCGGCGGACCCGAGCGGAAGCCGCCACGGTCACCGCCACGATCGTCACGGTTGCCATAGCTGGGCCGACCACCGCGATCATCACGCGGGGGACCCGAACGGAAACCACCACGGTCGCCGCCGCGATCGTCGCGCGGCGGACCGGAGCGGAAGCCGCCACGATCGCCACCGCGGTCGTCGCGGTTGCCATAGCTGGGTCGGCCACCGCGGTCACCCTCACGCGGCGGGCCGGAACGGTAACCACCACGGTCACCACCGCGATCGTCACGCGGCGGACCGGAACGGAAACCACCGCGATCGTCGCGGTCACGGTACGGGCGGTCACCCGACCCCGAACCACGCCGATCGCCGTAGCTCGGACGGTCCCCGGAGCTCGGACGGTCACCGAGCTCGGCCGGTTGGGCCGGTCCTCACGGGGTCCGGAACGGAAGCCACCACGGTCGCCACCGCGGTCATCGCGGTTGCCATAGCTGGGCCGGCCAGCGCCACCGCCGGCGCCACGGTCGCCGTAACTGGGACGACCTCCGCCGGCACCACGGTCGCCATAGCTGGGACGACCTCCGCCGGCACCACGGCCGCCGCTGGAGCCGCCGCCGTCACGGGGTCCGGAACGGTAGCCGCCCCGGTCGCCCTGGGGTCGGTCTCCTTCACGGCGCGGACGGGAGCCGCGGTCGTCGCGGTTACCCCGCTCGCCTTGGTCGCGTCGGCCCTCGCCGCCGCGGTCGTCGTCGCGGCGGTCGCGAGGGGCGTCGCCGCCCTGGTCTGCACTCACGGGGTACATCCTTCCTCATGCCGGAATTGCCGGCACACGCAGTCGAGGGCCGCCCCTATGGGTCGGCCCTCGACTGGAATGATTGTCCGGCGGCGTC
>CAWIXO010000024.1:0-370285 GCA_963840005.1 uncultured Actinomycetota bacterium | reverse complement strand
CGCCCGCACAGTGGTAGTCAGGACGGGCGGGCGCGCGAGCGCCCGCCCGTTCGCTATGGAGGAGTCGTGCTCGCGCCGCGCACCGAGTTCAGCACCGTCTGCCCCTGCTGGTCGACCAGCCGGGTGAACAACTGCTGGGCGTAGCCGAAGACCAGCGCCCAGGCGAGGATCTGTGCCGAGGTGTCCAGCGCGCTCAGACCCGGCACGAACTGGCCGCGCATCAGCAACAGGCCGAGGAACGCGGTCAGCGCCCCGGTCGGCAGCTTGAACACGGCCAACGCGACCGGCACGCCGAACCGCTCCGATGAGCCGCAGAATGCGCGGATCGCCGCCGCCGCGGCCACCGAGGCGGCGATCAGTTCGATCAGGAGGATCAACAGCAGATCCCAGCCGCGTACGGTGGCGATCGTCGCGTCGTCGATGTTCTGGACGATGCTCGACGCCGCTGCCGGCGAGCCCAGCGGAGTGGCCGGGAACGGGTCGGACTGCGCGGTCGGGCAGACCACCATCACCTGGCCACCGTCCTGAGGTGCGAAGCAGATCGGGATCATCTCGGGCCGCACGAAGCCGGCCACCGCGACGGCGACCACCAGCGCCGCCATCAGGGCGGTGGAGACGACGACCACGTTGCGGAAGCTGCGGAGCCGGACCATCTCCCGCAGCGCGGCCGAACTCGCCGCCCGCATGACGGCCGCGATGGTGCCGCGCTCCTGGCGCACGATCGTCTGCTTCTCCTCGGCGGTCACCGTCACCTTTGCGCTGGTGATCCCGAGGGCGCGCGCGATCCGCTCCATCTCCTGCCGGCGCGGGTCGGTCGCGCCCAGGTGCCGTTGCGCGTGGCCGAGCACGCTGGGTATGGCGCCGAGCACGTACCAGGTGGGCGCGACGTTCAGCAGCAGCGCCTCGGCGGCGTCCAATTGCCGCGGGCCCGCTCGATCCGCCCGCCGTTGCGAGGCCATGCCCACCACCGCGGCGGGTCGAGCGGCGCCTGGGTGGCGGCGTCCCGGCGGCCGCGAGGTGGGCGTGCACCGAGCCGAGCAGCAGTCGGCGGTCGGGCCCGAACGGGTCGGCGCTGCTGGGCTGCTGGGACGCGACCTTGAGCCACTCGCCGAGCGACTCGATCTCGCGCACCTGGGTCAGCGTCGACTCCGCCAGCCGGACCGCACCGGGCCGGCGGCGTGCCGACGAACCGCACCGGAGCTGCTCATCTGGGGCCACCGTGATCGTCGAAGGAGAACCTAGACGACGTTACGGAGACCGTGGATGACCTGGAGACCTGTCGCTGGACCGGGCGATACCCGATCGGGTGCCGCCTCAGCGCAGGAGGTCGACCAAACGGCGGCTTCGCTGATGTCGACGGCCTTGCTCGCGGTCAGCACCGTGACCGGACCCTTCTTCTGGAGCGCGCGGAGCTGGTCCAGCGCCGCGGCCCGCTCGGATCCTTGAGCTCGGCGAGATAGTGCTTGCGGAACTCGGCGAACTTCTCGGGATCGTGGCCGTACGACTTCCGTAGGTCGGTCGACGGCGCGACGTCCTTGAGCCACTCGTCGAAGCTGCCCTTGGCAGACCGCGCGGCGAGACCCGGTCGACGAGTACGCGCGTGCCGTCGACGGGCTCGGTCCGTCGTACACCCGTCGTAGCCCGATGGTCCGAAATGTATTAGTCGTGGTGAGGCCCGGTGGCAGTGCTCTTCGTCGGGGCTGACGGGGCGGGCGTTGACCAATGGGTCGGGCTGGAGGGCGGCGATCAGGGCCGCGAGCCGCCCAGGTCGGTCCAGCCCTCGTGCCAGAGGGCCGAGACCAGCCACGAGCGGTCCCTGGGGAAGAACAGGTCGGGCAGCGATCCGTCGCCACGCATGTGGCCCGTGCGCCAGGTGAGAGCCTGCTCCGGGCCGGCCTCGACCAACACGTAGGGCCACTGCCAGTAGAGCGGCACCCGTGGCGCGGCCGGGAAGACGACGTCGTGGGCGCCGGTCTCGAGATAGCCCAGCCACCACGGCTGGCGGCGGAGTCTGCTCGACGAGCACGTCGACCACGGCGCGTTCGTGCTCCGCGAAGCCGACGCCGGCGGGTGGGTGGAACGTGGCGTAGCCCGCGTACACCGGCGGGATCGCCGTGGTGATCGAGAATAGGCCGTGGTCCTGCCGGCCAGCCAGGCGACGTCGTCGGGCGTGCCGATCCGCCAGCTCCGCCGTCCTTCCGGCCTTCCATGCCCTCCATTCAACGGTCAAGGGCGCTCGATCCGGACCGGGTTGCCGCGGACGAGTTCGTCGTGGATCCGCCACCGGGCGGCGTCGCCGGCCCGGTCCGCGGCATCGTCCGTCCCGGCCAGGCGTTCCCGCAGCCGGTCCACGGCCAGCCGGCGGTTCTGGCTCGAAGTGGCGCTCGGTGTCGACCACCACGACGATGCCGGTCGGGCGGTGGGTCGCCCGGACCGCCGTGCTGGCCTTGTTGCGGTGCTGCCCGCCGGGGCCGCCGGTGCGGCAGCCGACGATCTCGACGTCGGCCTCGGCGAAGGGCGTGGCGCGGCGTCGACCTCGCACGGCTGGGCGATGACGTACCAGTTCTTCCGGCCGGTGCCGGCCGGTACGGGCTGGGCGCCTGCCAGCACAGCGTGCCGGTCCACGCCGCGGCGAACGTCGTCGGCGCCGGCGCCGGTCGAGCGCGACCAGCACCGACCGGAAGGTGCCGGGGCGCTCGCCCGGCACGGTCTCGATCCGCCGGACCGCCAGGCCGCGCCGGGCCGCGTCGGCCTCCAGGCGGCCGGTCAGCCGGGCCACCGCCCAGGCGCATTCCTGCGGGCCGCGACCGGCCGACATGCAGCAGGTGACGGTCATCGACCGGCGTCCGCGGCTGGCGGCGACGCCGTCGGCGGTCTTGTAGGTGACCAGCGGCACGGTCGCGACCACCGGGGTGGCCAGGCCGTGGTCGACGAGGTCGCCGATCACCTGCTCGATCCGCTTGTACGCGGTCGGCGCCTCCTCGAACAGCAGCTGCCGGTCGCCGCAGACCACCACCGAGCCCGACCGGCGTGCGCCGCAGCTCCTCGACGGTGTGCTTGGCCTTGCCGCGGCGCAGCGCGTCGGCCCGGGACATCTTGCGGCCGGCGCCGTGCGCCACCGAGCAGTTGGCCTCGGCGCCGGCGTGCGCGGCGACGAGGTACGACGGGGTGCCGCGGGTGCCGGCGATCAGCACGTCCCGGCCGTCGCCCGGGCGCCGCGCCCTTGCGGTGCAGGTAGCCGCCGTCGCGGACCTCGACCAGGTTGTGGCACTGGTCGACGATCGGCTCGGTCGGCTCGCGCGCCGAGCGCGCGCGCGACCCGGGCGGCGATGCAGCCGCCGGTTGAGCGAGCCCCAGCGCACCGCGTCGTCGTGCGCGGCCAGGTAGGCGGCGGGATCGGCGGCCGGGCCGGCGCCGTGCACCTCGGTGTGCGCGCGCAGGATCCGCTCGCCGAGGCCGCGCGAGCCACTGTGGACGATCAGCACGAGGTCGCCGGCGGCGAGCCCGAGCCGGGCGGCGTGGCCGGCGTCGAGCACGGTGCCGACCCGGGCCAGCTCGACGAAGTGGTTGCCCCGGCCGACCGTGCCGAGGCCCTCGGTGTGGCCGCCCGGGATGTCCGCCGGCGTCGACCACGTCCCAGGCCGGGTCGTCGGCGGTCGAGCGCGCGGTCGAGGTCGGGGAACCGGCCGGCCAGCCGCTCGGGCACGGCCCGCTTGAGCCTGACCGGGAACACGGCGATGCCGCAGCCGATGTCGGAGCCGACCAGGTGCGGGTACAGCACGGTCGAGGCCATGGCGGCGCCGATCGGGGCGCCCTTGCCGGGGTGCAGGTCGGGCATGCCGGCGACGTGGACGCATGCCGTCGAGCGCGGCGACCTGGTGGCACTGGTCGACGGCGTCGGACTCGATCCAGCTGCGCGGCAGACGCGAACACGGTGACGGTAGACAAGACGTTCTCTTCTTGAACAGGGACGGAGGCGGCTGTAGCGCTTGTGGTGGTGCCCGTCAGAACGTCATGGATCAACTGTCAGCCAAGGCCGTACCTTGTCGCAACCGGTTTTGCCGACGGGTCATCGCGACGCCGATGAGCACGACCACCATCCCAGCGGCGATGCGGACGGTGAAGTCCTCGTCGAGCACGACGGCGCCCAGCAGCACCGAGACCACCGGCAGCAGGTAGCCGACCGTCGCGGCGTTGGTGGCGCCCTCGTCGGCGATGATCCGGTAGGTGAGGTGGAAGGTGACGCCGGTGGCTGAACACCCCCAGCACGACCACGGCGACCAGGGCCTTCGGGTCGAGATCGACCGGCGGCGAGGCCGCCGGCCGGCAGGGCCAGCGCGGTCAGCGCCGTCGCGGCGAGGAGCTGGGCGGCGGACAGGGAGATCGTGGGGATGCCCCTGCCGACCAGGTTGCGGCCCATGTAGGCGAAGCCGACGGCGTAGCTCGCGGCCGCGGCGAGGATGGCGAGCGCGCCCCGACCCGACCGGCCCGGCCGTGCTGCCAGGGCGCGAAGATCAGCACGACGCCGCCGAAGCCGAGCAGCAGCCCGGCCAGCCGGATCGGCGCGGATCCGCGCTCGGTGCCGATGGCGAGGCCGATCAGCAGTGTCCACAGTGGCGTGGTCGCGTTCAGCACGCCGGCCACGCCCGGAGTCGACGGTCTGCTGGCCGAGGCTGAACAGCGTGAACGGCAGGGCGTTGCAGAAGAACGCGGCCACGACGATGTGGCCCCAGATCGCCGCGGCCGCGGGGCAGCCGCCTGCCGGTGCCGAAGCACGCCACCAGCAGCGTGACCGCGCCGAGCACGCAGCGGCTGAAGGTGACCTGCACCGGGGACAGCGCGTCGAGCGCCAGCTCGATCCAGAGGAAGGTCGATCCCCACAGCAGGGCGAGCACGGCCACCCGCGCCAGGTCCCGGCCCTGCCGTGCGCTGTTCACCTGCCTCTCCTCACTCGGCCTTCGCACGGTGACCGGTGCCCTGATCAACCTGGAAGGACAAGCGAAAAGTTCTGCACCTCCGTTAAGCTCTGCTACATGCTCGATGTACGGCGGATGCAGGTGCTGCGGGCGGTGGTCAGCAGCGGTTCGGTGACCGCGGCGGCGGCGCACCTCGGCTACACCCCGTCCGCGGTCAGCCAGCAGGTGGCGGCGCTGGAGAAGGAGGCCGGCATCGCGCTGCTCGAACGGGTCGGCCGCGGCGTCCGGCCGACAGCGGCGGGCCGGCTGCTCACCGGGCACGCGGCCGTCATCGGCCAGCAGCGTCGCGGAGGCCGAGACCGCACTGGCCGATCTGCGGGCCGGCCGGACGGGCCGGCTGGCGGTGCGCTACTTCGCCTCGGTCGGGCCCGACCCTGCTGGCGCCCGCCCTGGCCCGGCTCCGGCGGAGCCCATCCGGGCGTCACGGTCGACCTCAAGCTGACCGACCCCGAGACCCCTGCTCGGCGTGGAGCAGGGCGACGCCGACCTGACCATCGTGGTCCGCCGCCCGGCGCGACGAGCCGCCGACCGGGCGTCGGCGTGGTGCGCCTGCTCGACGACGCCTACCAGGCGGTGCTGCCGGCCGGGCACCGTCTCGCCGACCAGCGGGTGCTCGACCTGGCCGACCTCGCCGGCGAGCCGTGGGTCGGCAGCGAACCGCCCGGCCCCTGCCTGGACGCCGATCATCGACGCCTGCGCCGCGGCCGGCTTCACCCCGGACTTCGTGGCCGAAGTCGGAGGACTACGCGACGGCCCAGGGCTTCGTGGCCGCCGGCCTCGGCGTCACCCTGATCCCCCGGCTGGGATTGAGCACGCGCCACCCCGGCGTCGTCGTGCGCCGGATCCGCCGCCCAGAGCCAACCAGAACGATCTACACGGCTACCCGAGAGACCGCAGACGCGCCACCGGCACTGAACACACTGATCAACGCACTCAAAGCCGCTGCGATCTAAGGCCACCGCGAGCCCTTCGCGGGCCGCGACGGCGCTTGACCACCGCGGCCGCCGCTCGGCCGCGAACCTGGCAGCGAAGCGTCAGCGAGCGGTCTCCGGCGGGAGCGACGGTCATGCCCTCGACGGACCCGGGACAGGCTCGTCGCCTGTCGGATCTTGGCCTACGCCGTGGGGAACCAGAGAGCGATCTCGCGCTTCGCGCTTTCAGGCGAGTCTGAGGCGTGTACGAGGTTTTCGCGGTTGGAGAGCGCGAGGTCGCCGCGGATGGTGCCGGCGGCGGCCTTGCGGGCGTCGGTGGCGCCGACCAGTGTGCGGACGACGTCGATCGCGGTGTCGCCGCTCAGGATCAGGGCGACCAGCGGCGCGCTGGTCATGAACTCCTTGAGCGGCGGGTAGAACGCCTTGTTGACGTGCTCGGCGTAGTGCGCGTCGGCGAGTTCCGCGTCCATCTGGCGGTTGACCAGGGCGTCGATGGTCAGGCCCTTGCGCTCGAAGCGGCTCAGGATCTCACCGACCAGGCCGCGGTGGACCGCATCGGGCTTGATCAGCACGAGCGTGCGCTCGACCGGGCTGCTGGACACGTTGAACACCCTCCTGAAGCTGGGGGGTACATGCTACCGATGGTGGATCACCCACTGACCGCCGGCTCTTCCCTATGCGGGCGCGCGGGGCCTAGCCTTCTTGGTGACTCAGGGGAGGTCCACTGTGGCGAACGGCAACCGCCGCCCGCTCGCACCGGTCCGGAAGCTGTTCGCCGCGGTGCTGGCCACCGTCGCGCTGTTCGTGGTCCTGTTCGGGATCGGGATGCAGAGCCTGGCGATCGTGGCTCTGGGCATCGCGCTGATCGTGCTCGCGGTCGGGCTCGTGCTGGTCACGGCCATTCGCGGTGGCGCGCGGGCCTGGGTCGCCGGCACCGCGCACGTCCACAGCGTCTCCGAGCCGCCGGCGTCGTCGGTGTTCGGGCGCTGCGAGCTGCAGGTACTGGTCGACGCGCCGGGCGTCGCGGGCCGCCTGGTCCGCATGCGCGACCCGCGGGTGCCGGTGGCGAAATGGCCCGACGTCGGCGCCAGCCTGCCGATCATGGTGGCGATCGACGATCCGCGCCATATCCGCATCCTCTGGGACGAAGTGCTCACCCACGCGGAGGCGGCGGCTTCCGGCGAAGACGACCTGGGCCCGCTCGAGGACGACGAGTCCCGCTGGCCGCGACGCGACGACGACTTCGCGGCGGCCCCCGACGATTACGCGGCGGCCCCGGTCGAGACCATCGAAACGACCACCGCCGACCTGACCGACGAGCTCAGCGGCCTGCGCAAGCCCGAGCCGGTCGTGCACCACACACCCGGCGGCCCGATCGTGGTGGAGGGCGAGCTCGTCGAGCCGTCCGGCAGCGCGCCGCCGCTGACCCGCCGGGCCCGGCCCGACCCGCGCAAGACCCGGGCCGAGCGGGCGTCACGGGAGGAAGGCTCCGGGGGCACGGCCACCGCGACCGCACCGCCGCCGCCGCCGGACGTGCCCGGGCAGCGAGGTGCTGCCGGGCCCAACACCGAACAGCCCGACGACGTGTTCGACCAGGACGCGAACTGGGCCGAGCCGCTGTTCACGGAACGGCGGGTGAGCCGGCCGGCGACGGCGGGTGCGGGGCCGGCCGACGCCGCCGGGCCGACCGAAGCCGAAATGTCCGAAGAGCCGGGCGACGAGGGTGAATCGGCTGAGACCGGAATGCGCTCTGACGCGCCGGCGGAGGCCGCCGAGGAGCCGGTGGCTGCCGACAACGAGCCAGTGGCTGCCGACGACGAGGCGCTGGCCGATGCTGACGAGTCGGCGCGGGCAGGCTCAGCGGTCGGGACGGAGCCGGCGGACGACCAGGACGGCCCGGAAGACCTGCCGGCCGAGGGCGACGGTCCGCCGGCGCCGGTGGCCGCCGCGGGTGACGACGTTCCGCCTCAGGAGGTGCGTCGCGGTACCGACGACGACGGTGAAGGCGACCAGTTCGCCGACCTGTTCACCGCCTACCCGAGCGCCCGGCCCGGCGCCACGGGCGCGACCATCCACGGGGTCGGGCTCACCTTCCTGGTCCGCGACCTGGGCCGGTCGGTCGCCTTCTACCGCGACATGCTCGGCTTCCAGGAGATCGACAGCGGCGAGCACAACGCGGTGCTGGCGTCCGGCGACACCCGGATGGTGCTCCGCGAGATCAAAGAGGCGTCCGCGGTCAGCCGCCGGCTGGTCCACCTCAACCTCGAGGTCGGCGACGTGATGACGGTGTACGAGGACCTGCGCGCCAAGGGTGTCCGGTTCACCTACCCGCCGCGGGTGGTCAACCGGGGAGTGAAGCTGGAGCTCTGGGCGGCCGCGTTCCGTGACCCCGACGGCCACGGCATCGCCATCACCCAGTGGCGCAGCCGGGAAACGGGGTAGCCCCACCCGTGCCGCCCGTGGCAGGTTGGTGCTCCAAACCTGCCACGGAAGGAGCGCCGCTGTGGCGCCAACGGTTCTCAATGTCGCGTTCGACGCCGCCGACCCGTACGCGTTGGCGGTGTTCTGGAGCAAGGTGATGTCGGCGCCGCTGGCCGCCGACGACTTCCCCGGTGACCCAGAGGCCAGCATCGAGCTTCCGACCGGCCTGCACCTGTTCTTCCAGACGGTGCCGGAGCCGAAGACGGCGAAGAACAGGGTGCACATCTGCCTGCGCCCGGACGTGCCGCGCGACGAGGAGGTCGCCCGGGTGCTCGCCCTCGGCGCCACGATCGTCGACGACCGCCGCGATCCCGCACCCGGTGAACACGGCGGCTGGGTCGTCTTCGCCGACCCCGAGGGCAACGAGTTCTGCGTCCTACGCAGCGCCGCCGAGCGCCACCCCTAGCCGAGGATCGAGCGCCGGACGTGCAGCGACGTAAGAGCCAGACCAGGCCGAAGATCACGCCCAGGGCGAAGAGTGACCAGTGCAGGAAGCCGCCGAGCAGCACGCGGCCTGCACCACGGTGCCGGCGGACCATACCCACGGGCGGCGCATCATCCCGCACAGCACGAAGCAGACGACGGCCAGCACGACCACGGTCCAGACGGCGCCGGCGCTGAGGTCACCGCCGAGCACCCGGATCGGCTGGATCGCCAGCAGCAGCACGATCCCTTCCAGGCCGAGCGCCGCGGAGCCCATGCCGCGCACCGCGCCGCCCGGGTTGCGCAACCCGGACCGCCGGTAGCCCGGCGGCAGCTCGTCCGGCGTCGGCCGCGGCGTCGGCTTCGGGGCGGGTGTCGTCGGGGGTGGTCATCGCTTCAGCAGCTTCCGCGCGTCGGCCACGGTGACCACCGAGCCGGTCACCAGCACGCCCACGCCGCTCGAGCTCGCCCTGGACGTCGGTCCTCGGCCAGCGCCACCGCGGTCTCGATCGCGTCGGGCATGTCGTCGGCCGACGTCGCACCCGGTCCTCGCCGAAGACCTCGGCGGCCAGCGCGGCCAGCTCGTCGACCGGCATCGCCCGCGGCGAGCGTGTTGCGGGTGACCACGACCGCGTCGACCACCGGCTCGAGCAGCTCCAGCATGCCGTCGCACGTCCTTGTCGGCCGAGCACCGCGACCACCGCGACCAGCCGGCTGAACGCGAACTCCTCCTGCAGCGCGGTCACCGTGGCGGCCATGCCGTGCGGGTTGTGCGCGGCGTCGAGCAGGATGGTCGGCGCGTTGCGGACCCGCTCCAGCCGGCCCGGCGACTGACGTCCGGCGAAGCCCTCGCGGACCACCTCGACGTCGAGCTGCCGGTCGGCGCCGGCGCCGAGGAACGCCTCGACCGCGGCCAGCGCGACCGCCGCGTTCTGCGCCTGGTGCGCGCCGTGCAGCGGCAGGAAGATCTCGTCGTACACGCCGCCGAGGCCCTGCAGGGTCAGCACCTGCCCGCCGACGGCGAGCGTCCGGCGCAGCACGCCGAACTCGCCGCCCTCGCGGGCGATGGTGGCGCCGACCTCGGCGCAGCGTTCGCAGGATCGGCCGCATCGGCCTCCTCGGTCTGCGCGGCGCAGATCACGCGTGGCGCCCTTGTGGATGATGCCGGCCTTGGCCAGCGCGATGTCCTCGAGCGTGTCGCCGAGCCACTCGGTGTGGTCCAGCCCGATCGGGGTGATCACGCAGACGCCGGCCTGGAGCACGTTGGTGGAGTCGTCGGCGCCGCCGAGGCCGACCTCGACCACGGCCACGTCGACCGGCGCGTCGGCGAACGCGGCGAACGCCAGCGCGGTGGTCATGTCGAAGTAGGTCAGCGGCTCGTCGTGCTCGCTGGTCGACCAGCGCGGCCAGCGGCTCGACCTCGCGGTAGACCTCGACGAACCGCTCCTCGCTGATCGGCTCGCCCGTCGAGGCTGATCCGCTCGCGCACCGTCTCCAGGTGCGGGCTGGTGTAGCGGCCGGTGCGCAGGCCGTAGCGCGCGCAGCAGCGAGTCGATCATCCGGGCGGTCGAGGTCTTGCCGTTGGTGCCGGTCAGGTGGATCGACGGGTACGCCCGCTGCGGGCTGCCGAGCAGGTCGAGCAGCGCCTCGATCCGGCCCGAGGTCGAAGACCATCCGGGTGTAGCCGCGCGCGCGTCCAGCGTCGGCGTCGACCTCGCGGCGAACTCCGCCGCGTCAGCGGTCGGCTCATGCGCGGCAGCGCCTGCCAGAGCGCGCGTCGATCCGGGCCAGGTCGGCCTCGGCCGCGGCCAGCCGCTCGCTGATCTTCGCCGACGACCGGCTCCGGCGCCTTGTCGATGAACGCCGCGTTGCCGAGCTTGCGCCCGGCACTGCGCGACCTCCTTCTCGGCCGCGGCCCGGTCCTTCGTCAGCCGGGCCCGCTCGGCGGCCACGTCGATCGACGCCGCGGGTGTCCAGCGTCGACGCGTCACGCCGCCGGCGACGGCGAGCGTGGCGGTGGCCGCGAAGTCGTCGCCGGCGTCGTCCAGCCGGGCCAGCGACCGGATCAGCGGCTCGTGCGCGGCGAGGCCGGCCGCGGCCAGCCCGTCGAGCCGGGCGGCCACCCGCTGCGCCGGGCGCAGGCCCTGGTCGGAGCGGAACCGGCGGACCTCGGTGACCACCCGCTGCAGCGCCGTCCATCTCGGCCTCGGCGGCGTCGTCGACGCAGCGCCGGTCGGCCGCCGGCCAGGCGGCGCCTGACCACCGTGCTCGCCGCCGGTCAGCGCGATCCACAGCTCCTCGGTGACGAACGGGATGACCGGGTGCAGCAGCCGCAGCAGCTGGTCGAGCACGTGGCCGAGCACCCGCCGGGTGGCGTCGGCGCGCCGCGCCGCCCGCGGCCAGCACCGGCTTGGCCAGCTCGACGTACCAGTCGCAGACGTCGTCCCAGGCGAAGTGGTACAGCGCGTCGCAGACCTTGGCGAACTCGAACGCCTCGAACTGCTCGTCGACCTCGGCGATGACGTGCTGCAGCCGGGACAGGATCCACCGGTCCACGGTGGACAGCTGCTCGGTCGGCGGCAGGTCGCCCGTCGACGTGCGCGCCGTTCATCAGCGCGAACCGGGTGGCGTTCCAGAGCTTGTTGCAGAAGTTGCGCGAGCCCTGGCACCACTCCTCGCTGACCGGCACGTCGGCGCCGGGGTTGGCGCCGCGGGCCAGGGTGAACCGGGTCGCGTCGGCGCCGAACCGGTCGATCCAGTCCAGCGGGTCGACCACGTTGCCGAACGACTTCGACATCTTCTTGCCGTACTGGTCGCGCACCATGCCGTGCAGCGCGACCACGTCGAACGGCTGCCGGCCGTCCATCGCGTACAGGCCGAACATCATCATCCGGGCGACCCAGAAGAACAGGATGTCGTAGCCGGTGACCAGCACGCTGGTCGGGTAGAACTGCGCCAGGTCCGGCGGTCTGCTCGGGCCAGCCGAGCGTGGAGAACGGCCACAGCGCCGACTGGAGAACCAGGTGTCGAGCACGTCCTCGTCCTGCTCGCCAGCCCTCGCCGGTCGGCGGCTCCTCGTCGGGGCCGACGCAGACGATCTCGCCGTCCGGGCCGTACCAGACCGGGATGCGGTGGCCCCACCACAGCTGGCGGGAGATGCACCAGTCGTGCATGTTGTCGACCCAGGCGAAGTAGCGCTTGGCCAGCTCCGGCCGGCTCGATGCGGACCCGGCCGTCGCGCACCGCGTCGCCGGCGGCCTTGGCCAGCGGGCCGGTGTTGACGAACCACTGCAGCGACAGCCGCGGCTCGACCGTGGTCTTGCACCGCGAGCAGTGCCCGACCGCGTGCACGTACGGCCGCTTCTCGGCGACGATCCGGCCCTGCTCGCGCAGCGCGGCCACGATCGCCGGGCGCGCCTCGAACCGGTCCAGGCCCTCGAACGGGCCGGGCGCGGTGATCACGCCGCGCTCGTCCATGATCGTGAGCGCTGGGCAGGTTGTGCCGCTGGCCGATCTCGAAGTCGTTCGGGTCGTGCGCCGGGGTCACCTTGACCGCGCCGGTGCCGAACGCCGGGTCGACGTGCTCGTCGGCGACGATCGGGATGCGCCGGCCGGTCAGCGGCAGCTCGACCTCGGTGCCGATCAGGTGCTTGTAGCGCTCGTCGTCGGGGTGCACCGCCACCGCGGTGTCGCCGAGCATCGTCTCGGCCCGGGTGGTGGCCACGACGATCCGTCGTCGCTGTAGCGGATCGAGACCAGCTCGCCGTCGTCGTCGGTGTGCTCGACCTCGATGTCGGACGAGCGCGGTCAGGCAGCGCGGGCACCAGTTGATGATGCGCTTCGGCGCGGTAGATCAGGCCGTCGTCGTACAGCTTCTTGAAGATCGTCTGGACGGCCCGGGACAGGCCCTCGTCCATGGTGAAGCGCTCGCGGTCCCAGTCGACGGAGTCGCCGAGCCGGCGCATCTGGCCGAGGATCGCGCCGCCGGACTCGGCCTTCCACTGCCAGACCCGCTCGACGAACTTCTCCCGGCCGAGGTCGTGCCGGGACAGGCCCTCGCCGGCGAGCTGGCGCTCGACCACGTTCTGGGTGGCGATGCCGGCGTGGTCCATGCCCGGCAGCCACAGCGCCTCGTAGCCCTGCATCCGCCGGCGGCGGATCAGCGCGTCCATGCAGCGTGTGCTCGAACGCGTGGCCCATGTGCAGCGAGCCGGTGACGTTCGGCGGCGGGATGACGATGGTGAACGGCGGCTTGTCGCTGTCGCGTCGGCGGCCCGGAAGTACACCGCCGGATACCCACGCCTCGTACCGCCGCTGCTCTACCTCGCCGGGCTGGTACTGCGCCGGCAAGGGTCGGTGGCGTCGGGGCGTCGGGTCATCCAGTGTCTCGGTCACCCGTGACAAGTCTACGGAGCGCTTCCGCGGCGACCCCGCATGCGACCACCGGCCGTTCGCGTTACGGTGGCGTGCTATGTCCGAACGACCGATATCCCAGCGCGCGCGAACCGGCGCGAGCCGATCGAGCTGATCGACGCCAGCCGATCTGGCGCAGCGTCGCCGGACGACTCCGGAGGAGGACCCGACGGGCCCGCGCCCGCCGGCTGTCCCGGCGCCGGCAAGATCGTGCTGGCTTCGGTCGCAGCGGTGGTCGGCCTCGCCGGGGCTGGCCGCGGTCGGTGTCTGGCGGCTGGCCGGATCATCTCAGCAGCAGGACACCGACGACTGTCGACGCCGACGTCAGGTGGCGGGCCTGACCGCGCGACGACAGCGACCGAGCGCGGCAGCCACGGCCGAGTACCTGCGCAGCGGCCTTCGCCGCCGGACATCGACCTGAAGTCGCAGCGTCGGCGCGGTCTACCGCGATCCCGGCCGACGACCGACCGCAGCGTGCTGTCTTCGGGGGTACGGCGTTGCTCTGGTCAGCCGGCGAACGGACCTGGACACGCTGTTCGGTCTGATGTCGGCGACGAGACCGGGTGCGGTCGACGGGCGTGCACGAGGTGCCCGCCGGTGAGCTCGGCGGCGTGATGAAGTGCGGGACCACCGCGGTCGAGGACGGCGGACATGGCGGTGTGCGGCTGGGCCGACCACGGCAGCTACCGGCATGGCGCTGTTCCCGGGTCGCGCTCCGCCGGACGAGGCGGCGCGGCCTGATGCGCGACGATGCGCGACGCGCATTCAGAGCCGCGACTGAGCAGCCGCAAACGCGCCCCGCTGATCAGCGGGGCGCTTGTCTGTTTGCTCGAGCAATACAGAATTAGGGGCCACCTCGTAAGGGTGGCCCTAATCTGAAAGATGTCCGGCGGCGTCCTACTCTCCCACACCCTCCCGGGTGCAGTACCATCGGCGCTGGAGGGCTTAGCTTCCGGGTTCGGAATGTGACCGGGCGTTTCCCCTCCGCCATGACCGCCGTAACTCTATCGACATATCAAACAACTCCGGAGCCGCAGGGCTTCGACGGGTGTTGTTTGTTTGTCGGGAGTTGCACAGTGGACGCGTAGCAGCTTTGTAGGTCAAGTCCTCGGCCTATTAGTACCGGTCAACTGAACCCGTTACCGGGCTTACATTTCCGGCCTATCAACCCAGTGGTCTAGCTGGGGGCCTTACCCCACACAAGTGTGGGTGGGATACCTCATCTTGAAGCGAGCTTCCCGCTTAGATGCTTTCAGCGGTTATCCCTTCCGAACGTAGCTAACCAGCCGTGCCCCTGGCGGGACAACTGGCACACCAGAGGTTCGTCCGTCCCGGTCCTCTCGTACTAGGGACAGCCCTTCTCAAGTATCCTACGCGCACGGCGGATAGGGACCGAACTGTCTCACGACGTTCTAAACCCAGCTCGCGTACCGCTTTAATGGGCGAACAGCCCAACCCTTGGGACCTGCTACAGCCCCAGGATGCGACGAGCCGACATCGAGGTGCCAAACCATCCCGTCGATATGGACTCTTGGGGAAGATCAGCCTGTTATCCCCGGGGTACCTTTTATCCGTTGAGCGACACCGCTTCCACATGCCAGTGCCGGATCACTAGTCCCGACTTTCGTCCCTGCTCGACCTGTCAGTCTCACAGTCAAGCTCCCTTGTGCACTTGCACTCAACACCTGATTGCCAACCAGGCTGAGGGAACCTTTGGGCGCCTCCGTTACTCTTTAGGAGGCAACCGCCCCAGTTAAACTACCCACCAGACACTGTCCCTGAACCGGATCACGGTCCGAAGTTAGATACCCAAATCAACCAGAGTGGTATTTCAAGATTGCCTCCACCCGTACTGGCGTACGAGCTTCACAGGCTCCCACCTATCCTACACAAGTTAACTCAGATACCAATGTCAAGCTATAGTAAAGGTCCCGGGGTCTTTCCGTCCTGCCGCGCGTAACGAGCATCTTTACTCGTAATGCAATTTCGCCGGGCCTGTGGTTGAGACAGTGGGGAAGTCGTTACGCCATTCGTGCAGGTCGGAACTTACCCGACAAGGAATTTCGCTACCTTAGGATGGTTATAGTTACCACCGCCGTTTACTGGCGCTTAAGTTCTCCGCTTCGCCCC
This sequence comes from uncultured Actinomycetota bacterium, assembly GCA_963840005.1. Taxonomy (GTDB): domain Bacteria; phylum Actinomycetota; class Actinomycetes; order Mycobacteriales; family Micromonosporaceae; genus Asanoa. The sequence continues at coordinate 354,930 of CAWIXO010000024.1, read as the reverse complement.
GAAGAGCTAACAGGTCCCCTTAACGTTCCAGCACCGGGCAGGCGTCAGTCCATATACATCGAATTACTTCTTCGCATGGACCTGTGTTTTTAGTAAACAGTCGCTTCCCCCTGGTCTCTGCGGCCATACCACGCTCCACAAGCGTGTTGCTTCACGTGTCCGGCCCCCCTTCTCCCGAAGTTACGGGGGTAATTTGCCGAGTTCCTTAACCACAGTTCGCCCGATCGCCTTGGTATTCTCTACCTGACCACCTGTGTCGGTTTGGGGTACGGGCCGCTAAGAACTCGCTAGAGGCTTTTCTCGGCAGCATAGGATCACTGACTTCACCTGAATCGGCTCGGCATCACGTCTCAGCCTTCATGCACCACGGATTTGCCTATGGTGCGGCCTACACGCTTACCCCGGCACAACCACCGGCCGGGATCAGCTACCTTCCTGCGTCACCCCATCGCTTGACTACTACCCACCAGGTTCCCACGCTCCCCACCCTCAACCCGAAGGTCTTCGGATGGCTTGGGTGGTTAGCACAGTAAGGTTCGTCAGGGACGCTCTTTCGCGGGTACGGGAATATCAACCCGTTGTCCATCGACTACGCCTCTCGGCCTCGCCTTAGGTCCCGACTCACCCAGGGCGGATTAGCCTGGCCCTGGAACCCTTGGTCATCCGGCGGAAGGGTTTCTCACCCTTCTTTCGCTACTCATGCCTGCATTCTCACTCGTACCGCGTCCACAACTCGATCACTCCGCTGCTTCACTCGCGGCACGACGCTCCCCTACCCATCCACACACCTGGACCAGCAACCACAAGGGTCACGGCCGGGTTAATATGTGAATGCCACAGCTTCGGCGGTGTACTTGAGCCCCGCTACATTGTCGGCGCGGAACCACTTGACCAGTGAGCTATTACGCACTCTTTAAAGGGTGGCTGCTTCTAAGCCAACCTCCTGGTTGTCTATGCGACCCCACATCCTTTTCCACTTAGCACACGCTTAGGGGCCTTAGCTGGTGATCTGGGCTGTTTCCCTCTCGACTACGAAGCTTATCCCCCGCAGTCTCACTGCCGCGCTCTCACTTACCGGCATTCGGAGTTTGGCTGATTTCGGTAAGCTTGTAGGCCCCCTAGACCATCCAGTGCTCTACCTCCGGCAAGAAACACGCGACGCTGCACCTAAATGCATTTCGGGGAGAACCAGCTATCACGGAGTTTGATTGGCCTTTCACCCCTAACCACAGGTCATCCCCCAACTTTTCAACGTTGGTGGGTTCGGCCCTCCACGCGGTCTTACCCGCGCTTCAGCCTGCCCATGGCTAGATCACTCCGCTTCGGGTCTAGAACACGCGACTAAACGCCCTATTCGGACTCGCTTTCGCTACGGCTCCCCCACACGGGTTAACCTCGCCACGTGCCACTAACTCGCAGGCTCATTCTTCAAAAGGCACGCCGTCACCCCTAAAGGCTCCGACGGATTGTAGGCGAACGGTTTCAGGTACTATTTCACTCCCCTCCCGGGGTACTTTTCACCATTCCCTCACGGTACTCGTCCGCTATCGGTCACCAGGAAGTATTTAGCCTTACCAGGTGGTCCTGGCAGATTCACGGCAGATTACAGGGGTCCGCCGCTACTCGGGAACAACCACAGAAGACCAGCCACTTTCACCTACCGGACTATCACCGTCTACGGTCGGCCTTTCCAGACCATTCGACTAGCAACTGGTTTTGTAACTTCTTCGACGTGTGTCAGCACATCACGCAGTGTCCCACAACCCCGACCACGCAACCCCTGACAGGTATCACACGCAACCGGTTTAGGCTCAATCCGCTTTCGCTCGCCACTACTCACGGAATCACTTTTGTTTTCTCTTCCTACGGGTACTGAGATGTTTCACTTCCCCGCGTTCCCTCCATACACCCTATGTATTCAGGTGCAGGTGACACCACATAACTGGTGCCGGGTTACCCCATTCGGACACCCTGGGATCACAGCTAGGTTGACAGCTCCCCCAGGCCTATCGCGGCCTCCCACGTCCTTCATCGGCTCCTGGTGCCAAGGCATCCACCGTTCGCCCTTGACAACTTGACCACAAAGATGCTCGCGTCCACTGTGCAATTCTCAACAAACAACCAACCCACACCATCACAGCCCCACACCAGAAACCCGACGATCCGCCGGCGGTATGTGGAGCCAGGCATGCCTGGCGACTCCGATCCAGAAAAAACCCGCTCAGTGAGCTTGTTCTTTCAGGACCCAACAGGGTGTTTATGCCATCTCCAGCCGCACCATCGAGCTCGTTCCACACCATCCCCGAAAGGACAGCCGTACTAGAACAATGTGGCCGTTGCCAGAGTTAACTAAGCCAGTGTCTCCGCCATTGAGCACCCCCACCCCACATTCGGAGGTGGCGGGCTCCTACCCGACTTTCGCCGGGAGGTGCTCCTTAGAAAGGAGGTGATCCAGCCGCACCTTCCGGTACGGCTACCTTGTTACGACTTCGTCCCAATCGCCAGCCCCACCTTCGACGGCTCCCTCCACAAGGGTTGGGCCACCGGCTTCGGGTGTTGCCGACTTTCGTGACGTGACGGGCGGTGTGTACAAGGCCCGGGAACGTATTCACCGCAGCGTTGCTGATCTGCGATTACTAGCGACTCCGACTTCACGGGGTCGAGTTGCAGACCCCGATCCGAACTGAGACCGGCTTTTTGGGATTCGCTCCACCTCACGGTATCGCAGCCCATTGTACCGGCCATTGTAGCATGCGTGAAGCCCTGGACATAAGGGGCATGATGACTTGACGTCATCCCCACCTTCCTCCGAGTTGACCCCGGCAGTCTTCGATGAGTCCCCGGCATAACCCGCTGGCAACATCGAACGAGGGTTGCGCTCGTTGCGGGACTTAACCCAACATCTCACGACACGAGCTGACGACAGCCATGCACCACCTGTCACCGCCCCCGAAGGACCCCCCATCTCTGGAAGTTTTGCGGTGATGTCAAACCCAGGTAAGGTTCTTCGCGTTGCATCGAATTAATCCGCATGCTCCGCCGCTTGTGCGGGCCCCCGTCAATTCCTTTGAGTTTTAGCCTTGCGGCCGTACTCCCCAGGCGGGGCGCTTAATGCGTTAGCTGCGGCACAGAGAACCGGAGAGGCCCCCCACACCTAGCGCCCAACGTTTACAGCGTGGACTACCAGGGTATCTAATCCTGTTCGCTCCCCACGCTTTCGCTCCTCAGCGTCAGTATCGGCCCAGAGACCCGCCTTCGCCACCGGTGTTCCTCCTGATATCTGCGCATTTCACCGCTACACCAGGAATTCCAGTCTCCCCTACCGAACTCTAGCCTGCCCGTATCGGCTGCAAGCCCGCAGTTGAGCCACGGGTTTTCACAGTCGACGCGACAAGCCGCCTACGAGCTCTTTACGCCCAATAAATCCGGACAACGCTCGCGCCCTACGTCTTACCGCGGCTGCTGGCACGTAGTTGGCCGGCGCTTCTTCTGCAGGTACCGTCACTCTCGCTTCGTCCCTGCTGAAAGAGGTTTACAACCCGAAGGCCGTCATCCCTCACGCGGCGTCGCTGCATCAGGCTTCCGCCCATTGTGCAATATTCCCCACTGCTGCCTCCCGTAGGAGTCTGGGCCGTGTCTCAGTCCCAGTGTGGCCGGTCGCCCTCTCAGGCCGGCTACCCGTCGTCGCCTTGGTAGGCCATTACCCCACCAACAAGCTGATAGGCCGCGAGCCCATCCCAGACCGAAAAACTTTCCACAACCCACCATGCGGTAGACCGTGGATATTCGGTATTAGCCCCCGTTTCCGAGGGTTATCCCAAAGTCCAGGGCAGGTTACTCACGTGTTACTCACCCGTTCGCCGCTCGAGTACCCCGAAGGGCCTTTCCGCTCGACTTGCATGTGTTAAGCACGCCGCCAGCGTTCGTCCTGAGCCAGGATCAAACTCTCCAACAAAAACCTTTGGAAAAGCAGTCCCGGCAACCATTATTAACGGATGCCAAAACAATCACAATTGGCACTGGCTTATCAAACACCCTGTTGAGTTCTCAAAGAACAAACACACACCGAGTTCAGGCCCGATTCGCTCGAACCCGCCCTGCGGGGCACAACTTCTCCAGCTTACTCGGTCGGTTTCGCGCTGTCAAGCCGGTACTTTCGGCTTTCTTGCGCTTCGCCCGAGATCCTGTAACCAGGGCGCGAAGATCCGCGTCCGTTTGTTACTAGGAATCCTGCAGACCGGCCGGATTTCCTTCGCTCCCGTGAGGGGCTTTCAGGTCATCCCGCCCGGCTCCTGCCGGCTTGCATACGTTACCCGGTCGGCTTCGCAATCTCAAATCCGGCCTCGCCGGTCGATCGCACCGCCCGAACCCGCCACCAGCGAACTGCCTGGTAGCGGTGCTTGCGGCGTCCCGTTCGTTTTGTCCGGTGTTCCGCTTGCAGAGAGAAAGTTACGTGGCGCGTCCCCGAAGTGCAAATCAAGGTCGGTCCATGTCTAGATCAGCAGGTCGCGGCGCATGTGGCCAGCGTTGCCGGTGTGCGAGAGTGGGTCATGCCCGACGGCAGGACCAACATCCTGGCCGACGACGCGTTGCTCGGGATGCTCCTCCCGTTCTGGCAACTGGTCATCGGCCTCTGCGTCCTCCTCGCGGTGGGCGCCGCCTGCTACCGCCTAGCGGCCCGCGGCCCCTCCCGAATGACCACCGCCCTACTGGTCACCGGCGGAGCAGTCGTAAGCATCGTCTTCCTGAGCTACCTAGCCGGCAGCTACTAGACACCCAGCGCCTCCAGCCCAAAGCTCACGATCCAAGGCCCCAGCACCGGCGCAGCACCTGGAGCTCACGCTCCAAGGCCGCGCCACCAGCGTGACCCCGCGGCTCACAGACCAAGAGCCGCACAACCGGCGTGGCGCCCGAAGCTCACGCTCCAAGGCCGCGCACCGGCGTAGGACCTGGAGATCACGCTCCACCGCTACGCCACCAGCGTGACCCCGCGGCTCACAGACCAAGAGCCGCACAACCAGCGCGGCGCCCGGAGCTCACGGTCGAAGCCTGCGCCACCGGCGTGGGGTCTGGAGCTCAGGGTCGATGCCCGCGCCACCGGCGTGGGGTCTGGAGCTCACGCTCCAAGGCCGCACCACCGGCGTGGGGTCTGGGGCTCGGGCCCCAGGAGGAATGACGAGCGATCCAGGTCCGCGCTTCTCAGCGGACATGGACCGCCAGAGGTTGTGCCCCCGGCAGGATTCGAACCTGCGACACACGGTTTAGGAAACCGATGCTCTATCCCCTGAGCTACGAGGGCGCGAGTGGTGAGTGTACCGAGTTGGGCGTTCGCCCGGATCGGAGGTCGTGCGTGGCGAGGAGCCGGCCGACCCCCTACCGCACACCCGTCAGCCCCGGGTCGTACGCCCGCGGGCCGACGCGTTCTCACCTGCGGATACTTACGATCGGCGACATGGAAGCGACAGTGCCCCGCCCCCTTGACCACAGGTTCCCATCGGCCGTCATGTCCTGGGTCGTGCTCGCCGCGTACCCAATCGCGTTGACCCTGGCGGTCGGGTTCGGCACCGGCGACGACATCACGGGCGCCGAGACGGCGCTGCCGGTGCTCGTGCTCGCCCTGCCCGCGCTCCTGCTGCCGCGCTGGCCCGCGGTCGGGTTCGCCAGCATGGTCGTCGGCGTCCTCGCCCTGACACCGCTGGGCATCCCCGGGCTCGTCGGCTTCCTGCAGGCCGTCGTCCTCGACTTGGCGGTCGCGTACCTCGCGGCGACCCGGTCGCGACTCGCCGCCGCTGGCGCCGCGGCCACCGCCCTCGTGGCACAGGTCGCCGCGGCGACCCTTTACACCAACGAGGCCAGCAGCTCGTACGTCAACGTGGTGATCGCTCTCGTCCTCGCGGTGGTGATCGCCTGGCTCGCCGGCACCGCCCTGCGCCAGCGCCGCGACTACCGCACCGCCCTGCTCGCCCGGGCCGCGACGGACGCGGTCACTACCGAGCGGCTGCGGATCGCCCGCGACCTGCACGACCAGGTCGCGCACAGCATCGGCGTGATCGCCATCCAGGCCGGCGTGGGCCGCCGGGTCATCGACACCCAGCCGGAGGAGGCGCGTAAGGCGCTGGACGCGATCGAGACCGCCAGCCGGGAGACGCTCGCCGGTTTGCGCCGCATGCTGGTCGCGCTGCGCCGCAGCGACACCGAGCCGGCGGCCACGGAGACGCACGGGCTCGCCGACCTCGACCGGCTGGTCGCCGCGACCGACGCCGCCGGTGTCCGCGCACGGGTCCGGATCGGAGGAGAAGCCGCGGCGTACTGCCGCCGGACATCGACCTGGCCGCGTACCGGATCATCCAGGAGGCGCTCACCAACGTGGTGCGGCACGCGCACACCGACCAGTGCGAGATCGCGATCGGGTACGGGGACGAGGTGCTGACCATCGAGGTGACCGACGACCGGCCGGGGCGGCTCCGACGACGGCGCCGGCTACGGGATCCGCGGGATGCGTGAGCGGGTCGCCCTGCTCGGCGGCGAGTTCACCGCCGGCCCACGCGACCGGGGCGGCTTCCAGGTGAGCGCGACCCTCCCGGTGCCGGCGTGACCGTCCGGGTGCTGCTCGCCGACGACCAGCCGCTGGTGCGGGCCGGGCTGCGGGTGCTGATCGCCGACACCCCGGACCTCGAGGTCGTCGGCGAGGCCGGCACCGGGCGCCGAGGCGGTACGCCTCGCCCGGGAGCTCGCGCCGGACGTGGTGGTGATGGACATCCGGATGCCGGTCATGGACGGGATCGCGGCCACCCGAATGATCGTCGAGGGCGGCTCGGCGGCGCACGTGATCATGCTGACCACGTTCGATGACGACGAGTAGCGTCTACGGCGCCCTGCGCGCCGGCGCCGGCGGTTTCCTGGTCAAGGACATGGCGCTGGACGACATCCTGGACGCGGTGCGGGTGGTCGCGGCCGGCGACGGCCTGATCGCGCCGAGCGTCACCCGGCGGCTGATCGCGGAGTTCGCCGGCCGCCCGCAGCGGACCCCGGCGGTCGCCCGGCCCGGCGCGCTGGCCGCCATCACCGAGCGGGAGCGCGAGGTGCTGACCCTGGTCGGGCAGGGGCTGTCCAACACCGAGATCGCCGAGCGGCTGGTGATCAGCGTCGCCACCGCGAAGACGCACGTCGCACGGCTGTTCACCAAGCTCGACGCGCGGGACCGCGTACACCTGGTGATCATGGCGTATGAAATGGGGCTTGTGACCCCGTCGCGCTGACGCGTTATGGTGGTTGACGCCGGTCGAGAGGCGCTGCGACGGACGTTGACGTCCGCCACGCTCGACCAGCCTCTTGATTCGCAAGGGCGCCTCCTGACACAGGAGGTGCCCTTTATGCACGTCCAAAACATCAATGGCGTCGAGTTCGCCGTGCGCGACCTCGACCTCGCCACCGCCGGCCGGCACCAGATCCGCCTGGCCGAGCACGAGATGCCCGGCCTGATGGCGCTGCGCCGGGAGTTCGCCGCGAAGCAGCCGCTGCGCGGTGCCCGGATCGCCGGTTCGCTGCACATGACCGTGCAGACCGCGGTGCTGATCGAGACGCTCGTCGCGCTCGGTGCCGACGTCCGCTGGGTCTCCTGCAACATCTTCTCCACGCAGGACGAGGCCGCCGCCGCGGTCGTCGTCGGTGACGGCACCGTCGAGGCGCCGACCGGCACGCCGGTGTTCGCCTGGAAGGGCGAGACCCTGGCCGAGTACTGGTGGTGCACGATGCGGCTCTTCGACTTCGGCGACGGGCAGGGCCCGAACCTGATCGTCGACGACGGCGGCGACGCCACGCTGCTGGTGCACAAGGGTGTCGAGTTCGAGGCGGCCGGCACCGTGCCCGCGGCCACCGAGGACGACCACGAGGAGTACCGGCTGATCCTCGAGACCCTGCGGGCCAGCCTCGGCGAGGACCCGCAGCGGTTCACCCGGGTCGCGGCCGGCATGCGCGGCGTCTCCGAGGAGACCACCACCGGCGTCATGCGGCTCTACGAGTTCGAGCGGGCCGGCACGCTGCTGTTCCCGGCGATCAACGTCAACGACTCGGTCACCAAGTCCAAGTTCGACAACAAGTACGGCATCCGCCACTCGCTGACCGACGGGCTCAACCGGGCCACCGACGTGATGCTCGGCGGCAAGCTGGCCGTGGTCTGCGGCTACGGCGACGTCGGCAAGGGTTCGGCCGAGGCGCTGCGCGGCCAGGGCGCCCGCGTGATGGTCACCGAGATCGACCCCATCTGCGCGCTGCAGGCGGCGATGGACGGGCTGCAGGTCGTCACGCTCGACGACGTGGTCGAGCAGGCCGACATCTTCATCACCACGACCGGCGGCGTCGACATCATCCGGGCCGACCAGATGGCGCGGATGAAGCACAACGCGATCGTCGCCAACGTCGGCCACTTCGACAACGAGATCGACATGGCCGGCCTGGCTCGCGTGCCGGGCATCGAGAAGATCGAGGTCAAGCCGCAGGTGCACGAGTGGCGGTTCCCGGACGGGCACGCCATCCTCGTGCTCTCCGAGGGCCGGCTGATGAACCTGGGCAACGCGACCGGGCACCCGAGCTTCGTGATGTCGTGCTCGTTCGCCAACCAGGTGCTGGCCCAGCTCGAGCTCTGGCAGGGCGAGTACGGCAGCACGGTGTTCACGCTGCCCAAGCACCTCGACGAGAAGGTGGCCCGGCTGCACATCGACGCGCTCGGCGTGCGGCTGACCGAGCTGACCAAGAAGCAGGCGGAGTACCTCGGCGTGCACGTCGAGGGTCCGTACAAGCCGGAGCACTACCGCTACTGACGGCCTCCGCGGCCGCCCGGGCTCACAACGAGTCCGGGCGGTCGCCCGTCGGCGACTTGGCGGGGCTAACCAGCCGCAGCCAACCCGCCGCCTGGTCCGGCGGCAGCACGGCGTCGAGCCGGACCTCCGGCCGCATCAGCGGGTAGACCCGGCCGACGTTCCAGGAACGCTCGTACGGCGCCGGGTCGAGCACCACGACCCGGCGGCCGGCGACCGGCTCGATGTCGACCGGCCGGCCCTCGTTCCAGATCCACTTGCCGCCGGCGTCGACCAGGTTGAACTGGCCCCGAATCGGGTTCGACGGCTGGAGCGGCCCGTCGCTCGCCGCGGCCACCCAGTCCGCCGCGGGCGGAGTGCCCGGCAGGTGGCCGCCGCCGACCAGCGCGTGTGCGAGCAGCGTGTGCAGTTGGAAGTTGTCGCCGACTCCGCTGACCGTCAGCGCGAACACGGCACCCGACTCCCGGTGCACCACCACCAGCGGCTCGTCGTCGAGCACCAGCAACAGCCCGAGCAGCCAGTGCGCGTCGGCGATCTCGTCCGGCGCGACCGAGGCGGCCTCGATCAGCCGCTGCCGTTGCGGCAACGCCGCGCGACCCGCCTTGTCCTGCAGCGGCAGCAGCAACGCGGGGACCCACTCGTTGACCGTGAACCAGGCCTGGGTCAGCTGCGACGCGTCGTCGGTTTCGAGCCCGCCGGCCGCGGCGACCCGCTCCACGACGGCCCGCGCGGACGCCGCGTCGGTCGGTGCGGCCAGATCGGTGCCGGCCAGCGCCGGGAACCGCGCCGCCTGCTCCAGGCCTGCGGCGACCCGCTCCGCCAGGACGTCGAGCGCGGCGGCCGGGTCGCCGCCCGCCTCCACCAGCCCGCCGGCCAGCGCGGCCAACGGCGCGCCGTTGCCCAGCGGCACCTCCGCGAGCGCCGGCCGCAGGGCGACCAGCGCCTCGGTGAGCGCGGCGGCGTCGGCCCGTTCCACCTCGGCGACGATCTCCTGGAACGCCTTCTGCGCCGCGCCCTCGTCACGCCGGTCGATCGCCTCGGCCAACACCGTGCACAGCTCGGCAACGGATCTTCCCCGGTTCCACCGCATCGGCAGATCGTAAGTGCTAACCGGCCGCCGCGCGGGGCGCGGTCAACCGCGCAGGGCCTCCGCGACCGCGCCGTCGACGCCGATGGCGGCGCCCGCCCGGCTGGCGTCGGCGAACCGCACCGGGTCGAGCGGCACCTGGCCGGGCCACGGCAGCACGTACGAGGTCAGCCAGCTCGGGCCGGTCGCCCGGTCGAGCGATCCGGCGGCGGCGGCGAAGAAGACCGCCCGATCCGGATCGCCGCGGCGCGCCATGACGTCGGCGATCGCCATCAGGAACAGCTGCGGGCCGTTGAGGTCGCCGCTGTCATGCGCGACCGCCAACCCGTCGGTCAGGTACTGGTGCGCCACACCCACGTGGCCCATCAGGAGGGCGTTCATCGCCAGGCTGTACAGCGCCACGATGCTCGCGAGCGGGACCTCCTTGCGGCCGGCCACCACGAGAGCCGAGGACAGGAGATCGCCAGCGCGGTGGTGGTCGCCCTCGACGATCGAGATCATCGCGAGCCGGCTGTAGCAGAGGCTGATCTGCCAGTCGTGCCCGAGCCGTTCGGCGATCTCGCGCACCTCCTCCAGCAGCTCGCGGGCGCGCGCATGGTCGCCGTCGCGGATCGCCTGCATCGCCAGCGGCCCGCCGGCGCGGGCGGTGCTGTCGTCGTCGCCCACCGCACGGGCCACGTCCAGGGCCTCCTCCAGCCGGGCCCGACCCTCGTCGATGTCACCGGTCAGCAGCCACGTGGACCCGGACGCCATCAGCGCGTGGGCGCGGGCCGCCCCGGAGAACCGGTCCCGCAGCGCGTAGTAGCGGTCGGCGATCCGACGCACCTCCTCCAGCGGGCCGTGCAGCCACCAGTAGACCCAGATGCCTTCGCCCATCGCCAAGGCCGGAGTGGGATCGTCGTCGTCGAGGTACCAGTAGACGGCCATGACGACGTTGTCGTGGTCGCGGTCGAGTCGGTGGAGCCAATCCCGTGCCTCGCGCTGCTGGAGCTGTGGCCCCGCCGCCAGGGCCAGCAGGGCGAAGTGGCGGGCGTGGGCCCGGCGCGCGGCCACCTCCTCCTCCGGGCTCTCCCGCAACTGTTCGAGCCCGTACTCCCGCATGCTGTCGAGCATCCGGAACCGGTCGGTCGCCGGGAGATGGTCGACGAGGCTGTTCTCCACCAGGCGTTCCAGCGCCGACAGTGCGTCGTCGCCACCGACCGCCTCCACCGCGCCGAGGTCGAAGCCGACGAAGACCGCCAGCCGGGCGAACAGCACTCGGTCGGCCGGTTCGAGCAGGTTGTGGCTCCACTCGATGGCGGCCCGCAGGGTGCGTTGCCGCGGCGGCAGGTCACGCGACCCGGTGGTGAGCAGCAGCAGCCGCTGGTCGAGCCGGTCCAGGATCTCCGCCGGCGGCAGCAGCCTCATCCGGGCGGCGGCCAGCTCGATCGCCAGCGGCAGGCCGTCGAGCCGCCGGCAGATCTCCACCACCTGGTCCAGCGCCTCGTCGGTCAGCACGAGGTCGCGCTGCGCGGCGTAGGCCCGGTCCAGGAAGAGCCGGACCGCGCCGTAGTCGGTCGCCGTCGCCCGGTCGGCGGACGGAGCCGGCAGAGCCAGCGGCGGCACGGTGTACGCGTGCTCGCCGTCGAGTCGCAGCGGAGCCCGGCTGGTGACCAGCGCGGTGACGCCCGGCGCCGAGCGGAGCAGCCGGCCGACCACCGGCGCGGCGTCGGCGACCTGTTCGAAGTTGTCGATGACCAGCAGGAGCCGCCTTGCCCGCAGGTGCTCGACCAGCTGGTCCGTCACGTCGCCCGCACCGGTGGAGCGCACCCCGAGCGAGCGGGCCAGCGCCTCCGGGACCCGGTCCGGGTTGCTGACGGCGGCCAACTCGACGTAGCGCACCCCGTCGGCGTACCGGGCGCTCAGCTGGTTGGCGAGCTCGATGGCGAGCCGGGTCTTGCCCACGCCTCCGGGCCCGGTCAGCGTGACCAGCGGTACCCGGTCGCCGGTCAACAGCTCGGTCAGCTCGAGCAACTGCGCTTCCCGCTCGATCAACGGCGTACGCGGTGCCGGTAGCCCGGCCGTCTCGGGGGCCGGCTCCGATGGCCTTCCCGACCGGGTGAAGCGTTCGGTCAGCAGGACGGCCAGATCCTGCTCGACCATCCGGCGTAGCTCCGCCGGGTCGTCGAACTCGCGATACGAGACGTCGCCACCGGCCCGGATGCCGTCGATCAGCGCGGTCAACCGGGCGTCGCGCCCGTCCGCGGTGCGCTTGACGTAGATGAGCCGGGGCAGGCGGGCGGCCCCGGCCAACCCGAACTCGTCCTCCAGGCCGGACACCGTGCTGTCCGGCGCGATCCAGCCGTAGCTCTCCCAGTAGACGCCGACGAAGACCTGACTCTGCTCGATGTACGCGCGGTAGACCTCGTGCGGCGGGTGGGGCCGGGCCCCCTCCTCGAACATGACCGGCGAGAGACGGAGCTGGTTGATCGCGTCGCGGACCGCCGTGCGCTCGACGGCGAGCTCCTGGAGCGTCGAGCTGACGAAGACCCGGAGCCGCTGGTCGGGCGTGATGATCGGCTGGCTCGACATGCGCACACCGCCATAATGCGGGCATTTCCCTCAACCGATCGTAGCCCGCTCGGCCAGTCGGTCAGTCGTCCTTCAGCAGCGGCGCCAGCCTTCTGAGCAGCTGCGCGGTGTCGACGTTCGGCGGAAGCTCCACCTTCAGATCGATGCCCTCGCCTTTGACGGTGAGGGTGACCGTCCTCTTCTCCTGACGTAGGCGCCAGCTTCGGATCGCCGAGACGAGGGCTGGTCCATAGCGACGCAGGGTCACCAGGGTCACTACGCTCGCGGTGAAGTTGATGCCCTCGATAGCGAAGACGATGCCCTCGGCGTCACGCACTCCTTCGTAGGGGATTGCGACTTCCTGCACGATCTCCTCGGGAATCCGCATCATAACCGCGGTCATGGTCTCCCCTCACCAGGGACGCGATGTGCTCCCGCATTTCGCGACCCATCTCTCGCTTGATCGTCGGCGCCGGTCGTTCACCGGTAATGAAGCCCTGAACGTGCCGAATTCCCATTCCGTAGATCTGCTTCAGGGTGATGGGCGAATCGGCTTCGACGCCCTCGACGACCACGCTGCGGGCGGCCGCCGCATATCCCATCTTGACCGGGTGCCGGGCGACCCCGGCCACCAGTTCCAACTCCTGAATGGCCATCGGATGGCGCAGCAGCGCACGGTCGACCTTGATCTGCGTGAGCGGCAGTTCCGCCATCCGGGACACCGAGGAATGGCCGACACCGAAGTCGTCGACGGCGAACCGAATGTCCAGGCGGTCGGCTATCGCCACGAGCCGCCGGTGGAAATAGCCCAACGAATCGTCGCCCCAGGCTTCGTAGTCGCGCGGAGCGATCGGGTCCTGTTCGGAGATCTCCAGGGTGACCGCGCTCGGACGCAGGCCGGCGCCGGCGATCGTCCGCTCGACCTCGTCGACGTAGTCCTCGTCCAGCAACGAGCGCACCGCGACATTGATCGAGACCGGGCGTGGCACACCTTCGTTGTCGCCGTAGCACTGGCGGTGCGCCTCGTCGTACGACCGGATCGCCTTACGCAGGATGGCTTCGTCGCGTTCCACCACGAACCGGTCGCCCCAGACGTGCGCGAGGCGGAGGAGGTCGACCGGGGCCCGCGGATCGGCGGCGTTCGACCGGGCCAGCGCTTCGTAGCTGTGGATCTCGACGTACCGCTGCATCTTGTCGATGGCCACGATCGGCTGGAAGACCATGGAGAACGAGCCGACCACGCTGCGGTACAACTCGAAGCAGCGGTCGTACAGCCCCGTCGGTAGTCGGCCGAAACTGTCGCGCAGGTCGGTGAGCACCGCGATCTCGCCCTCTTCGGCGGGTCCGCTGAGGTTGGTCCGCCAGATCGTCTCCAGCAGCCTGGCCAGTGGCTCACCGATGTCCAGCAGGGCTTGCGCCGGGTTGACGATGATCAGCACGAGCGAGGTCGCCGGCCCGTGGCGCAGCAGTGGGACACACAGCACCCGGCCCACGGAGGTGCCCGTCAGGACGCGGCCACCTCGCGGCAGGTCGGCGTTGCCACGCAGAAGGACACGCAGGTCGTCCTCGTAGAAATGCTTCGTCGCCGAGATCGTCCGGAACCCCGAGCTCGTGTATTCCAGCACCGCCGCGGCGTCGGCCTCCATCGCGGCTCGCATCAGCTCCGTCTTGTCCTGGCGCGCGGCAGGGCTGCGGCCTTCGCTGGTCGCTCCGAAGGCCCCGGCGGTGGACGAGGTGGGCGGCCGGACCGAGGAGGCGTGGCGGGGGAAGACCCGACTGAGCAGCTCGACGATCGCCGGCGCTGACCTCTCCAACGGGTTCGCCAGTTCGACGATCCGCACACCGGCCGGCAGGGGGTCCGTCATGGCCGCCGTCGCCGCGCCGGCCGCGGCGAGCCCCGGCCGCGTCAGGACGGTCGTCGCTCCCCATGACTGCACGAACTGGCCTGGCTTGGGGTCGATGTCCTGCCCGACCACATAATCCGCCATGCGGCCGAACGTCACGCGGCCTTCGGCGTCCGCCGCCTTTCCCTGCAACGCGTCGAGAATGTGCTTGGTCACCAGACCGTGGCCGAACGAGTCCAGCTCCCGCGCGCTGCCCTCCCTGGGCGAGGCCATCAGCACGCTGTGCTGCTTCGAGTGCCGGCCACCGATGGGCATCATCTCGATCTGCTCGGCTTGGGCTTCGACATAGGACCCGGCCCGGCAACAGTCGAGAACGAGGAAGGCGGTGCCCTTGAACTTGTCGAGGACGTCGCCGCGCAGGAACGCCATGCGCAGGCCCTCGTCCGGATGCTCGCGCAGCGTGGTGCGCCGCAGGTCCGGCGTGACCAGGTAGTCGTCCGCGATACCGTTCCAGTCGGCGGTCAGCGCATGACCCGCGAAATAAATCAGCAGAGTGTCGGACTTCGTCGACTCTATGGCGATGGTGCGCAACAAGCTCCGAATGCTTCTGGCATCCGCCTCGGCTCCGATGCGGAGAAACGCGTCCGCCGGGTCGAATGTGCCGGTGACGGGATCGGTCAGCGCCATGTGCACGGCGCGCGCGTCACCTTCGGCGTAGCGCAGGCTCGGCAACGCCGCATCCAAGCCGCAATCGTTCACGCCAACAATTACGGCAACGCGTCGACCGCCCATGGGCACCGCCTCCACGGCCGGCCTTCCGACCCGGGCAACGGTCGGACGGCAGTTAATAGCTCATTCGAAATCCGCCTGGTCCGGATGGTAGCGACGCCGGCAAGCCGTACCGTTACGCGCCGCTTCTCTCCGGTTGCTCTCCGCAGTGGCCACGATTCCCATTGGCCAGTGGCCATGGTGCAGTAGGTGTCCACTCGAAACAACTCAGTCGCAGCGGCAGTTGGCAATGTGCCAGGTGGCGGATAACTGGTCGCCTGCGCTATACGCGGTTTTTGATGGGTTCTGCGCGTCCTAAATGTACGGATCGGGCGCTTCATCGGTTTAGCCCGACATCTTGGCCCTGGCAGATACTGCCAACACGCCTGGGCAGGCGTAACCCGTTCCGAGCCGCTATTCGGAGCCGTGCGCGGTCCGGATGGGTCTGTGACAGGAAGCCGACTCCGACCAATCCGGCAACCAGCCCAGAGCCGAAGTCCTCCCGCAGGCATTCCCTGACGGGAGGACAGAGATGACCAGAAAACCCCGCGCGATCCTCGCGGCACTCGCCGTGACCGGCATCGCGCTGGCCGCACTCGGGCCGCAGCCGACGGTGGCGTCGAGCCACCGCGAGGCACCGCTCATCGCCAGCGACCCGGCCGCCGACAACACCGACCTGTACGCCTTCGTGAGCCCCGACGGCCCGACTACGTGACCCTGATCGCCAACTGGATCCCGTTCGAGGAGCCCAACGGCGGCCCGAACTTCTACCCGTTCGCGACCGACGCGGCGTACAACATCAACATCGACAACGACGGCGACGCGCGAGCCGACGCGGTGTTCCGCTGGACCTTCAAGAACATCGACAAGCGCGGCGGCTCGACCTTCCTCTACAACAACGGGCCGGTCGACTCGTTCAACGACCCGAACCTGCTGTTCAAGCAGACCTACACGCTGGAGACCTCGTTCAACGGCGGCCCGTGGAAGACCCGGGTCAGCAACGCGCCGGTCGCGCCGTCCCGGATCGGCAACGCGTCGATGCCGGACTACCAGAAGCTCCGCGACGAGGCGACCATCAAGCTCGACGGTGGCTGGAAGCTGTTCGCCGGCCAGGCCGACGACCCGTTCTTCCTCGACCTGCGGGTCTTCGACCTGCTCTACGGCGGCGACCTGAGCGAGACCGGCCAGGACACGCTGGCCGGCTACAACGTCAACACCATCGCGCTGCAGGTGCCGTTCAAGGACGTGGCACTGCGCGGCGACGCCAACCGCAACCCGGTGGTCGGCGTCTGGACGACGACCGACCGGGCCAAGGTACGGGTCACGGGCGAGAGCACCAACGGCATCCGCGGCGAGCGCGTGCAGGTCTCGCGGCTGGGCAACCCGCTGGTCAACGAGGTCGTCGTGCCGGCGAACCTGAAGGACGCGTTCAACGCGATCTCACCGGACAAGGACGCCGGCATCCCGCGGTCGTCAAGCGGGTCACCGACCCCGAGCTGCCCAAGCTGATCGAGGCCATCTACGGCGTGCCGGCGCCGGCCACACCCCGCAACGACCTGGTCGAGATCTTCCTGACCGGCATCACCACCAAGGCCGGCGGACCGATCAAGGCCGACCTCAACTCGCAGCTCAACAACAAGGACGTCAACGCCAAGCGGTTCCAGCCCTCCGAGATGCTGCGGCTCAACCTGGGCGTGCCCGTCGCCGACCAGCCCGAACCGGCTCGGCGTGCTCGGCGGGGACCTGCAGGGCTTCCCGAACGGCCGCCGGCTCACCGACGACGTCGTCGACATCTCGATCCAGGCGGTCGAGGGTGCGGCGCAGACCGGCCAGCTCGTCGACGCGCTCGCCGCCGGCGACAAGGTGGACGCGAACGACAACCAGTTCGGCGGCCAGTTCCCGTACGTGGCCCTGCCCAACGTCGGCGCGGTCAACGGTGGCCAGAGCAGCGCGGCCGCCGACCCGAACGCGGCGCCGATCGTGCCGCCCGGTGACGACGACTCGCCGGCACCGTCGCTCTCGCCGGCCGCCGCGTCGGCGTCGGACGACATGGGCACCGGCTCGGTGCTGACCGTCGCCGTGCTCGGCACGCTCCTGCTGGCGCTGATCCTGGGGACGTGGTGGTTCCGCCGACGGCGGCCGCGCTCCGGACGACACCGTAACTCTCTGACAGGTGCTCGGGGCGCGTCCCTTTACCCGGGGCGCGCCCCGCCTCTCCGGAAGGACCTCCGCTCATGCGTACTCACCCTTCGGACGGTCGCGGTGGTGGCCGTCGCCACGGTCGCCCTGCTCGGTGCCGGTGCGGTGTTCGGCCTTCGTACGCCGGCCCCGCCTGTCTCGGCCGCTTCGGCCGTGGCCCCTGACCGCCTCGCCGCGAGCATCGCGCGGGCCCAGGAGCGGCTGCGCACCCTGCCCCGCGACCACGAGACCTGGGCCGCGCTCGGGCTCGCCTACGTCGAGCAGGCCCGGGTGACCGCCGACCCCAGCCTCTACCCCAAGGCCGAAGGGGCGCTGGAGCGTTCGCTCGCGGTGAAGCCTCTTCGAGAACCCGACCGCATTGGTCGGGCTGGGCGCGCTGGCCAACGCCCGCCACGAGTTCGCCGCCGCCGCGCCGGTTCGCCACCGACGCGGTGCGGGTCAACCCCTACGACGCCGAGGCGTACGGGGTGCTGGCCGACGCGTACACCCAGCTCGGCGACCCCACGGCGGCGACGACGCGCGATCCAGCGGATGCTCGACCTGCGGCCCGGTCTGGCCGCGTATGCCCGGGCCTCCTACGACCTCGAACAGCGCGGCGAGGTCGCCGAGGCCGCCGACCTGATGCGCCGGGCGCTGGACGCCGCCGTCGACCCGGCCGACATCGCCTTCTGCCGCAACCAGCTCGGCGACCTCGCCTGGTCGACGCGGCGACCTCGCGACCGCGTCGGCGCGAGTACGCGGCCGGCCTGTCCGCCAACCCCGGCGTATCTGGCGTTGCTGCGCGGGCGGGCCCGGGTGGCCGCCGCGCGCGGTGACCTGGCCGCCGCGGTCACCGACGTGGGGACCGTCGCGGCCCGCACGCCGACGCCGGACACCCTGCTGGAGTACGCCACGCTGCTGCGGCTGGCCGGCCGGTCGGACGAGGCGGCACGGCAGCTGACGCTCGCGGAGGCGGCGCACACGCTGTTCGTCGCCAACGGCGGGCAGGACGACCTGGCCGGTGCCCAGCTCGCGCTGGCCCGGGGTGACGCCGCCGCGGCCGTGCGGCTGGCCCAGGCCGAGTGGAAGCGCCGGCCGTTCGCCGACGTCGCGGACGTGCTCGGCTGGTCGCTGCACACCGCCGGGCGGGACGCCGAGGCGCTGCCGCTGCTGCGGAAGGCGGTTGCCGGGTCGCCGCGCAACGCCGCCTACGCGTACCACCTGGGCATCACGCTGTTGTCCCTGGGCGACCAGCCCGGCGCGCTGGCCGCGCTGCGGCAGGTGCGCGCGGTCAATCCCTACTTCTCGCCCGTCGACGGGCCGACGGCCGGCCGGGCTCTCGCCGGACTGGAGGCTCGGTCGTGAAGCGCTTGCTGGCGTTCCTGAGTCTGGCGGTGGTGGGCTTCCTGGCGCTGCCGGCCGCGCCGGCCGCGGCGCACCCGCTGGGCAACTTCTCGGTCAACCGGTACGCCGGGCTGACGCTCCACCCGGACCGGGTCGACGCGGTCGTGGTGGCCGACGTGGCAGAGCTGCCGACGTTGCAGGACCCGGCGCCGTCGTGCGCCGAGGCGGCGGGGGCGCTCGCGGTGACCGTGGCCGGGTCCCGCCTCACGTGGACGGTTGCCGAGTCGGCTCTGACGCTCTCCGATGGGGCGGGCGGGTTGAAAACCAGCCGGTTGGATTGCCTGCTTGAGCGCGCCGGCTTCGTTCGCGGGTGGCGCGGCGGTCACCGTCGACAACGGGTTCCGGGCCGATCGGATCGGGTGGCGGGAGTTGACCGCGACCGGTGCCGGCGTGCGGTTGTCGGGGTCCGACCTGCCGGGCGCCTCGGTCAGTGCGGAGCTCCGGCGGTATCCCGACGATCTGTTGTCGTCGCCGCTGGACGTGCGCTCGGCCGCGTTCTCGCGCCGTGCCGGACGGTGCGGCCGTGGCCGCGGGTTCCGCGCCGGCGCGGTCGTCGGGCGCGGCGCCGCTGGGGCTGTCCGGGCCGCTGGCCGGCGCCGAGCGGTGGTTGGACTCGCGTGGTCGGCGGCGCCCGGCTGACTCCGCTGGTCGGGTTGTTGGCGGTGCTGCTGGCGCTGGTGCTGGGTGCGGCGCACGCGGCCCTGCCCGGGCACGGCAAGACGGTGATGGCGGCGTACCTGGCCGGGCGGGCCGGCCGGCCCCGGGACGCGGTGGCGGTCGGCGCGACGGTGACGCTGACGCACACCGGTGGGGTGCTCGCGCTGGGGTTGCTGCTGACCACGTTCGCCGGGATCGCCGGGGAGTCGGTGCTGGGCTGGCTGGGGGTCGCCAGCGGGGTGCTGGTGGCGGGGATCGGCGTGGGCGCCTTGGCGTCGGCCCTGCGTCGGCGCAACGGCGACCGCCGGGCCACCGAACACGGCCGCAGCCCTACGTACACGCCCGATCACGGACACAAGGAAGGCCACTCACACGGACCGGCGCACTCGCATGGACCGGTGCACTCGCACGGACCGGGGCACTCGCACGGACCGGGGCACTCGCACGGACCGGGGCACTCGCACGGGCCGGGTAAGTGGGGGATCGCTGGGATCGGCGTTGCCGGTGGGCTCGTGCCCAGTCCGTCCGCGTTGGTGGTGTTGCTGGGTGCGATCGCGCTCGGGCGTACCGCTTTCGGGATCCTGTTGGTCTTCGCCTACGGCCTGGGCATGGCGGCGACCTTGACCGCCGCGGGCCTGCTGTTGATCAGAGTCCGGGACCGGTTCGCGGGCCGGTTGCGGCTGCTGGACCGGTGGCGGGTGGCGGCGCCGTCGGCCACCGCGGCCCTGATCGTCGTCGTCGGGCTCGGGCTGGCCGGCCGCGCGTTAGCCACAATCGCCTGACCGGGGTGGCGACCATGGCCGCGGGCGCGGAATCATTCCCCTCCAGAACACGGCACCGACAGCGGCGAGGAGCCTTCATGCGCGAGCAGAGCCACGGGGATCCGCCGCGCGACCACCTGGCCGCGGTTCCCACGCCGGTCGACGACCGGTCCGTGGCCGACAGGTTGCTGGTCGCGGTCGGTCGGGGTGACGAGGGCGCGTTCCGGCAGCTCTACGAGCTGGTCGTGGCCAGGGTCTACGGGCTGGCCCGGCAGGTGCTGCGCGACCCGGCCCAGGCCGAAGAGGTCGCGCAGGAGGTGCTGGTCGAGGTGTGGCGCACGGCCGCCCGCTTCGAGCCGGCCCGGGGTTCGGCCACCGCCTGGGTGTTCACCATCGCCCACCGGCGCGCGGTCGACCGGGTGCGCTCCGAGCAGGCGGCCACCGACCGCGTGCAGAAGGCCGGTTCGTGGGCGACCCAGACGCCGTACGACGAGGTGTCCGGCGAAGTCGAGGAGCGCCTGGAGCGACAGCAGGTCCGGCGCTGCCTCGACGATCTCACCTCGCTGCAACGCGAGTCCATCACGCTGGCCTACTACGGCGGCCGCAGCTACCGCGAGGTGGCCCAGCTGCTCGACGTCAGCCTGCCCACCATCAAGACCCGCATGCGCGACGGCCTGATCCGCCTACGCGACTGCCTGGGCGTGGAGGTGCCGTCATGACTAACGGCGACGTGCACGCGCTGTCCGGTGCCTACGTGCTCGACGCGCTGACCGACATCGAGCGCGCCACCTTCCGCCGGCATCTGGCGAGCTGCGCGACCTGCTCGATCGAGGTGGCCGAGCTGCAGGAGACGGCGGCCCGGCTGGCCGACGGCGCCTGGTCGGTGCCGCCACCCGCACTGCGCGACCGGGTCTTCGCCGAGGTGTCCCGCACTCGGCAGGACGCGCCGCCCATCCCGGCCAAGGCGGTCCGTCCGCAGCGCAACCGCCGCCTGTTCACAGTGGCCGCGGCCGTGGTGCTGGCCGCGGTGGCGGCGACCGGCACGTTCGCGGTCCAGGAACGCCGCCTCGATGACCAACGGGTCCAAGCGCAGGCCGAGGCCGCCCGGGTGACCGAGGTCCTCTCGGCACCCGACGCGATCCTCCGCACCGCCGGGTCGACCAGCGGCGTCCGCCTCACGGTCGTGACGTCGGCGGCCCGGGGCGAATCCGTCCTGACCATGACGGCCGAACGCCCGGCCGGCACCGACCGCACCTACCAGCTCTGGATGCTCGACGGCAGCACCCCGACCAGCGCCGGCGTCCTGTCCCCGGGCACCACGTCGGCCACCCGGCTGATCTCGGGCACGTCCGCGGCCGACGCGTTCGCCGCGACCATCGAGCCCGAAGGCGGCTCTCCGACCCCGACAATGCCGATCGTCGGGCAGGTGAGCCTGGCATAGCCGAATTCGGCTCGACCGGCGGCGCCGACAGACCCGATCATGATGGGATGACGGACTCGTACGAGCGGCGGCAGCGGGCGGTGCTCGTCGATGTCGACGGCACCCTGGCCATCCGCGGGAAGCGGTCGCCGTTCGACTGGAGTCGGGTCGGGGAGGACCAGCCCAACCCCGCCGTGGTCGAGCTCGTGCAGACCATCGCGGCCGCTGGGCGGCATCGGATCGTGGTGATGTCCGGGCGCAAGGAGCAGAGCCGGCGGCAGACCGAGATGTGGCTCGACGCGCAGGGTGTCGAGTTCGCCGAGCTCATCCTGCGCGCCGAACGCGACGAGCGGCCCGACCACAAGACCAAGGCCGACCTCTACCGCCGCTTCGTCGCACCCCGCTACGAGGTGGCCTTCGTGATCGACGACCGCGACAGCGTCGTCCGCATGTGGCGCACCGTCTTCAAGCTGACCGTCTGCCAGGTCGCCTACGGCGACTTCTAAGACAGGTGTGCGAATCGCGCCGCGCATGGGTGACAGCGTGCGGCCGGAAGAGACGAGGACGGGCGGCGCGGTCGCTAAGCTGCGAATCGTGGGTTCGTCCGCGGGCGGCAATCACCGACCCGGCGGGTGCGCAGTTGTCACTGCGTGCGCACCGTGACGTCGAAGGGGACACGAATGAGGATCCGGATCAGCACCTGTCACCGGCGCGGCGGCGACGGCGGCACCCGGCACTGATCGGCCTCTAGTAACGCAGCCCCGCGGTGAGCAGGGCGACCAGCAGCGCCGACAAGCTCAGCGACGCGGCCAGCAGGGCCGCCGGGCTGCTCGTCAGTGCCCACCGGTTGCCGCCGTCACCACCTGTTCCGTCCATGAGGTCGGGACGAGGGAGCACGAGGTTCAACCGGGTCGGCACAGAAATCCCTCCACATTGATCAGTGGCGATCGAGGCTCACCACAGCATGCGTTCGCCGCCGCGACTGGGCAATAGACCCTGCCCGGCATTCACCCGGTCAGTACATGGTCGACATTCCGGTCACCGCGGCACGCCGGTCGGCCGAGCCCGTTCGGGCGCGGTCGCCCGTTCGGGGGTTGGGCGGCTTTGCCCCATTTTGGAAAGCTGACATGACCAGCCGATCCACGGGGATGAACCGACAGTGCGCATGCCGACCGAGGTCAAGGGGCTCGTCCGACGGGTCCTGAACTACAGCGTGCTCGTCGTCGGCCTGGCCTCCGGCGTCGCCCAGCTCGCGGAGTTTCCCGCCGGGGTCGGCCGGATCATCCTGCGCGCGGTGCTGATCTCCTGCGTGCTCTACTTCGCGGCCCGGCTCTGGCTGGTCTACTTCCGCGCCCACGCCAAGCGGCTCCGCGCCGAGCTGGAGAGGGTGACCCAGCTGCTCGACATGCACCAGGCCGGCCACCAGCGCTACCTCGACGCCATCGAGCGGATCAGCGACCGCGAGACGCCGCTGTTCCGCGAGACGCTCGAGGTCACCGTCACTGTCGGCACCGACGACGACAGCGACCTCATCGTGGAGAAGCGGCAGACCACGCCGAACCCCCGGGTCACCCACCTCACGATGCGGCCGATCATCCCCTCCGACGACGAGCGCGTGGTCCGGCTGGAGGAGATCAATTTCAGGGCGGAGCTCCGCGACGGCGCCGGCAGCATCACCCCGCTGCCGCTCCGCGAGCGGATCGGGCTCCTCCGCGTCTGGCTCGTCTTCGACCCGGCGCTGACCTGCGAGACACGGTGGGAGGTCGAGTACCACCCCAAGGGCCTGTGGAGGCCGCTCCGCGAGCGCGGCTGGGACCGGCTCGGCTGGGACGACCGGCTGCCGACCGCCAACGGCGCTCCCTCGGCGCTTACCTCGTTCGTGGTCCGCTTCGTCTTCCCGCGCAGCGACCAGCCACCCAGCGTCAAGGAACGCCGCGGGTTCGGCGAGCAGGAAGACCCGACCCGCGACGAGCGCTCCGACGAGTGGGTCATCGTGTGGCGAGACGAGAAGCCCGCCGGCCGGCACTACGAGTGGGATCTCAACCAGACACACCCGATCCCGTAGGCGCCCAGGGCAGGGGGTCGCCGGCGTACTTGTGCGCGCGCACGTCGCCCGAGCGGGCGTGGCCCTCGAAGAGCTCGACCCGGGCCGCGCGACCGCACAGGCGCCCAAGCTCGACGCTCGCGGAACGGCTGGTTACCTCCTGGTACGTGACCGTCTTCAGGTACTTGCCCACCCACAGGCCACCCGTGTAACGGGCAGCGCCGCGCGTCGGGAGCGTGTGGTTGGTGCCGATCACCTTGTCGCCGTAGGACACGCACGTGCCCTCGCCGAGGAACAACGCGCCGTAGTTCCGCATCGCCGTCAGGGCGTCCCGCGGCGACTCGGTCAGGACCTGGACATGTTCGGCGGCGTAGGAGTCCGCCAGCTCGTACGCCGCGGCCAGGTCCGAAACCACCGCCACCTCGCCGTGGTCGCGCCAGGCCGGCGCGGCGAAGTCGCGGGTCGGCATGCCGGGCAGGATCTCCTCGATCAGCTCCAGCACCCGGCGGGCCAGCGGCTCCGAGTCGGTGATCAGGATGGCCGGCGAGTCCGGGCCGTGCTCGGCCTGGCTGAGCAGGTCGACCGCGACCACGAACGGGTCGGCCGCGCCGTCGGCGATGACCAGGATCTCGGTCGGGCCGGCGAACAGGTCGATGCCGACCTCGCCGAACAGCTGGCGCTTGGCCTCGGCGACATACGCGTTGCCGGGGCCGGCGAGCAGATCCACGGCACCGATCGTCTGCGTGCCCAGCGCCATCGCGGCCACCGCCTGGGTGCCGCCGAGCAGGTAGATCTCGTCGGCGCCGGCCAGGTGCAACGCCGCCACCGTCGCCGCCGGGATCTCGCCCCGGATCGGCGGCGTGCACGACGTGACCCGCGAGACGCCGGCGACCTTCGCGGTCACCACCGTCATGTGCGCCGAGGCCACCAGCGGATACCGACCACCGGGCACGTACGCACCGGCCGCGGCGACCGGGATGTTCTTCTGCCCCAGGAACACGCCAGGCGAGACCTCGGCCTCGAAGTCCTGCAGCGACTCCTTCTGCCGCAGAGCGAAGTCGCGTACCCGGCCCTGCACGGTCTTGATGTCCGCGATCGCCTGCGCGGGCACCGTCGCGACGATCCGCTCGATCTCGTCCTGAGCCAACCGGAACGACGGAGGCGACCAGTTGTCGAACTTCTCCGAGTACTCCCGGACCGCGGCGTCACCGCGCGACCGGACGTCGGCGATCACCGCCGCCACCGTCTCCCTGACGCCGCGCGACTGCGCGTCGTCGTGGGCCACCGCCGGTGCCGACTTCAGATAGCGCGCCGCCATGACCAGAAACCTCCAGGAATCAAAGGGGGTACGTCGCCCGCAGGTTCAGCTGGCTGTACGTGATGTGCCGGGTCAGCACGTCCTCGTCGCGAGCGGCGTCGGTGACCGGCAGCAGGCTGTGCGTCTCGTTGTTGAGGCGGTAGAACGCCTCGGCGAAGTTGACCCCCGCCACCCGGCCGTTCTCGCCGTTGTTGGCCTCGATCAGCTTGCGCGCGAACAGGCCCGAGTAGCCCTGGCTGTCGAAGCAGTCCATCGCCGCGACCTTCTTGCCGACCACGTCGGTGATGTCGATGTAGACGTCGTTGCGCATCCCGTACAGGCTCAGCCCGTCGCCGGCCATCACCGGCAGCGAGGTGAAGAAGACCTGCTTGACGTGGAACTCCGACTTGCCGTCGAGGTTGCGCAGGAACATCCCCGCCCGGCCGAGGGCGGCCAGCACGCTCACCGTCGCGACCGTGTGCATGTTGGCGGCCATCACCGGGTTGACCGGGTAGTCGCAGATCACCACGTCGGGGCGCTCGACCGCGAGCTGCTCGGCGATCTGGTCGACGACCGCTTCCTGCAGGGCGGCGTAGTGGTCGTCGAGGTCGAGCGTGATCACCCGGGAGATACCGACGATCTCCGCGGCGCGCTCCAGCTCGCCCTTCTTGTGCGCCGCGATCGCCGCCAGGTCGGCGGAGACGATCGTCTCGTCCGGGTTCTCCTTGCGCCACTCCTCCGCGTACCGGTTGGCGTGCATCCGGCCGCCGTGAGTGAGGATCAGCGCCACCACCTCGTCACCCGCGGCCGCGTGCCGGGCCAGGGTGCCGCCGCAGTTCGTAATCGTGTCCGCCGGGTGGGCGTAGATGGTCATGACCTTCATGGTTGTCCAGCGAACGTGAAACACCGTTCCATGTCAATCAGTAGCGGGCCGAGATTTCCCACCGCTCGACCGCCGTGTCGCCGCGCACCGCGTACAGGTGGCTCCACATGTTGGTCGTGCCGCAGGCGTGGTTGGGCACCAGCCGCACCAGGTCGCCGACAACCAACGGCACGGCACCGCCGTCGAGCAGGAACCCGTGCTCCTCGTTGGCCTCCGGGAACGTGACGTCCGGGCGGTCGAGCACGCAGGCCCACCCCGCCGGCCGCCGCGATCGCGTCGGAGCTCATCGCCTTGATGCCGGCGTCGATGATCGGCCGCCCGGCCCGCTGCACGGAGGCCACCGTGGCGAGGACCGTCTGCGCGCACTGGTCGAGCGTGCTGCTGCCGAGCCGGGTCTGGTTGCCGTCGAAGTAGACGTAGGTGCCCGGTCGGCCCTCGGTCACGCCGGGCACGAACGGCGCCGACGTGGCACCGGGTGTGGACCCGACGGACACCACCTCGATCGGGAACCCGGCGGTACGCAGGTCGGAGGCGATCGAGACCAACAGGGCGCCGGCGGCCGAGCCGGCCTGTTCCAGTGCCGGACGGTCGGCCAGCGCGGAGATGTGCCCCTCGTGGGTCAGCACCCCGCGCAGCCGCAGGCCCGGCAGCGCGGCGATGGCGGAGGCCGTCGTGACAGCGGCCGACGGTTCCACGCCGAGCCGGGCGTGCCCGGTGTTGACCTCGAGCACGAACGGCACGGTGATCCCGGCGGCCGACGCCGCGGCGGACAGCGGCCGCTGCAGCCTCGACCGAGTCGAGCGAGACGGTCAACCCGCCGCCGTGCTGGGCGATCGCGTCGACGACGAAGGCCACCTTGCGCGGCCCGATCGGGATGTGCGCCCACAGCAGGTCGGTGACGCCGCGCGCGAGCAGCCAGGCCACCTCGGCGGCGGTCGAACAGGTGAACCCGATCGCGCCGGCGGCGAGCTGGCGGCGGGCCACCTCCCAGCACTTCGAGGTCTTGATGTGCGGGCGCAGCGCGACGCCGGCGGCGGCGAACGCCCCGGCCATCGCGGCGATGTTGCGGTCGAGCCGGTCCAGGTCGACCAGCAGCGCGGGGGTCGGCAGCGAAGCGATCGGGATCATGCCAGCCCCAGGGCTTCGCGCGGGTCGCCGTCGAGCAGCCACTCGATCGTCGCGGGCTTGATCGCCGGCAGACCCGACGGCCGCATCTCGGCGAGCGAGCGCAGCCCGGCCACCGCCTCCGCCGGCGTCCACATCGGATAATCGGAGCCGAACAGCAGCTTCTGCGTCACGCCCCATTCCTGGGCCCGGACCAGCGCCATGAAGCCGTCGAGCGGCCGGGCCCAGGAGGCCGACACGTCGCCGAACACGTTGCGCGCTCTTGCGCAGCACCACGATGGTCTCGCGCTGCCACGGGTGGCCCAGGTGGGCGATGATCTGCTTGAGGTCGGGGTGCCGGCGGGCCACGTCGTCGACCAGCAGCGGGTTGGTCAGCTCCAGCCGCCCCTCGGGGCTCGGCGTCGTGCCCATGTGCCACAGCACGATCAGCCCGGCCTCGGTCGCCGCCCGGAAGAACGGGTCGTGCGCCTCGTCGCGCGGGTCGAAGTGGGCCAGCACCGGGTAGAGCTTGATGCCGCGCAGGCCGCGGGCGATGCCGTCGGCGAGCTGGTCCATGACGTCGGCGTCGGAGAGGTCGAGCGCCATGAAGCCCGAGCGTGTTGGTGGAGGTCGCGGCGCAGAACTGCTCGACGTACTCGTTCGGCGTGATCACGCCGGCCCGGGTGGCCCGCATGCCGAACACGAACGCCAGGTCGACGCCGGCCGCGGCCATCGCCTCGTCGTACTGCTCGGGGGTCCGGTCGGCGTACTCGTGGCCGTAGACCGGTTGCCAGTTGCGGTGCCACTCGCAACCCCAGTGTTCGGCGAGATGGCAGTGGGTGTGTACGTCGATCATCCAGATACCTCTCAAGACGGCACCGGCCCGCTCGCCGGTGTGCTCGTCCTCGCGTCGACCGTGACCGTGCCGTTGACCAGCACCAGGTCGATGCCGGCCGCGAACTGGTGCGGCGCGGTGAAGGTGGCCCGGTCGGCCAGCCGCGCCGGGTCGAAGACCACCACGTCGGCCGGGGCGCCCGGGCGCAGCAGGCCCCGGTCGCGCAGCCCGACCCGGGCGGCGGGCGCCGAGGTGCAGCGCCGCACGGCGTCCGGCAGGTCGATGGCGTACCGGTGCAGGTAGCGCGGAAAGGTGCCGTAGCTGCGCGGGTGCGGCACGCCGGCCCCGGTCACGCCGCCCGGGTCGAGCGCCAGCCCGTCCGAGGCGACCACCGCGGCCGGGTGGCCGAGCACGGCGCGCAGGTCGTCCTCGCTGCGCCCGCCGGCCGTCATCAGCACCCCGTTGCCCAGCTCGGCCAGCAGGTCGAGCACGACCTCGGCGCCGTCGGTGCCGGCGCTCCGCGGCGAGGTCCGCGACCGTACGCCCGACCACCGGATCCGGCTCCGGCCGGCTGGTCCAGCTCAGCGTGAGTCTCGTCCCAGCCGGTCGGCCGGTTCACCCAAGCGGCGCGGACCTCCGCCGCGCACGGCCGGATCGCGCAGCCGCGGCGCCCAGACCTCCGGGCCGCCCTCCTGGATGTGCGCCGGGCAGCAGTTGCGAGAGCGGCGCGTTGCCGTGCAGGTAGGGGTAGATGTCGACGCCGATGTCGCAGCCGTCGGCGTTGGCGGCGTCGACCAGGTCGAGGGCCCGCCGCACCGCACCCCAGTTGCGGCGGCCGACGGCGGCCAGGTGCGAGATCTGGGTACGCGCACCGGTCGCCCGGGCCACCCGGACCGCCTGCGCCACCGACTCGAGCAGGTCGTCGTCGTAGTTGCGGACGTGCCAGGTGAAGATCCGGTCCCGGTCGGCGACCACCGACGCCAGGGCCAGCAGCTCGTCGTCGCGCACGTAGGGCAGCGGCGCGTAGACGAGCCCCGTGGAGAGCCCGACCGCACCCGCGTCGAACGCTTCGCCGAGCAGCCCGCACATGCGGTCCACCTCGGCAGCCGAGGCCGGCCGGTCCGTGAAGCCGACCACCGAGGCGTGCAGCGCGAGGTGCCCGACCAGGGTGGCCACGTTGACGCCGGGCCGGGCGGCGACCAGCGCCGCGAGGTAGCCGGCGAGGTCCGGCCAGGACCAGTCGACGGCGGGATCGAGGTCGAGGTAGCCGACCGCCTGCCGGATCGGGCCGACCGGTGCGCCCGGTGCCAGCGGCGCGACGCCGAGGCCGCAGTTGCCGACCACCTCGGTGGTGACGCCCTGGTGCACCTTGCTCAGCGCGCGCGGGTCGGAGAGCAGGGTCAGGTCGGAATGGGTGTGCATGTCGACGAACCCGGGGCAGACCACGCGGCCGGAGACGTCGCGCACCCGCTCGGCGGAGAGCCCGTCGCCGATGGCGGCGATCCGGCCGGCGCGCACCAGCACGTCGGCGGTGACAGCGGGCCCGCCGGAGCCGTCGACCACCAGGCCGCCGGTTAGCAGCAGCTCATCAGGCATGGGCAGCTCGCATGGAATGTGGTTCCATGTGCCAATGATCGAGAGGTTCCACCCCGAGGGGCTCCCCGCACCGACCGTGCCGCTGTCGTCCGCCACCAAGGCGGGCGACTTCGTCTTCGTCTCCGGCCAGGTCGCCACCGACAACGAGAACAAGGTCTTCATCGGCGACTTCGCCCGCGAGGTGGAGAGCGCACTGGACAATGTCGAGGCGGTGCTGGCCGCGGCCGGCGCGCGCCGCGACCAGATCGTCAAGATCGGCGCGTTCCTGTCCAACGCGATCCTGTTCGCGCCGTTCAACGAGGTCTACCGGCGCCGCTTCCCCGAGGCGCCGCCGGCCCGCACGACGGTCGTGGTCGACGTTCGGCCACCCCGACGTACGGGTCGAGATCGAGGCGATCGCGTACGTCGGCTGAGCCGCTCATGGGCGGCCGGCGACCCGGAGGGAACGGTGCACGATCCGCAGCGCCGTGACGAAGTCCGGGTCGTCGGTCACCGCCTTGGCGACCTCGTCCAGCGCGGCGACGTACACCTGCTGCTTGGCCGTGCTGAACTCGCCCGCCGGCCCGGAGACGCTGACCGCGGCCAGGCAGTCGCCGTCGACCCGCACCGGGCACCGCGACGCACCGCAGGCCCGACGCTGCGCTCGTTGTCGTCGAGCGCGAACCCGCGCCGGGCCACCTTCTTCGAGGTCCTTGCGCAGGTCGGCCAGCGTGGTCATGGTGTTCTCGGTGAACGACGGGAACGGCTCGGCCGGCACGGCCGCGGGAATCTGGTCGTCCGGCAGCGCGGAGAGCAGCACCTTGCCCAGCCCGGTGGCGTACGTGTGGTCGCGGGCGCCGAGCGAGCGTGGTGAACCGCAGCGGCCGGTCGGGCTCGGCGACGCAGATGTGCAGCACCTGGTCGCCGTCGAGCACGCCGAGGTTGGCGGTCTGCCCGGTGCGCTCGGCGACCGGCTGCAGGTAGCGCTCGGCCACCACGGTCAGGTCCAGGTTGGACACGTAGGCCGCGGCCAGCCGCTGGACCTTGTGACCCGAGCCGGTAGGACGGGCGCTCGTCGACCCGCACGAGGTATTCCATCTCGGACAGCACCGCCAGCAGCCGCACGAGCGTGCTCTTCGGCAGCGCGGTGGCGTCGCTGAACTCGGTGAGCGTCAACGGCTCCGGGGCCGCCGCCAGCATCTCCAGCAGGGCTAGCCCGCGCGCGAGCGCGTTGGCGTGGTAGTTGGCCGACGCCGGCTTGGCGTCGTCGACGGATATGCGGGTGGCTCTCGGCATTGTGGACTCTCCTACGCGCCGCCGGCAGTGGCTGGAACCTCGGGGAAATGACACGCGCTCGGGTGCCCGACGCCGATCCGGTCGATCAGCGCGGGCGCTTCCTGCGCGCACACATCCTGAGCCTTCCAGCACCGCGTGCGGAACCGACAACCGGTCGGTGGGTTACTCGGACTGGGTACGTCTCCGGCCAGCGTGATCCGCTCACGCTCGTCGCGGCCGTCCGGGTCGGGCACCGGGATCGCCGACAGCAGCGCCTGGGTGTACGGATGGGTCGGCGCGGTGAAGATGTCGGCGCGGGTGCCGATCTCCACGATGGAACCCAGGTACATCACCGCGACCCGGTGCGAGATGTGCCGCACGACCGACAGGTTGTGCGAGATGAACACGTACGCCAGCCCGAGCCGGTCCTGCAGACCACGGAGCTGGTTGATCACCTGCGCCTGCACCGACACGTCGAGCGCGCTGACCGGCTCGTCGAGCACCAGCAGCCGGGGGTTGAGCGCGAGCGCCCGGGCCAGCCCGATCCGCTGCCGCTGCCCGCCGGAGAACTCGTGCGCGTAGCGCCGGGAGTGCTCCGGCCGCAGCCCGACCAGCTCCAGCAGCTCGCGGACCCGGTCGGCGCCCCCGTCGCCGTAGCGGCCCTGCACCCGCAGCGGCTCGGCGACGATCTCGTGCACGGTCATCCGCGGCGACAGCGACGCGTACGGGTCCTGGAACATGATCTGGATCGCCTGCCGCTTGGCCCGCAGCTCGCGCTGCGACAGCGTGGCCAGGTCGGCGCCCTCGAAGAGGATCTTCCCCGCGGTCGGCTCCAGCAGCCGGACCAGCAGCCGGCCGGTGGTCGACTTGCCGCAGCCGGACTCGCCGACCAGGCTCAGCGTCTCGCCGGTCTCCAGCTCGAGGTCGACGCCGTCGACCGCGCGGATCTCGCCGACCTGCCGGCGCAGCACACCGCGCCGGATCGGGAAGTGCTTGTGCAGCCCCTCGACCTTCAACAGCGCCGTCATGCGGTCACCGCCAACTCTTCGTGACCGAGCTCCTCGTGAAAATGGCACGCGCTGCTCCCGACCGGAACCGATCGCCAGCAGCGGCGGCCGGTCGGTGCGGCACAGTTCGCGGGCCAGCGGGCAGCGGGGGTGGAACGCGCAGCCGGCGGGCGGGTCGGCCATGTTCGGCGGGTTGCCGGGGATCGGGTCGAGCTGGTCGACGTCGATGTCCATCCGGGGCAGGCTGGCCAGCAGACCCTTCGGTGTACGGGTGCCGCGGCATCGCGAACAGCTCACCGCACGCCGGCGGTCTCGACGACGCGGCCGGCGTACATGACCACCACCCGGTCGGCCAGTTCGGCGACCACGCCCAGGTCATGGGTGATCAGGATGGTCGCCGCGCCGGTCTCCGCCTGCGCCTTCTTGAGCAGCGCCAGCACCTGGGCCTGGATGGTCACGTCGAGCGCGGTGGTCGGCTCGTCGGCGATGATCAGGTCCGGGTCGTTGGCGATCGCCATCGCGATCATCGCCCGCTGGCGCATGCCGCCGGAGAACTCGTGCGGGTACTGCCGGACCCGCTGCGCCGGGTCGGGCACGCCGACCAGCCGCAGCAGCTCGACCGCCCGTCGCCAGGCGGCCTTCTTGTCCTGCCGTGGCCTGGTGCAGCAGCACCGCCTCGGCGACCTGGGCGCCGACGGTCATCACCGGGTTCAGCGCGGTCATCGGGTCCTGGAAGATCATCCCGACCGGCCCGCCGCGGATCTTGCGCAGCTCGGCGGCGGACAGCGCCCGCAGGTCCGTCGCCCCGGAACGAGATCGCGTCGGCGCTGACGTCGGCGGCCTTCGGCAGCAGCCGCAGCACCGACATCGCGGTCACGGTCTTGCCCGGAGCCCGACTCGCCGACGACGGCGACGATCTCGCCCGGCCTCGACCGCCAGGCTCACATCGGTCACAGCGTGCACCACCCCGTCGTCGGTGCGAAATCGACGCTCAGCCCGTCGATCCGAAGCAAGGGCCCCTTGTTAACGCTTTCCGCAGCGGAAGGGTCCCCTGTTAACAGTCGCTCGGTCATGACGTCGACCTCGGATCCACGGCGTCGCGCAGGCCGTCGCCGATGAAGTTGACCGCCAGCACGGTCAGCGCGACCGCGATGCCCGGCGAGAGCCACAGCCACGGCTCGCTGCGGATGACCGTGAGGCTCTGCGCGTCGGTGAGCATGTTGCCCCAGCTCGCCGCCGGCGGCTGCACGCCGAGGCCGAGGAAGGACAGGGTGGCCTCCAGGCGCGATGCGCCTGCGCGACGGCCAGCGTGGCGACCACGCTCACCGGCGGCAGCGCGGCCGGGATGATGTGCTTGCGCATCAGCCACAGTGGACCGGCGCCGGTCGCCCGGGACGCCAGCACGTACTCCTGCTCGCGCAGCGAGAGCGTGACGCCGCGGACGATCCGGCCGCAGACCGGCCACTGGAACAGCCCGATCGCGATGACCATGGTCAGCACGCTGGGGCCGAGGATGCCGGCCGACCACCACGATCACGACCAGCGACGGGAACGACATGAACACGTCGGCCAGCCGCATCACCAGGCCGTCGACCCAGCCGCCGAGCAGGCCGGCGAGGCTGCCGAGCACCGTGCCGAGCACCACCGCGAGCGCGGCCGACGCGATGCCGACGCCGAGCGAGATCCGGCCGGCGAACAGCAGGCGGGAGAGCACGTCGCGGCCGGTCGAGTCGGTGCCGAGCAGGTGCTCGCCGGACGGGCCCGGCGCGGGCGGCGAGCAGGTCGATCGCGTTCGGGTCGTGGCCCGGACAGCGGCCGCGCGAAGATCGCGGCGAGCACGACCAGCGCGATGAACACGACGCTGACCATGGCCGCGGGGTGCTTGCGGAAGCGGCGCAGCGCGGCCGCGGCGCGGCGTCCGAGCGGACCGGCGCGGACCACCGTCGTGGACGGTCATCGCAGCCTCACTCTCGGGTCGACGACGGTGTAGAGCACGTCGGCGAGCAGGTTGGACAGCAGCACCAGGATCGCGATCGATCAGGGCGAAGCCCGACGATGACCGAGTAGTCGTGCTGGTTGACCGAGCTCACCGCGAGCTGGCCCATGCCCGGCCAGGCGAAGACCTGCTCGATGACCACCGCGCCGGCGAGCAGCTGCGCGCAGGTTGGAGGCGATGACCGTCAGCACCGGGATCAGCGAGTTGCGCAACGCGTGCCGCAGGACGACCCGGCGCGGGCGAGGCGCCCTTGGCCTTGGCGGTGCGCACGTAGTCGGCGCTCAAGCTCGGTGATCATGCTGCTGCGGACGTACCGCATGAAGGGTCCGGAGTTGCCGAAGCCGAGGATCAGCGCCGGCAGGACCAGGTGGTGCAGGGTGTCGAGCAGGCTCGGGTTGGTCGGGTCGGAGATGCCCGACGACGGGAACCACTGGAACTTCAGCGTGAACACGTAGATCGCGATCAGCGCGACGAAGAACACCGGGATCGAGACCGAGCCGAGGCTGACCACCGTGGCGCCGTAGTCGAGCGCACGAGTTGCGGCGGCGGGCCGCGAGGATGCCCAGCGGGAACGCGATCGAGCAGCGAGACCGAGCAGGCCGACGCCCATCAGCTCGACGGTCGGGCCGATCCGCTCGCCCAGCAGCTCGGTGACCGGCCGCCCGTTGAGCAGCGAGTAGCCGAGGTCGCCGTGCAGCGCGTTGGCCAGCCAGTGCCAGTACTGCACGTCATCAGCGACTCGTCGAGCCCGAGCTCGGCCCGCTTCTGCGCGATGAACTCGGCGCTGCCGGAGTTGAGCTGGTCGGCCGGGATCCGCATCGCGATCGGGTCGCCGGGCGTCTTGTGCACCAGCGCGAAGATGGCGACGGTGATCAGGAAGAAGACCAGCACGTTGATCAGACAGCCGCCGGACCAGGAACGCACCCATGCGCACTCCCTTCGGTTCCAGTCGGACCGCGGCCGGGTGCCGGTCGCCGTTGACCGGCCCGGCCGCGGTGCTCGTGGGTCAGCCCGTGACGCTCCAGCTAGCCGGGTCCCAGAAGCGCGGCGTCCTGCGAGCCGGCCGCCTGGAAGCCCTGGACCCTCTTGTTCACGGCCCACAGGCCGTACGGCGAGTAGAGCCACATCAGGTCGGCCTGCTCGTTCTCCAGCTTCGCCGCCTGGTCGTAGAGCGACTTGCGCTGCGCCTCGTCGGCGGTGGAGTTCGCCTGGGCCATCAGCTCGTCGAGCTGCGGGTTGCAGAAGAAGTTGATGTTGCCGCCGGCCGGGTACTGCGTGGGCGCACGCGGTGATGCCGTTGATCGTCGACGAGTCGACCGCGTAGTTGCCGCCGCCGTAGAGCACCATGTCGTACGACTTCTCGGCGTACGTCTTGGCGATCTGCGCGGCCTGGATGTTGACCAGCTTCACCTTCACGCCGACGGCGGCGAGCTGGCTCTGCACGATCGTCGAGGTGGCGTCCCGGTCGCGCTGGCCGTGCACCCACTGGAGCTGGATCGTCGCGGTTGCGGGTCCCAGCCCGCCTCGGCCAGCAGCGACTTGGCCTTGGCGACGTCCTGCGCGTAGTCGTTGAGGCCGGCCGGCTCGTTGGCCTTGGCGAAGTCCGAGAGCCGGACCTCGCCCTTGCCCGCGAGCACGGTCTGCGACGATCTGCTTGCGGTCCATGGCGTACAGGAACGCCTGCCGGACCCGGGCGTCCTTGAAGTAGGGCTTCGACTGGTTGAGCGCGATGCGTACGAACCCGGCGCCCGGCTTCTCCTGCGTGGTCACGTCGCTGAAGCCGCTGACCGTCTCGAGGTCGGTCGGCGAGTACGAGGCGATGTCGATGCCGCCGTTGCCGAGCTGCGCGGTGGCCGCGTCGGACGTCATCGGCTTGAGGTAGACGTCCTTGATCTTCGCCGGGCTGCGGTAGTTCGGGTTCGCGGTGACGTGCACGTACTGGTTGGTCTTGTACTCGACGAACGTGTACGGGCCGATGCGTCACCGTCGGCTTGCGGAAGAACTGCGTCCTTCGCGACGGCTCTCCGGCGCGATCCTTGCCGAGGATGTGCTCGGGCATGATGCACGCGCTGCCGATCAGGGCGAGCAGGCCGAAGTTCGGCTTCGGTGGCCTTGATGACGAACGTGTTGTCGTCGGGCGCGGAGAAGCCCGAGATGTCTGGCGCCTTGCCGGCGACGAAGTCCGTGACGCCCGCGACGCCGGTGTAGTTGCCGGCCGTGGCGCTGGTGGTCTTCGGGTTCGCCAGCAGCGTTGTAGGTGAACAGCACGTCCTTGGACGTGAACGGCGTGCCGTCGCTCCACTTGAGACCCTGCGCGGAGCTTGAAGGTGAACGTCGTGGCGTCCGGCGACACCTCGTAGCTCTCGGCCAGCCGCGGCTGCAGCTTGTAGTCCGGGTCGACGCCGAGCAGGCCCTCGTAGATGAACGACATGACCTGGTTGTCGGGGCCGCTGCTCGGCGCCAGCGGGCTGAACACCCCGGCCGGCTCCTGGTACAGGTAGACGTTGAGAGCCTGTTCGCGGCCGTACCGCTGCCGTCGCTGGAGGTGGTCGACGGTCCGGTGCACCCGGCGACCGCGAGAGTGGCGACGGTCAGTCCGACGACCGCCGCTCGTATCCGGTTTCTGAACATGTTGGACCTCTCAGATGGGTCGGTGCGGCCTCAGGCCACCGTGTTGCGGAGTTGGCCGAGCTGACCGACGACGACGGTCATCACGTCGCCGGCCTTCAGGTATTCACCCGTCGCGGCACCGACGCCGGACGGCGTACCGGTGAGGATCACGTCACCGGGTTCGAGGGTCATCAGCCGTGACGCGTGCGCGACCAGCTCGGCCACGCGAGAAGATCATGTCCTTTGTGGATCCCGTCTGCTTGGTCACCCCGTTGACGTCCAGCTGCGACCGACAGCGCCTGCGGGTCGCGGCACCTCGTCGGCGGTGACCAGCCAGGGCCCGAGCGGCGCGAAGCCGTCGCAGCCACTTGCCGGCCAGCCAGTCGAAGAACCAGACCGCCTTGTCGTCGGTGTCGCGTGGGAAGCCGAAGTCGACCGAGCGGGCCGAGACGTCGTTGGACGTCATGTAGCCGGCCACCGCGTCGAGCGCGTCGGCCTCGGCGACGTCGCGGACCCGGCGGCCGATCACGACCGCGAGCTCGGCCTCCCAGTCGACCTCGGAGCTGACCGACGGGCAGCGGGATCGACGCGCCCGGGCCGACGATCGAGGTCGGCGGCTTGAGGAACAGCCGCGGGCTCAGCCGCGACTTGTCCAGCGGCTCGCCGCCGGTCTCCGGTGACGTGGTCCTGGTAGTTCGCGGCCGCCGCCAGCAGCTTGCCGGGACGCAGCAACGGCGCCAGCAGTTCCACGTCGGCCAGGGCGACCTCGAGCCGTGCCGTCGGCTGGTCCGCGCCCGTCGAGAAAGACCTCCAGATCACCGTCGCCGAGCTCGA
Organism: uncultured Actinomycetota bacterium; assembly: GCA_963840005.1. Taxonomy (GTDB): domain Bacteria; phylum Actinomycetota; class Actinomycetes; order Mycobacteriales; family Micromonosporaceae; genus Asanoa. The sequence goes on along the minus strand of CAWIXO010000024.1, from coordinate 317,985 downwards.
CCACCCGGTCGTCGTCGGTCAGCCGGCCGTGCCGCACCTCGCCGGCGCGGCGGTAGGTGACGAGTCGCATCGTCGCTCACTCCCCTGTCTCGACCGGTTGACCGGTCTCCATCGACCGCTGCGCGGCCTCGATCACGCGTTGCGCCTGCACCGCGTCGTGCGGGCCGACCGCCGGCCGGCCGGTGGCGATGCCCGCGGCCAGCACGTCGAGCAGCGCGTCGACCGTGCTCGGACCGGTCCACACCGGACCGTTGGTCCCGGCGGTGCGCACCTGGAGCGCCGGCTTGCGGGCGTCGACCGCGAGCACGCCGTGCGAGCCGCTGATCCGGTAGCGGTGCACCGCGAGCCCACCCGGCGGCACGTCACGCAGCGCCGGCACCCGTCCACAGACCACCGTGCTGGTCACGCCGTGGTCGTGGTCGAGCAGCAGGGTGACCAGGTCGGGCGAGCCGGTCGCGTGCACCCGGCGCACCTCCAGGCCGAGCAGCGCGCGCACCACGTCGACCGGGTAGAGCCCGAAGTTGACGAGTTCCCCGGTCGGCGCCGGGTCGCCGCCGGCGACCACGAAGTCGCACTGGACGTTCCACGGCAGGCCGACCCGGCCGGCCCGAACGGCCGCGGTCGCCGACCGCAGCGCGGCGCCGAACCGCTGGTGGTGCGCCGGCACGACGACCACGCCGTGCTCGGCGGCGAGCCGTTCGATCTCCTGCGCCTCGGCCAGGGTGGCGGCCAGCGGCTTGTCGGCCAGCACGTGCTTGCCGGCGCGGACGGCGTCGGCGACGGCCGCGCCGCGCTCCGCCAGCGGGCACGCGCGATGCTCAGCCACCTCGCGCCTCGTCCGCGGGGTCGTCGACCAGCTCGAACGCCGGGTGCCGCTCGAACGCCGGGCCGGTACATGGCGTTCTGGTGGTCCTGGCGTGCCGATGCCGCCGTTGCCGACCAGCGCGACGCGTCATGCGGCCACCGCCGACGGGCTCGCCGGTCGCGATCGACTCCTCGACCGCGACGCCGAGCGCCACCGCGCGGACCGCGTCGGCGACCGGCATCGCCGGTGGTGCGCCACCGATCGCGTCGAGCCAGGCGCCGAGCTGGGCGGCGAACCCGTTGCCGCCGGCGGCCGGCAGCGCCGCCGTGCCGGCCTCGTCGAAGACCAGCGCGGACTCGCCGTCCCAGCCCTGCTCGACGATGCCCGTCGGTGCCGGCGACCAGCAGCTCGCGCTGGCGCCAGCGAGCCCGGCCGGTGGGCCCGGCTCATCTCGCAGACCGCGGTCGCGCCGTCGGCGTAGGTCACCACCATCTCCAGGTAGTCGTAGATGCGCAGCTCCGCGGCGGTCTGCTTGCGCCCGCGGGCGTAGACGCTCGGTCGGTTCGCCGGCCGAGCCACCAGGTGGCCAGGTCCAGCAGGTGTACGCCGTTGTGCAGCGCGTGCCCGCCGGAGCGGGCGGGGTCGCCGACCCAGGCGCTCCAGTCGGGCCAGATCCAGCCGCCGAGGATGGCCAGCCGGACCAGCACGCGGACGGCCGATCGCGCCGGCGTCGATGGTCTGCTTGACCGCCCGGCCGTAGTCGTAGAAGCGGTGGGTGTGCGCCGCGACCAGCACCCGGCCGGCCGCGTCGAACGGCGCTGGCCAGCCGCTGCGCGTCGGCGACCGTGGTGGCCAGCGGCTTCTCCACCAGCAGGTGCTTGCCGGCGGCGGCGACCGCGAGCGCCGATCGGCGCGTGGGTGTCGTTGGGCGTGCAGAGGATGACGGCGTCGACGCCCGGCCAGCGCAGCGCCTCGTCGAGGTCGGTGCGCGTGCCGGATGCCGCCCTGCTTGCGGGCGAACGCGGCCGCGCGGCCCGGGTCGGCGTCGACGATCCCGACCAGGTCGGCCCGCGGGTCGGCGTCGATCGCACCGCTGTGCGCGTCGGCGATGAAGCCGGCGCCCACCAGCACGATGCCGATCCGATCCGATCGGCGTAACCTCCCCAGGCACGGAACGATGTTTCATGTCGGTCATCCTGTGGTCGGCACGGAGCCGTGTCAAGGTCGCTCTCGTAAAACATGGAACGCCTTGCCATGTTGTGAGGGTTGTTCTAGCGTCGGCTCCGCCAGCCCAACTGGATACGAGGTCGCACATGCCATCCTCCTGCGATCCCCGCGCGGGCAAGGCGATCGCGGACGCCGCCGCGGCTGTCATCCCCGGCGGCGTCAACTCCTCGACCCGCTACATCGGCGCGCCGTACGCGTTCGTCGCGGCCGACGGCGCCTACCTGACCGACGCCGACGGCCGGCGGTACCTCGACTACCACGCCGCGTTCGGCGCGATCCTGCTCGGCCACAACGCACCGGTGGTCAACGACGCGATCCGCGGCGCGCTCGAGCGGCGTCGACCTGACCGGCATCGGCGTCACCGAGGCCGAGGTGCGCCTGGCGCGAGCGGATCGTCGAGGTCATCCCGTCGGCCGAGTCGATGATCGCCACGATGAGCGGCTCGGAGGCGACCGCGCAGGCGATCCGGCTGGCCCGCGCGGTCACCGAACGGGACCTGATCATCAAGTTCCAGGGCGGTTTCCACGGCTGGCACGACGCGGTGGCCCGCAACGTCATCTCCACGCCGGAGCGGGCGTACGGCCGGGACCCGCTCTCCAAGGGCATCCTCGACCAGGCCGTCGACGCCACCCTGGTCGCGGAGTTCAACGACCTGGACTCGGTCGCGGCGCTCTTCGACGCGCACCGCGACCGGATCGCCGCCGTCATCCTCGAACCGATCCCGCACAACGTGGGCGCGCTGCTGCCGACCACGGAGTTCGTCGACGGGCTGCGCAAGCTCACCGAGCAGCAGGGCGCGCTGCTCATCTTCGACGAGGTGATCACCGGCTTCCGGCACGCGCTCGGCGGCTACCAGCAGGTGATCGGCGTGACGCCGGACCTGACCACGTTCGGCAAGGGCATGGCCAACGGCTTCCCGGTCGGCGGCCTCGCCGGCCGGCGCGACCTGATGGAGCACTTCAACGGCCAGACCGGAGACGTGCTGATGGCCGGCACGTTCAACGGCAACGCCCTGGGTTGCGCCGCCGCCCTGGCCACCATCGACTACCTGGCCGAGCACCCGGACTTCTACACGCGCACGCACGCCCTGGGCGAGCGGATGCGCACCGGCCTGCGCGGCATCCTGACGGAACTGGGCATCGAGGCCACGGTCGCCGGCTTCGGCGGCGTGTTCGCGGTCTACTTCATGTCCGGCCCGGCCCTCGGCTACCGCGACCTGCTGCGCAACGACAACGTCGCGTACGTCGCCTTCCACCGGGGCATGACCGACCGAGGCTTCCTGATGCTCCCGATGTCGCTGAAGCGCAACCACATCTCGGGCGCGCACACCGAGGAAGAGATCGACCGCACCCTCGAAGCGGCCCGCGAGGTCCTCAAGACCTTCTGAGCCGCATACGCCGACCGCCCGGGTCCGACTGGACCCGGGCGGTGGTGATGGCGACCGTCAGCTTGCCGTGCAGGCGGTGCCGTTCAGGCGGAAGTTGGTCGGGCGGGCTGTGCCGCTGCCGTTGGCCAGGAACCCGAAGTTGGCGCTGGCACCGTTGGACAGGCCGCCGTTCCAGCTCTCGTTGCGGGCGGTCACCGCGCGGCCGGACTGGGTGACCCGGGCGCCCCAGGCGCTGGTGATCCGCTGGCTGCCGCCGAACGTCCAGGTCAGCGTCCACGAACTGACCGCCGGGCCCCGGTTGGTCACCCGGACGTTGCCGAGCAGCAGGCCGGGCAGGCCGTTGGCGCTGTAGCCGACCGTGCAGGCCGCCGCGGGATCGGTCGCCGTCGGCGTCGCGGTGGGCGTCGTCGTCGGGTTCGCGGTCGGCGTCGTCGTGGGCGTCACGGTGGGCGTCGCGGTGGGGGTCGCGGTGGGCGTCGCGGTCGGGGTCGCGGTGGGCGTCGCCGTCGGGGACGCGGTCGGTGTCGGGCTGGGCAGGGTCACCGAGAACCGGAAGATCCGGTCGTCGCTCGTTGTCGGGTTGCCGCGCCCGTCGCGGTTGCTGGTGGCCACCCAGAGCGAGCCGTCCGGCGCCTTCTCCACCGTGCGCAGCCGGCCATAGCGCGTGTTGAGCGCGGCCACCGGCGTGCCGACGCCGCCCGTGCCGTTCAGCGGCACCACCCACAGCCGGTTGCCGCGCAGCGCCGCGACGAACAGCGAGTCGCCGATGACGGTCGCGCCGCTCGGTGAGGCCTCCATCGGGGTCCAGGTGAGCAGTGGGTTGCGGTAAGCCGGGTTGGTGGAGTTGCCCTCCACGTTCGGCCAGCCGTAGTTGCCGCCCGCCTCGATCCGGTTGACCTCGTCGAAGGTGTTCTGGCCGAACTCGGTCGCGTAGAGCCGGCCCGCCGAGTCCCAGGCGAGGCCCTGCACGTTGCGGTGGCCGAGGCTGTAGACCAGCGAGCCCACGGTCGGGTTGTCGCCCGGCGCACTCCCGTCGGGGCGGATCCGCAGGATCTTTCCGTTGGGGCTGGCGGGGTTCTGGGCGCGGCTGGGCACGCCGGCGTCGCCGACACCGGCGTAGAGCATGCCGTCCGGGCCGAACGCGATCCGGCCGCCGTTGTGCACATTGGACTTGGCGATGCCGGTGACGATCGGAGTCTGCGCCGCCATGTTGGCCAGCGTGAACCGCATGATCCGGTTGTCGGTGGCCGAGGTGTAGTAGGCGTACACCAGGTTGTCGGTAGCGTAGGTCGGCGACACCACCAGGCCGAGCAGGCCGCCCTCGCCGTCCGGCACCACGCCCGGCACCACACCGACGATCTGGGTCGTCATGCCCGGACGGACCCGCAGGATCTGGGCCCGGTCGCGCTCGGCGACCAACGCCGTGCCATCCGGCAGGTAGGTCATTCCCCAGGGCACGCGCAGGTTGCTCGCGACCGTGGTCGGGTTGGTGAAGTCGACGGTCGGCGCGGCGGCGGACTTGACCGTCCGGTCCGCCGGCCGGTCCACCGCGACGGCGATCCCGGCGACGCTCAACGCGACGCCGGCCACTGCCGCGGCCGCGGCGATGGCGGGTTTGTACATGGACATCTCCCGAAGCGAAAGGGGCTCTTGTGTTCGCCACGGTGCCAGTCACTATCGGACGGTTACGCCTGGATTGGACATTTAACGCAAAATGGTGAATTACTTCAAACAAGCTACTTGCTGGAGGTCGATCCGCTAGTCGACAACGCCCAGGTACGAGCCGTCCACCCAGTCGCTGACGATCCCCGCGTAGCTGCCCGGCTGCTCCTCCCACACGGCGTGCCCGCCGTCCAGCACGTCGAGGCGGCTGGCCGGCAGCTTCGCGTTGAGGACCTCGGCGTCGCGGGCCAGCCCGTACGGGTCGTCCCGGCCGGCGATGATCTGCACCGGCGTGTGGATCGACGCCAGCAGCGGATCCAGGGCGGCCAGATCGGCCGGGTACGACCGGAAGTAGGCCAGCGAACCGGCGAGCCGATCACCCGAGTACGAGGCGGCGTAGTCGTCGCGGATCGTGCGCGGCAGGTGGTCGTCGACGAAGCCGGCCACCACCCGCTGGCCGTCCGGCTGGGCGATGTCCTCCTCGACGAGCGTTCGCAGCGAGCCTTCCAGTGCCATCGGGTGGGTGGCCGCGCCCCCACCGACCACGACGCTGCGGAACAGGTCGGGCTGCGCGGCCGCGGCGAACAGCAACGCGGCGGTGCCGACGTCCGGGCCGACCGCGTGTGGCTGTTCCAGGCCGAAGTGGTCGACGAGGTGCGTGACGAACTCGCCCATCACCCGCGGTGACATCAGCCCCGCCCGCCCCTCGGAGCGACCGAAGCCGGGCAGGTCCACGGCGATCACCGGGCGCTCGGCGGTCAGCGTCGGCCAGATCGGCGTGTACGCGTACAGGCTCTCCGGCCATGGGCTGAACAGCAGCAGTGTCTCCGCGTCGCGGTCGGATCGGCTGACGGGGCTGGCCACGTACCGGATGCCCAGGTCGTCGATCACCTCGAACCGTTCCTCGTCCATCCCGCCAGCAGAACGCGTCCGCCCATCCCCCGAATCACCTGAATACGTGAGCGCCGCTCGCTAAGTTGTGGAAGGTGGCACGGGTGGTTCTGCGTGGGCGCTCGGCGGCGATGTCGGCAGCGATGCCGGCGCTGCGCCGGGCCGCACGACACGGTCAAAGCGGCATCGTGGTGGTCACCGGCGAGGCCGGAATCGGTAAGACCGCCGTACTCGACGCGATCGGCGCACAGGCCATCGGAATGGGCTTCCGCACCGGCGTCGGCAAGGCCGACGAGATCGGCCGGATCTCGCCCGGTGCCCCGGTGCTGCTGGCCCTGCGCAGCGGACCCAGACCATTGCTGGACGGCTCGGCGCTGGCGGAGCTCGACGACCTGACCGAACACCCGCTGGTGCTCGTCGACCGGGCCGGCGCGCGCCTGGAGCGGGCCGCCGGCGTGGCACCGGTGCTGATCGTGGTCGACGACGTGCAGTGGGCCGACCCACTGAGCCGGCTGGCGCTGCGGGTGCTGCCGGATCGGCTGGCCGGCAACCCGGTGGTCTGGCTGTTCGCCACCCGTGACCCACGGGACGAGCTGGCCACGTCGCCGTCGTCCGTCCGGACGGAGACCATCGCTCTCGGCCCGCTCACCGGGCCCGACGTCGCCGCCATCGCCCGGGACCGGTTGGGACACCCGGCCAGCCCGGCGACGCAGCGGATGCTCGACGGCGTCGGCGGCAACCCGTTCCTCGTCATGCAGATCCTCGACGGACCGGCCCGCGACGGCACGCCGCCGCCCAGCTTCGTCCGGGCGGTCGAGGCGACGCTGGACGCCCTGCCGGACAAGACCGTCGTGCTGCTCGCCGCGGTGCTCGGCCGGCCCTTCCCGATCGACGAGGCACAGCGGATCGTCCCGTCGGTGTCGAGCGCCGACGTCGACCGCGCGGTGACGGCCGGGCTGCTCGCCCGCGACGGCCACCTCCTGCATTTCCGGCACGACCTGGTACGCGAGACCGTCTACGCGGGGCTGTCCACATCGGTGCGCCGCGAGCTGCACCGGCGGTGCGCGCGCTACCTGCTGGCGTCCGGGCACGACGCGCTGGCCGCGGCACCGCACGCCCGGGCCGCGGCGACCCCTGGCGACGAGGAGAGTGCGGCGATCCTCTGCGAGGCGGCGCACGAGGCGGCGGCGGCCATGCCGGGCACCGCCGGCGACCTGGTGCTCGAGGCGTTCGACCTGGTGCGGCCGGCGCAGGGCTCCTGGGAGTCGACCGGCGAACGGTGCGTCGACGTGTTGCACCGCGTGCAGCGCTGCGCCGACGCGGTGCGGGTCGCCGACGCCGTGCTGGCCCGGGCCGGCGACGCCGAGACGTACGCCCGGGTCCAGGTGCTCGCGGCGCGGGCGCTCTGGCAGCTCGGCCGACCGGCGGAGTCGGTGGCCCGGATCGACGAGGCGCTCGCCGCGCCGGGTGTGTCGGATCCGCTGCGGGCCCGGTGTGGCGCGGCGCGGGCCCTGGCGCTGACCCGGATGGAGCCCGCCCGGCGGGCCCGCGCGGCGGCCGAGCCGGCGCTCCAGGAGGCCCGGTGGGTCGACGACCAGGCCGCGACGATGCTGGCCCTGCAGGCCATGGGCGAGCTGGGCCGCAACAGCGGCCACCATGCCGAGTCGCTGGCCTACTTCCGGGAGCTGCGCGCGGTGAGCGACGCCAGCTACCTGGCCGAGGAGATCATCGAGCTCCAGCTGCTCGACCGGTACGCGGACGCCGGCGCGCTGCTGGAGGCCGCACACCAGGACGACCGCGGCGGCGTCGAGGCGACCCTGCCGTCCGTGACCGCCGCGCAGATGTGGCAGGACTTCGCCCTCGGCCGGCTGGACGAGGCCGAGGCCGGCGCACGCACCCTGGTCACCATCGGTCGCGAGATCGGCGATCACGTGCACGAGCTCGACGCGACGCTGGTGTTCAGCGCGGTGGCGCTGCTGCGCGGCAACGTGACCGAGGCCGCCGGCCGGCTGGAGGCCACCGGCGACGGCAAGGTCGACGAGTCGGTGCGGCTGCCCGGCCTGCGGTTGATGAAGGGCTGGCTGGCCGCCACGGACGGGCGGGCCGACGACGCCCGCAAGACCCTCGCACCGCTGTTGTTCGAGGCGCGCGACTCACGCGCCGACTGGCCGTGGTGGCCCGGGTGGATGCGGGTCTTCGTGCGGGTCGGACGGGCCACCGGCGACGAGCGGTTCACCGGCGAGGCGGTGTCGATCGCGGCCGAGGGTGCGGCCCGCAACCCCGGTGTCGCCAGTTTCGAGGGCGTGGCGCTGGAGCTGCGCGGCCTGGCGCACAAGGACCTCGGCGCGCTGACGGCGGCGAACAAGGTGCTCGACCGCAGCCCCCGGCCGATGCTGCGGGGCAACGCCGCCGAGGACCGGGGCCGGATGCTGCTCGCGTACGGCCGCCGCGACGAGGGCATCGCCGAGCTCGACCGGGCCTGGGGTATCTACCACGGGATCGGCGCACGGTCGGCCGTGGTCGGGGTGCAGCAGGTGATGCGCCGGGCCGGTGCCCGCCGGGCCAAGTGGGAGACCGACGGGGCGCGACCGCAGGAGGGTTGGGCCGCCCTCACCGACGCGGAGGTCAAGGTGGCCGAGCTGATCAGCGCCGGGCACACCAACAAGGCGGCCGCGCGGCTGCTCAACCTCTCGCCGAACACGGTCAGCACCCACCTGCGGTCGATCTTCACCAAGCTCGACGTGCAGTCGCGGGTGCAGCTCACCAACGCCGTGCACGCCATGCGGCCGGAGAGCTGAGCCGCTGAGGGCCGCCCCCGCGGGGGCGGCCCTCAGCACACAATCACGCGCCGATGTTCTTGTTCCAGACGCTCCAGGTGACCGCGATGCCGGGCTTGGCGAAGTCGCCGTCGGGCCAGTTGGAGGCCGGGTTCGCCACCGAGGCACCGGCGATCTCACCCGGGTGCTGCACGGCGACGAACACGCTCTTGTTGTCGTCGGTGATCCACGGGCCGCAGGTCTCGCCGCCGAACGGGACGCTGAGGAACTGCTTGAGGTGGCCCGCCTCGGGACCCTCCAGCGGCACCGCGAACAGGCCGTCGTTGCTGCCCAGCGCGTTGCCGTCGGTGGAGATCCAGAGGTTGCCGGCACCGTCGAACGCGACGTTGTCGGGGCAGGAGATCGGCGAGACCTTGGTCTTGTCGTACCCCATGAAGTAGGTCGCCGGGTCCGTCGGGTCACCGCAGACGATCGGCACGCGCCAGGTGAACGTCGTACCCGTGTGGTCGTCGTTGTCCTCGGTGATCTCGAGGATGTGCCCGTGCTTGTTGTTGGTGCGCGGGTTGGCCTCGTCCGCCACCGGGTTGCTGCCGACGCCGCGGTTGGTGTTGTTGGTCAGCGCGGCGTAGATCTTCCGGTTGACCGGGTTGGGCTCGACGTCTTCCGGGCGGTCCATCTTGGTCGCGCCCACCTTGTCGCCGGCGAGCCGGGTGAACACCAGCACCTCGTCGACGGTCATCCCGTCGACCATCGACGCTCCGCCCTTGACCAGGGGGATCCAGGCGCCGGTGCCGTTGAACGCACCGTCGGTGGGCAGCTTGCCCGAGCCGTCGATCTCGGTCGCCGAGGTGTAGCCGAGCTTGGCGACGTAGAGCGTGCCCGACTCCAGCACGGTCAGGTTGTGCTTGCGGGCCTCGGGCGTGTTGCGGCCGTCGACCTTCTTGTCGGAGACGAACTTGTAGAGGTAGTCGAACCGCTCGTCATCACCCATGTACGCGACCGCCTTGGCATCGCGCGACTTGATGATGTTGGCGCCTTCGTGCTTGAACCGGCCCATCGCGGTGTGCTTGCGCGGCGTCGAGCCCGGCGTGAACGGGTCGAACTCGACGACCCAGCCGAACCGGTTGGCCTCGTTCGGGTTCTTCGTCAGGTCGAAGCGCTCGTCGGCGCGCTCCCACTTGCGGCTGCCCGACGGGTAACGGTTGACCGTGTCGACGCCGTACCGGTTGAACCGGGTCTTGGCGTCGCCCGTCGAGGTCTCCGCGCCGACGAAGTACTGGTTGAAGTTCTCCTCGCCCGACAGGATCGTGCCCCACGGCGTAACGCCACCGGCGCAGTTGTTCATCGTGCCGATCACGTCGGTGCCGGTCGGGTCGGCGGCGGTCTTGAGCAGAGCGCTGCCGGCGGCCGGCCCGGTCAGCCGGAAGTGCGTCTGCAGCGTGGTCAGGCGCCGGTTGTACGGGCCGGGCCCCGCTGGTCACCAGCACGTACTGGCCGGTCTTGCCGACCCGCTCGATCTCGACGACCGACATGCCGTGCGCGGCCATCGCGATCTTGACCTGCTCGACCGTCAGCGCGTCCTGGCTCACGAAGTTCGGGAACATCAGGTCTTCGTTGGTGTACTCGTGGTTGCACACGAGCAGCGCGCGGTTGCCCTTCTTGTCGAGCGGCAGCACGGCGACGAAGTCGTTGTTGTAGCCGAACTGCTTGAGCTGCGCGGCCAGGCTCTGGTTGCGGACGTCGAACTTCGGCGCGCCCGGCACCACCGGGTCGCCCCAGCGGATGACCACCGAGTGGTCGTAGCCGTTGGGCACGACCAGCGCGTCGACCCGGTTGGGCGCGACCGCCTTGAAGGTGAGTGCGGTGGTCTGCGCCGTCAGCGGTGCCGAACTCTTCGACCAGAGGCAGCGCCGGCGCCGGCTCGGTGGCGGCGAACGCCGGGCTCGCGCTCAGCACGCCCGCGCTGCCGAGGCCGAGCGCGACCGCGCCGACCGCTCCCGTGCGCAGCACACCGCGGCGGGTGACCTCGTTCTTGACGAGGTCACCGAAGTACTGGTTATCGGAACCGTTCGGCACCGCGTGGTCGCACGCGTTTCCGCACCGGTACAGGCAGGTCATGCGGTCACGACCGTGCGAAACCTTCGCCACGCCGACGATTGGCAACTGGCGGCGGATCTGGTCCGTCATTCGGGCTCTCCTAGAACCGTTGACAAATCTCTCCGTCAGGACAGCCGCACGCTAATCACAGCAGGTAAACATGGAAAAGCCGGAATATGAACCACAGACACAGAACCCCTGGTTAGGGTGTCCTTACTAGACGGCCCGGTGCGCGCGCGATGATGATCCGGCCATGCTCAAAACCACCCTGCTTCACCCCGGCATCGGCAACGCGCTCGGCCGCGCGGGGCATGGATCGACCATCCTCATTTCAGACGGAAACTACCCCCATTCCACGGGTACGAGGCCGGGCGCCGACCTTGTTTTCCTGAATCTGCGACCCGGACTGGTGGCGGTCGACGACATCCTGGCCACGGTGCTGACCGCCATACCGGTCGAGTCGGCGTTTGTGATGCGGCCCGGAGGAGGGTCCGGAACCCGACATCTTCCCGGTGTTCCGCCGGCACCTCGAGCCCGTCGCGCTGACCGCGCTGGACCGGTTCGCGTTCTACGACAAGGCCCGCGAACCCGACCTGGCGCTGGCCATCGCGAGCGGCGACACCCGGCTGTACGCCAACATCATCCTGACGATCGGCGTCGTCACCTGAGCGCGTCCGCGATCACCCCGATCGCGTGGTCGCCGGCCGAGAGCACGGCGCAGAAGTTGAGGAACGCGTGCGGGGTGTCCGCGTACTCCACATAGCTCGCCTCGTCGAGCCGTTCGGCGTATGCGGCCGCCTCGGCCCGTAGTGGGTCCCGCCCGGCGGCGATCACCAGCGTCGGCGGCAGTCCGGCCAACGACACCGCGCGCCCGGGCGCCGCATAGACCGGCGGCGGGCCGGTCAGGTACTGCCGGTCCGCCCAGCTTGGCTCGGCCGGCACGTCGAGCACCGGGTAGCAGAGCACCTGCCGGTCCAGCCTCGGCCCGCCGTCGTCGCGGGCGCGCAGCGTGGCGCCCGCCACCAGGGCACCGCCCGCGCTCTGCCCGCCGGCCGCGAGCCGTCCGTCGCCGCCGAGCAGCCGTCCGTGCGTGGCGAGCCAGCACATCGCGTCGTACGTGTCGTCCAACGCCGCCGGGTACGGATGTTCCGGCGCCAGCCGGTACTCCAGCGAGACCACCGTGCGGCCGGATTGGCGGGCCAGCCTGGAGCAGACGTGGTCGAGGTCGGCCACCGAGCCGCCGACGAAACCGCCGCCGTGCAGCCAGAGCAGCAGCGGCCGGGTCCCGGCGGCAGCCTGGTAGACGCGCACCATCGTGGGTCCGCCGCGGAGCGGAAGGTACAGGTCGGCGGCGTGCACGGCCGGGTCCAGCCTTCCGCCCAGCGCCGGGTCGGCTGGCTGCGCCCGGTCGGCCAGGAGCGTGTTCAGGTCGTTCAGGTCGCCGGCGGCGCCTATGACGGTGAACGCGTCGGCCTCCTTGGTGAACCGGGGCTCGGTGACTATCCGGCGGTTCATCAGGCGCCGACCGGCACGGCGTCGAGGTGCAGGGCGGCGTGCCAGAACGGCGCTCGGCCGGGCACGGTGAAGGCCCGGGTCGCGAGTGGACCGGCTCGGTCGCGCCAGTCGGCCTCTGAGTAGCCGGTGAGCTGGGCCAGCAGCGCGTCGTGGGTGCTCGCCAGCCTTTCGAACAGCAGGTCGGCGGCGAGCAGCCGGCCCGCCGCCACGCCGGCCTGGTTGAGCGCCCGCCCGGTCTCGGGCGTCTCGAAGGCCGGTGCCAGGCTCCAGTGGTCCCGGCCGCGGTCCGCTTCGGTGAGCACGGCCAGGTTGATCTCGTTCCACATGAGCACGTGGGCGACCAGGTCGTGCAGCGATGCGCAGAAGTCGCCGAGCGGGCCGGCCGAGGTGACGTGGTCGCGGGCTAGGTCGTTGCCGGATAGTCCGTCTGCCGCGGCTAGCAGTAGGGCGTGGTCGGTGCGCAGGCGGTCGGCCGCCTGGGGGGCGGAGAGCGGTTCGGTCATGCCGCCAAACCAACCATCCGGTTGGTTTGGCGCCGAGCGGGCTGACGGCTTCCGTCAGCCCAGCGGAGCAGGCCTCGCCACCCCCCAAACCAACTATCTGGTTCGGATCGCCGCCGAGCGGGCTGACGGCTACCGCCGGCCCGCCGGAACGCGCCCCGCCAACCCACAACCAACTATCTGGTTGGATCGCCACCCAGCGAGCTGACGACGTCCCCCGACTCAGCGGAGCAGGAGCCCGAGCAGGTCGCCGCCGAGTGCGTCGACGGCCGTAGCGTCGAGCTCGTACTGGACGAACCGCCCCCGCCTGGTGGCCCGCGCGACGCCGGCCGCCGCCAGCGCCCGCAGATGCCGGTTGACCAGCGTCGCGTCGACGTGCCAAAGATCGGCGATCTCACCAGCCGTACGCGGCTCCGTGGCGATCGCCCGCGCCACCTCCAGCCGGCCCGGATTAGCCAGCGCGGACACCCGCCGCAGCAAATCGCGGGCACTCAGCACCGGTGGCCCGGCCTCGACGGGAAAGATCAGCACCAGTGGCCGGCCCGTGACGTCAGCGACGTAAAGATGCGGCCGGATCAACGTGCTCGGCACCACGACCAGACCGCGCCGAGACACGTCGTGCCGCCGACTGGCCACCTTGGCGATCGACACGCCGGCGCCGGCGGCGGTGATCGACGGGTCCAGGCTGGCCAGCGCGGCCGTCGGACCCCGCGCCGCCAGGTCGAGCGCGAACCGCCGGGCCCGGGCGGCCAACACCGGTCGCACCGCGGGCCACCGCGGCGCGAACCAGCCCTCCCAACTCTCGGCAAGAAACTCCAGGAACTCCATCACCGCCGGCCCCGGACGCTCGACCAACGCCCCGACCAGCTCGCCTAGGCCGCGGGCCCGGGCGTAGCGAAGCGCGGCGGCGGGAGAGCCGGCCGGCGAGATCGGCCGGAGCAGCTGAGTGGCCAGCCGGCGAGCCGGCAGCCCCCGGAGCTGGTCGAGCTGCGCGGCGAATCCGTCGTCGGGACCCCAGACCGTGACGAACGGCGTCGCCCGGATCGCCCGCGTCGCGAACGACCAGCGCCGGGCCTGGCTGCGCAGCCCGGCGCTCATCGGCGGCAGGTCGACGCCATGGTGGCCCGGGTCCCCGGCCGCGTGCAGCGCGGAACCCAACTCGGACAGCGGGGACACCGCCGCCGAGACGCTGTTGAGTCCTACGACCGCGACTGGCATGGCGAACAAAGATCGTAGTCCGGCTTTCGGGGCCCGCCCGGGGGGTACTTTGGGTCACGGGTCGGTCACGCGGGGGGACGGCACTACATCGGATGAGCGCGAGCAGCGTCGGTGATTCACCGAAGTCGGGCACGGTCCAAGGCTCGGGTGTGTCGGAGGTCATCGACGCACTGCGGGTCGGGCCGTTCCGTCGGCTCTTCCTGGTGCTCGGGCTCTCCGCCCTGGGCGACTGGCTGGGCCTGCTGGCGGGCGCCGCGTTCGCGTCGTCGCAGGTGTCCGGCGCGACCGCGAAGGGCGCCGCGTTCGGCTCGGTGATCGCGGTGCAGCTCCTGCCGGCCTTCATCCTCGGCCCGCTCTCGGGTGTGATCGCCGACCGGTTCGACCGCCGGTACACGATGGTCGTCTCCGATGTGGCCCGGTTCGTGCTGTTCGCCTCGATCCCGATCGTCGGGTTCATCGTCGACAGCTCGGTGCGGGTGGTGACCTGGGCCGCCATCGCGCTGTTCCTGGCCCAGTGCGCGTCGCAGATCTGGACGCCGGCCAAGGAAGCGGCGGTGCCCAACCTGCTCCCCCGCTCCCGGCTCGAGGCGGCCAACCAGCTGACCCTGGCGACCACGTACGGCATCACGCCGATCCTGGCGGCATTGATCTTCAGCGGCATGGCCCGACTGCCCCGGCCGGGCGGGGTCGGTCCGGCGGACTACGCCCTGCTGTTCGACGCGCTCACGTTCCTCGCCTCGGCGTTCGTGGTGCTGTTCTTCGCCAAGGAGATGTCAGAGCGCACGGCCCGCCCGAGCCAGCCGAAGGGTCGACGAGGAGGCGCACTCCGTACCCGGCCGGCAGGCCATGCGTGACCTGCTGGACGGCGGCCGGTTCATCGTCCGTACCCGGCTGGTCAGAGGCATCGTGGTCGGTGTGCTGGGCGCGTTCGCCGGTGCCGGTGTGGTGATCGGCACCGCGAACTTCTACGCCCGGTCCCTGGGCGGCGGCGAGGCGACCTTCGGCATCCTGTTCGCCGCGATCTTCGCCGGGTTCGGCATCGGCATCGCGGGCGGACCGGCTCTGGTCGGCACCCTGTCCCGGCGGCGCTGGTTCGCGCTGTCCATCGTGCTGGCCGGCGTCGCGGTGATCGGGCTGTCCTTCGCGCCCCGGCTGTCGCTGGCCGTCCTCGGCGCCGGGGTGACCGGCGCCGCCTCCGGCATGGCCTTCCTGTCCGGCCTCACGCTGATCGGCGGCGACATCACCGACGACGTACGCGGCCGGGTGGTCGCCTTCATCCAGTCGGCGGTGCGGATCGTCCTGCTGCTCGCGATCGCGCTGTCCAGCTTGATCGTCGGCTTGGGCGCCGCCCGGGAGATCCACGTCGGCCCGATCGACTTCAGCCTGTCGACCACCCGGCTGTTGCTGTTCGTGATCGGTCTCGTCGGCATCGGCGTGGGAATCCTGGCGTTCCGCCAGATCGACGACCGGCCCGGTGTGCCGATCTTGAAGGACGTCTGGCGCGGGGTACGCCGCCGCCCGCTTTCCGACACCGCCAAGAAGCGTCCCTGACCCGTGCCGGCCGAACAGCCCGCCCCCGTACCCGCGCGCCGTCGCTTCTCGGAGTGGTTCCTGCGCGGCGCCGACCACCCGGTGCTGAACCCGCCGGCGCCGTTCGCCCGCCCGCCACAGGTGGAGCACCGGCACAGTTGGTGGCAGGTGATGTGCCTGACCGGGGTCGACTACTTCTCCACGTTGGGCTATCAGCCCGGCATCGCGGCGCTGGCCGCCGGGGTGCTCTCGCCGCTGGCGACGATGGTGCTGGTCCTGGTCACCCTGTTCGGCGCGCTGCCGGTCTACCGGCGGGTGGCGCGGGAGAGCCCGCACGGCGACGGCTCCATCGCGATGCTGGCAAGCTGCTGTCGTTCTGGCAGGGCAAGTTGGTCGTGCTCGTGCTGCTCGGCTTCGCCGCCACCGACTTCATCATCACCATCACCCTCTCGGCGGCCGACGCGACGGCGCACATCGACGAGAACCCGTTCTGGCCGGACGCGCTCAAGGGCCACGAGGTGCTGATCACGCTGGTGCTGCTGTCGCTGCTCGGCGCGGTGTTCCTGAAGGGATTCACCGAGGCGATCGGGATCGCCGTCGTCCTGGTCGCGGTCTACCTGACGCTCAACGCGGTGGTGGTGGTCGACGCGCTGATCGCGGGTGGTCGACGCATCCGACCGCGATCAGCGACTGGACCACCACGCTGACCACGGGCACGGCGATCCGTGGCTGGTGGTCGGGCTGTCGCTGATCGTCTTCCCGAAGCTGGCGCTGGGCCTGTCCGGCTTCGAGACCGGCGTGGCGGTCATGCCGACATACGGGGTGACCCGCAGGACTCGGAGGCACGACCGCTGGGCCGGATCCGTGGCGCGCGCCGGCTGCTCACCACCGCAGCCGTGATCATGAGCGTCTTCCTGATCACCAGCAGCATGATCACCACCGTGCTGATCCCGCCGGACGCGTTCCAGCCGGGCGGGCCGGCGAACGGGCGGGCGCTGGCCTACCTGGCGCACGACCACCTCGGCGAGGTGTTCGGCACCATCTACGACCTGTCCACGATCGTCATCCTCTGGTTCGCCGGGGCATCGGCGATGGCCGGCCTGCTCAACCTGGTGCCGCGCTACCTGCCGCGGTACGGCATGGCGCCGAACTGGGCGCGAGCGCGTCCGCCCGCTGGTCGCTGGTCTTCACCGCCGATCGCGTTCCTCATCACGTGGCTCTTCGACGCCGAGCGTGGACGGCGCAGGGCGGCGCGTACGCGACCGGCGTCCTGGTGTTGATCACCTCGGCGGCGACGGCGGTGACGCTCGCGGCGCGGCGGCAGCGGCAGCGCGGCAGACCATCGCGTTCGGAGTCATCGCGGTGATCTTCGTCTACACCACCGTGGCAACGTCGTGGAGCGCCCGGACGGCGTCAAGATCGCGGCCTGTTTCATCGGCGGGATCATCCTGGTTTCGATGCTGTCCCGGCTGATGCCGGGCCTTCGAGCTGCGCTTCGACCAGCGTCCAGTTGGACCAGCCGCGGCCCGGTTGATCGACGAACTGCGCCGGACGGCGGATCCGGCTCATCGCCCACGAACCCGGACGCCCGCGACGCCGACGGAGTACCGCGCCAAGCTGGCCCAGACCATGACGGACAACGTACTTCCCGACGTACACGACGTCATCTTCGCCGAAGTCACCGTCACCGACCCGTCCGACTTCGAGTCCGACCTGCTGGTCCGCGGCGAGTCCGGCGACGGCCGCTTCCCGGTGCTCAGCCTGGCCAGCCCCACGTGCCACCGCGCTCGCCGCCCTGCTGCTGGGATCCAGCGACGACCGGCCAGCGCCCGCACATCTACTTCGAGTGGACGGAGGGCGACCCGGCGTCGAACTTCCTGCGCTACCTGGCGTTCGGCCAGGGCGAGGTGGCCCCGGTGACCCGGGAGATCCTCCGCGAACACGAGCCGGACCGAATGAAGCGGCCCCACGTACACGTGGGCTAGGCGCCGGTCTTCTGTTTGGTGTACGCGAGGCAGCGCTTGCTGACGGTCGCCCAGTCGGGGCCGAGGATCGTCGTGCTCTCGGCTTCGGATGGGCGGCCACCGCGGAGCACCTGCTCGGCGAACCGCATCAGCTTCTTGTGGCCGTACTGGTCGGCGATGCACCGGGTGGCGTAGTAGCCCAGGCCGTAGGCGGCGTCGATCTGCCAGTCCGGTGCGTCGTCGTCGGGGACGAGCTTCTCCAGATTGCCGGTGTACTTCTTCTCGCGGAGGAAGCGGCGGGCCGACTGTTCGCGGTCGTAGGAGCCGACCGGACGGCCGTCCCACTCGACGTACTCGGCGATGCCCTCGGTCAGCCACCAGTTCTCGCCGTTGTAGTCGCGGTAGTCGCGGCCGGCGAGCGTCGCCACGTGGCCCATCTCGTGTTTCATCACCGACTCCGCGTACCCGCCGGAGAGCTCGGCGGCGCGCAACACGATGTCGGAGCGTTCGTCGCTGGCCGGGATGGCGTAGCCGATCGCCCAGTCCTCCGAACCGCCGAACCACTTCTTCCAGTCGCTGGGCCCGGCCAGGTAGATGATGTAGCGGTCGGGCTTGCTGCCGAGCACGTACTTGTCAGCGATCTTCGCCGCTCGCTCGGCGGCGGGCAGGAACGCGCGGGCCCGGCCCGCCAGCGCCGCCGGCGCCGCCACGATGGCCCGCGTGCCGACCGCCGCGGTCAGCGTGCTGGCCTCCCACGGCTGCGGCCCGAAGTGGTCCTTGACCCGGGAGAACTTCACCAGCCGGTAGCCGGCCGGCGAGTCACGCCAAGCCGTGTCGACCAACATCTTGTCGGGCGCGCAGGTGTCCACCACGAAGCAGTGGTTGATGGCGACGACGACGTCCCACTCGGAGAAGCCACCGACCTTCTTGTCGTCGAAGGGTCCGCTGTCGGCACTGAGCTTGAAGCTCTTGACCTTCATCGCGCGCAGCGATCGGAACCGGCGCTCGAGCTCGCCGCGGAGCTTCTTGTCGGCGGCCGGCTTGACGAAGCCGGCCAGATCGCCGGCCTGGAACGCCGCGCTCATGTCGGCCAGCGACTTGTTGATCGACGCCTTCGCCCAGGCGAACGGCACGTGCGGCGGGTCACCCGGCTTCGGTGACGCGGGCGGACCGGTCGGCGACGCGGCGAGGGTGGCCGACGGCACCGGCGCCGCCGCGGTGGCGGGGTCCTCCGACGCACCCGGGCCGAGCACCAGGAACGCGGGCACGGCCAGCAGGACCAGCACCAGCACGACCGCGAGCCCGACCAGCAGACCACGCTTGCGCTTCGACTCGGGCCCGACCGGCGGCACACCCGG
Organism: uncultured Actinomycetota bacterium; assembly: GCA_963840005.1. GTDB lineage: Bacteria > Actinomycetota > Actinomycetes > Mycobacteriales > Micromonosporaceae > Asanoa. The sequence goes on along the minus strand of CAWIXO010000024.1, from coordinate 299,054 downwards.
ATCGGTCGGCCCCGCACCTGGCGGCACCGCCCCAGCAGGTGCGTGCTGCCACCACACAGGGGTCTCGGCCGCTGGGGGCGACCAGGCGACAGGCGCCTCCACCGCGGGCGCCTCCACCGCAGGCGGCTCCACCGCGGGCGGCTCCACCACGGACGGCCCCACTGCGGGCGGCTCCACTGCGGGCGGAACCGCCGTAGGCGGAACTACCGAAGGTGTCGCCGCCACAGGCGTAGCCTCCGCCGGAGGCTCTGCCAGCGGCGGAACGTTCGCCGTGTCGTCGGCGTTGATCGGATCGACATCCCCGTATGCCACAGCCCGACACGCTACGTGCCCCGCGCACCTATTTGATCATCCTTTCGGGCGGGACAATGGGCATGTGGATTTCGATCACGTACGCGTCAGCAAGCGCCTCTCCGCTGTTCTGCGACACAAGCCGGCCAGCGTAGGCCTGACGCTGGACCCGCAGGGCTGGGTGCGCCGTGGACACGTTGCTGGCCGCTCTCGCCGCGCACGGCAGGCCCGTCACCCGGGCCGAGCTCGACGCGGTGGTCGCCGGCAATGACAAGCGCCGGTTCGCGATCGTCGCGGGTGCCGACGGCCGCGACCGGATCCGGGCCAGCCAGGGCCATTCGGTGCCGGTCGACCTCGGCCTGACCGACGAAGCGCCACCGCAGCGGCTGTTCCACGGCACCTCGGCCGGCACGGTGCCGGCGATCCTGCGGGAAGGCCTGGTCAAGCGCCGCCGGCACGCCGTACACCTGTCGGTCGATGTGCCGACGGCGCGTACCGTCGGCGCCCGGCGGGCCGGCCCGGTCGCGTTGCTGGCGGTCGACGCGGCGGCGATGGCGGCCGCGGGTCACCGTTTCCAACGCAGCACCAACGGGGTGTGGCTGACCGAACACGTTCCACCGGTGTTCATCCGCCGGGTCGACGAGTAGCCACCGGCGCTGGCTAGCCTGCGGGCGTGTCCACGGACGGCCGGTTCCTGGTGTGGGGCGACAACACGCTGGCACGCCGGCTCGCGAGCGAACTGATCAACACGTACGCCGTGCCGGTCACGGTGATCGTCCGGTCCGCCGACGCCGACCAGGCTCCGGACATCGCCGACCTCGCACCCGACAGCGGCGACCCCGACCTGCGCCCGGTGCTGGTGTCCGCCGCCCGGCTCACCCCCGACGTGCTGGTGCGGGCCGGCGTCGCCGACGCGACCGCGGTGGCCCTGGTCGAGCGCGACGACGTGGCCAACGTGGACGCCGCCATGATGGTCCGCGAGCTCAACCCGACCGCGCGGATCGTGGTCCGGGTGTTCAACCCGATCCTCGCCGAGGGTGTGACCGCGATGCTCGGCGACTGCGGCGTGCTCTCCGGCTCGGAGATCGCGGCACCCGCGTTCGTCGCCGCCGCGCTCGGTGACGACGTGCCGACCTACGTCCGGCTGACCGACGAGTTCCTCGTCACCGCCCACCGCGACGAGCGACCCGACCCGGACGAGGTGGTCTGTGGCCTGGCGGTGCTCGACGGCCGCACCGAGCCGGAGACGCTTCCGGCCGACGACGCGGCCGCCGACCTGTTGCTGGTGCGTCGATATGGTGAGCCGCCCCGACCGGCGGTCCGGACCGCGCGGCTGCCCTTGCGGGTGACCCGGCTCGTGCTCGGCCGCCGCCGGCTGCGCTACGGGCTGGCCGGAGTCGCCGCCCTCCTCGGCATCAGCGCCACCCTGCTGGCCTATCTGCGCGACCTCAACCTGTGGGAGGGCGGCTACCTGGCGGCGGTCACCGCGCTCGGCGGCATCGAGGGCGAGATCACCGGCGGTGCGGTCGAGCAGGTGGTGCTGGCGACGCTCGCGCTGGCCGGCGTCGCGCTGGTCCCGTTCATCACCGTGCTGGTCGTCGAGGCGGTGGTGACCGCGCGGCTCGCGCTCGCTTCGGCGCGTTGACCCGGCCGGTCGCCGGCCACGTGGTCATCGTCGGCCTCGGCAACGTCGGCACCCGGGTGCTGCGCGAGTTGCACGGGTTCGGCGTCGACGTGGTCTGCGTCGACCGCTCCGCCGACGCCCGCGGCGTCGCGGTCGCCCGCGAGCTGGGCGTCCCGGTCATCATCGCGAACGGCAACAGCGACGAGACGCTGCGGGCCGCGTCCGTGTCGCACCGCCCGGGCGCTGCTGGTGCTCTCCACCGACGACGTCTCCAACCTGGAGACCGCGCTGCTGGGCCGGGCCCTGCACGGCGGCCGGTTGCGGGTGGTGCTGCGGCTGTACGACGAGGGCTTCGCCCGCCGGGTCAAGCACGCTTCGACATCGACCTGTCCCGCAGCGTGTCCTACCTGGCCGCGCCCGCGTTCGCGGCGGCGCTGTTCGGGCGTGAGGTGATCGACGCGATCCCGGTGGGCCGCCGGGTTCTGCTGGTGGCCGAGCTGCCCGTCGGTGCCGGCTCGGAGCTGGAGGGCCGGCACTGCCCGGAGGTCAACCGGCCCAACGAGGTGCGCCTGGTGGCGGTCCGCACGGGCCGGATCGGTCAGACATTGTGGACGGTGCCGGAGCGCCGCCGACTGGTCCGGACCGACCGGCTGATCGTCGTCACCACCCGGGCCGGGCTGGCCGGCCTGCTCGCCCGCACCCGGGCGAACCCGGACGCCGCGCCGCTGCCCGAGCCGCAACCGCTGCGTCTGTTGGCCCACCTGCACCGGCCGCACCGAACCACGGACGGTGACGCTCCGTAGGCTGACCCGATGAGCAAGGTCGACCCGCACCGGCGGCAGCACGCGCAAGCGATCATGACCGCCCTGCGCGAGCTACGGGTGCAGCTGTCGTTGCTCAACCACCAGGTGGCCGGCCACGTCGAGCTGCGGGACATCGACGTCGACTGCTTCGAGTTGGTCAGCCGGGAGGGTGCGATGAGCCCGACCACGCTCGCCCGCCGGGCCGGGCTGCACCCCGCGACCATGACCGGCGTGCTCGACCGGCTCGAACGCGGCGGCTGGGTCACCCGGGAACGCGACACCACCGACCGCCGCGCGGTCGCCGTGCATCCGGTGCGCGGCCGCACCGCCGAGTTGGTCCGGCTGTACGCCGGCCTCGGCCGCACGATGGACGAGATCTGCGCCGGCTACGACGAGGCGGAACTGGCCCTGGTCGCCGACTTCCTCCGCCGCACGACCCGGGCCAGCCGGCTGGCCACCGCCGATCTGAGCGTGCCGACCTGACACCCGCACCATGATTGCGACTCGAACAGGTGTTCGATAGCCTGTCGATCGTGGATCTGGTCGGACGATGGTGGAACGGTGACCGCAACAACGCGCACCCGGCGCGACATCTGGCTCCATCGCGACCCCGACACCGGCTGGCTGGTGCGGGCCCGCGCCGGCGACAAGGACCGCGACGTGACCTGGCCCGCCTTCCACGAGGAGTGGGCCGCCCGCGCCTGGGTCGACCGGCTGATGGCCGCCTCCACCGGCGGCCGCTCGATCTGGAAAGACCTGACCAAGGTCGTCCGCAAGCCGCCCGAGGGCGGTTGGGCGGCGCGCCAATAGCCCGAACCCCTATGATCGCGCGGTGCGCGCGGCCGCCGAAGTCACCCGACGCCGCCTCGCGCCCTTCGAGCCGCGCGGCAGCGTCTCCTCCTGGTACGCGACCGGCTTCGTGGTGCTGGTCGCGGCCGTTCTGCGGTTCGCCGGCCTGGCCCAGCCGCAGGGCAAGCTGTTCGACGAGACCTACTACGCCAAAGACGGCTGGGGCCTGCTCACCAAGGGCGTCGAGTGGAACTACCGCGACGGCGCACCCGCCTTCGTCGTGCACCCGCCGCTCGGCAAATGGCTGATCGCGCTGGGCGAGTGGTCGTTCGGCTACTACGACGTCGACGGCAACCAGCACCTGACCGGGCACCTCATCGACGCCGCACCCGAGTTCGGCTGGCGCTTCTCGGCCGCCGTGGCCGGCACCGTGTCCGTGCTGCTGATGGTGCGGATCGCCCGGCGGCTGTTCGGCTCGACCGTGCTCGGCTGCGCGGCCGGCCTCCTGCTCGCGCTGGACGGCTTCCACCTGGTGCTGTCCCGGGTCGCGATGCTCGACATCTTCCTGCTGCTGTTCGTGCTCGCCTCGTTCGGCGCCCTGCTGGTCGACCGCGACCACCGGCGCCGGGCGTGGCTGGACGCGGTCGCCGCCGGTGCCGCCGCACCCACCGGCGTACGCTGGTGGCGCCTGTTCGCCGCGCTGCTGTTCGGCTGCGCGCTCGCCACCAAGTGGAGCGCGCTGTTCTTCCTACCCGTGTTCGCCGCGCTGGTGCTCTGGTGGGAGGCCGGCGCCCGGCGCTCCGCCGGCGTGCGCCGACCGTGGCAGGAGACGTTCCGCCAGGAGATCGGCTGGCTGGCCCTCTGCGGCGTCGTGATCGTCGCGGTCTACCTGGCGTCCTGGTCCGGTTGGCTGCTCACCGACGACGGCTACTTCCGGCACTGGCGGGCCGAGAACGGCCAGTCCGAGCTTCCGGTCATCGGGGCGTTGCAGAACCTTGTGCACTACCACCAGCAGGCGTTCGGCTTCCACTCCACGCTGCAGGACAAGCATCCGAGCCAGTCCTGGCCCTGGCAGTGGCTGCTGCTCGGCAAGCCGGTGACGGTGCACCTCGCGTACCCCGGCGCGCCCTGGGGTCAGGCGCCCGTCTCGGAGATCATCCTGCTCGGCACCCCGCTGCTCTGGTGGTCGTTCCTGCCCGCCCTGGTCGGCGACCGCCTGGCTCGGCATCGCCCGCCGGGACTGGCGACCCGGCGCGATCCTGCTGATGGTGGCGGCCGGGCTGCTGCCGTGGTTCTACTACGCCCTCGACGCGCACCGGGTGATGTTCAACTTCTACACCGCGCCCGATCGTGCCGTTCATGGTGCTCGCGGTGGTCTATGTGCTCGGTGCCGCGATCGGGCCGCCGGGCCCGGCCAACGCCGACCGCCGACTGGTCGGCTCCGTCGCCGCGGGTGCGTACCTGGTGCTCGTGGTGCTCTGCTTCGCGTACTTCCACAAGCTCTTCGTCGGCGACTTCCTTCCCTACGCCGACTGGGCCAGCCGCATGTGGCTCGGCAACCGCTGGAATCCCTAACTGTCGGATCCAAGGCGGAGAATATCCGCAACCCTCCCCCGCGACGACGCGTGTAGTCGGCGATCGGCCAGCCACCAGGGATGGCCGCGATCGGGGAGGATGCGAGGACGGTGGTTTCCTTGCGTGACGGGGGCGACCTCGACGTGGTGCCCGGGCTCGGGCCGCCAGGTCAAGCCAGCTTCGAAGAGTTCTACTCAGCCCATTTCCAGTCGCTGACCATCCAGCTGTACGCGTACACCCGGGATCTCGGCGGGGCACAGGACGTCGTTCAGGAGGCGTTCTGCCGGGCGCTGGCCAAGTGGAAGCGTCTGGTCGACTACGACGACCCGTCGGCGTGGGTGCGCCGGGTCGCCTGGAACCTGGCCACCAGCCGGTGGCGCCGCACCCGGACGGCGGCGCTGTTCCTCCGGCAGCAGCGACCAGAGCACGCGGCCGAGCCGAGCCCGGACCGGGTCGCCCTGGCCCGCGCGCTGGCGACACTGAAGCCGGACCACCGCAAGGCGGTGATCCTGCACTACCTCGCGGACCTGCCGATCGGCGAGATCGCCCGGCAGGAGGGCGTTTCCGAGAACACGGTGAAGTCGTGGCTGCACCGAGGTCGTGCCGCGCTCGCCACCCAACTGAGCGAAGAGGAGGCGGACCGTGCGTGACTTCGATGACGACGCCCGCCTGAGGGACATGTTCGGCGAGTTCCGCACCGAGGTGGCGCCCTATGTCACCCCGCCCGGCACCGCCGCGGCCCGCCACTGGGTCCGTCGCCGGCGCCGGTTCGGCACCGCGGCCGTCGCGGCCGGCGCCGTGCTGTTCGTGGGCGGTCCCGCGGTCGGTTTCGTGGCCGCGAGCAATGACGCGCCGACCCCGCCGCCGATCGGGCCGACCGAGCTGCCGACCCCGGGCCCGACGACGCCGGCGCCGACGCCGACGACCGCGACGCCCGTGCCCACCGCGACCAGCACGCCGCCGACCGAGGCCGCGCCTGCCGAAGGTCAAGGGCAAGGTCTTCTACACCGACCTGAGCGGAAAGCTCTATCTCGAGCGGCCGCCAGTACCCCGGCGGAGACTTCCTCAACCTGAACGTCTCCCCTGACGGCAAGAAGGTGACCTGGGTGGAAGACGGCGACCTGGTTATCTCCGATCTCGATGGTGGCGACAAGGAGCTGATGTTCCCGGACGTCGAGGAGATGTGCACCGAACCGATCTGGCACGCGGACGGCGAACGGTTGCTGGTCAGCCCGGTGCGGCAGGGGGAGATAACGCACGTGGTCGTACACAGTGTCGGCACAGGCGAACCCGTCGACGGGATCGAGGGGTGCCACATCCGCTGGTCGGCCGACGGCGAACGGATCGCCTACCAGCACGGTGACGTCGGCGGGGTCACCGTCCGAGACCTGTTCGGCGGCCACGAGGTGACGCTCGACCGCGGCGACGTGGACGGTCGGCTCTACGTCGGCCTGAACGGCATCTCGGCCGACGGTGGCCGAGTCTGCGTCTATCTGGGCAGGCCGGACAGCCCGGGCGGCGACGCGGCGCGGGACCTCAACTGCAACACGATCATGGACGTCGCGAAGAAGAAGGTGGTCGACCTGCCGTTCGAGGGCGAGCTGACCAACGCGATCTTCCTGGCCGACGGCGGGATGCTCGCCCGGGTGAAGACGGGCAAGGGTTCCGAGCTGCTCCGGCTGGACGACAACGACCGGGTGGTCGCCCGGACCGTCGAGTCGAGCGCCAACGCCAAGCGCATGCTGCTGGCGTACACGCCATAACCCCTGCAGGGCGCGGTCACCACCAAGGGGACCGCGCCCAGCAGGGCCCAGTCGTGGCTGATGTCGGCGGCGCAGCGCAGCAGCAGCGGGCAGGTATTCCTCGGTCAGCCGTTCCACGCGAGGTCTCCGCGGCGTGCACGGTCACGTTGATCGCCGCGACCACCGTGCCGTCGCCGTCGCGGACGCCGGTCGCCACCGACCGGATGCCGGGCGCCAGGTCCTGGTCGGCCAGCGCCCAGCCCTTGGCCCGCACCTCGCGCAGCTCGCGGTCCAGCTCGTCGCGGGCCGGCTGCCAGCGCGGCGTGATGCCGGACCGGCTCGGCTCGGCCAGCACCGCGGTCGAGCTCGTCGGGTCGGCAGGGCGGCCAGCAGCACCTTGCCCATCGAGGTGGCGGCGCCGGGAAGCGGGTGCCGATCGATGACCGCCAGGGTCACGATCTTCGGCACCGCCACCCGGGCCACGTAGACGATGTCGCCGCCGTCGAGCTGGGCCATCGAGGTCGACTCGTTGGTCTGCCGCGACCAGCCGCTCCATGTGCGGCCGGGCGACGTCCCACATGCTCAGCGAGTTGACGTAGGCCATGCCCAGCTCGAGCACCCGCGGCGTGAGCGCGTAGCCCCGGTCGGCGGCCCGCACGTAGCCGAGCTCCTCGAGGGTCAGCAGGATGCGCCGCACGGTGGGCCGGGCCAGCCCGGTCTCGGCGGCGATCTCGCTCAGCGTGCGCACGGGCTGGCCGGCCGGGAACGAACGCAGCACGTCGAGCCCCCGGGCCAGGGCCTCGATGAAGTCAGGTCCGCGTCCCGCGCCACCCTGCCCCGTCGAGTCCCATGTCGCTCAATGCTTCCACTGCGCCGAGCCGGCGTCCCACTCGGTGTACGTGTACGGGTTGTCCATCACCTTGGTCTCCGGGACGTCGGGGTTCATGCCCTTCGTCCCAGGCCTCCTCGCCCATCTCGCCGATCGAGGTAGCTCGATGGTCGCGCTCGACCTTGCCCCGGGCCGCGGCCAGGTCGACGCCGACCAGCTTGTGCGTCGCGCTTGACCATCCGGCCGTTGACCACGACGGTGTCGACGTCGCCGCGCTGCGCCTGGAACGCGACGTGGCCGTACGGGTTGAGGATCGGGAACATCACCGGCGAGTCGTCGTTCTTGATCAGCACGACGTCGGCCTTCTTGCCCGGCCTCCAGGCTGCCGACGACCGAGTCGAGCCCGAGCGCCCGGCTGCCGCCCCGGGTGGCCCAGTCGACGACCTGCTCGGCCCGCAGGTGGCAGTGGGTGACCGTCTCGGCGTTGCCGTGCGCCTCCATGTGCTCCCGGGACCGGTCGGCGCCGAGCGTGGTGCGCATCGCGGAGAACAGGTCGCCGCTCCACCAGACGCTGGTGTCCATCGACAGCGAGACCGGGATGTCGTGGTGCGCGCAGCTGCCAGGTGGGCGGGTAGCCCTGGCCGGCGCTCTGCTCGCTCTCGGTGGCGACCGAGACCGAGCCGCCGGTCGCGGCGATCCGGTGGTACGAGTCGTGGGTCAGCGTCGCCGCGTGCACGTAGATGGTCTGCGGCGTCATGAAGCCGTTCTCGTGCATCAGCCGGATGCCGTCGTCGTTGGTCGCGCCCCAGACGCCGGCGTGCGTGGTGACCGGCACGCCGAGCTCGCGGGCCACCTCGAAGGCCGCCTTCTCCGGGAAGGCCGGGTCGCCGGTGACGTCGAAGGCCATCTGGAAGCCGAGCATGTCGCCCTTGCCGTGCAGCCGGCGGTTGACGAAGTCGCGGAACGCCGGCGCTGGCCGACCACTCCCACGGGCCCTGCTGGATGTTGCCGTAGGCGAGCACGAACCGGCCCGGCACCGCCTCCAGGGCGTCGACCGCGGCGTCGGCGTGCTGCGGCGGTCTGCAGGCCGTGCGACCAGTCGACGGTGGTGGTGACGCCGGCGTCGATCGCCTCGATCGCGGCGAGCAGGTTGCCGGCGTAGATGTCCTCGGGCCGGAACAGCTTGCCGGACTCGAGGTAGTACCAGACGAAGTACTGGGTCAGGGTCCAGTCGGCGCCGTAGCCGCGCATCGCGGTCTGCCACATGTGCCGGTGGGTGTCGATCATGCCGGGCATCAGGATGCCGCCGGCTGGCGTCGATCTCGACGGTGCCCTCGGGCGCGGTCAGGCCGACGCCGACCTCGGCGATCCGGTCGCCGACCACCAGCACGTCCGCGTCGCGGCAGCACGGTGTGGCGTATCGTCCATGGTCAGCACCAGGCCGTTGCGGAACAGCACGCTCATCGCCGTCACTCCTCTCGGACACTGGTCCGCCTAGCGGGCAGTCCGTCTGGAACGGTCGCGATTGTGAGCCCGCTCACCGAGCCGCCGTCAAGCGTGCCAGGTGATGGTTGCGCGAAGGGCCAACGTCATGACCAAGATGAAGACTCGTACGGACGGACGTCCGCTCAGCGGACATTCAGCAAAGGAGCTGGCGAGTTGGCGGAGAACGACGGGGCCACTGAGCGGCCTGCTGGTGGCCGACTTCTCCCGGATCCTCGCCGGCCCCTACGCGACGATGCTGCTCGCCGACCTGGGCGCCGACGTGATCAAGGTCGAGGGCCCGGGCGGCGACGACACCCGCACCTGGATGCCGCCGGTCCGCGACGGCGTCTCGACCTACTACCTGGGCATCAACCGCAACAAGCGGTCGATCGCGCTCGACCTGCGCGAGCCCGACGACCTGGCCGCGGCCCGGGAGCTGGCCGCGCCGGGCCGACGTGATGATCGAGAACTTCAAGCCCGGCGGGCTCGCCCGGTTCGGCCTCGACTACGACACCGTGGCCGCCGGCAACGCGGGCATCGTCTACGCCTCGATCAGCGGCTTCGGCTCGGGCGCGGGCGCCGTCGATCCCGGGCTACGACCTGATGGTGCAGGCGATCTCCGGCCTGATGAGCCTCACCGGCGACCCGGACGGTCCGCCGTACCGGGCCGGCATCTCGGTCTTCGACGTGATGGCCGGCCTGCACGCGAACATCGGCATCCTCGCCGCCCTGCACCACCGCGACGCGAGCCGGGCCGCGGCCAGCACGTCGAGGTCAACCTGCTGTCGTCGGCGTTGTCCGGGCCTGGTCAACCACAGCAGCGCGGTAGTCGCCGGCGGCACCGTGCCGTTCCGGATGGGCAACGCGCACCCCAGCCTGTTCCCGTACGAGCCGCTGCCGACCGCCGACGGCGAGCTGATCGTGATCGCCGGCAACGACGGGCAGTTCCGCAAGCTCTGCCAGGTGCTCGGCCTGCCCGACCTGGTCGACGACCCGCGGTTCGCCCGCAACCAGGACCGCACCGCCAACCGCGAGGCGCTGCGCCCGCTGCTGGTCGAGCGGCTGCGAACCCGCACCAAGGACGAGTGGTTCCGCGACCTGCTGGCCGCGGGCGTGCCGTGCGCGCCGATCAACACCATCGACGGCGGGGTCGCGCTACGCCGAGGAACTGGGCCTGGACCCGGTGGTCGAGGTCGGCGAGGGCGCCGCGGCGGTGCCCAGCGTGCGCAACCCGATCACGTTCTCGGCGACCCCGCCGCGCTACGAGCTGCCGCCGCCGGGGCTCGACGAACACGGCGAGGAGATCCGCGCATGGCTGAGCGAGAGCTGAGCTTTCCGCACCTCGATCGGCACGTCCGACGCGGACCAGCATCTCGCTGCTCGGTCAGGACCTGGCCGCCGACCTGATGGGCAAGGTCGGCTTCGGCGAGCTGGCGTTCTGGCTGGTCGACCCAGCGCCGCCCGACCCCGGCCGAGACGCGGGTGTTCGAGACCGTGCTGGTGGCGCTGGCCGACCACGGCTTCACCCCGACCGCGATCGCCGCCCGGCTGACCTACCTGAGCGCGCCCGGAGTCGATCCAGGGCGCGCTGGCCGCCGGGCTGCTCGGCGGCGGTTCCCGGTTCCTCGGCGTGACCGAGGACTGTGGACGGTTCCTGGCCGAGACCCTGAGCGCGGGTCGACACGCCCACCACCGACGCGGGCTGGGACGCGTTGGCCCGCGCGGCCGTCACGGAGGCCCGCGCGGCCAAGCGGTTCGTGCCCGGCCTCGGGCACCCCGTGCACAAGGTGCAGGACCCGCGTACGCCGGTGCTGATCGGCATCGCCGCGAGGAAGGGCCTGCGAGGGCCCGCACCTGCGGCTGTTCGAGGCGATCGGCCGGGTGCATCCGGAGATCCTCGGTCGCACGCTGCCGCTCAACGGCGCCGGCGTGTGCCGGTGCCGCGCTCGCCGACCTCGGGCTGCCGGTCGACCTGCTGCGCGGCTTCGCGCTGCTGGCCCGCGCCGCCGGCCTGCTCGGCCACCTGGCCGAGGAGAGGCGCAACCCGATCGGCATGGACATCTACACGACCGTCGACCGCGCACGCCCGGTACGAAGCCCGCCGACCTCAGACTGGAGAGGAGCGGCCATGGCCAACGTCGTCGCGGTCATCGCCTCCACCCATCACCCGTTCTACTACCGCGCCAGCACCGCGACGGGCGACGACCGGCCACCGTTCGCCGACGAGTGGACCCGCAAGATCCTGGCCTTCCGGGAGACGCTGACCCGGGCCAACCCCGACGTGCTGGTGATGGTCGGCTCCGACCACTTCCACCAGCTGTGGCTCGACAACATGCCGCAGTTCCTGGTCGGCAAGGCGCCGTTCTACGACGCCAACTGGTACAACGAGGAACGCGAGTTCGGCCTGCCGAAGATGCTGCTGCGCGGCCAGGAAGACCTGTCGGCCCACATCCTGCGCGACGGCCTCGACGCCGGCTTCGACCTGGCGTTCAGCAACGAGCTGCGGATCGACCACAGCATCACCTGCCCGATCATCACGCTGCGGCCCGAGGCCGACCTGCCGATCGTGCCGATCTACACGAACATCTTCGCGCCGCCGCTGCCGCAGCCGAAACGGTTCGTCCAGCTCGGCCAGACGATCCGCGAGCTGGTCGAGTCGTGGCCGAACGACCTGCGGGTCGCCATCATCGGCACCGGCCACCTGTCGCTGGAGCTGGGCGGCCCGCGCCAGTTCGGCCCGCACGGCCCGGACCCGGAGTTCGACCGGCGCGCGGTGGAGTGGATCGCCAACGGCGACCTGGACGGCTGCCTGTCCGAGGTCACCCTGGACAGCCTGCACGCGCCCGGCAACGCGACGCACGGCTTCATGGACTTCATGCTGATGATGGGCGTGGCGGGCGCGGGCGCGAAGGCCGACTACGTCGACACCCTCGACCTGTTCCACACGATGGAGGCCTACTTCACCTGGTACCCGAACGGAGCGCCGGCGGCATGAGCAAGTACCTGCTCGACAAGTTCCTCTACACCGTCGACCGCGACCCGGAGCTGGTCGAGCGCTACCGCGACGACCCGGTCGGCACGGTCACCTGGTGGGAGGCGGAGCGCGCCAACGCGGTGCTGAACTGCCACACCGGCGAGGCCAGCACCTGGCTGCGCTTCGACGACGCGGAGCGCGACGCACTGGCCACCCACGACTACGTGAAGCTCTTCGAGCTCGGCGCGCACCCGTTCCTCACGCTGACGCTGTTCATCGCGATGTTCGAGCGCGACCACGCCGAGCCGCTGGGCTTCCAGAAGGAGTACGCGCTCCGGCTCGCCCACTTCGACCTGCCCTACCCCGACATCGCCACATGAGCACGCAGCGCGCCGCCGTCGTCGACCCCGCGGGACAGCCGCCGCGGGTGCGCGACCACGCCGTGCCGCCGGCCGGCGAGGGGCAGCTGCGGGTCGCCGTCACCGCGGCGCCGATCACCCCGCTCGACCTGCTCTGCGCGTCGGGCACCTCGTACTTCGGCGTGCCCGCGTCTGCCGTACGTGCCCGGCGTGCAGGGCGTCGGGCGGCTCGACGACGGCACGGCGGTCTGGTTCCCCACCGACGCCGGCATGAAGCCGGGCGACGGCAGCATGGCCGAGTACGCGGTGGTGCCGGCCGCCGACGTGGCTGTGCTGCCGGAGGACGTCGACCACCACCTGGTCGCCGCGCTGGGCCTGTCGGCGGTCGGCGGCCTGGCACGCGCTGATCTGGCCGCGGCGGTCTGGCCTTCGGCGAGCAGGTGCTGGTGCTCGGCGCGGGCGGCGTGGTCGGCCAGGCGGCGATCCAGCTCGCCAAGCTGCACGGCGCGCGCCGGGTGATCGCGGCGGCCCGCTCGACCGCGGCGCAGGAACGCGCGCACCGGGCCGGTGCCGACGGCGTCGTCGCGGTCTACCCCGATGACGACGTCACCGCACTGACCCGCCGGCTGGGCGACGCCGCCGACGGGCCGGTCGACCTGGTGCTCGACCCCATCTTCGGTGTCGCGGCCGCGGCCGCGCTGCGCACCCTGCGGCGTCGGCGGCCGGCTGGTCAACCTGGGCAGCGCGGCCGGCGGAGACCGCGCCGTTCGACTCGGCGACCCTGCGCAGCCGGTCGCTGCGGGTGCTCGGCTACACCAACAACGAGTTGACTCCGGCCGCAGAAGGCGCAGACGGTCAGCGAGATCGCGGACCACGTCGCCGCCGGCCGGTTGCACGTCGCGTACGAGGCGGTTCCGCTGGAAGCCGCCGCCGACGCCTGGCACCGCCAGGCCACGGGCAATGTTCCGGGCCGGATCGTCCTGACGATCTAGCCCGGGGTACGGCCGGACCGAACCCCCGTGCGGCCCGGCCGTACCCCACCCGTGCTGTTACTTGAACGGGAAGCCGGCCTCGAAGAAGTCGAGGCCGCGGCCCATCCGTTCCAGCGAAAAACTGTGCTCGTCGTCCATCACGCCCAGGATGGTGCCGACCACCGCGCCGGCGAACGCCCGGCTCTCCATGTCTCCCTGCGGCCGGCCCATCCGCTCGGCGACGCCGTCGGCGAGCATCGCGATCGTCTTCTGGCAGCTCGTCGAGTTGGGCGGAGCGCAGTTCCGGCACCGAGCGGATCAACTTCTGCCGGGCCTTCTCCCGGTCCAGCTGCTCGGGCGTCATCGCGCTGAAGATCTGCTCCATCGAGCGGCGCAGCGCGATCAAAACGGGCACGTCGGCCGGTTGCTCCAGGAACGCGCGAACCATGATCGGGTCGTAGTCGTCGACCAGGATGAGCTGTTCCTTCGACGGGAAGTACCGGAAGAACGTGCTCGGCGAGATCTCGGCCGCCTCGGCGATCTGCTCGACGGTCGTCTCGCCGTAGCCCTTCTCGGCGAACAGCCGCATGGCCTGCTCGCGGATGGTGGCCCGGGTCCGCAGCTTCTTGCGCTCGCGGAGCCCGAGCCCCACCTCTGGTTCAGCCGGCATGTAGTGATTCTGCCACCGGCATCGGCGCCGGCTCGGGCTCGACGGGCGCGACGGGCCGGCGGGGCAGCAACCAGAACGCGATCGCGGCGGCCAGCGCGCAGAGCACCACGCAGACCCAGAGCGTCTGGTTCATCCCGTTGACGAACGCCGTGCGTACGGTGTCCAGCAGGTTGTCGTCACCCCGCTGCGTGGCCACGGCGACGCCGGCCGAGACGCTGTCGGAGACCGGCTTCACCGCCGCGCCGACCGAGGCCGGACTGGTAGCCGGCGTTGAGCACGGTGCCGAGCACGGCGACGCCGATCGTGCCGCCGGCCTGGCGCAGTGCCTGGATCACCGCCGAGCCGGAACCGGCCCGCTCGACCGACAGCGCGTCCATCGCGACGCCCATGGTCGCCGGCATCGCCAGCCCCATCCCGGCGCCGAGCAGCGCGATCCAGGTGGCGGTCCACCCGTACCCGGTCTCGACCGTCGTCATGGCACCCAGCCCCAGCGCCACCGTGAGCAGCACGAAGCCCGCGCCGATCAGCGGGCCCGAGCCGAGCGAACGCGCCGCCCGGCCACCGATCCGGGTGCCGACGAGGAGGCCGCCGATCATCGGCAGCAGCCGGATGCCGGTGCTCAGCGAGCTCTGCACCGCCGACCGCCTGGAGGAACTGCGGCACCAGGAAGAGCAGGCCGAACATCGCGAAGTTGATCACTGTGGCCAGCCCGGACCCGAGGGTGAAGCCGCGGCTGCGGAACAGGGCCAGGTCGATCAGCGGGTACGCCGCCCGGCGCTGGCGCGCGACGAACAGTGCCAGCAGCGCGGCACCCGCGGCGACCAGCCCCCAGTCGCCGAGGTCGGACCAACCGTCCTGCCCGATCCGGATGAAGCCGTAGGTGAGCCCGAGCAGCCCGGCGGAGGAGAGCAGGATCCCCGGCAGGTCGGCCGGGCGGGAGTCGCTGCCGCGGGACTCCGGGACGAACAGCGCGACCGCGAGCACGCCGAACAGCACCAGCGGCACGTTGATCAGGAAGATCGAACCCCACCAGAAGTGCTCCAGCAGCCAGCCGCCGAGGATCGGTCCGAGCGGCAGGCCGATGGCGGTGGACGTGACCCAGATGGTCAGCGCCCGCCCGCGCTCGCGGCTGTCCGGGAACAGCACCGGCAGCACGGCCATGGAGAGCGGCATCATGATCGCGGCACCGAGGCCGAGGAGCGGCACGGGCGGCGATCAGCGTTCCCGCGCTGCCGGCGTAGGCGCAGAGCACCGAGGCCGCCCCGAAGAGCACCAACGCACCGAGCAGGAGGCGCTTGCGGCCGAACCGGTCGCCGAGCGAGCCCGCCGGCAGCAGGACCGCGGCGAGGACCAGCGTGTAGGCCGAGGCGAACCACTGGAGCTGCGCGTTCGACGCGCCGAGGTCGACCGACAAGGTCGGCAGCGCGACGGTGAGCACCGTGGTGTCGAGGCCGATGGTGAGCATCGCGATGGCCAGTGCGGCCAGGGCTAGCCATCGGCTGGAACGAGACGTCGGCAAGCCGACCACCCCCGAATGTAGAAGTTAATCTCAAGTGAGAGTAACTCCTACATTCTAGAGGCTGTCAACTGGTACTGACCCTCAGGTTTCTCTCAGGCTGGTGACACCCGCGGCGTGGTCCACTGCGCCTGCGAATCGTCGATCTCGACGATCTGCCGGCCGAGCGGCCAGAACGCGGCCGGCACCAGCTTGAAGTTGGCGATCCCGAAGGGGATGCCGATGATCGTGAGACAGAGGGCGATGCCCTGGGTGATGTGCGTCAGCGCCAGCCACCAACCGGCCACGATCGCCCAGATCACGTTGCCGACGTCGCTCGCGACGCCGGACGTCGGCCTGGTGACCAGAGTGCGACCGAACGGCCAGAGTGAATAGTTGGCCAGCCGGAGCGCCGCGACGCCGAACGGAATCGTGACGATCAGCGCGAAACAGATCAGCGCCGCCAACCCGTAGACCAGGGCCAGCACGATTCCGCTACCGAAGATCAGCCAGAGGACGTTCAGAATAAAGCGGATCATCCTCACATCATGCGCCCATCGGACAGGCCTGCGGACGCGCATCGAGATCTGAACATGGATCGATGTCGTAGTAGGGTCCGGACATGTCGGATGCACAACCGCCGATCAACCGACCGACGCTCACGTCCACTGTGGATGCGGCTGCCGAGGTGCCCGCCTTCGACGACGAGGAGCGGCCCGCCCGGGTGCTGACCGGCCGGATCGGCTGGGGCGTGGCGGTCGTCGCGTTCGCGGTCGCCGTGCTCGTGCTGGCGCAGGTCTTCCGGCCGCTGCCGCAGGGCAGCCAGTACTACCTGATCATCTTCCTGGCCGGCACGCTGCCGCTGGTCTTCCTCGCCTACCGCAGCGGCGTGCCGTTGCCCGCCCGCTGGCGCCGCCCGACCGCGACCGGCCCACCGCGCTCGACTGGGTGCTCGCGGCGCTGACCGTGCGGCGTCTGCCTCTACCCCGGTGGCCGCTGGCGGCGGCTACAACGCGTTCCTCGACCGGCAGGGCCTGCTCGACCCCGACCGACGTCGTGCTGGGCGCCGTGCTGCTGGTGCTGGTCGTCGAGGCCTGCCGGCGCACCACCGGCTGGGTGCTGCCGCTGGTCTGCCTGCTGTTCCTCGGCTACGGCTACTACGGCGGCCTGCTGCCGCAGAGCTGGGCGATCGCGCACGCCGGGCTCGACTTCGACCAGATCGTCGACGCGCTCTACAACTCCGGCAGCGGCTTCTACGGCACGCCGCTGGACGTGGCGGCCATCCTACATCGTGCTGTTCACCATCTACGGCGCGGTGCTCGACCTGTCCGGCGCCGGCCGGTTCTTCGTCGACCTGTCGGTGGCCGCGTTCCGCCGCTCGCGCAGCGCCGCCGGCCGCACCGCGGTGGCCTCCGGCTTCCTGCTCGGCACGGTCTCCGGCTCGGGCACCGCGACGGCGGTCAGCGTCGGCGCGGTCACCTGGCCGATCCTGCGCCGCGCCGGCTATCCGCCGGAGCAGGCCGGCGGCATGCTGGCCGCGGCCGGCGTCGGCGCGATCCTGTCCCCGCCCACCCTGGGCGCGGCCGCCTTCATCGTCGCCGAGTACCTGGACGTCTCCTACCTGACCGTGCTCGGCTGGGCGATGATCCCGACGGTGCTCTACTACCTCGGCATCCTGCTCGCGGTCGAGATCGACGCCCGGCGGTTCCGGGTCCGCGCGGTGGAGCTGCGACGTCGCCGTCGGCGTGGCGGCTGCTGGCCCGGTTCGGCTACCACTTCTCCTCGCTGGTCGTCATCGTCGTGCTGCTCGCGCTGGGCGTGTCCGCGACGCGGGCGGTGGTCTACGCGACCGCTGCTGGCGTTCGCTGCTGTCCTTCCTGGACCGCGGCAACTGGCTCGACCCCGCGCCGGCTGTTCGACGGCGCTGGCCGACCGGCGTGCGCGGCGTGCTGCCCGGTGGCCGCGGTCTGCGCCGCGGCCGGCATCATCACCGCGACCACCACCAAGACCGGCCTGGGCGCCCAGCTCGCGTCGCTGCTGGTCAGCGCGCGCCGAGGCGTCGCCGACAACCCGACGGTGGTGCTCGCGCTGACCGTCGTGCTCGCCGCGTTCGCGCTGGCCCTGCTGGGCCTGGCCGTGCCGGTCACCGCGTCGTTCATCATCGGCTGGGTGATCATCGGCCCGGCCCTGCTCGGCCTGGGCGTCCCCGCGCCGGCCGCGGCGATGTTCGTCTTCTACTACTCGGTGCTCTCCGAGGTCACCCCGCCGACGGCGCTGGCCGCGGTCGGCGCGGCGGCGATCACCGGCGGCCGCACCGTGCCGACGATGTGGCAGGCGCTGAAGTACGCGCTGCCGGCGTTCCTGGCGCCGATCGCGTTCGTGCTCACCGAAGCCGGGCGAGTACCTGCTCGGCCCGCGGCCCCTGGCTCGGCGTCGTCTGGACCACCGCTGGCCGCCTGCGCGGCGGTGCGCGGCGCTGGCGGTCGCCACCGGCGGCTGGCTGCTCGGCGTCGGCCGGGCCGCGCTGGTCCCGCCGGGTCCTGGCCGCCCTCGCCGGCCTGCTGCTGCTCTACCTGCACCCGGTGACGCATCACGGCGGCCGCGGTGCTGCTGCTCTGCACGGTCGCGCTGGTGGCCTGGCAGCGGCGGACCGACATGGGCTCTGCATCCACCGACGCATCACCTGTCGAGCCGTACCGGTGATGCGTGGATGGAAGCAGAGCAAAGCCGCGCCCGAGCATCCCGAGAGCGCGCCGGCGACCGAGACTTCAGCACCGTCGTCCGTCAAGAAGGAGTCCACATGAGACGAAAGTTCTGGTCCGCCGCCCTCGTCGTCGGTCTCGGTGTCACGCTCGCCGGCTGCGGCGGCCGGCAGGACGCCGCCGGCACCGACGCGGGCGGCGACGTGACCTGCGAGGTCGCGCAGCGACACCCGGATCGGCATCGCGACCGGCAACGCGACCGGGCGTCTACTTCGCGCTCGGCAACGCCTACGCCGAGCAGCTCGAGGCCGCGACCGGCGGCAAGGTCAAGGCGACCGCCGCGGAGACCGGCGCCTCGGTGCAGAACATCCAGCAGCTGGTGGCGCGGCACCTACCAGGTGGCGTTCTCGCTGGCCGACACGGCCGCCGACGCGGTGCAGGGCAAGGGCAGCTTCACCGCGCCGCAGCCGGTGCAGGCGCTGGCCCGCATCTACACCAACTACACCCAGGTGGTCGTCGCGCAAGGACGCCGGCATCACCACGGTCGCCGACATGCAGGGCAAGCGGGTCTCCACCGGCTCGCCGAAGTCCGGCACCGAGGTCATCGCCAACCGGCTGCTCACGGCGGCCGGCCTCGACCCGGCCAAGGACATCAAGGCGCAGCGGCTCGACCTGACCAAGACCGTCGACGGCATGAAGGACGGCTCGATCGACGCGATGTTCTGGTCCGGCGGCCTGCCCACGCCGGGCATCACCGACCTGTTCACCACGCGCCGGGACCAGGTGACGTTCCTCGACATCACGCCGCTGCTGCCGGAGATGAAGAAGATCAACCCGGTGTACGAGGCCGGCACGATCCCGGCCGCCACCTACAGCACTGCCGGCCGACGCCAAGACCATCGTCGTGCCGAACCTGCTGCTGGTGAAGGACGACCTGGACGCCAACGTCGCCTGCGTGCTGACCAAGGCGCTGTTCGACCGCAAGCCGCAGCTGGAGCAGGCCAACGCGGCGGCCAAGGAGATCAGCCTGGACACCGCCCGCAAGACCGACCCGGTGACCCTGCACCGCGGCGCCGACGAGGCGCTTGACCGACCTCGGCGCCAAGTAGGGGGCTAAGCGGTCGCGCCGGCGCCGGCGAGGAAGCCGAAGACGCCGTCCGGGTCGTAGGCCCGGACGGCGTCGCGCAGCCGGTCGGCGTTGGCGCCGAAGTAGGCCCGGGCCGGGTTGTCGAGCAACGGGTCCGGGAAGTTCGGATACACGCCGCCGGTGCCGGCCGAGTGGGTCAGCTGCCACGACCGGTCGAGCCAGTCCCGGGCCGCGACCCGGTCGTCGGCATCGGCGTCGGGCGCGACCGCGGCGCTCTGCTTGAGCAGGAAGCGCTCGGCCGCGGTGCGGGAACGCGGTGGCGCCCGGCGCGACCCGGTTGTAGGCGCCGGACCACGGCGTGAAGTCGAGCTCCCGCTCCTCGCCCGGCCGGCGGTCGGTGGTCAGCAACGCGACGAGCGCCTCGAGCGTTTCGCCGTCGAGCGGCCGGGCGAAGAACTCCGACCGGCTGTGCGCGTGCGCGTCGGGCCGGCGCGGCACGCCGTGCACGTCGAGGTCGGCCAGCACCCGCTTGGTCTCCCGGTGCGGCGCCCGCTGGTGTGTCTGCGTCGCGGCCGGCTCGCCGACCCGGTCGACGAACTGCTCGAGCAGCGCGACGTCGGCCTCCTCGCTGCCGTGGGCGGCGCCGAAGAAGCTGGTGACCGGCATCAGGGTGGGGTCGGCCGGGGTGGACACGACCAGGCTGGCGGCCATCGTGTCGGGCGCGTCCGGCGCCCACGCCTGCCAGGCGGCCAGCACGGCCGGGAGGTGCTCGGGCTCCCAGGTGAAGTGGAACGAGGTCATCGTCGGAGCCGGCACCGACGCGAAGACCAGCGAGGTGACCACGCCGATCGTGCCGTTGCCGCCGCCGCGCAGCGCCCAGAACAGCTCGGGCTCCAACTCGTCGTCGCAGTCGACGATCCGGCCGTCGCCCAGCACCACCCGGGCCGCGCGCAGCGCGTCACAGGTCAGCCCGTGCGCCCGGCCGAGCACGCCCAGCCCGCCGCCGAGCGTGAGACCGGCGATGCCGACCGCCGGCCCGCAGCCGGCCGGGATCGTCACGCCGGCCGGCGCCAGCGCGTCGTAGATCGCGCCGAGCCGGGTGCCGGCGCCGACCCGGACCAGCCGGTCGGTCCCGCTGTTGCCGTTGCCGTTGCTGTTGTTGTTGTCCAGGAAGGACACTCCGTCGACCCGGCTCAGGTCGACCACCATGCCCTCGGTCGACGAGGTGGCCTTCGAAGGAGTGCCCGCCACCGCGCACCGCGAACGGCAGCCCGGCCGAGCGGGCGAAGAGCGAGCGAGACCGCCACGTCGGCGTCGGCCGCGCACTGCACCACGGCCTGCGGCCGCAGGTGGTGGAAGCGGGCGATCGGCCGGCCGGCGGACCGCCTCGTAGCCGGGATCCGCGGGCAGCACCACCTCACCCCGAATGTGGTTGCGCAACGCCGACCAGTCGGGCTCCACGGTCACCTCCGGATGCGGCGGCACGTCAACTCAGCAGGGCCAGGGCGACCTTGACGGGTAGCTTTTCGATGAGCACATCGAAGGTGGTCTCGCCACGGCACCACCGCCGGAACATACGCCAACCTGGCGGGCTCGCCAAGACCGCATGGAACGCCCAGGGGCGCTTGGTAAAAGTCGCCATCAACCGCCGTCCGGCCCGCATTTCGGCACCAAGCGCCGCGTCGATCGCGTCAGCGTAACCGTCCAGGTCGCCGGAGCCGGCGTGCCGGCCGGCGATCGCGCCGGACCGGGTGGCGAAGCTGATCCCCTCGCGGGTCCACGGTTCGAGCAGTCCGGCGGCGTCGCCCGCGACGATCACCCGGCCGAGGCGCATCGGCGACTCCGGCGCCCGGACCCGGGTCAGGTGCCCGGAGTCCTCGACCGGCTGATGCCGCCGAGGCCGAGCCCGGTCGACGAACGCCTGCAGGTACGCCCGGGTCCGCTCGCCGCTGCCGCGCGGCGGCGATGACGCCGACGGTCAGCACGTCGTCCTTCGGGAAGACCCAGCCGTACGAGCCGGGAATCGGGCCCCAGTCGAGCAGCACCCGACCGCGCCACTGTGGACGGAGCGCGGCCGGGACCGGCAGCTCGACCTCGAGCCCGAGGTCCACCTGGCTGTACTCGACGCCGACATGCCGCGCGGTGACGCCGGACGAGCCGTCGGCGCCGATCACGGTCGCCCGCGCGCACCTCGGAGCCGTCGGCCAGACGCAGGCGTACGCCGCCCGGCTCCTGTTCGATGCCCCGCACCCCGACGCCCTGCCGCACGTCGGCACCCGCGTCGGCCGCCGCCGCCCGCAGCGCGTCGTCGAACTCCGCTGCGGCGCACCAGCGCCAGCACCGGCCCGTCGACGAGGTGCGGACGAACTCCCGCCGCCCGTCGAGGGTGACCGCCATCGTCGCGGTCCGGTCGCGCGGCCGGGATCGCGATCCGGCCGTCGACCTGCTCGATGCTGGTGCCGATCAGCCCGCCGCCGCAGGTCTTGTAGCGCGGGTGCACCGCCTTCTCCACGACCAGCGTGCGCGCGCCGGCCCGGGCCGCCTCGTACGCGGCGGAGAGCCCGGCCGGGCCGCCGCCGACGATCGCCACGTCCCACGCCGTCATGATCGAAAATTCTAGCCGGCCGTGGCGCGGGCGATCCGGGCGCCGACCCGGCGCAGGTGGTCGACCAGTTCCGGCGGGCTCGTGCAGGGTGAAGTCACAGCCCAGCGAGGTCAGCCGGAACGCCAGCCAGTCGATCGTGTCGGTCCCGCTGGTCCACCGACAGGCGTCGCCGTCGAGCGGCTCCAGGGTGCCGGCCGCGTCGCCGAGCCGAGCGGCGGCCTGGGCCGGCGGCAGCTGGAGGGTCGCCACCGCCGCGTACACCGGCGCCAGGTCGTGCAGTTGGCTGGTCACGAACGCCGCGGCGTCCTCGACCGGGCAACTCGCGCGGCGGCACCCGGACCCCGGTCGACTTGGTGTGCTCGATCCGGTCGGCGCGGAACGTGCGCCAGTCGTGCCGCTCGTTGTCGTAGCCGACCAGGTACCACCGGCGCCCGGTCATCACCAGCCGGTGCGGCTCGACCAGCCGCTGGGTCGAGATGCCGTCCTGGTCGCGGTAGTCGAAGTTGACCCGCTCGTTGCCGGCGGCGGCGGCCGCCAGCGCGGTGAGCTGCTCCGGGTCGACGAGCGCGGCCTCGGTCGGCGCGGTCGCGGTGGTCAGCACGCCGACCCGCTGCCGCAACCGGGTCGGCAGCACCTGCTGGAGCTTGGCCAGCGCGCGCACCGAGCGCGTCGGCGATGCCGGCCACCGGCTGGCGGGCGGTGGTGCGCAGCCCGACCGCGATCGCCACGGCCTCGTCGTCGTCGAGCAGCAGGGGCGGCATGGCGGCACCCGCGGCGAGCCGGTAGCCGCCGCCGGCGCCCATCGTGGCCTCGACCGGGTAGCCCAGCTCGCGCAGCCGCTCGATGTCGCGGCGCACGGTGCGCGTGGCTGACCCCGAGCCGTTCGGCGATCTCGCTCCCGGGCCACTCGCGCGGCATCTGGAGCAGGGACAACAGGCGGAGTAGTCGACCTGGCGTGTCCGTCACGGCACTCATCATGCCCTATCAACTAGGACCGTGGCTGACCTAATTGGAACGTACCGTCAAGGCATGACAAATGTCGTACCTGAGGGTTATCACACAATCACCCCTTGGCTCATCAACCGCGAGGCCGGAAAACTCATCGATTTCCTCCTTGCGGTCTTCGACGGCGAGGAACTCGGCCGCATGGAGTTCGACGGCGTGGTCGGCCACGCCGAAGTCGGATCGGCGACTCGGTGGTGATGCTCTTCGACAGCCGCCCGCACTGGCCGGCGACGCCGGGCTTCCTGCGGCTCTACGTCGCCGACGACGCCGAGGTCCTGCGCCGCGCCGTCGGGCGGGGGTCCACCGTGGTCACCGAGCCGACCGAACTGTTCTTCGGCGACCGGGTCAGCCGGTTCCGCGACCCGTTCGGCAACCTGTACTGGATCCACCAACACCTGCTCGACGTCACGCCCGAACTGGCCGAGCAGCGGCTGAGTGACCCCAAGTTCGTAGAGGCGATGACATACGTGCAAAGCGCGGACCTGATGGGATAGCCGCCCACGGGTTGGTCCGGGCAACGACTGACGCGACACGGGGGCGGGCATGACTGACCGGGATCCCGCCGCCACGGGCGAGCCGGTGCTCGCCTGGTTGTCCCGACGGGTCGAGAGACAGCATCGGTCGCTCGCCGAGTTCGCCAATCCGCGGCTGGAGTACCGCCGCCTGTTCGGCGAGGCCTGGGGCACCTTCCTGCTCGTGCTGGTCGCCGCGGGCGGCGGGGTCACCATCTCGGGCGCTCACCTCAACCCGGCCGTGACGCTGGCATTCGCGGTGCGCGGCAACTTCCCGTGGCTTCGCGTGCCGGGATACCTCATCGCCCAGGTCGCCGGGCGGTCCTCGCCTCGCTCGTTCTCCAGTGGATGTACGGCGGCATCCTCAACGGCGCCACCCGACCCGTTCGTTCGCACCGATGCTCGTCGCGGGAAACCTCTCCGACTACTGGATCTATCTCGTCGGACCGTCGCTCGGCGCGCTGGCCGCCGTCCTCTTCGAGTGGATCCTCCGGGGCCGGGCCACCAAGGCCGGCTCGGCAGCGGCCCGCGGGCTGCTCGGAGCGGACGACGCCTCCGCGCTCTGAGGTCGTTCGGGTGCGCTGGACCAGCGTGGGGAGGACGCTGGAACCTAAGCGTGGTGCCGGACGGGGTGCCACCCCGACCTCGTACGGGGGAGCCATGTACGCGCGTTCTTCCACCATCGCGGCCCAGACGTCCTCGCTCGACCGTGGCATCGCGTTCGGTGACGAGTTGATGGGCGAGTTGCTGGCCATCGACGGATGCGTCGGAATGTCCCTGTTGGTGGACCGTGACACGGGCCGCTGCGTGGCCACGTCCTCGTGGCAGAGCCAGGAGGCCATGCACGCGAGTGAAGGTCGCGTGCCGCCGCTTCGGGCGCGGCTCATGGAGGCCTTTGGGGCGACGGATATGCAGAACGACGAGTGGGAAGTCGCGGTCATGCACCGTGACCACCGCGCACCCGAAGGTGCTCACGCGCGGGTCACCTATCTGAGCGGCGACCCGGCGCGTTCGGACGAGTCGAGCGAGATCTTCAGATCGCTCCTGCCGGACCTCGAAGGTTTCGCCGGGTTCTGCAGCGCCAGCCTCCTGCTCAACCGGCAGTCCGGGTGGGCCGTCTCGAACGTGATCTTCGACAGCGGCGAGGCGCTCGCCCGATCGGCTGAGCAGGCCACGCGGCTGCGCACCGGAGCAGCCGAGCGGATGGGATCGCGGATCGTCGAGGTGGCCGAGTTCGAGCTCGCGTACGCGCACCTGCGGGTGCCGGAACTCGTCTGACGTGGTCACGCCCGACGACGTCGTGGCCGTATTTCCGCCCGGCTGGCCGACCACAGCGCCGCCCACTGCTCCGCGCTGAGGTCGCGCGGCAGGGCGTTCGGTGACACCCGGTGCGCGCGCAGCCAGTCCCGGGCGACGGGTGCCGGCACGCCGGCCGAGCGGGTCAGGATCTCGCGCAGCCCGTAGCCGCGCCCGGTGAAGACCGTGTGCACGAAACGTTGGTACGGGTCCCGGTCGGCGACCAGCGGCGTGGGCCGGCGGTGGACGACCAGCAGGCCGCCGTCCACGGTCGGCACCGGGCGGAAGGCGCGTTTGGACACCCGGGAGTGGACGGTGAAGTCGAACCACGGCCAGACCCGGGCGGTGAGCAGGCTCGCGCCGCCGATCCCGGCCCGCCGCCGGGCCACCTCCCACTGCACCAGCAGCACGGCGGTGCGCCAGTGCGGTGCGGCCAGCAGCCAGCGCAGCGTGGCGGTGGTGATGTGGAACGGCACGTTGCCGACCACCACCCGCGGCGTGCCGCGCAGCCGGTGGAACAGGACGTCCTCGTTGAGGACGGTGACGTGCGGCGGGGTCTGCTCGGCCAGTCGTTTGGCCCGGCGCGGGTCGATCTCGACCGCCGTGATCGGCCGGCCGAGCCGGCTCAGCGGCCGGGTGAGCGCCCCGTCGCCGGGGCCGATCTCCAGGATCGGCCCGTCGGTGTCGGCGACGAGGTGCTCGATGTCGGCGATGACCGACCGGTCGACGAGGAAGTTCTGGCCGAGCTCGTGGCGACCAGCGAAATGGCGAGACATGTGCGTGCTCCGCGGGCTGGGATTCGGAGCCGGGCAGCACGAGGGGCCGCACCGGCAGCGGACCGGACGCGGCAGAGCTGAAAGAGGAAGGTCGGATCAGCTCGCCGCTAGGCGATGCGGATCCGGATGTTCAAAGCTCCCATACGCCGAAACCTATCAGCGCGGGCAATCGGTTTACAGCACGCGACGGAGCCACTGCTCGACGCCGGCGATGTGCACGGTCGCCCAGGAGCGGGCCAGGTCCGGCTCGCGGGTGGCGATCGCGTCGACGATCGCCTGGTGCTGCTCGCGGGTGCGGGCGGCGGCACCCTCCTGGGTGAGCCCGCGCCAGATCCGGGCCCGCATGGTCGGCCCGGACAGCCCCTCGACCAGCGACGCGAGCACCGCGTTGTCGGCGCCGGCCGCGATCTGCCGGTGGAACTCGATGTCGTTGGCGACCAGCGCCTCGATCGTCGGGTCGTCGCCCAGGTCGTCGAGGATCAGCCGGAGCTTGTCGATGTCGTCGTCGAGCATCCGCTCGGCGGCCAGCGCGGCCGCGGCCGGCTCCAGGATCCGGCGCACCTCGAGGAACTGCAGCACCGTGTCGTCGCGGTGGAAGTCGACCACGAAGCTCAGCGCGTCGAGCAGCAGGTTGGGCTCGAGGCTCGTGACGTAGGTGCCGTCGCCCTGCCGCACGTCGAGCACCCGGATCATCGAGAGCGCCCGGACCGCCTCGCGCAGCGAGTTGCGGGACAGGCCCAGCCGCTCGGCGAGGTCGGACTCCTTGGGCAGCCGGTCACCCGGGCCCAGCTCGCCGGACATGATCATGCCCTTGATCTTGTCGATCGCCTCGTCGGTCAGCGCCATTCCGCTCACCCTCCGCGATGAAATCTACGCGGGCAGCCGGTAGAAGCGCGTCGCCGTGTCGCCCAGGATGGCTGCCCGTTCGGTCGCGGGCAGCTCGCCGAGCGCGTCGAGCATCGCCGCAGCGCACCGCGCCGTAGCCGCCGGCGACCAGGCAGACCGGCCAGTCCGAGCCGAGCATCAGCCGGTCAGGACCGAAGAGCCGAACCGCCTCGGCCACGTACGGGCGCAGGTCGTCGACCGTCCACGTTCGCCAGTCGGCCTCGGTGACCAGGCCGGACACCTTCGCGAAGGCGTTCGGGCAGGCGGCCAGCGGCTCGATCGCGGCACGCCACTCCGCGAAGCCGACGGCGCCGGCGCGGATCCGCGGCTTGCCCAGGTGGTCGAGGACGAACCGCACCGTACGGCAGCGCGGCGGCCACCCGGGCGGCCGACGGCAGCTGGTCGACCCGCACCACGAGGTCGAACGCGAGCCCCGCGGCGCCGATCGCCGCCAGGCCGGCGCGTACGTCCGCACGGTCGAGGTAGTTCTGGTCCTCGCCCTGCACCTGAGCGCGGATCCCGACCAGCCGCTCGCCGCCGGGCAGCGCGCGGTAGCCGGCGAGGGTCGCGGCCAGGTCCGGTCGCGGCCGGGTCGGCCCAGGCCACCACGCCGGCGATCGCGGGCGTCGCGGCGGCGTGCCCGAGCAGCACCGCGGCCTCGGCCAGGTCGCAGCGGCCGCCCTCGACCAGCACCGAGCGCGCCACGCCGGCCGCGGCCAGTTCAGCGGTCAGCATGGCTCGGCGTGAACGTGCGGCGGATCGGCTCCAGCCCGGGCTCGTCGAGCCAGGTGTAGCCGGTCCCGGCCGCCCACAGGTGGTGGTGCGCGTCGACGATCACGCCAGCGCCCGCGGGTCGAGCAGGCCGGCTTCGACCAGCGCCGGCCACAGCTCGGCCGGCGGCGGCGTGCCGAACAGGTCGGCGTTGCGCCGCACCTGGTCGGGCGAGTCGGCGCCGACGATCACGGAGCGGACCAGCGGGTGGCTGCCGGCGAAGGCGAGCGCGGCGGCCGGGCAGGGTGGTGCCGTGCGCGGCGCACACGTCGGCGATCGCGGCCGCCCGGGCGACCACCTCGGCCGGCGCCGGCCCGTACTCGTAGGGCAGGCCGGCGTGCGGTCGCTCGACGGCCAGCAGGCCGCTGTTGAAGATGCCGGCGTTGAGCACCTCGGTGCCCGCCTTGGCGCAGGCCGGCAGGATCGACGTCGAGCGCGGGCTGCTCCAACAGCGTGTAGCGGCCCGCGACGATGATCTGCGTCGGGCGCGCATTCGGCGACGAACCGGGCCAGGAACGCGGCGTCCTTGGAGCCGGTGCCGATCGCGCCGACCACACCCTCGTCCCGCAGCTCGGCCAGTGCCGGGTAGCCCTCGGCGATCGCCTGGTCGGCGTGGTCCTCCGGGTCGTGCAGCAGCACCAGGTCGACCCGGTCGAGCCCGAGCCGGTCGAGGCTCTCGTCGAGGCAGCGGCGCACCCCGTCGCGGCTGAAGTCCCAGACCCGCCGGTGCGTGGCCGGCACCGCGAAGCCGCCGTCGTCCATCCGGTCTCCGCCGCCGGGCACCGGCTCCAGCATGCCGGCCGACCTTGGTGCTGACCGTGTACTCGGCCCGGGGGCGGCCGGCCAGCGCCGCGCCCAGCCGGCGCTCGGACAAGCCGAGACCGTAGTGCGGCGCGGTGTCGAAGTAGCGGATTCCGGCGTCCCAGGCCGCGTCGACCGTCATGGCCGCACGCTCGTCGTCGATCGCGCGATAGAGGTTGCCCAGCGAGGCGCAACCCAACGCCAGCGTCGGGGTCATGAAGCGGGCCGCAGCCGCAGGCCGTGCATGCCGCCGTCGACGTCGAGCACCGTGCCGGTGGTGGCGCTGGCCAGCGGGCTGGCCAGGATAGCCGATCGCGGCCGCCACCTCCTCGGCGGAGACCAGCCGCCCGCTGGGCTGGCGGGCTTGCAGCGCGGCGAGCTCGGCGTCCGGATCGTCGGCCGCCGCGAGCAGCCGGCGCACCCAGGGAGTGTCGGCGGTGCCGGGCGTGACGCAGTTGACCCGGATGCCCTCGCGCATGTGGTCGGCGGCCATCGCCAGGGTCAGCGAGAGCACCGCGCCCTTGCTCGCGCTGTAGAGCGCGCGGTTGGGCAGGCCGGCGGTCGCGGCGATCGAGCAGGTGTTGACGATCGCGGCGTGGGCCGAGGCGCGCAGGTGCGGCAGCGCCGCCCGGCTGACCCGGACCATGCCGACCACGTTGACGTCGAGCACCCGGTGCCACTCGTCGTCGGAGTTGTCGGCGACGGTGCCGGCCGCGCCGATGCCGGCGTTGTTGACCAGGATGTCGATGCCGCCGAGTCGCTCGGCCGCGGTCGCGATGCCGGCGCGGACCGCGGCGTCGTCGGACACGTCGGCGACGACGCCGACCAGTCCCGGGGTCGAGGCCGTCGACCTTCAGGTCGAAGCACGCCACCTTGGCGCCGCGGGCGGCCAGGAACCGCGCGGTGGCCAGGCCGATCCCCGAGCCGCCGCCGGTGACCACGGCCGCCAGACCCTCGAACTCACCCATCACTGCCTCCCGCTCCAGATCGGGCCATCAGGGTACGCGTAGTCGGAGAGCGTCTCCGGCCGCATGGTGGCGCTGAAACCCGGCACGACCGGCGCCACGTAGCGCCCGTCGCGCACCACCGCCGGGTCGACGAAGTGCTCGTGCAGGTGGTCGGCGAACTCGATGACCCGGTTGTCCATCGTCCCGGAGACCGCGACGAAGTCGAACATCGAGAAGTGCCGCACCAGTTCGCACAGGCCGACCCCGCCCGCGTGCGGGCAGACCGGCTCGCCGAACTTGGCCGCCAGCAACAGGATCGCGATGTTCTCGTTGACCCCGGCCACCCGGGTGGCGTCGAGCTGCAGATAGGACAGCGCGTTCAGTTGCAGCAGCTGCTTGAACACCACCCGGTTCTGCACGTGCTCACCGGTGGCGACCGGCACCGGGGCGATGCCGCGGGCGATCGCCGCGTGCCCGACCACGTCGTCCGGGCTGGTCGGCTCCTCCACCCACCACGGCTTGAACTCCGCCAGCGCCGACACCCACTCGATCGCCTCGCTGCACGTCCCAGCGCTGGTTGGCGTCCACGGCGATCCGGAAAGTCGGGGCCGCACACCTCGCGGGCGATCCGCAGCCGGCGGATGTCGTCGGCCAGGTCGGCGCCGACCTTCAGCTTGATCTGGGTGAAGCCCGCGTCGATCGCCTCCTGGCACAGCCGGCGCAGCTTGGCGTCGTCGTAGCCGAGCCAGCCGGGTGTCGTGGTGTAGGCCGGGTAACCGCCGGCGAGCAGCGTGTCGATCCGTTCGGCCCGGCCCTTCTCGGCGGCCCGCAGGATCTCCAGCGCCTCGTCGGGGGTCAGCGCGTCGGTCAGGTAGCGGAAGTCGACCAGGTCGACGAGCTGCTCCGGGGTCAGCTCGGACAGCAGCCGCCAGAGCGGCAGCCCGGCCCGCTTGGCCCTGCAGGTCCCAGAGCGCGTTGACCACGGCCGAGATGGCCATGTGCATGACGCCCTTCTCCGGACCCAGCCAGCGCAGCTGCGAGTCGTGCACCAGCTCGCGCCAGAACCCGCCCAGGTCGTCGAGCACCGCGTCCACGTCGCGCCCGACCAGGTAGGGGCGCAGCGCGGCGATGCCGGCGGTCTGCACGTCGTTGCCCCGACCGATGGTGAACGCGAACCCATGCCCTTCGGGCGCGTCCGGGTACGTCGGTGCGCAGCACCACGTAGGCCGCCGAGTAGTCCGGGTCGGGGTTCATCGCGTCCGACCCGTCGAGTTCGAGCGAGGTCGGGAAGCGCACGTCGTAGGTGTCCAGCGACACAAAGTGGGGCATCGAGCCATCCCATACATCGGAGGTGTCAGGAGGATAACCACCGATGCCGCCCTTGCGGGAGGGTGTCGAGCTGTGATTCATCCTATGTCAGCGCCGCCGGCAGGTTGTCCAGCCGGCCGAGTTCCAGCCGGCCGAGCCCGCGGGGCCTGACCCGCCGGGCGCCGGCCTCCCAGCCGGCGAAGTCGGCCCGGATCCCGAACAGCCCGGCCAGGATCGCCTCCAACTCGGCCGCGCCGGGCCGCTCCGCGCCGGCCAGCAGCGCCGCCGCGCGGTCCGGCGCGACCCAACCGGCACAGCGGGTACGCGACCGCGCCGGGCGACTCGTCGCCCAACTCCCGGCCGAAGAACGCGACGAGCTCGGTGCGCTGCCGGAGGTCGAGGAACTCCGGCATCTCGCCGGCGACGGCGAGGAACGCGCCGGCCCAGTCATCGGGTGTCTCGCCGACCGTGATGCGGCGTGCCAGCGCCCGCCGCCCGCGTAACGGGCCAGCACGTCGCGGGCCCGGCTCGGCCGCGGCCAACTCGATCGCCGCCGCGTCGTCGGTCTCGCCGATCCGGCGCAGCAGCGCCGCGAGCGCCCGGGCCCGGCCGACCCGCGCGGCGTCGACGGCGACCGCGCCGTGTCGCCCGGGCTGGCGGCGAGCGCGCGGAGGTGGTCGAGCACGGTGGCGCCGCCGGCCTTCTCGGCCAGCAGGTCCAGGTCGCCGGTCAGCACCAGGTAGGCCTCGATCGCGCGGAACGACCCGGCGGCGCGGGCCAGCGCGGCGAGCAGCCGGGCCCGGGTGCGCACCGGGTCGAGCAGGGCCGCCGCCCGCGGACCGGCGTCGCCGCGGACCACCTGCCAGGCCGCGAGGTAGTAGCTGCGGGCGAGCCCGTCCGGTGCGTCGACGAGCGCCGGCAGGTGCCCGGAGAACGTGGTGTTGCCCGGCGTGAAGGCGGCCAGCCAACGGTCGCGCGGACCGTCCCACTGGCCGGCGACGAGATCGATCGACGGAACGCCATCCGGCACGAGGCGACCATAGTTATCGATACATCGGATGTCAACGGCCGACCCGACCGGCGAGCGCGGGGTTTATCCGCCGACGTCGGAGTGATACATCCGACTACTGCGCCATCTACGACGCCACGTAGTATTACTACTGGTCGTAGTAAATGGGGGTTCGCATGGACGCGCTCGACGTCGCCCGGTGGCAGTTCGGAGTCACCACCGTCTACCACTTCCTCTTCGTGCCGCTGACCATCGGGCTCGGCCCGCTGGTGGCGACGTCCTGCAGACGCTGTGGCACCGCACCGGCAACCCGCGCTACCTGCGGCTGACCCACTTCTACGGCAAGCTGTTCCTGATCAACTTCGCGATGGGCGTGGTCACCGGCATCGTCCAGGAGTTCCAGTTCGGGATGAACTGGAGCGACTACTCGCGCTACGTCGGCGACGTCTTCGGCGCGCCGCTGGCCATGGAGGCGCTGCTCGCGTTCTTCCTCGAGTCGACGTTCCTCGGCCTCTGGATCTTCGGCTGGGAGAAGCTGCCGAAGCGGATCCACCTGGCCACCATCTGGACCGCCGCGCTCGGCAGCGTCCTGTCGATGTTCTTCATCCTGGCCGCCAACTCGTGGATGCAGAACCCGGTCGGCTACCGGATGAACCCCGACACCGGGCGGCCCGAACTCACCGACATCTGGGCGGTGCTGACCAACAAGGTCGCGCTGATCACCTTCCCGCACACGCTCGCCGCCGCCTTCATGGTGGCGGGCGCGCTGCTGGTCGCCGTCTCGCTCTGGCACGTCACCCGGCGGCCAGGCGTCGGACACGTCCGAGCACCGGTTCGCGCTGCAGCTTCGGCGCCTGGGTCACGCTCGTCGCCACCGCGGCCATCGTGTTCA
Organism: uncultured Actinomycetota bacterium; assembly: GCA_963840005.1. Lineage (GTDB taxonomy): Bacteria > Actinomycetota > Actinomycetes > Mycobacteriales > Micromonosporaceae > Asanoa. The sequence continues at coordinate 266,851 of CAWIXO010000024.1, read as the reverse complement.
CCGGCGACATCCAGGGCAAGATCATGACCGAGGTGCAGCCGATGAAGATGGCGGCGGCCGAGGCGCTCTACCAGCACCGAGGCGCCGGCGTCGTTCTCCGTGCTCACCATCGGCACGCTCGACGGCAGCCGCGAGGTCTTCGCCATCAAGCTGCCCTACCTGCTCTCCTTCCTGGCCACCGGCAACCCGACGGCCTCGGTGCAGGGCATCAACGACCTGCAGGCGCAGTACACCGCCCAGTACGGCCCCGGCAACTACGCGCCGATCGTGCCGGTCACCTACTGGAGCTTCCGGGTGATGATCGGCCTCGGCCTCGCCGCCGGCCGCCATCGCGCTGCTGGTGCTCTGGTCGCAGCGGCGCGGCCGTACGCCGACAACCGCTGGCTGGTCCGCGCGAGCCTGATCCTGCCGCTGCTGCCGCTCGGCGCGAGCACCGCGGGCTGGATCTTCACCGAGATGGGCCGGCAGCCCTGGATCGTCTTCGGCGAGTTGCTCACCCGCGACGGGGTCTCCCGGAGCGTGTCGCTGACCGAGGTGCTGACGTCGTTCCTCGCCTTCACGCTGATCTACGCGATCCTCGCGGTGATCGAAGGCAAGCTGCTGTTCCGGTACGCCCGGGCGGGGCTGCCGCCGCCCGAACCGACGCCGACGAGTCCGCCGGAAGAAGACGTGCCCGCACTCGCCGCGCCTACTAGCCGGGAGACCACAGTGGACCTGCCCACCTTCTGGTTCGGCGCGATCGCCTTCCTGTTCGTCGGCTACTTCGTGCTGGAGGGTTCGACTTCGGCGTCGGCGTGCTGATGCGGACGTTCGGCCGCGACGACGCCGAGCGGCGGCTGCTGCTCGGCACCATCGGCCCGGTCTGGGACGGCAACGAGGTCTGGCTGATCACCGGCGACCGGCGCCATGTTCGCGGCCTTCCCGCACTGGTACGCCAGCCTGTTCTCCGGCTTCTACCTGCCGATGCTGCTGATCCTGCTCGCCCTGATCGTGCGCGGGGTGGCGTTCGAGTTCCGCGGCAAGCGCGACGACGCCGCCTGGCGGGCCCGCTGGGACTGGGCGATCCTTTGTCGGATCGCTGCTGCCCGCGCTGCTCTGGGGACTGATCTTCGCCAACATCGTGCGCGGGGTGCCGCTGGCCGCCGACCACGACTACGCCGGCGGCCTGGTCGACCTGCTCAACCCGTTCGCGCTGCTCGGCGCGGCCACCTTCGGCGCGGTGTTCGTGTTGCACGGCGCGGTCTTCGTGGCGCTCAAGACGACCGGCGAGGTGCGCGACCGGGCCAACCGGCTGGCGTCCCGGTTCGGCCCGGTCGCGGTCGCACTGCTGCTCGGCTTCCTCGCCTGGCTGTTGGCCGACGTGCGGCGCGACCCGTCCGCCATCGGGCTCGGCGGCGCGGCGGCCCTCGCCGCCGTCGCCGCGCTGGCCGCCAACCGGGTGCGCCGGGAGGGCTGGGCCTTCGCCGGCACGGCGGCCGCGATCGGGCTCACCGTGGTCGCGCTGTTCGCCGCGCTGCACCCGGCCGTGCTGCCCTCGACCGGCGACCCGGCCGGCACGCTGACCATCGCCAACGCCGCCGCCAGCCCGTACTCCCTGAAGGTCATGACCTGGGTGCGCGGGCCTGTTCCTCCCGCTCGTGCTGCTCTACCAGGGCTGGACCTACTGGGTCTTCCGCAAGCGCCTGACTGTGGTCTGAGGTCCTCAGCCGTCAGGATGCTGGCGCATCCCGACGCCTTCCGGTCATCACACGATAGTGCCGCCTCCGTCGACGACGATCGTGGCGCCGGTGATGTAGCCGGCGCCACGGCGAGGCCAGGAAGACCACCGTGGCGGCGAACTCCATCGGGTCGCCGGCGCGGCCGGCGGGCACCTGGGCGATCCGCTGCTCGTAGTAGCCGTCCGGGTACTGGTCCGTCATCTCCGAGGGGAAGAAGCCCGGCGCGATCGCGTTGACCCGGATCCCCTTGCGGCCGGTCCACTGCGCGGCCAGGTCCCGGGTCAGGCCCAGCAGGCCGGCCTTGGCGCTGGAGTACGCGGCCTGCGGCATCCCGGCCGAGACCAGGCCGAGCACGCTGGAGATGTTGATGATCGAGCCGCCGTCGGTCATGTGCTTGGCGGCGGCCTGCGCCATCCAGTAGGCGCCCATCAGGTTGATGTCGAGGACCTGGCGGTATTCGTCCGGCGTCTCGCGGGAAGCGGGGACGGCGGTGCCGACACCGGCGTTGTTGACCAGGATGTCGAGCCGTCCGAACCGCTCGACCGCGGCGGCGGCCAGCGCGCGGCAGGCGTCGGGGTCGGAGACGTCGGTGGGCACCGCGTGTGCCTTGCCGCCGGCCTGCTCCACCAGGGCGACCGTCTGGGTGAGCCGGTCGGCACGGCGGCCGGCCACGACCACGTCGGCACCGGCCTCGGCGAGCGCGACCGAGGTGGCCAGGCCCAGGCCGGACGAGGCGCCGGTGACGATCGCGACCTTGCCGTCGAGGCGGAAGTGGTCGAGGACACCCATGTGTCGTTCCCTTCGTCAGCGGGGAGTCGACAGCACGGTGAAGGTGTCGTCGCCGGCGGGCGGCTCGTCGGTCACCGTGGTGTCGTAGACCACCGCGTCGGGCGGCCCTTTGCGAGACCATTTCACCATGCGTTCGACCGCGTCCGGTGGCCCCTCGAAGGCCGCTTCCACGGTGCCGTCGGCCAGGTTGCGGACCCAGCCCGCGACACCGGCCGCGCTGCGCCTCCCGCCGGCAGGTGTCCCGGAAGAACACGCCCTGCACCCGTCCGGACACGACAACTCGACGTCTGATCACGTCTTTATTGTCGGACCGGGGGGATAGCTTTAGCGGCGATGGACGCGCATTCGTGGGACCGCAGATACGCCGAGGCCGACCTGGTCTGGAGCGCCGACCCCAACCGCTTCGTGGCCGACGAGCTGACCGGCCTGCCACCGGGCACGGCCGTCGACCTCGCCGCCGGTGAGGGTCGCAACGCGCTGTGGCTGGCCAGCCTCGGCTGGCGGGTGACCGCGGTCGACTTCTCCGCCGTCGCCCTCGACAAGGGCCGGCACATCGCGTCGTCCCGCGGGCTCGCGGTCGAGTGGGTGCACGCGGACCTCGCCGACTACGTGCCGCCGGTGGCCGACCTGGTGCTGATCGCCTACCTGCACGTGCCGCCGGCATTGTGGGAGCCGGTGCTGCGCCGGGCCGCCGCGGCGATCGCTCCGGGCGGCACGTTCCTGGCCGTCGGGCACGACGCGACCAACCTCACCGAGGGCACCGGCGGGCCGCAGGACCTCGAGCGGCTGTGGACGCCGTCCGGGGTCGCGGCCGGGCTGGGCGACCTGGTGGTCCGGCGTGCCGAGTCGGGTGCGCCGTCCGGTCTCCGGGCAGCGTCGACGCGATCGACACGCTGGTCCGGGCCGAGCGGGTGGCGGCATGACCGCCACCCCGGCCTCCATCACGCGGATCTACTACGTGCTGACGGTCGGCAACACGCTCGCCGCGTCGCTGATCTGGGGCATCAACACGATCTTCCTGCTCGACGCCGGGCTCAACAACCTCGAGGCGTTCGCCGCCAACGCGTTCTTCACCGCCGGCATGGTGCTCTTCGAGGTGCCCACCGGCATCGTGGCCGACCTGCGCGGCCGGCGCGCCTCGTTCCTGCTCGGCACGCTCACCCTGGCCGTGACGACCGCGCTCTACGTGCTGCTCTGGCACCTCGAGGCGCCGTTCTGGCAGTGGGCCGTGGTCTCGGCCCTGCTCGGCCTGGGCTTCACCTTCTTCTCCGGCGCGACCGAGGCCTGGCTGGTCGACGCGCTGACCGCGACCGGCTACGACGGCCAGCTCGACACGGTCTTCGGCCGGGCCCAGATGGCGTCGGGCGCCGCGATGCTGGCGGGCTCGGTCGGCGGCGGCTACCTGGCCCAGCTCACCAACCTCGGCGTCCCGTTCGTGGTCCGGGCGGCGGTGCTGGTGGTGATGTTCGTGTGGCCGCGGTGCGTGATGCGCGACGTCGGCTTCACACCCAACCGCGGCGGCCGCCCGATCGCCGAGATCCGCCGCATCGTCACCGACTCGGTCGACTACGGCTGGCGCGTCCCGACGGTCCGCTACCTGATGCTGGCGGCACCGTTCGTCGGGGGCGTCGGCGTCTACATCTTCTACGCGCTCCAGCCCTACCTGCTCGACCTGTGGGGCGACCCGCAGGCCTACGGCGTCGCCGGCCTGGTCGCCGCTCTGCTCTCCGCCGCCCAGATCGCCGGCGGCTTCCTGACCGGCCGGATCCGCGGCCTCTTCCGGCGCCGCACCTCGGCCCTGATCGTCGGCGCGGCGTTGAGCGTGGTGGCCATCCTGCTGATCGGCCTGATCGCCAACTTCTGGGTGGTGCTGACCCTGATCATGTTGTGGGGCCTGCTCGCGGCCGCCACCATGCCGATCCGCCAGGCCTTCATCAACGGCCTGATCCCGTCCCGCCAACGCGCGACGATCCTGTCGTTCGACTCGCTGATGAGCTCGACCGGTGGCGTGGTGGCCCAGCCCATCCTGGGCCGGGCGGCCGACGTCTGGAACTACCCCACGTCCTACGTGATCAGCGGCGTCATCTCCGCCTTCGCCCTGCCGTTCCTGGCCCTGGCCCGCCGCCAGCACGCCCCGAGCGACACGGCCGTGACCACCACCGACCCGGCCTTGGTCGCCCCGCCGCCGGAGTCGACCAGGCCGACCGCCGACGCCACCCAGGGCTGACCGGGCGTCCGTGGGCACCTAGGCTGTCCCGATGACCGAGCCCGTCGTGCTGGCCGCCGCGGGCGCGGCCTTGATTCTGGATGTCGCGGGCCCCGGCCTGCCCCGGGTCGTGCACTGGGGTGCCGACCCCGGACCGCTCGACGACGAAGCCCTGCGCGCGCTGGTCACGGCCGCGGGCGGTGACCTCGCCTCCGCGGTCGCCGGCTCGACCCAGCCGGTGGGCGGCATGCCGCTGCTGCCGGCGCAGTGGGACGGCTACGCGGGCCGGCCGGGTGTCACCGGCGACCGGGCCGGGCGCTGGCCCTACCTGCGGCTCGCGCTCGACGGGGCGGTGCGGGTCTCCGGCGGCGAGGTTGTCGCGGAGGCGGTCGACGAGACCGCGGGTGTGCGGGTCCGCAGCGAGATCCGGCTCGACCCGCACGGTGTCGTGCACGTGCGGCACACGCTGACCAACGTCGGCACGGATGTCTGGACCGTCGCCGCGTTGCGCACCGTGCTGCCGATCCCCGAGCAGGCCACCGAGGTGCTCGACTTCACCGGTCGCTGGGGGTTGGAGCGGGTGCCGCAGCGGCGGCCGCTCGGCAACGGCACGCACGCCCGGGAGAGCCGGCGCGGCCGCACCGGACACGACGCGACGCCGCTGCTCATCGCCGGCACCGCCGGGTTCGGTTTCGCCGGCGGCGAGGTCTGGGGCGTCCACATCGGATGGAGTGGCGGGCACGAGGAGTACGCCGAGCGCATCTCCGGTGCCACCGCGGTGCTCGGTGGCGGCGAGTTGCTGGAGCCGGGCGAGGTGCGGCTCCAACCGGGCGCGAGCTACACCACGCCGACCGGCTACTTCGCCTGGTCCGGTGACGGGCTCGACGGGCTGGGCGACCGGCTGCACCGGATGGTTCGGAGCCGCCCGAGCCACCCGCGCTCGCCCCGGCCGCTGACCCTCAACGTCTGGGAAGCCGTCTACTTCGACCACGACCTGGAGCGGCTGACCCGCGCTCGCCGACCTCGCCGCCCGCGTCGGGGTCGAACGGTTCGTGCTCGACGACGGCTGGTTCCCCGGTCGGCGCGACGACACGGCCGGGCTCGGTGACTGGGAGGTCGACCCGTCCGTGTGGCCCGACGGGCTGCACCCGCTGGTCGACCACGTGCGGGCGCGCGGCATGCGGTTCGGGCTCTGGTTCGAGCCGGAGATGGTCAACCCGGAGTCCCGGCTGGCCCGCGAGCATCCGGACTGGATCCTCGCCACCCCCGGCCGGCTGCCCCGGCCGTCCCGGCATCAGCACGTGCTCGACGTCGACCGGCCCGAGGTCGCCGACTACCTGTTCGAGCGGATCGACGCGCTGGTCACCGAGTACCGCCTCGACTACCTCAAGTGGGACCACAACCGCGACCTGCTGGAGGCCGCCCGCGACGGCGTCGCCGGGGTGCACCGCCAGACGGCCGCCGTCTACCGGCTGCTCGACCGGCTCCGTGCAGCGCCATCCGGGCCTCGAGATCGAGTCCTGCGCGTCCGGCGGTGGCCGGGTCGACCTCGGCATCCTGGCCCGCACCGACCGGGTCTGGGCGTCGGACTCCAACGACGCCCTGGACCGCCAGCAGATCCAGCGCTGGACGGGGCTGCTGTTGCCGCCGGAACTGATCGGCAGCCATGTGGGCCCGAGCCCGGCGCACACCACCGGCCGCAGCGCGGGGCTGGCCTTCCGGTGCGCGACGGCCCTGTTCGGCCACGCGGGCATCGAATGGGACATCAGCACGTGCACGGAAGCCGAGCTCGACACGCTGGCCGAATGGGCCGCCCTGTACCAGCGCCTGCGCGGTGTCCTGCACAGCGGCCGAGCGGTGCACGGCGACGTCGACGGGGTGGTCGCGGACGACGCCGCGGTCTTCGTCCACGCCCAGCTCGACAACCCGACCGAGCTCCGCCCACGCCGGCTGCGGCTGCCGGGCCTGCACCCTTCGCGCCGCTATCGGGTGACCCGCTGCTGGGGCGCCGACGCCGGTCTGCCGGACGACGGCCTCACCGCGACGGGCCGCGCCCTGGCCACCGTCGGCTTCCAGGTGCCCGTCCTGCGCCCGGAGCAGGCCATCGTCTTCGAAGCACGCGCGGAGCAGTAGGCCTAGCATCGTCCCGATGAACACTCCCGGAATGCGACCCAACGACCTCCGCACCGACGAGGCCCGCGTGACGGAGGCGCTGCGTCTGCTCTCCGGCAGGCCGTACAGCCTCGAGATCGCCGTCAAAGGGCTCAGCCGTGGCAGCGGTGTCTACGCCTGGTGGGCCGCTCCTTCGACCTTTCCCGACCTGCCCGGGCCCCCGAACGGGAAAGAACCGTCGCTACGGCTGCTCTACCTCGGTCGGGCGACCAGCCTGCGGGGCCGGATCCTGCGCAACCATCTGCGGCGCTCGGGCAGCTCGACGCTGCGCCGTACGCTGGCGGGGCTCCTGGTGTCCGAGGGATACGAGACGACCTGGACCGACCGCGTCGTCCTGGTCCCCGAGGACGAGGCGCGGCTGACCGCCTGGATGTACGCGCACCTGCGCCTCACCTGGGCCGAGGACCCGGAGCCGGCGACCATCGAGGCCGAACTCGTCCGGCGCCTGCACCCACCGCTCAACGTGCGCGGCATCGACCCCGAACACCTCCAGGAGGCCGTGGTCGCCGCGAAGCACGCCTACAACACCAGCAGCAGCGACCCGGCCGAGCCCGCGCCGGCGCGGTAAGGGGCTTGTGCTCCGGTCAGGTTCGCGTCCGGAACGGGGCGAGCGTGGCCCGGATCTGGTCGGCCGCGCCCCAGTCGTCGTCGAACTGGGCGAGCACGGCGAGGTGTTGCCGCAGCTGGACAATCGGCATGCGCGTCCGCCAGTCGCCATCCAGGGAGGTCAGCTCCGCATAGACCTCGAAGAACCGGCGCGCCTCGGGCGGTGGCGAGGTGGACCAGACGTGGGCGAGGTCGACCTCGGCCCACAGGTAGGACACGGCCGGGTCGATCAGCGCGGGCCGTCCGTCCGGCGCGGCCAGGATGTTCTGGGTCCACAGGTCGCCATGGGTCAGGCAGGCAGGCCGGTCCGGCAGCAATTCGGGCAGTCGATGACACAGCCGCTCCAGCGCCGCGCGGTCGGCGGCGTCGAGTGCCGCCTCGACGCGAGGCTCTCCGAGCCACCGCAGCAGGCGGTGCTGTGCGAAGAACGCGAAGCCGTCGTCACCCCAGGTGTTGGTCTGCCGGCGGCGGCCCAGCCAGTTGTCGCGGTGCCATCCGAAGCGCGGATGGGTGGTGGTCGTGTGCAGGCGGGCGAGCGAGTGCGCGAACTGCTCCCAGAAGGTCTCGGTGAGCGGCCTCGGTCGGAGCACCGACAGCACGAGCAGTTCCCGGTCCGCCAGGATCACCTCGGGTGTCGCCATGCCGCCGCAATCGCGCAGGGCGGCCAGCCCTTCGGCCTCCGTGAGGAAGACGTCGTCGGCCGGCGGGTCGGCGAAGCCCTTGACGAACACCGATGGGGCGTCCCGACGGACGGCTATGCCCGCGAGCGCCGCCAGCCCACCCGTCGCCGGCTCCACCGTGACGACATCGCGCATCCCGGCCCGGTGCAGACCCTCCAGCAGGAACGTCGTCGAGGGCTTCATCGCAGCTCCTTCTTGTCGAACACCGCACTCGATCGCGCACGTCGCGTCACGCCGATGCTGGCCACGGAGACCAGGACCAGCGCGGCGATCGGGGCCGCTCCGAGGTGCTGGTTCAGGATGAGCAGGCCGGCGAGCGCCGCGGCGGCCGGTTGCAGGCTCATGAGCACACCGAAGACGCGCGTCGGCAGGCGGCGTAGGGCGATCAGCTCGAGGGCGTAGGGCACGACCGAGGCCAGCACGGCGACCGCGACCACGCCGGGAACCAGCCGCTGATGATCGAGCAGGGCGCCGGCTTCCACCCAGCCGAACGGCAGGACCAGCAGCGCACCCACAGCGAACGAGACCGCCAGGCCGGCGAGGCCGGGCACGGCACTGCCGACGCGGGCGCTGAACATGATGTATCCGGCTCCGCACGCGCCGGCCGCGAGCGCGAGCAGTAGCCCCGTCAGCGGGACCTCGACCCCGGTGCGGAGGCCGAGCAGCAGAACGCCGGTTCCGGCCATCAGCGCCCAGAGCAGGTCGGCCGGACGCCGGGTCTGCACCAGGGCCAACACCAGTGGGCCGACGAACGAAGCGGTGACGACAACGCCCTGTGGCGCGATGTTCAAGGCCAGGTAGGACAACATGTTGAGGCCGGCGGAGAACACGCCCAGCAGTGCCACCGCCCGCCACGCCGAGGCGGTCCACGACGACACTCGGGGTCGGGTAGCGACCGCGAAGATCAAGGCCGCGATGGACAGCCGCAGCAGGAGCACACCCGGCGGCCCGAGATCGTCGAAAAGGGAACGCGCGACGGCCCCACCGACCTGCGCGCAACAAACCGACAACAGCACGAGCAGCGTCGGCGTCGTATTCATCGCCATCGACCATAGGCGCGCCGGCTGCCGGCCAGTACTCCCTGTCCAGCTGCCGGACCTCCTGCTGCGTGACCCTGGTCGGCACGCAACTCGCGGTGCGAGAACTAGATCTCGCGCTAGCTCGCGCGCTGGATGGTGATGTCGCCGTGCCTCGTGCGGGCATGCACCGTGACCGTGCTGGCGGCCGCGGCCGGGGTTTCCACAAGGTTGTGCACCGAGCCGCGCTTGCTGTCGGCGTCCACCCTGGCCGCGGTGCCGGCGCCGATGCCGACCTCGATGTCGCCCGAGTGGTTGGCCAGCTCCGCGTGGCCGCGGGACAATCGTCCGATCCGGATCGCGCCGGTGCCGGTGATGGCGGTGACGCTGCCGTCGGCGCGGTCGATGTCGAAGCTGGCGCTGCCGCTGCTGAGGTCGAGGTCGGCCGCCGAGCGACCGATCCAGACCTGCCCGCCGGAGCTCGAGAGCTTGACCGTGTCACCGGCCTCACCGATCCGCATGGCGAACGCCGCACCGTCGATGGTGGCGCGCTCGGCGATGTGGCCGATCGCGACCTCACCGCCGCCGATGTTGGCGTGCAGGGCTTCGACCCGATCGAGCTGGACCCGACTCGACGACATGTGCAGCTCGCACTCTCCGAGTGCGCCGGCCGCCTGGACATCTGAATGCGCCAGGTACGTGACGAGACCGGAGCCGGTGGGCAGCTCGATCGTGATGGCGACCGAGCCACCTTTGTCCCCGGAGGTGGTCGTCTTGATCGTCAGGTGGCCGCTCGCGAAGTCCACCTTGGTCCGGTCGGCCACCTTGACGTGTGACTGGTTCCCCTTGTCGACGGGCTCGACCACCACTGCGGCGTCGGCCCGGTCGCTCGCGATGACCCGCACCTGAGCACCGGCGACAGCGACGGTGGCGAGGATGGGTCCTGCCGTCGTGAACGTAGGCATGATGTCTCTCCCCTTGTCTCGTCAACGATTCGATGCGGCGCGCGCTCGTCGGTGACGAGCGCGCGCCGCATCAGCGGGTCAGGCGCGCTTCTTGAAGGTGGCGGTCGCCCAGAGGTAGCCGACGAGGGCGATGCCGACGCACCAGGCGATGGCGGTGATGGTGGTGCCGGTTTCGGGTGTGCCGTTGAGCAGCCCACGCATGGTCTCGATGATGGGCGTGAAGGGCTGGTACTCGGCGAACTCGCGGAGGCCGGGGCCCATCTTGTCGGCGGGGACGATGGCGCTGGAGAAGAACGGCAGCATGACCAGCGGTACGGAGGCCAGACCGGCGGTCTCGGGGGATTTGGCGAACAGGCCCAGCGCGACGGTGAACCAGCCGGTTGCGGTGCCGAGCAGGACGACGAGGCCGACCACGGCCAGCCACTGCAACGGGCTGGCAGCAGGGTTGAAGCCGAGCAGGAGGCCGACGCCGATGAGGGCGGCGATGGCGATCAGGTTGGTCAGGACGCTGGAGATGACGTGTCCGGTCAGGACGGCGCCGCGGGAGACGTCCATGGTCTTGAACCGGTTGATGATGCCCTTGGTCATGTCCGAGTTCACGGCCGTGGCGGTCGCGCCGAGGCCGTAACAGACGGCCAGGAGTATCAGTCCTGGTGTGGCGTAGTCGATGTAGTCGACTCCGACGTCGAACGCGTCTCCGAACATGTAGACGAACATCAGCATGATGACGATGGGCATCAGGACCGCGTTGAACACCGAGGTCGGGTTGCGGGCGATGTGCTTGACGTTGCGGCGCAGCATGATCTGGGCGTGGGTGCTCATTTTGAGGTGACCTCCGTGGTCTGGCCGGTCAGGGCGAGGAAAACGTCGTCAAGGTCGGGCATGTGCACCGAGAACTCCTCGGCGTTGAGCCCGCGTTCGTCGAGCCGGTCGAGCAGGGCACGCAACGACTTGGTGCCGCCGTCGGACGGCACCCGCAGGGCCAGCGCGTCGTCGTCCCGGATCGAGTCGGTCAACACGAGGGCGGCGGCGTCGAGCTCGGCGGCCGTGGTGAACCGCAGCCGGACGTGGCTGCCGGGTACCTGCCGCTTCAGGTCGTCGGGAGTGCCGTCGGCGACCAGGCGACCGCCGTGCAGGACCGCGACGCGGTCGGCGAGCTGGTCGGCCTCTTCCAGATACTGGGTGGTCAGGAAGATCGTCACTCCGTCGGCGACCAGACCCCGGACGATGTCCCACATCGTGCGGCGCGACCGCGGGTCCAGACCGGTCGTGGGCTCGTCGAGGAAGATGATCCGCGGGTTGCCGACCAGGGTCATGGCCAGGTCCAGCTTGCGGCGCATTCCACCGGAGTACGTCGAGGCGTGCTTGCCGGCCGCGTCGACCAGGTCGAAACGTTCCAGCAGCCCGTCGATGACCCGCCGGCCGTCGGCGGAGCGCAGCCGCTTCAGGTCAGCCATCAGCTGCAGGTTCTCGCGCCCCGTCAGCAACTCGTCGACCGCCGCGAACTGGCCGGTCACCCCGACCACCCCACGGACCGCCTTGGTCTGCGTGGCGACGTCGAACCCGCCGACCCGCACGGTCCCGGCGTCGGCCTTCAGCAGGGTGGTCAACACGTTGACCGTCGTGGTCTTACCGGCCCCGTTCGGGCCGAGCAGGGAGAACACCGTACCCGCGGGAACATCGAAGTCGATCCCGTCGAGTACGACCTTGTCCCCGAACATCTTCCGTAGCCCGGAAACCTCAATCGCTGTCATGCGACATACGATCGGCGGCCGCCCTGACATCCCCCTGACACGACCCTGACACGGCCGCTGACACCGAGAGATTCAGCCTCGCAGGTAGGCCAGCACGGCCAGGACCCGGCGGTGGTCGTCGGCGTCCGGCGGCAGGTCGAGCTTGAGCAGGATGCTCGCGATGTGCTTGGCCACGGCGGCCTCGGAGACGACCAGCGCGCGGGCGATCGCCGCGTTCGACCGGCCCTCGGCCATCAGCCCCAGCACCTCCCGCTCGCGCGGGGTCAGCCGGGTCAGCGGGTCCCGGCGCCGGCCGAGCAGCTGGCGACCACCTCCGGGTCGACCACTGTGCCGCCGGCGGCGACCCGGACCAGCGCGTCCACGAACTCCTCGACCTCGCCGATCCGGTCCTTGAGCAGGTAGCCGACGCCGCGGCCACCGCCGCGAGTCGAGCAGTTCGGCGGCGTACGTCTGCTCCACGTACTGGCTCAGCACCAGCACCGGCAGGCCGGGGTGCGGCCGCCCGCAGCGCGACCGCGGCCCGCAGCCCCTCGTCGGTGAAGCCGGGCGGCATCCGCACGTCGGTCACCACCACGTCCGGCCGGTCGTGCGCGACCGCCGTGGTCAGCGCCGTCGGCGTCGCCGACCGCGGCGACCACCTCGTGCCCGAACCGCTCGAGCGATCCCGACGAGGCCCTCGCGCAGCAGCACGCGCGTCCTCGGCGAGGACTACCCGGAGCACGGCAGCTCCACCCGGATCAGCGTCGGCCCGCCCGGCGGGCTGGACAGCAGCAGCCGGCCGCCGACCGCCGCGACCCGGTCGGCCAGCCCGGCCAGGCCCGTGCCGCGCGGCCAGGTCGGCGCCGCCGCGCGCCGTCGTCGCGTACCTCCAGCACCAGCGGTGTCGACGTGCAGCCGGGCGTGCACCGTCGCCGCGGTCGCGCCGCTGTGCCGGGCCACGTTGGTCAGCGCCTCGACTGACCACGAAGTACGCGGTCAGCTCGACCGGCCGCGGCAGCCGCCCGGGCAGCCCGACATCGACCAGTCGACCGGCACCGGCGACGCGGCCGGCCAGGTCGGCTCGACCGCCGCCGGCAGGCCACGGTCGGTGAGCACCTGCGGGTGTACGCCGCGGATCAGCTCGCGCAGCTCGTCGTGCGCCTGCTTGGCCTGGTCGTGCGCCGCGGCGACCTGCTCGGCCGCCGGCGAGCCGGCGGGCAGCTCGAGCCGGGCCAGGCCGAGCTGCATGCTCAGCGCGACCAGCCGCTGCTGGGCGCCGTCGTGCAGGTCGCGCTCGATCCGGCGGCGCTCGACCTCGAACGCGTCGACCAGCCGGGCCCGCGACCGGGTCACCTCGACCAGCTCTCGCCGAGCTCGGCGTCGCGCGGCGCCAGGATGGCCCGGGCCATCGCCGCCCGGGCGGCCGCCCACGCGGTCACCGGGTAGGCGGCGAACGGCAGCAGGCCAAGCCCGGCGACGATGAAGAGGACCGCCGGGACGATCTGGCTCGCGACTCCTGGAAGAACGGGCTGAGCATCAGCGAGACGCGGGATGCCGAGCACGATGCCGAGCATCAGCGCGTCGATCCACCACAGCGCGCCGAGCGAGACCACCGCGTAGCCGAACTCGCGCCAGGTGGCCGGCTCCCGCAGCCGGGCCCGCACCCAGGCCGATCCGGCCCGGCGCTCGGCGCCGGCGGTGCGGGTCGGGCAGCGGGTCCGGGTCGACCAGCCGCAGCCGCCAGCGCTCGAACCGGCCGACCACGACCCCGGACAGCACCATCGGCGAGGAACGCGACCAGCCCGACCACCGCCAGCGCCAGCAGCGGCGCCGGCCAGCAACAGGCCGATCAGCACGCCGGCGGTCACGGCGCCGAGCAGCACCCCGGAGATCAGGTACGCCATCGACCGCCACGGCCACGACGACGCGAGGAAACCCAGCGGGCGTCACTCACAGCCTGGAAGGCGGTCCGCGCGGTCACCAGCGCGACGGTACCCGGCGTTATCGGAATCGACGGTAGTGCCAGGTATACCCCCGGTTCTCGCCCCCGCGCCCATGTGCCGCCGGCCGTTCGCCGGTTGGCTGACTGGCATGACGATCACGACAGGTGCGCGGCAGGCCGAGGCGGTCACGCTGCGGTCGGTACGGCGCACGTACGGCACCGGCGGAGCGGCGGTGACCGCGCTCGACGGCGTGTCCGTCGGCTTCCGCGCCGGCACCTTCACCGCGGTGATGGGCCCGTCCGGATCGGGCAAGTCGACCCTGCTGCACTGCGCGGCCGGGCTTGACCGGCCGACCGCAGGGCAGGTGTCGGTCGGCGGCACCGAGCTCGGCGCGCTCTCCGAACACCGGCTGACCACGCTGCGCCGCGAGCTGATCGGCTTCGTCTTCCAGGCGTTCAACCTGGTCTCCGCGCTGACCGCGGCGCAGAACGTGGCGCTGCCGCTGCGGCTGGCCGGCCGCCGCCCGGCACCGGCCGAGGTCTCGGCCGCGCTCGCGTCGGTCGGCCTGGCCGACCGCGGCGGGCACCGGCCGAGCGAGCTGTCCGGCGGGCAGCAGCAGCGGGTCGCGATCGCCCGCGCGCTGGTCACCCGGCCGGCGGTGGTGTTCGCCGACGAGCCGACCGGTGCGCTGGACCTGCGCTCGTCGCGGCAGGTGCTCGCGGTTGCTGCGGGACGCCGTGCACGACCACGGCCAGACGGTCGTGATGGTCACCCACGATCCGCTCGCGGCGGCGTACGCGGACCGGGTGCTGTTCCTCGCCGACGGCCACCTGGTCGACGAGCTGACCGGGCCGCGCACGCCCGGCGAGGCCGGTTTCGCCGCCGAGGTGGCGGCCCGCATGGCTCGGCTGGAGGCGTGATGCTGGCGTGGTCGACCGTCCGGGAGCGGTGGACGGGTTTCGTCGGCTCGTTCGTCGCGCTGACCCTTGGCGTCGGTGTGCTCACCGCGTCGCTCGTGGTGTTCGTCTCCGCCCAGCCGTCCGTGCCCTCGCGGCTGGCCGGCGCGGCCGTGGTCGTCCAGTCCCCGGCCGGTGCCGAGGACACCGACTCCTTCATCGAGTACGTGCCCTGGTCGTCAAGCCGGGCCGAGGAGTTGGCCGGCGCGCTGCGTGCCGTGCCGGGTGTCGCGGCCGCGGTCCCGGACCGGTCGTTCTACGCCCAACTCGTCCGCGACGGTCGCCCGGTCGGTGACCCGGAGCCCGGCGATCCGATCGGGCACGGCTGGTCGACAGCTTCGCTGGCGCCCTATGGATTGGTGGCCGGCACGGCGCCGCAGGGGGCTGACGAGGTCGCGCTGGATGCCGGCTACGGCTTCGGGCCTGGGTCGACCGCCACCGTCTTGACCGCCACGGGTCCACGGGAGATGCGGGTGACCGGCACGGTCGACGGACCCGGGATCTACGTATTGGACACCGACGCGGCTGAGCTTTCGCCGGGCGTACACGCGATCGGGCTGGTCCTCTCGCCCGGAGCCTCCGCGTCAACCGTGGCGGCGGCCGCACGGACCGTGGTCGGCGAGGCCGGCACCGTCCTGACCGGCGACGCCCGCACCGCGCTGGAGCCGGAGGCGGTCGGCCGCGTCCGCTGGCTGGGCACCCAGTTGCTGACGGTCATGGTGCTGCTCGCGGCGTTCGCGACCGTCTTCGTGATGGCGTCGACGTCGGCGCTGAACGCCTATCAGCGCCGCCGGGAGCTGGCCCTGCTGCGGGCGATCGGCGCGACGCCGCGGCAGACCCGCCGGCTGCTGCTCGGCGAGGCGCTGGTGGTCGGGGTGGTCTCGTCAGCGGTCGGCGCTCTGCTCGGCGTGGTCGCGGCGCCGTGGTTCGGCGACCTGTTGGTGCGGGCCGGCCTGGAGCCGGCCGGGTTCACGCCTCGGGCGTCGCTGCTGGCCGTCGGTTCGGCGGTGTTGACCGGGATCGTGGTGGCGGTCGCCGGTGCCTGGGCCGCGGCCCGCCGGGCGGCCCGGGTGCGCCCGCTGGAAGCGCTGCGCGAGTCCGCGGTCGACGGGCGCCGGCTGGCGCTGTCCCGATGGGTGTTCGGGGGCCTGTTCGGCGTGGCCGGCCTGGCGCTCGCCGTGCTCACCCCGACGGTCGACGACGGGTCGGCCCTGACCACGGCGATCTTCTCGGCGCTGGCGCTGATCGTGGCGCTCACGCTGCTGTCACCCGCGGTCATCCCACCGGTGCTGCGGTTGCTGACCGCCCCGCTACGCCGGTCGGCGACCGGCGAGGTGGTGCGGGAGAGTGCCGGCACGGCAGTGCGGCGGACGGCGGCGACGGCCGGTCCGGTGCTGCTGACCGTCGGCTTCGCGATGCTGATCCTGGGCATGGTCAAGACGATGTCGCCGGCGTTCGGCGGCGAGGACGCACAGGCGCTCGGCGTCGACACGGTGGTCACGGCGGACGGCACACCGGGGCTCTCCGACGCGGTGATCGCCGGGCTGCCCGGCACGGTGCTCGCCGGGCTGTCCACATCGGTCTTCGTGGACGGGCGTACGCCGGTGGACGCGCTCGGCGTGGTCCCAGGCGCGGTGCCGGTGCGCGGCGTCGCCGTGACCGATGACACGGTGGTGGTCTCCGACCCGCGCTGGCAGGCCGGTGACACGCTGCGGCTCACCTTCGCCGACGGCGAGGTGGTCGCGCTGCGGGTCGCCGCCTCGGTCTCGCCGGGGACCCTGACCACGCCGGTGCTGCTGCCCCGGGACCTGGTCCGCGCGCACGACCCGTCGGCACTGACCATGACCGCGTACGTGCGCGGCGCCCAGCCAGCGGCGGTGACCGCCGGGCCGGGAGTGCTGGCGCAGAGCCCGCTGGACTACTCGTCGAACGACGACGAGGACCGGTTGGTGTGGCTGTTCGTGCTGGTGATGGTCGGGATGTCCGTCGGATACACGAGCATCGCGGTGGCGAACACGCTGGTGATGGCCACCGGCGACCGGCGCCGCGACTTCCGGGTGCTGCGCCTGACCGGGGCGACCGACCGGCAGATCCTGCGGATGGTGGGCACGGAGACCGGCCTCGTGGTGCTCTTCGGCACGGCGGTCGGCGCGCTCGTCGCCCTCCCCGCCCTGCTCGGCATCCGCGCAGCGCTGGAGGGCCAGACCGGCATGCCGGTGCGCTTGATCGTGCCCTGGCCGGAGCTCGCGGCGGTGGTCGCGGTGTGTGCCGCGCTGGCGCTCGGCGCGGCGCTGCTGGCCACCCGCCGCACGCTGCACGGGGCGCGACCGCGATGATGTCGGTGGGTGACGACGGTCTCGCCGCGGAGACCGCCGTCCCCGCCGGAGGTGCGCATGCAGCCGTCGACGGGTCGAATCGTGCTGACGCTCGGCCCGACCATCCGGCGCGGCGAGATCCTGGGACTCTGCGAGCGGCTGGCCGCGCTGCGCCGCCCGGTGCGCGTGGTGGTCTGCGTGACGCTCGCCTGCCCGGACATGCTCACCGTCGAGGCGCTGGCCAGGATCTGCCTGACCGCCCGCCGGCACGACTGCGAGGTCACCGTCGAGGGCGCCGACGAGCGCCTCGTCGAACTGCTCACACTGACCGGCCTGACGGGTGTGGTGCCGATCGACGACCCGGGCGGTTAAAGGTCACGCCGGTCAGTTCTTCGGAGAGGGTCCACAGGCGTTCGGCCGTGCGCCGCCCAGGTTCGCCGGACGCGGCGCGCGGCAGTCGGGCCGGCGCGGGCCCCCCGGTCAGCTCGGCAAAGCCGGCCGGTCCGTAGTAGCCGCCGCCTTCCCGTCCTCACGCTGACCGGCCTCGGCCTGGGTGTCTGTCGTGCACCTGGCGTGCGGCGTCGTACGTCCGGGCTGGTGGCGGGATGGACTGCGGGCAGGATGCCGGCGTCGACCTGCCGCCCGGACTTTCCAACCAACTAGTTGGTTCTCTCGCCGCCGGGGAGGATCAGCCGCCGCTGGCCAGGTCGCGGCGGCGGAAGCCGGCCAGGCCAGCCGCGGTCAGGACCGCGGCAAGGGCTACCAGCCAGACCAGCGGTGTCACGGTCACATCGCCGCCGGGCAGCGCCGGCAGGTGGCTGAACGGCGACAGGTCCAGCGCCCACTGGCTCAGCTGGAGGATCGCGCCGAGCTGGCCAAGCAGCAGGAAGAAGGCGAGCACCGCCCAACCCAGCGTGGTCAGCCTCGGCAGCAGGCCGAACAACAGCACAACGATCGCCACGGTGAACCAGACGGCCGGCACCTGCACGGCGGCCGCGCCGACGACCCGGCCGATCGCACCGGCACCCTCGCCCGCGGCCGTTCCGTAGCCGATGCCGAGGAACACGCCGGCCACGAGCAGGCCGAGGGCCGGTCCGAAGAAGGCGAACAGCAGGTGGCTACCGGCCCAGCGGAACCGGCCGACCGCCGCCGCCAGCACGGGCTCGGCGCGCAGCGCGCTCTCCTCGCTGCGCGCCCGCAGCGCCGCCTGCACACCCTGCCCGGCCGCGCCGATCCCGATGATGGCCATCGCCGGCGGCGATCACCATGTCGGCGACCGAAGCCCCGCTACCGAGACGCCCGATCGCGTCGGCGAGGTCCGGACTGTCCCGCACCGCGTCGGCCGCCGCGTCCGTCGCGGAGCCGAGGAACAGACCGAGGACGGCGTACCCGATCAGCCAGCCGAACAGCGTCGACCGCTGCAGCCGCCAGGCCAGGCCGAGCGGCGACAGCAGCGCCGCGCGAGGCCCGCGCCGGACCAGGCCGCGACGCAATGAGACCGGCGTCGAGGTCGCGCACGGCGTTCAGCCGGTACGCGACGGCGCCGAGCAGCACCACGACCAGCAGCACGACGCCGGCCACCCACCAGCGTTCGTCCGCGAACGGCCGGATCCGCTGGAGGAAGCCGATCGGCGAGATCCAGGACAGCGGCGAGTTGAGGTCGCCGCCGGCGTCGCCGAGCATCCGCAGCAGCAGCGAGCCGATCAGCAGCGCGCCCGAGATCCAGCGTGCCGTGCGCGCGCCCTGGGTGAGCTGGGCGGCGACCGCCGCGATCGCGCCGAAGAGCAGGCAGGCCAGGAAGTACTGCAGGCCCAGCGCGACCGAGCCGGTGCCGTCGGCGCCGGCGGCCGCGGTGCCCACCGCGGTCAGGCCGCCGACCACCACCGAGGCCAGCAGCGCGACCAGCATGGCGGCGGCCAGCCCGGCCTGGCGACCGACCACGCCCGCGCCGAGCAGCTCGCGGCGGCCCTGCTCCTCCTCGGCGCGGGTGTGCCGGACGACGGTGAACGCGGTGGCCAGCGCGACGACCAACAGGATGATGCTGGACCGCCAGGCGGTCAGACCGCCGAGGCTCGGTGACCAGATCGGGCCGTACATGGCGGTCAGCGAAGGGCTCGACATGGACGCGGCGAACTTCTGCCAGCTCGGCCGGGTCCGGGTAGAGGCTGGCGAAGCTGCTCGCGACCAGACCGGGAAACAGCCCGAGCAGGATCGCCCACAGTGGAAGGACGACCCGGTCGCGGCGCAACGCCAGTCGGAAGAGGTGCCACGTGCCGGTCACGCCGGCACCTCCTCTTTCTGATAGTGGCGCAGGAACAGCTCCTCCAGCGTCGGCGGCTGGCTGGTCAGCCCGCGCACCCCGACCGTGGTCAGCGCGCGCAGCACGGTGTCCAGCTCGGCGTTGTCGACCTGGAAGCGCACCCGCTCGCCCTCGATGACGAGGTCGTGCACGCCGGCCAGGGAACCGAGCCCGTTGGGCGAGCCGGCCAGCTCGGCGTGGATCGAGGTGCGGGTCAGGTGGCGCAGCTGGGCCAGCGTGCCGGACTCGACGGTGCGGCCGGCCCGGATGATGCTCACCCGGTCGCAGAGCGCCTCGGCCTCGGCGAGGATGTGGCTGGACAGCAGCACCGTGCGCCCGGCGCCGCGCTCGTCGTTGACGCAGCTCTGGAACACCGACTCCATCAGCGGGTCGAGGCCCGAGGTGGGCTCGTCGAGCACGAGCAGCTCGGCGTCGGAGGCGAGGGCGGCGACCAGCGCCACCTTCTGCCGGTTGCCCTTCGAGTAGGTGCGGCCCTTCTTGCGCGGGTCCAACTCGAAGCGCTCGATCAGCTCGTCGCGGCGCTTGTTGTCGAGCCCGCCGCGGAGCCGGCCGAGCAGGTCGATGACCTCGCCGCCGGTCAGGTTGGGCCACAGCGTGACGTCGCCGGGCACGTAGGCGAGGCGGCGGTGCAGCGACACCGCGTCGCGCCAGGGGTCTCCCCCGAACAGGGTTGTGGTGCCACTATCGGCCTTGAGCAGGCCGAGCAGCACGCGGATCGCGGTCGACTTGCCCGCCCCGTTGGGGCCGAGGAAGCCGTGCACCTCTCCGCGGCGCACCTCGAGGTCGAGTCCGTCGAGGGCGCGGGTCCGGCCGAAGCTCTTGACGAGCCCATTGACCGAAATGACGTTCTCCATGTTTTTGAAGCTACACTTGCTTCACAAAGTTGTGAAGTTTGATTCGCGTCAAGAGCGCGTCAAGATAGATCACGTCCAAGATCGACAAGGGAGGTGCGCGACATGACTGGACAACGCGACGAGACGGCCCTGCGGCAGTACGTCGAGGACATGGCGCGGCTCTACGCCGACTGGGGATTCCCGAGGATGGCGGCTCGCGTACTCGATGCAGCTGATGGCCTCCGACACCGGATATCTGACCGCCAAGGAGCTCAGCGACGGGCTGGAGATCAGCCCGGCCGCCGTCTCCCAGTCGGTGCGCTACCTGCAGCACCTCGGCCTGGTCGAGCGCTCGGGGGTGCCCGGCTCGCGACGGGACCGCTACGGGCTGCCCGACGACGCCTGGTACATGGGCTCGATCATGAAGGGCAACCTGTTCTCCCAGGTCGCGAAGCTCTCCGAGGGCGGGGTCGAGGCCGCCGGCGGCCGCACGACGCCGGCCGGCGACCGGATCGCCGCGATGGGCGACTTCTACGAGTTCATCCAGAGCGAGCTCGGCTCGCTGCTGGAGCGCTACCTGAAGCACCGGGAGACGCTCAAGCCCTGAGCCGGTTTCAGAGCGACGGGAGCCCGATGTACGCTCGCCTGGGCGCGCATCTGGTGGTCGAACAGCGGACCGGGCACGTCGATCGCGTTGTTGAGCTGGCCGAAGAGCTCGAAGCTGACGAAGCCGAAGAGCTGGAGCCAGCTGCCCAGCGCCCGGCTGAGCGGGCCGAGCGGCACGCTGGGCGCGATGGTCGGCGCCGACCCGCTCGACCTCCGCCGCCACGTCCGTCGGCAGCACGTCGTCGTCCGCGCAGCACGTCCGGCCCGGGCGGCGTCTTCGAAGATCCCGCCGAGCACGGTGCACCGCCCGGGTCGCCGCGGCGACCGTGTCCGTCGGCGCGGCGTAGCCCGGGCACCGGGCTGCCGTAGATCAGCGCGTACTCGTGCGGGTTGGCCAGCGCCCAGTCCCGCACGGCGTGGCAGATGGCGAGGAACCGGCCGGTGAAGTCGGCCCGGTCGACCGCGCCCTCGCGTCGCCTCGACCGACGCGCCGAGCGCGTTGTACGCGTCCAGGATCAGCGCGGTCAGCAGGTCGTCGCGGCTCGGGAAGTAGCGGTAGATCGCCGACGAGACGACGCCCAGGTCGCGGGCGACTGCCCGGAGCGACAGGTTCGCGCCCTCGGTCGCCAGGTGCCGCCGGGCGATCGCCTTGATCTCGTCGGTCATCTCGGCCCGCAGCCGGGCGCGCATTGATGTGGCCTTCACGAGAGCAAGTGTCTCATACGAGAGCACTGCTCTTGACAGTGGGCACCGATCCGTGGACCATTGCTCTCAACAGAGAGCACTGCTCTCCGAATCACACCCGAGGAGGCATCGCCATGCACGTCATCGTCGGCGCCGGAGCCGTTGGCAGCAGCACCGCCCGCCAGCTCGCCGAGGCCGGTGAGCAGGTCCGCCTGGTCACCCGCAGCGGCAGCGGCCCGGTCCACCCCAACATCGAGCGGGTCGCCGCCGACGCCGGCGACGCCGCCGCCCTGACCAGGCTCAGCAAGGACGCGGTGGCGATCTACAACTGCGCCAACCCGCCGTACCACACCTGGCCGACCGACTGGCCCCCGATGGCCGACGCCATGCTGGCCGCGGCCGAGGCCAGCGGCGCGCCGCTGGCGATCACCGGCAACCTCTACGTCTACGGCCCGGTCGACCGCCCGATGACCGAGGACATGCCGCTGGCCGCGCCGACCGTCAAGGGTCAGGTCCGGGTCAAGATGTGGCAGGACGCGGTCGCCGCCTATCGGTCGGGCCGGATCAGCGGGGTCACCGAGGTGCGCGGTTCCGACTACCTGAGCCCGCGCTACTCGGTCATCGAGATGGCCATGCCCGGCCTGCGCGCCAACAAGACGGTCTGGCTGCCCGGCCCGCTCGACCACCCGCACACGTTCACCTACACCGGCGACATGGCCGCCGCGCTGATCGCGCTCGGCCCGCGACCCGCGGGCCTGGGGCCAGGCCTGGCACGTTCCCTCACCCGCGCCGATGAGCATGCGCGAGGTGGTCGCGAAGGTCGCCGAGGTCGGCGGGTTCCCGCTGCCCCGGCTGCGTTCAGCTACCCGAAGGCGGCGGTCCGAGCCGCTGGGCTCTTCGACCGCCGCACGCGGGAGTTCGTCGAGATGAGCTATCAGTGGGAGCGTCCCTTCGTGCTCGACAGCACGCTGACCGAGGCGACCTTCGGGCTGTCGGCGACTCCGACGTCGACGAGGCGATCCGGGCGTCGATCCCGGCCGCCGAGCCGGTCTCCGCCTGACCGGGTGCGGTGCGGCGGCGGTGGTAGGCGTAGGCGGCGAGCAGCAGCGTGACACTCCACAGTGGCCAGAAGGCCATCGGCAGCACCGCCACGTCGCCGGAAGCGATGTCGCGCAGGATCTCGGTGTCGCTGAGGAAGCTCCCGCTCGCCCCGGCCACCGCGATGGCGACCGCGGCGGCCGGCA
Source organism: uncultured Actinomycetota bacterium (assembly GCA_963840005.1). Lineage (GTDB taxonomy): Bacteria > Actinomycetota > Actinomycetes > Mycobacteriales > Micromonosporaceae > Asanoa. The sequence goes on along the minus strand of CAWIXO010000024.1, from coordinate 244,065 downwards.
CCGTGGCCAGCCTGATCGGGACACGCCGGCCGGCCAGGCCGACCATCCAGCGCGGGAAGCGCTCGCCCCACGGGCGGCACCAGGCCGATGGTCAGCCAGGTGCCGACCAGCGCGAAGCCGCCGAGTCCGGTGGCCACCAGCGCCATGTCGGGTTCGTCGAGGATCGCCGCGTCGACCCCGAGCGGGATGCCCGCCGCCCAGGCCAGCCGGGTCAGCGCGTACAGGGCCGGAATGGCCGCCGCGACGTAGGTCACCCAGGTGCCCCAGCGGACCGGCCCGCCGGTCGCGGCCGCCTCGGCGGTGTGCCGCTGCCAGGTCAGCAGAGCCCGGGCCAGCAGCAGCCCGCCGACGATCGCCCAGACCTCGTTGGCGGTCGTCCAGTTGAAGATCACGCCGTAGTCGATGTCGCGACGGCCAGCCGAACGGCGCGCCGATCAGCAGCATCGGCGTGTAGCCGGCGACGGCCAGGATGTGCGCGCCGGGCACCAGGACGACCAGCGCGGCCACCACCGCCCAGCCAAGCCGAGCAGGACGCGCGCGCAGCGGTCGCGGCGGCTGGATCGGCTGGCGGCCGGCGATAGCCAGCGCCAGAACGCCGGCGCCGAGCAGCACCAACGCGAACACCGCCGCACCGGTGTCGACGGGCACCGCACGCAACGGGTGAAGCTGGTCGTCGGGGTTGTTGGCACCGAACGGATAGCCGTCGCCGGTCAGCGTCCAGACCGCCGCGACGACGCCGTAGCTCAGCGCCCAAGCGGCGGCCAGATAACCGGCCAAGGATCGTGAGTTCGTCATGCCTCTCACGCTCCCGCCCGGCGCGTCGGCGGATCCTCCCCGCGCGGTGTGGACCCCCTCCCCCAGCCGGGGGAAGCTCAGCCGGTCGGGGTGACGAAGCCGGACTCGTACGCGGTGATCACCGCCTGCACGCGGTCGCGGGCGCCGAGCTTGGCGAGCACGTTGCCGACGTGGGTCTTGACCGTCTCCCCGCCGACCACCAGCCGCGCGGCGATCTCCGCATTGGACAGTCCGGCCGCCATCAGCCGCAGCACCTCGGCCTCGCGCGCGGTGAGCCGGGCGGTCCGCCCGTCCGGGCCGCCCGCCGCGGGCCGCGACCAGCCGGCGGATGGCGGCCGGGAACAGCAGCGAGTCGCCGCGCGCGACCAGCCGGATCGCGTCGACCACCTCGGCCGGCCGGGCCCGCTTGAGCAGGAACCCGCTGGCGCCCGCGCGCAGCGCGTCGTAGACGTAGTCGTCGTTCTCGAAGGTGGTCACCACGATCACCCGAGGCGGCGCGGCCGCGGTGGCCAGCAGGTGCCGGGTCGCCTGGATGCCGTCGACGTCGGGCATCCGTACGTCCATCAGCACCACGTCGGGCCGGTGCCGGGCCACCAGCGGCGGCACCTCGGCGCCGTCGCCGGCCTCGGCGACCACCTCGAGGTCGGGCTCGGCGTCGACGATCGTGCGCAGGCCGACCCGGACCAGCGCGTCGTCGTCGACGATCAGCACCCGGACCGTCATGATCCTCCCGTCGGCAGCCGCACCGCGACCGTGAACCGCCCGTCGGCCCGCCCGGCCGTCATCCGCCCGCCCAGCACGTCGACCCGCTCGCGCATGCCGGCCGAGCCCGCGTCCGGACGGGTCGTCTGGTCCGTCGCGGGTCACCGGGTTGGCCACCTCGATCCGCAGCGACCGGTCGGCCACCGCGATGTGCACCGTAACGGGCACCGCACCAGCGTGCCGCACCGCGTTGGTCAGTGCCTCCTGCACGATCCGGTAGCCCTCCCGCGAGACGGCCGCCGGGACTGTCGCTAGTGGACCGTCGCGGGTCACCGCCACGCGCAGCCCGGCACCGCTGACGTCGGCGACGACCCGGTCGACGTCGGCCAGCGTCCGCAGCGGCGCCGGGCGGTCGGCGCGCTCGGCCGCGCGGAGCAGGCCGAGCACGTGGTCGAGGTCGTCCATCGCGGCCCGACCGGTCTCCTCGATCGCGACCAGCGCCTGCTCGGACGAACTCCGGGTCGTGCAGCGCCCGCTGTGCGGCCGCCGCCTGCAGGGTGGTCACGGTCAGCGCGTGGCCGACCGAGTCGTGCAGTTCGCGGGCCAGCCGGGTGCGCTCGACGAGTTGGCCGGTGCGGGCTTCCAGCGTGGCGATCCGTTCCGCCGGCGACGGACCGAGCAGGGTCGGTGCGAGTTGCGCGGCGAGCGCGCCGAGCCCGGCGACCGCGTAGCCGAGCAGCACCACCAGGACGATCCCGGCCGCGGTGAGCGCACCCGGATTCCAGTCGCCGAACGGCAGGCCCGCGCGCCGCGATGCTGTCGCCGGCGAACGACTGGAGCACGAAGACCAAGCGCCATCGGCAGCGCGGTGAGCAGCGCGAAGCCGAACAGGCCGCCGAAGACCACGTGCAAGCCCGAACCAGAGGGCGCCGCGCAGGGTGGTCTCCCGGTCGGCCGGGCCGACGGGGTCGGGCAGGTCGACACCCAGCAGCCCGCGCGCGGCGACGATCTCCACCGCGCGGGTGCCGCCCAGGAACGCCGGCGTCACGCCGATCACGGCGCCGACCAGGACGAGTACGACAGGTGGCCGGCCTGGGCACGTCGTCGCTGGTGAGCATGGTGACGAAGACGACGGCGAGCAGCGCGTACGGCAGCGCGATCACGCCGCCGAGCAGCAGGAGCACGCCGCGCCGGTAGGTCGAACCCCGTACCAGCGGCGCCAGGACGCGAGTCACGCGGCCGATTGTCCCGGCCCAAGAGCAAAGGCGCTATGCGCGTTTGCTCTGCACCCATATACGCAACACCCCGGTCCAGGGGTGTTGCGTATATGGCATGCAGAGCAAAGCGGTCAGCTCAGGATGGACTGTGCCGTGTCGATCGGGATCGCGAAGCCGATGCCGATGGAGCCGCCGCCCTGGCTGGTGGAGGCGTTGGCGACGTTGATGGCGATGACCTGGCCGGCCGCGTCGACCAGCGGGCCGCCCGAGTTGCCGGAGTTGATCGGGGCGTCGGTCTGGATCAGGCCGGAGAGGTTCAGGTCCTGCGCGTCGCGGTCGAGGGCCGAGACGATGCCCGAGGTGACGGTGCCGCTCAGGCCCAGCGGGCTGCCGAACGCGAGCACGGTGTCGCCGACCTGGACGCTGTGGCTGTCGCCCAGCGTCGCCGGGGTCAGGCCTGCCGAGTCGACCCGCAGCAGGGCGAGGTCGTGACCCGGGTCGGTGCGGACGATCTGCGCGGGCAGCGTGCGGCCGCTCGAGAGCTGCACGGTCGCGCCGCCGGCGGCCTGGTCGACCACGTGGTTGTTGGTGAGGATGCTGCCCTGGTCGTCGACGATCACGCCGGAGCCCTCGACCGTGCCGCCGGGGACCTGCACCATGATCGTGACGACGCTGGGCGAGGTGCGGGCGGCCACCGAGGCGAGGGTGGCCGACTGGGTGGAGACGTTCGTGGCGTTCGCGGTGGCGGCGCTGGCCGCCGGCGCGGACTGGTCGGTGTGCGCGCCGATCACGCCACCGGCGACGCCGCCGCCGAGGACGAGCACCAGCGCGCCGGCGGCGATGGCGATCCGCCGCCCGCCGTTGCGGGGTCCGGACGGCGTGGGCGCGCCGCCGCCGGGCGTCGGGCTCCACGGCGGGACCGGGCCGGCAGGCCCGGCGGGGCCGGCCGGTTGACCAGGGCCGGCGGGGCCGGCCGCGCCAGGCTGGTGCGACCAGGGGTTCTGGGGATCGGTGCGGCTCAGCAAATCGGTCATGTATCCACCGTGCTCCCCATATCTGCCCTCAACCTGGGGCTGGGATGTGACTTTCCTGAACGGCGCTGGCCGTACGGCGCGCCCGTCGTCGTCCGATCGGGGACCTTGAGAATTAGGGTTGCCTAACTTAAGTTGATCGGTACGCATCCCCGAGGAGGCATCATGCGGCCGACGGCGGCAGAGGTGGCGCGCACGCTCGCGAGCGGCCGGCTGGAGGGCACGGCACACGTCCGGGGCTACCCCGCTCGGGTGAAGGTCCGGCACGCGACGCCGGCCGACGGCCACCCGCTGCTGCTGACCGGCTTCGGCACCGAACTCGCGACCCAGCTCACACCCGGGTCGATGGTGCTCAGCGTCGACGACCTGCCACCCGTCCCGTGCGCGCCGACCCGCGGGCGGCTCTGGCTGACCGGCACCGCGCACCTGCTCGGCGGCGCCGAAGCACGGGCTGCCGCCGACGCGTACGCCGAGGTCAGCCCGCTCGGTGACCTGCTCGACGTCGGCCGCGGGCACGTGCTGTTCCGGATCGTCCCGACCGAGGTGCGGATCGCCAACGGCCGGCGGCTGCTCGAGATCGACCCGGCCGAGTTCCGCGCCGCCGAGCCCGACCCGCTGGCCGCCGACGAGGGCCGGCTGCTCGCCGACCTCAACGACCACCACCTGCACCAGCTCGCCAGCCTGGTCGAGCGGGTCAGCGGGCGGGCCGCGCCGGCCGAGTGCCGCGCGCTGCGGCTCGACCGCTACGGGCTGACCGTCGGCTCGGCACCCGGCGGCGGTCCCGGCCCGCGGCTGCGGCTCGGCTTCGAGCGCGCGGTCACGTCGGTTTGCGAGCTGACCCACCTGATGCACGCGCTGCTGGCCGGCGGAGGAGTCGCCTCGCGCTGAACGCCGCGCCGGATGGTGCACCGGCCGGGAAGATCGCGGACAATGTCCGGATGGTGAGCGGGGCTTCGGGGTGGCGGCGCAACCTCATCGGGTGCATCGCGGTGGCCGCCGGGGTGCTCGCCCTGTCGTTCGGGCGTGCCGGCGATCGACGACGCGCTGCCGAACGCCACCGTCTCCAGCACCAGCCCGCTGGAGTTCGCCGACGACGCCAGCGTGGTGCCGCCGCCGGACGCCACCGTGGTCGCCGAGCAGACCTCCCCCGACCAGGGCGTGGTCACCATGGCCGTCGACGGAGTCCGCTACCGGCTGACCGCACAGAGCTTCCCAGGCACGCTCCAGCAGCTCGCCGACCAGATCCGCGACGTGGTCCAGAACGTGTCCGGCATCCAGGCCATCTCGCCCGACCAGCCGGTCACGTCGAACAGCGGCATACCCGGGCTACAGGCCACCTACGTCGGCGAGAGCCGCACCGGCTGGTACACGGTCTATCTCCTCGGCGGCACGGGGGTGACCGCGGTGGTCGACGGCAACGACGCGGGTGTCACCGCGCACCGCGACGAACTCGAGACCAGCGTCCGTACCGTCACGATCGACCAGACCATATGAGCATCGAGCAGGCGCCTACCCCGCCGCCGCCGGCGCCCGGCACCCGGCGGGTGTTCCCGTCCTGGGCGGCTGCGGCGCGTTGGCCCGCGGTGTGGTTCTTCATCGCTCTGAGCATCGCCGGCGTCGTGATCCTCGGCATCTCGTTCGGTCCGGCGATCGCCGAGGCGCCCGGCGCGTTCGTGCTGGCGGTCGTGCTGTTCGCGATACACGGTGCCGTGTTCGTGGCGATCATCCGGGCGGTCGACTGGCTGGAGCCCGAGCCGCGCTGGCTGTTCGCCGCCGCGATCATCTGGGGCGGGTTCGTGGCCAGCGCCAACGCGCTGCGGGCCAACACCGCCCTCGAGTCGATCCTGGTCAAGATGACGTCGCTGGGCTTCGTCCGGGACTGGGCGGCGGCGATCGAGGGGCCGACCGACGAGGAGATCCTCAAGACGCTCGGCATCGTGATGATCGTGCTGCTGGCCCGCCGCCAGATCAACAGCATCCTCGACGGCGTGGTGTACGGCGCGTTCGTCGGCCTGGGTTTCCAGGAGATCGAGAACATCACCTACAGCCTCAACGCGATCGCCGCGGACGGCACCGACAGCCTCGGCCCGGTGCTGCAGACGTTCGTGGTGCGCGGGCTGCTCGCCGGGCTGTGGAGCCACACCGTCTACAGCGCGATCGCCGGCGCCGGGGTCGCGTACGCGGTGCTGCACCGGGAACGCTCGTGGTTCAACCGGATCGGCGTCGCGCTCGGCGCGCTGGCCCTGGCCTGGCTCATGCACTTCCTGTGGAACTCGCCGGCGGCCGCCTCGCTGACCGACTACGCCGGCACCTACGGCGTGCTGCTGGTGCTGCTGATCAAGGGGCTGCTGATCCTCGGCACCTTCCTGATCCTGCTGCACTTCTTCCGCAAGGACGAGTACGAGGGCGTGGCCGGCCCGTTGGAGAGCCTGCACAACCCGTGGATCGCCACGCACAACGAGATCCTCGCGCTGCGGGGCTGGCGCAGCCGCGGCCGCGCGCGGTGGAACGCGTACGTCTACGGCGGCCTGCGCGCCCACACCCGCGTCCGGCGGCTCCAGCGCGCCCAGGCCGATCTCGCGGTCGAGATGCGCGACAACGGTGCGGCCGGCTACCACGCCAGGATGCCCGAGCTGCAACGCGCCCGGTACGGCGTGCACGAGCTCGGCATCACCGACGCCGACGCGCTCCACCCGACCACGACCATGGGCCTGATCTCGTTCATCCTGGCCTTCGCCGTGCTGATCAACCCGTTCTTCGTGCTCCTCCCGCTCGGCATCCTCGTGTTCGGGGTGGCCCGGGCCCGGTCCCGGCGACAACGGGCCGACCCGCGGCTGCGTACCGCCGCGGTGTTGGGTCTGGTGTTCGCCCTGGCCCAGGTGGTCAGCCTGATCGCCCGGGCCGCCACGCTGACCTGATCGCGGGCTAGCCTTCGATCGTGAGCACGGAAGAGCTGCTCAGGGAGCTGGCACCGCAGGTGCTGGGCGCGCTGGTGCGCCGATACGGCCACTTCGACGCCGCCGAGGACGCGGTGCAGGAGGGCCTGCTGGCGGCCGCCACCCAATGGCCGGCTGACGGCGTGCCCGACGACCCCCGCGCCTGGCTGATCCGGGTGGCCTCGCGCCGGCTGATCGACCAGCTGCGCAGCGAGGAGTCCCGCCGGCAGCGGGAGGAGAACGACTACCTTCGCGACCCGGCGGCCACCCGCGCCGCGCCCCCGGCCGACGCCGACCACCCCGACGGCGACGACTCGCTGGTGCTGCTGTTCCTCTGCTGTCACCCGGCGATCGCGGTGCCGGCCCAGGTGGCGCTGACCCTGCGCGCCGTCGGCGGGCTGACCACGGCGGAGATCGCGAGCGCGTTCCTGGTGCCCGAGCCGACCATGGGCCAGCGGATCAGCCGGGCCAAGCAGAAGATCAAATCGTCCGGGATCGGCTTCGAGCTGCCGCCGCCGGAGTCCCGGGTCGCCCGGGTGGACGCCGTGCTCCAAGTGCTGTATCTGATCTTCAACGAGGGCTACACCAGCTCTTCCGGCCCGGAGCTGGCCCGGGTCGAGCTGTCCGCGGAGGCCATCCGGCTGGCCCGCATGCTGCACCGGCTGTTGCCCGACGACGGCGAGGCGGCCGGCCTGCTCGCGCTGATGCTGCTCACCGACGCCCGCCGACCGGCCCGCACCGGGCCCGGCGGCGAGCTAGTCCCGCTGGACGAGCAGGACCGGTCGCGCTGGGACCAGGCGACGATCGCCGAGGGTGTCGCGCTGGTCTCCGGCGCGCTGGCCCGCACCCGGCCGGGCGCCTACCAACTCCAGGCGGCGATCGCGGCGGTGCACGACGAGGCGACCACCGCCGCCGACACCGACTGGCCTCAGGTGCTGGCGTTGTACGACCTGCTGGAGCGGGTCACCGACAGCCCGATGGTGCGCCTCAACAGGGCCGTCGCGGTGGCCATGGTGGCCGGTCCGCGGGCGGGGCTCGACCTGCTCGCCACGCTGGACGGCGACGAGCGGATGGCCCGGCACCACCGGCTCGCCGCGGTCCGCGCACACCTGCTGGAGCTGGCCGGCGACGCCCCGGGTGCGGCCGCGGCCTACCAGGCGGCGGCCGACCGCACCCTCAGCGAGCCGGAGCAGCGCTACCTGCGGTCCCGCGCGCGACGGTTGGCGGCGACCACCCGATGAGTTGGCTGCTGCATGTTGACATGGACCAGTTCGTGGCCGCCGTGGAGATCCTGCGGCGCCCGGAGCTGCGCGGGCTGCCGGTGGTGGTCGGCGGCGCGGGCGACCCGACGGCGCGCCGGCAGGTGGTGTCCACCGCGTCGTACGAGGCCCGCGCGCACGGTGTCCACTCCGGAATGCCGCTGCGCCGGGCCGCGCAGCTCTGCCCGGAGGCGACCTTCCTGCCCACGGACCCGGCCGCCTACAGCGCGGCGTCCGACCAGGTGATGGCCGTGCTGCGCGGGTTCCCGGTCGACGTCGAGGTCTGGGGCTGGGACGAGGCGTTCGTCGGCGGCGACATCGCCGATCCGCAGGCGCTGGCCGCGGAGCTGAAGGCGGCGGTGCTCGCGGAGACCGGGCTGAGCTGCGCGATCGGCATCGGCGAGAACAAGCAGCAGGCGAAGATCGCGGCGCGGTTCGCCAAGCCCGGCGGGATACACACGCTGTCGACGGCCACCTGGATGACCGTGATGGGCGAGCGGCCGGCGGCCGAGCTGTGGGGCATCGGCCCGAAGACCACCCGCAAGCTCGACGAGCTCGGTCTGCACACCGTCGCCCAGCTCGCCGCCACGCCGCCGGCGGCGCTGGTCGAGCGGTTCGGTCCACGGCAGGCCGAGTGGCTGCCCGTCGCGGCGGCCGGCGGCGGTGACACCCGGATCAGCACCGAGCCGTGGGTGGCCCGCTCGCGCAGCCGGGAGAACACGTACGCCGAGGACCTCTCCGACCTGGCCGAGATCTCCCGGGAGGTCGGCACGATGGCCCGCGCCCTGACCGCCGACGTGGTCGCCGACGGTCGCGAGGTCACCCATGTCGCGGTGAAGGTGCGCTACGTCAGCTTCTTCACGCCGACCCGCGAGACCAAGCTGCGCACGGGGCCCACCACCGACCCGGACGTCGTCGAGCAGGCCGCACTGAGCCTGCTGGCGAAGTTCGAATGGAAGCGGCCCGTGCGCCTGCTCGGCGTGCGGGTCAACCTGGCGATGCCGGATTAGACCCTGTTACGCGATGCGGTACGTCGGCCGGATGACCGCGCGGGCCAGGTCGTGGAACGTGAGGTTGAAGCTGACCACCGCGGGCGACACGTCCGGCGTCACGTCGAGCTGCTCGACGTCCACCGCGTGCACCGTGAACACGTAGCGGTGCGGGAAGTCGCCCTGCGGCGGCGCCGCTCCCCCGTATTCCTTGGTGCCGTAGTCGTTGCGCACCGCGAACGCGCCGGCCGGCGGCTGCGCGCCCTGCTCCAGCGAGGTCACCGACACCGGCACGTTGACCAGCACCCAGTGCCAGAAGCCGCTGTGCGTCGGCGCGTCCGGGTCGTAGCAGGTGATCACGAAGCTCTTGGTGTGCTCCGGGAAACCCGACCAGGACAGCTGCGGCGACCTGCCCCCGCCGCCGACGCTCGGGTCGGCGAAGGTGTCGGCCATCTGCTCGCCGTCGGTCACGTCGTCGCTGGTCACCGTGAACGACGGCTTCGGCGGCAACAGGTCGTAGGGATCGGGCGGTACGGGTCGTTCGAGACTCATATGATCATCCTTCCTCAGCGTTTCGGCCAGTGCCACGGCGGCTCGTCGAGCTTTCCCTGCCCGACGACGTACGTTTCGCCGTAGTTCTTCGCCAGCTCGACCGACTGCAGGTCGGCCTCGTCGGCGTGGGTGTCCAGCGCGGACGCGAGCGCCCGCGAGTGGGTGACCACCACGATCTGCATCCGGGCCGACGCGCCGGCGATCAGCGCGCCGAGCGGCCGGATGCAGCTCGGGGTGCAGGCTGTTCTCCGGCTCGTTGAGCACCAGCAGCTCCGGCGGCCGAGGGGTGAGCAGCGCGGCCACCCAGGCCAGATACCGCAGCGTTCCGTCGGAAAGCTCGGCTGGCGCCCAGCGGGCGCAGCATCCCGGGCTGGCTCAGGCGTCAGCTCGAACCGCCCAGCGTGGCGCGGTGATGCCCAGCCGGCTGCCGGGGAACGCGAGGTCGACCGCGGCGTCCAGGGCCCCGGCGTCGCCGATCTCGCGGATCGTCTCCAGGGCCGGCTGCCAGGTCGGCGCCGTCGTGGCCGAGCACGGGTGTGCGGGTGCCGACCCGCGCGCCGCGCATCGGTGCGTCGGCGTCGGTGCGCACCTGGTCGTAGAAGCGCCACGAGCGGATCCGTTCGCGGAGCAGCATCAGGTCGGGCGCCAGCTCCGGATCGACGAACTCCGCGAGCATGCTGTCGTACGGGCGCAGCTTCAGTTTCGTCGGCACGCCAGGCACCGTCCGGGCCGCGTACGCCGACCGCTCCGTTGGTCCGCTCGGTCAGCCGGGTGGCTCGGCCGCAGCACCGGTCCCGACCAGGTGCACTCGCTCTTGATCTCCGGGTCGAGCCCGAACAGCGTCGGTCCGGCGACCCGCGGCAGCCCGAGGTCGATCGCGTAGCCGAACGAGTCGCTGGCGAACCCCAACCTCAGCGCCACCGGCTTCGTGCGCACGGTGCCCTGCAACGGATGCTCTCCATCGCGGACGGCGCGCCCGATCACCTCGGGGCCGGCCCACAGCGTCGACGGCAGCCCGCCCTCCCGGGCGAGCGCGGCCACGGCGCCGTTGCTGGCCGACTGCGCGAGCAGCCGCAGCGTCCGGTAGAGGCTCGACTTGCCGCTGCCGTTGGCGCCGGTCACCACGTTGAGCCGGCGCAACGGCAGGACCAGCCGGCGCAGCGACCGGTAGTTCTCGACGGCCAGCGTGACGAGCACCCGGCCTACGCTAGCCCAGCAGGCGGGCCACCGAGCGCAGGGAGATCGGCAGCCAGCTCGGTCGGAACCGGGCCTCGTAGGCCGCCTCGTAGATCGCCTTGTCGAGCTCGAACGCGCCGAGCAGCGCCAGCCGGCTCCGCGGGTCCTCGCCGGCGACGCTCGCGTAGCCGTCGCAGAACGCGGCCCGGTTGAGGTCGGCCCACTCGCGGGCCCGGTAGACGACCTGGGCGTCGTCGGGCTGGTCGACGATCAGGTGGTGCGGGGCGTACTCGAAGGAGCGCAGCATGCCGGCGATGTCGCGCAGCGGCGAGTCGGGGCGGCGGCGTTCCTCGACCGGCTGCCCGGGCTCGCCCTCGAAGTCGATCAGCAGCCAGGTCTTCGGCGTGCGCAGCACCTGACCGAGGTGCAGGTCGCCATGCACCCGGTGCACGTCATCTCGCTCGCCGCCGACCGCGCTGGAAGGTGGCGGCGGCCGCGTCGACGTGCGGGGACAGCGCGGGTACGAAGGCCGCGGCGCGCTCGAGCCGAGCGATCATCCGGTCGACCGGGAAGTCCACCGTCTCGGTGCCGAGCTCCTGCGCGAGCATCCGGTGCACGACGCGCGACCGCCTCGCCCAGCCGGTAGGACTCGCCGGAGAAGTCGCCGCCCACCTCGTTGGCGGCCAGGTCGGCCTCGCCGAACAGGTCGCGCACGCTGGTGGTGGCCATCGCCCAGCCCTCGGCCGAGTTCTCCGCGTAGGCGGTCAGCATGCCCAGCGAGACCGGCTCGCCATGCTCGTCGGTGCTCTCCACCGCGCCGAGCAGCTGGGCCACGTTGGGACAGCCGGCCCGGGCCAGCACCCGGTTGAGCTCGACGTCGGGGTTGACGCCAGGGACCACCCGGCGGAACACCTTGAGGATCGCCGCCCGGTCGTAGACGACGCTGGTGTTGCTCTGCTCGGTGTCGGCCACCCGGGCCGGCGCCTCCAGCGGCAGCTTGGCCTCCGGCTCGCGCCGGAACAGCAGCCGACCGATCGACGGCGTCCTGGTCGATCAGCTCCAGCAGCGCACGCGCGGCCGGCTCGTCGTAGAGCGCGTCGAAGCCGGCCCGGTCGCCCTCGTGGTCGATGCCGATCGTCGCCGTGCCGGCGAACTCCGGCCGCGGCTCTTCGTCCCACGCGACGTAGAGCTGGTAGCGCTCCGTGCCGCCGTCCTCGTAGACCGACGTCGAGCAGCACGTGGTCGAGTGACTTCGCGGAGACTAGTGACCGCGACGGGCGTGACACTGTGGAGGGTCCGGCCGCGTCCGGCGTACCACCGCTGATGCGGCAGCCAGTCGGCATACGGCAAAGTCATGACTCCTCCATGTGCTGTTCGGCCGCGCGGGCCGGATCATCCTCTTCGGACGGTGGCGTGAGCTGGAACCAGTAGAACCCGTATCCGGGAAGGGTCAGCAGGTAGGGTAGCTGCCCGATCCGGGGAAACAAGACGCGTCCGGTCAGCTCGATCGGCGAATAGCCCGACCAGGCTTGCAGGTTCAGCTCGATGGGTTGCGGGAAATCGGGACAGGTTGTTGACGCAGAGCACCACGTCGTCTTCGTGGTGGCGCAGGTACGCGAGCACGGCCGGGTTGGAGCCGCCCAGCTCCTGGAACGTGCCGACGGCGAACGAGTCGTGCCGGCGGCGCACCGACAGCATCAACCGCGTCCAGTTGAGCAACGACGTCGAGCTGTCGCGTTGCGACTCGACGTTCACCGATTGGTAACCGTAGATCGGATCCTGGTTGACCGGCAAGTAGATGCGGCCCGGGGTCGAGGTGGAGAAGCCGGCGTTGCGGTCGGGCGTCCACTGCATCGGCGTGCGTACCCCGTCGCGGTCGCCCAGCCAGATGTTGTCGCCCATGCCGATCTCGTCGCCATAGTAGAGGACCGGCGAACCCGGCAACGACAACAGCATGGCGGTGAACAGTTCCTGCTGGTTGCGGTCGTTCTCCAGCAACGGCGCCAGCCGGCGGCGGATGCCGATGTTGGCCTTCATCCGCGGGTCTTTGGCGTACTCCATGTACATGTAGTCGCGCTCTTCGTCGGTGACCATCTCGAGCGTGAGCTCGTCGTGGTTACGCAGGAAGATGCCCCACTGGCAGTTGGCCGGGATGGCCGGCGTGTTGGCGAGGATCTCGGAGATCGGGAAGCGCGACTCGCGCCGGACGGCCATGAAGAGGCGTGGCATCAGCGGGAAGTGGAACGCCATGTGGCACTCGTCGCCATCGCACTCCGTGTCACCGAAGTAGGCCACCACGTCCGCCGGCCACTGGTTGGCCTCGGCCAGCAGCACCCGGCCCGGGAACTCGTCGTCGATCACCTTGCGGCAGTGCCGCAGGAACGCGTGGGTCTCCGGGAGGTTCTCGCAGTTGGTGTCCTCGGCCTCGAACAGGTAGGGCACCGCGTCCAGCCGGAAGCCGTCGATGCCCAGGTCGAGCCAGAACCGCAGCACGTCGAGCATGGCGTTCTGCACGGCCGGGTTGGCGTAGTTGAGGTCGGGCTGGTGCGAGAAGAACCGGTGCCAGTAGAACTGCCGGCGCACCGGGTCGAACGTCCAGTTGGACTCCTCGGTATCGACGAAGATGATCCGGGCGTCCTGGTACCGGTCGTCGCTGTCGCTCCACACGTAGAAGTCGCCGTACGGGCCCTCCGGGTCACGGCGCGACTCCTGGAACCAGGGGTGCTGGTCCGACGTGTGGTTCATGACCAGGTCGGTGACCACCCGGATGCCCCGCTTGTGCGCGGCGTCGAGCAGGGCGACGAAGTCGTCGACCGTGCCGAACTCGGGCAGCACCTTGTAGAAGTCGCGGATGTCGTAGCCGCCGTCGCGCAGTGGCGAGTCGTAGAACGGCGGCAGCCAGAGACAGTCGACACCCAGCCAGGCCAGGTAGTCGAGTTTGTCGATCAGCCCACGCAGGTCGCCGGAGCCGTCACTGTCGGAGTCGGCGAACGCCCGCACCAGAACCTCGTAGAAGACCGCCCGCTGGAACCAGGTCGAGTCGACCGGGACGTTTCGGCGTGGTGGAAGTCGTCGGAGGTGGGGTGCTCGACAATGCCGCGCTCGACGTGACTGCCCTCGGCCGGATCCGGTGGCTGCACCGAAAGAGTTCCAGCCGTCACGTCAGTCATGGTTCCACGCTAATGCCGAATCACGTTCGCCACAGGGTGACGGCTCCGGTCGGTCAGCGAAGCTGGTCGGGAACCCCCGCCGGGCGGCCCCGGACCAGACTCGTGCGCTCCCGCAACAGCTTGCGGGTGGCGTAACGGTGGTTGCCGTCACCGACCGAGCGGACGGCCTCGCCGAGCGTGATCACCGCCCAGTACGCGGTGGCGGCGGCACGGCCGTGCCGCATCGCGTGCAGCCGGACCCGGTTGGCGACCATGATGCCCCAGAGGGCCGGCACGTTGCGGGCGTCGCCGCCGTTGTGCACCGCCTCCACCTCTGGCACGAAGGCCACCCGGAAGCCGTGGTCGGCGGCGCGGAGGGCGAACTCGGTCTCTTCGCTGTAGAGGAAGAAGGTCTCGTCCCACGGACCCGCCGCGGTCAGGCAGGCGCGGCTGAACATGGTGACGGCGCCGGTGGCCCAGTCAGCCCGGGTCCCGCGGTCGTAGCCGGCCGGGTCGGCGATCACCTCGCCGCGGCCGAGCCGACTGGCCCGGTTGCCGCCCAGCACCGCCTCGGCGAGGGCTCGGCCGAGCGTGGGGCGGCGCCGCAACGAGGTCTTGTACGCGCCGTCGCGGCCGATCAGCCTGGGCACCGCGATGCCCACGCCCGGCTCGGCCAGCGCGGCCAACAGGCCGGCGGCGGCAGCCCGGTCGCAGCCGGGTGGTCGGGCTGAGCAGGAGCACCGCGTCGGCCTCCGGGTCGACCGCGGCGACGGCGTTGGCGGCGGCGGCGAAGCCCCGGTTGCTGTCGAGCTGGACCAGGGTCGCGTCGGGGGCCAGGTCTTTGGCGACGGTCAGCGTGTCGTCGAAGGATCCGCTGTCGACGACCACCAGCCGCCAGTCGTCGACGCCGGCCAGGCCGGCCGGCAGCGCGGCGAGCAGCGGCGGCAGGTTGGCCGCGCTGCGGTAGGTGAGCACCCCCACCGTCAGTCGCATCGCCGCTCCCTCGCTCGATCTGCACGCAGCCTGCTGAGGCTAGCGGAGCGGGTCAACGCCTGTCCGGTCCCTTGACAAAAGAAGATCTTTTAGTACGGACCCGAAGCATGATCAACGGATCGCGTCCGACTCAGCACCCACCGTCGGTCGCGTAACCATCATGGTCGATGCGAGTAGTCAGATTGTCACAGGGTGAACATGGCACGTTTACCCGATGGGATTATCGAGTAACTCTCGTCACAGTCATTCATCGGGGAACCGACTGTTGGGGAGGAGACGGTGACAACCGTCGCGCTCAAGGATGTCACCAAGATCTTCCCTGACGGAACGGTCGCGGTCGACAACGTCAGCCTCGACGTCAACGACGGCGAGTTCATGGTGCTGCTCGGCCCGTCGGGCTGCGGCAAGTCCACCGTGCTGCGCATGGTCGCCGGCCTCGAGGACCCGACCAGCGGCGCCATTCTGCTCGACGGCGACCTGGCCAACGACCTGCCACCGCGCGAGCGCGCGGATCGCGATGGTGTTCCAGGACTTCGCGCTCTACCCGCACATGTCGGTCGGCGACAACATCGGCTTTCCGCTGCGGCTGTCCAAGGTCGAGCCGATGGCGCGCGGCGAACGGGTCGCCGACGTCGCCAGCGCGCTCGGCATCGGCGACGTGCTCGCCCGCAAGCCCAACCAGCTCTCCGGCGGCCAGCGCCAGCGGGTCGCGATGGGCCGGGCCATCGTGCGGCGCCCCGGCCTGTTCCTCATGGACGAGCCGCTGTCCAACCTCGACAGTGGCCTGCGGGCCGAGTTGCGCGCCGAGATCTCCGGCCTGGTCCGCGAGCTGGGCGTCAGCACGATCTACGTGACCCACGACCAGGCCGAGGCGCTGACGATGGCCGACCGGGTCGCCATCATGCGCCGCGGCGTGCTGCAGGACGTGGGCACGCCGACCCAGGTGTACGGACGCCCGGCGACGCTCTACGTCGCCGCGTTCCTGGGCAGCCCGCGGATGAACCTGCTCGAGGCGTCGGTCTACGTGCACCTCGACCGCTACGTCACGCTCAACCTCGGCGACCAGGCGCTGTACCTGCCGTGGGACGACATCCGGGCGCGGGCGGTCGCGCACTACCACGGCGAGCGCATCGTGGTCGGCGTGCGCGCCGAGGCGCTGACCCCGGTCGCGCCCAACACGCAGGGCGACGTGCTGCAGGGCCGGATCCGCTACCTGGAGCACCACGGCCACGAGTCGCTGGCCTTCCTCGACATCGGCGCCACCGCGGTCGTCGTCGACGAGATGGGTCAGGCACCGGCCGAGCAGGCCGGCGAGGGCGGCCCCCTGCGCCGGTTCGGCCACGCGGTGCAGCGCCTCACCAGCCGCGCCAGCAGCGCGCCGGTGGCAGTCGAGGACAGCGGCTCCCGCACGCCGCACGAGCGTGCTCAGCGACCCGGGCCGCCACCACCGGCGCCCGGCCGAGCTAGCGGTGCGGCTCGCGCCCTACCCGAACGTGCAGTCCGGAACAGCGCTGTCGGTCTCGGTGCGGATGGACGCGCTGCACTTCTTCGACGACCGCGGTGACCGCATCGACGTGGGGTGGCGCTGACCCGCACCGTCGTCTAGCGTCTGTCGCCACGTGAGTCCAGAGAGGATGGCAACGTGCCAGCGAACAGCCCAGGTCTGCTGATCATCGAACGGATCCTCCGCGACCGCGGCAGCATCTGGCAGCAGATCGTCGACGAGCGCGACCTCAACAAGCTCTCGGTGCAGATGCTCGCGAGCTCGGCGATCGCGCTCGCCTCTACGGAGCGGTGCTCGGCGCCCGCCACAGCCCGCTGATGGCGCTGACCTCGTCGGTCAAGCTGCCACTGCTGTTCCTGGTCACGCTGGCGATCTGCCTGCCCACGCTCTACCTGTTCAACCTGGTCTTCGGAGCCCGGCTCTCGATCCGCCAGTCGGTGTCGCTGGTGATGGTGGCTATCACGGTGACCGCGATGCTGGCGATGGCGTTCGCGCCGATCAGCCTGTTCTTCCTGGTCACCGCGCCGCACTACGGCTTCTTCAAACTGCTCAACGTGACGATCCTCGGCCTGTCCGCGATCGTCGGCCTGCGCTTCCTCACCGGCGGCATGCGCGTCCTCCACGCACACGGCCTCCTAAGCCCATCTCCGTCAAAAACGCCGAGCCTGCGCTCGTCGCGGAGAAGCCGGCGACCGTGGCTGCCGAGGAGAAGACGCCCGTGACGGTCGGCGCGCCGGTTGCCAACGGTGATGGTGCTGCGGCACCGGCTGTCGCGGCCCCAGCCCCGGCACCACCTGTGTTGCTCGCTCAGCCGGTGGCCGAACACCGCGTCTGGGATCCGGTGGCGCAGCGCTATCGGGTTACGCGTCCGGCAGGTGTGGCGGTCGAGCGGCCGGCGAGCATGACGTTGCTGTACATCTGGATTCTGCTGTTCGGGTTTGTGGGCACTCAGCTCGCTTGGACGCTGCGGCCGTTCTTCGGCAACCCGGACTCGCCGTTCGCCCTCTTCCGCGAAATCGAAGGCAACTTCTACGCGGAGATCATTCGGACCATCGCGAACCTCTAGCGAAAATCTGGGCGGGCTCGGGCTCGCGGTGGGTGCGACCGTTGCTCCCGACAGAGAACGCTCCGCTTCGCTGCGCTGCCACCTTCGCCGTGGCTTGCGCTTACCCAAACCGCTTCTCTAGGTCCTGCGGATCGCGGCGGCGCCGTACTTGGCGGCCGCCGCGTTCGCTGTTTGGCACTCGCCTGTGTCGCGGCCGCAGGCCGTTAGGTCGCAGAGGCGGCAGAGCCAGGCGCCGCCTTCCTTTTCCTGGACTATGCCGGCCATCACGCGGCCCAGTAGATCGTCCAGAGTGGAGCGTTCCGTTGGCGACAACGTGGACAGGGCCGATCGCAGGGAGTCCGCCCGGGCCGTTGACAGGCGTTCTGCTGCTGTGCGGCCCTCTGGCGTGAGGGTTACGGAGCGGGAGCGGCCGTTGTCGCCTGGGCCTCGGGTGACCAGGCCCGCGTCGGACAGGCGGTCGACCAGGCGGACCGCCCCGGACGGGGTCAGGCCCAGCACCTGGCGCAGTTGGTCGATCGACGGGCGGTCGAGGAAGTGCAGCAGTGCCGACAGCGCCGCGGCCGCGGTCGGGTTGCCGGCCACGTCGCGCTCGCCCGCGGCCGCCACCGCCGCGGCGGCGCGGTCGGCGACCGCGAGCGCGAACGCGCCGAGCAGGTTGGCCTGATGGTCGAGTGGGTCGGTGCCGCTCACGCCAACTCGTACCGAATGGTCAACGGCATGTTCGGGTAGTCGGCGTGCGTCGAGGCGCTTTCGGCCGTGCCACTGATGCCGGCCAGGTCGCCGGTGCCGGACCCGGGCACCACGGTGACCTCGAACCGGGCGGTCGTGCCGTCGTAGCTGCCCGCACCCTGTAGGGCGAAGCTGCCCGAGCGGCCGCCCAGCGTGCCGGTGATCTCCAGAAGGGACACGTATTCGCTGGTGCCGTCGGCGCGGTAGTAGAGCAGCGACTCGAAGGACCCGCCGGTCAGGCCGTCGCCGGTGCCGGTCAGCGTGACCTCGGCCTTGGCGAACTTGCGACCGTCGTCGAACTCGCGGTAGGGCTTCTCGTCCCACGAGGTGATCTCGAGCTTGGTTTCCATGATCTCGGTCATGCCTTCAACGTATGTGTGACTCAATCACATGTCAATCGGAACAGCTCCCTAGGGGTCGCCCGGAACAGGCCCCCAAACCGGCCCCTCGGCATGGACGCCCGACCCAATAGGAAGGCAGGCTACATGTAGATACACAACCCTACGGAGGTGCGGATCCCATGCGTCGCAGAAGCCTGCTGGCCAGCGTGTTGGGCGGAACGTTCCTGGTGGCCGGCGGCGGCGCCCTCTCCGCCTGCGCCCCCGTCGACACCGTGGGGCAGGTCGACTTCGCCCGGCCATTGCTGATCCCGCCGCTCGCCGACTCGCGGACGGACGCCGCCGGGCGGCGGGTCTTCACCCTGCACGCCCAGCAGGGCCGCCGTGACTTCGGCATCGACGGGACCACCCGGACCTGGGGCTTCAACGGCGACTACCTCGGGCCGACCCTGCGGGCCAAGCGCGGCGAACAGGTCATGGTCAACGTCGTCAACGACCTCAACGAGGAGACCAGCGTGCACTGGCACGGCATGCACCTTCCGGCCCGGATGGACGGCGGCCCGCATCAGCCGGTGCGTCCGGGCGCCACCTGGTCACCGACCTGGACGGTGAACCAGCCCGCGGCGACGCTCTGGTATCACCCCCACCCCCACGGCGCCACCCGCGAGCACGTCAACCAGGGGCTGGCCGGCATGTTCATCCTCGATGACGACGACCCGGCGCAGCACGCGCTGCCGCACGACTACGGCATCGACGACATCCCGGTGATCGTCCAGGACAAGGACATCCAGGGTGGCGAGATCCGCGATCAGAACACCGGCGACCTGCTGCTGGTCAACGGCACCTATGGGCCCCATCAGAAGGTGGTGACCGACCGGGTCCGACTGCGGCTGCTCAACGCCTCGGTCTCCCGCGTGTACGCGTTCGGACTCGCCGACGAACGACCCGTCCAGCTCGTCGCCACCGACGGCGGCCGGTTGGCCGCGCCGGTCACGCTGCGGAAGGTCCGGCTCTCCCCCGGCGAGCGCGCCGAGATCGTCGTGCCGATGCGAGCCGGCGAACGAGTGGCGCTCCGCAGCTTCCCCCCGAACCTCGGCGGCCGGTCGTTCGACACCGGACGCGACCAGTTCGACGTGCTCGAGCTGCGCGCGGCGGCCACGCTGCGGCGCGGCGCGCGCATCCCCGAGGACTTCGGCGGCCTTGACCGGCTCGATCCCGCGCGGGCCGTGACAACGCGCGACTTCAGCCTCAACGGCACCAACATCAACGGCGCGGAGATGGAGATGGGCCGGGTCGACGCCGTCGCCACCCTCGGCACCACCGAGATCTGGACCGTGCGCAACACCGACGGCCAGCGGCACAACTTTCACGTACACGATGTGCAATTTCAGGTGTTGTCGATCGGCGGGGCCCCGCCGCCCGCGGACCTTTCCGGCTGGAAGGACACGGTGTTCCTGCCGCCGAAGACCGAGGCGAAGCTGATCATGAAATTCACCGACTACGCCGACCCTGGAATGCCGTACATGTATCACTGTCATCTCTTGATGCACGAAGACGACGGCATGATGGGGCAGTTCGTCGTGGTCGAGCCCGGGCAGTCGGCGGGGCGGATCCACGGGGTGGACGGCCACGAGCACGGCTAAGTGGGTTCGACTAGATTTGACCCGTGCTGGGGCTACCCGATCATGTGACCGCCTGTCTGTTCGATATGGACGGCGTCCTCACGCGAACCGCGACCGTTCACAACGCGGCGTGGACAGAGACATTCGACGAATTCCTTCGCCGGCGCAGTGCCCGGACCGGCGAGCCGTTCGCGGCCTTCGACCCTCGTTCCGACTATCCCAAATACGTCGACGGCCGCACCCGGGCCGATGGCGTGCGCACCTTTCTCGCGTCCCGCGGGATCACCCTGCCGGAGGGGCAGCCGGACGATCCGCCCGAGGCCGACACCGTCAACGGCGTCGGCAACCGCAAGAACGTCGTCCTGCTCCGCCGGATCCGGGAAGACGGCGTCGCCGTCTACGAGGGCTCCGTCGACTACCTCCGGGCGGCCCGCAAGGCCGGGCTCCGGACCGCGGTCGTCTCGGCCAGCGCCAACACCCCCGACATCCTGCGGATCACCGGGCTCGGCGACCTGCTCGAGGCCCGGGTCGACGGCAACGTCGCCCGGGCCGAGAAGCTGCCCGGCAAGCCCGCGCCGGACACCTTCCTGC
Organism: uncultured Actinomycetota bacterium; assembly: GCA_963840005.1. Classification (GTDB taxonomy): domain Bacteria; phylum Actinomycetota; class Actinomycetes; order Mycobacteriales; family Micromonosporaceae; genus Asanoa. The sequence goes on along the minus strand of CAWIXO010000024.1, from coordinate 223,416 downwards.
GCGGTGCCGAGCTGCTCGGTGTCGCACCCGCGAACGCGGCCGTCTTCGAGGACGCACTCGCCGGGGTGGCGGCCGGTCGAGCCGGCAACTTCGGCATCGTCATCGGCGTTGACCGGGTGGGTGGCAGCCATGGCGCCGACCTGAAGACACACGGCGCCGACATCGTCGTGCGCGACCTTTCCGAGCTGCTGGAGGGCACGGCATGATCCGCGAGCGGGCCTATCCCGTGGAGGCGTGGCACGTCCGGGAGACGAGGCTCGACCTCGACGTGCTGGCGCAGGCCGAGTCGGTCTTCGCGCTCGGCAACGGGCACATCGGGATGCGCGGCAACCTCGACGAGGGCGAGCCGCACGGCCTGCCCGGCACCTATCTCAACTCGTTCTACGAGCTGCGCCCGCTGCCCTACGCCGAGGCCGGCTACGGCTTCCCCGAGTCAGGCCAGACTCTCGTCAACGTGACCAACGGCAAGCCGATCCGGCTGCTGGTCGACGACGAGCCCTTCGACGTGCGGTACGGCGAGCTCGAGGCGCACACCCGGGTGCTCGACCTGCGCGCCGGCACGCTCGACCGCACGGTGCACTGGCGCTCGCCGGCCGGGCGCGCGGTCAAGGTGCGCAGCACCCGGCTGGTCTCGTTCACCCAGCGCTCGATCGCGGCGATCCGCTACGAGGTCGAGGCGGTCGACGAGCCGCTGCGGCTGATCGTGCAGTCGGAGCTGGTCGCCAACGAGGAGCTGCCCGGGCAGAGCCGCGACCCACGGGTCGCCGCCGTGCTGGAGCGGCCGCTGCAGATCGAGGAGCGGATCACCGACAAGACCAACGGGCTGCTGATCCACCGCACCAAGCGCAGCGGCCTGCGGGTCGGCGCCGCGATGCACCACGACATCGACGGCCCGGCCAAGACCAACATCAACACCGAGGCGCACGACGACTGGGCGCGTACCACGATCGCCTGCGTCCTCAAGCCCGGCGAGAAGCTGGTCGTGATCAAGCTGCTCGCCTACGGCTGGTCCAGCCGGCGTTCGCTGCCGGCGATCCGCGACCAGGTCAGCGCCGCGCTGGCCGCCGCCGAGTTCTCCGGCTGGGACGGCCTGGTCCGCGAGCAGCGCGAATACCTCGACACCTTCTGGGACGCCGCCGACGTGAAGGTCGAAGGCGACTCGGAGGTGCAGCAGGCGGTCCGGTTCGGGCTGTTCCACGTGCTGCAGGCCGGTGCCCGGGCCGAGCTGCGGCCGATCGCCGCCAAGGGCCTGACCGGCCCCGGCTACGACGGCCACGTCTTCTGGGACACCGAGATGTTCGCGCTGCCGGTGCTGACGTACACCCAGCCGGTCGCGGTGGCGCACGCGCTGCGCTGGCGGCACGCCACCCTGGAGATGGCCCGGGACCGGGCCAAACAGCTGGGCCTGCGCGGCGCCGCGTTCCCGTGGCGGACCATCCGCGGCCAGGAGTGCTCCGGCTACTGGCCGGCCGGCACCGCCGGGTTCCACGTCAACGCCGGCATCGCCGACGCGGTCCGCCGCTACGTGCAGGCCACCGGCGACGTGCGACTTCGAGCGGGAGATAGGGCTGGAGCTGCTGGTCGAGACCGCCCGGCTGTGGCACTCGCTCGGCCACCACGACCGCCACGGCGAGTTCCACATCGACGGGGTGACCGGCCCTGACGAATACACCGCGGTCAAGAACGACAACGTCTACACCAACCTGATGGCCAAGCGGAACATGCTGGTCGCCGCCGACTGCGTCACGCGACACAGCGAACGGGCCTGGCGGCTCGGTGTCGACGACGAGGAGACCGCCGCCTGGCGGGACGCGGCCGCCAACATGCACATCCCGTACGACGAGGAACTCGGTGTGCACCCGCAGGTGGAGGGCTTCACCCGCCACCAGGAGTGGGACTTCGACAACACACCGCCGGAGAACTACCCGCTGCTGCTCAACTACCCGTACTTCGACCTGTACCGCCGGCAGGTGGTCAAGCAGTCCGACCTCGTGCTGGCCATGCACTGGTGCGGGGACGCGTTCACCGACGAGCAGAAGCTGCGCAACTTCGACTACTACGAGCGGCGCACGGTCCGCGACTCGTCGTTGTCGGCGTGCACCCAGTCGGTGGTCGCGGCCGAGGTGGGCTACCTCGAGCTGGCACACGACTACCTCGGCGAAGCCGCGCTGATGGACCTGCACGACATCCACAACAACACGCGTGAAGGGCTGCACATCGCCGCCTTGGCGGGTGCGTGGCTGGGGCTGGTGGCCGGCTTCGGCGGCATGCGCGACCACGAGGACCACCTCACGTTCGCGCCCCGCCTGCCGGCCCGGATCAACCGGCTCGAGTTCGCGCTGATGTGGCGGGGCAAGCGGCTGCGGGTCGACGTGCGGCAGCACGAGGCGATCTACTCGCTGCGCGACGGCGAGCCGGACGACGCCAGCATCGACCTCAGCCACCATGGGGAGCCGATCACCGTGGCCTGCGAGAAGGAGGTGCGGATGCCGATACCCAGGCTCGAACCGCACCGCCGGCAGCCCCGCCAGCCAGCGGGTCGGGCACCGGCCAGAAGGCCGGCACCCGACACCCGACGGCGCTAGAGCATCGAGAGGTGCACGTGGTTGGTGTGGTCGGAGGACGGGTCGCCGCCCACACCGCTGTAGGGCTTCCAGCTGCCCGTCGACGGTAGCCACACCTGCCGGTACCAGATGACGTAGAGAATGCCGAGCTTGTCGGCATTCTTCACCAGGAACGCGGCCAGGTTGTTGCCATAGAACCGAGCGTCGCCCTGTGCGTCACCGCTGCCGAAGTCGTTGGTCTTGAACACCGAGAAGTCACAGGCGCGCCCCTTCGGATGCTCGAAGGGGCCGCCGTCCCGGTGACACGAGACGAACCGCTTGAAGCCCAGGCGCTGGGTCTCCTTGAGCGCGAAGAGCATCCGCGGAGTGATGCACCCGTTGGTGGTCGGGTCCTCGACGCTGCACGACTGCGCGGGGAACGAGCCGTCCGAGCCCCGCGGCGACTGCCGGGCCACCGGCTGGTTCGCGTAGACGTTGCCGTTGACCGTCCTGCCGCCGGCCAGCTTGAACGCCTTGTCCACTTCGCTCTTCTGCTTGCTCATCACGGACAGCTGGGCGGTCTCGCGCTTGACCTCGAGGTCGAGCTGGCTCTTGGCGGCCTGGGCCTGTCGCTGGGTCTCGGCCAGCTCGGCGAGCCGCTGGTTGTCGTACTCGGACAGCATCTCGAGCTGCTCGGCCCGGTCCAGCAGGTCGTCCTGCCCTCGGGCGTTGAGCAGCATCAGGGCGGGACCGATCCGGCCGTTCATGTAGTTGTGCCGGGCGATCTCGGCGGCCTGTGGTGCCAACGCCGCCCGCCGCACCTCGAGCCGAGCGATCTCCTTGCCGAGCTCGCCCTGCTTCTTGCGCGAGTCGGCGACGGCGTTCTTGGCGTCGACGAACGCGCGGCTGGTCCGTTCGATGACGTCGTCGAGCAGCACGTTCTTGCCACCCTCGACGGGCGGTGCGGGGGTGGGGGTGGGGTTGGGTGCGGCGACCGCCGCTGGGGCGAGGGCAATGCCCACCAGCAGCGTGACGGTGCCAACCAGGGCGGCGCGCCGAACAACAGCGCGCGGACGTCCTTTGCGCGTCATTCACGTTCCTTCGGTAGGGCCGCCTACCGGGTTAGCTGACGGGTTCGGGGCGGAACAACCCCTACCGCTTTCGCGGACTCACCCCAAGGAACACGGGTCCCCGGCTCGCCTCTCGGCGATTAGGCGGCAGCGGCGCCGGTGTCACCGGGGGGATGAACCGGCGGAAGCCGCCGACAGCTTAACCGATCCCGGCCTATTGTTCGCAAGGATCGGATGCCTCTTACTTGGGCCGGGAATGCGTTACGTACCAACGACTTTCGGTGACGTAAGGAGCGCTTAAGAAAGCGCACGGAAAAACGTGAAACAAACGTGACGCAACCGCGCCCGTCAGCCGAACGTGTGGTCAATCGAAGGTTCATTTCGAGTTGGCCGGTTTGGCTGGACAAGGCGGCCCATGGGACCGCTAATGGAGTCACCCCGACCGGCTTACCGGGCGGCGGACCACCCCACCCAATACGGCGCCGCCGACCCTAGGCGGACGGCGGCGGACAACCGCACTCAAACGGAGGCGCCGTGGACGACAGAGCCGTCCTCACGGAGCGCGCGGCGGAGACCTACGTCGCGGCCGCGGGATTCCGGGTCGGCCCGATCGGGCGGGTCGGCGTCGAGCTCGAGTACCCCGTGCGCGATCCACGGGCGCCATTGGCGCGTCCCTCGATCGCGCGAGTCATTGCGGCCACCGCCGGCCTGGCGCCGCTGCCCGGCGGTGGGCAGATCACCATCGAGCCCGGCGGCCAGTTGGAGATCTCGTCCGCGGTCGGCGCCTCCCTAAGGGACTGCGTCGCGGCGACCCGCGCCGACCTCGCCGTGGCGCGGGCGGCACTGCACGACGACGGCCTGCTGCTGGACGGCACCGGCCTCGACGCGCACCGGACGCCCGAGCTGATCACCACCCACCCGCGGTACGTGGCCCTCGCCGACTACCACGCGCGCTCCGGCGGCAAAGGGCTCGCCGTGATGTGCAACTCCGCGTCCGTGCAGGTCTGCCTGGACTCGGGCGACGAGTCCGACGGCTGGGCCGGCTATCAGCTGCGCTGGTGGCTGGCCGATGCGATCGGCCCGGTGCTGCTGGCCGCGTTCGCCAACTCACCGCGGGTGGTCCGCGGCACCCGCTGGGTGTCCTACCGGCAGGCGCTGCGGTTCGGCACCGACGCGACCCGGACCCGCGCGCCCCGACGCGGCGGCGAGCCGCGCGCCGACTGGGCCCACTACGCGCTGCGGGCCAAGGTGGCGATGATCGCCGAGCCGGCGCCCGCCTCCTGGACCGTGCCCACCGGGCTGACCATGCGGTCCTGGCTGCGGGGGCACGGGCCGCGTCCGGTCACCCTCGACGACCTGGAACGGCATCTCGGCACCCTGGTCCCACCCGTGCGGCCGCGTGGCTACCTCGAGTTCCGCATGATCGACCAGCAGCCGGGCGACGGTTGGGTGGTGCCGCTCGCGGTGGTGACCGCGCTGATGGACGACCCGATCGCGGCCGACGCGGCCGCGGCGGCCACCGAACACCTGCGCTCGCCGCTGCGCCGGCACCGCGACTGGCTGGCCGCCGCCCGCACCGGGCTGGGCGACCCGCAACTGGCCACGGCCGCGCTGGCCTGCTTCAGGCCGCCACCTCCGCGCTCGACCGGGGTGGAGCGGGCAAGCGGATCCGGCGGGCGGTGGAGACCTTCATCGAGCGCTACGTGGCCCGGGGCGCCTGCCCGGCCGACGACCCGGTCCCGCCAGCCACCTTCACGGAGCCCGCCCTAGGTTGACTCGAGGGTCTGTCTCCGGCCCCCACCCCGAGACAGAACCTAAGGAAGGCAGAGGGTGACGGCGGAGGGCACCGCGCGCGCCTTGAGCTTGCCGGTCGCGCGCGCGGGCGCCGCCGTCGATCTCGTAGGTGAGCGGCTCGGCCAGCTTCACCCGGACTTCTGACCCGACGTGATCTTGATGAACGGCGAGCCGTCGGACCGCCCGGTGGCCATCCGGCCGAGGGTGCGCGCCCATTCCAGCGCACCCTCGGCGGTGGCCACGCCGACCTCCAGCCGGCCGTCGTGCGGGTCTGGCGTCGTCGAAGGCGCGGATCCCGCCGGTGATCGTGCCGACGTTGCCGAACAGCACGCAGCTGGCCGCGCCCGCGTACCAGTCGGCGCCGTCGACGGTCACGGTCATCGGCACGGCGCCGTCGCGGACGTGCCGGACGCCGGTCCAGGCGTACGCGACCCGGCCGAGCCGGTCCTTGAGGCCGCCGTCGGCGTCGCGGATCAGCTCGCCGTCGAACCCCGCACCGGCCATCACCGCGAAGTGCTCACCGTTGATCCGGCCGAGGTCGATCGCCCGGCGCCGGCCGTGCAGCCCGATCTCGACCGCCGCCGCCAGGTCTTCGGGAATGCCCAGGTTGGTCGCCAGCAGGTTGGCCGTGCCGGCCGGCAGGATGGCCAGCGGCACGTCGCCGGCACCCGCCCGGGCCAGCGCGTCGACCGTGCGCTGCACCATGCCGTCGCCGCCCCAGACGAAGATCAGCTCGGCGCCGGCGTCGAGTGCCTGCGCGCACCCGCTTGGGCGCCTTGCGGCTCTTCGGCACCTCGTACCAGAGCGGATCGACGATGCCCGCCGTCCGCGAGCCGGCGCCGCAGCTCGGGCAACCCGCCGTCAAGACTCTTCCGTCGATGCGCGACCACCGCGACCTTGGTTGCCATGGCGGGCCTCGTTACCCCGGCGGCCGTCCCGCTATGCCCGCGCGCTCGCCCAGTGTGCCGAACTCGCTGTGCCGGGGCACCCCGGGCCACTGCGCGCCGTTGTCCCGCAGGAAGTATTCGAGCCCCGGATCCCAGGTGTGCCCGCTGGCCCGCCGGTGGTAGATGTAGCCGAGCGGATGGGTCCGGTAGACCAGCGCCGCCCGACCGGGCCCGCGTCGATCAGCCCGCGATCGATCGACCGGGGCACCGGCCGCCAGCCACCGACCTCCTCCAGGTCGCCCCGGCTGATCAGCATCGTCCCGCCGGCCACCACCCCGGCGTAGTTCTCGGCGCGCCCGTCCTGTCGGCGGACGGTGGTGTCCAGCGCGTGCAGGTGCACGAACTCGGCGGCCTTGCCGACCAACGTGGCGCCCGAGACGAGCCGGGCCAGCACCAGGTCCCAGACGTGCTCCGGGCCGTAGTTGTCGTCGTCGTCGAACTTGGTGATCAGGCTGCCCCGGGCCCGGGCGGTGGCCCGGCCGATCGCCTCGCCGAAGCCGAACCGCTGCTCGGGGCCGATGACGACGAGCTCGACCGGCCGGCCGCAGCGGGCCACCGGCCGAGCAGCTCGACGGACGGGTGCGCGCCGTGCAGGCAGAGCACGATCTCCAGGTCGGGGTAGGTCTGCCGCTCGATCGCCGCGAGCGTCTCGGCGACATGCTCCAACCGGCGGGTGACCAGCAGCACGCTGACCGACGGCGGGGCGACCAGAGCCGGGAAGCTGGCTCCGGCCAGGCGGGGCAGGGCGAAGGCGGTGGCGTGCTGGCGCAGCGCGGCGCGCCGCTGGCGGACCGCGCGGATCTCCCACTCGAGGTCGTCTTCGAAGGGCTGCGGCAGGTCGTCGACCACCAGTGGGCGCAGCTCGTCGGCGAGGTGCGCGGCCACTGGCGGCCGTAGGTCGGGCGCGTGCACGCAGCACGCCGGCCGCGGCCAGCCGGACCAGCACCGCCGCCTCCCGCGCCGGGTAGCACGCACGGAGCCGACGGGCAGCGCACGAGGCCGACCTCGGCGAGCGCGGTCGACCTCCTCGGGCGAAGGCGCTGACCGTCGTGTCCGGCCGCCGCACCAGCGGCCCGTCGGGGCCGTCGATCCGCCAGTCGTCCTCGTCGAACACGAGGACGGCGGCGGGCACCCGCCACCCGAACGGGCCGTAGCGGCCGATGCAGGCGGAGTGCTCGACGTCGACCAGCACGGTGCCTCCGACACCGGCCGTGCCGGCCCGGATCACCCCGCCGTAGAGCTCCGGCGCGGTGGCGTCCCCGTCCGGCGGCAACGGCGTGCCGTCCTGGCTCAGCACCAGGTCGTGCGGGCGGATGTCCGCGTCGGTCGGCAGCGCGCCACTGACCACCGCCACATTGGCGGTCGCACCCACCCACGGCGGCGCGACGTCCTGGACCGTGATGTCGGCGCTGACCGCGCCGGGGCAACGGGCGGACCGAGCTGAACACGGGCAGCACGGCCATGATCAGCTGGCGCAGCGGCGCCGACCGGCGCACCTCCAGCGGCGACCTGGCCCGGCCCGGGCCGGCCGCCGGCAGCCGGGTGCGGTGCGACAGCAGGTGCGGCAGCGGACCCAGCCGACCCGACCAGGTGCCCTGCGGGTTCTGCCAGTGCTCGACGAAGACGGTGAGCTTGCGCACCATGGTGCCGCCGGCCGGATGGTCGAGCAGCCCGCGGAGGTCCGCCAGCGAGGCCGCGGTCACGCACATCGAGGAGACCCAGGTGCCCGCACCCAGCGGCGCGGCCGGGCTGTCCGGTGACTCGATCACGCTGAGTCCCGCCCGCCACATCAACGAGCGGGCCAGCTCCGGGTGCGTCCGGCCCGCGGACCCGACGTAGATCCGCCAGCGGTGACGACGATTCGGGTGCTGGTCCGCCGGCACGCGACGCTCCCGTCGTTCGAGCCGGCAACCCCCCGTCAACCGGCACAATTAACGTAGCGTCCAGGCAGCTCGGATTTCGGCTAGATACACTCACGCCGTGCCGACCCCGAACGACGCCGCCCAGCCCGTCCGGATCTTCCGCAATGACTGGAGCGTTCTGCAGCCGCCCGAGATCGGCGCGTGGACGCCGACCCGCACCGTCTCGGTGGTCATCCCGGCCTACAACTGCCAGGAGTCGCTCAACCTGACGCTGGCCGCGCTGGCACACCAGACCTACCCGGCCGAGCTGCTGGAGGTAGTGATCGCCGACGACACCAGCGACCCGCCGATCGAGCTGCCGAAGATCCGGCCCGCCAACTGCCGCATCGTCCGGGTCGCCGACCACTCGGCCGGCTGGGGCCGGGCCAACGCGCTGCACGTCGGCGCGACCAACAGCACCGGCGAGATCATCCACTGGCTCGACGCCGACATGGTCGTCTTTCCCGAGCACGTCGAGGCCCAGGCCCGCTGGCACCACGTCAGCGACGAGGTGGTCACGCTCGGCTACAAGCGGTTCGTCACCGCCTGGTCGACGCCGGAAGAGGTCGCCGAGCGCTGCGCGGCCGGCACGGTCGACACGCTCTTCGCGTGGAACGACACCGAGCCGCACGACTACGTCGAGAAGATCATCGACGAGACCGACCAGCTGCGGGCCGGCGACCACCTCAACTTCCGCGCGCACGTCGGCGCCACCGCCGCGCTGACCCGGCCGGCTCTACGAGGAGACCGGCGGGCTCGACACCGACCTGCGGCTCGGCGAGGACACCGAGTTCGGCTACCGGCTGACCCAGGCCGGCGCGGCCTTCGTGCCCGAGCCGAAGGCGGGCAGCTGGCACATGGGTCCGACCAACATGATGCAGCGCGGCGACGCGCTGCGCCGCTACAACTGGCCGTTCCTGGCCGACCTGATGCCGCAGCCCCGCTGGCTGCGCTCGGTCGGCAACCGCACCTGGAAGGTGCCGCTGGTCACCGCGGTGGTGCGGGCCGAGGGCAGCTTCGAACTGATCCGCACCTGCGTGGACCTGCTGCTGATGAGCGACCTCACCGACCTGCGGGTCATGCTCGTCGCGGACTGGGCATCGATCGGCGAGGGCCGCATGTCGGTGCTCGCCGATCCGCTGCTCGACCTTCGGCTGGTCGAGGCGACCTACCGGCACGAGCCCCGGGTCGCGCTGGTCTCCACCGCGCCCGACGACGTCTACCCCTCGCCGTACCTGCTGCGGGTGCCGGCCACCACCGGCGTCGACGCCAACACCGTGCGCCGCCTGGTCAACGTGTGCCACCAGTGGCAGGTCGGCCTGGTACGCGTTCTGCCGCCCAAGTCCGGCTCGCCCGACGACGCCGTGGCGCTCTGGCGCACCTCGGCACTGCGCCGCGCCGCCCGGGTCAAGCGGGCCGACGAGTCCTGGGAGAAGGCGGTGCTCTCGGTGTCCGGCGAACGCTGGGTCAGCGGGCGCGACTTCGCCGTCGCCAACCTGGCCGAGTGGCAGCAGGACGAGCTCGTGTCGCCGCCGCCGCGGCTGGTGGCCCGGCCGACCCTCGGCCGCAAGGTCAGCTTCTTCGGCGTCGACACCATCCCGGTCGGCGGCGTCCGATCGCTGGCGATCGCCACGAGGTTCGTGGCCCGCCGCGCCACCGCCGAGGCCGCCCGCCGGATCCGCGCCAAGCTGACCCGGGGGTCCTAGACCGCGGTCACCCGCAGCACGCCGCGCGGGTCGGCGTCGGTACGGACCGGACCGGCCGTGGCCGGCGTCAGGCGGGGACCGGCCACCAGCGGCACGCTCGGGGCGCCGGGCTCGCCGAGCGCGGCCAGCCAGACCGCCGGCGGCTCGTCCGGCACGCCGGGTGTGCCGATCGCGGCGGCCAGGTCGGCCAACGGCACCCGCGCCGTCCACGTAGCGCCGTCGGCCACCGTCGGGTAGGCCAGCGATGGCACCCCCGGCGCCCGCTCGAGGTGCAGCAGGGTCCCAGGTGCCACCGAACCGTCGACGTCGACGCGGAGCACGCCGTCGTCCGCACCAGCCTCGGCCGCGACCACCGCGGGCCGCTCGACCACGACCCGCAGCACACCGCCCCGGACCACCGGTGCCACCAGCGTCGACGGGTCCACCCACCGGGCCTGGAAAGGAACCGGCCCGGTGACCCGCACGTGTGCCCGCGCGGCGTCGCGGGCGGGCGCGACGTTGACCGTCCACTCCCCCGGCTGCCAGCCCTGCCGGCCGCGCAGCCGGGACGGGCGCAGCGTGCCGGACCCGCCGGCGGCCGGCAGCGCCACCACCCGGTTGCCCGGTGCGCCCTCGCGGAGCCAGAGCAACGCCAGCGGTACGCGCTCGTCGGCCAACTCGATCCGGAGGCGCCCGTCGGCCCAGTCGACGGCCGTCGCCCGCACCGCCGGAGCCGCCGGAGCGCGCCAGGCCGCCATGCCGGCGCCCGGTGCGGAGGCGGCGCGTACGGACGAGACCAGCCGGACGAGACCGTCCACGTCGCCGTCCCGGGTCAGCTGCCAGGCTGAGGCGAGCCGCCCCGGCAACCGGGTCAGCACCGCGGGTTCGACGTCGGCCAGGAAGGCGGCCGCCAGCTTGACGAACCGGGCCCGGTACGCGTCGTCGACGTCCGGCAGCACCTCGAGCACCAGGCGCAGGTCGCTCTGCAGCGCCGTCTCGGCGTACCAGGTCGCGAATGGACCGTCCAGCGCGGACAGTTCACGACGGGCGAAGGTGACCGCCGCGAAGCGGTCGTCGAGGTTGCGCTGCTCGGCCAGCCGCTGGCTGATCGACGGGTCGCCGGCCGGCCGCTGCCGCCAGTAGTAGACCGGCAGGTCGATCACGTCCACCTGACGAGTCCGGCCGTACAGCGGCACGGTCACCGGGATGTCCTCGTAGTGCACGCCCTCCGGGAACCGGGTGCTCGCCCCAGAACGACCGCCGCCACACCTTGTTGCAGGCGAGCCGGTCGTAGACCAGATAGCGGTGCTCGCGCGGGTCGACGGCCAGCCGGGTCTCGCCGGTGGGTGCCGCGGTGCAGCGGCGAGGGCGTCAGCTCACCGTCGGTGAGCAGGGCGACGTTGCCGCTGGCGAAGTCCGACCCGGTCCGCTCGAGGGCGTCGACCAGCACCTCGAACGCGTACGGCGGCAGCACGTCGTCGGCGTCGACGAACGCGAGGTAGTGCCGGTAGCCAGGGCCGCACCGGCGTTGCGGGCGGCGCCCAGACCGGCATTGGCCTGGCGGACCACCCGGAACCGGGAGTCCCGGGCCGGCCAGCCGGCCGCGATCTCGCCGCTGCCGTCGGTGGAGCCGTCGTCGACGAGCACCACCTCCAGGTCACGGTGGGTCTGGGCGGCCAGTGACTCGAGGCAGACGTCCAGCCAGCGGGCGACGTTGTGTACCGGGTACGACGACGCTGAGCACGATCAGCCCCGGAAGACCGTCTCGACCACCCGCTCGGCGGCGTGGCCGTCCTCGAGGGAGGAGAACCGGCGCCGGAACTCCGCCCGGGCCTTCGTCGCCGCGTCGTTCTCGACCGCGCCCGTGCGGAACGGGTCGAGCAGGTCGTCGAAGGTCAGCGCGACCGCGCCCGGCGGCTCGGCGACGAGGTCGAAGTAGACGCCCCGGACCATCCGGTAGGCCTCCCAGTCCGGCGCGTAGATGACGATCGGCCGGTCCAGCACCGCGTAGTCGAACATCACCGACGAGTAGTCCGTGACCAGCACGTCGGCGGCCAGGTAGAGGTCCTCCACCGACGGATAGCCGGAGACGTCGCGTACCCGGGCAGGTCGACCGGATCCGGCGCGGCGCCCCGCCGGTCGTGGAAGTAGTGGCTGCGCATCAGCAGCACCGCGTCCGGACCGGCGGCCGCCCGGACAGCCGCTCCGGGTCGAACGGCGGGTGGTAGCCGGGCAGGTGCTCGCGGTGCGTCGGCGGCGTAGAGCACGACCCGCTGGCCGGGCTCGATGCCGAGCTCGGCGCGGACCCGGCGCGACCTCGTCGGGCGTGGCGAGGGCGAGCCGGTCGTTGCGCGGGTAGCCGGTCTCCAGCGTGCGGTAGCGGCACGGGTACGCCCGCTCCCACATCTGCGTGGTGAACGCGTTGGCGGTGATGCTGTAGTCCCACCGGTCGGCCCGGCGCATCTGGCCGGCGAAGTCGGCGTCCTGCACCACCGCCCGGGTAGTCGCGCTGGTCCAGACCCATCACCTTGAGCGGGGTGCCGTGGTGGGTCATGCACGTGCGTGCTGCCCGCGCGCTTGACCACGTAGTTCGGGCCAGTTGACGTTGTTGACCAGGTACGTCGCCCGGGCCAGCGCCCGGAAGTAGGCACGGCTGCCGGCCACCACGTAGGGCACGCCCGGCGGCAGCGTGCCGACCTTGTCACGGCGGACCACCCAGACGCCGCGTACGCCGGGCGCCAGCTCCTTGGCCTTCTCGTAGATCGCGGCCGGGTTGCAGGCGTAGCCCCGGTACCAGTAGGCCGCGAACAGGGCCAGGTTCGGATCGCGCGGGCGGCGCAGTTCGGCGTGGTAGTAGGCGCGCAACGCCGCGGCGCGACCGAGCCGGGCCGCGCGCTTGCCCCGCCGGCCCGCCTGCACGGCGACGGCGCTGGTGGCCTTGGCGTCCTGCGCCCGACGGAAGCCGAACCGCAGCGCCTGGAACGTGCGCTGCCGGCCACCGGCCACCAGCCGGTGCTTGATCCCGTCCATGCCGCCCGGTGCCGGGTAGCCGTCCGGCGGCAGATAGCGGTGGTAGTGCGCCGTCATCTCGTCGAAGAACCGGCCGCGAAGGTCGTCGGGCAGCCGGTCGTCGTTGCCCCGGACCACCAGGAAGTGCCAGAGCATCCGGCGGAACAGCAGCGCCCGCAGCTTGGCCGCGCCGGGCGCGGCTGTCGTCGAACGTGTCGAAGACCTCGGCCCAGTTGCGGGAAGATCGCGAAGTGCCCCTCGCCGACCGTCCGGGTGGCCGCGCCGATCCGCCGCTGCCGGTAGTTGACCCCGACCCGGTCGAGCAACGTGATCCGGTCGGCGGCCAGCAGCACCCGGTAGGTGAACGGGACGTCCTCGTACCAGCCGGTCCTGAACTCGAACCCGGTGGCCAGCAGCAGTGAGCGACGGATGATCTTGTTCCACGGGGTGTGCAGGATCTCGATCGCCGCCGGCCACTCGTGCAGGGCGAAGATCTCCGGCGCACCGGAGAACCGGTTGACCGAGCGGTCCACCGCGCCGTCCCAGTGGGCCCGGACGTGGTCGACCACGACGACGTCGGGGTCGGCGTGCGCGATCCGGGCGGCCACCGCGGCCACGATGCCGTCGGCCAGCCAGTCGTCGCTGTCGACGAACCAGACGTAGTCGCCGGTCGCCGCCGTCCAGGCCCCGGTTGCGGGCCGGACCCTGGCCAGCGTTGCGTTCCATGGTCAACACGGTGACCCGGGTGTCACGCGAGCCGCGTACTCGGCCAGGATGTCGGCGCTGCCGTCCGTCGACCGGTCGTCGATCGCGATCAGCTCGATCGGGACCGACTGGTCCTCGAGTATCGAGTCGAGACATTGCCGCAGGTAAGACCGGACGTTGAAGACCGGAACGATGAAGCTGATCAGAGGGCTGCCGCCGCCGCCCGATTCCGCCACCAGATCACACTGCCCAACGAGAAGGTAAACAAGAGGTAAGAAGCGATCGTAACCGTCGTGGCCCCGGCCTGCCCGAACGCACAGCCGAGGGCGAGCACCAGGAACCCGGCCGTCCCAGCCCAGGCCCCACCGCTGCAGCCAGCCACCGGTCTCCCGCTTCTCCAGCCGGGCGGTCAGGTCGTAGTGCCAGAGCGCGAGGGCGAACAGCAGCAGGAAGGTGCCCCAGGCGGGCACGTCGAACGCCACGCCGGCGGCGATCACGAACAGGTACTCGGCGGCCCGCAGCGCGGCCGGCACCAGCAAGTCCAGCGGACGGTCGTGCGCCGCGCCGGCCGGCAACGCGGCGACCAGCAGGGCGACGGCGGCGCTGCAGGGTCAGCGCGCGTGCGCCGACCCCGTTCGAGACGGTGTACGCGACGCCCAGGAACAGCACGCCGACCAGCACCCCGGTTAGCGCACCGGCCAGCGGCAGCGGCCGACGCCGGAGCGGCCCAGCAGCCGGGCGATCGGGCCGTCGTCGCGCTGTTCGGCGACCGCGACGCCGGTGAACGCGGAGACCCGCATGCCGCGGGCGCGCAGCGTACGCAGCCCGAGCGTGTATGCGAACGCGACCACGATGCCGGCCAGCACGGCGATCAGCGCCACCCGCGGGCCGAACAGCGCGCCGAGGAGCGCCATCAGCGCCCACCGCTCGCCGATCGGGAAGCCACCGTCCGCTTGAGCCAGTACGGCAGCCGAGCCGGTGTCCGCCTGCACCCGGTCCGAGACGCCGCTGAGCCGGCCCGCCACCCCGCCGCCGGCCCCGCTTCCGGCCGAGGCCCGGGTCGGGCGGGCACGCGGGCCGCGACGTCGTGCAGCGCGCCGTACCAGGTGTCGGTCATGTGCCGGACGGTCTGCAGGCCGATCGCGGTGATCGCGAGCGGCCAGGCGCCGTTCCAGACCGGCCGCGCTCGACGCCCGACCGCGAGACCCGCGTAGACCAGGTATTCCTTGGCCCGGTCGGCGATGGTGTCCAGCCAGCCGCCGAACGCGCTGAAGTTGCGGGTGTAGCGGGCCAGCTGGCCGTCGACGCAGTCCAGCACGAAGCCGAGGTAGAGCAGGACGCCGCCGAGCACCCAGGCGGGCCGGCCACCGCCGTAGGCGAACAGCCGCCGCGGCCGCCGCGACCACCACGATCGACACCGCGGTGACCCCGGTCGGGCTCAGCCGCAGCCGGGCCGCCAGCCGGGTCACGTGCGGCGACCAGGTGCTGACGAAGTAGGTGGTGAAGAAGTCGTCCTTCTCCTTGACCGCGAGCCGCAGCTCGGCCCGGTCGGAGTCGACCTCGGCCACCGCCGCCTGGGCGGCGGGGATCTCCGCGGGGTCGGCGACCCGGTGGGCCACCAGCAGCCGTACCCGCTGGGCGGTGACCGTGGCCCCGGCCGTCAGGAGGTCCGCGAGCACCGGGCCGGCGGGGTCCACCAGCCGCGGCAGGTCGGCGACGCCGACCCGGACCAGCCCGCCGGACACGCCGGTCGGTTCACCCGGCACGAGTTGGCCGCGCTCCTCGCGGACCGGCTCGCCCGGACCGGCGGGCAGCACCAAGGCGACGCTGCCGGCGCCGGGTGCGGTGGCCAGGTGCCGAATCACCGCGTCGTGGGCGACCAGGTCGCCCGAGCAGATCAACACCGGCTCCGCGAGGTCGGTCGGGAGGGTGTCGCCGGACCTCGCGGGCGCCGGCGGCGCGGAGTTGGGCGGTGAGCCGATCCAGCAGAGCCGGGTCGGAGCCCGGCAACAGGATGGCTGACCGTCACGGACGAACCGACCGCGTTGTAGGCGTCGAGCGCGTCCTGGACAGTGCCGTCGGTGACGAGCTTGCCCTGCGTCGAAGTAGAGCCCACGGTTGCAGAACCGGGTCAGGTCGGCTCTCGTTGTGCGAGACCAGCACCAGCGTGCGCCCCTCGGCGAGCAGCCGCTCGATGGTGGCGTAGCACTTCCTGCGGAACTCCGCGTCGCCGACCGCCATCACCTCGTCGACCAGCAGGATCGGGTGCGACAGCCGGGCGATCACGGAGAAGCCGAGGCGCACCTTCATGCCCGGACGAGTAGTGCCGGACCGGGGTGTCGATGGCCGCGCTCACCTGGTCACCGGCGAAGTCGACGATCTCGTCGAAGTTCTGCTTGAGGAAGCTCGCCGGACAGCCCGTGCAGCGAGCCGACCAGGTGCACGTTCTCCCGGCCGGTGAGGTCGTTGGAGAAGCCGGCGGACAGCTCCAGCAGCGGCGCCACCCGGCCGCGCACGGTGATCTTGCCCTCGTCGGGGATCAGCACGCCGGCGATCAACCGCAGCAGCGTGCTCTTGCCGGTGCCGTTGCGGCCGATCACGCCGACGCGCGTCGCCCGGGTTGACGGCGAAGTTGACGTCGCGCAGCGGCCAGAACTCGCCCGGGTTGCGGCGTCCGGCCGCCGCGGTGGATGAACATCTCGCGGATCCGCAGCTGCCGGCGGCGGTTGCGGACGAACCGGACGCCGAGCCCCTCGGCCTCGATGATCGGGGTGGCCACTACAGCTCCTTGAGGACGGCGGGTTCGAGGCGGCGGAACGACCCACCAGCCGCCGACCAGCAGGACGAGGCTGCCGCCGACGGTGACGCCGAGCAGCGAGGCGCTCGGGAACATCGTCCGGGTACCAGATGGCGTGGTAGAGCTGGAAGATGCCGACCAGCGGGTTCAGCTCGTACACCGTCTTGACCCAGCCGCGGCATGTCCGACGTTCTGCACCAGCGCGAGCGGATAGATGATCGGCGTCGCGTAGAAGAGCACCCGCAGGCCGAGCCGCATCAGCCTCTCGACGTCGCGCAGCAGCACGTTGAGCGAGGAGAGCAGCAGCGCGAGACCGGTCAGGAAGACGGTCTGCAGCAGCACCGCGAGCGGCAGCGCGAGCAGCTGCCAGTCGAAGTGCAGCTCGCCGAAGACGATGGCCAGGATGATCAGGATCGGCAGGCCGGCGACGAACTCGGCGAACCGGCCGAGCACCCGGCCGATCGGGAAGACCTGACGGGGCACGTTCATCGTGGTGATCAGCCGGGCCTGGCCGGTCAGCGCGCTGGTCGCCTCGCCCATCGCGGCGTTGGCCCAGGACCAGGCGAAGATGCCGGTGATCAGGAACAGCGGGTACGAGTCGGTCGCGTCACCGAGGTGCCGGTCGGTGCCCGAGGAGTAGAGGACACCGAAGACGAACCAGTAGATCGCGGCCATGCCGAGCGGCTCGATCAGTGACCAGAGGTAACCAAGGACCGACTGCTGGTATTTCACCGCGAGGTCCCGGCGGACCAGCAGGCGCAGCGCGTTGCGGTTTGACCACAACGCCGTGACGCCCGATGTCACAGCCGCCTCCACCTGCGTTTCTTCTTCGACGGACAACCCATCGGCGTCAGCTGACGATCTTTGCGAGGGCTGCCCTGGCGGCACTCGCGTCGCGGCGGCTGGGGTCGCCGACGCGGGCCGCTGACGCGCCATAGGTTAGCAGCCGGTGAAACACCGCGATAAGCCCAGCGCCCCTGCGACGCCCAAGGTCAACACTCGATGACGTTGACGGCCAGACCGCCACGCGCCGTCTCCTTGTACTTGACCTTCATGTCGGCGCCGGTCTCCCGCATGGTCTTGATGACCTTGTCCAGCGAGACGTTGTGCACCCCGTCGCCGCGCAGCGCCAGCCGGGCCGCGGTGATCGCCTTGATGCTGGCCACCGCGTTGCGCTCGATGCACGGGATCTGCACCAGGCCACCGACCGGGTCGCAGGTCAGGCCCAGGTTGTGCTCCATGCCGATCTCGGCGGCGTTCTCCACCTGCTCCGGCGTGCCGCCCAGCGCCTCGGCCAGCCCGGCGGCCGCCATCGAGCAGGCCGAGCCGACCTCGCCCTGGCAGCCGACCTCGGCGCCGGAGATCGAGGCGTTCTCCTTGAACAGCACGCCGATCGCGGCGGCGGTGAGCAGGAACCGGACCACGCCCGTCGTCGGTCGGCCTCCGGCACGAACCGGGTGTAGTAGTGCAGCACCGCCGGAATGATCCCGGCCGCGCCGTTGGTCGGCGCGGTGACCACCCGGCCGCCGGCCGCGTTCTCCTCGTTGACCGCGAGCGCGAACAGCGTCACCCAGTCCATCACGCGCAGCGGGTCGGCCGGCCCGACCTCGGCCTCCAGGCTCGCGGCCGCAGCTCGGCCGCGCGCCGCCGGACCTTGCAGCCCGCCGGGCAGCGTCGCCGTCGCGCTCGCAGCCGCGCTCGCACGCACTCCCGCATCACCCGCCAGATCTCCAGCAGGCCGGCCCGGATCTCCGCCTCGCTGCGCCAGGACAGCTCGTTGGCGAGCATCACCTCGCTGATCGACAGCCCGGTCCGCGGCGCGTGGCGCGAGCAGCTCGGCCCCGGTCAGGAACGGGTAGCGCACCGGCGTGGTGTCCGGCTTGATCCGGTCCGCGCCGGCCGCCGTCCTCGTCCACCACGAACCCGCCGCCGACGGAGTAGTAGGTGCGCTCGCGCAGCGCGCCACCGCGCCGCGTCGTACGGCCGCGAAGGTCATGCCGTTCGGGTGGTACGGCAGCGACCGGCGGCGGTGCAGCACCAGGTCGCGGTCCGGGTCGAAGTCGATCTCGTGCGCGCCGAGCAGGGCCAGCCGCTCGCGCTCCGCGATCCGGTCGACCGCGGGCGACCGCGTCGGTGTCGACCGTCTCCGGCGTCTCGCCGGCCAGCCCGAGCAGCACGGCCGGGTCGCTGCCGTGCCCGTGGCCGGTGGCGCCCAGCGAGCCGAACAGCTCGGCCCGCACCCGGGCCGTGCCCGCCAGCAGCCCGTCGGCCTTGAGCCCGGCGACGAAGGTACGCGCGGCCCGCATCGGCCCGACCGTGTGCGAGCTGGACGGACCGATACCGACCGTGAAGAGGTCGAAAGCGCTGATCATCCGGCGGGTGCTCCACTGTCTTCCGGCCGCCGGGCGCGAGCATACGCGCGCAAGCGGGGTACTCCCTACGGGAAGCGGGTCCACCGGATCCACCCACGGACCGAGGGCGGGAGCGGTGTCCGTTTCTACCGTGGTGTCAGGTCCGTGACCAGAAAGGGGAACCCTCGATGAGCGCCAGACTTGTCCGCCCCCGCGACGACCGCTGGATCGCCGGTGTCTGCAGCCGGCCTCGGCCGCCGCTTCGGCATGTCCAGCAACATGGTGCGGCTGCTGTTCCTGCTGTCCTGCTGCTGCCCGGCCCGCAGGTGATCTCTACCTGGTGCTCTGGGTGCTGATGCCGGACGAGGGCCGCTCGCCGCCACGCCGAGTTGACCGGCCCTGCACGCACGCAGGGGCCCGCTCGCAGGCCGCCCTCGGCGTGGAGCGGCACCGACAGGCAGTCGCTCGCTCGCTCGCTCAGGGCGCGGTGTAGGTGATGGTGACCGTCTGGTAGCCGAGGGAGCGGAGCATGCCCTCCAGCATCTTGCGGGTGTTCTCCTCGGCCCGCTCCGGCAGCCCGCTGTCCCCGCCGCCGCCGTGATCCTGTCCTCGGCCAGCTGGTAGACCTCCTGCTGCCGGTTGGGGTCGCCGCTCGACCAGGTCACCGAGCCGGTTGAGCAGCCCGCGCTCCTCGGCGAAGACGTAGCTCTTCTCCAGTGTCGAGGTTGGTCTCGCCGAGCTGCGGCGCGGGCAGCTTGATCTCGACCGACTTGCCGTCGGCGCGACTCGACGACCGCGCCCTCGGCGATCTTGCCGAAGTCGACGTACGCCTCGACGCGTGCCGGCCCCGACGAACAGGGTGCGCTCGTTGAGCAGGAACTCCGGACGTTGTCGCGGCTGTCTGCTTGTCGACGACGACCTGGAAGTTGCCCTCGGCCGCGACGTAGCGGCTGAGGTCCTGGATCGACT
The DNA here is from genome assembly GCA_963840005.1 of uncultured Actinomycetota bacterium. GTDB lineage: Bacteria > Actinomycetota > Actinomycetes > Mycobacteriales > Micromonosporaceae > Asanoa. Next base: position 203,645 of record CAWIXO010000024.1, on the reverse strand, counting down.
TGAGCAGCGGCGGCTGGCTGCGGTCGGTCGGTCTCCTTGGCGAACGGGTTGCGCCAGCTCGGCAACAGGTCGGCCGCCTTGAGCGCGAGGCCGCCGGCCACCAGCACGAGCGACGATCACGGCCAACGCAGATCAGGCCGCGCCACCCGGCGGCCGGCTCGGGCGGCTCGGCTGGCCCGGATCGTCGGGCTGCCGCGTCCGTCGGTCTTGGTGTCGACCGTGCCGGGGTACTCGCGGGTGGGCTCGAAATCTCCGTCGTTTGTCCACCTCACCGTCCTTCTGAGAACAGTTTCCCCGATGGCCGCCACCCCTAAACGAAGGCGGACAATCCGGTGAGCTGCTGGCCGATGACCAGCTGGTGGATCTCGGAGGTGCCCTCGTAGGTGAGCACGCTCTCCAGGTTGTTGGCGTGCCGCAGCACCGGATACTCGCCGCTGATGCCGTTGGCGCCGAGGATCGTGCGGCACTGCCGGGCGATCGCGAGCGCCTCCCGCACGTTGTTGAGCTTGCCGACGCTGACCTGCTCGGGCCGCAGCCGGCCCGGCGTCGGCCAGCCGGCCCAGGTGCAGCGCCAGCAGGTAGCCCTTCTGCAACTCGACGCGCCATGTCGGCGAGCTTGGCCTGGGTGAGCTGGAAGCCGGCGATCGGGCGGCCGAACTGCTCCCGGGCGCGCGCGTAGTCGATCGCGGTCTCCAGGCAGTCGCGGGCCGCGCCGAGCGCGCCCCAGACGATGCCGTACCGCGCCTCGGTCAGGCAGGACAGCGGCGCCTTCAGCCCGCGCGCGCCGGGCAGCTGGGCGTCGGCCGGGCAGCCGCACGTCGTCGAGCACGATCTCGCCGGTCGACGACGCGCGCAGCGACATCTTGTGCCGGATCTCCCGGGCGGTCACGCCCGGCGTGTCCATCGGCACGACGAAGCCGCGGACGCCCTCGTCGGTGCGCGCCCAGATCACCGCGACGTCGGCGACCGGCGCGTTGGTGATCCACATCTTGCCGCCGGTGAGCACCCAGTCGTCGCCGTCGCGGCGGGCCCGGGTGGCCATCGAGGCCGGGTCGGAGCCGTGGTCGGGCTCGGTCAGGCCGAAGCAGCCGATCGCCTCGCCGGCCGCCATCGGCGGCAGCCACCGCTGCTTCTGCTCCTCGCGGCCGTAGCGCCAGATCGCGTACATGGCCAGCGAGCCCTGCACGCGAGACCAGGCGAGCGCACGCCGGAGTCGCCGGCCTCCAGCTCCAGGCAGGCCAGCCCGTACGCGACCGCGCGAGGCGCCGGCGCAGCCGTAGCCGGTCAGGTGCATGCCGAGCAGGCCGAGCTTGCCGAACTCCGCGGCCAGCTCGCGGACCGGCACCCGGCCCTCCTCGTACCAGTCGGCGACGTGCGGGCGCACCTGGTCGTCGACCAGCTGGCGGACGACGGCGCGGATCTCGCCGCTCCTCCTCGCTGAGCAGGGTGCCATCGAGATCGAGCAGGTCCAGCGGGGCGACGCGGTCCATGCCGCTCACCGTCACTCGGTGTGCAAGCACCAGCACCCGGGCGTGGATCTGGTTGCGCTGCTGCAGCGCGGCCCGCAGCGCCCGGTGCAGGCCGTCCTCCAGGTAGAGCCCGCCGTGCCACTGCACCACGTGCGGGAACAGGTCGCCGTAGAAGGTGGAGTCCTCGGCCAGCAGCCTGTCGAGCGCCAGCTCGCGCTTGGTGGTGATGAGCTGGTCGAGCCGCAGCGGCCGCGGCGGGATCTCGGCCCACTGCTTGAGCGTCAGCCCGTGGTCCGGGTAGGGCCGGCCGTCCCGGACCGCCTTGAAGATCACGCGCCACCTCCTCTCGGCTAGGTGGCTCACCGCCAGCTGGCTCAGCCTATCGACCCGGGCAACGATAAGGGTCATGGCAAATGTCAGGCTCGGGACCACCGTCCGCGGTGCACCACCTGGTCAACCGACGCCGGCCTCGCCGCAGCGACGGCGACCGCTGGTCGGGCGCCCGGTAACCGATCGTCACCGCACCGATCGGGGTGAACTCCGCCGGCACGCCGAACGCCTCGCGGTAGCGGTCGACCCGCTCCGGCGGAATGCCGAAGAAGCACGCGCCCAGCCCCTCGTCCACGGCGGTGAGCAGCATCAGCAGCGCCGCGAAGCCCGGTGTCGATGTCCCAGTACGGCACCGGCCAGCGGTCCGCGTCGCGGTCCGTCCAGCCCTTGTCCGGCTCGGCGTAGCGGTCGAGGTAGGCGGACTGGTTGGAGTGCGGCACCACGATCAGCGGCGCCCGGCGCATGCCCTCGAGCCAGCCGCTGGCGCCCAGCCGCGGCGGGTGGTCGCGGCCCAGAACCGTCCCGGTCGGCCGGCTCCTCCAGCACCAGGAAGCCCCAGCCCTGGGAGAACCCGGCCGACGGCGCGCGGATCGCGTGGTCGAGCAGCCGGTCCACCACCTCCGCCGGCACCGGCCGGTCCGGGTCGTAGTTGCGCACCATCCGCCGCCGGCGGACGACCTCGCCGAACTCCATCACTGCCTCCCCGCTGGCTGGTCTCGCAACCTATCGGCCGGCCGGACTATCCGTCCAGCGAGACTCCGATGCCCCAGGTCGCCGCCAGGTGTCGCCGGGCTCGAGCACGATCACGTCCTGGCCCGAGCGGAACGCGTCCGGCGGGCAGGTCATCGGCTCCACCGCCACCGAGCGGCGGTGCCGGTCGCCGTGCAGGGTGTCGCCGGTGAACACCTGCCACCAGCCGAACGCCTCGTCGGCCCAGACCCGCAGCGTGCGCGCCGCCGCCGGCGATGCGGACCGACGAGCCGCCGTCGGCGTCCCGGTCGACGTCGCCGAACGCGGTGTCCAGCACCTGCGCGCCGATCCGCCGGGCCCGGTGAAGTCGTACTCGCTGCCGGCCACCTTGGCCGCGCCGATCGGCAGCAGCCGGCCGTCGACCAGCACCCGGCTGCGGCCCGGCACCGTCAGCACCAGGTCGTCGACGGCGACGCCGGGCAGCCGCAAGTACGGGTGTGCGGCCAGCCCGAACGGCGCCGCCTCGGCGCCGATGTTGGTCACCTCGTGGTCGACCCGCAGCCCGTCCGCGCTCGACCGTCCACGGGTGCGCAGCAGCAGCGGCCACGGGTAGCCGGGCTGGGCCGGCAGCTCGTACTCGATCATCACCGACGTCCTCCGTCTGCTCCACCAGCCGCCAGCGCAGCCAGTTGACCAGCCCGTGGATGGCGTTGTGCCGGGCCGGCTCGGTGAGCGGGAGCTGGTGTGCCGCCCGCCGAACGTGTAGCGGCCGTCCCGGATCCGGTTCGGCCACGGCGCCAGCACCTGGCCGGCGCAGCCCGGCGGGAGCTCGTCCGGTCGGCGTACCCGTCGAGATAGTCGACCCCGCCGGCCCGGTAGGCCCGCAGCCCACCGCCGACCTCCACCACGACGGCCTCCTGGCCGTGCGGCGGCGATCGTCCACTGTGTGCCGGAAAGGGGCGGGATCGGTGCGGTTGTCATGGGCCGGACGATATCGGTTCCGGCGCGGCGGCGGGCCGCGGGTCCGGTTCGACCTGCGGGTCGGGGCTGCGGTAACGCAGCAGCGCCGGGAAGGCCACCGCGAGCGCGACCGCCAGCACCGCGGCGGCGAGCCCGCCGCGCCGACCCAGGCCACGCCGCCCCAGATCGCGGCCATGCCGCCGGCCCGCAGGTCGCCCAGGCGCGGCCCGCCGGCCACCACCACGGTGAACACGCCCTGCATCCGGCCGCGCATCTGGTCCGGCGCGTAGACCAGCAGGATCGTCTGCCGGAACACGGCGCTGACCAGGTCGGCGGCGCCGGCCAGCGGCGAGCAGCAGCGACCATCAGCCACAGCTGCGTGCGCCAGCCCGGCCGCGGCCGACCGCGCAGCCCCAGCCGACCACCGCGGCACCAGGGCCGAGCCCCTGCCGGCGGACCCGGCCGATCCAGCCGGAGGTCAGCCCGCCGAGCACCGAGCCGATCGCGATCGCGCTGTACAGCCAGCCGACCGCGCCGCCGCCGCCGAACCGCTCGTCGGCCACCTCCGGGAAGAGCGCCCGCGGCATGGCCAGCGACCATCGCGATGATGTCGATCGCGAACGAGAGCAGCAGCACCGGCGTGGTCGGCCAGGTAGCGGAACCCGTCGACGACGCTGCGCCAGGCCGGCACGTCGCGGCCTGTCCGTCGGCCGGCGGCGGATCGGCGGGCAGCCGCAGCGCGGCCCAGAGCACGACGGTGAACAGCACCGCGTCCACCCCGTACGCGATCGGCAGCACCGCGGTGTGCCGGTCCAGGCAGCGAGGATCAGGCCGGCGGCGAGCGGGCCGAGCACCGACGGCGGCGTTCGACGGTGGTGTAGCCAGCGTGTTGGCGGCCGGCACCAGGTCGTCCGGCACCAGCCGGGGCAGGATCGCGCTGCGGGTCGGCGAGCTGATCGCGAACGCCACCGACTGCACGCGCGATCAACGCCAGCAGCAGCACCGGGCTGTCCCACGTCCGAGCAGCGCCTGGACGCAGCAGCCCGAGCGTGGCCATGCCACAGCAACGATGAGCCGCCGAGCAGCAGCCGTGCGCCGGTCGCACGCGTCGGCGACCGCGCCGCCCCAGAGCCCGAAGACCAGCAACGGTACGAGGGCCGCGACGCCCAGCAGGCCGACCCAGAACGAGTCGCGGGTCAGCGCGTACATCTCCACCGGCACGGCGACGGCGGTGAACTGGAAGCCGAAGATCGACACGGCGTTGCCGACCACAGCCGGCGGTACGCCGGGTACCCGGCGAGCGGGCGTACGTCGATCGCCCAGCGGCGCGCTGCGCGCGACCGGGTCTTCGACACCCGTCACGGCGCGAGCCGCTCGACGATCCACTCCCCTTGTCGGTCGCGACGGTAAGCGCAGCCGTCGTGCAGCCGGCCGGCCGCGCCCTGCCAGAACTCCACCGTCTCCGGCACCACCCGCAGCCCGCCCCAGTGCGGCGGCGGCGGCATCGCGGCACTGCCGTCGGCGAACCGCTCGCTCGGCGCCTGCGTACCGCTCGTCGAGCTCGGCCCGGTCGGACAGCACCTGCGACTGCGGGCTGGCCCAGGCGCCGAGTCTGCGAGCCGCGCGGCCGGCTGGCGAAGTACGCCTCGGTCTCCGCCCGGTCCACCGGCGCGACCGTGCCGCAGACGACCACCTGCCGCTGCATGCGGAAACCACGGGAAGAGCAGGCTGGCGTACGGGTTGGCGCGCAGCTCGGCGCCCTTGCGCGACTCGTAGTTGGTGAAGAAGACGAAGCCCTCGCTCGTCGTACCCCTTCAGCAGCACCGTCCGCGCGCTCGGCCGGCCGGCCGCGTCGGCGGTGGCCAGCACCATGGCGTTCGGCTCGGGCAGCCCGGCGGCGACCGCGTCGGCGAACCAGCGGTCGAACTGGGTCCAGCCAGTCGGCGGCCAGGTCGGCCTCGGTCAAGCCCGCGTTCGGTCGCGTACTCGCGGCGCATCTCGGCCAGGTCGGGTGTGTCTCCGGTCACGTCCTCATCCTTCGTGCACGCGTTAACGCGCGCTGAGATGCACTGTTCGGCGGCACTCCGAGTTGCGCGCGTGTCGCGTGCAGCACAGTCCGCGAGGACTCAGCAGGCAAGATGACACGAATACGAAACCTGAGCGGTCGCCTAAGGCGCCGACAATCGGTGCGACGGCGCACGTACGACCGATCAGGAGAGCGAAATGTCCGACTTCAAGCCGGGGCTGGAGGGCGTCGTCGCCTTCGAGACCGAGATCGCCGAGCCCGACAAGGAGGGCGGCGCGCTGCGCTATCGCGGAGTCGACATCGAGGATCTGATCGGCCAGGTCTCCTTCGGCAACGTGTGGGCGCTGCTGGTCGACGGCCGGTTCGGGCCCGGCCTGCCGCCGGCCGAGCCGTTCCCGGTGCCGGTGCACTCCGGCGACATCCGGGTCGACGTGCAGTCCGCGGTCGCGATGCTCGCCCCGTACTGGGGCTCTCGGCCAGCTGCTCGACATCTCCGACGAGCAGGCCCGCGAGGACCTCGCCCGGGTCTCGGTGACCGCGCTGTCCTTCGTCGCCCAGTCGGCCCGCGGCCTCGGCCTGCCGGCCGTGCCGCAGAAGGAGATCGACAAGGCGCAGACGATCGTCGAGCGGTTCATGAAGCGCTGGCGGGGCGAGCCCGACCCGCGGCACGTCAAGGCCGTCGACGCGTACTTCATCTCCGCCGCCGAGCACGGCATGAACGCCTCCACCTTCACCGCCCGGGTCGTCGCCTCCACCGGCGCCGACGCGGCGGCCTGCATCTCGTCCGGCATCGGCGCGCTGTCCGGCCCGCTGCACGGCGGCGCGCCGTCCCGGGTGCTGCACATGATCGAGGCGGTCGAGCGCAGCGGCGACGCCGAGGGCTACGTCAAGGGCGTGCTCGACCGCGGCGAGCGGCTGATGGGCTTCGGCCACCGGGTCTACCGGGCCGAGGACCCGCGCGCCCGCGTGCTCCGGCGCACCGCCAAGGAGCTGGGCGCGCCGCGCTTCGAGGTCGCCGAGGCGCTGGAGAAGGCCGCCCTCGACGAGCTGCAGGCCCGCCAGCCCGGACCGGGTGCTGGCCACCAACGTCGAGTTCTGGTCGGCCGTGGTGCTCGACTTCGCCGAGGTGCCGGCGCACATGTTCACCTCGATGTTCACCTGCGCCCGGATGGCCGGCTGGAGCGCGCACATCCTGGAGCAGAAGGCGCTCGAGCGGCTGGTCCGCCCGTCCGCCACGCTACGTCGGCCCGGGCCCGCGCAAGCCCGCCGACGTCGAGGGCTGGGACGCCGATCCCGCACGACGTCTGAGCTGATGTGGGATGGGCCCCTCCCGTACGCCGGCGTCGTCGAGGGGCCCTGTTCGACGCCGGCGCGGCTCGTCGGGTGTGGCGAAGGACTCAGACCGACGCCGGGATCGCGCCAGCGGGCCGCCGGCGGGTGCGAGGATGGGTGCCGGCAGCGTCGCCGTGCCCGCCCCGCCCATCGGAAGGATCTTCGATACCGTGGCTGACGTGACCGAGCATCCGGATTCCCGACGAGCTCAAGCCCGCCGACGGCCGCTTCGGCTGCGGGCCGTCCAAGGTCCGCCCGGAGGCGGTCTCCGCGCTGGCCGAGGTCGCCACGACCTACCTCGGCACCTCGCACCGGCAGAAGACGGTCCGCGACCAGGTCGCCCGGCTGCGCCGCGGGCATCGCCGAGTTCTTCTCGCTGCCCGAGGGCTACGAGGTGATCACTCGGCAACGGCGGCACCACCGCGTTCTGGGAGGTCGCCACGTTCGGCCTGATCCGCGACCGGGCCCAGTTCGCCAGCTTCGGCGAGTTCGGCGCCAAGTTCGCCAAGGCGGTCAAGGACGCGCCGTTCCTCGGCGAGCCGACCGTCCGCAAGGCCGAGCCGGGCACGCGCCCGGCGCTGGTCGCCGAGGCCGGCGTCGACGCCTACTGCACCCCGCACAACGAGACCTCGACCGGCGTCGCCGTGCCGATCCGCCGGGTGGCCGGCGCCGACCCGGGCGCGCTGATGCTGCACGACGCCACCTCGGGCGCCGGCGGCCTCGAGGTCGACCTCACGCGAGACCGACGTCTACTACTTCGCGCCGCAGAAGTGCTTCGGCTCCGACGGCGGGCTGTGGCTCGCGCTGATGTCGCCGGCCGCGCTGGCCCGGGCCGCCGAGATCAAGGCGTCCGGGCCGCTACATCCCGGCCTTCCTCGACCTGGTCACCGCGATCGACAACTCGCGGCTGGAGCAGACCTACAACACCCCGGCGCTGGCCACGATCTTCCTGGCCGCCGAGCAGACCGACTGGATGAACGCGCAGGGCGGCCTGGCCTGGGCGGCCAAGCGCACCGCCGAGAGCGCCGCCATCGCTCTACGGCTGGGCCGAGCGGTCCGCCGTGGCCACCCCGTTCGTCACCGACCCGGCGCTGCGCTCGAACGTGGTCGCCACGATCGACTTCGCCGACGGCGTCGACGCCGCCGGCGATCGCCAAGGCGCTGCGCGCCAACGGCATCGTCGACACCGAGCCGTACCGCAAGCTGGGCCGCAACCAGCTGCGGGTCGCGCTGTTCCCGGCCGTCGAGCCGGCCGACGTCGAGGCGCTGACCGCCTGCATCGACTACGTGGTCGAGCGGCTCTGACGTTCGTCCGATCGGTCCGTCGGACCGCCGGACGTGCCGTCGCGATGCGCCAGTGAGTCGCTACATGCGGCGACGTCGCGTGCGGCTACCCAGCGGTGATGACGCGTACTGTGGTCGGGACGCCGTGCGTGGCCGACTGTGGCGTGGGCCAGCGAGCGGGACGGAGGCAACGCGATGCGGCCAGTACGCTTCGTCGCCCTCTCCGAGGACGGCCAGGCGCTGGTGCTCGCCGACGAGGTGGGCCGCCTCCTCGCGCTGCCCATCGACGAGCGGATCGCCGGCGTCCTGCACGCCGAGCCGCGGCCGCCGCCGCGGTCAGCGGCCGCCCGGCCACCGGCGAGCCGGCCGCCGTCGCTGTCCCCGCGGGACATCCAGGCCCGCATCCGCGCCGGCGAGTCCGCCGAGGACGTCGCCCGCATCGCCGGCGTGCCGGTCGACCGGGTGCTGCGCTACGCCGGCCCGGTGCTGCAGGAGCGGGCGATGCTCGCCCAGCACGCCCGCCGCACCCGGCTGCAAGACGTCCGAGAAGGGCGCCCCGCTCGCCGAGGTCGTCGACGCCCGGCTGGCCCAGCACGGCATCGACACCGAGAAGATCTCCTGGGACGCCTACCGGCGCGACGACGGCACCTGGCGGATCGTCGCCACCTGGCCGTCCGGCAAGGCCACCGCGCAGGCGATCTGGGACCTCGACAAGGCCCGCCAGGTCGTCACGCCGCACGACGACATGGCGCAGTACCTGTGCGCCGAGCGGCCCGCGCCGCTGCTCGGCCAGGAGCCGGCACCCGGAGCGCGGGCGGCCACGCGCTGCCCGGCCCGTCCCGGGGCGAGCCGAGCCGCGGCGGGCACGGCCTGCCGTCCGCGCGACCGGCCGCGCGAGCCGCCGCGCCCGGCCGCGACCCGATCCGGGCCGGCCGCGACGCGCTGCTCGCCTCGCTCGACCGGCCGCTCGGCGACGCCGGTCGCGGCTCGAGCCGGCGGCCTCGACGGCCGCCGACGCGCCTCCGGCAGCGCCCGTCGGCGGCGGCGCCGCGGCGCTGCTCGGCGGCCGGCGGGTTCGGCCTTCGACGACGACGCCGACGCGCCCAAGGAGGTCCCGGCCGTGCCGTCGCTCGCGGTCCTGCGGCCGCGCCGCACCGCCGGCGCCGGCGGCACCGAGCAGAGCGACCGTCCGGCAAGCCGCGCAAGCGCCTGCCGAGCTGGGACGACGTGCTCTTCGGCAGCGCACCCGCAGCGCGAGTCCTCCTGAGCTTTCGCACCCTGCCGCTCGGTGGCAGGGTGAGTGGCATGGAATACACGAACCTGGGCCGCACCGGCCTGTCGGTCAGCCGGCTCTGCCTCGGGCACGATGAACTTCGGGCCCGCAGACCAGCGAGGCCGACAGCTTCGCGATCATGGACCGCGCGCTCGAGCACGGCATCAACTTCTTCGACACCGCCAACGTCTACGGCTGGAAGCTCGGCGAGGGCGTCACCGAGCAGATCATCGGCCGCTGGCTCGCCCAGGGCGGCGGCCGGCGCGACAAGGTCGTGCTGGCCACCAAGGTGTACGGCCAGATGGGCGACTGGCCCAACGAGCAGGGCCTGTCCGCCCGGCACATCGTCCGCGCCTGCGAGGACTCGCTGCGCCGGCTGCAGACCGACTGAGCATCGACCTCTACCAGATGCACCACGTCTCCCGGACCACGCCGTGGGAGGAGATCTGGCAGGCGATGGAGACCCTGGTCGCCCAGGGCAAGGTCCTCTACGTCGGGTCGTCCAACTTCGCCGGCTGGCACCTCGCCCAGGCGCAGGAGTCGGCCGCCCGCCGCAACTTCCTCGGCCTGGTCTCCGAGCAGTGCATCTACAACCTGCTCGACCCGGCACGTCGAGCTGGAGGTGATCCCGGCCGCGCAGCACTACGGCATCGGGCATCATCCCGTGGTCGCCGCTGCACGGCGGCCTGCTCGCCGGGGCGCTCCGCAAGCTGGCCGAGGGCGAGGCGGGCCGCGGCAAGTCCGGGCGAGCGGCCGACGACGCTGGCCACGCACCGCGAGTCGATCGAGGCGTACGAGAAGCTCTGCGCCGACCTCGGCCACGACCCGGCAATGTCGCGCTGGCGTGGCTGCTCTCCCGGCCCGGGCGTGACCGCGCCGATCATCGGCCCGCGCACGATGGAGCAGCTCGACGGCGCGCCGCGGCGCGCTCGACATCACGCTCGACCGGGCGACACCTGGGCCGGCTCGACGAACTCTTCCCGCCGTTCGGCAAGGGCGGCGCCGGCCCCGGAAGCCTGGGCCTGGTAGCGCCGCCATGGCCTGGTTGGCCCCCGCCACCCGGCACTAACCGCACCCGCCGACCATCGGGTGGGCGGCGGGCGTTGAGGCCCGCTGGCCCTTGATCGTGTCCGGCTGGCCTGGATCTGAGGTCGGCCACCCTTGATCCTGTGCGGCTGGCCTGGATCTGAGCACCGCCGGCGCATGAACATGTGCGGCTGGTCGGGTTCGAGCACGGCGTGTCGACCAGACCCGGCGCACACGATCAAGGGTCAGCGCCCGAACGCCCAGATGAGCTACACACGATCACAAGCCACCATGATCGACCACCGGCACCCGCCACGAACCACCCCGGATTCGCGAAGCGTTTAGTCGGTCCTGCCGATCTTGCACGATCTGCAGACGAGGACAATGCGGGTGGCCGTCCGGATCCGGGACAACAGATCTAGTGCCTCTGAGATCGAACCCCTGATCTGCCGCCCCAGGTCGTGGCGAAGCCCAGACCACCCTTCCCAGACGGTGGTCAACCATCCACGCCAAGAACGTTTCGGCGCAACTCGCGACAACACATCGCCGCTGTACGACCCGGTCCTCGTCGCCGAGCAGACCGGCTATCGGACTTCCACGACCAGGCAGGTCCCGGTCGCCGCCGGGGGGTCGAGCTGCGTGCTTTCCTCGAGGCTCGCGGTGCCGCCAGGTGCGACGTCCCGCGCGGTGACCGACTCGCGGTCGATGCGGGTGCCGTCAGCGTCGCGGTATTCGACCTGGATGTGCGCCGACCGCGCGGTCGCGCCGGTGTTCCGGACGGTCAGCCCGACCGTGACGCGATCACCCGCGAAGTCACAGGACGCGACGTCGACGAGCATCTCCGCCGCCCGGGCCCGGGTCTCGCGCGCACCGGCCCAGACGCTGACGGCCGCCATCCCGAGTACGACGAAGATGGTCACCAGCCCAGGCGCGGTGAGCCAGAAGTTCCGCTTGGTTGACGAAGAGGGGCCAATGGGCGAAGGGGGCAAAACACTCGTCACCCTCGCAAACTACCCGCAGTAGTCACTCCACTATGGCGGATCAGAGAAGCCAGTTGCTGAGGCGCTCGTAGGTTGGCTCTGGCCCAAGGTTGCTGCGCACCAAATAGAGCTCGCCGGCCGGCCACGCGGGACCGACATAGGCGTCGAGCGCGACGCGGTCGGCGTCCAGGTCAGCCTTGGGGATGCGGTTCCCCGGACGCGCGACGGTCAGATGCGGCTTCCACTGCCGCACGTCGTAGGGAAAGCGCGCGCGTTTCAACTCGCTGCGTAGCGCCTTGTGCAGTGCCCGCATCGGGTCGAGGTCACCAGCGACCCCGATCCACATCAACGTGAAAGCTCCACGCCCGAACCGCCCGCCACCCGACAGCGCAAGCTCCGGCACCACCGGCCACGCCTCCACCCGCCGCTTCGCGCCCTGATCCACGTCGGACGGTGCCCCGCCGCCACCCGCGCCCTCCGCGGACCCAGACCCCAACCCGGAACCAGAACCCGCGTCGGGGAATGCGCCACCGCCACCCGCACTGTCGGCGGACCCAGACCCGAACCCGGAGGCCGAACCCACGTCGGACGATGGCCCACCACGACCCGCACTCTCCGCGGACCCAGACCCGAACCCGGAGGCCGAACCCACGTCAGACGATGGCCCACCACGACCCGCACTCTCCGCGGACCCAGACCCCAACCCGGAACCCACGTCGGACGACGGCCCACCACCACCCGCACCCTCTCCGGGCCCAGACCCCAACCCGGAGTTACGACCCACGTCGGGCAGCGCGGCACCGTCACCCGCACTCTCCGGGGACCCGGAACCAGAACGCGCGTCCGCACGGGCGTCCTCACCTGCGGTGAGTTCTGATGTGGGTGCTGAGGTCGGATCCGCGTGTGCGCGGGCGTTGGCGCGGGCTGCGCGGCGGGCCTGGGTGCTCGCGCGGGCGTGATACCGATCAACCGCCAACCCGATGGCCGCCTCCACATCGGTGAGGCGTTCGTCGGGTACCTCGCCCAGGAAGGCCAGCGTCAGGTGATACGTCTCGGGTTTGGCGAGGCGCGTGTTGACGCCCTCGGCCGCCGCGCGGCCGACGTGCAGGGCCGACACGAAAGTGGCCAGGTCGACCACCGCGGCCTCGGGCGGGTAGACGGCGACGAACAGCCTCAACGCTGCTCGCGGCGCTCGGCCTCGGCCGTCGGGAGGGTCATGCCGGCCGCCTGTAGCTCGCCCTCGACCCGGACGCGTTCGATCTCCAGGTCGACGCCGACCAGCTCGCTGAGATGCTGGCGCACGTCCAGGCAGGCGCAGGCCAGGCGGAGCTGGTCGTCATAGGCCCGGAGCACGGCGGTCTGCCAGATCACCGAACGCTGGGCGATGCCGAGCCGCTGGCGGCCTAGGCGCTGCAGGTCGGCGGCGATCTGCTCGATCGTCGGTCGCTCCTGGTCGTCGGGCATGGCCAGCTCGACTTCGACGGCCACCTCGCCGATCGAACGGTCGAGCCGGCTGATCGCCCGTCGCTCTTGGCGCAGCAGGCGCGCCTGTCGCACGGCACGGGCGGCGCGTTCGATGAGCTCGTCCGCGCATACGATCGCGGCGACGATGGCAGGCAGACACAAAAGCGTCAGAATCGCCACCGCCAGCACGAGTGTGTGCGGGATCGCCACTCTTCGACGCTATGCGGCTCTGGCAGCGACCGCCACCGATTTGGGTGTCATTTGCTGCACCGACCGGTCAAAATCCGCGCATGGCGCATTCGGGATGATCACTGCGTGGCCGCCTCCAACAGGGCACGCAGCCGGGACACCGCAGCCGCATCTCCCTCCACCCGGACCGCACTGTCGCTAACCCGACGCCAGAGCCACAGCAGCACGTTGTGCGGCGCACCGGAAACCTGGGCCACCGCCTGCCCGGCGGTGTCGGGTGCGATCTCGACACTGCCGTGGTCGAGGCGGACCAGCCAGCGCGCACCGCCGGCGCCGACCAGCACCGCGCGGTTGCCGTTGGCGCGCAGCAGGTCACCGAAGTCTTCCGGCCACTGGCGGGTGGCGTAGGACAGGAACACCTCGAGCACCTCGGCGATGCCGTCGTCGGCGAGCTCGACCGGGATCGGCGAGACCGGGAGACCCGCGGCGAGCTCGGCGTCCACCCGGTGGATCACCGTCTCCTGCGCCATCCGCCGGATCCAGAAGCCGACGGTCTGATCCGGCTCGTACCAGGTCGGGCAGGCCTGGTCGTCCGGCCGGTCGGCGAACTCGGCGACCAGCTCGGCGTAGCCCCGGTCGAGCAGGGCGAGCGACGTTTCCCCGGTCGGCTCCGGCGGCCACTGCTTGGGCAGCTCACCGCGCCGCATGGTCTCGACCTTGTGCAGGTAGACGTGTGCGACGTGGGAGACCAGGTCGTCGACCGTCCAACCCGGACAGGACGGCACGGGCGCCGACAGGTCGACGGCGGCCGTGCGCAGGTCGCCGAAGTCGGCCTCGAGACACCGGAGGAACACGTCGCGCGTCATGCCGCAAAGCAAACCAGATCCGTACGACGGAAGGTGCCCGCGGTCCCGGCGCGGCAGGGCTGTCTCGTGGACGAGGGCTGGCGCGCCGGCGAGGCCCAGGGGCCGGTGAACTGGTCGGACACCCAGGACCGGGCCTCGGCCGTGTCCTCTCGATCATCGTGAGCAGAGACGGAGCCCGGGCGTCGGCTGGCGATGGCCCGGAAACGCCGCAACACCGGTACGCATCTCGGCCATCCCGGGACACCGCCATGCCGCACCCGGCCCGGCGCAGGCCGCGATGACCGGCAGGTCGCGGCCTAGGCGCGTTCGGCGACGGCGGCGGCCACGGCTGGGACGACCCGCACGCGCGGCACCGGACGCAGGTGCATCCGCAACCGGCTGCCGCTGTGCCGCAGCTGCACGACCAGGGACAGGGTGGTCGCGGCCAGCGCGATCGCGCCGCCGAGCCAGATCGCGGTGCCAGCGCCGGCGTGGTCGGCCAGCCAGCCGACCAGTGGGCCGGAGACCGGGTTGAGGCCCATGAAGACGAACACCCACAGGGCCATCACCCGACCGCGGAACGCCGCATCGGTGCCGAGTTGGACTCGTTGGTTGGCCGCCTGGGCGAAGAAGACCATGAAGAAGCCGGTGGGTACGAGGGCGGCGACGACCAGCCAGTACACCGGCAGGATGCCCACCAGGATGCCGAAGCGCTGAAGATCATGGCGGACGTGATCACCGTGTAGACCGACGGGCGGGCCCGGCGGGTTCCACCTACCAGGGCGCCGACCAGGGCGCCCAGGCCGACCGCGGTGGTGAACAGGCCGAACGACGCCGCGCCCGTGTTGAAGCCGGTCTTGGCCAGCGCCTGGAGGGTGACCGGGAAGTTGAAGAGGGTGAAGGCCAGCGTGCTCATCAGCACCATCGGCAGCATCAGGTCGGGGCGGCGCCGGACGTAGCGCAGGCCGTCGATCACCTTGGCCGGCTCGCGCTCGGTCGCCGGTGCGAGGTCGAGGCGGTAGAGCTCGGCCGGCCGCATCCGGGCCAGGCAGATCAGCGGCGCGACGGCGAGGACCGCGCTGAACACGAACACCGGGCCCACGTCGAACAGCGCGATCGCGATGCCGGCGATCGACGGGCCGATCACCCGGGCGCTGTTGAAGGTCGCCGCCGACAGGCCGAGCGCGTTGGGCAGCAGCCGGATCTCCACGAGCTCGGAGACGAACGCCTGGCGCACCGGCGTCTCGACCGCGCTCGACACACCGAGCAGCAGGGCGAAGACGTAGACGTGCCAGAGCTGGGCCGCACCGCTGACCACCAGGAGGCTGAACAGCACCGACAACACGGTCCAGGCGAGGTTGGCGACAAAGAGGATCTTGCGCTTGTCGTAGCGGTCGGCGAGGCGGCCGGAGATCAGCGTCAGCGCCAGCACCGGGGTGAACTGCAGTGCCGTGACGATGCCGAGCTGTGCGGCGGTGCCACCCAACAGGAAGACGAGCCAGTCCTGGGTCGTGAACATCATCCACACGCCGATCAGCTTCACGAGCTGACCGACCGAGAACAGCCGGTAGTTCCTCACCTGGAGGGACTGGAACGTGGTGTTGAGCCGGGCCCGCAAGGCTGTTGCGCCTCCCAAAGAGATCGCCGAAGGTACGCGTCATCCACAAAGGACGAAGCGGCGCGAGCTCAGGCGCGCGCGACCTTCTGCAGGATCTCCGCCGCCCGGCGGAGCGTGTCGCGCTCCTCCGGGGTGAGCGCGGCGAGTCGAGGGGCCAGCCACTCGTCACGGGCCCGCTCGTGCTGGGCAAGGATCGCCCGACCCGCCTCCGTGGCGGCCAGGATGACCTGGCGCCCGTCGGTCGGGTGCGGGGTTCGTTGCACCAGCCCGCGCTCTTCCAGCTTGGCGACGATCTTGGTCATCGTCGGCGGCTGGACACGTTCGACATCGGCGAGCTCACGGGGAGACAGCGCACCGCCCAGCTGAAGGCTGGTCAGTGCGGACAGCTGGGTAACCGTGAGATCGCCGACCGGGCGGGTCTGCCTGACCCGCCGGTTGAACCGGGTGATCGCATCGCGCAGCGACGAGGCCAGTTGCGCCACCGAGACGCGCTTTGCCGTCACCGTCCGCTCCGTCACAGTAATTAGCTTAACTAATAAGCCCGGCTAACAACCAGCGAGTATGGCCCCGGTCACGGCCTTACGAGATCAGTGTCTCGATCGGCCCACGCAGGAAGTAGACCACGAACAGGGCCGCCACGGCGTACAACAACGGGTGAACCTGCCGTCCCTTGCCACAGGCCAACTTGATCACCGCGTACGAGATGATGCCGGCCCCGATGCCGATGGAGATCGAGTAGGTGAACGGCATCAGCACGATGGTCAGGAACGCCGGCACGCCGATCTCGTAGTCGGTCCAGTCGATGTTGCGCACCGCGGTCATCATCAGGAAGCCGACGATCACCAGCGCGGCCGACGCGGCCTCGAACGGCACCACCGTGACCAGCGGGGCGATGAACATCGCGAGCAGGAACAGGCCGCCGGTGACCAGGTTGGCGACGCCGGTCCGGGCCCCCTCGGCAACACCGGAGGCGCTCTCGATGTACGAGGTGTTGCTGGAGACGCTGGCCGCGCCGCCGGCCGCCGCCGCGACGGAGTCGACGAGCAGGATCTCCCGCGTACGCGGAGGCATGCCGTTCTCGTCGAGCAGGCCGCCCTCCTGGCCGACCGCGACCATCGTGCCCATCGTGTCGAAGAAGTCCGTGATCAGCAGGGTGAAGACGAACATCAGCGACGACCAGCCAGCCGGCCGTCTGCCACGAGTCGAACACGTTGAACTTGCCCAGCAGCGACAGGTCGGGCAGGTCGACGATCGGTGTCCGGCAGCTTCGGCACGTTGAGCGACCAGCCGCGTCGGGTTCGGCTTGCCGTCGACGAAGGACGGGCCGATCTTGCCGATCGCCTCGACGATCAGCGCCAGCACCGTCGCCGCCAGGATGCCGATCAGGATGGCGCCGCGGACCTTGCGCACGAACAGGATGATCGTCAGCAGCAGCGCGAACACGAAGACCAGCGCGGGCCAGCTGACCAGCCGGCCGTTGATGCCCAGCCCGACCGGCACGGTGGTGCCGGCGGTGTCCGGGATCCGGCGCACGAAGCCGGCGTCGACGAGACCGATGATCGTCAGGAACAGGCCGATGCCCACCCCGATCGCGGCCTTGAGCTGGGTCGGCACCGCGCGGAAGATGCTCTCGCGCAGCCCGGTGAGCACCAGGATCGCGATCAGCACGCCCTCGATGACCACCAGGCCCATCGCGTCGGCCCAGGTCATCTGCGGCGCGATCTCGTAGGCCACCATCGCGTTGACGCCGAGGCCGGCGGCCAGCGCCAGCGGGAACCGGGCCGACCACGCCCATCAGGATCGTCATCACGCCGGCGACCAGCGCGGTGGCGGCCGCGATCGCGGCGATCGCGAGGTGCGACTCCGTTCGCGTCGGTCGCGCTGCCGAGGATCAGCGGGTTGAGCACCACGATGTAGGCCATCGTGAAGAAGGTCGCGAAGCCGCCGCGGACCTCCCGGCCGATCGTCGAACCACGGGCGGTGATCGAGAAGTAGCGGTCGAACCCGCTGACCGGGCGGTCGGCATTGGCGGCCCGTTGCTGTGGCGGTGCCTCGGTCATGACGCGGGCTCCCCACGGAGATCATCGATTGACCTGGGCATCGTGCCACAGCCGGTGTTACACCGAAAGATCTTCCTGGTTACCCTTTTCGAGTGGCTGAGCAGCAGCAACAACCCCGGGTGGCACCGCTCGACCCGCCTATGGTGCCGTTCGCCGTGGGTGGCATCGTCATCTGGGCGGCCGTCGGGCTGGTGGTGCTCGCCTTTTTCCGCGACGGGCGCGAAAACTGGCTGTGGACCTGCCTGGCCGGCTTCCTGCTCGGATTCCCGGGCCTAGCGGTCATGGTCAGGCACGACGCCAACCGGCGCCGGCGGCGGGCCGCCGCTCAGTCGTCGACCGACTCGACTTCGCTGTCGTCGTAGACGGTCGGCAATCTCGGGCGCTGGCGCTCTCGGCCAGCATCTCGGAGTGCGCGCCGCAGCCGTGGTCGGCGCTGACCGCCCGGCCGTCGTCGGGCGCGAACATGTTGCCGCACACCCCGAACGCCTGGCGCATCGCGCCGGCCAGCGGCAGGTAGAAGCCGCAGGTCGCCGCAGCGGGCCGCGGCCGGCGCGGCCGTCGAGATCGCCGCGTCGGGGCCGTGGTCGCCGTCGTACCAGCGCTGCGCGGTCTCTTCCCGGCCCTCGTTCGACATCACCCGGGGCCGGCCGAGGCCGAGCTCCCAGGCGACCTCGTCGACCGCCGGGTCGTCGGAAAGCGTGTAACCGGGCACCAGCCGGTCGTCGTCGGCCGGGGTCGGCAGCAGGTCGCCGACGCCCAGGTCGCCCGGCTGGAGCCGGTCCTGCCAGGGCACCCAGCTCGGGCGCCAGAGCGCGTCGGGGCCGGGCAGCAGCACCGTCTCGCAGACGGTCACGTGCTTGCTGCGGGAGACGCGGGCCACTGTGACCGCCCAGCGCCAGCCCCGGTAGCCGGGCATTCGCAGGCAAAGTAGTGGGTAACCAGCCGCTCGCCCTCGGCAACCACGTCGAGATGCTCGCCGACCTCGGCCGGGTCGATCTCCGTGACCGCCGCCCGGGCCAGGTCGACGGCGGCGGCACAGACCTGGTCGAGCTTCGCGGATCGCACGGCCGGCACTCCTGGTCACCCAGACATTCTTCACTACGCGTGTGGGCCGCTCGACAGCCGGGATGGGAGAGGATGGAGCGCATGCCGCTGATACGCCGCACCGGGTCGACGCTCGGTCGATTCATCGGCTCGACCGTCAAGGGCGGCCGCCTGGTCAGCCGGGGGGTCCGCGCGCGGCGTCGGCACGCGCACGGTCCAAGGGCGCCCGGGGCGAAACCGGCATGATGCGCCTGTTCGACCTGCACGCCGCCTCCTGCGCCGGCGACACCCTGATCACCATCGGGCTCGCCGGCACGATCTTCTTCGACGTGCCGCTCGGCGAGGCCCGCGGCCAGGTCGCGCTCTACCTGCTGGTCACGATGGTCCCGTTCGCCCTGCTGGCGCCGGTGGTCGGCCCGCTGCTCGACCGCTTCCGGCACGGCCGCCGGTACGCGCTGGCCGCCACCTTCCTCGGCCGGGCCTTCCTGGCCTGGGTGATCGCCGACAACCTCGACTCGACTTCGCGCTCTACCCGGCCGCGTTCGGCGTGCTGGCCCTGTCCCGGGCGTACGGCGTGGCCCGCAGCGGCGGCCGTGCCCCGGCTGCTGCCCGCCGGGCCTCGGGCTGTCCCAGGCGGGCGCCCGGGCGAGCGTCTACGGCACCGTCGCCGGCGCGATCGTGGCGCCGATCGGGCGTCGCCGCCTTCGCGCTCGGCCCGCAGTGGCCGCTGCGGATCGCCGCGGTGATCTTCCTGGTCGGCATGGTCATCGCGCTGCGGCTGCCGCCGCAGGGCCGACTCCGACCCGCCCGAGACCGTGCCCCGACCGATCGCCGCGATCTTCGGCGCGATGCGGCCGCAACGGCGACCGGCCGCTGTCCGGCCGGCTGGTGATCGTCGCCCTGATCGGCAGCGCCACCCTGCGCGCGTTCTACGGCTTCCTGCTGCTCTTCCTGGCGTTCGCGGTCAAGGGCGGCCACCTCGACACCGAGCATCTTCGGCCGCACCGTTGAGCGACGCGGCTGGCGCTCAGCGTCCTGGGCGGCCGCGCTGGGCGTCGGCACCTTCCTGGCCACCGCGGTCGGCACTCGGCTGCGGATACATCGGCCGGTCGGCGCTGCAGTCCAGCGGTCTGATCATCGCTGGCCGGCCGTGGCGGTGCTGGCCACGGTCGGCTTCTCGCTGGCCATGGTCGCGCTGCTCTGCCTGGTCACCGCGCGTGATCAGCGGCATGGCCAAGCTCGCGGTCGACGCCGACGATCCAGGAACGGATCCCGGAGACGGCTGCGGGCCAGCGCGTTCGCCCACTCCGAGACGCTGCTGATGCTGGCCTGCGTGGCCGGCGGCGCGCTCGGCCTGATCCCGGTCACGGGCCGGGTCGGCGTCGGCCTGCTCGCCGGCGCTCGGCGGCGCTGGCCGCGCTGCGCGCGGTGCTGGTCGCCGGTCAGCTGCGCAAGGAGACGCTGCACGGCCGGTTCGACGTCGGAGATCCGCCGGCAGCGGAGCCGGTCGCGCAGGCCGACCCGCCGCGCCCGCCGGCCGGCAGGAGGCGCCGCCAAGCCGGCCCCGCACCGAGACGCACGACCGCCGAGCTGCCCAAGGCCGGCCGCCGCTGCGTGGCGCCGGTCCCGCGCCGGACCGACGCTGCCGATGCCCGCGGCCGAGCCGGACCCGGGCGGCACCACGACGCAGGACGACGGCGGTGCGCCGCCCGGCTTCCACATCTACCGGCCGAGCCGTCCGGTCGACGGTCCCGGTGATGACCCGTGGCGGGACACCGCCGTGACCGCCGGCGTGACCGGGCTGCTGGTCGTGACGGCCGTCGAGGCGGAAGCCGACGCGGTCCGGGCCGGGCTCGACGGACGGTCGACCGTGGCCGCCGTCGGCGTCGGTCCGGCCGCGGCCGCCGCCGGCACCGCCCGGCTGCTGGCGCTGGCCGAGGCGGGCGGACGCCCGTACCACGGTGCGTGATCTGCCCGGGCATCGGCGGCGGGTTCGCCGGCGCGGGTCGGCATCGGCGACATCGCGTCGCCACCCGCAGCCTCGCCGCCGACCTCGGGGCCGAGCGCCCCGACGGTTTCCTGCCGCTCGACGAGCTCGGCTTCGGTCCGCCGCTGCGACGCCGACCCCGAGCTCGTCGCCGGCTGCGCGCGGCGCTGCCGGACGCGGCGCGTCGGCACCGTGCTGACCGTGTCGCACCGTCACCGGCACGGCCGCCTCGACCGACGCGCTCGCCGCCCGCCACCCCGACGCGGTGGCCGAGGGCATGGAGGGCTTCGGCGTGGCGACGGCGGCGCGCCGCCGGCGCTGCCGTTCGCCGAGGTGCGGACGATCTCCAACCTGGTCGGCCCCCGCGACCGGGCCGCCTGGCGCATCCGCGGCCGGCCGCTCGACCGCGCTGCGACCGAGGTGCGGCGCGAGCCGCTGCGGGCTAGCGTTGGACGGTGTGGCGCTCTCGCTGGCGTTCTCGCCCTGCCCCAACGACACGTTCGTCTTCCACGCGCTGGTGCACGGGCTGGTGCCCGGCGCGCCGCCGGTCGAGGTGACGTACGCCGACGTCGACGTGACCAACACGCGCCGCCGAGCGGGGCGCGTTCGACCTGGTCAAGGTGAGCTACGCGGCGCTGCCGTGGCTGCTCGACGACTACGAGCTGCTGCCCTGCGGCGGCGCGCTCGGGCGCGGGCTGCGGCCCGCTGGTGCTGACCCGGCCGGACGGCGCCGGCGACCGTCGACGGGCGCGACGGTGGCGGTGCCGGGCGACCGGACCACCGCGTACCTGCTGTTCCGGCTGTGGTCGGCCGGGGCAGCCGCCGGCGCGCGATCGAGGTGGTGCCGTTCCACGAGATCATGCCGGCGGTCGCGGCCGGGCCGGTACGACGCCGGGCTGGTGATCCACGAGGCCCGGTTCACCTACCAGCGGTACGGCCTGACCGCCGCTGGTCGACCTCGGCGAGTGGTGGGAGGCCGACACCGGCCTGCCGATCCCGCTCGGCGCGATCCTGGCCCGGCGCGGCGCCGTCGACCCGGCGGCCGCGACCGGACTGGATCCGCGACGTCGGTCCGCCAGGCCTGGGCCGACCCGGCGCGCCAGCCGCGAGTACGTGCTGCGCGCACGCCCAGGAGATGGAGCAGGACGTGGTCGACCAGCACATCGCGCTCTACGTCAACGAGTTCACCGCGGACCTGGGCGCCGAGGGCCAGCGCGCCGCGATCGACGCCCTGCTCGGCCGGGCCGCCGCCGCCGGCGCTCGGTGCCTCAGACCTCCAGTTCGCGGGCCACCGCGTGGACCAGCTGAGCGACCTTCTGCGCGGTCTTCTTGTCCGGGAACCGGCCCCGGCGCAGGTCGGGCTGGACCTTCGCCTCGAGCACCTTGATCATGTCTTCGACCAGGCCGTGCAGCTCCTCGGCCGGCCGGCGGCGCAGCTCGGCCATCGACGGCGGCGCGTCGAGCAGCTTGACGCCGAGCGCCTGCGCGCCCTTGCGGCTGTCGACCACGCCGAACTCGACCCGCTGGCCACCCTTGAGGTCGGCGACGCCGGCGGGCAGCGCGCCCTTGGGCAGGAAGACGTCGCCGCCCTCGTCACTGGTGAGGAACCCGTATCCCTTGTCCGCGTCGTACCACTTCACTCGACCCGTCGGCACCTGCAACCTCACTGACTCGCACTGTGAGATTGCTGACGCTCACAAGGCTAGCCGGATCAAGCCCGGCGAGCGCCGCCGGGAATTCCGGTGAGTCGGCAGAACCAGCTGCGGCGCCGGCCGCGCGCAGCTCATCGGCGGAACAGGGGCCGGTCGCCACGCCGACGCCGGGCACCCCGGCCGTCCGGGCGGCCACCATGTCCGCGACGTGGTCACCGACGTAGACGGCCGCGCCGTGCGCCGGTCAGCGCCGTCGCCTTGCCGCTCGGCGAACAGGTCGCCGGCCACCGCGTCGACGGCGAGGCCGAGGTGCTCCAGGTGCAGCTCGGGCCAGCCGGCCGAGCTTCGACGTGACGACCACCACACGGCCACCGGCTCGTGCACGGCGTCCGACGGCCGCCCGGGCGCCGGGCAGCAGGCACGGTCGGCGTGATCGCGTAGCGCTCGGGTACAGCGCCCGGTAGGTCGTGACGGCCGCCTCGACCTCGCTCCGCCGGGAACCAGTTGCGCAGCTCGGTCCGCAGCGGCGGGCCCGAGCCGGGACGATCGGCCGGCCTGGCGTCCACATAGCACGCCGGTGACGGCGGTCAGCGCCCGGTAGGCGGCGGCGATGCCGGCGCGGGTGTCGACCAGGGTCATGTCGAGGTCGAACCCGACGGCCAGTTCGCGTGATCACGCTGGCCGATGGTCGCACACGTCGAGCCGGACGCCGCCGACACGCGGCCGCCCGGCCGGATAGCGTGGAAAGACGATGACCACCACGCTCGCCGACCATCTGCGGTCGCTGCCCGACGAGGCGCTGGCCGCGCTGCTGCGCCTGCGTCCCGACCTGGTCGTGCCCGTGCCGGCCGACCTGTCCGCCCTGGCCCTGCGGGCCCAGTCCCGGGTGTCGGTCGCCCGCGCGCTGGACGGCTTCGACCAGTTCACCCTGGAGATCCTCGACGCGGCCCGGCTCAGCCGCGGCCGGACCGGACGACACGACCAGCCTGGAGACGATCTCACGCTGGCCGCCGGGGCCGACCGGCCGACGCCGCCCGGGCGGCCATCGGCCGGCTGCGCGCCCGCTTCGTGCTCTACGGCCCGGAGCACGCGCTGCCGTGCGCCGCGGCGTCGACGAGGTCTCCTCCCCGTACCCGGCCGGGCTCGGCCGGCCCGCCGCGGCGCTCGACCCGGCGCGCGGCCGCGCTGGTCGCCGACCCGGCCCGGCTCGCCGCACGGTGCTCGCCGGCGCCGCCGCCGGCCCGGGCGGTGCTCGACCGGCTCGCCGCCGGCCCGCCGGTCGGCACGCCTGGCCGGCGGTGGCGACGCCGGCTCCCCGGTGCGCTGGCTGGTCGACAACGCCCTGCTGGTGGCCGGTGCCACAGCGGCGGCTGTCGAGCTGCCCCGCGAGGTCGGCCTGCTGCTGCGCCGCGACACCGGGCCCGCTCGGCCCGCTGCACCCCGCACCGCCCAAGATCGCCGCGACCGCCCGCGAGCCGAAGGCCGCCGACTCCGCCGGCGCCGGCCAGGCGATGGAGGCGGTGCGGCACACCGAGGCGCTGCTGGAGGCCCTCGACGCCGAGCCGGCCGCCGGTGCTGCGCTCCGGCGGCATCGGCGTCCGGGAGCTGCGCCGGCTGGCCCGCGCCGCCGGGCTCGACGAGGCCGACCGCGGCGCTGCTGCTGGAGGTCGCGTACGCCGCCGGCCTGGTCGGCGAGGCCGAGGCCCACGCGGCCCCGGTCGGCCGGCCCGGCACCGAGACCCAGGTGCTGCCGACCGCGCGCGTTCGACGTCTGGCGGGCCTCCTCGATCGCCCGCCGCTGGACCGACCTCGCCGGCGCCTGGCTGACCATGACCCGCCAGCCCGGCCTGGTCGGCCAGCGCGACGAGCGGGACCGGCCGATCACCGCGCTCGCCGCCCGAGGCCGAGCGGTCCGGCGCGCCGGCCACCCGGCGCGCGGTGCTCGGCATGCTCGCCGGCCAGGCGCCCGGCACCGCGCCGACCGCCGACGAGCTGCTCGACCTGCTCGACTGGCGGGCGCCGCGGCGCACCCGGGGCCGGGAGGGCAGCTACCGCGAGGTGCTCGCCGAGGCCGCGCTGCTCGGCGTCACCGGGCTGGGCGCGCTCACCGCGCACGGGCCGGGCTGCTGCTCGCCGACGACGCCGCGGAGCTCGGCCACGACGAGCGGGCGGCCGCCGACCCGCTGGGCACGCGCGCCGAGGGCGGCCGCGCACCGGACGACCCGCCGAGCGCGGTCCGGGCGCTCGACGCCCTGCTGCCCGCACCGGTCGACCACTTCCTGGTGCAGGCCGACCTGACCGTGGTCGTCCCCGGGCCGCCCGAGCCGGACGCTGGCCGCCGAGCTCGAGGTGGTCGCCGAGCCGGAGTCGGCCGGCGGTGCCAGCGTCTACCGGGTGACCCCGGCGGCGGTGCGGCGCGCGCTCGACGCCGGCTACGCCGCCGACGACCTGCACGCGCTGTTCCGCCGCCGGTCGCGCACCCCGGTGCCGCAGGCGCTCACCTACCTGATCGACGACGTGGCCCGCCGGCACGGCGGCCTGCGGGTCGGCCGCGCCGGCTCCTACCTGCGCAGCGACGACGAGGCGCTGGTCGCCGAGGTGCTCGCC
Organism: uncultured Actinomycetota bacterium; assembly: GCA_963840005.1. GTDB lineage: Bacteria > Actinomycetota > Actinomycetes > Mycobacteriales > Micromonosporaceae > Asanoa. Next base: position 178,809 of record CAWIXO010000024.1, on the reverse strand, counting down.
GACCGGCGGCTGGCCGGCGCTGGCGCTGCGCCGGCTGGCACCGACCGTGCTGGTCACCCCGATGCCCAGCGGCGCGGCTGCTGCAGGCGCTGCGCGGACGCCGGCTACGCGCCGGTGCCGGAGGACGCGCACCGGCGCGACGGTGCTCGGCCGCGGCCCGGGTCGCGGCGGGCCCCGGCCCGCAGCAGCGGCTGACCCGACTCGGCGCGGTCGACGCGATCGCCGCCGTCGCAGCTCACCCAGCCCCGGCTGCTCGGCATCGTCGAGCAGATCCGCCGCGGCGACGCGGCCGCCCGGGCGGCCCGGCGGGCACCGGCGGCCGTGCGCGCCGGGCAACGGCAGCGGCGCCGGTCGCGGTGCAGACGCACAGCCAGGCGCTGGCGGTGCTCCAGCAGGCGATCCGCGACAAGGCGCTGGTCTGGGTCGGCTACGTCGACGCGCACGGCTCGACCGACCTCCCGCCTGGTCCGCCCGGTCTCGATCGGCGCCGGCTACCTGCGCGCCGAGGACGAGCGCACCGAGATGCTGCACACGTTCGCCCTGCACCGGATCACCGCCGCCGTCCTCGACTAGGCCGTGCCGTCGATCACGGACACCCCCTATTCCCGGGCGGCGACCAACCGGATCGCGGGCGTACGCGTGGCCGAAGAGCGTGGTCAGCACGCTGGCCATCGCCCACTACCACGACGGCCAGCGCTACCACCCCGCCGAACATCGCCCACGGCAGGCTGACGACGCCGATCCCGACCATGTCGCGGACCGCCGACGACATGCCGGCGATCGTGCCGACGGCCGCGACCGACACCGAGCAGCACGCCGATCGCGACGACGGCGAGCGACTCCGCCAGCGCGGCGAACACCACCTGGCCCCGGGTCAGGCCGGTCACCCGGGCGGCCGCGAACTCGGACCGGCGGTCCGACGCGGCGATCACCACCGCGTTGACCATCGCGATCACCGTGTAGACCATCGCCATACCGAGCAGCGCCAGCATGATGTTCGTGCTGACCTGCTGCTGCTGGTCGTTGTAGGCGTCGATCCACTGTGCGGTGGTGAGCACCTGGCCGAGCCCGGCCAACCCGCCGGCGACGGCGGCCGGGTCGTCCGCCCGCACCACGTAGCGCCGCGGCCCGTCGGGCATGAGGTCGGCCGGCAGCAGGGCCGCCGGGCCGACCAGGGTGTCGGGCAGCAGCGCTACCACGCGCAACTGGCTCGGGACCGCCGTCGATCCGCACCGGGACCTGGTCGCCGACCCGCCAACCGGTGGCGGCGCTGGGGCTCAGCGCGATGGTCGCGCCGTGCAGGTCGGCCAGGTTGCCGGCGACCGGCGCCACCCGGTGGGTCTGTGCGTAGGCGGCGGGATCGACGGCGACGCCGGAGGTGGACTCCCACGCCAGCCCGTCCTCACCCTCGTCCTCACCGATGTCGAAGCCGATCGCCGCCTCCTCGGAGACCGCGGTCACGCCGGCCGTCGCGGCGACCCGGTCGCCGACCGGCCGATCCGTGTCGAGCACGAGGTCGGCGCGCAGGTCCCGGACGATCTCGCCACGGCCGGCGTCGTTCATTGTCCCGGTCATGCCGCCCATGCCGACGACGAACGCCACCAACACCATGATCGGCGCGGCGGTCGACGCGCTGCGCCGTACGCCGGTCCGCAGGTTCGCGTGTGCGAGCACGCCCAGCCGGCCGCGGAAGAGCAGCCCGAACGGTGCCGCCACGACGGGAACCACCAGCGGCGCGAGCACGGCGAACGCGGTGACCAAAGTGAACGTGGCGTTGATGGACAGCGGCAGAGCGGCCTCGCCACCCACCGCCGGCACCAGGATCAGCAGCGCGATGCTGCCGGCGAGGAAGAGCAGGCCGATCACCCAGCGGGACGCGGTCATCACCCGGGCGGCCGCGCCGAGGTCACGCAGCGCCTCGAGCGGCTGGACCCGCGACGCCCGCCGGGACGCGGCCAGCACGCCCAGCACCGCGACACCCACGCCGGTGCCGACGGACACGTAGACGATCCACGAGCGCCACTCCCCCGTGAAACCGGGCGGTACCAACTCGAACCTGGTGAGCATCGTGCGCCTGCAGGCGCATCACCGGCAGTCCGGCCAGCACCCCGAGGCCGGAGCCGAGGATGCCGAGCAGCAGCGCCTCGCCGACCAGCAGCGTGCGCACCTGGCCGCGGCCCGGCCCCGGTCAGGCGGAGCAGGGCCAGGTCGCGGCGGCGCTGCGCGACGGTGAACGCGAACGTCGAGCTGACCACGAAGATGGCGACGAAGAAGGCCAGGCCCAGCGTCATGCCGAGCAGCGTGATCGCGGCGGCGTAGCCGTCGCCGACCTCCCGCGCCTCGACGCTGGACAGGCCCGCCGGCACATCGGCGGTGGCCGCCGACACCAGGGTCAGCAGCGACGACTGCACCAGCGCCACGCCCAGCAGGACGGTGACGATCGCGCCGACGAAGACCGGCCAGCGGTCCCGGAAGGTGCTCCACGACATCAGCAGCATGGCTACTCCTCCCAGCGGGCGAGCCGGTCGGCGACCTGCCGGATGGTCGGCCGGTCCAGCGGCGTCGACCACCCGCCCGTCGCCGAGGAAGACCACCCGGTCGGCGCTCGCCGCGGCGGCCGGGTCGTGGGTGACCATGACGATCGTCTGCCCGCTGGTTTCGACCATCGCGCGCAGCATCCGCAGCACGACCCGGGCCGACCGGTGTCCAGGGCGCCGGTCGGCTCGTCGGCGAACAGCACGGCGGGCCGGGTGACCATCGCGCGGGCGATCGCGACCCGCTGCTGCTGGCCGCCGGACAGCTCGGCCGGGCCGGTGCCGGGCCCGGTCGGCCAGGCCGACGGCGGCGAGCACGTCGCGGACCTCGCGGCGCTTGGGCCGGCGGCCCGGCGAGCCGCAGCGGCATCGCGACGTTCTGCTCCGCGGACAGCGCGCCGATCAGGTTGAAGCTCTGGAAGACGAAGCCCACGACCGTACGGCGCAGCCGGGTCAACTCGGCGTCGGAAGCGTCGGTGATGTCCTGGCCGGCGATCCAGACCCGGCCGCCGCTGACCCGTTCGAGCCCGGCGGCGCAGTGCAGCAGCGTCGACTTGCCGGACCCGGACGGGCCCATCACGGCCGTCCAGGAGGCCGCCGGGAACCCGATGTCCACATTGTCCAGTGCCCGCACGGTCGCGGCACGCGTGCCGTACACCCGGGAAACTCCCTGTAACTCGACCGCCGGTGTGGTCGTCGACGGTCGGTCGTCGTCGCCTGCGTGTCCACGTCGTCAATTCCAGTCGGTTGGCGGCCCGCGAATCAGTCACGCCAACGGGCCTCTTGGCGGTAGGGCAGGCCTCACTCGGTGTCTCGGGCCCGCCGCATGCTGCCGATGATCGAGACGATCAGCAGGATGGCGAAGCCGGTGCCGGCCGACTCGCCGATCGAGTCGACCAGGCCCTGCCGCTGCACGAGCCAGCCGTAGAGGAACCAGGCGATCAGGCCCACGCCCATCAAGCGTGTACGAGGCGACGGTCAGCCCGCGACACGGGCGCGACCGCCGCCGGTCCGATTCATCGATCGCCATAACACGTCAGAGTGACACCGAACACCGGCGGCGACAGCCCCTACGTGCCCGGGCGGCGGCCGTACACGTGGACCGGGGTGCCGACCTTGCCGAGGCTCCACAGCTTGCGCGCGTCGGCGGGCAGCAGGTTGACGCAGCCGTGCGAGCCGATCGCGCCGTTGTGGATGTAGGTGGTCGTCTCGTGGAAGCCCATCCCGTCGATGAAGTGCTGCCAGTAGGGCAGCCACACCTCGTACGGGTTCGGACCACTCCTTGACGTTGCGGAAGTTGACCTTGTAGTTGCCGGCCGGGGTCTGGTAGCCGCCGGCCATGCCGGTGCGGGTCACCGTCGGCCCGAGGATCACCTTGCCGCCGCGGATGGCCAGCACGGTCTGGTGGGTCAGGTCGACGCAGAAGGTCAGCCCCTTGCCGGCCTTGCACTTGCGCGGGTCGGTGGCGGCCAGGCGCTTGGCCACGTCGGCGGTGGTCGGCCCGGCGCGGCCCTCGGCGGGCGAGATCCCGAACCGCTGCTGGAACGTCTTGATGGCCTGGCAGTCCTGCGCCGACTGCTTGCCGTCGACGGTGATCGCGCCGAACGAGCCGAGGTCGGCCAGCGCCGTCTCCACGTCGCGCTGGCGCTCGCCGGTCGGGCAGCCGGCCGGTTTGGGCTTCGGCTTGGGCTTCGGCTTGGGCTTTTGGGTGGTTTTGTCCGGCGATGGCCGGGGTGTCGGTGGCGCGGCAGTCGGGTCCGGCGGGCCGCTCGCCCCCGTTCCGGCCGTCGCACTCACCGGCACCGGCTCCCCACCCGACTGCCGATGGTTGCGACGGCGCGAACGCACACGCGCCGGCACCGACCACCGTGACGACCGCGACGGCAACGAGACGCATGGTCGTTCCGCGCACACCACGCATCGAGGCCCTCCCCAGAGCGGTCGTCGCTTCATAGACGTTCGAGAGCCTCCAGACGGTTGCGGATCCGCCCGGCGTTTTCTTTCGTGCAACACTGGAGGGTCGCCTTCCAGACCCTCTTCGGGGAGTGCCCGCGTGAACGACGGCCCGCTGATCGTCCAGTCCGACAAGACCCTGCTGCTCGAGGTCGACCACCCCGACGCGCGTCGCCTGCCGGATGGCCATCGCGCCGTTCGCCGAGCTCGAACGCTCACCGGAGCACGTGCACACCTATCGGCTGACCCCGCTGGGCCTGTGGAACGCCCGGGCCGCCGGCCACGACGCCGAGGGCGTGGTCGACTCGCTGATCAAGTTCTCCCGCTACCCGGTGCCGCACGCGCTGCTGGTCGACGTCGCCGAGACGATGGACCGCTACGGCCGGCTGCAGCTGGTCAACCACCCGACGCACGGCCTGGTGCTGCAGGCCACCGACCGGGTGGTGCTGATCGAGGTGGCCAAGAGCAAGAAGCTCGCCGGGATGCTCGGCGACAAGGTCGACGACGACACGATCGTCGTGCACCCGTCCGAGCGCGGCCGGCTCAAGCAGGCGCTGCTCAAGCTCGGCTGGCCGGCCGAGGACCTGGCCGGCTACGTCGACGGCGAGGCGCACGAGATCGACCTCGCCCAGGACAGCTGGCACCTGCGCTCGTACCAGCGGGAGGCGGTCCAGTCGTTCTGGGCCGGCGGCTCCGGCGTGGTGGTGCTGCCCTGCGGCGCCGGCAAGACGCTGGTCGGCGCGGCGGCGATGGCCGAGGCCAAGGCGACCACGCTGATCCTGGTCACCAACACGGTCGCCGGGCGGCAGTGGAAGCGCGAGCTGATCGCCCGCACCTCGCTGACCGAGGAGGAGATCGGCGAATACTCCGGCGAGCGCAAGGAGATCCGTCCGGTCACCATCGCCACCTACCAGGTGCTGACCACCCGGCGGAACGGCGCGTTCGCCCACCTCGACCTGTTCGGCGCCCGCGACTGGGGCCTGGTCATCTACGACGAGGTGCACCTGCTGCCCGCGCCGATCTTCCGGTTCACCGCCGACCTGCAGGCCCGCCGCCGGCTCGGCCTGACCGCGACGCTGGTGCGCGAGGACGGCCGCGAGGGCGACGTGTTCTCGCTGATCGGCCCGAAGCGCTACGACGCGCCGTGGAAGGACATCGAGGCGCAGGGCTGGATCGCGCCGGCCGAGTGCACCGAGGTGCGGGTCACGCTCACCGACGAGGAGCGGATGTCGTACGCGACGGCGGAGACCGAGGAGCGCTACCGGGCGGCGGCGACCGCCCGCACCAAGCTGCCCGTGGTCCGGGCCCTGGTCGAGCGAGCACAAGGGCGACCAGATCCTGGTGATCGGCGCGTACATCGACCAGCTGCACCAGATCGGCGACTACCTCGACGCGCCGATCGTGCAGGGCGCCACCACCAACAAGGAGCGCGAGCGGCTCTTCGACGCGTTCCGGTCCGGCGAGATCCCCACGCTGGTCATCTCCAAGGTCGGCAACTTCTCGATCGACCTGCCCGAGGCGGCGGTGGCGATCCAGGTGTCCGGCACGTTCGGCTCCCGGCAGGAGGAGGCGCAGCGGCTGGGCCGGGTGCTGCGGCCGAAGGCCGACGGCCGGCAGGCGCACTTCTACACGGTGGTGTCCCGGGACACGATCGACACCGAGTACGCCGCACACCGGCAGCGCTTCCTGGCCGAGCAGGGCTACGCGTACACCATCGTCGACGCCGACGACGTGCTCGCTACCGACTGACGCGGGGCCCGACGGCCGGCGGGCTGTCGGGCACCTTCGGGCCCTTCTCCAGCAGCGGGGCCATCAGGTCGCCGAACTCCTCGACGCGGTCCAGCACCTCGCGGCGGTGAACTGGCGGACGGCGCCGTCCTCGACCTCGTCCCAGGTCAGCGGCGTCGACACGGTCGGCGTCGGCTGGGCCCGCAGCGAGTAGGGCGCGACCGTGGTCTTGGCCGCGTTGTTCTGGCTCCAGTCGATGAACACCTTGCCCGGCCGCAGGCTCTTCGCCATCTTCGAGACGATCAGCCGCGGGTGCGCCTTCTCCAGTTCCTCGGCCACCCCCTTGGCGTACCCGGTGACGATCTCGGCGGACTGGGTCGCCGGCGATCGGGCAGCACAGCTGCATGCCCTTCTTGCCGGAGGTCTTCGGGTAGCTGTCGATGCCGTCCTGCGCCAGCCGGTCCCGCAGCAGCACCGCGACCGCGCGCACTCGGCGAGCCCGGCCGGCGCGCCCGGGTCGAGGTCGACGACCAGCAGGTCGGGCTTGGGCTCCTTGCTCCGGCCGATCCGCCACTGTGGAGTGTGCAGCTCCAGCGCGGCCAGGTTGGCCAGCCAGACCAGGGTGGGCAGGTCGTCGCAGACGACGAAGTCGATGGTCTCGCGGCCCTGGCTCGAGCCGGGCGCCGGCAGCTCCTTGAGCCGTACCCAGTTCGGGGTGCCGCCGGGCGCGTTCTTCTCGAAGAACGACGGGCCGTCGACGCCGTTGGGGTAGCGGATCCGGGTCAGCGGCCGGTCGCGCAGGTGCGGCAGCAGGATCGGGCCGACCCGGGTGTAGTAGTCGATGACCTCGCCCTTGGTGAACCCGGCGGCCGGGTAGAGCACCTTGTCCAGGTTGGACAGCTCCAGCTCCCGGCCCTCGACCTCGACCCGGATCCGGGTCGGCTGCTTAACCATCGGTCACGTCCTCCGCCGTCATGTCCGGGCGCAGCCGGAGGAACCGGGGAAACCGCAGCCGGCCGTCGGGCGTCCGCTGGCCGTATCGCACCTCGACCACGATCTCGGGCTTTACCCAGATCGCGCCGCGGGCATCCTCCCGGGGCACGGACTGGTCGCCGGTGACGAACGGGCTGGTCGGCGTGACCAGCGGCTCGAGGACCGCGAGCAGCTCCCGCTCGGCGGCCGCGCTGATCCCGCCGCCGACCCGGCCGCGGAAGGCCAGCCCGTCGTCGGCGGGCGCGCCGACCAGCAGCCCGCCGATCTTGCGGACGCCGGGCCGCCAGCCGCCGATCACGAACTCGGCGGTGCTCTCCAGCTTGACCTTGACCCAGTCGGGGGTACGGACGCCCGGGCGGTAGAGCGAGCCCGGCGCGCTTGGCGACCACGCCCTCCAGCTGGTATTCCTCGGCCGCGGCCAGGGTCGCCTCGCCGTCGGTGAAGGTCGGCGGCACCGCCCAGCGCGGTCGGCACCGAGGCCGAGCCCGTCCAGCGCGGCACGCCGCTCGGCCAGCGGTCGACCGGTCAGGTCGACGCCGTCCAGCCGGAGCAGGTCGAAGATCATGTAGGTGACCGGCAGGCTGGCCGCGAGCCGGGCCGCGCGGGCCTTGTCGCGCACGTGCATCCGCTCGGCGAGCGGCGTGAACGACGGCCCACCGTTGGCGTCGAACACCACGACCTCGCCGTCGAGCACCGCGTCGCCCGTGGCCTCGCGCGAGCCCGGCAAGCTCCGGATAGGCGGCGGTGATCTCCGCGCCGGAACGCGCCTAGATCCGCCGGCGTCCCTGGGAAATATCGGCGATCGCGCGCACGCCGTCCCATTTGAACTCGTACACCCAGCCGGCACCGGCCGGCAGCTCACCGGTGGTGGCCAGCATCGGCTTGATCGGCGCGCCGGGCACGTCAGCCACCATAGGTCGCGCGCCCGCAGGAGTCATGCCGCTTGGCCGCAGCTGCGGTCTTCTGCTCCTGGCGTCCGGGCGGTGCTGGTCAGAAGGATGTAACGGTGCGAGCCTGGTCGGTGACTGGGCTGCATCCGGCGGCGGGGGTTCCGGCAGCACGATGGGAGCGTCATGCGCGCAATCTGGAAGGGCGCGGTCTCGTTCGGGCTGGTGTCGATCGCGGTCAAGCTCTACTCGGCGACCGAGGAGAAGGACATCCGGTTCCACCAGGTGCACCGGGACGACGGCGGCCGGATCCGGTACAAGCGCACCTGCTCGGTCTGCGGCGAAGAGGTCACCTACGACGACATCGCCAAGGGCTACGACCTCGGCGGCGGCGAGATGGTCGATCCTCACCGACGAGGACTTCGCCGACCTGCCGCTGTCGACCTCGCCGGGCGATCGACGTGCTGGAGTTCGTGCCGGCCGAGCAGGTCGACCCGATCCTCTACAACAAGGCCTACTTCCTGGAGCCGGAGGGCACGGCGACCAAGCCGTACGTGCTGCTCCGCGACGCGCTGACCGACTCCGAGCGGGTGGCGATCGTCAAGGTCGCCCTGCGCCAGCGCGAGCAGCTGGCGACGCTGCGGGTCCGCGAGGGCGTGCTGGTGCTCAACACGATGCTGTGGCCCGACGAGATCCGCAAGGCCGACTTCGGCTTCCTCGACGAGGACATCTCGGTCCGCCCGCCGGAGCTGGCGATGGCCAGCTCGCTGATCGACTCGATGGCCGGCGACTTCGACCCGGACGCGTTCACCGACGACTACCGGGAGGCGCTCCAGGAGGTCATCGACGCCAAGGTCGAGGGCCGGGAGATCGTCGCAGCCGGAGGAGGCCGAAGAGGCGCCCGTCGGCGGCGGTCGACCTGATGGCGGCGCTGCGGGCGTCGGTCGAGCGGGCCCGCGCGGCCCGCGGCGAGGCGCCCGGCCGAGACCGACGACGGCGAAGGCCCGCCGCGGCCACCCCGATCACGGCCGCCAAGAAGGCGACGCGAAGAAGGCCGAAGCCGCCGGCCAAGAAGGCGGCTCCGGCGAAGAAGACGGCCGCCAAGAAGGCCGAGCCCGCAGCGAAGAAGACGCCGGCAGCCAAGAAGACCACCCGCAAGTCGGCCTAACCGGGCATCCGGGTGGGGCGGGCCGATACCGGCCCGCCCAGCCTGCAGGAGTCGGTGCCGAGGGTGTGGACCTCCAGGGTGCCGTCGGCGTAGTCCGAGCGGACCCGCTTCTTGTCGAACTTGCCGACGCTGGTCTTCGGCACCGCCTCGATGAACGCCCACCGCTCCGGGAGCTGCCAGCGCGCACCCGCTCGGCCAGGAACGTCCCGCAGCTCGTCGGCGGTCGACCGTGCTGCCCTCGCGCAGCACCACCGTGGCCAGCGGGCGCTCGTCCCAGCGCTCGTCGGGCACGCCGACCACGCACGCCTCGAGCACGGCCGGGTGGGCCATCAGCGCGTTCTCCAGCTCGACCGAGGTGATCCACTCGCCGCCGGACTTGATCACGTCCTTGGCCCGGTCGGTCAGCGTCAGGTAGCCGTCGGCGGAGAGCGTGCCGACGTCGCCGGTGCGCAGCCAGCCGTCGCGGAACTTCTCCGGGTCGGGCTCGTCCTCGCCGAGGTAGTGCGCGGTGACCCACGGGCCGCGGACCTCCAGCTCGCCGACCGACTTGCCGTCGGCGGGCATCTCCTCGCCGCGGGCCGACGATCCGCGCCTGCACGCCGGCCGGGACCCGGCCCTGGGTGTAGCGGTAGGCCCAGCGCCTCGTCGCCGGTCGCGCCGGCCGGCGGGCGGGACACCGAGCCCAGCGGCGACATCTCGGTCATGCCCCAGGCGTGGATGATCTCGATGCCGTGCCGCTCGGCGAACGCGTGCATCAGCGCCGGCGGGCAGGCCGAGCCGCCGACGATCACCTCGCTCAGCGAGGAGGTGTCCGCGTCGTGGGCGTCCAGGTAGGCCGAGCAGGTCGGTCCAGATGGTCGGCACCGCGCCGGCCAGGGTCGGCCGCTCGGCGGCGATCATCGCGGCGATCGGCGCGGCCTGCAGGAACCGGTCCGGCATGATCAGCGACGCGCCGGACATGAACGCGGCGTACGGCAGGCCCCACGCCATCGCGTGGAACATCGGCACGATGGCCAGCTCCCGGTCGGTCGGGCCGAGGCCGAACGCCTCCGGCATGCACACCTGCATCGAGTGCAGGTAGATCGAGCGGTGCGAGTAGGCGACGCCCTTGGGGTTGCCGGTGGTGCCGGAGGTGTAGCAGAGCGCGGCCGCGTCGCGCTCGTCGACCTCCGGCCAGTCGAACGTGGTCGGCTTGCCGGCGAGCAGCTCGTCCCAGTGGTGGACGGTGACCCGGTCGCCGCGCCGCCCAGCGGCGCCGGGTCGCCGCCGCCGACCACCACGACGTGCTCGCACCGTGGTCAGGTCGCGGCAGCACCTTGGCCAGCAGCGGGATCAGCGTCGAGTCGACGATGACCACCCGGTCCTCGGCGTGGTTGGCGATGTAGGACACCTGCTCGGGGAACAGCCGGAGGTTGAGCGTGTGCAGCACCGCGCCCATGCTCGGCACCGCGAAGTAGGCGACCAGGTGCTCGGCGTTGTTCCACATGAACGTGGCGACCCGCTGGTCGCCGGTCACGCCGAGGTCGTCGCGCAGGGCGTGGGCCAGCCGGGCGGCCGCCGCGCCGACCTCGGCGTACGTCATCCGCCGTGGCTCGGCCCCGGTCCAGGTGACCACCTCGGACGCGCCGTGCACGGTCGCGCCGTGCTCGAGGATCCGGGAGACCAGCAGAGGGGTGTCCATCATCGTGCTGCGCATACCCACAACCTAGTGGCGCAGCTCACACGCGGCCAGATCGTCAGATCAGGGACTCGGCCTTCGCTTCCATCTCGGCCGCCGATCGGCGGCTGGTCCGGCCGCGGCCGCTGCGCAGCTCGCGGTCCGGCAGCAGCACCGTGACCACCACCGCCACGAGCGCGACCAGGCCGGCGGCCAGGAACACCGTGTGCAGCGAGTCGACGAACGACGCCTGGATCGCGTCCGCACCGGCGTCCGGCAGCGCCAGGATCTTCGCCGGCTCGTTGATCGAGATGTCCGCTGCCGCCGCTCGCCGCGCACCGCGGCCTGCTGCTCCGGCGGAGCTGGCGATCGCGCCGGGCAGCCGGTCGGCCAGTCTCGGTGGCCAGCCGGCTGCGCAGCACCGCGCCGAGGATCGCCACGCCGAACGAGCCGCCGAGCGACCGGAAGAACGTCGCCGCGGAGGTGCCGGCGCCCAGGTCCCGCATCGTCGACCGCGTTCTGCACGGCCAGGACCAGCGACTGCATGCACAGGCCCAGGCCGACGCCGATCACCACCATGAAGCCGAACGCGACGCCAGAGCGAGCGTGTCCACCTCCAGCTGGGTGAAGAGCAGCATGCCGAGCCACGAGCAGCACCGAGCCGGCCACCGGGAACCACTTGTAGCGGCCGATCCGGCTCATCGCCCGGCCGGTGAGGATCGAGGTGACGATGATGCCGGCCATCATCGGCAGCATCAGCAGACCGCTGCGGGTCGGCGAGGCGCCCTTGACGATCTGCAGGTACAGCGGGATGAAGATGATCGACCCGAACATCGCCAGGCCGAGGATGAAGCCGGCGCCGAGTTGGCCAGCGCGAACGTCGGCCGCGCGGAACAGCCGCAGCGGCAGGATCGGCTCGGCCGCCCGGGTCTCCTGGCAGCGACGAAGAGCACGGCCAGCACCGCGCCGACCACGAACAGCGCCGATGATCGTGCCGGAGCCCCAGGCGTACTCGTTGCCGCCCCAGCTCAGCGCGAGCAGCAGCGCAGCTCACGCCGGCCACCAGCAGGCCGGCGCCGAGCCAGTCGATCGTGTGCTCCCGCCGCTGGAACGGGATCAGCCGCATCACGTGGTAGCAGACGACGATCGCGACGATCGCCAGCGGCACGTTGATGTAGAAGATCCAGCGCCAGTCGGTCTCGGCGAAGTAGCCGCCGACCAGCGGGCCGGCGACCGACGAGATGCCGAACACCGCGCCGAACAGGCCCTGGTAGCGGCCGCGCTCCCGGGGCGAGACCACGTCCGAGATGATCGTGAACGCCAGCGTCATCAGACCGCCGGCGCCGAGGCCCTGGATGCCCCGGGTGACGATCAGCTGGGTCATGTTCTGCGACAGGCCGGCCAGCAGCGAGCCGACCAGGAACGTGCCGATCGAGAACAGGAAGCACCGGCCGGCGGCCGTACAGGTCGGCGATCTTGCCGTAGAGCGGGGTCGACGCGGTCGACGCGAGCAGGTACGCGGTGACCACCCACGAGTAGTGGTTGATCCCGCCCAGCTCGCCGACGATGGTCGGCAGCGCGGTGCCGACGATGGTCTGGTCGAGCGCGGCCAGCAGCATGCCGGTCATCAGGCCCGACATGAGCAGGCGGATCTGCTGGCGACTCAGCTACCGGCGCGGCGGAGGCGTCGGTGGTCATTGTGCCCGTCTATCCGCCAGCAGCAGAACATGCGTCCGACCACCCTCAGAACGTCGCAGCGCTGATCATGACGTCATTGCCCCCGCGCGCAGGACGGGCCGAGGCAGTGCTGCATGATCGACGGGGTTGGTGCGGGGTCAGGCTGGCGAACTTCTCGATGATCGTCTGCGCAGAAGGCGGGGAGGTCGTCCGGGCTTGCGGCTGGTGGTCAGGTTGCCGTCGACGTGCACTCCTCGTCCACCCAGGTGGCGCCGGCGTTGGTCAGGTCGGTACGCAGGCTGGGCCAGGAGGTGAGCCGTCCGGCCACGCACCACGTCCGCCTCGATCAGCGTCCACGGGCCGTGACAGATCACCCCGACCGGCTTGCCGGCGTCGAAGAACGCCTTGACGAACCGCACCGCGTCCGGGTCGCACCGCAGGAAGTCCGGGTTCGCCACCCCGCCCGGCAGCACCAGCGCGTCGTAGCCGGCCGCGTCGCGCCTTGTCGACCGTCACGTCCACGTCGTACGTCTTCGACTGGTCCAGGTGGTTGAACGACTGGATCGAACCGGGCTTGAGCGAGACCAGCTCGGCCGTCGCGCCGGCCTTCTCGACCGCCTCGCGCGGCTGGACGTACTCGACCTCCTCGACGCCGTCGGCGGCCAGGAAGGCGATCCGCTTGCCATCGAGCTGCATGATCGCGATTCCTCCTCAGTTGGGGTCGTGGCTGTGCATCTCCCGTGCCGCGTCGGGATCGTCGGGCGACGGCGGCCGGCCCGACAGCGAGCCCGCCGGTGCCGAGGGTGATCGTGCGGCGGCCGGCCCGGACCACCCGGGGCAGCGTCACCGTCAACAGTCCGTGGTCCATCGTCGCGTCCACGCGGTCGGGGTCGACGTCCGCCGGCAGCGCCACCCGGTACTCGAAGGCGCGGGTCGCCCGGCCCTCCGTCGCGGTGCGCGCCCGGACGACGATCTCGCGGACGTCGACGTCGAGCGCCACCTCTTCGGGTGCGACGCCGGGCAACCGGGCCGTCACGGTGAACGTGTCGTCGGTCTGCTCCAGGTCGATGTCGTTGACCGCACCGCGGCTGAAGCCGGATCCGACGAGCCGACCGATCTCAGCCCGGAGCGACTGCAGTTCTGCGAAAGGATCCCAGCGCCGTTCGGGACTGTTCATAACGTGCCGCTACCCGTGGCCGGGAGGGCGAAACCTGGAGTGGAGCCGCCTCCGAGAATCGAACTCGGGACCTACGCATTACGAGTGCGTCGCTCTAACCGACTGAGCTAAGGCGGCGTGCCGCCAAGCGGCCCGCCAAGCATACGGCACCGCCACAGGTGTCACGCCACCGGTCAGACTCCCGATCGACGGCTGTCCGCACCGGCCGAGCCACCGCTAGGCTCCGCACGTGACGGATGATGCCACCGTGTCGCCCCCCGTCGAGCGGCCGCCCGCAGGCCGAGGCCACGCCGACCCGGCGTCCCCGCCCCCGGACGATGGACCCGATCGAGCTCGGCTTCAATCCCCGTCCGCCGGTGCCGTGGCTCGGTCCGCTGCTGTTGCTCAGCACCGGCGTACGCGCCCTGCTGGCCATCCTGTTCGGCGCCTACCTCGACAAGCGCGAGCTGCAGAACTCGCTGCCCGGCGACGTCATCGAGGAGCCCGGCACCGACGGCGAGCTGTGGCTCGACTACGTGGCCGACCTGGGCGACGGGTTCAACTCCACCTACTCGGTCGCCTACCTGCTGGCGCAGCCCGAGCTCGAGCTCGACGGCCGGGTCCTGCCCCGCGGCCAGGTGCTGGTGATGGGCGGCGACCAGGTCTATCCGACGGCGAGCGCGCCGGACTACGAGGACCGGTGCAAGGGCCCGTACACGGCGGCCCTGCCGTGCCCGCCGGCGTCCGCGCCGCAGCCGACGCTCTACGCGGTGCCCGGCAACCACGACTGGTACGACGGCCTGACCGCGTTCCTGCGGCTGTTCGCCCGGCAGCGGGACGCCTCGCTCGGCGGATGGCGCACCAAGCAGGCCCGCTCGTACTTCGCGGTGCGACTGCCGGCCGACTGGTGGCTGCTGGCGCTCGACGAGCAGTTCGGCGCCTACGTCGACGACCCGCAGCTCAACTACTTCGAGGCGGCGGCCCGCGAGTTCGGCCCGGACGACAAGGTCATCCTGGCGGTGCCGGAGCCGTCGTGGGTCAAGGCGGCCGTCGAGCAGAACGCCGAGGCGTACGACGCGGTCGACTACTTCATCCGCACGATCATCGCGCCGACCGGGGCGCGGGTGCGGCTGATGCTCTCCGGCGACCTGCACCACTACGCCCGCTACAGCGGCGTCGACCGGGAGCTGGTCACCTGCGGCGGCGGTGGCGCCTACCTCTACCCGACCCACCAGCTGCCCGACCGAGATCACCGTGCCGCCGACGGACACGCTCGCCCGGCGCTCCAGCCAGTCGCGCCCGTACCGGCTGGCCGCGACCTATCCCGACGCGCCGACCTCGCGCCGGCTCGGCTGGGGCATCTTCGGCCGGCTGCCGACCCGCAACGCCGGCTTCACCACGCTGATCGGCGGCCTGCAGACGCTGCTGATGCTGTCGATGGCCGGCATCGCGACGCAGCAGCGCGACGAGACCGGGCTGCGGCTGTTCAGCATCCCGCTGGTCGCCATGCTGGTGATCACCCTGCTCGGCACCGCGTTCTTCGCCAAGCCACCGACCGCCGATCGGCAAGCGCTCGTGGCGGCACTGGATCCTGGGCGTCGGCCATGGCCTGGCCCAGATCGGGCTGGCCGCCCTCGGCACCTGGCTCTGGCTGATGACCCCGTTCCCGGACTGGCCGTGGCCGCTTCTCGCTGCTGATCGCGGTCGCCGTCTACGCCCGCTGGCCGGACTGGTCGGATCCCAGTTCGTCGCGCTCTACCTGCTGATCGCGGGCCGCTTCGGGGTCAACATCAACGAGTTGTACGCCGGCCAGGGCATCGACGACGTCAAGAGCTTCCTGCGGCTGCACATCGCGGCCGACGGCGCACTGACCGTCTACCCGGTCGCGGTCGACCGGATCTGCCGCGAGTGGCGCCCCAACCCGACGGCACCCGACGATCGCCCGTGGCTGGAGCCGGCCCAGTCCCTGGTCTACCGCGCCGCCGACGAACCGTTCGTGCTGCGCTAGGCCTTGTTGTATTCCGCGTCGTGTGCCTTGCGGGGCCCGCAGACGCTGGCCCGGCTGCACGAGCAGCGCGAGCCGTCGGCGTCGAGGCGGACCACCACGGAGTCGCGCGGCACGCTGTGCGCGACCACCCGGCCGTCACCCTCCGGGGTGGTCACCCGGGTGCCGACGGCGGGCGCGCTGGCCTGGAACTCTGGTAGAGCGGGTGCTCGTACTTCAGGCAGCACATCAGCCGGCCGCAGGCGCCGGAGATGCGCAGCGGGTTGAGCGGCAGGTCCTGGTCCTTGGCCATCCGGATGGTGACCGGCTCGAAGTCGGTGAGGAAGGTCGCGCAGCACAGGTCGCGGCCGCACGAGCCGATGCCGCCCTGCACCCGCGCGGAGTCGCGGGCGGAAAGCTGGCGCAGCTCGACCCGGCAGTGCAGGGTCGCGCCGAGGTCGCGGACCAGCGAGCGGAAGTCGACCCGGTGCGGCGCGGTGAAGTAGATGGTGGTGCGGGCGCTGGCGCCGGACGCGTCGAGCACGTGGTCGACCGCGACCACCTTCATCGGCAGGCTGTGCTCGCGGATCAGCTTCTTGGCCGCCGCCTTGGCCTCGGCCTTGCGCTTGCGCTGGGTCTCGTCGCGCGCGAGGTCGGCGTCGGTGGCCATGCCGGCCAGCTTCGGGAAGCCCGCCGTGTCGTCGTCGACCCACTGCGCGGCCCAGACGCACTCCGCCACCTCGGGCCCGTCCTCGGTGGGGACGAGCACCCGGTCGCCGACCACGGGGGTCAGGTCGACGGGATCGAGGTAGTAGAGGCGGCCGTAACGGTTGAAGCTGACCGCGCACAGCATGCCCATAGCCGTCACCTTACGTCGGCCAGTGTGGCGTACACGACCATGCGACTTTCGGACGAATTGCATTGTCCGTACGAATGGGACACCCATCGGCACCGCAACCCGCGCATCCGAGCGGTCGTTGGCCGAGGTGCGTCAGGCTTCGGGGGTCGGCACACTCGGGTCGTGCCGACCCCCGATTCGTATCGATGTCGGTCACCGGACGGTTGAAACCGCCGCCGATCGCGGGACAACCCCGCCCGGTTCGCGTTGAGTGAAAGCACCAAGCCTGCGGGGGGTGCAGGAAAGGGCCACGGCGTCGCAGCCGGAGCGAAAGCTCCCGAGCGCGACGCCGTCGCCATTCCCAACCCTTGCGCCGCCCGGGCACAATGCATCGATGACCGACGCTCCCGCACGCCCCAACCTGCGGGCCTGGCTCCGCTTCCCGATCGACAACTGGCCGAGCCGGATCTATCTGCTGCTGGTCGCCGCCGCGGTGGTCTACTTCCTGGTCGACCGGGCGGTAGCCCAGCCCGGACGCCTCCTTCGCCGCGATCTACATGCTGATCCTGACGGCGCCCATCTCGCTGCTGGCCACGATCCCGTCGGTCGGGGTCGCCGTCGGCGCCCTGGTCAACGCCACCGTCATCGGCGCGCTCGCCCACCTGGCCCGCGCACCGTCCTGCCAGCCGGTCGCCAGCCGGGTCCGCGCGTGCGTAGCTCGACGCAGCACTGCCCCGGTCGGGGCGCCAGGACCGCCTCGACGCCGGTGGTCTCCAGGCCGGCGAGGAAGCCGCCCAGGTAGGCGTGGTTGATCCCGCACACCAGCTCGGTCGAGCGGCTGCGCGAGCTGGTGGAACGGGCAGTTGAGCAGCCGCATCCCGGTCGGCCCGGTGCGGTCCGGCTCGAAGCCGCGTGCGCTCCAGCATCGCCTCGCTCAGCGTCAGCGAGCGTTCCGGGCCGAGCCGGCCGGGTCGGATGCGGGCGCGTTCGGCCGGCGCCGAGCGCCTCGCCGCGCTCGCGGGCCGTGCGCAGCGCCGCGGCCCGGGCCTCCTCGCCGGGTTGCGTGCGTCCAGGACCGCGTCGAGCAGGATCTCGGCGATCAGGTCGGGCCGGCGCTCGGGGATGCTGACCCGGATGTCGGCCTCGGCCGAGCTCGTAGACCTTCGGTTTGCGGCCGACCTTCCGGACGCCGCCGGGACTCTCGTGGCGCCGCGCAACAGACCGGCCGCGACGAGCTTGTCGAGGTGGAACGCGGCGAGCTTGGTCGAGATGCCGGCGTCGGCGGCCGCCTCCTCGCGGGTGACGGGCCGGCGGGCGCGGCGGATGAAGCCGAACATCCGCCGGCGCTGCTCGTCGGCGAGCACCGCGAGCGCCTCGACGGGGCTGCCCGGGGCGGTCACCTCTCCACCATAACGCAAAATCTGATTAGTACAACTCCGTACTCGCAGGCCCTTGACCTTTGCCTCGTAATTAAGTCCAATACTTGTTGGCGAAACTAAGGAGGACTGTCGTGTCGATCGAGCGCGCACCGTGCGGACGAGACGGATGCTCGGCCAGCCGACACCGCGTGTGCACGAGCCCGACGGCATCGACCTCGCCGCCGCCGAACAGGCCGCCGGCCAGTTCCTGCGGGCGCTCGGGGTGAGCACCGACACCGAGAGCATGCGGGGCACGCCCCGCCGGATGGCCCACGCCTACGCCGAGCTGTTCAGCCCGCGGCCGTTCGACCTGACCACCTTCCCCAACGACGAGGGCTACGACGAGCTCGTCCTGGCCCGCGCGCATCCCGCTGCGGTCGGTCTGCGAGCACCACCTGCTGCCGTTCGTCGGCGCCGCCCACGTCGGCTACCTGCCGGGGCAGCGGATCCTCGGGCTGTCCAAGCTGGCCCGCGTGGTCGAGCACTTCGCCTGCCGCCCGCAGGTGCAGGAACGGCTGACCAAGCAGATCGCCGACTGGCTGCAGACCCAGCTCGACCCGAAGGGCGTCGGCGTGGTCATCGAGGCCGAGCACACCTGCATGACGCTGCGCGGCGTGCGGGCCGCCGGCTCGCGACCATCACCTCCACCCTGCTCGGGCATGCTCCGCGAGGACCCGCGCTCGCGCAGCGAGTTCCTCGCGCTCACCGGCGTCATCCGCTGACCGAGACGGAAGACTGACCGATGACTGCCACAGCGACGCGTACGTGATCGTCGGGGCCGGCTGGGCGGCGCCAAGGCCGCGGAGACCCTGCGCGAGCAGGGCTTCGACGGGCCGATGGTGCTGATCGGCGACGAGCGCGAGCGCCCCTACGAGCGTCCGCCGCTGTCCAAGGGCTACCTGCTGGGCAAGGACGAGCGCGAGAAGATCTTCGTCCACCCGACCAGAGTGGTACGCCGAGCACGACGTCGACCTCCGCCTGGGCACCACGGTGACCGCCGCTCGACCCCGCCGCGCACCAGGTGACGCTCGGCGACGGCAGCCGGCTCGGCTACGCGAAGCTGCTGCTGACCACCGGCTCCGCGCCCCGCCGCTGCGCGGTGCCCGGCGCCGACCTGGACGGCGTGCACTACCTGCGCAGGCTCCACGACAGCGACCGGCTCAAGGCCGCCTTCCGGCCGGGCGCCGGGTCGTGGTCATCGGCGCGGGCTGGATCGGGCTGGAGACGGCCGCCGCCGCCCGCGCAGCCGGCGCCGCACGTCACCGTGCTGGAGGCCGCCGACTGCCGCTGCTGCGGGTGCTCGGGCGCGAGTGGCCCAGGTCTTCGCCGACCTGCACCGCGAACACGGTGTCGACCTGCGGCCGAGCGCGCGGGTCGCCGAGATCACCGGCAGCGCCGGCACGGTCGACGGCGTGCTGCTGGCCGACGGCACCCGGATCCCGGCCGACGTGGTGGTCGTCGGGGTCGGCATCACGCCCAACATCGAGCTCGCGGACGGCGGCCGGGCTGGCCGTCGACAACGGCATCGTCACCGACGAGCACCTGCGCACCTCCGACCGCGGACGTCTACGCGGCCGGCGACGTGGCCAACGCCTACCACCCGTTCCTGGGCCGGCACATCCGCGTCGAGCACTGGGCCAACGCCCTCAACCAGCCGCAGGCCGCGGCCCGAGCGATGCTCGGCCAGGACGCGGCCTACGACCGGCTGCCGTACTTCTTCACCGACCAGTACGACCTGGGCATGGAGTACACCGGGTACGTCGAGCCCGGCGGCTACGACCAGGTCGTCTTCCGCGGCGACCCGGCCGCGGGCGAGTTCATCGCCTTCTGGCTGGCCGGCGGCCGGGTGCTGGCCGGGATGAACGTCAACGTCTGGGACGTCTGAACCGGATGCCGATCCAGGCGCCAGCCGTCGTCCAGCTCGACCCAGGTCTGGTCACCCGGACCGCCACGGTCATCGGCTGTCCGCGCCAGGTGGACCGACTGCGCTGCACGCACCGCACGATCGCGGCGCGGTCGTAGTGCCGTACGTCCAGCTCGCCGGTGTCCAGACTCGTCGTAGGTGAACTCGGCGTGCCGGTCGATCCACTGTCGCTTGTCGAGCTGGTAGCCGCGCTCGCCGATGGACCCGAAGTCGTCGGCCAGCAGCCGGTGCAGCAGGCCGGTGTCGCCGCGCAGCTCGGCGTCGTCGAAGGCCCGCGCGCAGGCCGTGGATGTCGGCACGGTCGCTCATATCGTGACGACCAGCTTGCCGGTGGTGTGCCGGCGCGCGAAGTCGACGCAGGCGCGCACACCGTCGTCGAGGCGGTAGCGGCGGCCGATCGTGGCCGGTAGGTCACCACTCACCGCGAGCTCGCCGACCTCGCGCATCCCGCCGAAGGCGCCGTCCATGTCCAACACGAAGCGCAGGCTGACGTCCGGAGCGCTCGATCCAGTCCTGGTGCGGCACCGGATAGGTGATGGTGAGCAGGCGCCCACCGCTCCGGACGGCTCGTGCGACACCGGTGAGGCGGTCGCTGGGCAGCGTCAGGTTGAGCGCGACATCCACATTGGAGGGGTACTCGCTCGCTAGCCGATGGTTTCGGCCGCACCCAGGGCACGCAGCGTCGCCGTCGTCGGCGGCGGTCGTGGTGGCGATCACGTGCGCCTTCGCCGCGGCGAGCAACGGGACCACCGCGGTGCCGACACCGCCGGTCGCGCCGACGACGAGCACGGTCTCGCCGGGACGCACCTCGGCGGTGGCCATCAGCGCGCGTGCGGTCAGCCCGACGGTGGGCAGCGCCGCGGCCCGCTCGACGTCCAGCCCGGGTGGGCGGTGCGCGAGGAACGGGGTGTCGGCCTCGAAGACCGCGTACTCGGCGAGCGAACCCGTGCTCAGCGACGGTCGTGCGGTGCCGGCCATCGCGCGCAGTGCCCGGGGCACCGCCTGGCCGAAGATCTCGTCGCCCACCTGGCACGCGGTCACGCCCGGGCCGACCTCGCTGACCGCGCCGGCGAAGTCGTTGCCCGGCACGTGCGGGAACTCCAGCGCCACCGCGGCGCGGAAGTCACCGCTGGGCAACCGGACGTCGGCCGGGTTGATCGACGCGGCGGCGATCCGGACCTGGACCTGGCCCGGCCCCGGTCGAGGTATGGGAATGTCGGCCACCACGTAGTCCTCCGGCGGCCCGTAGCCCCTGGCGATCACTGCTTTCATGCGCCCTCCTCCAATAAGCGGACCGGACGGTCAGGTTAGCGATAACCGGACCGGGCGGTCAACTTTGCTACGGTGGGCGGCGTGACCGCGACCCGTCCCCTCCGCGCCGACGCCGCCCGCAACCGGCGGCTGCTGCTGGCGGCGGCCGCCGACGAGTTCGCGGAGCGCGGCCTGGACGCCTCGGTCGCCGATATCGCCCGCCGGGCCGGCGTCGGCAAGGGCACCGTGTTCCGGCACTTCGCCACCAAGGACGATCTGCTCGCCGCCATCGTCATCGACCGCGTTCGCGAGCTGGACGCGGTCGGCGAGCGGCTGCTCGGAGGCGGACGACCCCGGTGCCGCGTTGCTGGAGTTCCTCACCGCCGCCGCGCACCAGCGGCAGCAACGTGACCTGTCGTTCCTCCAGGAGGCCGGCGACCTGAGCGCGGAGGTCACCCAGGCCCGGGCGCGGATGTTCGACACCGTGCACAGGCTGGTCGACCGGGCCCGGGATTTCGGCGCCGTGCGGGCCGACGTCACCGGCGCCGACGTGATCCTGCTGATGTGCGCGCCGAACTACGTCGCCAGCTACGTGCCGGGTGCGTCGCCCGATCTCTGGCAGCGGTATCTGGCCATCATCTTCGACGGTCTCCGCCCGCAGGCCGCCCATCCGCTGCCGCACCCGCCGCCAGTGGTCGTCGCCGGCAGCCTCGAAGCCAGCTAGAAAACCTGGACTGTTCTGGCTCGGGTACGCGTGGGGCGCGACCGTCGCTCCCGCCAGAGAACGCTCCGCTTCGCTCCGCTGCCACGTTCGCGGCCGGTCGCTCTCACCCCAAGAGCGCATCAAAAGAGCGCCCTCCCGTGCGCTTTGCCAGCAGGCTCGGTCAGAAGCTCAGCCGGGTGATGCGTTCGTAGCGGGCCGGGCGGTCGGCGCCCCCGATGGGCCGCGGGAGCGGTCGGTTCGGGACGTGGGTGAGGGGTCTCGCCGTCGGTGATGGACGCGTCGAGTGCGGTCAGGACTCGCGTGGCGATCGTGACCGCTGCTCGGGGTGCGTCGTTGCCGCCGAGCACGATCGCGACCGCCTCGCCCGAGGTGAGCACGTCGGCCAGGACGGCGGCCAGCCTCGCCCGAGTGCGGGCCGCCCAGTCGGCGATCTCGTCGGCCAGGCGGGCGGTTGAAGCCAGCGCGTCGCCGGCTGTCGCCAGGTCGGCGGCCAGTCGGTCGGTGTGTGCGGCGAAGGCGTCGCCCGCTGGACCCTCCCAGGCCACCGGCGCGGTGATCGCCGCCCGGGCGTCGGCGTAGGTCGTCGTGCGGGCGCGCACCTCGGCGCCGGCCGCGGCGATCGGCTCCGCCCGCAGAGTCGACGACAGCGCGGCCACCGCCTCGCCCGGCAACGCCCGCACCCGGCGCAGCAGGGGCCAGAGCGGGTCGTCGTCGGCCGCGCCGAACCGGGTGAGCAGCTCAGTCGATCCCGCGGACAGCAGTGATGAGCCCGTCGGCGCCACCGCGACAGGTGGTCGAGGGCGAGCGGGCTCATGACTCGCCTGCCTGGGTGGTGCGGCGGGCGGCGTCGCCCTCGGTGCTCGTGTAGCCGCCGCCCGCGGTGCGCAGCGTGGCCGCCGTCTCGGTCAGCCGGCCGGCGAGCGCGGCCGCCGTGCCGGCCCGCTCGGACAAGCTCGCGCTGCCCAGCGCGCGTGCAGCTCACGACCGAGCGCACCCAGCGCGGCCGGGCAGCGTCGGCGCCGAAGACGGCCGCGCCCGGATCGGCAGGTCGGCCACCCACCGAAGCTGGACGGCCGCGGTCGTCGAGGTGCGCCGCGGTGCGGCCAAGTGGCGACGTCACAGCTCCCCCATCGCCGGATAGTCGCCGAAGGTCTCGGCGCGCAGCTTGTCGCGGGCCCAGCGGGCCGCGTCGGTCGCCGCCGCGATCGTGGTGGTCAGCGACACCGAGATGTCGCGATTGCCGCGACCCTGCAGGTCGCCCACCACGCGCACCGCCGTCACCTCCCCCGCCGCGGTCACCACCACCTCGACCAGGCCGTCGGGCGAGCGGACCGTCACCTCGGTCGCCCGCACCGCCTGGTCGAACTCGGCGCGCAACGACTCGATGCGGCGGTAGCGCGCGATCGCCTCTTCGACCCAGGCTTCGTCGATCTCTCGCGGCATTCGGCTCCCTCACCGACCGTGTCGCGACCACCACCAGTCCAGGCATCGAACCGTACCGCTGTGACACGCCAGGCGAAAGCCCGCCTGTGGATAACCGTCGCGTGGAGTCTATCGCCAGAGGGAGAGCATCATCGCCTCGACGGCGATGCGGGGCTTGACGTTGGCCTCGATCGCCGTGCGGCACTCGAGCACCGCCTCCAGCCGGCGCAGCGCGTCGTCGGGGGTCCACTTTGCGCGCCGCGGCCTCGGCCAGCGCCGTCGCGTCGGTGTGCACCGGCGGCGACCGGGGCGCCGCAGCGTGCGGACCAGCACGTCGCGGTAGAAGCCGGCCAGGTCGACCAGCGCCCGGTCGAGCGCGTCGCGCTGGGCCCGGGTGGCCCGCGACTTCTGCCGCTTCTCCAGTTCCTTGAGCTGCCCGGCCGAACCCCGGGTCGCGCCGGCCGCGCCCTGGCCGGTGCCGCCGGCGCCGAGCGCCATCTCCAGCGCCGCCCGCTCGCTGGTGTCCGACGTCGGACACCGCCGCCGCCGCCTCGGCCTCGGCCGCCTCGATCAGCGCCGACGCGGCGTCGAAGCAGGCGCCGACGCCGGTCAGCCGGCGCGGCACGGCCAGCACCGCCTCGCGGCGGCGGCGGGCCTCGGCGTCGCGGGCCAGCCGGCGGGCCCGGCCGACGTGGCCCTGCGCGGCGGCGGCGGCCCACGCCGCCGTGTCGGGCTCGACGCCGTCCCGGCGAGGCCAGCACCGTCGGCGACCGCGTCGGCCGGCGGCTGGCGCAGGGTCACCACCCGGCAGCGGGACCGGATCGTCACCGAGATGTCGTCGGGGTGGGTCGACGGCGCGCAGAGCAGGAAGACCGTCCGCGGCGGCGGCTCCTCGATCGCCTTGAGCAGCGCGTTGCCGGCCGCTCGGTGAGCCGGTCGGCGTCCTCGATGAGCACCACCTGCCAGCGCCCGCCGGTCGGGGTGCTGGCCGCCCGCAGCACCAGCGCGCGCATCTCGTCGACGCCGATCGACAGCCCGTCGGGCACCACCATCCGCACGTCGGCGTGGGTGCCGCCGAGCGTGGTGTGGCAGCCGGCGCAGTCGCCGCAGCCGGCCCGTGCGGGCACTGCAGCGCGGCGGCGAACGCCCGGGCGGCGACCGACCGGCCGGAGCCGGGCGGGCCGGTGAACAGCCACGCGTGCGTCATCGCCGCACCGGTGCCGCGAGCCGTCGAGGATCGCCGCCGCGCCCGCCGCCGCGCGGCGCAGGGTCGTCGACGGCGTCCTCCTGGCCGACCAGGTCGGCGAAGACGTCAGCCACGTCGGCTCCAGCTCCCGATCCGGCGGCCCGCTGCGCTGGGCGGCGTCAGCCGGCGCGGACGGCTCGCCGTCGTCCGGCTCGGCCGCGTCGTCGGCGGTCGGCGTCGCCCCGCTTGGCCGCGTCGACTATCGAGGCTATCTCCTGCTCGGAGAGCTCCGGCTCGGTCGTGGTGTCGGGCTGCCTGGCCGGCGCGGGTGCTCGCCGGCCCGGGTCGCCGAGCATCGGCGTCACCCGCTCGAACACCGCGTCGGCGATCTCCTCGGCCGGCCGGGTGCGCGTCGAGCACCAGGTAGCGGCGCGGGTCGGCGGCGGCCAGGTCGAGGAACGCGTACCGGACCCGCTCGTGGAACGCCAGCGACTCGGTCTCCAGCCGGTCGGCCGCGCCGCGGGCCGGCCGCCCGGGCCAGCCCGACGGTCGGCTCGACGTCGAGCAGCACGACCAGGTCGGGCTTGAGCCCGCCGGTGGCCCAGGACGACAGCCAGGACACCTCGTCGACCGGCAGGGTCCGGCCGGCGCCCTGGTAGGCCAGGGACGAGTCGACGTACCGGTCGCTGATCACCACGCGCGCCGCGGGCCAGCGCGGGCCGGACGACGGTGGCCACGTGGTGGGCCCGGTCGGCGGCGTAGAGCAGCGCCTCGGCCCGGGGTGACAGGTCGCGTCGTCGCCGGGTCGAGCACCAGCGCGCGGATCCGCGCGCCCGACGTCGGTCGCGCCGGGCTCGCGGGTGACCACGACGTCGCGGCCCTCGGCCGCGCAGCGCGCTCGGCGAGCGCGGCGACCTGGGTGGACTTGCCGCCGCCCTCGCCGCCCTCGAAGACCACGAACACGCCGCGCCAGCGCGGACGGCTCGGCCGGGCAGAGCGGGCGGCCGCGCAGCGAGCCCCACAGGTCGGCCAGCACGCGGACGCCGGGCTTGTCGTCCATCTGCCGGAACGCGCCGATCCCGGCGAGGATGCCGGCGACGCCGGCGACGAGCAGCAGCAGCCGGGTCGACGGAGATGGAGATGCCGAGCGACGGCCGATGTCGAGCTTGCGCGAGCCGCCGACGCCGACCAGCACGCTGCACAGCGCGATCGCGAGCATCAGCACGACCCGGGTGCCGGTCTGCACGACCGCGAACACCCGGCCGCGCACCTCGTCGGCGACCTCGCCGCCGAGCAGCGTGGTGCCGGCCAGGAACGCCATGCCGGCGCCGACGCCGACCAGGACCGCGCCGACGATCGCCATCGACAGGTGGATGGCGAGCGGCCAGCACGATCACCGGACGCGGCGGCCAGCACGATGCTCATGCCGAACCAGCGCCGCCGGGACAGCTCCCTGATGATCGTCGGGCCGAGCGCCGATGCCGAGCGCCAGAGCCCGACGAACAGGAACGCGAAGAGCAGGTAGAAGGCCGCGTCGCCGCCGCCGAGCGACTGGGCGAAGAACTGGGCGGTGCCGATCACCACGCCGCCGCCGGCGAACGCGCCGAAGATGCCCAGCACCAGGCCGCGGACCAGCGGCGTCTGGCCGATGAACCTCCAGCCGTCGATGAACTGCCGCAGCATGCTGGTGCTCGGCGCGGTCCTGCTGCCGCGGTGCGGCCGCTGATCTCCTTGATGCCGAAGAACACCACGAGCGCGGTGGCCAGGCGGGAGAACGCGTTGAACTAGAGCGCGAGCTGGGCGGGCTCGGCCCAGTTGGACGGTCGAGCTGCCGGTGACACCGCGGACGCCCGCGTCCAGCGCGGCCAGGCCGACCGCGGCGAGCACCGGCGTCAGGCCGTACGTGGTGACCAGGGTGAGCTGGTTGGCCGCTCCAGCCGGGCCGCGGGATCAGGTTGGGGACCGCGGCCTCCTTGGCCGGGATCCAGATCAGCGTGATCGCCTCGATCAGGAAGGTGGCGATCGCGGCCCAGCCGACGACGAGCCGCCGCCGGAGAAGCCGAGCAGCGCGACCAGCGGGATCGAGGCGAACAGCACGAACCGCAGCAGGTCGCAGATGACCATCGTGTAGCGGCGGTCGAACCGGTCGGCGAACACGCCGGCGACCGGGCCGAGCACCAGCGCGGGCAGCAGCCGCACCGCGATCACGCCGCCGAACGCGAGGCCCTTGGCGGTGTCGCCGCTGACCTGGGCCGACGCGAAGATGGAGGTGGCCAGCAGGCCGAGCCAGTCGCCGAGCGACGCGACGCCGAGCACCAGCCAGAGCCGGCGGAACGGCCGGATGCGCAGCACGGCGCGCAGCGCGCTGACCCCGGACAGGTCGACCTGCTGTGCGCGGTTGGTGGTGGTGGAGCCCCCGGCGCGGGTGCTGCCGGCGGGCCGCTCGAGCTCTTCGCCGCTCACGTTCGTGTCGATGGCCGTACCTCCGCGTGCCGGCCCATCGCTGGGCTCCCCCGGACCACACTCTAGCGGCGCGGACGATCTGGCCCACCCCGACATTCCCCTGACTCAGCCGCAGCCGGCAGGCCGTCTGGGACTGCTAGCGCCCGACAGCCGGGCTCCTAGTACGCGAGGGTGTTTCGCATTGCATCCGCACCCGCTACGCGTGCAGTTGTGTCCGGTAAACCAGTCGAAAACCCCCAAAGGGAACGCCTCGACCGGGCGACCGCGGACCTCGACCCGCCGTTCGCGGTCGTCGACCTCGCCGCCTTCGACGCCAACGCCGACGCGCTGGTCGCCCGCGCCGCCGGCAAGCCGTTGCGGGTCGCCAGCAAGTCGGTGCGCTGCCGCGAGCTGCTCTCCCGGGTGCTCGCGCCGCCCGGGCTGGCAGGGCGTGCTGGCGTACACCCTGGCCGAGGCGATCTGGCTGGTCCGCGGCGGCGTCACCGACGACGCGCGTCGTCGCCTATCCGACCGCGGACCGGGCCGCCCTGCGTCGACCTGGCCGACGACGATCGAGCTGCGAGCCGGCGTCACCCTGATGGTCGACAGCGCCGAACAGCTCGACCTCATCGACGCGGTGCACCGGAGACAGTCGGAGATCCGGCTCTGCCTCGACCTCGACGCCTCCTGCCGGCTCGCCGGCGGCCGGGTGCACGTCGGCGTGCGCCGCTCACCGGTGCACGCGCCCGACCAGGCCCGCGCGCTGGCCGCGGCGATCGCCAAGCGCCCGGGCTTCCGGCTGGTCGGCCTCATGTCGTACGAGGCCCAGATCGCCGGCCTGGGCGACGCGCCACCCGGCCGGCGCGCCCGTGGCCTGGCGATCCGCGCCATCCAGCGCCGCTCCTACCGGGAGCTGCTGGCCCGCCGCGGTGCCGCGGTCGCCGCCGTGCGGACCATCGCCGACCTGGAGTTCGTCAACGGCGGCGGCACCGGCAGCGTCCGCCTCACCGGCGCCGACCCGTCGGTCACCGAGATCACCGCCGGCTCGGGCCTCTACGGGCCGACCCTGTTCGACGCCTACCGCGCCTGGCGGCCGACCCCGGCCGCGTTCTTCGCGCAACCGGTGGTCCGCCGGCCCGGCCCGGGCGTGGTGACCGTGCTGGGCGGCGGCTGGATCGCCTCCGGCCCGGCCGAGCCGAGCCGGCTGCCGACGCCCTGGCTGCCCGACAGGGCTGAAGCTGATCGGCACGGAGGGCGCCGGCGAGGTGCAGACCCCGCTGCGCGGCGCGGCCGCCGACGGGCTGCGGGTCGGCGACCGGGTCTGGTTCCGCCACGCCAAGGCCGGCGAGCTCTGCGAGCACGTCAACGAGCTGCACCTGGTCGAGGGCGACGCGGTGACGGCGATGGCCCCCACCTACCGCGGTGAGGGCCACGCCTTCCTCTGAGTGTTAATAAGGGGCCCCTCCTATGCGGAAAGCGTTAAGAAGGGGCCCTTCCTTAGACCGAGACGTGCCGGTGCAGGTATTCGCGGATCAGCGCCTTGGCCTCCGCCAGCACCTGCTCGTCGCCCTCGGTGCGACGCCGGAACGCCAGCTTGATCAGCGCGTCGGCCGCCTCGACGGCGATCTCCAGCGCGAACCGCAGGCGTGGCTCGTCGGCCACGTGGAACTGCTCGACGAGGAGCCGGGCCAACTGCTCGGCGATGACCGCGTTGTTGTCGCGCTCCTCGTCGAGCAGGTGCACGTCGACGACGTCGCCGAAGTGCAGGGTCCGGAAGCCGGGCACGGTGCGGTGCATCTCGATGTACTCGTCGATGCCCGCGTCGACGCCTTCCCACCAGTCGGCGAAGGTGCCGCTGCCGAAGCGGGTGGCCAGCCGCTCCAGATAGGCCTCCATGTTGCGCAGCGTCAGCGCCTGCACGATGGCCCGCTTGTCCGGGAAGAACTGGTAGACGGAACCGATCGCCACCTCGGCCCGCTCGGCGAGCAATGTGGTCGTCAAGCCCTCGTAGCCGACCTCGTCGACGATCTCGGCACACGCGTCGAGCATCCGCTGAACGCGGGCCACGCTGCGGCCCTGCACCGGCACCCGGCGCAGGGGGCCCGTGGTGACGGCTGATGTCGTCATGCCTCACCACATCCTTCCTCTTTCGGCCCCGCTGCGCGGGGGGAACGTTACTCGAATCAACGAGCAACCCGGATGAGAGGTATTCAGTAGAAGGGCGGTATTTGCGCGGAGTGCTCGTGCGACGCTCTTACGCGCGAGGCCCACGTACTGATATGAATGCTGTTCATATTATGGAGGGCGCCGTGACCTCGAGTCGAACGGCCGCGACCAGCGTGACGCACTGGCGCAACTGGGCCGGCAACCAGCGGGCGACCGCGCACGTCGCCCGGCCCGCCGGCCTCGACGAGTTGGCCGCGATCGTCACCTCGGCGGCCGCCGCCGGCGAGCGGGTCAAGGCGGTCGGCTCCGGGCACTCGTTCACCGACATCGCCGTCACCGACGGCGTCCGGGTCGACCTGGCCGCCCTGCCCGGCCGGGTGGACGTCGACCGGGAACACCGCCTGGTGACCGTGCCGGCCGGCATGACCCTCGCGACGCTCAACGCGCTGCTCACCACCCACGGCCTGGCCCTGCCCAACCTCGGCGACATCGACGCGCAGACCATCGCCGGCGCGATCTCCACCGGCACACACGGCACCGGCGCGGCGTACGGCTGCCTGTCCACGTTCGTGGTCGGCCTGACCCTGGTGACCGGCACCGGCGAGGTGCTGCGCTGCGACGCGGAGACAGCGCCCGAGGTGTTCAGCGCGGCCCGGGTCGGCCTCGGCGCGCTCGGCGTGCTGACCGAGGTGACCCTGCGGTGCGTCGACGGCGTTCACCCTGCGCGCGCACGAACGGCCCGGCCGGCTGGCCGACGTGCTGACCGACTGGCCGGCGCTGGTCGCCGACAACGACCACTGCGACCTCTACTGGTTCCCGTACACCGATCGGGTCCAGGTCAAGACCAACAACCGGGTGCCCGCCGACGACCGGCCGCTGCCGGGCTGGCGCGGCTGGCTCGACGACGACTTCCTCGCCAACACCGTCTTCGCCGGCGTCTGCCGGCTGGGCCGCGCGCTGCCGGCCGCGGTCGCACCGATCAACGCGGTCTCGGCCCGGGCGCTCACCGAGCGGATCTACACCGGGCGGTCCGACGCGGTCTTCTGCACGCCGCGCCGGGTGCGGTTCATCGAGATGGAGTACGGCCTGCCCCGCGACGCGTTCCCGACGATGCTCGGCGAGCTGCCCCGGCTCATCGACCGGCTGCCGTTCAAGGTGCAGTTCCCGGTCGAGGTGCGGTTCACCGCCGCCGACGACATCCCGCTCTCGCACGGCTACGGCCGGGACTCCGTCTACGTCGCCGTGCACCAGTTCGCCGGCGCACCGTACGAGCCGTACTTCCGGGCCGTCGAGGCCCTCGCCCGCGACCTCGGTGGCCGCCCGCACTGGGGCAAGCTGCACTACCGCGACGCCGAGTCGCTGCGCCCGGTCTACCCGAGGTTCGACGAGTTCATCGCGCTGCGCGACCGGCTCGACCCGCACCGCGTCTTCGCCAACGCGCTACACCGAAAGGGTGCTCGGCTCCTGAAGGACGTCCGCGACGACCACGGTGACGTTGTCGTAGGTGCCGGCCGCGAGTGCGAGCGCCACGAGCTCCTTGGCGCACGCGTCCAGGTCCCGGGTCTCCCGCAGGGTGCGCCCGATCGTGGCGTCCTCGACGTAGTCGGAGAGCCCGTCGCTGCACATCAGCAGCCGGTCGCCGGCCTCCACCGGCAGCAGCGCCGTCGCCGGGCGGTAGCTCTCCCCCTGCACCGCCTGGGTGATCACCGAGCGGCGTGGGTGACCCCGGGCCTCCTCGGCGGTCAGCGAACCCCGGTCGACCAGCAGCTGCACGAATGTGTCGTCGCGGGTCAGCCGCACCATCTCGGTGGCGCCGTTGGCGAGCAGGTAGCCGCGCGAGTCGCCCACGTGCAGCAGCCCGAGGTGGTCGCCGTGCAGCAGGCCGGCGGTCACGGTGGTGCCGGCGCCCTGCCCCTCGGCGGCGATCTGGGCGTTGGCCTGCGCGACCGCGGCTTCGAGCGCGCCGGCCGGGTCCGGGCTGTCGACGCCTTCCAGCCCGCGCAGCGTCGAGATGACGATCTCGCTGGCCATCTCGCCCGCCGGCATGCCACCGACGCCGTCGGCGATCACCACCAGTCGACGACCGGCGAACGCGGCGTCCTCGTTGTTGGGCCGAGCCGGACCGACGTCGGTCACGGTCACGGCCTGCAAGATCAAGCGCGGCATGGTTACGAGCATCTCAAACCCGTCGATCGCAGTCTCTACGCAGTATTTCGTAGGGTGTGTGCGTGATGCCGGTGACGCTGGTCGGTCGGACGCGGGAACGCGCCGAGCTGAGCGCTGCCTGGGCCGCGACAGCCGGCGGGGCCACCGGCCCGCAGGTCGCGGTGCTGACCGGCGACCCGGGCACCGGCAAGAGCGCGCTGGTCGCCGCCGCGCTCGCGGATCTGCGGCCGGCACCGTCGACGGTGCTGCGCGGCCAGGCCCGGATCCACTCCCCGGCGCCGTACGACTGGCTGGCCGCCGTGCTCAGCGGCCGGAACACCCGCGGCCTGCCCGCAACGGCACCGGCGCTGGCCTGGCTCGCCCAGCACGACGCCGCACCGGTCGAGCGGTTCGCGCCCGGCGCGCTGCTGCGGGTCGCCACGCGGGTGGTCCGCGCGCTGGCCGGCAGCGGCCCGGCCGTGCTGGTGGTCGAGGACCTGCACGCGCTCGACCCGGCGAGCCTCAACCTGATCGGCGACCTGGCCGCGGCGCCCGGCCTGCCGGCCCTGCTGCTGGTGACCAGCCGGCCGAGCGCCGACCCACTGGTCGCCCGGACGCTGGCCCGACTCACCGGGACCCCGGGTGCGGTCCGCCAGCACCTCGGCCCGCTGCGGCCGGCCGACATCGCCGCGGTGCTGACCCAGGTCTACCCGGGGCGGCAGATCTCGGCGGGGGCGGCGCGCGGGGTCTGGGACCGCACGGCCGGCAACGCGTACCGGCTGACCGAGCTGATCGCGACGACGCCGGCCGACGACGTGGCCGCGCTGCTGCGGGAGACCGACGGCGCCGCCGAGCCCGCCGCGGAGCTGACCGCGCGCGAGGCCGAGGTGCTGGTCTGCCTGCGCGACGGGATGGCCAACAAGCAGATCGCCCGGGCTCTGGGCATCTCCGTGCGTACCGTCACCGTGCACGTCTCCAACCTGCTGCGTAAGACCGGCACCGCCTCGCGGACCGAGGCTGCCCTCTGGGCCGTCCGCCACAGCCCGGCCGCTCCGTCGTTGACCCCGCGTAGCCAGCCGTAAACCGTAGGGATCGGTCAAGGGTCGACATCCATTGACCTGCGCCTACGTAGTGGGCAGGCTCCACATTGGTGCTCTTCGACGTCGAGGAGCCCCTTTGTCATGAGCGAGGGGGATGGATGAGATCGAGACGATGGCTGGCGGCGTTGACCGCTGCCACGCTGGTCGCCGCGTTCGTAGCAGCGTCGCCGGCCCGGGCGGCGGGGCCCAACGCGGGTGACCGCCTCGAGGTATACGTCGGCACCGTCACGCCGGCCCAGCTCGACGAGCTACGCGCGGCGGGGCTCGACGCGGAAGAGGTGACCGTCGCCGCCGACGGCGCCAACACCAAGGTCGAGGCCGTGCTCAGCGGGCGACAGGCCGACCGGCTCGCCGACCAGGGCGTCAAGCTGGCGGTCAAGAAGATCCGGGGCAAGGCCGCTTCGCAGGTGTTGCGCGAGCAGGCGGCGGCCGGCTGGGACGCGTTCCGGCCGTACGCCGAGCCCGGTGGCATCCGCGACGAGCTGGTCGCCACCGCCGCCCGCTACCCCAAGCTCACCGAGGTGGTGAACTACGGGCGCACCACGCAGGGCAAGCAGATGACCGCCGTACGGGTGACCAAGAACGCCAAGAACGTGCGCGACGGTTCCCGCCCGGCGACCTTCTACATGGGCGCACAGCACGCCCGTGAGTGGATCACGGTGGAGATGACCCGCCGGCTGCTGCACTACGTGCTCGAGAACTACGGCAAGGACCCGGTGATCACGAACCTGGTCGACAAGACCGAGCTGTGGTTCGCGCCGGTCGCCAACCCCGACGGCTACGACCACACGTTCACCGGCGACAACCGGCTGTGGCGCAAGAACCTGCGCGACAACGACGGTGACGGCCAGATCACCAGCGTCGACGGCGTCGACCTCAACCGCAACTTCGGCTACAAGTGGGGTTACGACAACGAGGGCTCCTCGCCGCAGATCACCAGCGACACCTACCGCGGCCCGGCACCCGACTCCGAGCCGGAGACCAAGGCGCTGCACTCGCTCTACAGCAAGATCCGGCCCGAGTTCTTCATCAACTACCACTCGGCCGCCCAACTCCTGCTCTACGGAGTGGGCTGGCAGGTCAGCACGCCGGCGCCGGACGACGTCATCTCCATCGCGATGGTCGGCGACGACGAGCACCCCGCGGTGCCGGGTTACGACCCCGACATCTCGGCCGAGCTCTACACCACCAACGGCGACGCCGACTCCGGTCTGTCCGCACGGTGGGGCGGCCTGGGCTTCACGCCGGAGATGAGCACCTGCACGGCGGCGTCCAACTCGGTGCCCGACGACGAGTGGCTGGCCGAGGACTGCGTCAGCGACTTCATCTTCCCCGACGACGAGGGCCTGATCCAGGCGGAGTTCGAGAAGAACATCCCGTTCGCGATCGCCACCGGCCGGTCGGCGCTCGACCCGGACGACCCGGTGTCGGTGGTCGGCCGCAGCACGGCCGACTTCGTCGTGGACACGTTCGACGTCTCCTACGGCACCAAGCAGCCGGTCGCGGTGACCGCGCGGCGGGCGCTCAAGGACGTCCGGATGCACTACACCGTCAACGGCGGCCGGCCGCGCACCGAGAACGTCCGCGAGTGGCGGGGCGGTGAGCGCTACGGCAACGAGGGCCACGACTACTACGCCGAGCTGCGCGGCACCGTGACCCGCGCCAAGAAGGGCGACTCGGTCGAGGTGTGGTTCACCGGGCGCAAGTCCGGCGCGGGCACGGTGGCCAGTGAGCACTTCACCTACACGGTGTCGCAGGACATCGGCGGCGACGTGCTGGTGCTGGCGGCCGAAGACGTGACCGGCCTCAGCCCGGTGCAGACCGGGTCCACCACGGCCAAGTACGCCGACGAGATGGTGGCCGCGCTGAGCGCCGCCGGGCGCAGCAGCGACGTCTACGACTTCGACGCGCGCGGCCGCAAGGCACCCCACCCGTTGGGCGTGCTGTCGCACTACAAGGCCGTCGTGTGGGAGACCGGCGACGACATCATCCCGCGGGCGCAGGGTCAGGTCGGCGGGACCGCGGCGAAGTCGGCACTGGACACCGAGCTGGCCGTCCGCGACTACGTCAACGAGGGCGGCAAGATCTTCATCACCGGCAAGTACGCCGGATACGCGCAGGGGGCCAACGGCGCCTACTACTACGAGCCGGACTTCCCGACGCAGCCCGAGTGCACGGACCCGAACGACCCGCCGTGCCTGCCGCTGTTCAACGATTTCCAGCAATATTACCTGGGTGCGTACGCGTACATCGACGGCTCGGGCTCGGACGACGACGGCAACCCGCTGCCGTTGAACGGCGTCGGCGGGCGGTTCACCGGCTTCACCGGTGCCCTCAACGCACCGGGCTCGGCGGAGAACCAGGACCACACCGCGTCGTTCCTGGCCACCTCCAGCGTCCTGCCGCAGGCCGAGTTCCCGTGGTTCGGCCCGAGCTCGGCTCCGGTCGGCTGGGTGCGCCCGGGTGCGCCGCCGTTCGACCCGTTCGAGGGCGACTACTACGCCTTCAGCGGGCGCGGTGACGAGTCCTACAAGCGGCTGGGCCGCACGGTCGACCTGGCCGGGGCGTCCAGTGGCGAGCTGCGCTTCTGGACCTCGTACGACATCGAGGCGAACTGGGACTTCATGTTCGTCGAGGCGCGCGAGGTGGGCACCGAGAACTGGACGACGCTGGTGGACGCCAACGGCAAGACCGGCGACGACCCTGGCGACAGCTGCACCGCCAACTCACCGGCCCGGCTGCACCCGCAGCTCAACCACTACGTCACGTACCAGGGCGCCGACCAGCCGTGCCTCAACAGCGGCACGACCGGCAGCTGGCACGCGGCCACCGGCTCGTCCGGCGGCTGGAAGGAGTGGGTGACCGACCTGACCCCGTTCGCGGGCAAGCAGGTCGAGCTGTCGATCACCTACATGACCGACTGGGGCACGGAGGGCCTGGGCGTCTTCGTCGACGACGTCCGGCTCACCCGCGACGGTCAGCCGCTCGCGTCGACCGGGTTCGAAACCGACCTCGGCGGCTTCACGGTGCTCGGCCCGCCGGCGGGTTCCAACCCGAACGTCACGGACTGGAGCCGGACCCAGCTCGGGTTCGAGGAAGGTGCGGTGATCGCTACGCGGGACAGCGTCTACACCGGGTTCGGCTTCGAGGGCCTGGCGCCCGCGCAGCGCGACGACCTGGTCAAGCGCGCCCTGCGGCACCTGCTCGGCTGAGTTGACCGGAAGGGCCCCCTCTTCGGAGGGGGCCCTTTCTCATCACCCGCGCTGTTCCAGCATCACCCGGACGACCCTGGTGATCAGGTCCCAGGGGATCGGCCCGGCCCAGGGGAACTGGAGGGCATCCTTGGCTCCCCGGTACGGCGCCACCGCGCGCTCGAAGTCGTCGTCCGCGCGTGGCGCCGGGTAGAGCGAGACGAACTTCTTCCAAGCGGCGAAGTAGACCAGCACCTTGCCGTCGACGGTCACCGCCGGGATGTTGTACGAGATCTTCTCGCCCGGGTCCGGCAGGACGTCGAGGATCGTCGTGCGCACCCGTTGGGTGATCTCCTGTTGGTCGGCGGGCAGGGCGGCGATGTAGTCGTCGACGCTCGCGAACTTCGGTGCCATACCCGTCAGGATGCCGCAGCGCCGGCGATCAGAACACGAAAACCTGCCGGTCCTCGACCGGCCGGTAGCCGATCTTCGCGTAGATCGAGTTGCTGGTCGGGTTGGCCAGGTCGGTGAAGAGCACCACCTCGTGCGGGTGTGCCGACGCGCTCACCGCGGCCGTCACCGCCGAGCCGTAGCCGTGGCCGCGGTGTTCCCGGGGCGTGTAGACCGGACCGACCCGCACGACACCGCCGGCGGGCCGCCGTTTCCCGGCCAGGGCGACGGGAGTGCCGTCGACCTCCCACAGGCCGTAGGCGCCGTCCCGCACGCCGGCGTCGGCCGTCTCAACGGCCGACGTGAGCGGCTCGTGCAACTCCTCGCCGCAGGCGGTCAGCCAGTCGGCCAGCAGGTCGCGGTCGGCCGCACCGGCCACCCGGGACTGACCTTCCACCACCGGTGGGACGAGCCGGCCCAGCCGGTAGAGGCGGGACCGGACTCCGGGACGGGCGGTGGCGCCGGTGCGCCGGCACCAGGTGTCGGCGAACGCGCGCGCCACCTCGTCGGTGGAGTTGACGCCCGGCACGGCGTCGAGCGTCTCGGCCAGCTCGATGGCGGCGGCGACCGTGGCCGGGCCACCGAGCAGCACGGGCCGCGGCGGCGTCCAGACGAACGCGCTGCCGTCGGTGTGCCAGCCGAAGACCGGCGAGCTGCCGCCGACGGCGCCAGGGCCGACGTCGGCCACCTTCGCCGAGATGGTCAGCAACAGCGTGTTCTCGACCGGCCGGGCGAGCAGTGCGGCGCCCACCGCGGCCTGGAACTCATCGACGTCCGACGTGGTGGACCACATCGGAAAGACGCTAGTCCGTCGTCTTCTTCGCCGCACTCGCCTTCTTCGGCGCTGCCTTCTTAGCAGTCGTCTTCTTGGCGGTCGTCGTCTTCTTGGCCGCGGTCGCCTTCTTCGCGGTGGTCTTCTTCGCGGTGGTCTTCTTGGCCGTGCCGGCCTTGGCCGGGGTCGCCTTCTTGGCCGCCGCCTTCTTGCGCGGCGCCGGGCCCTTGGCCCGCTTCTCGGAGAGCATCTCGGAGGCCTGCTCGATGGACAGCGACTCCGGCGTCTGGCCACGGCGCAGCGACGCGTTGAACTCGCCGTCGGTCACGTACGGCCCGAACCGGCCGTCCTTGATCACCAGCGGCTTCTCGGTCAGCGGGTCGTTGCCCATCTCGCGCAGCGGCGGAGCGGCCGCGCGGCGCTGGCGGGTCTTGGGCGCCGCGAGCAGCGCCTTGGCCTCGTCCAGCGTGACCGTGAAGAGCTTCTCCTCGGACTCCAGCGAGCGGAACTCGTCGCCCTTCTTCACGTACGGCCCGTAGCGGCCGGACGCGGCCAGGATCTCGGCGCCGTCGTCGTCCTTGCCGACCACCCGGGGCAGCGTGAGCAGCCGCAGCGCCTCGTCGAGCGAGAGCGTCTCCGGCGAGTGGGACTGGAACAGCGACGTCTTGCGCTCGCCGCTGGCCACGTAGGGGCCGTAGCGGCCGGACTTGAGCACGATGTCTTCGCCGGTCTCCGGGTGGGCGCCCAGCGAGCGCTCGCCACCGCCACCGAGGAACAGCTCGTTGACCTTCTCCGGCGTCAGCTCGTCGGGCGCGACACCGTCGGGGATCGACGCCCGGTCCTCGTGCCGGTCTTCCTGGTCGCCGCCGCCACCGTCGCCGTTGCTGTGGCCGTTGGCCGCCGCGTGGTCGGCGCCGCGCTGCAGGTACGGGCCGTAGCGGCCGACCCGGACCACGATCTCGCGCCCCTGGTCGTCGCGGAACAGCGGGATCGAGTTGACGCTGCGCGCGTCGATCTCGCCGAGGTTGTCGGTGACCAGCCTCTTGAGCCCGCCCGAGGCGGCGATCGTGCCGTCGGCGGAGACGTCGCTGCCGAAGTAGAACGAGGTCAGGAAGGTGGCCGCGGCCATGTCGCCGCCGGCGATCTCGTCGAGCTCGTTCTCCATCGTGGCGGTGAAGTTGTAGTCGACCAGCCGGGGGTAGTGCCCCTCCAGCAGCCCGATCACGGCGAACGCGAGGAACGACGGGATCAGCGCCTGGCCGCGCTTCGACGACGTACCCGCGGTCCTGGATCGTCTCCATGATCGACGCGTAGGTCGACGGGCGGCCGATGCCCAGCTCTTCCAGCGCCTTGACCAGCGACGCCTCGGTGTAGCGGGACGGCGGCTGGGTGGTGTGGCCCTGCGCCTCGAGCTGATCGGCGGTCAGCGGCTGGTCCTTGACCAGGTTCGGCAGCCGCCGCTCGGCGTCTTCGGCCTCGGCGGACTCGTCGTCGGAGGACTCGACGTAGGCGCGCAGGAAGCCCGGGTCGGTGATGGTCTTGCCGGTGGCGCCGAAGTCGGCCTCTTCGCCGCTGGTCGAGATGGCGCGGATCCGCACCGACACGGACTGGCCGACCGCGTCGGTCATCTGCGAGGCGATCGTGCGCCGCCAGATCAGCTCGTAGAGCTTGAACTCCTCGGCGGAGAGCTCCTTGGCGACCTCGCCGGGCGTGCGGAAGCTGGTCGCCCGCGGGGCGGATCGCCTCGTGCGCCTCCTGGGCGTTCTTGACCTTGCCGGTGTAGCGGCGCGGCTCCGGCGGGACGCTGCCCTCGCCGTAGAGCTCGGCGATCTGCCGGCGGGCGGCGGCGATGGCGGTCTCCGACAGGTTGACCGAGTCGGTACGCATATAGGTGATGTAGCCGTTCTCGTACAGCCGCTGCGCGGTGCGCATCGTCTGCTGTGACGAGAAGCGCAGCTTGCGCGCGGCCTCCTGCTGGAGCGTCGAGGTGATGAACGGCGCGTACGGCCGGCGCCGGTAGGGCTTCTCCTCGACCCGGGTGACCGTGAACGGCCGCCCGTCGAGGCGGGCGGCCAGCCCTCGGGCGCCGGCCTCGTCGAGGTGCACGACGCGCGGCACCCGGCCGCACCTGGCCCGTCGTGGGCTCGAAGTCCTTGCCGGTGGCGATCCGGTCGCCGTCGAGCGCGACCAGGGTGGCGTTGAAGGTGCGCGGGCCCTCCTTGGCGGCGGCCGCGTCGACCGCGAGCGTCGCCTGGATGTCCCAGTAGTCGGCGGTGCGGAACGCCATCCGCTGCCGCTCGCGCTCGACCACGATGCGGGTCGCGACCGACTGCACCCGGCCCGCCGAGAGCCGCGGCATGACCTTCTTCCACAGGACCGGCGAGACCTCGTAGCCGTAGAGCCGGTCGAGGATGCGGCGGGCCTCCTGGGCGTCGACCAGGTCGCGGTCGATCTCGCGCGGGTTGGCCACCGCGGCCTGGATCGCCGGCCGGGTGATCTCGTGGAAGACCATCCGCTTGACCGGGACCTTGGGCTTGAGCGTCTCGACCAGGTGCCAGGCGATCGCCTCGCCCTCGCGGTCCTCGTCCGTCGCGAGGAAGACCTCGTCGACCTCCTTGGCCAGCTTGGTCAGCTTGGTGATCTGCTGCTTGCGGTCGGCGGAGACGACGTAGAGGGCGGCGAAGCCGTTGTCGACGTCGACGCCGAGGCGGGCCCACGGCTCGCTCCTTGTATTTGGCCGGCACGTCGGCGGCGTTGCGCGGCAGGTCACGGACGTGGCCCAGGCTGGCCTCCACGACGTACCCCGGGCCGAGATAGCCCGAGATCGTCTTGGCCTTCGCCGGTGACTCGACGATGACCAGACGGGTGCTCCTGGCGTTGCTCGGCACTGCACTCCCTCACATGTTCGTGGATGTCCAAGGTAACGCGCGGCACGGCGACGGGGTCGCGATACGGGAGGCGACCCAGTACAACGGCGCAGCGTCACGCTGGACGGCGACACCGTACACCCAGGTAGAAGGGTGACGGGTGCCACCGCACCGGAACCGGTGTCGATCGAACAGCTGAACAACACGTTCACCCAGGCCAGCATTCCCTGCGGTGCGGGTGCTGGACGATCACCGACAAGCTCGGCCAGCCGGGCCAGCCGGCGCCGGCCGGTCACCCGGTAGGCGGGGCCGCCGGCGCGTGGGCCGAGCAGCGCGGCGGGCAGGCCGACCGCGGCGAGCGCGGCGCCGACCTGGTCCCACTGCCCCTCGTCGTTGGCACCCAGTCGCAGGGTATAGCCGGCAGTCGTCCGGCGCACCGGCCGCTGCCACCCATAGCCGCAGTCGTCGCCCGTCGAGGAAGAAACCGGGCGGCGGGCGCTTCACCGCACCGCGCAACCACGCGACCCCGAGCGAGCGCGAGCCGCCGTGGAATAAGAGGTACGCACGCCCAGGTGACCCTCGACCTCGGTCGGGGACCAGCTCGGCGCCAGCCCGCGCCGGGTGAGCTCGGCGACCAGCACGTGCACCCGCCAGGCGGCGTCGACCACCACCGACACCCGGGCCGTGCCGCCCATCCGCACCACCTGGCCCGGCCCGGCGAGCAGGCCCGCGAGGTCTCCCGGCGTCGGGTTCGCGGGCCTCGACGCCGAACAGCGAAAGCTGCCGCGGCGTCAGCGACACTCCGGGACCTCGTCGAAGGCGCGCGCCAACTCCGGTGAGTTGAGCTTGCTGGTGTCCAGCGCGCTGGCGTCGTACTCCTTGTTGAGCGTCTCGACCGCCGCGCCGACCCCGTCGTAGAACGCCGGGTCGGTGTCCAGGCCCTCGATCGTCGCGCTTGGCCTTGCCGTAGGCGTCGCGGACGCGCGGCCAGCGAGCCGACGAACCCGTTCGGCGACCGTGCGCGCCTTCGTCCACGTCGGGCACCCCGGCCTGCTCGACCAGCGCCCGGGCGTCCTCGCTGGCCTGCTCGGCCCCGCCGAGCAGCCGGACCAGATTCTCCTTGGCCTGCGCCGGGGTGGTCTGCGCGGTCATCTGCTGCTGGGTGCCCGGGTGAGGCTGTCGATCTCGGTCCCGCCAGGGGCTCGAGCGCCTCGCACACGTCCGCCGCCCAGGCCTGCGGCGCCGGCCCGTCGCCGCCGCAGCCGGCGAGCGCCAGCACGACCAGCACGGCGAACATGACACTGCGCGGGGGGTACGCATGACCGAGCAGCATAGAAGCAACAGGCCCCCGGCCGACGCGCCTGCGTCGACCGGGGGCCGTCAGCTCGCTGGGCGCCGGGTCAGACGTTCACCGCGCTCCTCTTCGGACGCGCCCGCGCCCTCATCGGCTTTTCCCGCATCGGCCTCCGACATGGCGATCGGCTTGCGCTTGCTGAACAGCACCGCGCCGACGATGACCGCGACCGCGACGACCGTGATGCCGACCCGCAGGCCGGTGTTGGCGTCGTCGCCGACGCTGAACGTGATGACGGCCGGCGCGATCAGCAGCGCGACCAGGTTCATCACCTTGAGCAGCGGGTTGATGGCCGGGCCGGCGGTGTCCTTGAACGGGTCACCGACGGTGTCACCGATGATGGTCGCGGCGTGGGCCTCGGAGCCCTTGCCGCCGTAGTGACCGTCCTCGACCAGCTTCTTCGCGTTGTCCCAGGCGCCACCGGAGTTGGCCAGGAACACCGCCATCAGCGTGCCCGCGCCGATCGCACCGGCCAGGTAGCAGGCCAGCGCGCCGGCACCGAGGCCGAAGCCGACCGCGATCGGCGCCAGGATCGCCAGCAGACCCGGGGTGATCAGCTCGCGCTGCGCGTCCCGGGTGCAGATGTCGACGACCTTGCCGTACTCGGGCCGCTGGGTGCCGTCCATGATGCCCGGGAACTCCCGGAACTGGCGGCGCACCTCGACCACGACCGCACCGGCCGACCGGGACACCGCGTTGATCGCGAGACCCGGAGAAGAGGAACACCACCGCGGCGCCGATGATCAGGCCGACCAGGTTCCGCGGGTTGCTGATGTTCAGCAGGTTGAGCGATGTAGTCGTCCGACGTTCGGCACGCCGGCGTCGGCGAGCGACGACGCCAGCGAGTTGGTGTACGAGCCGAACAGCGCGGTCGCGGCGAGGACGGCCGTAGCGATCGCGATGCCCTTGGTGATGGCCTTCGTGGTGTTGCCGACCGCGTCGAGCTCGGTCAGCGTCCTCGCGCCCTGCTCGTCGATGTCGCCGGACATCTCGGCGATGCCCTGCGCGTTGTCGGAGATCGGGCCGAAGGTGTCCATCGCGACGATGACGCCGACCGTGGTCAGCAGGCCGGTGCCGGCCAGCGCGACCGCGAACAGCGACAGCGTGAGCGAGCCGCCGCCGAGCAGGAACGCGCCGAACACGCCGGCGCCGATGAGCAGCGCCGAGTAGACCGCCGACTCCAGGCCGACGCTGATGCCGGCGAGCACGACGGTGGCCGCACCGGTCTGCGAGCTCTTGCCGATGTCCTGCACCGGACGCCGCTCGACCTCGGTGAAGTAGCCGGTCAGCGCCTGGATGGCGGCGGCCAGCACGATGCCGATGACGACCGCGCCGATGGCGACCCAGCGCGGGTCGCGGGTGATCGCGGCGACCGACGGCGTCGACGCCCTCGAAGTCGGCGAACGACGGCTTGAGGTAGAACCAGGACGACCACCGCGACCGCGACCGCGGAGATCACGGCCGAGATGTAGAAGGCCCGGTTGATCGCCTGCAGGCCGTTGCGGTCCGAGGTGCGCAGCCGGGTGATGAACACGCCGATGATCGCGATGACCACGCCGATCGCCGGAGACGATCAGCGGGAAGACCAGGCCGTCCTGGCCGAACGCGGCCCGGCCCAGGATCAGGGCGGCGACCAGGGTCACGGCGTACGACTCGAACAGGTCGGCCGCCATGCCGGCGCAGTCACCGACGTTGTCGCCGACGTTGTCGGCGATGGTCGCCGCGTTGCG
Source organism: uncultured Actinomycetota bacterium (assembly GCA_963840005.1). Classification (GTDB taxonomy): domain Bacteria; phylum Actinomycetota; class Actinomycetes; order Mycobacteriales; family Micromonosporaceae; genus Asanoa. The sequence goes on along the minus strand of CAWIXO010000024.1, from coordinate 136,092 downwards.
CGGGTCGTCCTCCGGGATGCCCTGCTCGACCTTGCCGACCAGGTCGGCGCCGACGTCGGCGGCCTTGGTGAAGATGCCGCCGCCGACCCGCATGAACATCGCGAGCAGCGCGGCGCCGAAGCCGAAGCCCTCCAGCACGGTCGGCGCGTCGCCCTTGTAGAGCAGCACGACGAGGGTCGCGCCGACCAGGCCGAGGCCGACGGTGAGGAAGCCGACGACGCCACCGGTGCGGAACGCGATCTGCATCGCCTTCTCGCGGCCGCCGCTCGGCCTCCCGGGCCGCCGCCGCGACCCGCAGGTTGGCGCGGGTCGCCAGCGCCATGCCGGCACCGCCGATGAACGCGCTGAACACGGCGCCGACGACGAAGAACGCCGACCGGCCGATCTTGACCAGCGTCTCGTTGTCGCTCGCGCCGTGTACCGGCAGGACGAACAGCAGGATCGACCGCGATCACGACGAAGATCGCGAGCGTTCTGAACTGGCGGCGCAGGTAGGCGGACGCGCCCTCCTGGACGGCCCCCGCGATCTCCTGCATTTTGTGGGTGCCCTGACCAGTCGCCAGAACCGTGCGCCGCAGCGCGGCCGCGAAGCCAAGCGCCACAAGGGCGATGACCAAGTGCCACGATTACGTACGAGAAGTTCGCGCTGGAAAGGGACAGCCCGCCGCTCTCGGCGGCCAAGGTCCCGGACCCGGACATCTATGTCCTCCAATAACCGACCAACGCGTCCCGCCGGAGGACTAGCCCGGCGTGGGACGTCTCCAGGTGGAGAGCAACGACGCACCTGACCGGACGGATGGCGAGGTCAGGGCGCTAGCTGATAACCCGCGTACTCTAGCCGTACACAGTGTTGACATTCACATCGGCGCGGGGTTGTCGGCACAAAACGTGATCTCTGCTAGCGCGCGACCGGCCAGACCATCCGGACTTCGGTGCCGATGCCCTCGTCGACGGGACGCACCTGGAGATCTTCGACGAACCCCGCGAGCAGGGCGAACCCGACACCCACTGTGAGCGCCTCGTCGGTCAACGACTCGTTGGCCAACTCTTCCGGCGGCAGCGCGGCGATGCCGAGGCCCGCCTCGATCGGCGCGCGGTCGATGACCCGCACGACGTAGCTGACGCCGTCGGACATCTCGACCTGCACCAGGTCAGGCAGTCCGTACTGCCGGTGCAACGCGACCGCCCGGGTGCACGCCTCGCCGATCGCGAGCCGCACCTCGTCGAGCAGCTCCTCCGCGACGCCGGCGCGCCGGGCCACCGCCACGCCGACCAGGCGGGCGGTGCGGACGTGCACCGGAGCAGGGAGAGAACGAAAGACGAACTGTCGCCATCACGCGGCCGGACCGGCCTCGGTCGCCGCGTCGACGGTCGCGAACAGGGGGAAGACCTGGTCGAGCGCGGTGATCCGGAAAATCTTCAGCAACGGTTCCTTGTCGCACACCAGGCTGAGGCCACCGCCCGCGGCGCGCAGCCGCTTGAGCGCGCCGACCAGCACACCGAGCCCGGTGGAGTCGAGGAAGTCGACCCGACCGAGGTCGACGACGATCTGCGTCGCGCCGGCGTCGATCAACTCGATCAGCCGTTCGCGCAGGCGCGGAGCCGTGTAGACATCGACCTCGCCGCCGACCTCCAGCACGGTGTGCTCGCCCTGGGTCCGGGTCGAGAGCGACAGCTCCATCGAACGCCTCCCGCAGTATGTCGTCGAGCTTGTCCGAACGATTCGGACAAGGCGATCTAACCATCGACACGCTGTGTACGCAGCGACGACCTGCCCCGCCGTCGACTGATCAGTACATCAGTGCGAGAGTGCAGGCATGACGACCGCGGTTGAAGGGCCGGCTGCCCTGCTCGCCGGCCTGCTCAGCCGGCCTCCGGTCACTCACGTCGAACAGGTGGCCGCCCGGGTCGGCGACCCGGTGCCGTGGCCGTCGTGGGTGCCGCCGTCGGTGGTCTCCGCTTACGCCGCGCGCGGAGTGTCAGCGCCGTGGCGACACCAGGCCTCGGCCGCGTCGCTGGCTTTCGAGGGTCGGCACGTCGTGGTGGCGACCGGCACGGCCTCCGGCAAGTCGCTCGCCTACCAACTGCCGGCGCTGTCCCGGCTGGTGCTCGACCCCCGGGCCACCGCGCTCTATCTCGCGCCGACCAAGGCCCTCGCCGCGGACCAGTTGCGCTCCGTCGCCGGCTTGGACGTTCCTGGCGTACGCCCGGCGTCGTACGACGGTGACACGCCGCGGGCCGAACGGGAGTGGATCCGCCAGCACTCACGCTTCGTCCTGACAAATCCGGATATGTTGCACCGAAGCATCCTGCCGGGGCATGCCGCCTGGGGCACCTTCCTGCGCCGGCTGTCGTTCGTCGTCGTCGACGAGTGCCACACCTATCGCGGCGTGTTCGGGTCGCACGTCGCGCACGTGCTGCGCCGGTTGCGCCGGGCGGCCGCGCGCTACGGGCGTACCCCCGTCTTCGTGCTGGCGTCCGCGACGGCCGGCGACCCGGAGACGGCGGCCGCGCGACTGACCGGCCTACGGGTCGAGCCGGTGACCGAAGACGCGTCCCCACGCGGCGGCGTGACGTTCGCTCTGTGGGAGCCCCCGCTGGAGAGTCTGGCTTCCTCCGCCACCCCGGTCCGACGGTCCGCCGTGCGCGAGACGGCGTCGCTGCTGACCGACGCGGTGACCGCCGGCGTACGCACGGTCGCGTTCGTCCGCTCGCGCCGCGGCGCCGAGACGGTGGCGACGGTGGCACGGCGCTCGCTGGCGGAGGTCTCCCCCGACCTGGCCGGGCGGGTCGCGGCCTATCGGGCCGGCTATCTGCGCGAGGAGCGGCGCGAGCTGGAAGAGGGCTTGCTGTCCGGCTCGCTGCTCGGCCTGGCGTCGACCAACGCGCTTGGAGCTCGGCGTCGACCTGGTCGGCCTGGACGCGGTGCTGATCTGCGGCTACCCGGGCACCCGCGCGTCCCTGTGGCAGCAGGCGGGCCGCGCGGGCCGGGCCGGCGACGACGCGCTGGCGGTGCTGGTGGCCCGCGACGACCCGCTCGACACCTATCTCGTGCACCACCCGGAGGCCCTGTTCGGCCGCCCGGTCGAGGCGACGGTGCTGGACCCGTCGAACCCGTACGTCCTGGGCCCGCAACTCTGCTGCGCGGCCGCCGAGGGCCCGCTGACCCAGGCTGACCTCTCGCTGTTCGGCCCCGCCGCTGTCCCGGTCCTGGAGGAGCTGGTCGCGGCCGGTCTGCTGCGCCGCCGCCCGTCGGGCTGGTACTGGCGCCCCTACAAGCGCCCCGACGTCGACATACGCGGCAGCGGCGGCCAGCCGATCTGCATCGTCGAGTCTTCGACCGGTCGGCTGTTGGGCATGACCGACGCGGCGTCCTCACATTTCATGCTCCACGAGGGCGCCGTCTACGTGCATCAGGGCGCGTCCTATGTGGTCGAATCGCTGGACTTCGAAGACGGCTGCGCGCTGGTCCACTTCGAAGAGCCCGACTACTCCACCCACGCCCGCGACGTGACCACGCTGTCGGTGGTGGGGGTCGGCTCGTCGGTGACCGCCGGCCCGGTCGCGATGCACCTGGGCGAGGTCGACGTGACCAGCCAGGTGGTGTCCTACCAACGCCGCCGCCACGGCTCGGGCGAGGTCATCGACACCCGCCCACTGGACCTGCCGGCCCGCGAACTGCGCACGGTCGCCGTCTGGTTCACGGTGTCCCCGGACGAGCTGGCCGACCAGCGGCGTAGCCGAAGCCGACATACCCGGGCGCACTACACGCCGCCGAACACGCGGCGATCGGCCTGCTGCCGCTGGTCGCCACCTGCGACCGCTGGGACATCGGCGGCATCTCCACCGCGAACCACCCGGACACGGGCCTACCCACGGTCTTCGTCTACGACGGCCACCCGGGCGGCGCCGGCTTCGCCGAACGAGCCTTCGCCGCCGCGTCCTCCTGGCTCCAGGCGACCCGCGACGTGATCGCCGAGTGCACCTGCGAGACCGGCTGCCCGTCGTGCGTCCAGTCCCCGAAATGCGGCAACGGCAACAACCCGCTGGCCAAGCCGGAGGCCGTCAAGCTCCTCGACGTGGTCCTCGCCAACCTGGCCCTCGCCAATGCGGCGCCGGCAGCCACCGCGGCCCAGCCGGCCGGCGTAGCCGCGGCCCAGGCCGTCGGTGCGGCGGTCGCTGTGGGCCAGGCCGTCGGCGTGGCAACGCCCATCGAGAAAGCCGTCGGCGCGCCGACTCCCGCCGACCCGCACGGGGGCTCGGTGGCCGCCGCGGGCGACGCGACCGGCGGTGTTGGCTGCCCCCGGCCCAGCGGTCGGTGACGCCAAGAGCGTGGGTAGCGCCCCGGATGCCGCTGGTCCGGGCGGGTCGGCCACCTCGCGTCGGCGTTCCGCGCCGAGTAAGAAACGGGTGCCGGCCAAGGCCGCGGGTGCGGGCGAGCCGTCCGCTGCCGCTGCGGCTACCGCGCGGGTTCCCCGGGCGCGGGCGAAACTGGCGGCGACCAAGCAGCCTGCCACCGACGGGCACACCGGCGACGCCACCCGCGGCCAAGCGCCGCCAGGCAAACGGCACGCGCGCAACCGTGCCGGTAAGCCGCGACGAAGCCTCACCCAACGAAGACCAGCCCCACGACGGCGTCACCGCCCCAACCCGGCCGGTTCTGGCCCAGCGGTCAGCGGAAGACGCCGCGGCCTAACTGTCTCCACCGCACTGCGGCCTGGCACTCTCCGCGCCCTCCGCGCACCCTGGCGCTCTCCCTCCGCGGACTGCGCCCTGGCGATCTCCGCGCGCAACGCAGCCTGGCGCTCTCCGCGCGCGGTGGCCGGCGGAGGGTTCCGGGTCGGGCGATGGTCGGTGATGATGGCGGCATGGTGGGTGCGCCGATCGAAGCCGGAGCGCTCGACTCCGCACTCCGCCCGTTCGGCGAATCAACCATGCTGCCGGCTGTCGCGTATGTCGGCGACGAGGTGCTCGCCTGGGAACAGCGCCACCTGTTCGCCGGATCCTGGGTGTCACTCGGGCGCACGGCGGCGCTCGCCGAGGGCGGCAACCAGCGCGCCGTGACGGTCGGCGACGTCGGTGTGCTGCTCACGTTCGACAGCGACCACGCCGCGGGCCTTCGCCAACGTCTGCCGGCACCGCGGGCACGAGCTGCTGGCCGCGGGCGAGGTCGCGGACCGGCCGGCGGTGCTCTGCCCGTACCACGGTTGGTCCTACGGCCTGAACGGCCAGGTGCGGACCGCACCACGAATGGGCACGACCTTCTCCGGCGCGGCGTACGGGCTGGTCGAGCTGCCGGCCGTCGACTGGCACGGCTGGCTGTTCGTCAACGCGACCGGCACCGCACGGCCATTCGACGCGCACGTCGGTGCGCTCGGCACGCACGTCGCGCCCTACCGACCTGAATCGTTGGTCAGCAAGGCCCGGCACGACTACGAGGTGGCCGCCAACTGGAAGGTCATCGCGGAGAACTACCAGGAGTGCTACCACTGCCCGCTGATCCACCCCGAGCTGTGCGCGGTATCGCCGCCGAACTCGGGCAGCAACTGGCGCGAGCCGGGCGCCTGGGTCGGCGGCTCGATGGACCTGCGCGACCACGCGGAAACCATGTCCCTCGACGGCCGCTCCCACGGCGTACCGCTGCCGGACGTCGACCCGCGCCTGGTCCGCTACCTGGGCCTCTTCCCCAACATGCTCATCTCGCTGCATCCCGACTACGTGATGACCCACCTCCTCGAACCGCTTTCCCCACACCGGACCCGCATCACCTGCGAATGGCTCTTCCCGGACGAGGTGACCGACCCGACGTACGCCGTCGAATTCTGGGACCTCACCAACCGCCAGGACTGGGCGGCCTGCGAGTCCGTCCAACGTGGTGTCTCGTCGCCCCATTTCGTCCCCGGACCGTTGGCCCCCAACGAAACCGCCGTCTACGACTGGGTCACGCTGATCGCCCGCGCCTACCGCGACCCGACGGCAGAGCTCTAACTCGACGTTTCTGGCTGCGGCACTCCTGGTTGCCAAGCGACCGGACCGGCCCGCGCGCGAGCCGCGGCGACCCGCACCGATCCCTGCGGCGGCAAGCGGACGATCCACCTGAGACCGTCACGACGACGTCGAAGCCGTGCACGACACAACCGTTCATCCGCCCGCCGTTGGCGCGACGATCTCGGTGGCCCGGGCACAGGCCGCGTCCGGTCCTTCCAGGGTGCGCGCGGCACCAGCGAGCGCACCGAGGTCGGCCGCGGTCTGCGCTCGGTGACGACCGACCGCCGCGACCCCGACCGCCGCACACGCCAGCCCGAGCAACACGAACGCCAACCCCACGGCAAGCACCCACACAGTGGCCGCACCGCGATCACCCCCGCGAACCACCCACACCGATCGTGAACCGCGCCGCCGCACCACAAGGTCCGCGCGCGTCGGGCATTGGCGGGCCGCGCTCACCATGGGGCTTCCTCGTAGTCGGGCTCGCGGGCGGCCACCGCGGTCGCTGACACTTCGATCGGCGGCAGGCGGGTGCCGACGACGCGGGCGGGTGCGCGGACCGTCGCCGTGACGAGGTCGCCGTTGATCGTGACCGTGATGGTGGCGCCGTCCGGGGCCGTACGTGTTCGCCGACAGCGCCACCTTCCTGCCCCCGGGCGGCGGCGAGTGCCGCGTCGCGGGCGGCGTCGGCGCACTGGAGTTTGGTTTGGGTGGCCGCGACCGCGGCGACTCCGACGAAGAGCAGCAGCGCCAACGCCGGTGTGGCGGCTGCGAGCTCTGCCGTTGTCGAACCGCGGTCGCGGCCACGGCCCGTCCACCGCGACCGGATCCGGTCGCGTCGGCCCCGGAGGACTCCCGGCGGCGTCGGAGGTTCGCCGCCTGGGAGTCGACGCGCCGTTGACGATTGCGGAAGACGGGCCATCGTCATCAGCCGAGCGCTCGGCTGATGACCGCGGAAAGCGCAGCGGTCACCTTGTCGGAGGTGACGACCTTCAACAGCCCGGCGGCGAACGCGACCGCCGCGACGGTGCCGACCGCGTACTCCGCGGTGGTCATGCCGTCGTCATCGCGCAGCCGGGCGAGGAGCTTGCGCATGCTGGGACTCCTTTCGATCGGTCAGAGGACGTCGCCGAGGAGGGCGACGATCACCGGCACGAGACCGGCGAGGATGAAGGCGGGCAGGAAACAGAACCCGAGTGGCAGCACGATCAGTACGCCCGCGCGGCGGGCGGCGGCCTCCATCGCCGCCGCGCGGTCGGCCCGGAGGTCGTCGGCCAGCCGGGTCAGGGCGCCGGCCAGCGCCGCACCGCTCGCCGACGAACGGACAGCGGCCGCGGCGATCCGGCCGCCGCCCGGCATCCCGGCGAGATGGCTCCACGCCTCGTCCGGCTCGGCACCCAGCCGCAGTGACCGGCCCACGGTGTCAGGCGCTCTCGCAACGGCCCACCGAGCGCTTCGGCCACGCCGAGCACCGCGACGTCGACCGGCGCGCCCGCCCGCAGCGCGGCGGCGATCAGGTCGGCGGAGATGGGCGCGTCAGCCTCTTCGCGGAGTCGCCGCTCCTTCGCGTCGGCGGGTTCGAGGCGTCCGATGAACCGGTGTGCGACGACCGCCGCCGGCGCCGCCAGCACCAGCCCCCACCACCCGTCGACGACCACGGCGGTGGCGGCCGCCCACGGCCAGCGCCCCGAGCTTCGCGAGATCCGGACGGCGTCGCACCTTCGGGGTGCCCGAGATCCGCGCCAACCGGCGGCGCGCGACCGGCCGCCGCAGAAACGACGTCATGACAGCCTCGGCTGCAGCCGTCGGGACCAGGCCAGGCCGAGGATCTGCAAGGTGAGGGCACCGAGTGCGCAGGCCGCGCCCAGCGGCGTACGCAGCAGAACCGCCAGCGGATCGGCCCCGATCGCAAAGCCCAGGGCCAACCCGCCCAACGGCAACGCGGCCAGTAGAAGAGCCGTGGCCTGCGCGCCGGCGGCCTGCGCGGCGGCAGCGGCCCGCGCGCGATCGCCGGCCCGGGCGTCCGCCTCGATGCGATCGACGAGATCGGCCAACGGCGCCCCGGTGCGCTCCGCCAACGTCGCCGCCGCCCGAGCCAGCGCCACCGAGCCGTCAGCACCATCCAGCCCAGCGGCAGACATCGGGAGGCCGGCGCGCAGGTCCGCGGCCAGCCCGGTCAGCCGGTCGAGAGCGGCGGACCTGGCCGCCCGGCGGGCGACCGAAACCGTGCGCCGCCGCAGAAAGCCGACAGCCGCCGTGCCGTAAACGCCCAACGCGATCGCGGCCACCACCCCGCCGAGCACGTATCCCGCCGAAGCCACAACCACGAACACCAGCGAGAGAGCCAACCACCGAGGCCCGGACACGACCACCGCGACAACCCGAGCCAAACGCGCCGCACCCCGCCCGGCGGGCAAAACCGAGGCCGAGGCCAAGACCGAGGCGAGCCGAGCGCGAGGCGAGGCCGAGGCCGGCGACAACACCGACCGCTGCCGACGCCGCAACGCCCGCGTCCGCCGCACAACGAGCACCGCCAACACGATCGACATCACGACGGCGACACCAAAGGCGAGGACCACGGTGTTCATCGCCCACCCGGCCAGAGCAGATCCGGCACGCGCACCCCGCGCGCCGCCAGCAACGACCCCAGGTCACCCGCCGCGGCACAGACGCCGCTCGACCGCTCCCACACCGGCCGCACTGTCACGAACCGGTCCGGACCCTCGGCCGCGACCAGGCCGACCGTCTCCAGGACGCGACCCGACGCGCCCCGGCGCATCTGCAGCACCACCTGCAGGGCCGCCGCGGCCTGAGCGTGCAACGCCACCCGCGGCAGCCCGCCCAGCAACCCCAGCGCCTCCAGCCGCGCCGGCACGTCGGCGATCGCGTTGGCGTGCAACGTGCCCGCGCCACCCTCGTGCCCGGTATTGAGGGCGCCGCAGCAGGTCGACGATCTCGGCACCTCGGCATTCGCCGACCACCAGCCGGTCGGGCCGCATCCGCAACGCCTGCCGGACCAGGTCGGTCATCTCGACCGCGCCCGCACCCTCCACGTTGGACGTGCGGCACTGCAGCCCGACGACGTGCGGATGGACCGGCCGCAGCTCGGCCGCGTCCTCCACCAGCACGATCCGCTCGTCCCGCGGCACCAGCTCGATCAACGTGTTGAGCAACGTGGTCTTGCCGGAGCCGGTGCCACCGACCACCAGATACGCCAGCCGGGCCGCGACCACCGCGGCCAGCAGATCGGCGACCGGCGCCGGCACCGTGCCGCGCGGCCACCAGGTCGGCCAGGGTGAACGGCCGGCGGCGGAACGTCCGCAAGCGACAGGTAGGGCCCGCCGGTGGCCACCGGCGGCAGCACGGCGTGCAGCCGGGTGCCGTCAGGCAGGATCGCGTCCGCGTAGGGCGACCCGTCGTCGAGCCGCCGGCCGGTCGCGGCGACCAGTCGTTGCGCCAGCCGGCGGACCGCCTCGGGCGACGACAGAGACGACGCGCGACGGCGCAGGCCATCACCCCGGTCGACCCACACCTCGGTGGCGTTGACCAGCACGTCGGTCACCGACGGATCGGCCAGCAACGGGCCGAGCGGCCCGGCGCCGACCAGGTCGTCGTGCACGCGCGCGGCGAGCCGCAGCACGTCGCGGTCGCCGAGCACCGGCCCACCGGTCGTCGCGCACGGCGGCGACCACGGCGGCCGGACTGACCTCGTCGCGGCCGGCGGCGAACCGCCGGCGCACCCGGCCGGCCAGGTCGTCGGTCGGACGGCCGAACGGCGGCGGATTGGCCGGCAACATCGTCGTCATGCCGCCGCCCCCCCGCCCGAGCGGCGAGGTCGGCGAGGACCCGCCGGCACAGGTCGGCGAGCGGGCCGCGCCGGCCGACGCCGGCGCCTCGCCGTGCTCGAGGCTGCCGGCCAGCCCTGGCTCGGGTGGCAGCAGGCCCGGCCAGCGGGAAGCCGACCGAGCGGGCCACCTCGGGCGCCGACAGGCTGCCGGGCGCCGGGCCGCGGACCACCACCGACAGCGAGGCGCAGTGCAGCGCGGCCGCCTTGGCGACCTGGGTCGCCGCCGCCGTCGCCCGCAGCTCGGCGGGCACGACCAGCAGCGTGTGGTCGGCGCCCTGCAACGCCGCCACGGCCGCGTCGTCGAGCCGCGCGCGGCAGGTCGACCACGACCAGGTCGCGTGCCCGGCGGCCGGCGTCGAGCACCGCGGCCATCGCGTCGGCGGGCAGCGGCAACGGCTCGCCCCGGTCGAACGAGAGCATCACCAGGTCGCCGCGCTGGGGCAGGGCACCGACGAGCGCCAGCGGGTCCAACTGGCCGTCGGTGCCTGGCCAGGCCGGGCCAGCGCAGGCCGTCGAGGCCCTCCCAGCCGAGGATCAGGTCGAGACCGCCGCCCAGCGGGTCGGCGTCGACCAGCAGCGTGCGGCGGCCAGCGCCGCGCCGCGGTCACCGCCAGCGCACCGGCGAGCACGCTCGCCCCGGCGCCGCCGCGCCCGCCGAGCACCGCGACGACCCGGCCGGCACCGTCGGCGAACAGCGCGCCGAGCTTCCGCAACGAGCCACTCTTCGGCCTCGGGCAGTTCCACCACGTATTCGGCGCCGAGCGACTCGGCGAGCTCCCAGGCCAGGCGCCCGGACCGGCCAGCACCAGACGCTTGGCGGCGGGGCAGCCGGGCCCGCAGGCACGCGGCGGCCTGATCGGCGCCGACGACCACGAGGGGCGCCCGGGACCAGCGTGGTCGGGCCGCGGCCGGGTCGGGCGCGACGTCGACCTCGGTGCCGGCGGCCGCCGCGATCCGCAGCAGTTCGTCGAGCAGGTCGGCATCGGCCGTCACGACCAGCGGCCGCCGGAAACCAGGTCGGACGGGAGCGGGCATCGCGGGGCCTCCAACAGGGCGGGAACTCGAAAGGACCCGCCCACCTTCCGACGCCGGGAGGCGACGAGGCAGGCCAATGCCAACCGCTGTGGATAACCCAGAACCTGTGGACAACGCGCTTCGAAGACCCGCGACCTGATAAGCGGGACGAACGGCGCGGAGGGACACAGAGGACGGACGCAAAAACGACGACCCCCGTCGGGGGGAGACGGGGGTCGCCTGAGGTTCGGCTCCGGGGGGGTCGAGCCGAACCCACTCAGCGGTTACGGGGGGTGCAACCGCCGAGGGTCGGAAACACGACTGGAAATCGTGTCTCAACTAGCATGCCTGATATGCGCGGTGCGCGTCGAGTGGCGTTTGCCCCAACTCGCACGACACGCCGATGGAGATCCGTGACATCCGTCGCCGTGTCATAGGCGCGGTACCGAGTTGTACCAGGCTATGCGGTAGATGTCGCACCCCGGTAGGGGCAGCGCGTTTCGCGTCCGCACATTAGACTTTCGATCGTGGGCCGCAGCGCCGCGTTTTTCGATCTCGACAAGACCGTCATCGCCAAGTCCAGCGCCCTGGCGTTCGGCCGGCCGTTCTACCGTGACGGCCTGATCACGCGCCGTGACGTCGTCAAGTCCGCGTACGCCCAGCTGATGTTCCGCCTGGGCGGCACCGACGAGCAGTCGATGGCCCGCATCCGCGACTACCTGGCTGCGCTCTGCAAGGGCTGGCGGGTCGACCAGGTCGGCCAGATCGTCACGCGAGACCCTGCACGAGCTGATCAACCCGTACGTCTACGCCGAGGCCGCGGCCCTGATCGACGAGCACCAGGCGGCCGGGCGCGACGTGGTGCTGGTCTCCGCCTCCGGCGAGGAGATGGTCCGGCCGATCGGCGACGCTGCTCGGCATCACCGACGTGATCGCGACCCGGATGGGCGTCGCCGACGGCCGCTACACCGGCGAGATCGAGTTCTACGCCGCCGGCAGCGACAAGGTCGACGCGGTCACCGCGACTGGCCGAGGAGCGCGGCTACGACCTGGCCGACTGCTTACGCCTACTCCGACTCGATCTCCGACGTCCCGCTGCTGGAATGCGTCGGCCACCCGAGCGCCGTCAACCCGACCGCGCGCGCTGCGCCGGCTGGCCGCCGAGCACGGCTGGCCGGTGCTCGAGTTCCGCCACCCGATCCCGCTCGGCCGCCGGCTGCGCGAACGCCCGGCCGTCCCGGTCGCCGCGGCCGCGCTCGGCGTCGGGGTCGGCGTCGCCATCGGCATCGCCTGGTACGGCCGTCACCGCCGCACCCGCACCGCCCCCGCCGGGGCACTCGACGCATCGAACGACCAGGTCAAAGGCGCTTCCGATCAAGCGGTCACCGGCGTAGAAAAGGGAGATGCGGACCCCATGACCAGACGGGCTCCGTGCACGGCCACCGGGCACCCACGCGCGACCAGCCGCGGCAGGCACGTCGCGGCGGATCGCCGAGCCAAAGGCGACCGCCGCTGACGACGACCAGGTGCACGCTTGGTAACCCGGCCGGACGTGAGTGACGGCGCCTCAGGCCTGAGGCGCCGTCCACGTCTGTTCGGCCACCTCGGTCAGATCCGCTCCGCCACCCAACACGACCGCGGCGGCGCAGTGCCGCAGCCATGACCGCATGCCGTCCGGCGTACCGGTCGCGAACGCGCCCGCCGCGCCGACGTACTCCGGTTCCCGCGTCAGATGCCCCACCTCGGGCGCGATCAGCCCGCGCGGGTCGAAGCCCGACGACATCAGCGTCAACCGGGCCGCCGCGCGCGCCACCACACCGGGCGCACCGGCGAACGGCGCCAAAGCCAACAGCTCACCGTGTACGACGGCCGCCAGCACCAGGGGCGGCGCCGATGTGCCGCCGGCCACCAGCGACGCGAGTGTGTCCAGCCGCGGCCCCGCCGTCGGGTCGACCGGATGCCCGAGCGCGTCCACGGGCACCGAACCCCGCGGCCGCCAGCACGTGCAGCCGCGCCAGCACCTGCCGCGGCGCCTTCGGCCACGTGTCGCCAGCGACGGCAGCGCCGCGGCGACCCGCAGGCAGCCCTGCACCACGGGGTCGGTCACGGCGCCGGCGCGGACCTGCTCGCGATCGTGCGCGTACCCCGCCAGAGCAGCCGAAGCCACCGCGGACCGCAAGCTGATCTCGGCCGCCACCGCGCCACCTTGCCTGCGAAGCGCGCGATGCCGCATCGCGGCGTCGGCGGCGGTCCGGGCCTCCTCGACGGCGTCCTGCACGTCGGCGAGCGCCAGCAACGGCGCGAGCGGATCAGCGAGTGCGGTCACGACGGCAACGCTAGCGGAGCGCACTGAGGCTGCGCGAAGCCGCGCGGTAATGGCAAGATTCGAGCAGGTACGGACGCCGCAGCCACCAACCGGCGCGCGAGCGGGTTCACTGGGCGCGTGCGCCGCCCCACGGAGCCCTCCCAGCCCAGGCGGCCCGGACACTAGATTCCTCCACAGGACCCCCAACCCCCCGGCGCAGGGAGCGTGACGATGAGCGAGACCTTGGCGAACTTGCTTCAGGAGAACCGACGTTTCGAGCCACCGGCCGCGCTCGCCGATGCGGCCAACGTCAAGGCGGACGCCTACGAAGAGGCGGACACCGACCGACTGGCGTTCTGGGCGAAGCAGGCCCACCGGCTCGACTGGGCCAAGGAGTGGGACCAGGTGCTCGACTGGTCCAACCCACCCTTCGCGAAATGGTTCGTCGGCGGCGAGCTCAACGTGGCCTACAACTGTCTCGACCGCCATGTCGCGGCCGGCAACGGCGCGAAGGTCGCCATCCACTGGGAGGGCGAGCCCGGCGACACCCGCACCCTGACCTACTCCGACCTGCACGCGCTGACCTGCCAGGCGGCCAACGCGCTGACCGACCTCGGCGTACGTGCCGGCGACCGGGTCGCGATCTACCTGCCGATGATCCCCGAGGCGGCGGTGGCCATGCTGGCCTGCGCCCGGATCGGCGCGACACACAGCGTGGTGTTCGGCGGCTTCTCCGCCGACGCGCTGTCCGGCCGGATCCAGGACGCCAGCGCCAAGGTGGTGATCACCGCCGACGGTGGCTACCGCCGCGGCAAGCCGTCGGCGCTCAAGCCGATCGTCGACGAGGCGGTCGCCCAGTGCCCGACGATCGAGCACGTGCTGGTGGTCCGCCGCACCGGCCAGGAGGTGGCCTGGAGCGAGCGCGACCTGTGGTGGCACGAGACCGTCGAGACGGCCAGCGCCGAGCACGAGGCCCAGCCGTTCGACGCCGAGCACCCGCTGTTCATCCTCTACACCAGCGGCACGACGGCCAAGCCGAAGGGCATCCTGCACACCACCGGCGGCTATCTGACGCAGGCGTCGTACACCCAGCACGCGGTCTTCGACCTCAAGCCGGAGACCGACGTCTACTGGTGCACCGCCGACATCGGCTGGGTGACCGGCCACTCCTACATCGTCTACGGTCCGCTGTCCAACGGCGCGACCCAGGTGATGTACGAGGGCACGCCGGACACCCCCCACAAGGGACGGTTCTGGGACATCGTCGACAAGTACGGCGTGACCATCCTCTACACCGCGCCGACGCTGATCCGCACGATGATGAAGTGGGGCGACGACTTCCCGGCCGCGGCCAACCTGTCGTCGCTGCGGGTGCTCGGCTCGGTCGGCGAGCCGATCAACCCCGAGGCGTGGATGTGGTACCGGAAGAACATCGGCCACGACAACACCCCGGTGGTCGACACGTGGTGGCAGACCGAGACCGGCGCCATCATGATCTCGCCGCTGCCGGGCGTGACCGCCACCAAGCCGGGCAGCGCGATGCGTCCGCTTCCGGGCATCGTCGCCGACGTGGTCGACGACGAGGGCAAGAGCGTGCCGAACGGCGGCGGTGGCTTCCTGGTGCTGCGCGAGCCTTGGCCGTCGATGCTGCGCACGATCTGGGGTGACGACCAGCGCTTCATCGACACCTACTGGAGTCGCTTCCAGGGCATGTACTTCGCCGGCGACGGCGCCAAAAAGGACAGCGACGGCGACCTGTGGCTGCTCGGCCGGGTCGACGACGTGATGCTGGTGTCGGGGCACAACATCTCGACCACCGAGGTCGAGTCGGCGCTCGTGTCGCACCCGTCGGTGGCCGAGGCGGCGGTGGTCGGCGCGACCGACCCGACGACCGGCCAGGCGATCGTCGCGTTCACCATCCCGCGCGGCTCCGTCGACACCGCAGGCGACGCGGGCGAGGCGCTGATCAAGGAGCTGCGCGAACACGTCTCCAAGACCCTCGGCCCGATCGCCAAGCCGCGGCAGATCATGCTCGTGGCGGAGTTGCCGAAGACCCGGTCCGGCAAGATCATGCGCCGGCTGCTCCGCGACGTGGCCGAGCACCGGTCCCTGGGTGACGTCACCACTTTGCAGGACTCGACAGTTATGGATCTCATCTCGGACGGCATGCAGTCGGCTAAATCTGACGACGAGTAGCGCCTCTGACGATCGTGGCGGGCGAACCCAAGTCGGGTTCGCCCGCTTTCGTATGCAGGTGGAGGGCATCTATGTGACGGCCGGTGTCGTCGCCGCCAAGATTTTTGCAATAAATCGACGCGTCCCGCTTCCCTCCCGGCTCAGTAATGCTTAGTTTCCTCTTTGGTCCCTTATTAGGGGCTGGTTCGTCCCGTCCCCGTCACCCCCCGAGGACGGCTCCCTCATACCGGAGGTATCCACGTGCGCAAAGTCGCAGTGGGGCTGCTGAGTCTGTCGCTTGCCGCGACGACCAGCTTCGCGCTGAGCGGTGCGGCGCTCGGTCAGTCGCCAGTGGCGGCAGCGAAGGCCCCCACGCAGTCCGAGCCCCAACTGGTCTCGGACGAGCTGTCCAACCCGCTCGAGTCGAAGCGTCGCGAGCTGCGTGACAACGCGATCCAGGACGTCATCGCCGGCAAGGCAACGCCGCAGATGCTCAACGGCAGCAAGGTGCTCAAGGTCGGCCAGAAGGACCTGAGCAAGGCCGCCCAGAAGCGGACGGGCAAGGCCAAGGTCGACCAGTACGTCGAGCTTCAGCGGGAGAAGACCGACAAGATCTTCGTGATCCTGACCGAGTTCGGCAACCAGCGGGACTCGCGCTACCCCGACCAGGACACCAACCCGAACATCGCCGGACCGACCACCTTCGACGGTCCACTGCACAACCAGATCCCGGCACCCAACCGGGTGACGGACAACTCGACGATCTGGCAGCCCGACTTCAGCCAGGAGCACTTCCAGAAGCTGTACTTCGGCACCGGCAAGAACGACGAGTCGCTGAAGCAGTACATGGAGACGCAGTCGTCAGGCCGCTACACCGTCGACGGCACGGTCACCAACTGGGTGAAGGTGCCCTTCAACGAGGCCCGCTACGGTCGGTCCAACGGCTACCCGTGCGCCGGCAACGTCTGCTCGAACACGTGGGCGCTGATCGCCGACGCCGCGAACGCGTGGTACAACGACCAGCTCGCGAAGGGCCGCCCGGTCGCCGAGGTCAACGCCGAGCTGAAGAGCTTCGACGAGTGGGACCGGTACGACCACGACGGCGACGGCAACTTCAACGAGTCGGACGGCTACATCGACCACTTCCAGATCGTCCACTCCGGCGGCGACCAGGCCGACGGTGACCCGCACCAGGGTGAGGACGCCATCTGGAGCCACCGTTGGGCGGCCTTCCAGGGCACCGGCCAGGGCCCGGTCGACTTCCCGATCGGCGGCGCGCAGGTCGGCAACAGCGGCGTGTGGATCTACGACTACACGATCCAGCCGGAAAACGGTGGTCGCAGCGTCTTCTACCACGAGTACTCGCACGACCTCGGCCTGCCGGACGACTACGACACGACCGGCGCGGGCGACAACCCGAACGAGTACTGGACGCTGATGGCGCAGAGCCGCCTCGGCGCGAAGGGCGAGCAGTTCATCGGCGACCGCGCCGGCGACCTGGGCGCCTGGAACAAGCTCCAGCTGGGCTGGCTCGACTACGTGGTCACCCCGGCCGGCGTCAAGGACACCTGGACCCTCGGCCCGGAGGAATACAACTCCGACAAGCCGCAGGCCCTGGTCGTTCCGCTGGGCCTCAAGGACGTCAGCCACGACGTCGGCCCCGCCGCCGACGGGACCTACCAGTGGTGGAGTGGCGACGACGACGACCTGACCAACACGGCCGCGCACACGCTGACGCGTCAGGTCACGCTGCCCGCCGGTGCTTCCACGCTGACCTTCAAGGCCCGCTGGGACATCGAGGACTGCGGCCCGGACCCATGTGACTTCGCGTACGTCGAGGTCGACTCCGGCAACGGCTTCGTCCCGATCCAGGGCAACATCACCAACGCGCCGGAGGCCGAGGGCGGCTTCGGCATCGACGGCATCCAGCAGAACTGGACCGACGCGACCTTCGACCTGTCGGCGTTCGCCGGCAAGACGGTCGGCTTGCGGTTCCGCTACGAGACCGACCCGGCGCAGCGCGGCAACGACACCCCGCTGGGCAACACCCTGCCGAACGGTCTGTTCGTCGACAAGGTGGCCATCACCTCCGGCAGCACCTCGGTGTTCGCCGACGGCGACGCCGCCGGCAACATGGGCTGGACGGTCGACGGCTTCCAGAACATCACGTCGTCGTTCATCACCCAGCACCCGCATTACTACATCGCTGGTTGGCGGACGTACGTCAGCTACGACAAGTACCTGCAGCACGGCCCGTACTACTTCAACCGGGCCACCGAGGACCGGGTGGACCACTTCCCGTACCAGACGGGCCTGTTGGTCTCCTACTGGGACACCTCGCAGTCCGACAACGACGTGAGCACTCACCCTGGTGAGGGCCTCAACCTCTACGTCGACGCCCGTGTGAAGACCCTGTACCGCCTCGACGGCAAGCCGTGGCGCACCCGGGTCCAGATCTACGACGCGCCGTTCAGCCTCCGCAAGGCCGACTCCTTCACCCTGCACCACGAGGACCAGGCCATGTACGTGCGTGGGCCCGAGGCCAACCCGCTCTTCGACGACACCAAGAACTACTTCGACCCGGCGCTGCCGAACCACGGCGTCAAGCTGCCTGCGATCGGCGTGAAGATCAAGGTGGTCGAGGAGAAGGGCACCTCCGTCAAGATCAAGGTCAACTGATCTTCTCGGGTACGCCCTAGCTCCAGATCGTCGCGCCCCCCGCAGCATCTCGGTGTTGCGGGGGGCGTTCCAAATTCCGGAACCGTCGGTCCTGCCCCCGCGTCCAAGGAAGGTGCCCGTGACCAACCGCGCCGTCGCCGTTGTCGCCCTCGTGCTGGCGGCCTCCCTGACGGCCGCCTGCGGCACGGAGGGAGGAAACGCCATGCCGGAGACTCCCTCGTCGGTCGCTCCCCGCGGCGGTGGCGACACGCCGTCGCCGACCCAGCCGGCCGCCACTCCGCCGCCGAAGGTCGGGCCGTCGACGCCCAGCGACTACATCGAGGGCGACACGATCGGCGGACGGGTGGTCAAGGGCGGGTCAGGGCCCTGCTACGCGGTCGTCAACGACGACAACCGGCGCTTCGCGCTGCACAACGACGCCGGGCTCACCCTGGAGGAGGGCAGCTACATCACGGCGAAGGTCGCCCCGCTCCGGGCGAAGATCGACTGCGGCGCGGGCATCCCGTACGAGCTGATCTCGTTCAAGCGTTTGTGAGCTCGACCCAGGTGAACTCGTGGGTGCACGGCGGGCCTTCAGCGATCCCGATCCGGCGCTCGTCGAGGTCCATCAGCACCGCGTAGACCGTCTCCGAGCGCTCGGCGTACGCATCGTGCTCGTCGACGTGCCGGCAGATCGCGTTGGGGTAGCTCTGATGGTCGCGCAGGATCGTGGCCAGGTCGTCGTCGGTCAGCTTGCCCAACTCCGCCGCGGCTGTCAGCAGCCGGCGGGCCCGGGCCGCGCGGAACAACGTGGAGCCGCCGAAGTCGTTGACCAGGTCGCGCACGGGCAGCGCGGCCTCGAGGTGGTTGGCGTGTGCGAGCACCCCGCTCGTCGGGTGGAGCCAGCCCGCCACACCCGGCACGAGCTCCAGGTCGATCAGCTCACCGCCGGCCGGGCCGGCCTGGCCGAGCAGCAGGTTCATCGAGGCGTTGCGCGGGCTCGGCACGACCGCCTTGAGCGCGCGGCCGAGCGTGTCGGTTTCGAGGGCGGCACGGAGCACCACGTGGTACGGCACGCCGGGGTGGTCCCGCGTGGCCCCGTCGCGGTCGGTGGTGAGCATGTTGACGCAGATGCCGAGGCCGGCCGAGTTGAGGCCCGGCCTTGGCGAGCATGCCGGCCTCGGTCAGCGCGACGACCCGGTGCCCGCGCTCGTCGGTGGTGCTCAGCAGCACCATCGCGCCGCGCTGGTCCGGGTGCCAGTCCCAGTTCTGCGCCATCAGCGTGTGCCCCGTCGCCGTGTGCGTGCCGAGGGCGCCGAGCACCGTGCAGCCGCCGGCCGCGCCGTCCGGCGGCGTGCCGTAGATCAGCTCCGTGCGCGCGTTGACCGCGTAGAGGTCGCCCACCGTGACGCCGGCACCCTCGGCGGTGGCGTCGAGCATCGCGGCGATCCGCGGGAACAGACGGGCGGTCTGCGCCCGGAACGTCTCGCCGGCCGCCCTGGTCGTCTCTTCGGGCAGCCCCACGGCACGGAACCGGCCAGCGTAGAGATCCAGGTTCGCGGCGATCTGGTCGCGGGCGGCCTGCCCGTACGCGAAGCCGCACTCGCTCGGCGTACCGCTGACCTCGACGTAAGGGACAGGCAGTGTCATACCCCTGACGGTAATCCCTTACGAGGCGGTCCGGGAGATCTCCGGAGCCGGTTAGGGGTGCCGCTGACCTACGCTGGCCGAATGGAACCGGTGGTAGACGAGACAAGTGTGCTGGTCGACGGGCCGTGGACGCACCGATCGGTGGGCGCCAACGGCAACCGCTTCCACGTCGTGGAGGCCGGCACCGGGCCGCTCGTGCTCTTCCTGCACGGCTTCCCGGAGTTCTGGTGGGCGTGGCACGAGATGCTGCCCGCGGTCGCCGACGCCGGTTTCCGGGCGGTCGCGGTCGACATGCGCGGCTACGGGGCGAGCGACAAGCCACCGCGGGGGTACGACGGGTTCACCATGGCGGCCGACGTGGCCGGGCTGATCCGGGCGCTCGGCGAGCGGCAGGCGACGATCGTCGGCGCGGGGTTCGGCGGGATGGTCGGCTGGGCCGCCGCGGCGTTCCACCCGAAGATGGTGCGCCGGCTGGTGGTGCTCGGCGCCGCCCACCCGCTTCGGCTCCGGGCGGCGATCTTCGCAGACCCGCGCGGCCAGTTCAGCGCCGCGACGCCGACGCTGCGCTTCCAGCTCCCGCGCTACGAGCACGTGCTGGTGCGCGACGACGCGGCGATGGTCGGCGAGTTCCTGCGGCGCTGGTCGGGCCCGGTTTGGCCCTCGACACCCGAGTTCGCCGACTACGTGGCCCGCTGCCGGTAGGCGATGCGGATCCCGCAGGCGGCGTTCTGCGCGCTGGAGGGTTACCGATGGGCGTTCCGGTCGGTGCTGCGGCTGCACGGGTACCGGTTCGTCAAGCAGATGCAGACGCCGCTGACGACGCCGACGCTGCAGTTGCACGGCGCGCTCGACACGGCGGTGCTGCCACGCACGGCACAGGGCTCGGGGCGTTACTGCGTGGCGCCGTACGAGTGGCGGCTGCTGGAGGGCATCGGCCACTATCCGCACCTGGAGGCGCCGGATCTGGTGCTCGGCGAGATCCTGCGGTGGGCGAAGTCTTAGCCTTTATGCGCGGTGTTCGCGCAGGTCGGTGACCTCGTTGGCGGGCGCCCAGCCCTGGTAGACGCCGAAGTCGAAGGCCTCGAGGCCCAGCGACTCGGCGATCGGGGCGCGCCCGCCGGTGTATTCCACCCGCAGCCAGCCGTCGTGCTCGGCCAGCACGATGAACGGCTCGCCCTTCCAGGAGCAGGTGGTACGCACGTACGCGAGCTCGGCCACCTCGGTCACCGGGACGACCCGGACGTGGCGCCCGGCGCGTACCTCGGTGAACCCGTCGCCCTGGTCGGGCTGATAGATCCGGACCTGGTCGCCGTCGGGGCTGGCGTCGTATTCGCGGTCCTGCCAGCGGGCCACGTAGCCGTCGCGCATCACAGCTCACCGGCCCTGATCCAGCCGGGCGCGTCGGCGTCGAGGGTGGCGACCACGTGCTCGGAACCGTCGGCGCGGACCAGCCAGAGCTGGGCGCCGTGCGGCAACCGGGCACTGTCTACTTTGAACTCCGCGATCACGTCGCTGCCCTCGCCGGGCGCGAACCCGTTGCCCCGGAAGGGCGCGCGTTCGATGACCCAGCCCTCCATCGCCCGCATCGCGGTCTGGTTCTGGCCGCCGTACGGGATGCGGTAGAGGCTGGGCCGGTACGCCGGCCACCGCAGCACGTAGACCTCGGTCGCGTCGCCGGTGAACGGGCTGTTGGCGTATCCGAGGCCGAGCGCGGTGAAGAGCTGCGCCGGGGTGCGCAGGTGCGACACCTCGGTGACGCGGTGCACGAAGCCGGAAACCCGGTCGTAGCCCCGTTCCAGGTAGTAGTCGACCTGGCTCGGTGCGATCGTCTTCTGCATCATCGTCGGCGACGTCGCGTCGACGGCGGCCGGCGTCGGAGCCGGTGCCGGCGCCTCCTGCTTGGGCGCGGCCGCGACCACCGGCTCGTCTTCCCCGCCGTCGAGCCCGACCTCGGCGGCCCAGCTCGCCAGGGCGACGATCTGGGCACCGGGTAGCTTCGCACCCACCGGCGTGCCCGGGTTGACGGCGAACGACCAGTTCTCCTGCGGCCAGCTGTTGATCAGCCGGACGAACTTGACGGTGACCGTCTCCTGGCCCTTGTCGAGGTGCTCGGCCATCCGCTCCGGCGAGGTGAACACCACGACGTAGGGCTCGTCGTCGATCGTCTCGGTGCGCCAGACGAACCCGTCGCTGCCCGGCTGTGCGTCGGCCCTGGACTCGACGGACACCGGCAGCAACACGCGGGCCAGCAGCAGAGTCGACAGGAAGGTGTCGGTGCTGCCGGCGCCGGCGGCGTTGAGCAGGCTCTCCTCGACGTCGTTGGCCGGCTGGAAGTCGGCCGGCACCGGACCGGTGCCGCCGGTGAAGACCGACGCCTCCTGCGGCGCCGTCGGCTTCTCCAACCAGGACGGTGCGACGGTGCCGGTGGTCGGAGTGCGATCAGCCCAGGCCGCGTTCTCTTTCGCCGGTGCCACGGGTTCGGTCCATTGCCGCTCGACGCCCGGAGCCGGCGCCGCCGAAGCGCGACCCGACCAGGACTGGGCCGGCGTAGTCACCGGGTTTTCGGCGGTGCCCGCCGTGGCACGGTCCAACCACGACTCCGCCGCGTCAGCGGCCGGTGGTTCTCCTGCCCTGGGCGTTTCGGTCGGCTGCCGTTGCTCCAGGCCGGAACCGGCCTCAGCACCCACACCCCACAGGTCCGTGGTGCTAGAGCGCTCCGGCGCCTCCGCGGCCGGCGCGGCGGTTGCCTGGCCGTCGGCCGCGGTCCCGCGGGACCACAGGTCGGTGGCGCGTGACTCGGGCTTGCCCGCCGCGGCCCGATCGTCCGCCGGCTGCCGACCCGACCAGAGATCCGTTGCCAACCCGTCGGGCCCGCCCGCCTGCTGGTCCGAACGCGGACCCGATTGCGCTCCGTCCCCAGCCTGCTCGTCGCGCCGCGAATCGGCTGCTTGCCCGGATCCGGCGGCCCGCTCTTCGCTGTTGGCCGGCCCCGCGCTCTGATCCGGCCAGAGGTTAGCGGCGGTCGAACCGGACAGGACGGCTCCGGCCTGCTCCGGTGCTGACTGATCCGGTCGCGGGTCCAACGCGCGCGACTCCGCGGCGGACGCCTGCTCGTCGGCTTCGGCCGCGCCGGCCCGCTGATCCGACCACATGTCTTCGACACGCGACCCCAACCCGACGGCGCCCGCCTGCCCATCGGATGGCTGCTGCGCCGGCCACGCCGCCTGCTCGTCAGGCTTGCCCGGCCCTGCGGTCTGATCCGGCCACCGATTCGCGGCGCCCGCCTGCTCGTCGACCGTGCCTTGCGGCGTGGACCACAGGTCCGCCAGACGTGACGCCGACCCTGAGGCTTGCGCGCCTTCGGCGCCGCCTTGCTCGGCGAGCGGCTTCTGATCGCGCCACAGGTCGGCCGCTGCCGCTTCCGCACGCTCGTCTGCCTTGCCTGCCCCGGCCGGTGACTGCTGATCCGGCCACAGGTCGGTCGCCCGGCCCGCCGACTCCGCGGCCGGCGCTGCCTCGGCTCGCTTCGGATCCGACCACAGGTCGGTCGCCCGGGCCTCGCCCGAACCCTGCGCGGCACTGTCAGCGTTCCGCTGACCGGGCCACCAAGTCCGCAGCCCGCGCCTCGCCCGAACCCGCCAGCGCCGCACGTCAGCAGCGCCGCCACCGGGCTGCTGACCCGACCGCAACTCCGACGCCCGCGGCTCGCCTGAAACCGCCCGCGCCGCATCGTCCGCAGAGCCACCACCGGTCTGCTGACCCGCCCGCGGCTCCGACGCCCGCGCCCCGCCCGAACCCAACAGCGCCGCATCGTCCGCAGCGCCGGGAGCCTTCTGACCCGACCACAGGTCCGCAACCCGCGCGTCGGCCGAACCCGCCTGCACCGCACCGTCCGCAGGGCCACCACCGGGCCGCTGACCCGACCGCAAGTCCGACGCCCGCGCGTCGGCCGAACCCGCCTGGACCGCACCGTCCGCAGGGCTGCCACCGGGCCGCTGATCCGAGCGCCCCGACCCGCCCGAACCCGTCGGCGCCGCACTGTCCGCGGAGCCGCCACCGGGCTGCTGACCCGACCACAGGTCGGTAGCTCGCGGTTTAGCCGAACTCGGCCGGACCGCGCGTTCGTCGGTGGGGCCGGCGCTCGGCTGCTGACGCGGCCATAGGTCGGTCGCCCGCGCCTTCTCCGAACCTGCGTCAGCCGGCCCCGTAGAAGACTCCTGACCCGACCACAGATCGGTCGCCTGCGGCTTGTCCGAGCCCGACTGGACCGCACCATCGGCGGCGCCGACGCTCTGTTGCTGACCCGGCCACAAATCTGTGGCCTTGGGCTCGCCGGATCCCGATCGCACCGCACCGCCGGCCGGGCCGTCGACGCGGCCCGACCATAGGTCGGTCGCGCGTGCGGCCGGCTCGGCGGCGGTCGCCGCGTCGGGCCGCTTCTGATCCGCCCACAGGTCGGTCGCGCGCGGCGCGGACTCGGCCGGCAGCTGGTCCGCAGTTGGGCGCGCCGCGCGGTCGGACGCCGCCGTGTCGGCCGGCACCTCGGACAACGGGGTGGTGTGCGCCCAGGTCTGTGGCGTGGCGGACTCCGACGGCGACACCGCCGGGGCACCGGCCGCTGGCGCATCCGGCCCGTGATCGGTCCAACGCTGCGCCGGGGCGGACCCGCTGGCCCGAATGTGGGCCTGGTCGGCCCGGGGCTGCGCGGTGGGCCCGCTCGGAGCGGCGGCAGGCCGCTGGTCCGGCCACGGTTGGGTGCCGGGCGAGTCCGTCGGTTGCGGCGCCCCGGCGACCGGGACCTGTGGCCAGGACTGGCCCGGTGTCCGGACAGCCGGGCCACGGTCGCCGGACGGCATGGGCGACGATCCGGCTGGGCGGTCGGGCCAGGGCGCCTTCGTGCCCGGCTGTTCCGAGCCAACGGGCGTCGCGGAGCCGGACTGCCGAGTGGGCAGCGGGTGCACGGATGCCTGCGGCGCGTCGGGTGGTGGCGCGGGCGCGGTGCCCCCCGGCCAGGCCGGGGCCGGATGTGCGGGTGGTGTGCTGTCGGACCAGCTCGGCGAGCGTCGCGGCCGGGCGCCGGCCAGGGCGCCGACGCGGCGGCCCCGTTGGGCATACCCGCCGATGGTCTGGTCTCGGTCGGCAGGCCCGCGGCGGCGCCGTTGGCTGGCGACCAGGTCGTCTGGCGGGGTTCGCCGCGTGCCGGCAGACCCGGTTCGGGCTGCTGGTCCGGTGCGCCGAAGAAGCCGCCGCCCGAGGTCGGCCTGGCTGTCGGCCGCGGGGCGGGTGGCGGCGCGCCGAACCGCGCGGGCGGGCTGGACCGTGCCGGATCTTCGCGGAACGGCGACCGTGGGCGCATGGTCGGCGCCGGACGGTCGGTGACCTCGCGTGGCGGATCCGGCGGCTGGCGAAGGGGCCGCGGAGTCTGGTCGCCGTGGACCACCGGCGGCGGCCAGGGCCGACTCGCCGAAGGCCGCGGGCTGCTGGCCGGCCCGCTGCGGACGGGGCGTGGCGTCGCTTACCTGCGGCGGCGGATCGGCGCGGTAAGGCGCGGGGGTGACATCAGCGACCTGGGCGGCGGATCGGCGCGCGGTAAGCCGCGGGGGTGACATCAGTGACCTGCGGCGGCGGGATCGGCGCCTGGTACGGCGCGGGAGTGACATCGGTGACCTGCGGCGTCGGCCGGAACGGGGGCGGCGCCGCGGGCGACGACGGTGTGGCATCGGCTGGTGGCAGGCCGCCACGCCTGCGCATCGAGGCGATCGGCGAGTCGAAGCCAGGCGGCCGGGCCGGCCGGTTTCGCTGCGGCGGCTCGATGCTGTCCGGCTCCAGCACCGGACCGGTCGCGGCGGCGGCCCGGTCGACGAACGGCGGCTCGATGATCTCGCCTTGGACGACCTGCCCCGGCACTGACGCCCGGGCGCGGGCCCGCGCGGCGGACTCGGCCCGGTCGAGGCGGGCGCGAGCGCCCATGGTGCGCCCTGGCAGCTTGACGTCACCGCGGGCGAGTTGAGCGACGAACCACGCGGGCAGATAGCCCTCGATCGGCAGGCCCGGGTTGACCGCGAGCCACCACTCCAGGTTGGGCCAGGTGGCGGCGAGATCGTGGTACGGCATGCGCCGCGCCGACCCGGCGTTGTCGGCCAGGCAGACGCGCAGGGCCTCACCAGACGTGAAGGCGAGGACGTGCGTGCGGCCGTTGGTGGTCCAGGTGCCCCAGCCGACCTGCGCACGCCCGGCCAGCGCGTCCGAGGACACGGGCAGCAGAAGCTCGGAGCGGGCCAGGATGCGGAAGTAGAGTTCCTGGTCGCCGGCACGGAGCGCGTCTCGCATCGCGGCCTCGACCTCGGTGGCCGGTTCCCAGTCGGTCACGGCCACCTCCTTCCCGGACAGGCCAGACGCATCGCGTACAACCTACAAGGTGTCGGCTAGATCACGATGTAGGGACGTCACGGGCGGTCTCACCGTGCCCACCGTCGATACCCTCCGGATTCGGACCCGCTGGCAGACCCGAAAGGTGCTCGACGGACGCCGGCTGCGCACCACGTCCCTTCGCGACCGTAGTCGCCGCCGCTTTCCCCTGCCAATCGTCATCTTGCCAGTTGCCCAGGTCTCCGTCATCGGCCCCGCCAACCCGCACGGGCCCGCTTCCAACCGCGTGCCTGGCCGCCGCGATCCTGTGACCGCACGGCCGCTCCGCGAACGGCCGGCCTGCCGGACCTGGCAACCAACACCGGCGTGACGCTAGCGGTAGTTGACCGTCATGTGGACACGGATCACCCGCAACGCCGCGACCGGGTGACAAGCGGCACGGACTTTCTGGACACCACGGACGCCACCGGCCCCAGCTCACCTCACTGGAAGAGGCTGGTGTTCTTCTTCTCGGTGCTGAGGTAGTCGGCCGCGGAGTCGTCGAGGGCCCGCTTGATGTCGCGGAGCATGGACTGTAGGTCGACGGAGGCGGCGCGCCAGCGGGACTGGCGTTGGTCGTATGCCTGTCTGGCCTCGCCGTCCCAGGTGGCGACGAGCGGCGCGGCGTCGCGTTCGAGTTGGGCCAGTTGGGTGTCGAGGGTGTTCAGCGCCCGTTGGATATCCGCGCTGGCCTGCTGCAGGGCGGGAAAGTTGACGACCAGGACGTCGTCGTTCATCACATGTCTCCTCTACAACGGCAGCTGAATGCCGCGGTTGGTGGTGGCGATCCGGCTCGCGGCGTCGCTGTCCGCGGCCTCGTATTGCCGTCCCGCGGTGCGGATCGCGCCGGCCGTTTCGCGCAGGGCGCGCTGCATCGCCGCCTGGTCTTGCGACCACTGCTGTTTGACCTGCTCGAACGAGCGGCCGCCGGCGCCACGCCAAGCGGTCTGCAGGACGGCGAGCTCGGCCATGAGGCTGGTCAGCATGCTCTGTAGCGACTGGTCGACCTGCTCGAACCTGGCCGCGGTCTGCTGCATCACCGCCGCCTGTGCCTGCGTCTGGGACACCCGGACGTCACCCCGCTCTCACGTCGAAGTTGGCGAATGTCTCGCATGCCGTCGCTGACGTTAGACCTTCGCAGGCACACGTTCGGTAGCCCCGAGAACACCCGCTGTGGACAACTTCCGCCTGTGGATAACCTCAAGCCGGCTCCCGCGCCCGGGCAGGATCGAGGGATGAGGCCTCCTCGACCAACGCCACCACCGCCGCCGGCAGCCGCAGCGGTCGCGCGCCGCCGTAACCGAGCATCGCCAGCGTCTCCGCACCGACCACCGCGTGCCTGCGTCCGAGGTCCGTGACGATGCTGACCGTTCCGCCGGGCCGGCCGGGCTCCACGACCGCCTCCACCAGGGCGGCCCGCCCCGGCGCCACGACCACGTGGGCGGCGCCGTCGCCCGCCCGGGTTCTGGCGGCATCCGCCACATCAGGCAGGTCGACATCGACCACGACATCGGCGACGCCCCGCTCGTCGCGCACCTCGGCACAGAGCGCACGCCCGACCGACCCGACCAGGGCAGGAGTCACCGTGGGGACCAGCCCGTCCGGCACCAGGTCCGGAGCTTTCGCGGCCGCGGCAAACCGCCCCTGGCTCAGGTCGGCGGGCAGGTCCTGCCGGTTGGCGGTCAAGAGCAGGTCGGCCTGCACCTGGGTGATGCCGGCGAGACCGTCCCGCACCGCCACCGCATACTGCCGCGCACCGCCCTGACTGGTCACCACGAACACCTCACCGATCCGAGCCGTGGGCACGCCCGCGGAACGCTCGCCGACTCCGGCGATGCGCGGCACGGTCAGGTCGGCGCCGGCCGGCAGCGCGTCCAGCAACCCGGGCGCCTCGTGGACCCGCGCGGTCGTCCAACCGAGCGCGGTCAACGCGAGGCGCGGGTCGCGCACCCGATAGCGATGGTTCTGCCACGACGAGATGCAGGGAGCCGTCCGGATGCCGTGCCAGCAACGCGCGATCGCCGAGTCGCGTGCCGCCCGCGCTCGTCGCGCCGACCAGCACCGCCGACGCCGGCCCGGGCAGGGCAGCAGACCGTCCAGGGTGGACCGAGCAGGCGACCGGCCGCGGGCAGCGAGTCCGGCGCCTCGGCAATGCCCAGCGTGCTGCCCCGCGGCACACCCTCGATCGAGCGGCGCGACACGAGCACCGTCTTCGGCTGCGGCGAGCCCACCGCGAGCAGGGCCGACGCGTAGTTGACGACGAGATGCAGCCTGCCCTCGCGATACATGTAGCGGGCGCCGGACTCCCGCTCGACGATCACCGCGGAGCTGTCGCGCCAGGCGGTGCCGCCGCCGTCCACGAGCGCGCCATATACGACGAATCCCCGCCAACGCGATCGCCGCGACGAGCACTCCGGCCAGCGTCGCGCCGGCCGCCCGCCGAAACGGCGGCTGCGCCGGGTCGGTCTCCCGCATGACCAGCGCCGACACCACTCGCTGCACCATGAACTGGTGCGACTGCAGCTCGTCCTGCCGCGACGGCATCGGGACTCCCTTGTGGGCAGTGGCGGTTCTAGGATGCGGCGAGTAACCGCGCCGAATACGGAGAGGAGGCTACCGCCATGACATCGACAGCGGTGGACCCCTACCGAAAGGCGGCGCGATGGCCGTTCCACTATGGAGCCGCGTCCGAGCTGGCCAGCTCGTCGCCGCCCAGGCGGCGATCGCCCTGGTATTGGCCGCCATCGGCCGTGGCCCGCTGCTCGTCGGATCCGCCTGCACAGCGGCGCCGTGGTGGTCGTCGTCGCTTTTGCCCGTGTACGCGGCCGCTGGCTATTCGCCTGGCTCGCGGCGGGCGTCCGATACGCGACACGTCGGCACGCGCTACCGACGCACAGCACGTCCGCCGACTTGCTCCGTTTTCTGGCACCCGATATGGCCACGACAACCGATGGTGACTTCGTCGACGCCGACGGACTGGTCGCCGTTTTCGAGCTGGACGAACCCGTTGCCGCCGCCGAGCCAACCCCGCTGCCCGACGTCTCGGGTCTGCTCGGTCCTGCCGCCGGCGAGCCACCGCACGTCAGGGTCGAACTGTTGGTCGCCGCCCGCCCGGCGCCAATGGCCCGCACCACGGCGGCCGCCGCGTACCGGCAGTTGACCCATGACCGGGTGTCCGCGGTGCGCCGGGTCTTCGTCATCGTGCGCGTCGTGCGCCCGCCTGGATGGTCCGACGCCGCGCTACGCCCGACGATGTCCGGCATCGCCCGGCGCGTCGCCAAACGCATCGGCCCGCACCGCCGCCTCAACCACACCGACGCGCTGACCACGGTGGCCGAACTCGCCCACCACGACGGCCGCTCGGCGGTCGACGACCGCTGGTCCTCCATCACGATCGGCGGCCTGCACCAGGCGTGCTACCGCCTGACGCTGCCCACCGCGCCCGCCGAAGACGGCGCGGCCCACCGCACGCTGACCCTGGCGCGCCTACTCACCCTGCCGGCCGCAACGACAGTTTCGTTCGCGGAGACCACGACGGCTGCGAGGACTCTGCCAGCCACGAATGCCAGGTCGGCCGCAGCGGCCATGCCGACCATGAGTCCCATGTCGGCCGCAGGGGCCATGCCGCTCACGAGGGCCGTGTGGGCGGCTGGGACCGGGCCGACCTCGGTGGCCGACGTCCACGAGGTGACTCTGCGGGTTCGGCTAGCCGGCGAGTCGCCGCAGCACCTGGAACACGCCGACCGGGAGCTCCGCCGGCTCGCGGCCGCCGAACGCGCGACTGTCCAGCGGTTGGACGGCGACCACCGGTTCGCCGTTGCTGAAACGCTGCCGTTCGGTGGGCACTCCAGGTCCCTGGGCCTACCGACCGGCGCCGTCCCCGCCCGCGCAAGAGCGATCAGGCCGAGTCGGGCACGCCGACCTCGAAAGTCCGCCGGCGCCCTCCCATCCAGACCGGCCAAGGCCGAGCCCGCGCCGCCGCAAAGGGTCGGATCCGCGTGAGGTCGCGGGCATGGCCGGGGCCGCCTCGCTCAGCGGGGTGCCGCCGGCCGGGATGGTGTTGGGCTACGACCGGCACGGCATCCCAGTGGTCGCGCGAGTGTTTCGGCCGACCGGCACCCGGATCGTCGTGGTCGGCGGGCTCCGCACCGCGCAGGTCCTCGCCCTGCGCGCCCTGGCAGTGGGCGCCCGGATCGACGTGCGGACGCGCAGGTGGGCGGCCTGGCACGAGTTCGCCGAGGAGATCGCGGCGGTAGACACCATGACCGTGACGCCCGACGCCGGTCCTCTCCAGCGATGGACCCACCCGCACGACGAGACCTGGCAGGAGACCAACGCGATCACCGGTCGACTACCCGGCAGTCATCCGGGCGCTCCGGTGACGCCGTTCAAGCCACGTCTGACAATCGTCGACGTCGCCACCCAAGGGATCCAGACCGGCTGCGAAGCAGCGGTCGTCACGGACACAGCCGAGCGAACGCCGCTCGACGCGGAACAGCGAAGCACGGTCGGACGCCAAAGCGATCCGGACTCCGGCTCGCCAGCCAGACCCACGGCTGCCGGCGACCGGGCTGGCAATCGAGCCGCAGCGCAGGCCGCACCCGGGCCAGCGCGGGAGCAAACCGCCGACGGCCGCCCCTCGGTCGGGCGCGGCGGCGGAGCCGCCCAGCGCACGACCGTGGTCGGCCGCGGATCGATGAGGCGACACGTCCTAGAAGTAGGAGGCGAGGATGATCTCGTGGCCGATCTCGCGACGGCGACCCGCACGACGAGGGCCGCGCCGGATCCGGCCGCGAGATGGCATGCGGTCGTGACCGTGCGCGATGAGCTGACCGAGGCGGACGTCGGTTCACTCGCCGCAGCGGACCTGGTCGATGCTGCAGACGCTTCGACCCGCGGAAGCGGCGATCGCGGCCGACGCGCTCGGGTTGGCCGCCGCCGAGGACTGGCTGACCCGCATCCGAGACGAGATGGTGGCGCTGGTCAGCGACGGTGGGCTGCACTGGGCGGACCTGGCGACCACGCCGGTCGAGCGGTCGGTGATCGGTCCGGCTACGCGCTGGGACGAGCCGGCAACACCGAGCGACGTCGATGCGTCGCGGCCCGTGACCAGGCCGGGAAACTCACGGCGAGGGGGCGACTAGCGGCGATCTCCATGGCACTATGCCGCGCATGGGTTTCATGAAAGGTGTTCTTGTCAGGCTGCTGGCCACGGCGTTCGCGTTCTGGCTCGCGACCCTGATCATTCCCGGCATCACGCTGGACACCGAGTCGACAGGCCAGGTCGTGCTGACCGTCGTGCTCGTCGCGGTGATCTTCGGTGTGGTCAACGCCGTGTTGCAGCCGATCATCAAGACGCTCGGGTGCGGGCTCTACATCCTGACCCTCGGGCTGATCGCCATCGTCGTCAACGCGCTGCTGTTCATGCTGACGGGGTGGATCGCCGAGCAGGTCGACCTGCCGTTCGACGTCGAGAGCTTCTGGCCCGCCGCGGTCCTGGGCGCGCTCTTCGTGAGCCTCGTCACCTGGGTGCTCGGCCTGATCTTCGACCGGGACTGATCCCACCGGCAAAAGCGAAGAAAGCGGCTCGTCCTCGGGCCGCCAGCACGGCATTGGCCCGCGACCGCCCCTCGGTCGCGGGCTAACGTCGCCTGTGTGGAGATGAGCACCAGGGGCAGTGCGCCCGCCGCCGAAGGCACGGACGACGTCCGAACGACCCTGGACACAGCGGGGCCCGATGCGAACCCGGCAGCCGCGCGCGAGATGGGCGCCGACGGGATTCCGGTTTGGAACGAGGTTCGGGGTGGCTACGAGCTCTCCTCCGACCTCGCCCGCATCGACGTCGACCGGGTCTACCACTGGCTCTCCACCGACGCCTACTGGGCCACCAACCGGCCCCGCGACATCGTCGAGCGGTCGCTCGAGCATTCCGTCGTGCTGGGCGTCTACCGCACCGACGACCGGACCCAGGTCGCCTTCGCCCGGGTCGTCACCGACCGGGCCACGTTCGGCTGGCTGTGCGACGTCTACGTCGACCCGAACGAGCGCGGCCACGGCCACGGCACCTGGCTCGCCGAGACCGCCCGCGACCTGCTCGCCGAGATCGGCGTTCTGCGCATCGTCCTGGCGACGTTGGACGCGCACAGCGTCTACGCCAAGGTCGGCTTCGAACCGTTCGCCCGCCCGGACCGCTGGATGGAGATCGACCGGCGGAACACCCCATGACCGAGCCACGCAGTGGGGACCCGGCATGACCGAACTGCGCAAGGGTTACCTGTTCGGCCTCGGCGCGTACCTCCTCTGGGGGTTCATGCCGATCTACATCAAGCAGCTGCACCAGGCCGGCTCCGTCGAGATCCTCGCCCATCGCGTGGTCTGGTCCGTGGTGCTGGTCGCACTCCTGCTGCTGGCCCTGCGCAACGGCAAACAACTGCTCGCCCTGCTCAAACGACCCAAAGCCCTCGCCGCGATCTCGTTCGCCGCCGCGCTGCTGGCGGTCAACTGGTGGATGTACATCTACGGCGTCAACAGCGACCGGGTCGTCGAGACCGCCCTCGGGTACTTCATCAACCCGCTGGTCACCGTCGTCCTCGGCGTCACTGTGCTGCGCGAGCGGCTCCGCCCGCTGCAATGGGTCGCGGTCGGCATCGGTGCCGGCGCCGTCGCGGTGCTGACCATCGACTACGGCCGCCTGCCCTACATCGCGCTGACGCTGGCGGTCAGCTTCGGCGGGTACGGGCTCGTCAAGAAGCGGCTCAAGCTGGCCGCGGCCGAAGGGCTGCTGGTCGAGTCCGGCGTCCTCGCCCTGCCGTCACTGGCGTATCTCATCTGGCTGACCAGCACGCCCACCAGCACCTTCGGCGACGACGCGCACATCACGATCCTGCTGGTCCTGGCCGGTGCGGTGACCGCGATCCCGTTGCTCTTCTTCGCCGGCGCCGCCAACCGCATACCGCTGACCGCGCTCGGCATCCTTCAATATCTGACGCCGATCCTGCAGCTCGCCCTCGGCGTCTTCCTCTACCACGAGCCCATGCCACCGGCCCGGCTCGCCGGCTTCGCCCTGGTCTGGCTCGCCCTGATCGTCTTCACCGCCGACGGCCTCCGCACGGCCAGGCGGACAGCCCGCACCAACCGGCAGGCAGCGGCAGCCGCCGCGAATCCAGAGCTGGCAAAAGCCACAGGCTAGCTAGGACAAAGCGCTACGGCACGTCGTACGCCAGCAGCGGCGTCCCGTCGTAGCGGGTCAGCTCCAGCCGCACCAGCTCCCGGCCGGTGAACCGGGTCGCCCCGTTCACCTGGACCGTCTCCCCGGCGCCGGCCATCCACGAGCCGACCTGCTCCTTGGCGCCGTCGGCGCCGTGTGCCACCAGCCGGAAGGTCCACGACTTGGACCGGTCGCCGCCGGACTTGTAGGTGCACCGCATGCTGATCTCGGTGCCCCACGAGGTCCCGTTGACGCCGATCTCCGCGCTGATCGGCACCGCACCGTCGACCGGCTGCATCGCGACCATCTTGACGCCGATCTGCGTGCCCCGGGCGGTGGCCTGGCCGGCCCGCGAGCCGCCACCGAACCACCCGGCGTCGACACCCGCGACACCGATCCCGACGACGGCCGCCAGACCGGCGGCGATCAGCGCCGCACCCGCGTACCGCCGGCGCCGCACCTTCCGGTCCCGGCGCCGCTCGGCGCCGATGGCGGTCAGCAGCGCGGGCATCCGGTCCGGTGGGGGCGCCGCGGTCGACAGGTCGAGGCTGTCCGGGTCGGCCAGCCGCCCGAGCAGGCCGGGCAGCACGGCGATCTCCGCCACCGCCTCGCGGCAGGTCGGGCAGCCGGCCAGGTGCCGTTCGTACTCGGCGCGTTCGCTGGGCGACAGGGCACCCAGCACGTAAGCGCCGTCGTCGAGCGCGTGTGGGCAGTTCGTCACTGGGTCACCCCCATCTCCTCCAGTACGAGACGCAACGAGCGCAGCGCGTAGTGCGTGCGCGACTTCACCGTGCCCGGTGGCACGCCCAGCCGGACGGCCGCCTCCGCGACCGAGCGCCCCTGGTAGAAGCACTCGACGAGGACGTCGCGATGCGCGGGCGACAAGCGTCCCAACGCCTCGGCGACCGTCCACGCCTCGACCGCCCGGTCGGCCTCGTCGATCTCGGGAGGCGGCTCGGGCAGGTCGTCGGTCACCACCTCGCCGACCCGCGACGTGCGTCGGCGCCACGCGTCGATGGCGAGGTGTCGTGCGGTCGTGAACAGCCACGCCCGCACGGAGCCGCGGCCGGGGTCGAGCGCCTCCGGATGGCGCCAGGCCCGCAGCATCGTCTCCTGGACCAGGTCTTCGGCGCGTTGGCGGTCGCCGCTCACGAGTCGCAGCGCGTGCGCGAAGAGTGCGTCACCGTGCTCCTCGTTGAGCGCGCGCAGCAGCTCAGCGTCGTCGTCGGCCAAGAACTCCGGCCTCCCTGGTCTGTGTCATCCGAACGCACGCACGGGTGGCGGCAGTGGTTCAGCCATTTCCGTTGTCAGGTGCACCCAATGCGTCGGAGACGGCTCGGGCGACCGCCAGCAGCTTCGCCCGCACCACGCGGGCCGAGGTCATCATCTCCGCCGCCGGCAGGGCGCAGGCGAGCACCACCCGCCGTTCCATGTCGCGGTCCGGTGAGACGATGACCGCCGCGCAGGCCACGCCCGGTCGGTATTGCCCCATTTCGAGGTGCATGCCGCGCCGCTCGCCGGCGGCCAGGTCGCTCTCGAACGCCTCGGTCGTCGTCAGCGTCTGCTGGGTGAACGGCCGCATGCCGTACTCCCGCAGGTAGCGGAACCGCTGATCGGGCGTCAGCGTGGCCAGCAGGGCCTTCCCCAGTGCCGTGGCGTGCGCTCCCTCGTCGAAGCCGGGGACCATTTCCTCCAGGTACGGCGACCGCGGGCCCTCCGCTGCCGCGGTGATGGCGACCTGTCCGCCGACGAACCGGCCGAGGTAATGGCTGTAGCCGGTGTCGGCCGCGGCCTTGCGCAGCGCGTCACCGACCGCGGGTGGACCACGGAACGCGGCGACGAGCTCGCGGTAGCGGTCGGCGACCTCGAGCCCGACGATGTAGGTGCCGTCCTCCCGGCGGATCACATAGCCCTCGTAGGCCAGCGTCCGCACCAGGTGATAGGTCGTCGCGACGGTCAGCTCGCACCGGCGGGCGACCTGTTTGACAGTCAGTCCTTTGGGCGCTCGGCCGACCGCTTCGAGCACGCGTAGGGCGCGGGACACGCTGCGGATCAGATCCGATGGTTCTGCCAGAGGGTCGCGCACACCCACCTCCGCGGGCCGGGGCTTACACCATATGAAAAACCTCCCGTCCGCGAAATGCCTGTTGGTATCGAGAACGCCAAATTGCTCGACACGGAGCGTCAATGCGCCCGATACGCGGAGTTCGTACGCTCACTCTGTCGGGCAGATGACCAAGCAGGTCAAGATCCAGATTTCCCGGGTTCGCGGTGGACCCGACCGTCGCTCCCGCCGGAGAGCGCTCGCTGACGCGTCGCTGCCAGGCTCGCCGTTGGTCACCGGCCCATTACTGTCAGCGCGACTGAAAACGAGTCAGCCGGTGCGGTCAGCGATGAAGTCGCAGAGCGACTCCAGCGCCGCGCGGGTGGGGTTGTCGGGCAGCGGGGCGAGCCGCTCCCGGGCCTCTTCCGCGTAGCTGCGGACCGTCTCGCGGGCCTGCTTCATGGCCGCCGACTCGCGCAACAGGGCCAGCGCCTCGGCGTGCAGGTCGTCGTCGGTCACCGGGCCGGCGGCGAGGATCTCGCGCAGGCGCAGCGCGGCCGGGGAGGTGTCGTCGGAGGCCAGCGCGTACAGCACCGGCAGGGTCGGCACGCCCTCGCGCAGGTCGGTGCCGGGCGTCTTGCCGCTCTGCTCCGACTCGGACGCGATGTCGAGCAGGTCGTCGGAGAGCTGGAACGCGATGCCCATCTTCTCGCCGTAGCGGGCCAGCGCATCGGTCTGCTCCGCGGTCGCGCCGCCGAACATGCCGCCGAAGCGGGCCGAGGTGGCGATCAGCGAGCCGGTCTTCTCCGCCAGCACGTCGAGGTAGTGCGCGACCGGGTCCACGCCGGACCGCGGACCGACAGTCTCGGCGATCTGGCCGTGCACCAGGCGTGCGAACGTGCGGGCCTGCAGCCGGACCGCCTCGGTGCCGAGGTCGGCGGCGAGGTCGGCGGCCCGGGCGAACAGGTAGTCGCCCACCAGGATGGCCACCGAGTTCGTCCAGCGCGAGTTCGCGCTGCGCACGCCGCGCCGGACAGGCGCCTCGTCCATGACGTCGTCGTGGTAGAGCGTCGCGAGATGCGTCAGCTCCATGACCACGGCAGCCGGCACCACCATCGGCGCCATCGGGTCACCGAACTGCGCGCCGAGCGCCACCAGCAACGGCCGGAACCGCTTGCCACCAGCCTCGACGAGATGCCGCGCCGCCTCCGTGACCATCGGGTCGGCACTCGTCACGCACGTCCGCAACTCGTCTTCGACCGCGGCCAGGACCACACGCGCCGACGCCTCGACCTCTGGATCGACGAAGTCGAGCCCGATCGAGGTCAGGTCTTCAGCCCCCCTCACCACGTAACCCACGATGCCACACCGCGAAATCGACTCAGCGCGGGGAGGCCCCCAGCCAGCACCGGCGCGGCGAGGCCCGAAACGAATCCCGCCATGCCGGCCCGGAATGCCGAATGGGGGCCGCACCAGCGGCCCCCATTCCAAAGAAAGCGGGTTATCGGATGAACTGCCCGGCGGTATCGGACAGGTTGAGCAGCGGCGCGGGAGCCACACCGAGCACCAGGGTCGCCGCCACGCCGATCACCAGGGCCGCCGCGGTCAGCGCGCCGGGCACGGCGATCGTCGGCGTGGTCTCACCAGGCTCGGAGAGCCACATCATGACCACCACCCGCAGGTACGGGAAGGCGAGGATCATGCTGGTGATCACACCGGCGATGACGAGCCAGGTCTGCCCGCCCTCGAGGGCCGCGCCGAACACCGCGAACTTGCTGATGAAGCCGCTGGTGAGCGGGATGCCGGCGAACGCCAGCAGGATGAACGTGAAGACGCCGGCGAACACCGGCGACCGCCGGCCCAGGCCCGCCCAGCGGGACAGGTGGGTGGCCTCCCCGTCGGCGTCGCGCACCAGGGTCACCACCGCGAACGCGGCGATCACCGTGAAGCCGTACGCGACCAGGTAGAACATCGAGCTGGAGATGCCGGCCCGGCCACCGGCGAGGACGCCGACCAGCAGGTAGCCGGCGTTGGCGATCGACGAGTACGCCAGCAGTCGCTTGAGGTCGGTCTGCGTCACCGAGAGCACCGCGCCGACCAGCATCGTCAGGATCGCGATCGTGCCCAGGATCGGCGTGAAGTCCCAGCGCGCGCCGTCGAACGCCACGTACAGGATCCGCAGCAGGGCACCGAACGCGGCGACCTTGGTGCACGCGGCCATGAAGGCGGTGACCGGGGTCGGCGCGCCCTGGTAGACGTCCGGCGTCCAGACGTGGAACGGGGCCGCGGCCGCCTTGAACAGCAGGCCGATCGCGATCATCGCCAGGCCGGCGATGAGCAGCGCGCGGTTGGCCGGCGACTCGGTCGCGGCGGCGTGGATGGTGGCGAAGTCGACGCCACCCGCCTGCCGGCCCGGCGCCGCCTGCACCGACGAGGTGTAGCCGTAGACCAGCGCGACACCGAACAGGAAGAAACGCCGACGCGTACGCGCCGAGCATGAAGTACTTGAGTGCCGCTTCCTGGCTGACCAGCCGCCGCCGGCGGGCCAGCGCGCACATCAGGTAGAGCGGCAGCGAGAGCACCTCGAGCGCGATGAACATCGTCAACAGGTCGTTGGCCGAGACGAAGAGCATCATGCCGCCGATGGCGAACATGGCCAGCGGGTAGACCTCGGTCGCGCCGTCGGCACGGGCCGCCTGGCGGCGGTCGTCGTCGGAGCCCACCGTGATCGCCGCCTGCGCGACGAACGGGCCGCCCTTCTCCAGCGCCCGCTCACCGATCAGCAGCACCGACATGATGGCCAGCACGACGATGGCGCCCTGCAGGAACAGCGAGGGGCCGTCGATCGCGATCGCCTGGCCGGCGGTCACCACCCGGGTGTCGGCCTGGGTGACCAGCACGACCAGCGCCGCCACCAGGCCGGCCAGCGACAGCACGAGCTGGGTCAGATAGCGACCGCGCTTCGGTACGAACGCCTCGACGAGGATTCCGACCGCCGCGACGCCGAACACGATGAGGATCGGCGCGATCGCGGCGTAGTCGAAGTCCGGGAACTTGATCGTCATTTGACTGCTGCCTCCGTGGTGGTGCCGGAGATGGGGGCCGGATCCGACTTGCCCACGTCTTGCATGGTGGCCTGAACGGCTGGGTTGATCACGTCGGTGACCGGCTTCGGGTAGAAGCCGAGGAACAGGATCAGCAGGATCAGCGGCGCGACCACGACCTTCTCCCGCACCGAGAGATCACGGCGCATGCGCGGCTCGTCGAGCAGCGCCGGGTTGAGGTTGCCCTGCGTCGTCCGCTGCACCATCCAGAGCACGTACGCGGCCGCCAGGATGATGCCGAGCGTCGCGATCACCGCCACCGGCTTGTTGACGGTGAACGTGCCGATCAGCACCAGGAACTCCGAGACGAACGGCGCCGTGCCGGGCAGGGCCAGCGAGGCCAGACCGGCGAAGAACAGCACGCCGGCCAGCACCGGCACGAGCTTGCCGGCGCCGCCGAAGTCGCGGATGTTCGACGAGTCGCGGCGGGCGACCAGCATGCCGACCACGAGGAACAGCAGGCCGGTGGCCAGACCGTGGTTGAGCATGTAGAGCACGGCGCCCGTACCCGCCTGGGTGGTGAACGCGAAGATGCCCACGCCGATGAAGCCGAAGTGCGCGATCGACGTGTAGGACACCAGCCGCTTGAGGTCGTTCTGGCCGATCGCCAGCAGCGCGGCGTAGATGATGCCGATCACCGCCAGCGCGATCGCCCAGGGCGCGAACCAGCGCGACGCCTCCGGGAACAGCGGCAGGCAGTAGCGCAGGATGCCGAACGTGCCGACCTTGTCGAGCACGCCGACCAGCAGCGCGGCGGCACCCGCCGGTGCGGCACCACCGGCGTCCGGCAGCCAGGTGTGGAACGGGAAGAACGGCGCCTTGATCGCGAAGGCGATGAAGAAGCCCAGGAACAGCCAGCGACCGGTGTTGGTGGCGAAGTCGCTGTTGGTCAACTGCACCCAGTCGAAGGTGTGCCCGCCGACCACCCACAGGCCGATCACCGCGGCCAGCATGAACAGGCCGCCGACCAGCGAGTAGAGGAAGAACTTGACGGCCGCGTACTGCCGCTGGTGCCCGCCGAAGCTGCCGATGAGGAAGTACATCGGAACGAGCATGACCTCGAAGAACACGTAGAACAGGAAGATGTCGGCGGCCGCGAAGACGCCGATCATCGTGCATTCGAGGACCAGCAGCAGCGCGAAGTACGTCGGGATGCTCCGCCGGCTCTTGTCGGCGTCGTGCCACGACGCGAGGATCACGATCGGCACCAGCACGGTGACCATCAGCAGCATGACGAGCGCGATGCCGTCGACCGCGAAGGTGAACCGGGCGTCCCAGGTCGGGATCCACTCGTACGACTCGCGCAACTGGAGCCGGTCGCCGCCCGCGTTGAAGGCGATCCACATGACCACCGACAGCACGAAGACCACCAGCGACCAGGCCAGCGCCACGATCTTGGCCGTTTCCGGCTTCGACTTGGGCAGGCACCAGACGACGATCGCGCCGAGGAGCGGCAACCCCGTCAGCACCGTTAGGTACGGGAAGTCCTGCATCGCTAGCTCAGCCATCCCATCTGCACGGCGACGAACGCGGCGACCACGAGCAGCGCGCCGGTCATCATTGACATCGCATAGGACCGGACGTAGCCGGTCTGCAGCCGGCGCAACCGGCCGGAGCCGCCGCCGACCGCGGCCGCGAGGCCGTTGACCGCGCCGTCGATGCCCCGGTTGTCGAGGAAGACCAGCGCGCGGGTCAGGAAGATGCCGGGCTTCTCGAAGACGATCTCGTTGAAGGCGTCGGCGTAGAGGTTGCGGCGGGCCGCGGTGACGACCACACCCGCCGGCTGCTCGGCCAGCGCGGTGCCGCGCCGGAAGAGCAGGTAGGCCAGCCCGATGCCGGCGAACGTGAGCACCAGCGAGAGCGTGGTGATCACGCCGTGCGACATCACGGGGTGGAGGTCGTGCGCCTCCTCCGGCAGCGGCGGCTCGAGCCACTTGGCGACCGGGCTGGCCATCAGACCACCGGCGATCGCGGAGCCGATCGCGAGCAGCACCAGCGGCCCGACCATGATCGGTGGTGACTCGTGCGGGTGGTCGATGTCTTCGGTCCACCGCTTCGGGCCCGAGGAAGGTGAGCACCCAGAGCCGGGTCATGTAGAACGCCGTGAGCCCGGCGCCGAGCAGCGCGGCCCAGCCGAACAGCCAGGCGGTCCAGCCCTCCCGCTCGAAGGCGGCGACGATGATCGGCTCCTTGGTGAAGAAGCCGGAGAAGCCCGGGAAGCCGACGATCGCCAGCCAGCCCGCGGTGAACGTGCCGAACGTCCACGGCATCAGCTTCCACAGCCCACCGAAGCGGCGGATGTCGACCTGGTCCTTCATGCCGTGCATGACCGAGCCGGCGCCGAGGAACATGTTGGCCTTGAAGAAGCCGTGCGCCAGCAGGTGGATGATCGCCAGCGCGTACGCGCCGCCGCCCAGGCCGACGCCGAGGAACATGTAGCCGATCTGGGAGACCGTCGACCAGGCCAGCACGCGCTTGATGTCGTCCTTGGCCGCGCCGATGATGCAGCCGATCAGCAGCGTCAGCGCGCCGACGCTGACCACGACGGTCTGCAGCGCCTCGTTGGCCGAGAAGATCGCGTTGGACCGGGCGATCAGGTAGACGCCCGCGGTGACCATGGTGGCCGCGTGGATCAGGGCGGAGACCGGGGTCGGGCCCTCCATCGCGTCCGGCAACCACGCCTGCAGCGGGAACTGGCCGGACTTGCCGGTCGCGCCGAGCAGGAGCAGCAGGCCCATCAGCAGCACGACGGTCGACGACAGCCCGCCGACGCCGTTGAAGACGTCCGCGTAGTTGGTCGAGCCCAGGTAGGCGAACATCGTGAAGATCGCGATGACCAGGCCGGCGTCGCCGACCCGGTTCATCAGGAAGGCCTTCTTGCCCGCGGTCGCCGCCGACGGACGGGTGTACCAGAACGAGATCAGCAGGTACGACGCCAGACCGACGCCCTCCCAGCCGAGGTAGAGCATCACGTAGTTGTTGCCGAGGACCAGCAGCAACATCGCGGCGGCGAAGAGGTTGAAGTACCCGAAGAAGGTGTGCCGGCGCTCGTCGTGCGCCATGTAGCCGACCGCGTAGAGGTGGATCAGGAAACCCACACCCGTGATCAGCAGGCAGAAGACGGCGGCCAGCGGGTCGAACAGCAGACCGATGTCAACCTTGAGGTTGCCGACGTGGATGAACTCCCACAGGTTGCGCTCCACCGCCCGGTTGGGCTGGTCACGCAGCGAGAAGAAGTAGATCAATGTCAGCACGAAGGCGGCGCCGATGGCCGCTGTGCCCAGCCAGTGCGCGAACTTCGCGCTCCGGCGCCCGAGCAGCAGGATGACCGCCGCGCTCACCAGCGGGATGGCGATGAGCAGCCACACGCTGCCCAGTACGCCCGTCGCGTGGGCGTACTCGATCGTCTGTTCCACGAATACGGCCCCTCTAGTACTTCAGCAGGTTCGCGTCGTCGACGCTCGCCGAGCGTCGCGTCCGGAAGATCGTCATGATGATCGCTAGACCGACCACGACCTCGGCGGCAGCGACGACCATGACGAAGAACGCGATGATCTGGCCATTGAGGTTGCCGTTGATCCGGCTGAACGTGACCAGCGTCAGGTTGGCCGAGTTGAGCATCAGCTCGATGCACATGAAGACCACGATGGCGTTGCGGCGGATCAACACGCCGACCGCGCCGATCGTGAACAGGATGCCGGCCAGCACCAGGTAGTAGCTCGGGTTCATTTCTCGGTGCCCTTCGGGGCGGTCTCGCGCGGGCTGAGCTCACGCGTCGGGAGGATCTCGGGAATGCTGCTCCGGCTGAGCGTGCCGTCGGGCAGCCGCGCCGGGGTGGCGACCGAGTCAGAGGTGGCGTACACGCCGGGGCCCGGCCTTCGACCCGGGGTGGTTGCCGGCGCGGAAGCGCAGCCGCATGAGATCCGGCTGGCCCAGCCGCTCGCTCTTGGGCTTGTGGATGTGCGCCAGCACCATCGCGCCGACCGCTGCCGTGATCAGCAGGGCGGAGGTCACCTCGAACGCGAACACGTAGTTGGTGAACAACAGCGCGGCGATGCCCTGCACGTTGCCGTCGCGGTTGGCGGCGTCCAGGCCCACCGACGTGGTGTCGCTGACCGCGCGGGCGACCAGCGTGCCGACCAGGCCGGCGAAGCCGAGCCCGACGCAGGACGGCCGCCACCCGCTGCCCGCGCAGTGTCTCGATCAGCGAGTCCGACGCGTCCCGGCCCACCAGCATCAGCACGAACAGGAACAGCATCATGATCGCGCCGGTGTAGACGATGATCTGCACCATGCCGATGAACGGACCGGCCTGCACGACGTAGAACACGCCCAGGCTGAGCATCGTCAGCACCAGCCAGAGCGCCGAGTGCACGGCGTTGCGCGCCACCACCATGCCGATCGCGCCGAGCAGCGCGAGCGGGGCGAGGATCCAGAAGGTCACCGCCTCACCGGTGGTGACGGTCGCCGCGAGCGCGATGTTCATGACTCGTCTCCCGTCGGATGATGCAGGCCCAGTCGCGTCCGTCGTGCCGGTCTCGGACCACGGGGCCCGCTCGGCGCCGGCCGAGGTGCCCGGGTTGGTCGAGCGCGCCGACGTAGTAGTCCTTCTCGGTCTCGCCCAGCCGCATCGGGTGCGGCGGCTGCTCCATGCCCTGCAGCAGCGGCGCCAGGAGCTGCTCCTTGGTGAAGATCAGGTCCTGGCGGGAGTCGCGGGCGAGCTCGTACTCGTTGCTCATCGTCAGCGAACGCGTCGGGCACGCCTCGATGCACAGCCCGCAGAAGATGCACCGGGCGTAGTTGATCTGGTAGACGCTGGCGTACCGCTCACCGGGCGAGAAGCGCTGCTCGTCGGTGTTGTCGCCGCCCTCGACGTAGATCGCGTCGGCCGGGCAGGCCCAGGCGCACAGCTCGCACCCGATGCACTTCTCCAGCCCGTCCGGGTGCCGGTTGAGGATGTGCCGGCCGTGGTAGCGCGGTGCCGCCGGAGCCGGCTCGAACGGGTAGTCGGTCGTCACGATCTTGCGGAACATGTGCGAGAACGTGACGCCGAAGCCCTTGAACGTGCCCGTGATGGCGCCCATCTCAGCC
Source organism: uncultured Actinomycetota bacterium (assembly GCA_963840005.1). GTDB lineage: Bacteria > Actinomycetota > Actinomycetes > Mycobacteriales > Micromonosporaceae > Asanoa. The sequence goes on along the minus strand of CAWIXO010000024.1, from coordinate 92,601 downwards.
TTCCTTCTCTTCGGTCGGGGCTGGCGTCGATGACGGCGCGGGCCACCGCCCACGTTGGCCGGCTGCCGCTGCGCCACCCCGCGCCGGGCCCGCGGGCTCGGCGGCACGACGAGGTCCATCGGCGGGAGCGGGAAGCTGCCCTGCGGCCGCTGGTTGACCTGGTCCTGCAGCGACGGCTGGGCGACCTTGCTGGCGGTCCGGCCAGAGCAGCGTGATCAGCAGAATGACGACCAGCGCGCCGCCGATGATGCCCCAGCGCACCGCGTCGCTGTTCTCCTTCTGCAGCACCCGGATGCCGGCCAGCGCGAGGATCCAGACCAGGTTGATCGGCAGCAGAACCCGCCAGCCGAGCCGCATGAACTGGTCGTAGCGCAGCCGGGGCAGCGTGCCGCGGAGCCAGACGAACACGAAGACCAGCAGGATCACCTTGGCGAAGAACCAGATCAGGCCGAACCAACCCTCGTTGGCACCGGACCAGATGCTGATCGGCCAGGGCGCCCGCCAGCCGCCGAGGAACAGCGTCGTGGCGACCGCGGAGACGGTCACCATGTTGACGTATTCCGCGAGCATGAACAGCGCGAACTTCAGCGAGCTGTATTCGGTCATGAAGCCGGCGACCAGTTCGGACTCCGCCTCGGGCAGGTCGAACGGCGCGCGGTTGGTCTCACCGACCGCGGAGATGGCGTAGATGATGAAGCTCGGCAGCAGCAGGATCGCGTACCAGCCGGGCGCGAAGAAGTCGAAGCCGCCGAGCGAGGCGCTCCGGTCGCTGCCCGCCTGCGCGGCGACGATGCCACTGGTCGACATCGTGCCGGCGGTCATGAACACCGCGACGATCGACAGGCCCATGGCGACCTCGTACGAGATCATCTGGGCGCTCGACCGCAGGCCACCGAGCAGCGGGTAGGTCGAGCCGGAGGCCCAGCCGCCGAGCACGATGCCGTAGATGCCCATCGACGACGCGGCCAGGATCACCAGCACCGCCACCGGCACGTCGGTGACCTGCAGCGGCGTCTGGTGGCCGAAGATGCTCACCATCGGGCCGAACGGGATGACCGACAGCGCGGTCACCGCGCAGATCACCGAGATCGTCGGCGCGAAGAAGTAGACGACCTTGTCGGCGCCCTTCGGCAGGATGTCTTCCTTGAAGGCCATCTTCAGGCCGTCGGCCAGCGTCTGCAGCAGGCCGAACGGGCCGACCTGGTTGGGGCCGGGCCGCACCTGCATGAAGCCGACGACGCGCCGCTCGAACCACACGCCGAGCAGCGTCGCGAGCACCGCGAAGACGAACACGACGACGATCTTGATGAGCGCGATCCACCAGGGATCGTGCCCGAAGTCGGACAGCGTCGGGTCCTGCGCGAGATACACCGCAGGCGTCATCGAGCCCCTCCAGCCGAGATCGAGACGACCGCGCCCGAGGTGACGCCGAGCGTCCGCCGGGTGGTCGAACCGGGCGAGTTGGTCGGCAGCCAGACAACGCCGGCCGGCATGTCCGTGATCATCGCCGGCAGGGTCACCGCGCCGCGGCCGGTGCCGACCGTGACCGCCTCGCCGTCGGCGACGCCGATGGCCTCGGCGGTCGCCTTGTCGAGCCGGACCGCCGGCGGGCGGGCCGTGCCGGCCAGTTCCTGGTCGCCGTCGAGCAGGCTGCCCAGGTCGATCAGCTGGTGCCAGGTCGCCAGCACCGCTTCGCCGTCGCCGGGCTCGACCACGTCGGCCGGCTCGTGCGCCGGCGCGTGCGGGCGGTCGGCCCGGGTCACCGGCAGGCCGCCCAGCTCGCGGCGGACCGTGTTGACGTCGCCGGTGCCGAGCGTGACGCCCAGCGCGGCGGCGAGCGCGTCGAGCACCCGGCCGTCGTTCATCGCCTCGGTCGTCAGCACCGTCTCGAAGGTCCGCAGCCGGCCCTCCCAGTCGAGGAAGCTGCCGGCCTTCTCGGCGACCGGCGCGACCGGGAACACCACGTTGGCGCGGCGGCTCACGGCGCTGAGCCGGACCTCGAGGCTGACCAGGAACGGCACCGCGTCGAGAGCCTGCTCGGCGAGCTTGGGGTCGGACAGGTCGGCCGGGTCGACGCCGGCGACGACCAGCGCGCCGAGGCGGCCACCGGCGGCGGCCACCAGCATCGCGTCGGTGTCGCGGCCGGGCTGGCTCGGGATCACCCCGGCGGCCAGGTCCCAGGCGCCGGCCAACTCGGCCCGCGCCGCCGCGTCGGCGGCCAGCCGGCCGCCGGGCAGCAGGTTGGGCAGGCAGCCGGCGTCGACCGCGCCGCGGTCACCCGCGCGCCGCGGCACCCAGGCCAGCTTCGCGCCGGTGCGCTCCGCCAGCGCCGCCGCGGCCGACAGGCCACCGGGCACCGAGGCGAGCCGCTCGCCGACGATCAGCAGCGCGCCCGGCGCCTTGAGCGCCTCGGCGACCACGTCGTGCTCGGCGAGCACCCGCGCCTCCTCGCCCGGGATGATCCGGGCGACCTTGGCGCCGAGCTTCTCGAGGCCGCGGGTCACGTACGGCGAGAGCGCGTAGATCGGCAGCTTGCGCTTGGTGAACTGCTTGCGCAGGCGGAGGAAGAGGATCGGCGACTCCTCCTCGGGCTCCAGCCCGACGATGACGACGGCCGGGGCCGCGTCGACGTCGGCGTAGGTGACGTCGGTGGTGCCGACCACGGAGGAGGCCAGGAACTCGGTCTCCTCGGCCGACAGCGGCCGCGACCGGAAGTCGATGTCGTTGGTGCCCAGGGCGACCCGGGCGAACTTGGCGTACGCGTACGCGTCCTCGACGGTCAGCCGGCCGCCGGTCAGCACGCCGACGCCGTGCGCACCGTCCCGCGCCGTCGCGCAGCCCCTCGGAAGCGACGCTGCATCGCCTCGCTCCAGGACGCCTCGCGCAGTTCGCCGCTGGCCGCGTCGCGGACCAGCGGCGTGGTGAGCCGGTCGTTGGCGGTCGCGTAGCGGAAGCCCCAGCGACCCTTGTCGCAGTTCCACTCCTCGTTGACCGCCGGGTCGTCGCCGGCCAGCCGGCGCAGCACCTTGCCGCGGCGGTGGTCGGTGCGCTGGCTGCAGCCGGAGGCGCAGTGCTCGCACATCGACGGGCTCGACACGAGGTCGAACGGGCGGCGACCGGAACCGGTACTGCGCACCGGTCAGCGCGCCGACCGGGCAGATCTGCACGGTGTTGCCGGAGAAGTAGGAGTTGAAGGGAACGTCGCCCTCGGACTCTTCGCCCGCGTCCGCGTCGTACACCTCGTCGCGGTAGACGTTGATCTCTTCGTTGCTGCTGCGGTTCATCAGGTCGATGAACTTGTCGCCGGCGATCTCCTCGGAGAACCGGGTGCAGCGCTGGCAGAGCACGCACCGCTCGCGGTCGAGCAGCACCTGCGACGAGATGTTGATCGGCTTCGGGTACTCGCGCTTGTGCTCGTGGAACCGCGAGTCGGCCCGGCCGGTCGACATCGCCTGGTTCTGCAGCGGGCACTCGCCGCCCTTGTCGCACATCGGGCAGTCGAGCGGGTGGTTGATCAGGAGCAGCTCCATGATGCCCTCCTGCGCCTTCTTGGCGACCGGAGAGCTGAGCTGGGTCTTGACCACCATGCCGTCGGCGACCGCCTGGGTGCACGAGGCGACCGGCTTGCGCTGACCCTCGACCTCGACCAGGCACTGCCGGCAGGCGCCCGCGGGCGCCAGCAGCGGGTGGTCGCAGAACCGCGGGATCGCGATGCCGAGCTGTTCCGCGACGCGGATCAGCAGCGTGCCCTTCGGCGCGGTCACCTCGACGCCGTCGATGGTCAGCGTGACCTCGTCGGCCTTCTTCGCTACGTCCGTCATCAGTGCGCCCCCACGAGAGCCTTGTCGGACAGCCGCGGAGCCGTCCGGCCCTCGATGTAGTCGAGGTAGTCCTGCTTGAAGTACTGCAACGAGGACGTCACCGGGCTCGTCGCGCCGTCGCCCAGACCGCAGAACGAACGGCCCAGGATGTTGTCACAGGTGTCGAGCAGCGTGTCGAGGTCTTCGTGGGTGCCCTGGCCGGACAGGATCCGCTGGTAGACCCGGACCATCCAGTAGTTGCCCTCGCGGCACGGAGTGCACTTGCCGCACGACTCGTGGTGGTAGAACTCCAGCCACCGGTAGGTCGCGTAGACCGGGCAGTCCTGGTCGGAGAAGATCTGCGTCGCCGTGGTGCCGAGAATGCTGCCGGCGGCCGCCACGCCCTCGAAGTCGAGCGGCACGTCCATGTGGTCGGCCGTCAGCAGCGGGGTCGACGAACCGCCCGGGGTCCAGAAGCGCAGCTCGTGACCGGGCTGCATGCCGCCGGCGAGCTCGATCAGCTCGCGCAGCGTGATGCCCATCGAGCACTTCGTACTGGCCCGGGTTGTTGATGCGGCCGGACAGCGAGTAGATCATCGGACCCGACGACTTCTCGGTGCCCATCGTCTTCCACCAGTCCGCGCCGCCCAGCACGATGTAGGGCACGCTGGCGATGGTGCCGACGTTGTTGACGACCGTCGGCGAGGCGTAGAGGCCGTGCGTCGCCGGGAACGGCGGGCGCAGCCGGGGCTGGCCGCGGAAGCCCTCCAGCGAGTCGAGCAGCGCGGTCTCCTCGCCACAGATGTAGGCGCCGGCGCCGCTGTGCACGACCACGTCGAGGTTGAAGCCCGAGCCGAGGATGTCGCGGCCGATCAAGCCCTTGTCGTAGGCCTCGACCACCGCGTTGCGCAGCCGGCGGGCGGCGTGCACGGCCTCGCCGCGGATGTAGATGTACGCCCGCTCGGCGCGGATCGCGTAGCTGGCGATGATCACGCCCTCGATCAGCGAGTGCGGGTCGTGGGTCATCAGCGGCAGGTCCTTGCAGGTGCCCGGCTCGCCCTCGTCGGCGTTGACGACGAGGTAGTGCGGCTTGCCGTCGCCCTGCGGGATGAAGCCCCACTTGAGGCCGGTCGGGAAGCCGGCGCCGCCACGGCCGCGCAGACCCGAGTCCTTGATGAGCTGGATCAGGTCGTCGGGGTGGGCCTTGAGCGCCTTCTTCAGCGCCGCGTAGCCGTCGAGCTGCTCGTAGGTCTTCATCGTCCAGGCGTTGGGCGACAGCCAGCGCTTGGTCAGGACCGGGGTGAGCTTCTCGAGAACTTCCCGCCGAGGAGTGGTGGTCACTTGTTCGCCTCCTTGGCGCCGCGGAGGTTGCCCTCCTGCGGCTTCGCCGCGTCGCCGGCCGGCTTGGCGTCGCTCGCGGGCTTGTTGGCCGCCGCACCCGCCTGCGCCGCCGTCGGCTTGGCCGTGCCCGCGTCGTCCTTCTTCTTGATCGGGGTGTCCGGGTCGAAGCCGGCCACCGCGATGCCGTGCTGCTGGGCCAGGTGCAGGCCGCGCAGGGTCGGCTCGCCCGGCACGCCGTCGGCGACCGCGTCGTCGCGGCTGTCCGGGAAGCCGGCGAGCTGCAGCGACATCTCCTTGAGCGTGCAGAGCCGGGCGCCGCGGCTGGGCTGCGGGCGCTTGCCCGCCCGGAGCTCGTCGACCAGGTCGACGGCGCCACCGGGGGTGACGTTGTCGAAGAAGTCGTAGTTGACGGTCACGACCGGGCCGTAGTCGCAGGCCGCCAGGCACTCGGCGTGCTCCAGCGTGATCGTGCCGTCGGCGGTGGTCTCGTCGTGGCCGACGCCGAGGTGCTCGCTGACCGTGTCGTAGACCTCCTGGCCGCCGAGCACGTTGCACATCGTGTTGGTGCAGACGCTGACCAGGTAGTCGCCGGTCGGGCGGCGCTTGTACATCGTGTAGAACGACGCGACCGCGCCCACCTGGGCCTTGTTGATGCCCAGCACCTCGGCGCAGAACTCCACGCCGGCCGGCGAGACGTGCCCCTCGACGGACTGCACGAGGTGCAGCAGCGGCAGCAGGGCGGACCGCGTGCGGTCGGCCGGGTAGCGGGCCAGGATCTCCCGGGCCCGTTGGCGGATCTCCTCGTCGAAGACCGTCGTTGGCGTCGTCATCGGTCACACCCACCCATCACCGGGTCCAGCGAGGCGCCGCCGGCGATGACGTCGGCGATCAGGCCGCCTTCGGCCATCGCGGGTAGCGCCTGGAGGTTCACGAAGCTGGGCTCGCGGAAGTGCACCCGGTAGGGCCGGGTGCCGCCGTCGGACACCGCGTGGGCGCCCAGCTCCCCGCGCGGGCCCTCGATCGCCACGTAGACCTGGCCGGGCGGCACCCGGAAGCCTTCGGTGACGAGCTTGAAGTGGTGGATCAGCGACTCCATCGACTGACCCATGATCTTGGCGACGTGCTCCAGCGAGTTGCCGAGGCCGTCGACGCCGAGCGCGAGCTGCGCCGGCCAGGCGATCTTCTTGTCGGCGACCATGATCGGGCCCGGCCGCAGCCGGTCGAGCGCCTGCTCGATGAGCTTCAGCGACTCACGGATCTCGGCGAGCCGCACCTGGTAACGGCCCCAGACGTCGGCGTCGTTGGAGGTGGGCACGTCGAAGTCGTACGTCTCGTAGCCGCAGTACGGCTCGGTCTTGCGCAGGTCCCACGGCAGGCCGGCCGAACGCAGCACCGGGCCGGTCACGCCGAGCGCGACGCACGCGGTCACGTCGAGCACCGCGACGCCCTGGGTCCGCTCGGTCCAGATCGGCTGACCGGAGAGCAGGTCCTCGTACTCCTTGAGCCGCTTGGGCATCATGGTGAGGAACTCGCGGATCTTCTTGACCGCGCTGTCCGGCACGTCCTGCGCGACGCCGCCCGGGCGCACGTAGGCCATGTTCATCCGCAGGCCGGTGACCATCTCGAAGATCTCGAGGATGTACTCGCGCTCGCGGAAGCCGTACAACATGATCGAGATGGCGCCCAGCTCCATGCCGGTGGTGGCCAGCCAGACCAGGTGCGACGAGATCCGGTTGAGCTCCATCATCAGCACGCGGATGGTGGTCGCCCGCTCGGTGATCTGGTCCTCGATGCCGAGCAGCTTCTCGACCGCCAGGCTGTAGGCGGTCTCGTTGAAGATCGGCGAGAGGTAGTCCATCCGGGTCACGAACGTCGTGCCCTGCACCCAGTTGCGGTATTCCAGGCTCTTCTCGATGCCCGTGTGCAGGTAGCCGACGACCGAGCGCATCTCGCGGACCGTCTCACCCTCGAGCTCGAGGACCAGTCGGAGCACGCCGTGCGTCGACGGGTGCTGCGGGCCCATGTTGACGATGATTCGCTCGTCGGAGACCGGGTCGGTGCCGCTGACGACGGTGTCCCAGTCGCCACCGGTGACGGTGAAGACCTTGCCCTCGGAGGTCTCGCGCTCGGGGGCATAGCTCGGGTTTGTGGTCACTGGTAGCTCCTCCGCCGGTCCGGCGGTGGGATCTCGGCGCCCTTGTATTCCACCGGAACCCCGCCGAGCGGGTAGTCCTTGCGTTGCGGGTAGCCCTCCCAGTCGTCCGGCATGAGGATCCGGGTCAGAGCGGGGTGGCCGTCGAAGATGATGCCGAACATGTCGTACGTCTCCCGCTCCTGCCAGTCGGCGGTCGGGTAGACCGAGCAGACCGACGGGACGTGCGGGTGTTCGGTGCCGACCGCGACCTCGAGCCGCACCCGACGCCGATAGGTCATCGACGTGAGGTGGTAGGCCACGTGCAGCCGGCGCTCGTCGGAGCCGAGATAGTCCACACCGGACACCGAGGAGCAGAGCTCGAAGCGCAGCGACTCGTCGTCGCGCATCGCCTTGGCGACCTCGACGATCCGCTCGGCCTTGATGTGCAGGGTCAGCTCGCCGCGGTCGACGATCACCTTCTCGATCGCCTCGTCGAGGCCCGGGAACGCCTCGTCGAGCGCGTCGTAGACCTCGTCGAAGTAGCCGCCGTACGGCCGCTCGGTGCCGCCGACCCCGATCCGCCGGCGGACCAGGCCGCCGAAGCCGGAGGTGTCACCGGAACCGGAGATGCCGAACATGCCGCGACCGGCCACTGAGGACGGCGGCAGCTCGGCCGGCGCACCGGTGGTCGCACCGACCGGAGTGGCCTGCACGGGCACGCCGCCGCCGGGCTTGGCACTGGGCGCCTGCGGGTCCTGGTTGGTCGGGTTGGCCGACTCGTTCGCCGGCTCGGACCGCTGCGCGTGTTGCTTCGCGTCGGTCACCGGGTCCTTGTCGGGGCTCGTGGTCACCACCGTCCACCACCTTGCAGATGACGTTCCTCGTTCATCCAGTTCTCGATCCGCAGCTGTTCCTCGCGGCCTTCGCGGACCGCCTGGGTCCACTCGGCGCGCCGGGCCTTGTCGTTGCGGTACGAGGACGGCATCGAGCCGTAGGGCACGACCGGAACGTCACCGCGCTCCTTGCGCTGCTCGAGCATGCGACGGCCGTTGGGGCCGAGCGGCTCGTGGTTGATCTTCTCGCGCAGCTTGAGGATCGCGTCGATCAGCATCTCGGGCCGCGGCGGGCAGCCGGGCAGGTACATGTCGACCGGCACGACGTGGTCGACGCCCTGCACGATGGCGTAGTTGTTGAACATGCCGCCGCTGCTCGCGCAGACGCCCATCGACAGCACCCAGCGGGGCTCGGCCATCTGGTCGTAGATCTGCCGCAGCACGGGCGCCATCTTCTGCGTCACCCGGCCGGCCACGATCATCAGGTCGGCCTGACGCGGCGACGCCCGGAACACCTCCATGCCCCAACGGCCCAGGTCGTAGTGCGGGCCGCCGGCCGCCATCATCTCGATCGCGCAGCAGGCGAGGCCGAACGTGGCGCCCCAGACCGACGACTTGCGGGACCAGTTGACGAGCTTCTCCACGGAGGTGAGCAGGACGCCCGCGGGGAGTTTCTCTTCGATACCCATGCTGGCGTGCCTCCCTTCAGTCCCAGTCCAGGCCGCCGCGCCGCCAGACGTAGGCGTAGGCGATGAACACGGTGCCGATGAACATGACCATCTCGACGAACCCGAAGAGCCCGAGCGAGTCGAAGCTCACGGCCCACGGGTACAGGAAGATGATCTCGATGTCGAAGACGATGAACAGCATCGCCGTCAGATAGAACTTGATCGGGAACCGGCCGCCGCCAACCGGCTGCGGACTCGGTTCGATGCCGCACTCGTATGCGTCGAGCTTGGCCCGGTTGTACCGGCGCGGGCCGGCGATCCGGGCCGACGCGACGGAGAACAACGCGAAGAAGGCAGCCAGGGCGAACAGCCCCAGGATCGGTGCGTACGGCGAGAGCGTCATGGTCTTCCCCTGCTCGTCCTTCCTGCCCTCTGTCGAGAATCAGCGTCTGAGTATTCACCGTTGTGCGGGCCTTCGCTTGGCGGGGTCGGGCCCAGGGTGCCGTGCTTACACGGCCGGCACCACCTTGGTCATCGCGTTGATGACACGGTCCATCGCGTCGCCACCGCGCGGATCCGTGAGGTTGGCCAGCAGTTTGAGAACGAACCGCATCAGCGTCGGGTGCGGCATGCCGTGCTTCGTGGCGATCCGCATGATCTGCGGGTTGCCAATCATCTTGACGAATACGTTGCCGAGCCGGTAATAGCCGCCGTAGCGGGCCTTCAGCTCGGCCGGGTACGCGGCCAGCGCGCGCTCGCGGTCGGCACCGGTGCGGCCGAGCGCCTGCGCGACCACCTCGGCGGCGAGCTCACCGGACTCCATCGCGTACGCGATGCCCTCGCCGTTGAAGGGGTTGACCATGCCGCCGGAGTCGCCGACGAGCAGCACGCCGCGGGTGTAGTGCGGCACCCGGTTGAAGCCCATCGGCAGCGCGGCGCCCAGGATCGGGCCGTCGGCGTTGGCCTCGTCGTTCATGCCCCACTCGGGCGGCGTCGCGCCCAGCCATTCGGTGAGCATCCGGCGGTAGTTGGTCTTGCCGAACGCGGACGACGAGTTGAGCACGCCGAGGCCGACGTTGACCCGGCCGTCGCCCATGCCGAAGATCCAGCCGTAGCCGGGCAGCAGCCGGTCGCCGCCCTCTTTGCTGCGAAGCTCCAACCAGGACTCGAGGTAGTCGTCGTCGTGCTTGGCCGGCGAGTGGTAGTAGCGGCGGACGGCCACGCCGATCGGCCGGTCCTCCCGCTTGGCCAGACCGAGCGCGAGCGGGAACCGGCCGGAGACGCCGTCGGCCGAGATGATCAGCGGCGCGCGGAACTCGCGCGGCTCGCCACCCTCGGTCTCGGCGGTCACGCCGACGGCGCGGCCGGTGTCGTCGAGCACCGGGCCCGTGACGGTCACTCCGGTGCGCAGGTCGGCGCCGGCCTTCACGGCCTGCTTCGCGACCACGTCGTCGAAGTCGAGGCGGGTGCGCACGAGGCCGTAGTTCGGGAAGCTGGCCAGGTCCGGCCAGTCGAGCTCGAGCCGGACGCCGCCGCCGATCACCCGCAGGCCCTTGTTGCGCAGCCAGCCCTGCTCCTCGAAGGAGCCGTCGGCGGTGAGGCCCATCTTGATCAGCTGCTTGACCGCGCGCGGGGTCAGCCCGTCGCCGCAGACCTTCTCCCGCGGGAACTGCGACTTCTCCAGGACCAGCACGCGGATGCCGTGCCGGGCCAGGTGGTACGCGGTCGTCGAGCCACCCGGGCCGGCGCCGACGACGATGACGTCGGCGTCGTTGTCGCTGCTGGCGGCCACCACGACTCCCCCTCGGATCCCGGCTGTTTTCGCTCCTCGCGGGCTCGTGAAATGCTTCACAAGCTCATCGGGTGGAGTCTAGAACCGGGGATACTGCGGGCGGCCGGTTAGGTATGCCTAACTCCGCAGGCGGAACCGAGTTGTCGATCGATGTCCGTTTCGCCAATCCGGCATTTCCGAAAAATCCTCATTTGCGGGTGGCGCGGTGCAGCGCCACGATTCCGCCCGACAGATTCCGCCACCCCACCTCGCCCCATCCGGCGTCCTGGATCCGTGTCGCGAGATCTCGCTGGTTAGGCCACATCTGGATGGACTCGGCCAGGTAGACGTACGCGTCCGGGTTGCTGGACACCCGGCGGGCGACCGCGGGCAGTGACCGCATGAGGTACGAGAGGTACACGGTGCGGAAGGTGAAGTTGGTCGGGTGGCTGAACTCACAGACCACCAGCCGGCCGCCCGGGCCGAGTGACCCGGGCCAGCTCACGCAGGGCGCCGCGGGTGTCGACGACGTTGCGCAGGGCGAAGGAGATGGTGACGGCGTCGAAGGTCGCGTCCGGGAACGGCAGCGCCAGCGCGTCGCCGGCGAGCAGCGGAACGGTCGGCCGGGTGTGGTGGCCGGCGCGGAGCATGCCGACGCTCAGGTCGGCACCGACCGCGTAGGCGCCGGAACGGGCCAGTTCCTCCGTCGAGACACCGGTGCCGGCGCCGACGTCGAGCACCTTCTCCCCCGACTGCAGGTCGAGCGCGGCGCGAGTGGCCCGCCGCCAGCCGCGGTCCTGCCCGAAGGAGAGGACGGTGTTGGTCAGGTCGTACCGCTCGGCCACCCCGTCGAACATCTCGGCGACCTCGTGCGGCTGCTTGTCCAGGTTGGCTCGCGTCACCCGGCCACTGTAATAAAGCGGCCCGCTCCCGGTTCGGGAGCGGGCCGCTGTCGCTAGCTGGCTGTCGGGTCAGGCGTCCGGGGTCACCGTGACGATCCGGCGGCGCCGCGCGAAGAAGAACAGCGCCACACCGGCGAGGATGACCGCGCCGCCGACGCCACCGATGATGCCGGCCGCCGGACCGGTGACCGGCAGGCCACCGCCGCCGCCACCCTCGCCAGGAGGCGTGGTCGGCTCACCCGTCGAAGCGGCGCCGACGAACACGTCGAAGCGCGCCTGGTTGTCGGCCTCGTCGGCGTCGACGAGCTCCTTGCGCTGGGCCTGGGTGGCCATCCGCGCCTCGTCGTCGGACTCCTCGGGATCGGTCGCACCTGGCTCCAGCGCGCGGGCGTCGATGATGCCGTCGGCGAGGACGCCGGCCTTGGCGTCGTCGGCGACCTTGACGCTGATCTCCGGCAGCAGCACCTCACCCGGCTTGAGCACGACCTCGTCGTCCTCGCAGATGATGCCGTTGACGTCTTCCCACACGATGCAGTTCTCCGGCATGGAGGCGATCGAGGCCCCGTCCGGCAGCTGCACCGAGTAGCCGACGCCGACCACGCGCTTACTGCCGTGGTTGAAGATCGCCGAATCGAGCGGCGCGGTGCCGCCCGGCGGCACCGGGGTGCGGGTCTCCTCGCCGACCTCGTCGCCGTCGGCGACCACCTCGGCGTAGATGTCCTGGGCCCAGACCGTCAGGTCATAGGTCTTCGGCTCGACGGTGACGTCGACGTCCGCGGAGTTGTTCTCCTCGTTCGTGTCGCCGGGGACGATCGCGGCGATGGAGAAGAAGCCGCCGTTGCCCTTCTTGCCGTTCGCGTTGAACAGCGGGATGCCGATGACCACGTCCTGGCCGGCGGCGATGTCACCGATCGGGCACGCGTATGTGGCCGGGCCCGACTTCGTGCAGCCCTCCGGGGTGACGTAGCCGACCTTGCCCTTGAGGTTGGACAGATCGAGCTTGACCGACACGTCGCTGGCATCGGCATTGCCGAAGTTGCGCAGCTCGACCTGGAAGGGCTTGGCCTTCGCCTCCTTGACGCCCTTGGCGAGGTGGAGGCTGATCGGAGTGACGGCGACGTCCGGTCCGTCAGCGGCGTATGCCGGTCCGGCGGCGGCGACCAGGCCGACCGCGAGAGCGGTGGCGGCACCGGCGCGAAGGACCACGGCGCGCAAGCGCGTGTTCATCTACATCCTCGTGGGGGCTGTGAGGCGAAAGGTGCCTGTGGGGGGAACAGCGCACGCTAACCGTCGATGTGGCGGCGGCGCTAGACCATGATCGGATAGAAAAACGCCGAGGCGGGATGGTTTCCCATCCCGCCTCGGCTCTATATGTACGACCGCTTGGCGGTCGGCGTCTCATGAGCGTTGCCATTGGTCGCGTTCTCGGCGACGTCAGGAACGCTATCCACCGTGGAAAACCGCTCGCTAGCAGGCGGTACCAATCGTGTGCTGACCGTTGCCGAAATGTTGCCGAAGGCCCAACTGAAACGTTCTCAGTGCTGTTCGACGAGCGGCAACGGCGTGCCGACCCCGCCACCAGGCATCGCGATCGACGAGAAATGCGAGACCACGCGGTCGTCGGTCGGGTCGTCGGCCGGCGTGTGGTGCACCCGCAGGTGTCGGTACAGGGTGTCGCGCTGCGCCGGGATCCGACCTGCGGACCGGATCATCCAGATCAGCTCGTGCAAGTTGGACCGATGCCGCGCACCGGCGGAAGAGATGACGTTCTCCTCCAACATGATCGAACCGAGGTCGTCGACGCCCATGTGCAGCGCGAGCTGGCCCACGTCCTTGCCGGTGGTCAGCCACGACGCCTGCAGGTGCGGCACGGTCTCGAAGAACAACCGGGCCACCGCGATCAGCCGCAGGTATTCCAGGGTGGTCGCCTGGGTCCGCCCCTTGAGGTGGTTGTTCTCCGGCTGGTAGGTCCACGGGATGAAGGCCCGGAAGCCGCGGGTGCGGTCCTGCACGTCGCGGATCATCCGCAGGTGCTCGATCCGCTCGGCGTTGGTCTCGCCGGTGCCCATCATCATCGTCGCGGTGCTCTCGAGGCCCTGCGTGTGGGCGATCTCCATGACCTCGAGCCAGCGGGCGCCGGACTCCTTGAGCGGCGCGATGGCCCGGCGCGGCCGGTCGGGCAGCATCTCCGCGCCGGCGCCGGCGATCGAGTCGAGCCCGGCCGTCTTGATCCGGGAGATCGCCTCGTCCAGCGACACACCCGAGACCTTCGCCATGTGCAGGATCTCCGACGGGCCGATCGAGTGGATGACCAGCTGCGGATAGGCGGCCTTGACGGTGCTGAACAGCTCTTCGTAGTACTCGACGCCGTACTCCGGGTGGTGGCCGCCCTGGAGCATCACCTGCGTCGCGCCGAGCTCGACCGCCTCGCCGCAGCGACGCAGGATCTCCTCGGTCGGGTGGGTCCAGCCCTCGGCGTGCTTCGGCGCCCGGTAGAACGCGCAGAACTTGCAGGCCGTCACGCAGACGTTGGTGTAGTTGATGTTGCGGTCGATCAGGTACGTGACGATGCCGTCGGGGTAGCGGCGACGGCGCACCGCGTCGGCCGCCTCGCCCAGCGCATGGAACGGCGCCTCGGTGTAGAGCAGCAGCGCCTCCTCGGCGGTGATCCGCCCGCCGTCGGCGCCACGCTGCAGAACGTCGTCGATCTCCCGCCGGTTGTCCACGGACCGAGCCTAGCCCGAGGCAATCGGGCACCTCATCGGACCGCGCGGGTAGTGTCGGTCGTCGCGTAGAAGGGTTTGTCGGGGTGCAGGTGATTCATGGCGTCTGGTCCGGCGGTCGGCTGGGTCTGTGGGGCGAACGGACGCCACCCGAGGTGCCCGGCGAAGCCGCCACGTTGACCCTTGCGCTGCCCACGGCCGATGGCCGCCCGGTGCCCGCGTCCGACGAGACCCCGCCCGGCGCCACGCTGGAACGATGGCCCGTCGAGGCTGTTCTGCTCGACGCCGGTGCCGCCGTGGACCTGCTCGGTGACCTCGAACATCCGGACTGGACGCCCGGCAGTGATCTGCGCTACCTCGCGGTCGTCGCGTCGTACGCCGAGGGGCTGTTCCGCCGGGGCCGGCTGCTCCCCGCGCTCGTCACGGACGGCGGCGCGCACGCCGCCCGCTGGCGTCCCGTGCTCACCGGCCGCGACGCCACCGCGTTCCGGGAGCTGGCGGCGGCCATGCCGGGCGCGGTCCGGGCCGCCGACGCGGCCGCCGCCGGGCGAGGTGCTGCGCGGCCTGCTCGACGCGTTCACCGACGCCGCCGCCCGGCGCACCCTGCCGGAGCGGCTGCTGCTCGGCCACCGCCCGGGCCCGAAGGCGCCGGTCGCCGACCGGTGGATGCGGGCGCTGACCGCGACCGATCCCACGGTCACGGCGACCACCGCGCAACGTCCCGAACTGGCCGCGCTGCGCACCGCGCTGGATGCCTGGCATCGCGCCGCGCACGAGGCCAACGAGCCCGTCCGGGTCTGCTTCCGGCTGGTCGAGCCGCTGCCGACCACCGACCGCTGGGACCTCGAGTTCGCACTCCAGTCGGTCGACGACCCGTCGCTGTACGTGCCCGCGTCGGTGGTCTGGGCCGGCCAGCGGGTGCCCGGCCTGCCCGCCCGCCCGGACGAGACGCTGCTGGCCGGCCTCGGCCGCGCGGTCCGGCTTTTCCCGCCGCTCGACGAGGCTCTGCGGGAGGCGCAACCCACGGAGAGCCAACTCGACACGGCGGCCGCGTTCACCTTCCTGCGCCAGGCCGCACCGCTGTTACAGGCCGCCGGGTACGGGGTGCAGCTGCCGGCCTGGGCGGGCCGCAAGAGCCTCGGCCTGAAGTTGACCACCCGCGGCAAGCCGGCGGCGGCCGGCGGCAAGGCCCTGGCCGCGCAGGGTGTCGGCAAGGACCAACTGGTCGACTTCAAGGTCGACCTGATGGTCGGCGACGAGGAGATCAGCGCCGCGGACCTGCACGACCTGGCCCGCCTGAAGGTGCCGCTGCTGCGGGTCAAGGGCCGCTGGGTCGAGTTGGACGACCGCCAGCTCACGGCCGCGATCCGGGCGGTCGAGCAGCACCGCACCGGCGAGCTGACCATCGCGGAGGTGCTCGGCCGGGTCGCCGCGGGCGGCGAGGAAGACCTGCCCCTGGTCGCGGTCGACGCGGACGGCTGGCTCGGCGACCTCCTGTCCGGCGACGCCGACCATCGCCTGCGCCCGACCGCCACCCCGGCCACCTTCCAGGGCACCCTGCGCCCGTACCAGGAACGCGGCCTGTCCTGGCTGGACTTCCTCTCCCGCCTGGGCATCGGCGGAGTCCTCGCGGACGACATGGGTCTCGGAAAGACGGCGCAGACGTTGTCCCTGTTGCTCGCCGAGCGCGAGCGGGGTGCGGTCGGGTCGACCCTGTTGGTCTGTCCCATGTCGTTGGTGAGCAACTGGCGCAAGGAGGCCGAGAAGTTCGCGCCCTCCCTCGACGTCTACGTGCATCACGGCGCGACGCGGGACACCGCGCGGCTGGGCCACGCCGATCTGGTGATCACCACGTACGGGACGGCATTGCGGGATCTCGACGCCTTGCGGGACGTCGAATGGAGCCGGGTGGTGTGTGACGAGGCACAGGCCATCAAGAACTCGGCGACCCGGCAGTCGCAGGCCGTGCGGGCCATTCCCGCCCGTACCCGGCTCGCCCTGACCGGCACGCCGGTCGAGAACCACCTGGCCGAACTCTGGTCCATCATGGACTTCGCCAACCCCGGGCTGCTCGGGCCGGCTAAGACCTTCCGGCGGCGCTACCAGGAGCCGATCGAGGTGCGGCAGGACGAGGACGCCGCCGCCGCGTTGAAGCGGGCGACCGGGCCGTTCGTGTTGCGCCGGCTCAAGACCGACAAGAGCATCATCTCCGACCTGCCCGAGAAGCTGGAGATGAAGGTCTGGTGCCCGCTGACTCCCGAGCAGGCGGCGCTCTACCAGGCGGTCGTCGACGACATGCTCAACAAGATCGGGTCGAGCGCGGGCATCGAGCGACGCGGCAACGTGCTGGCCGCGATGACCCGGCTCAAGCAGGTCTGCAACCACCCCGCGCACCTGCTGCGGGACGGGTCCCGGCTCGACGGTCGGTCCGGCAAGCTGGCTCGGCTCCAGGAGCTGGCGGAGGAGATCGTCGAGGAGGGCGACAAGGGCCTGGTCTTCACCCAGTACGCCGAGTTCGGCTCGCTGCTGCAGCCGTATCTGGCGGCACACCTCGACCGGCCGGTGCTCTGGCTCCACGGTGGACTCTCGAAGCAGAAGCGGGACGAGCTCGTCACCCGGTTCCAGAGCGACCCGGAGCCGATGATCTTCCTGCTGTCGCTCAAGGCGGCCGGCACCGGGCTCAACCTGACCGCCGCCAACCACGTCATCCACGTCGACCGCTGGTGGAACCCGGCGGTCGAGGACCAGGCCACCGACCGCGCGTACCGGATCGGGCAGTCGCGCAACGTGCAGGTCCGCAAGTTCATCTGCGCCGGCACGATCGAGGAGCGGGTGGACGAGATGATCGAGCGTAAGAAGGCCCTGGCGCAGCGGGTCGTCGGCACCGGCGAGGAGTGGCTGACCGAGCTGTCCACCGAGGAGCTGCGTGACCTGTTCGCGCTCGACCCGAAGGCGGTGGGCTGATGCCGGTCGGTCCGGACGGCTGGTTCGAGGGTGGCAAAGCGATCAAGGTCGAGGGCGGCATCAAGGCCCGCTCGCGGCGCGGCTCGATCGGCGAGCAATGGTGGTCCCGGCGGTTCATCGACATCCTCGAGGGGATCTGCGACAAGGGCCGCCTCGACCGGGGCCGCCGGTACGCCCGCGCGGGCCAGGTGCTCAACCTCGACCTCGAGCCGGGCCAGCTGAGCGCCCGGGTGCAGGGCTCGCGCACCGAGCCGTACCAGGTCGAGGTCAAGATCCCGGTGTACGACGGGGCAGCCTGGGCCCGGGTCGAGGAGGCGCTGGCGCACCAGGCGGTGTTCCGGGCGAAGCTGCTGGCCGGTGAGATGCCGACGCAGATCGTGACGGTCTTCGACGACCTCGGCCTGCCGCTGTTCCCGGTGGACCTGGACATGAAGTGCTCGTGCCCGGACTGGGGCTTTCCCTGCAAGCACCTGTCCGCGGTGCTCTACCTGCTGGCCGAGGCGTTCGACGACGACCCGTTCCTGGTGCTGGCCTGGCGCGGCCGGGAGCGCGAGGAGCTGCTCGGCGCGTTGCGCGGTTCGGTCCCCGAGGAGCCTCCGGCCGATCCGCTCGACGTGCCCGACCGGCCCCTCGCGGTCGACGACTTCTACCAGCCGGGCCGATCGCTGGCCCGGCTGAAGGAGCTGCCCGGCGGCGCCACTCCGCCGCCCGAGCTGCTCCTGCGGGTGCTGGACCCGCCGCCCGTGCGGGTGCGGCACATCCCACTGGTCGACCTGCTCAGGCCGGTCTACCGCGGTCTGGCCGACGATCAGCCGTCGTAGTCGACGACCAGCTTGTCGGTGACCGGGCTGGACTGGCAGGTGAGCACGTAACCCCGCTCGAGCTCGTCGGGCTCCAGCGCGTAGTTGCGGGCCATCGTGACCTCGCCCTCGACGATCCGCGCCCGGCAGGTCGAGCACACCCCACCCTTGCAGGCGAACGGCAACTCGGACCGGACCCGCAGCGCGGCGTCGAGGACCCGCTCGTCGCGACGCATCCGCAGGGTGGAGACCCGGCCGTCGAGCAGCACGGACACCTCGACCGGTGCGGCGTCGTCGGCGGTGCTGGCCCGGCGGGGCGGCTCGGGTGCCTCGTCGACGTGGAACAGCTCGGTGTGTACGACGCCGCCGTGGCCGGCCAGCACGTTTCGGGCGTCGGTGACCAGCCCGTACGGCCCGCACAGGAACCACTCGTCGATGTTGCCGGCCGGAACGAGCCGGTCGAGCAGGCGGGCCAGCCGGTCGGCGTCGATCCGGCCGGAGAGCAACTCGGACTCGCCAGGCTCCTGGGAGAGCACGTGCACCACGTGCAGCCGGGCGGCGTACCGGTCCTTGAGGTCGCCGAGCTCGTCCGCGAACATCACGCTGCGGGCGAACCGGTTGCCGTAGACCAGGGTGAACCGGCTGTGCTCCTCGGTCGCGAGCGCGGTGGCGACCAGCGAAAGCACGGGCGTGATGCCCGAGCCCGCGGCGATCGCGCCGTAGTGCCGCTGCCGGCCGGCCTCGAACCCCGAGGTGAACTTGCCCAGCGGCGGCATCACGTCGATCGCGTCGCCCCGGCGCAGCGCGCTGGCCGCGTAGCTGGAGAAGACGCCGCCGGGGATCTCCTTGACGCCGATCCGGAGCAGCCCCGTGCTTTCCAGTTCGAAAGGCGTCGAGCAGATGGAGTACGAGCGCCGGGCGTCGTCGTCGACCTTGCGCACGGTGAGGTGCTGGCCGGCCCGGAAGGCGAACTGCTCGCGCAGCTCGGCGGGCACCGCGAAGGTGATCGCGACGGCGTCGTCGGTCAGCCGGTCGATCGCCACCACCGGCAGCGGGTGGAACACCGGGCGCCGGCGGGTCGGCCGGCTGATCGTCACGCTCATCGTCAGTACGCCTTTATCGCGTCGAACGGCTCGCCACAGGCGCGGCAGCGCCACAGCGCCTTGCACGCGGTCGAGCCGAAGCGGCTGAGCTGCTCGGTGTCGGGCGAGCCGCAGTTCGTGCAGCGGACCGCGAGCGACAAGGCGACCGGCTGGGCCGGACCGGGCGGCGCGACACCGGCGGCGGCGAGCTTCTCCCGCCCGCCCGGCGAGATCCAGTCGGTGGTCCAGGCGGGTGCGAAGACGGTGCGCACCTCGTGGTCGGTGTGTCCGGCGGCGCGCAGGGCGGCACCGATGTCGGCGCGGATCACGTCCATCGCCGGGCAACCGGTGTAGGTCGGCGTGATCGTCACGGTGACGTGGCCGCGGCCGTCGGTCTCGACCTCGCGGAGGATGCCGAGCTCGTCGATGGTGACCACGCGCAGCTCCGGGTCGACGACCGCGGCCACCGCCTCGCGCGCGGCGGTCACCAGCGGGCTCCCGGGTGGGCGCGATGCAGCGACTGCATCTCCGCCAACAGCTCGACGAGGGCGGCGCGTTCACCGGTCGGCTCGGCGGTCGGCGCCGGCACGGTCAGGGTGGCGCGCCCGAGCACGTCTTCCACAGTGGAGGTCCACGCCTTGCGCAGCTCGGCATGGTCGACGGGGCCGCCGTCGCCGGCGAACAGGCCATCGACGTAGGGCCAGAGCGTGTCGATCGCGGCCTGCATCCGCCGGTGCGACTCGTCGGTGCCGTCGCCCAGCCGCAGCGTCCACAGTGTCCCGTGGTCGAGATGGTAGGCGGACTCCTTGCGGGTCTTGCCGGCGATCGCGGCGAGCCGCTCGTCTCCGGCCCCGGCGAGCGCCTCGTAGAGCGGCAGTTGGAACGCGGAGAGCAGCAGCAGCTTGGCGATCACCGCGGCGAAGTCGGGCTCGGGCTGCTCGACCAGCCGGCAGTTGCGGAAGCCGGCGGCGTCGCGCTGGTAGGCCAGCGCGTCCTCGTCGCGGCCCGCGCCCTCGAGCTCGCCGGCGTAGGTCAGCAGCAGCCGTGCGGCGCCGAGCTGGTCGAGGGCGATGTTCGCCAGCGCGACGTCTTCCTCCATCTCGGGCCCGGCGGCGTACCAGGAACCGAGTCGCTGGGCGGTGACGAGTGCGTCATCGCCGAGCCGGAGGACGTAGTCGACCGTGGTCACAGGTGCTTCGCTCCGTCGGGTACGTCGTAGAAGGTGGGGTGCCGGTAGACCTTGTCGCCGGCCGGGTCGAAGAAGGCGTCCTTCTCGTCCGGGCTCGACGCGGTGATCGCCGTGGCCGGCACCACCCAGATCGACACGCCCTCTTCGCGCCTGGTGTAGACGTCGCGGGCGTTGCGCAGGGCCATCGCCGCGTCCGGCGCGTGCAGGCTGCCCACGTGCGTGTGCGACAGCCCGCGGCGCGGCCTGACGAACACCTCGAACAATGGTTCTCCGGTCATGCCGCCACCGCTTCCTCTTGCTTGGCGGCGTACGCCGCGGCCGCTTCGCGTACCCACGCGCCGTCGGAGTGGGCCCGGCGGCGGTGCGCCATCCGCTCCGCGTTGCACGGGCCGTCACCCTTGATCACGCGCATCAGCTCGTCGAAGTCCGGCTCGGTGAAGTCGTGTGCCTGACGCTGCTCGTTCCACCGCAGGTCGGGGTCGGGGATCCGCAGACCCAGCACGCCGGCCTGCTGGACGCACATGTCGACAAAGCGCTGCCGCAGGTCGTCGTTGGAGAAGCGCTTGATCTTCCAGGCCATCGACTGTGCGGAGTGGGTGGAGTCGGTGTCCGGCGGGCCGAACATGGCCAGCGACGGGTACCACCAGCGGTCGATCGCGTCCTGCGCCATCGCGTGCTGGTCCGGCGTGCCGTGCGACAGGGTGTGCAGGATCTCGTAGCCCTGCCGCTGGTGGAAGGACTCCTCCTTGCAGATCCTGATCATCGCCCGCGCGTACGGCCCGTAGGAGCACCGGCACAGCGGCACCTGGTTGACGATCGCGGCGCCGTCGACCAGCCACCCGATCGCGCCGATGTCGGCCCAGGTCAGGGTCGGGTAGTTGAAGATCGAGCTGTATTTCTGCCGGCCGTCGAGGAGCATGTCGACCAGCTCCGCGCGGGTGATGCCGAGGGTCTCGGCGGCCGCGTAGAGATAAAGGCCGTGACCCGCCTCGTCCTGCACCTTGGCCAGCAGGATCGCCTTGCGCTTGAGCGAGGGCGCCCGGGATATCCAACTGCCCTCGGGCTGCATCCCGATGATCTCGGAGTGGGCGTGCTGGGCGATCTGCCGGACCAGGCCGCGCCGGTAGGCGTCAGGCATCCAGTCGCGAGGCTCGATCTTCTGGTCGGCGGCGATGACGGCGTCGAAGTAGTCCTGTAGTGCCGCCGGGTCACCCTCGACCCGACCATGGTGAGCGGCGGCGCGTAGCGCCGCCTCGGCGGCCTCGACCTGCCCGAGGAGACCACCGTCGGACCCGGCATCCGGGCCGGCGAAGTCATTCCCGTACACCTCCCTAGTGTTACAGCTTCCTGACACACAAGCCAGCATCTGTAACAAACCCGTGGCGGCATATCACCCAGAGTGACCGGAACCATGCTGTCCGCGTAGATTGCGTTCCATTGTGGACGATGACTCGCGTCACGTGGTTGCCTAAGATTTCCTTAACTCCATCGGCGAATGCGCCCAAAACAGGGCGATTTCGGGCTGCTTGCGGGATTTCCACCCGTGCCATCGGCCATGCTGCCGCCGTAGACTTCACCCCGGTAGATCGCCAACCCCCGCGATCGGTTACCGAGAGCCACCCCCCGGCCTGAAAACAACCGGAGATCACCCACATGCGTCCTCGCGTGGTTATGGTGCTCGCCCTCGCCGCACTGCTGCTTGGCGGCGTGCTCCTGGTGCCCGCGGCCTACGCCCAGTTCAACGACGGCGGCGGCAGCGGCACCGCTGCCGCAGCGGCGGGCACGGCCGGCGCGGCACCCACGATCCCCCCAAAGGTGGTCGAACCACCCCAGCCGACGCTCGCGCCCCAGCCGGTCTCCGTCAAGGTCGACGGCTTCTACTCCTGGGCGCTGATGGACCTCAAGACCGGCAAGATCTCCGGCTCGAAGAACAGCGCCAGCCAGACGAGCTCGACGGAGTCGATGATCAAGACGTGGATCGTCTCTGATTTCCTCCGTCAGCAGGCCGAGAACAAACGCCCGCTGACCGCCGAAAACAACAAGCTGGTCCAGCGCGCGATCCGCTACAGCGACGACGACGCCGCCGGCACGCTCAACAAGATCGGCGGGGGCACCACGCAGACAAAGCGGATGATCAGCTGGTGCGGGTTGAAGAACACCCACCTCGGCAAGGTCCCCGGCTACGTCGGCTGGTGGAGCTTCACCGAGATGTCGGCGCAGGACGTGACCCGGCTCGGCAAGTGCATCCAGTCCGGCAAGGCGGCCGGCGAGAAATACACGCCGCTGGTGCTCAGCGAGATGAGCAAGGTGCAGGGCACGGTCTCGCAGCAGCGGGAAACGTCCGGCGGTGGACGCTGGGGCATCATCGACGGCCTGCCGAAGGAGATCGTCGCCAAGGAAGGCCCGATCAGCATCAAGAACGGCTGGACCCCGCTCGTCTACGACGGTGACTGGCACATCAGCTGCATGGCGATCAGCAAAGATTGGGTACTCGCCGTGCAGACGCGTTACCCCAGCTCACAGCCCTTGTCGTATGGTGCGAAGGTGTGCCAGAGCACCGCGACGCAGCTCGTGACCCCGAAGGTCGGCGCCGCGCTGAACATCCCCTCCCCCAGTGGTACCCAAGGCTGAGAATTGACAACTCCCCCCAAGCGGCGCCGCACGCGGCGCACGACGACCCTGATCGCCTTAGTTGTCGTACTCGCCGCACTCGGTGTGGCGGGCATGCGGCTCTGGCCCGGCTCGCCGATGGCCACCCGCGCCGCCGCCCGATGGGAGAGCCCGCCCGGGCTGACCGGCGCCACCGGGGAACCGGACGCCACGCCGACCACTCCGCCGGCCAAGCCCAAGCCAGATCTGAAGCCGCTGCCGGTCAAGGCCACGGACATCCAGATCGACCACACCGGCTGGTACTCGTGGGCGCTGCTGGACACCCGCACCGGCAAGATGTCCGGTCCGGCCGACCGCACCGACCTGAGCACCACGGCGTCGTTGATCAAGTCGTGGATCGGCGCGGACTTCCTGCGCCGCTCGGCCGACCAGGGTAAGGAGCCGACCGCGTCGCGGATGGCCCAGGTCGAGACCATGATCCGGGACAGTGACAACAACGCTGCGCAGTCGCTCTACGAGGCCAACGGCGGGTCTCCGTCGATCAAGCGGCTGATCTCGATGTGCAAGCTCGAGGACAGCAAGGTCGCGGCCGACGGCGGGTGGAGCCGCACGCTGCTCTCCCCCGCCGACATCACCCGGCTCGGCGCCTGCATCGCCGACGGCACCGCCGCTGGCCCGAAGTGGACGAAGTATCTGCTCGACCAGATGCGGGCCGTGCGCGGCACCGGCGACTTCGGGGTGCGGAAGGCGTTCCCGGCGGCCGACCAGAAGAAGATCGCGATCAAGAACGGCTGGGTCGACCGGCAGCGCGAGCAGGAGTACCACGTCAGCTGCATGGCCATCGGCGACGGCTGGGTGGTCGGCGTGATGACCAAGTACGCGATCAACAAGGGCTACACGTACGGCGCCGACATCTGCGAGCAGGTCGGCGAGCAGCTCCGCGCCGCTGCGAGCTGAACCCCAGTCCTTGAAGTTCCGGGTGCTCACCCCGTCAGGTCGCTAACCTGACCAGGGGATTCTCGTAGAGAACGAAGGCATGCCACCCTTCGTCCGGCGCACCTGGGGCTGACGTTGAGCACTAGCCATAGGCGGCGCCGGAACCGACGCGCCACGACAGTCATCGCCCTCGTCGGCGTACTCGTCGCCCTGGGCCTCGTGGGGGCCTGGGCCTGGCCCGGGTCGCCGCTGACCGCCGCCCGGTCGGCGGTGCGCTCGCGGACCATGCCCCAGCTCCTCGCACCCGCGGTCAAGCCGACGTCCGGCCTCCCGCCGCTCCCGGTGAAGGCGACGGAGATCAGGATCAGCCAATCCGGCTGGTACTCCTGGGCGCTGCTGGACACCCGCACCGGCGAGTTGTCCGGTCCGCCCGACCGCGACGCGCGCAGCACGACCGCCTCGCTGATCAAGTCGTGGATCGGCGCGGACTTCCTGCGGCGGGCGGCCGAGGAGGGCCGGCAGCCGAGCGCGGACGAGACGGAACAGATCGAGACGATGATCCGGGACAGCGACAACGAGGCGGCCGACGCGCTCTTCACCGCCAACGGCCGGGAAGAGTCGGTCCGGCGGATGATCTCGATCTGCGGGCTCGCGGACAGCATGGTCGCGGCGGACGGCGGCTGGAGCAACACCATGATGTCCCCCGCCGACATCACCCGGCTCGGCGCCTGCATCGCCGACGGCCGCGCGGCCGGCCCGTGGACCGCCTTCCTGCTCGACCAACTGCGGGCGGTCCGCGACGAGGGCGACTTCGGCATCCGCAAGGCGTTCCCGGAGGATCAACAGAAGAAGATCGCCACGAAGAACGGCTGGATCGACCGGGAGGAACTGCAGGAGTATCACGTCAGCTGCATGGCCATCGGCGACGGCTGGGTGGTCGGCGTGATGGCCCGCTACGGGATCGACAAGGGCTACGGGTACGGCGCCAAGATCTGCGAGCTGGTCGGCCAGGAGCTCCGCAAGGCGGCTGGCGGTTAGCCCGTGGCCCCTAGTCCGTGTAGAACGCCGGGCCGGTCGCCGGCAGCTCCGGGGCCTCGCCGGCGAGGGTCGCGCGGCGGGCGAACTCGCGCAGCCCGGCCACCTGCCGCTCGCCGAGGGAGAAGTCGAGCACCCGGAAGTACGACGCCAGCGTCTCGGCGTCGAACGACTCCCACCGGGCCGCCGCGACCGCCACCTCGTCGAGCTCCGACAGGCACAGCTCGCGGGACCGCAGGAATGCCTCGTGCACCTCTTTGACCTGGCCGGGGTGGCGTTCGGCGAAGTCCCGCCGGGCGGCCCAGACCGCGAACACCATCGGCAGGCCGGTCCACTCGCGCCAGGCCTGCCCGAGGTCGGTGACCGTGAGGCCCCGACCCGGCGCCTCGTAGAGCGCGCGCAGCGCGGCATCTCCGATCAGGACGGCGGCGTCGGCCTCCAGCAGCATCTGGTTCAGCTCGGGCGGGCACCGGAAGTATTCGGGCGTCACGCCGTGCCGCTGGGTCAGCAGCATCTGCGCGAGCAGCACGCCGGTCCGCGAGGTCGAGCCGAGCGCGACCCGGGCGCCGCCGAGATCCGCGAGGGGCCGGGTCGAGACCATGTTGACGGACAGCACCGGGCCGTCGCTGCCGACCGCGAGGTCGGGCAGCAGGACCAGCTCGTCGGCGTGGCGCAGGTACTCGACCAGCGATATCGGGCCGATGTCGAGGTCACCGGCGACCAGCGCGGTGTTGAGCTTGTCCGGCGTGTCCTTGTGGAGGTCGACGTCGAGCAGGGCGCCCGAGCGCATCAGGCCCCAGTAGATCGGAAGACAGTTCAGGAACTGGATGTGACCGACACGGGGTCTGCGGAGCTCGCTCATGGTGCACCCACGGTATCCCGAGCAGTGGGACGGCGCTCAGGCGACCGCCGCGGATGTGACGCGTTCCTGCCGGATCGCACGGGCGACCGGGGCGGCCGCCGCGAGCACCGCCAGCACACCCGGCCACGCCGAACGCGAGCACCAGGGCGCGCGGCGAGAACGGCCCGAGCAGGGCGCCGGCCAGCACGTAGCCGAACATGGCGCCACCGTTGGCGGCGGCGTTGAGCGCGGAGAACGCCCGGCCACGGGCCCGTTCCGGCACCCGGCGGGCGACCAGCACGGTGCTGAACACGCCGAGGCCGCCGTTGAGCAGGCCACCGACCAGCCAGAGCGCCACGACCAGCCAGACACCCGGCGCCGCGGCGCTGATGCACGACCGGCACGCAGGTGGCGCCGAGCAGCAGGAGCGTGCCGCGGGCCAGACCGCTGTCGTCGTCGTACCGCCGGACGACCTTGGCGAACACCCACGCGCCGGCCGCCATCCCCGCCGTCCAGCACGCGGTGACCAGGCCGAACGCCGAGGCGGAGGCGCCCAACGTGTCGCGGATGAAGAAGACCTCGATGACGTTGACGCCGCCGACGCCGGCGACCACCGCGCCGAAGGTGAGGAAGGTGGCGAGCAGGAGGCCGTCGCCGCGCAGCCGCCAGGGTGCCGGCGGTGCCGCGCCGTCGGCCGTGGGCGCGGCGGCGCCGCGCGCGTTGCGCCTGGTCCGCAGCAGCAGGCCGGCGACCGCGACCGCCAGATAGGTCAGCGCGTCGATCAGCAGCGGCGGCCGGGTGCCGAAGGCGCCGACCAGGAAGCCGGCGGCCGCCGGGCCGAGCAGCGTGCCGATCATCGAGGCGGTCTGCCCGATCGCGCTGGCCTTCGGCAGGTCCTCGCGGCTGACCATCGAGGGCACCAGGGCCGAGAAGGTCGGGTTCGAGATCGCCAGGCCGGCGGCCAGCACCGCGACCAGGGCGATCAGCGCGATCGGCGCCGTCACGAAGGCCAGCACGGCGCACACGGCCGCCTGGGCCAGACCTGTGGAGACCAGCAGGACCCGGCTGTCGAACCGGTCGATCAGCCGGCCGGTCAGCGGAGCGAGCGCGACCAGCGGCAACGTGGCGGCCAGCCAGAGCCCGGACACGGCGAGCCCGCCGGCGCCCCGGTCCTGCAGCGCGAGCGCGAGGGTGGTGGCGGCGAGCGCGTCACCGGCCATGGAGAGCGCCCGCGACCCGGCGGTGACATAGACGTCACCCCAGCGCGACTGACCAGATGTGAAGGACATGCTTCGAAAATAATCCTTCACATCTGGTTGGCGCAACCCCGCTCGAATCAGTCGTCGGGGAAGACGGCGAAATGGACACGGGCCGTACGCGCCCCCTCGGGCGGCGCGTCCCGGCGGTTCCGCTGTTTCAGCGGCTCGATCAGCTGCGTGCACCTGCTCGAAGAAGGCCTTCAGCTCGTCGGCGGTCACGAAGATCGTCGAGGTGGTCAGCCCGGCGGCGTCGCTCCACTCCCGCGGCTCGTCCCGCGACCGCGACAGATACGCCCGCAGCCGGGCCTGGTCGCGCTCGAGGTAGACGGCCATCAGCGCGTCCTCGGCCGCCCGCCGCTCCGGATCGTCGCCCTGATCGAGGTCGAGTCTGAAAGGAATGCACCGGGCTCTGCCAGACCCGCTCGCGCCCGTCACCCCGGCTCGGCGCCTCCTCGATCATGCCGACCTTGGCCAGCTCACGAAGGTGGTAACTGGTCGCACTCGGCGACAACCCGACGATCTCCGCGAACTCGGTAGCGGTCGTCGCCTCCCCGGTGGAGTTGAGGTGCTCCAGAATCGCCAACCGCGCCGGATGCGCCAACGCCCGCATCATCTTCGGATCCGAGATCCGCCGCCGCTCCTGCCCGACATCCGCCATCCCCACATCGTCCCACCGCCGTGGTAAATGCCTGGCCGGCGGCCCAGGCCGGGCGTAGCGTGGAGCGCCGCCGCGCTGGAAGCGTGGTTACCGGGCACTGCCGGCACCGGCTGGGGCTTTGAGCCGCCCCGCGCGGAGTTCCGGGCGGCCCAGGTCTCCCGAGTCCCACTGACCACCGCCGGAAGGTTTCCTCGGATGACCCTGCCCGCCGATCACCTTGTCAACACCGATGCCACCGAGCCCGCCACCGATCTCGAGACCGACCTCGACGGCGAACGGGCGCACCTGACCGCGTCCCGGGCCGCCCTCGCGCCGCATGCGCGAACGCGCCGAGGCACTGTTCAGCACCGGCGGCAACGTCGCCGGTGACTCCTACGCCGCTGAGACGCTCGGGCGTACGCTCGCCCGCCGCGTCGCCGAGTTGGCCGACGACCCGGACACGCCGCTGTTCTTCGGGCGGCTCGACTTCGGGACCGGGCCGGCGGCCGCAGGACCACGCCGGGCACCGCTACCACGTCGGGCGCCGGCACGTCACCGACGACGACGGCGAGCCGATGGTGCTCGACTGGCGGGCGCCGGTGTCCCGGGCGTTCTACCGGGCCAGCGCGCGCGAGCCGCAGGGCATCGCGGTCCGCCGCCGGTTCGGGTTCGCCGCCGGGCTGCTGACCAGCTTCGAAGACGAGCACCTCGACCGCGGTGAGGAGCTCGGCACCGCGAGCCGGATCCTGACCGCCGAGATCGAGCGGCCCCGCGTCGGGCCCATGCGCGACATCGTCGCCACCATCCAGCCGGAGCAGGACGAGCTGGTCCGGGCCGACCTGGACGTCTCGATCTGCGTGCAGGGCGCGCCCGGCACCGGCAAGACCGCCGTCGGCCTGCACCGCGCCGCCTACCTGCTCTACCTGCACCGCGAGCGGCTGCGCCGGTCCGGCGTGCTGGTGGTCGGCCCGAACCGGGCGTTCCTGTCCTACATCTCGGCGGTGCTGCCGGCCCTGGGCGAGGTCGAGGTCGCGCAGGCCACGGTCGACGACCTGATCGCCGCCGTGCCGGTCCGCGCCAGGGAGACCCCGGCCGCCGCGGCGGTCAAGCACGACGCCCGGATGGCCACCGTGCTCGCCGCCGCCCTCGACGCGCACATCGGCGGGCCCGTCGAACCGATGACGGTGCCGGACGCCTCGTACCGGTGGCGGATCGGCGCCGAAGTGCTCCGCCGGCTGGTCGACGACGTGCGCGCCGAGAACCTCCCCTATGGCACGGCCCGCGACCGGATCCGGGCCCGGGTGGTCGGCCTGCTGCAACGCCAGTCCGAGGCGCGCCGCGGCGACTCGCCCAGCGACGCCTGGCTGCGCCGGATGGGCAAGGCCAAGCCGGTCACCGACTTCCTCGACCAGGTCTGGCCCGCGATGACGCCGGAAGGCGCTGGTCGCGGAGATCCTCACCGACCCGCCGGCCGGCGTCCTGACCGACGACGAGCGCGAGCTGATCCGCTGGCCGGCCGCACCCCGGTCGCTCAAGTCGGCCAAGTGGACCACCGCCGACCTCGTGCTGATCGACGAGGCCGCCGGCCTGATCGAACGCCGTCCGAGCTTCGGCCACGTGGTCGTCGACGAGGCGCAGGACCTGTCGGCGATGCAGTCCCGGGCGATCGCCCGCCGCAGCGAACACGGCTCGATCACCCTGCTCGGCGACCTCGCGCAGGGCACCGCGCCGTGGGCCGCCGCCGACTGGCGGGAGACCCTGCGCCACCTGGGCAAGCCCGACGCCGAGGTGGTCCCGCTGACCATCGGCTTCCGGGTGCCGGCCGCGGTGGTCGCGTTCGCCAACCGCCTGCTCCCGGCCCTGGCGGTCGACGTGCCCGCGGCCCGCTCGCTGCGCCATGACGGCGGCCTGACCATCGACCGGGTCACCGACCTCGACGCGGCAACGGTCGCCGAGGTCCGCTCGGCGCTGACCTACGACGGCTCGGTGGGCGTGATCGCGGCCGACGACGCGGTAGCCGGCATCCAGAAAGCACTGACCACGGCCGGCATCGACTCCGCGACGGCCGACGACGTCGAGGCCGAGAAGCGGGTCACCGTCGTCCCGGCCTCGGTCGTCAAGGGCCTCGAGTACGACCACGTAATCGTCGTCGAACCAGCCGCCATCGTCGCAGCCGAACCCCGAGGCCTACACCGCCTCTACGTAGTCCTCACCCGAGCCGTCAGCCGCCTGGCAGTCCTACACACAGCCCCGCTCCCGGAGCCACTGGCCGGGTAGTCGGTGGCAGGTCCGCCGTGGGACGCAACCCACGGCGGACCGGCAGCGCAGCGAAGCGGAGCGCTCCCTGGCGGGAACCTGGGTCGAAGCCGCTGGACTGCTGCGCCCTGACGACGAGCTCACGATTGATGGCATACGGGCGCCGATCGGCGAACGGGTAAGGCACCCCGAGCTCTTCGCGCATGAATCCGATGAAGGCCCGAAGCTCAGCCATCGGCACGTTTCGCTCGCGGCGGTACTGGCCGAGGAGTCCGGCTTCTACGAACTCAGCCCAGGTGACAACACGTCGACCAAGCGGCTCGGGACGGAGGATCGGCTTGTACTCCTTGCCCCGCCTCTTTCCTCCCTCTAGCCAGTAATGCAGAGTGCTTTGACTCACCCGCAGCAGGCGAGCAGCCTCTGCCTCAGAGAACATCTCACGATCGAGCACGGTGGCCACAACGACAGTCTGGCACCAAGTAGCCGCCGTGACAGTCCGAGAGTCGACCGCACCCTCGGGCCCAACGGACCTGGCGGCGCTGGCTGACGTAAATTCGGAGCCGCGTCTCTCACCACTAGGAGCGAACCCCTAACAGCGCAGCCTTGCCACCCTGCCCTGCTCACCCGACGCGTAGCAAACAGCTAACCCCGCGCACTCGACCGCGTCGAAGCTGCCGGAGTCGAACAGCGACCAGTGGCGCCCGCCGTCGTAGGAGATGTCACTGCCGGTCGGGCCTACCGCGAGCACCGGGCCCGAGGCGGGTCATCCAGGCCGCGCCCGAGCGGTATTCGCCCGGCTCGCGGGGCGCGGACGCCCACGTGCGGCCGCCGTCGCGTGTGACGGCCGCGCCGTCGGGTGCCGCGGTCCGGGGTCGCGTAGTCGCCGCCGACCGCCACGCCGTGGTCACGGTCGCGGAACGCCAGCGAGTAGATCCCGGCCGACGGCCCACTGGGCACGGGGTGTCGGACACCTTCCACGTGCGAACCCCCGTCGTCGCTGCGGAACACGCGGGCGCTGGCGCCGCCGCCGGTCGCGAAGTAGGCGCGGCCGCCGGCCGAGACCAGGCACGTGCCGCTGGCCGCGAACGCGAACTCGCCCGGCAGAGCGGCCGGCATGCCGGCCGAACCCACCACTGACCACGAGCGTCCGGCATCGCTGGTGGCCAGGATGCGGAACTTGCCGTCGACCGGGTCGGACAGCGCCAGCCCGTGCCGTTCGTCGAGGAAGGTCAGGCAGTCGTAGAAGGCCGCCGGGTCGGTGTTGCGGAACGTCTCCGTCCACGTGCGACCGCCGTCGGCGGTGCGGTAGACCCGGGAGTCCTCGCCGGTGCCGATGGACAGCGCGACCGCCCGCTTGGCGTCGAACGCCTCGATGTCACGAAGCTCCAGCGCCGCCGCGTCGGGCGGGCCGACCGACGACCAGGTGCGGCCGCCGTTGACGGTACGCAGCACCGTGCCCTGACTGCCGCTGGCCCAGACGGTGGCCGCGCTGACCACGGAGAGGCCGCGCAGCCGCGCGGTGCTGTCGGTCGGTGAGAGATCCCAGGACGGCGACGGGGTATGGGTGAACCCCGCCGAGACGGCCAGCACGCCCAGTGAGACGGCGGCCATCGACGCTTTGCGCATCCACATGCCGATCGAACTTACGCCAGATCAGCGCGTGTGGATACGTTGGACCTTCTTCCATGCCCGGTCGGCCAGCTCGCCGAGTCGCTGGAGTGCGGTGCCCCGCGATCCGAGGGCGCAGAGGCCCCCGAGGATCAGGTTCTTGTCGCGGTCCGGCGGCGAGAGGTCGCCGAGGATGCGCTTGGCGCCGTCGGCACCGAAGCCCCGCGTCCAGCCGTTGTTGTCGAAGAAATGGATCCGTTCGATCGCTTCCTTCAGGGCCTCGCTGCGGGTGTCCGCCGTGACCTCGCCCGTGGTCAGGTCGAGGGCACCGGTCGCCATCGCCCACCCGATCAGCGGCGTCGCCCCGGACTCCACGGCGGCGAACGCGCCGTAGCGGGCCGCCTGGATCGAGTTGTGGACATCGTCGAAGTCGGGCAGGTAGGCGAGGACGGCATGCCCCCGGCCGGGGTTGCCGCCCTTGACCTGGTCGCGGAGCAAGGGCTGAAGGGCGTGGGCGCGGGCCTGTTCGAGGACCCACGCGGCCGCGAGTTCCGCGGCGTCGTCAGGAGGGGTGTGGTCGTTGCTGGGCACCCATGCGGTGCGGTGCGTAAGAACGCTCACAAATCAAGACGGTAACCACGAAGGCCGTCGAATATCACGAATACGTCGTAGCCACTCGGACAATCTCCGCTGTCCGGATGGACTACTTCGAATCGGAGCGGACGGGTACGACGAGTGGGCCGTCGACGCCGTCCACGACCCGGACCTTGGCTCGGTAGAAGCGCGACAGGATCTCCTCGGTCAGCACCTCGCGCGGCGTGCCGGCGGCGACCACCACACCGTCGGCCAGCAACACCAGCCGGTCCGCGTAACCTCCCGCGATCGACAGGTCGTGCATCGTCGCCAGCACGGTCAGTCCCTGGTCCCGGCGCAGCGTGTCCACCAGCTCCAGCACCTCCTGCTGGTGACCGATGTCCAGCGCGCTGGTCGGCTCGTCGAGCAGCAGCAGCGACGGCTCCTGGGCCAGCGCCCGCGCCAGGAACACCCGCTGCCGCTCGCCGCCCGAGAGGGTGTCCAGTTCGCGGTCGGCGAACCCGGCGAGGTCGAGGCGGTCCAGCAACGCGGTCACCGCGGCGAGGTCGGTGGCCGACTCCCGGCCGAGCAGCGACACGAACGGGGTGCGGCCGAGCAGCACGTAGTCGAACACCGACATGCCCGGCGGTACGACCGGCGTCTGCGCGACGGTGGCCACGGTGCGGGCCCGGGCCCGGCGGCGCAGGCGGTCGATCGGCGTACCCAGCAGGGAAACCGCGCCGCCCGCCGGCAGCAGGCCGCCGATCGCGCGCAGCAGCGTCGACTTGCCGGCGCCGTTCGGCCCGATCACCGCGACCCACTCGCCCACCTCGACGGTGAGGTCGACGCCGCGCAGGATCGGCGCCTTCCCGAGGGTGACGTGCAGGTCCCGCACCGCGATGGCCGAGCTCACGTGATCACCCGCTTGGCGGTGCGCAGGACGAGTACGAAGAACGGGCCGCCGACGAACGCGGTGACGACGCCGATCGGGATCTCGGCGGGTGCGGCGAAGGTGCGCCCGGCCAGGTCCGCCAGGGTCAGGAAGGCGGCGCCGAACAGCATCGACAGCGGCAGGATGGCGCGATAGCTGCTGCCGGCGAGCATCCGCACGATGTGCGGCACGACGATGCCGACGAAGCCGATCAGACCGGACACCGAGACCGCCGCGGCGGTGCCGAGCGAGGCGGCGGCGATCAGGATGTAGCGGGACCGCTGCGGGTGCAGGCCCAGCCCGCTCGCCTCGTCGTCGCCGACCGAGAGCACGTCGAGCTCGCGGCGCAGGGCGAGCACCACGACCGCGGTGACCACCGCGTACGGCAGCAGGAGCCGGACCTCGTGCCAGCCGTTGGTGGCCAGCCGGCCGAGCAGCCACGAGTAGATCGCCCGGATGTCGTCGGCGTTGCGCTGCATCAGGTAGGTCTGCCCGGCCGCGAGGAACGCGGACACCGCGACGCCGGACAGGATCAGCGCCGCCGGGCTGCGGTCCCGGCCCGCGACGCCGAGCAGGTAGGTGAGCGCCACCGCGATCAGGGCGCCGGCGAACGCCGCCAGCGGCACGCTCGCCGGCAGCGCACCGAGGTCGGAGCCGCGGAAGGCGACGACCGCGGTGACCGCGAGCCCGGCGCCGGCCGCGGCACCCAGCAGGTACGGGTCGGCCAGCGGGTTACGGAACGCGCCCTGGTAGCAGCCGCCGGCCAGGGCCAGCATCGAGCCGGCCAGCAACCCGAGCACCACCCGGGGCAGGCGGAGCTGGAGCACGATCGCCGCCTCGCGCTCCGAGAGTCCACTGTGGAGGTGGACGCCCGGGATCAGGTTGAGCAGTTCGGCGGCGACTCCACCGGGCGGCAGCGAGACCGGGCCGAAGGCGAGCCCGGCGATGGCCGCGACCACAACGGCGACAACGCCGCCGAGCAGCCACGGCCACCGTACGCCGGGGATTTTCCAGGGTTTTCAGGCCGGCACCTTCGACACCGCGTCGACGATCTGCCTGAGCAGGTCGACGGTGCGCGGACCCCAGCGGGACGCGATGTCGTCGTTGAGCCCGACGATCTGCCCGGTCTTCACCGCGGTGATGCCGGACCAGCCGGGCCGGGCCTTGACCGTGTCGGCGTTCTGCTGGCAGCACACCGTGTCGGCCAGGAAGATCAGGTCGGGGTCGGCCTTGACCAGCGACTCGGCCGAGAGCTGCGGGTAGCCGCCCTTGCTGCCGTCGGCGTCCGCCGCGTCCGCGACGTTCTCCAGACCAAGCTGGGCGAACAGCGAGCCGACGAAGGTCTTGGAGGTCAGCGAGTAGAGCTCGGGGCCGAGCTCGTAGTAGTAGGTCAGCTTCTCCGCGCGCGGCGGAACGGATGTGACCAGCTTGTCGACGTCTTCGCGGATCTGCTTGGCCAGGTCCTCGGCGGCCGGCCGGTTGCCGGTCAGCGCGCCGATGTCGGTGACCTGCTTGTACGTGTCGTCGATCGTCTTGCCGGCGCGGCGCGACGTACACCGGGATCTTGAGTTGGGTGAGCTGGGCGACCACGTTGTTCATGTCGTTGGAGAGCACGACCAGGTCGGGGTTCTGCTCGGCGATCGCCTCCGCGTTGGGCTGGAACGCCGACAGGGCCGATCTTCGGCGCGTCGGCCGGGAAGTTGGACTGGTCGTCGACGGCCACCACCTGCGGGCCGGCGCCGACGGCGAACAGCACCTCGGTCGCGGTCGGCGACAGCGCCACGATCTTCGTCGGCTTCGCAGCGACGGTGAGGTCGCCGACGGTGACCGGGAAGTCGGGAGTGGCGCTGACGTTGGTGTCCGGCGGCGTGCCACCGTTTTCGGTGCTGCCACCGGAGCCGCAGCCGGCGAGGGCGAGGGCCGCGCCAAGGGCGACGGCGACGAATCGGGCCGGATATCGCATCAGTGCCTCCTGTCGGTCGAGGTCTGGTGCTTCGCCGACAGGGGTTCCGCCCGCCCGCGAGGCGCCCTTCCTCGAGAGCGCTGGTTCGCGACCTTGGCAGGCGACCTGGCTTGTCCCTCGAGCTTGCGGGGGGCATCACAGTTGCGGGACAGCGCCGGGTTCGCACCGGCTTCGCTGCGTGGGGTCGGGAGCACGGTAACCCACAGGTCACCATGGTCAGCAGGGCCGTTATGCGGCCGTTAGTTACGCCACCGGCGCCCCACGATGGTCCGCGGGACGCCGGTGACGTGCGTACTCAGCTCTGGGTGATGCGGACGTCGTCGACGCCGGCCTCGACGAGCGACTGGCGGTAGAGGCGTCAGCCGTCTCGATCAGGATCCGGACCGACTGCCCGGCGTACGCGGACAGGTTGGCGTTCGCGACCGCCCACGCGCCGTTGCGGTTGCTGGCCGCCCCGGCCTGGCTGAACACGGCCGTCGTGCCGCCGTTGTGCACCACGCTGACCCGGAAGAAGTCCGCCGACGACGAGTTCGAGCCGTGCGCGAGGTACCACGACAGGCTCAGCGTCAGCGTTCCGCTGGCGGGCAGGGTGATCGCCGGCGAGCGGACGCTGGTGGCGCCGCCGTCGACGTCGAAGTCGCCCGCGGAGGTGCCGGCCGACGCGCCGGTGACCAGGTCGTTGGTGCCGCTGACGGTGGTGCCGAGCTGCTTGGCGCCGCTCGACGTGGTGGCCGCCGGGTCACCGCGCACCCACTGACCGCTGGTGGCGGTGTCGGTGGCGGACGCGTTGGTGGTCCAGCCGGTGGCCGTCTCGAACGTGTCGGAGTAGACCGTCGTGCCGCCGCCGCCGCCGCAGTACTGCGCCTGCTTGCCGATCGCGCGCTGCGGGCAGTCCGCGTACTCGGAGAGGATCAGCACCGCGTCGCGGTTGCGGCTGGTCTGCGCCGGAATCACCTCGTCGGGCGGGTAGAAGCCGCCGCCGCTCGCCGAGCCCGGGTACATCTCGAAGGTGTAGGCCCAGATCTTGTGGGTCGCCCACATCCAGTCGAGGCTGTCACCGTCGGTGATGTAGAGGTCCGACGACTGCTCCGGCGTGTAGCCGTTCGTCGCCGCCATCTGCTGCCCGATCGTCGCGAACGTGCTGTAGTCGTCGGCCGTCAACCCGGTCGCCGTGTTGGCGGTCGTGTAGCCGTAGGGCCAGAGCACGAGCTGCGAGTACGTGTGGAAGTCGATGTTGGCCTTGATCTGCTGCTGGCCGCCGACCACGCGGCTGTTGACGAAGTCGCGCAGCGCGCTGGGTCTCCGGCGCGCTGAACGCCGACGGGCCGCGGTAGGTCTCCGAGCTGGTCGTCCCGGACGAGCCACCACAGCAACCCCAGTTGTAGCCCCAGTTGCGGTTGAGGTCGGTGCCCACATTGGACGAACCGCTGTTGGGCTGCCGGTTCTTCCGCCAACTGCGGTAGGAGCCGGTGGCGATGTCGTACTCGCTGCCGTCGGGGTTGACGGTCGGCACGATCCAGAGCTCGCGGCTGTTGACGACGTTCGTGACCCGGGAGTCCGAGCCGTAGTTGTCGGTGAACAGGTTGAGCAGGTAGATCGCCATCTCGACGGTCAGGTGCTCACGGGCGTGCTGCTGCGAGTTGAACAGGATCTCCGGCTCGGCCTCGTCGGTGGCGACGTTGTCGGAGATCTTCACGGCCATCAGGTCGCGGCCCTCGTACGAGCTTCCGATCGAGATCTTGCGTGCGATCGTCGGGTGGTCCGCGACCACCTGGTTGACCACCGCGGTCAGCTCCGCGTAGTCGTGGTAGTTGGAGTCCGCGGGCGGGAACGCCAGCGTCGTCGGCCCGCCGCTGGCCGCGGGCGGCGCGACCTTCTCCAGCGTGAAGCCGAGGCGCCGGATGGCGCCGGCCTCGGCGGCGGTGGCCGTGACGTTGAGGACCCCGTGCTCGACATAGTCGATCGCGGCACCGGTGCGGGCGACCGCGTTGCGGTCGGCGAGGGTCTTGGGGCCGAGCACGCGGTACTCGACCGACGGCGCCACCGCGGCACCAGACCCGCCGGGCGCCGGTTGCGCCGCGACCGGGTTGGCCGAGGCGACGAGCAGGCCGACGATCGCGGTGCTGACCAGTGCGGTCAGCGCCCGGCGCCGGCCCAGACGGATGGCCATGCATGACCTCCATGGGGGTAGGTGGAGGAACGTTGGTCGAACCTCACCACCGGATTCATGGTCATATCAATATGGGTCTTTGCGCGAGGCCATGCCACATCGATCATCCCGCCGGCAATGAACTTCAGCGGAACGCAGTCTGGTGAAACTTCCTTTCGGCAGCGATAGTGACAGCCATGAACGCATCAGCGCGGGCGGCCGTCGCGGTTTTCGGCGCGGTTGCCTTGATTGCCGGTTTCGCGGCACCGGCCGGGGCCGCCACCTCGACGCCCGTCCATGACGAGCAGATCACGTACCAGGGCTGGTCGACCTATCGCGACTGGCGCACCGGCACACACCAGGGCACCCTGGCTCTGCCGGGCATTCCGGGCGTTCCCGGCCTGCAGGGTGGCGTGACCATCCTGCGTCCACAGGGGACGACCGACTACACCGACCCGCACACCGGCGTGACCCGCAGTTGGAACTACGCCACCTGGACCTCGCCGAAGCGCGACGTCGGGTTCGACGCGAGCGAGCTGATCGCCTCGTGGAACGCCGAGACGCCGCGCGGCACCTGGATCCAGGTGGAGATGCAGGGCACCTACAACACCGGAAACCAGACTCCCTGGTACGTGATGGGGCGCTGGGCCTCCGGCGACGAGGACATCCGCCGCACGTCGGTGAACCGGCAGGGTGACCCGTACTCGACGATCTGGACCGACACGTTCTCGATCGACGACGTGGCCAACGGCGTGATGCTGAGCGGCTACCAGCTCCGGCTGACCCTCTACAAGGCGCCGGGCCAGTTCGCCGCGCCGCGGGTCTGGGCGCTGGGCGCGATGTCGTCCTACGTGCCGGACCGGTTCACCGTGCCGCCGAGCGCCGGGCACATCGCCTGGGGCAAGGAGCTCGCGGTGCCGCGCTACTCGCAGAACATCCACGAGGGGCACTACCCCGAGTACGACGGCGGCGGCGAGGCCTGGTGCTCACCGACCTCGACCGAGATGGTCGTCGAGTACTGGGGCCGCAAGCCCTCGGCCGCGGACACGGCGTGGGTCGACCCGACCTACCCGGACCCGTCGGTCAACCACGCGGCGCGGATGACCTACGACTACACCTACGACGGTGCCGGCAACTGGCCGTTCAACACGGCGTACGCGGCCTCGTACCCCGGGCTGGAAGGCAAGGTCACCCGGCTGCACTCGCTGGACGAGGCGGAGCGCTTCATCGCGGCCGGCATCCCGATCGTCACCTCGCAGTCCTTCCTGGCCAGTGAGCTGGACGGGGCGAACTACGGCACCTCCGGGCACCTGTTCGTGATCGTCGGCTTCACCAAGGACGGCGACGTCATCATCAACGACCCGGCCAGCTCGTCGAACGACGTGGTCCGCAACGTCTACAAGCGCAGCCAGTTCGAGCAGATCTGGCTGCGTACGAAGCGGATCAACGCGAGCGGCGGCACCTCCGGTGGCACCGGCGGCATCGCCTACCTGATCAAGCCATGGTGGAAGCCCTGGCCGAAGGTGGCCGGCTCGACCAACTGGTGAGTTGAAAGGAAGGGACCCTTATTAACGCTATGCGTTAATAAGGGTCCCTTCCTTAGCTCTCGTCGTCGCCGGCCAGCGCCGACCGAAGCTTGGCCTTGTCCTCGCGGCGCTTGTCGACCCGGTCGGCGAGCTGCTGCGCCATCTGGTCGCGCCAGTTGCGCAGGAAGAACCACGACACCGTGGCCGAGAAGGCCAGCGCGAGGATCAGCTTGAGGAACAGGCCGATCGGCACGGGCAGCAGCGCGGCGAACACGACCGCGAACAGCCCGAACCGGGCCAGTGTGTACTTGACGGCGGGGCTCACGACATCACGTCCTGTGGATCGGCGCGGCGCTCGGCCAGCGACGCGGGCGCGTCGTACTCGTGGACGACGTTGTAGCGGGTGTCCCGCTCGACCGGCCGGAAGCCGGCATCCCAGATCATGTCGAGCAGGTCTTCGCGGTGCATCGTGTTGGGCGTGCCGTACGAGTCGGCGTCGTGCGTGATCTTGTATTCGACCACCGAGCCGTCCAGGTCGTCGACGCCGAAGTTGAGCGAGAGCTGGGCGACCGACAGGCCGTGCATCACCCAGAAGCACTTCACGTGCGGCACGTTGTCGAACATCAGCCGGGACACCGCGAAGGTCTTGAGCGACTCGGCCGGCGACGCCATCGTGGTGCGCGCCTGCAGCTTGTTGCGGACCTTGCCGTCCTTCGAGTCGACGAAGTCGTGCTGGTAGCGCAGCGGGATGAAGACCGCGAAGCCGCCGGTCTCGTCCTGCAGCTCACGCAGCCGCATGACATGGTCGACGCGGTGCCGGGGCTCCTCGATGTGCCCGTACAGCATCGTCGCCGGGGTCTTCATGCCCTTGCTGTGCGCCAGCTTGTGGATCCGGGACCAGTCTTCCCAGTGGCAGTTGTGGTCGACGATGTGCTGGCGGACCTCCCAGTCGAAGATCTCCGCACCACCGCCGGTCAGCGACTCGAGACCCGCGTCCATCAGCTCGTCGAGGATCGCGTCGGCGGACAGCCCGCTGATCTTCTCGAACCACTGCACCTCGGTCGCGGTGAAGCACTTGAGGTTGACCTTCGGCAGCGCCGACTTCAGCTCGCGCAGCACCTTGGGGTAGTAGCGCCACGGCAGTGTCGGGTGCAGACCGTTGACGATGTGCAGCTCCGTGAGCTGCTCGCTCTCCATCTCCTTGGCCTTGCGGACGGCCTCGTCGATGCGCATCGTGTACGCGTCCTTCTCGCCCGGCTTGCGCTGGAACGAGCAGTAGGCGCAGCTGGCCGAACAGACGTTGGTCAGGTTGAGGTGCCGGTTGATGTTGAACATCACCCGGTCGCCGTTGAGCTCCGTGCGCTTGTGGTGCGCCAGCCGACCCAGCCACGCCAGATCGTCCGACTCGTACAGGTCCACACCGTCTTGCCGGGAAAGCCGGGTACCGGCGTAGACCTTTTCCTCAAGCTCGTGCTTACGTGCCTCGTCCATGCAGGCGAGCGTACGTGTCGCCGACCGGTGATCACTGTTCGGCCACCACCGTTCATCGGTTCTCAGCGTCTCGTTACCGCTGCTGCCATCGACAGTGACCACAGTTTTGCGGTAGTAACGAGTGTGACGGGATACACCAGAGGGTGTTTCGCATCGCACAGGATGCGTAACGTGCCGTCCGGTGTTCGGTCGTCACAACGCGACAACCGGGGAGGATCATGACGAGCCGGCAGCCCAAACGCCCCGATGGCCAGGACATGCGGGTCATCAGACCAGTGGCGTGGGCCGCGTTGCTCACGGCGACCGCAGCCGCGGCGGCCGGTTTCGGCACGCCCGCCTTGGCCGTCCCGCGGGCGGCTGATCCGCCGCTGCCCAACACCGTTCCCGACTCCGGTGCACGACCGGAGGCGATCGGCACCATCCAGCTGCCCGGCCAGCCCCCGATCACCAGCCTCCCGCAGATCCCGTCGCCCATCACGAGCGGCCCGTTGGCCGCCCGGATCAACTCCAGCGCGACCGAGGTCGCCATGCTCGGCGAACAGGTCCTCCAGCTGCAGCAGGACCGCGACCGGGCGGCCACCGACCTCGCGCTCGCCGACACCAACCTGCGCCAGATGCGCGACCAGCTGGCCGCGGCGCAGCACAACGCCGACAACGCGGCCGGTGACGCCCTCAAGGCCGCGGCCGCGCTGCCGCCGGGCGCCTACGACCGCGACATGCAGGACTTCGACGTGTTGCAGCGGATGCTGACCGGCCAGTCGGCGGGGCCGCACCCGGAGATCGCCGGCGACGAGGTCGAACGGGCCCGGCTCGCCGAACAGAACGCCACCGCCTACTACGCCGCGATGCAGACCAAGCACCAGGACCTCAGCACCAAGGTCGGCACGCTCGAAAAGAGCCGCAAGACCAAGGAAGACGCGCTGCGGGCCCTGCGGGCCGACAACATCGAGGCGGTCGAGGCCTACGAGCGCGAGCAGGAGCGCACCGAGCAGCGGCTCGGCGCCCAATACATCTCGGGCGAGAGCGTCGCCGGAATGCGGGCCAACGAGAAGGCGATGGTCGCCGTCCGCTATGCGCTGGCCCAGCTCGGCGACCCGTACGTCTGGGCGGCCGAGGGGCCGAACGCGTTCGACTGCTCGGGCCTGATGTGGGCGGCCTACCGGGCGGCCGGTTTCCGCGATCTTCCTCGGGTGGCCCGCGACCAGTACTACTACAGCCGCAACCGCAGCGTGCCGCGGTCGGCGCTGCTGCCCGGCGACCTGATCTTCTTCGCCTCCGGGTCGAGCTGGCAGAGCGTCCACCACGTCGGCATGTACATCGGCGGCGGCAAGATGGTGCACGCGCCGACCACCGGCGACGTGGTGAAGGTGTCGACGGTCTGGTGGTCCCGGTTCTACGGCGCCACCCGGATCTTCGGGGCGGTGCCGAGCACCCCCACACCGCCGCCGACCACCCGGCCGCCAACACCGCCGCCGACGACCAAACCGCCGACCAAGCCGCCGAAGCCGCCGGTGACCGTGCCGACGAAGCCGCCGACCAAGCCGCCGACGACCACCGAGCCGCCGAAGACGCCGGAGGAGCCGACCGAGCCGCCGGCCGAGGAGACGACCGAGCCGCCCGCCGAGGAGGAGGAGACGACCGCTCCGCCCGCCGAGGAGGAGACGACCACGCCGCCGGCTGCCCCGACGGCCACCAACGACGGCGCGCCGGTGACCGACTCGGTTGCCACGCCGACCGGCACGTCAGGGAGCTGAGGCCGCTTCCAGGCATACCGGAGTGCGCGGTTGTGCCACGATGTGACATTGGCACGCCGCGCCGGGCGAACATGCGCGCGCCCGGCGGCGGGCAGGGAGGCAGCGATGGACGAGAAGCCGCAGCAGTCCCACGACGCACGACCCGACCCAGTGGTCGACGAGTCGGCGCCGCCCGGCAGCGTGGCCGCCGAGCTGCCGCCATTGCCGCCGCCACCCCCCGTGGGCACGGCGCTGCCCGCGGCGTCGGCGGAAGAAGACCTGGCTGAGGCGTACGAGCCGCCACCGCCACCGGCCGACGGCGGTGCGCTCTGGCCCGCCGCCTCCGAGCCGGCTGCTGAGCCCGAGCCCGAGCCGGCCGCTGAGCCGGCACCGGGTTGGACGCGGCCGACGCCGGTTTCGGAGATCTCCTACATCCCGGTCGCACCGGCCGGAAACACGCCGACCTCCGTCGTCGGGCGGGCATCGGTGCGCACCAGCACCGCGCCGGACTCCGCGCACGTCTCGGCACCCGCGGTGCCTGGCACGTACCGCGGCGGCGAGACCGTCGATCCCGCACCGGCACCGGCTTCCCCGCCGGCACCGGCGGCAGCGCCGATCACTCCGGTTCCGGCCAAGGGGCCGGTCCCGCCGCTGGATCGGCGGGTGCCCAAGGTGCCGGTTGCCGAAGAGTCGCCGTGGTCGGGCTTCGCGGTGCCGTTCAACAAGGCGGACGAGCCGCAGTCGCCCGGGTACGTGCGGCCCGAGTCGGCTGCCGGACCGGCCGCACCGCCGGCCGCGGCGGGCTATTCGCTTCCCGGCGTTGAGTCGGTCGCGGCCGAGGGCGAGCCGGCCATTCCCGCTCAGCGCTCCGGCTGGGCGGCCAGCACGCCGGCCTCGGTCGAGCCGTTGCCGGGCCGCGAACCGGCGCCCGCGGACCCCGACCCGCCCGCGGCGGGCGGCACCGCCCGCGTCGTCAAGGCCCGGGTCACCGTGCCCGGAGCCCGCAAGCCGTCGGCCGCGGATCTTCCCTACGGGGTGCCGGCGGTCAGCAGCGGCAGCGCCCGGGTCTATCGCGCCGGTGAGGCCGGCCCGCTCCTGACCGGTTCGGGCCCGGACGAGCCGGCGGAACCGGACCGCCCGCAGCCGGACGAGCCGCGACCCGATCGTCCCGAGCCGGACGAACCACGCCCCCGTGAGCCGGAACCCGAGCCCGCCGAGCCCGGCCGCCCGGTCCCCGGACGGCCCGCGGAGCCCGAGCCCGAGCCGCCACTGCGCCCGCAGCCGCCGTTCCCCGGCCCGGAGCCGGCACCCGGCCCCGCCCCGTCACCGTTCCCGGCGCCCGGCCCGCCACCGGGCCCGGCACCCACGCCGCCCGGCCCGAGCCCGACGCCGCCCGGCCCGCCGCCGGTGCCGCCGTCTCCGGTGCCGCAGCCGCCGCCCTCGCCGGTGCCGCCCGTGCCGGAGCCGCAGCCCCCGATTCCGCCCGGCCCACCGGTGCCGCCGCCCGGTCCGCCGCCGGGCCCGTCGCCCGCGCCGCCCTTCCCGCCACCTCCGGCGATGGCTGCACCGGCCGCCGGCGCGCCCGCGCCGGCCCTGCCGAGCTGGCCGGAGTCGATCAACCCGACCGCGCCCGGCACCTCGCCGGCCGCGGCCGACTACCACCGCTGGGCGCAGGGCCAGCGGGCCGGCCGGCTGTACGGGCAGTCGGACGAGCCGGCACAGATGACCACCGCCTATCCCGCCGCGACCATGGACAACTCCGGCTCCCTGACCGGCCACATCCTGGCCCAGGGGCGGACCGAGACGACCCAGGCGCGGCGCAGCTATGCCAAGGTCGGCCTGTTCCTCGCGGTCGGCCTGGGCGTGCTGATCGGCATCGGCGTCCTGGTCGTCCTGTTCGTCAGCAACTCGATCACGGGGTTCCTCGACTAGGGGATGTCTCACTCTGGCGCGTGATGCCGCACACGGGGAGCCGCCTCGATGCGACGTCAGGCGGCCACGCACCGTACACTCGTTGAGTTCATAGACCGGCGCGTTTCCGCGCCCCATGGGCGATCTTGCTAAGCGTGCACCCCTTCGGTTCTGACGCGCGAGATGGCCCGCCCACGAGAGGCCCCACTTGACCGCGTTTGCTGACGCCAGCACGTTTCCGTCCATCTTCGACCCTTCCGCCGTCGCGGAAGACAGCGCTCCCGAGAGCAGCGCAGAATCCGCAGCGGCCGCAGAGGTAGCCGCCGAAGAAGCCCCCGAGGGCTTCGACTCGCTCGGCCTGCCCCGCCAGCTGGTCCGGGCGCTGGCCCGGGAGGGCATCGTCACCCCGTTCGAGATCCAGAAGGCCACCGTCCCGGACGCGCTGGCCGGCCGGGACGTGCTCGGC
This sequence comes from uncultured Actinomycetota bacterium, assembly GCA_963840005.1. Lineage (GTDB taxonomy): Bacteria > Actinomycetota > Actinomycetes > Mycobacteriales > Micromonosporaceae > Asanoa. The sequence goes on along the minus strand of CAWIXO010000024.1, from coordinate 48,469 downwards.
CGCGGCCAGACCGGCTCCGGCAAGACGCTCGCCTTCGGCCTGCCGGTGCTGGCCCGGTCTCGCCGTGGCGAGCGGGCCCGGCCCGAGCACCCGCGCGCGCTGATCCTGGTGCCCACCCGCGAGCTGGCCATGCAGGTCAACGACGCGCTGCTGCCGCTGGGCAAGTCGCTCGGCGTCTTCCTCAAGACCGCCGTCGGCGGCGTGCCCTACGACCGCCAGATCGACGCGCTCCAGCGCGGCGTGGAGGTCATCGTCGCCACGCCGGGCCGGCTCGGCGACCTGATCGAGCGCGGCATCTGCTCGCTGGACGACATCGAGGTCACGGTCCTCGACGAGGCCGACCAGATGGCCGACCTGGGCTTCCTGCCCGAGGTCACCGAGCTGCTCGCCAAGACGCCGGCCGGCACCCAGCGGCTGCTCTTCTCGGCGACCCTGGACGGCGACGTCGACTCGCTGGTCAAGCGGTTCATGAACGACCCGGTCACGCACTCCACCGAGCCCGCGTCCGCCAGCGTCACGACGATGGACCACCACCTGCTGCTGATCCCGCCGCACGACAAGTTCTCCGTCGCGGCGTCGATCGCCGCCCGGGACGGCCGCACGATGATGTTCGCCCGCACCCAGATGGGCGTCGACCGGCTGGTCGAGCAGCTCGCGGCGGTCGGCGTGCGGGCCGGCGGTCTGCACGGCGGCAAGACCCAGCGGGCCCGCACCCGTACCCTCGCCGAGTTCAAGGAGGGTCGGACGAACGTCCTGGTGGCCACCGACGTGGCCGCCCGCGGCATCCACGTCGACGGGGTCACGCTGGTCGTGCACATCGACCCGCCGCAGCGACGCCAAGGACTACCTGCACCGCGCCGGGCGCACCGCCCGGGCCGGCGAGTCCGGCTCGGTCGCCACCCTGGTGCTGCCCAAGCAGCGCCGCAGCACGCTGGCCATGATGGGCAAGGCGGGCGTCGAGCCGGCCGAGACCCGGGTCCGCGCCGGCGACGCCGCACTGGCCGAGCTGACCGGCGCCCGCGAGCCCAGCGGCGTCCCGGTGAAGCCGGAGAAGTTCGACGAGCCGCGCCGGCCGCAGCGCCCGAGCGGCGAGCACCGCTACGGCGGCGGCGGCGACCGGCACGGCGGCGGCGAGCGTTACGGCTCCCGTGGGCCGCGCAGCGGTCCCCGCAGCGGCCCGCGCCGTACCCACTAGATCGCCGGACCTTCGGTAACGTGATCGCATGGCCACGTTGCCGAAGGTTCTGCTGTGGACCCGCACCGACCTGCCCGGCGCCGAAACCGTCGTCTTCGACGATCGGCGCGGGCTGGTCGCGCGCGGCACCCAGCAGGCGGTCGACCCGATTCCCTACCTGGCCCGCTACGAGCTGATCGTCGACGAGAACTGGCAGACGTCCAGGCTGGATGTCAGCGTCGAGGGTGCCGGCTGGATGCGCACTGTCCGGCTGCAGCGGGCCGCCGGCCGCTGGCGGGCCACCACCGGCGAGCAGGGTGACCTCGACGCGGCCCTGGTCGCGGCCGGACAACGGCGGGTCGGCCTCCCGGGCATCGAAGACGCCTCCCAGCTCGAGCGGGCGCTCGACGTCGACCTCGGTGGCTCACCGCTGACCAACACGCTGGTCGTCCGCCGGCTCGGCCTGCTCAACGCCACCCCCGACCGGTCGTCCACTGTGGTGACCGCCTGGGTGCTGCTGCCCAGCCTGGAGATCGTCGCGGGCGAGCACATCTACACGCCGCTGGGCGGCAACCGGATCCGCTACGAGAGCGACAGCTTCCGCGCCGACCTGACCGTCGACGACGCCGGCTTCGTGCTCGACTACCCGGGCCTGGCCAAGCGGGGCTAGCGCCGCCAGGCGCCAGGCGCTAGCCGCGCCACTCGCCGGAGGCGAGGAAGGTGTCCAGCACCGCGAGGTGCGGCGCCAGGTCGAGGCCGGCGGCGGCCACCCACGTCGTCGTCGTAGTACGTGGCGTGCGTAGCGTTCGCCGCCGTCGCAGAGCAGGGTCACCACCGAGCCGGGTACGCCGGCCGCCCGCATCTCCGCGATCAGGCTGAAAGCGCCCCACAGGTTCGTACCCGTTGAGCCTCCGACGCGGCGGCCGAGCACCGCGGAGGCGGCCCGCATCGCGGCCAGCGACGCCGCGTCCGGCACGGCGCACATCCGGTCGACGACGTGCGGCTGGAACGAGGCTTCGACCAGCGGGCCGGCCGATCCCCTCGATCCGCGACCCGCGGCCGGTGTTGACCGACCAGTCGCCGGAGGCGTACGCCGGGATAGAACGCCGAGTTCTCCGGGTCGACCACGCAGATCTTGGTGGGGTGCCGCTGGTACCGGACGTACCGGCCGATCGTCGCGCTGGTGCCGCCGGTGCCCGCGCCGACCACCACCCAGGCCGGCACGGGGTGCCGCTCGCGGGACATCTGGCTGAAGATCGACTCGGCGATGTTGTTGTTGCCGCGCCAGTCGGTGGCCCGCTCGGCGTAGGTGAACTGGTCCATGAAGTGGCCGCCGCAGGTCGGCGGCCAGCGCGCGGGCGGTGTCGACCGCGGTGGACGGATCGTCGACCAGGTGGCACTTTCCGCCCTGGAACTCGATCAAGCGCGATCTTCTCGGCCGAGGTCGACGCCGGCATCACCGCGATGAACGGCAGGTCGAGCATCCGGGCGAAGTACGCCTCGGAGACCGCGGTCGACCCCGACGACGCCTCGACGACCGTGGTGTCGCGGGCCGATCCAGCCGTTGCAGAGCCCGTAGAGGAACAGCGACCGGGCCAGCCGGTGCTTGAGCGAGCCGGTCGGGTGCACCGACTCGTCCTTGAGGTAGAGGTCGACGCCCCACTCCCGGGGCAGCGGGAATGGCAGCAGATGGGTGTCGGCGGAGCGGTTCGCGTCGGCTTCGACCGCGGCGACCGCTTCGGTCACCCACGCCCGATCGGCGGCGCTACATCGGTCGAGCTGTTCCATGTGTGCAGGCTAATCCGAGCGCGGGGACAGCGGTCGCGGGCGGTTCTCCCACTTGGCCGACAGGGCGATCGCGGTCCGCGTCGAAGCCACCCCGGGTGTCCGGTTCAGCCGCACGATCAGCCGCTCGAGCTCGGCGATGGTGCCGACCCGCACGGTCAGCAGGAACGACTCGACGCCGGCCATGAAGTAGCAGGACTCGATCTCGGGCAGCTCGCGCAGCAGTTCCTGGAGGTCGTCGGCGTCGGTGGTCGACTCCTCGACGACGCCGATCATCGCGGTCACGCCGAGCCCGATCGCCTCCGGGTCGACGTCGGCCCGGTAGCCACGGACCACACCGGACGATTCGAGCTTTCCGACCCGCTCGTGCACGGCCGGGGCGGACAGGCCGACCTGTCGGGCGAGTTCGGCGAAGGACAGCCGTGCGTTGGTACGCAACAACTCCACGAGGCGCAGGTCGATGGCATCCACGTCCTGTAGACCCTAACCGGGACCGGGAGTGGACGATTCGCCGGTCCGCGTGAAACATGGGCAAAGGAGAGTACGGCTCGCAATTTTACGGGGGATCTGCCCACACAGTGCGTTTTCCCCGATTCCAGGACAGTGCACTCTCACGGTGCTCTAATGGCCGTACGTCCCTATGAAAGCCTCTCGCGCACTGCCGGGGCGCACATCTGAGACCAGTTCGAGAGGCTTTCGCTGACGCGAGGAGGGGACCGTGGACACTGGAGACCGTCTGCTGACGCCGGGCGAGGTGGCTGCGCTCTTCCGGGTCGACCCCAAGACCGTGACGCGATGGGCTGCGGCTGGTCGAATCGGGAGCATCCGGACACCAGGTGGACACCGCCGCTTCCGGGAGTCCGAAGTCCGGGCCCTGCTCGAGGGCGAAGGCGTGCTCGACGACCTCGATGACGGCGCGAACCGTTCACCGAACTCGGGGCCGTCCCAGAGCGGCAACCACGGGCCGACGAACGCCGGCCTGCACTGACCCTGGGAGGCGCGGCTCACGCGTCCGGCGGCCCCGCTGAGGGGCCCCCGGACGTGCCGCCGATAACGCCGGTCCAGCGTGGCGAGAGATCATGTGCGACGCCGATCGCGTCGAGGATCTTGCCGGCCACGAAGTCGACCAACTGGGCCGCGGTCGCCGTGGCACCCGCACCGTAGAAGCCCGGACTCGCCGGCAGCACCACCGCGCCGGCGGCGTCGAGTTCCAGCAGGTGCAGCAGGTGGCTGCGGGTCACGGGGGTCTCCCGGGGCACCAGCACCGTCGGGCGCCGCTCCTTGAGGTTGACCTCCGCCGCCCGCTGCAGGAGATCCTTCGACAGGCCAAGGGCGATGCCGGCGCAGGCCGCCGTGCTGGCCGGCACCACCACCATGCCGCGCACGGGATACGAGCCGCTGCTCGGCCCCGCCGCGAGGTCACCGGCGGGCCAGAACAGCAGATCGGCGCCGCCCAGGTCGCGGCCGAGCCAGCGGGCCAGGTCGTCCTTCCAGTGCCCGTCGCGCAGCGGTGACCCGGTCTCGTCGAGGATCGTCAGCCGCGCGGCCCGGGACACCACGAGATCAACCGGCTCGCCGGCATCGAGCAACCCCCGCAGCACCGAAGCCGCATATGGCGTACCAGATGCTCCCGAGACCCCTACCACCCACGGCGTTCGCATACGGTCAAGCCTATGAGCCGGGCGTGCCCCACCCGGCCCGCACTCGGGAGGCCGCTGCCCATGGTGACGCCCGGTCTGTTCTGCCCCATCCCGCCGCGGATCTCCCCGCACGCCGACGCCGCGCAGGACTGGTTGACCGGCTGGCTCGTCGAACGCGGCATCGCGACGGAGACCGCCGGGCGACTGCGCGACAGCGGCTTCGCCCGCTACGCCGGCCGCCTCTACCCGGACGCCGACGAGGCCGACCTGCGCCTGGTGACCGCCCTGTTCACCTGGTTCTTCCTGCTCGACGACACCGTCGACGGCAGCGCCGCACCACCGCTCGAGCGGGTCCGGGCCACCGTCGAAGCGGTCTTCGCCACCCTCGACAGCGACGGCCGGCACCCGGCACCCGGGCTGAGCCCCCCGATGCGCGCGATGCTGCTCGACTCGTGGCGGGCGATCACCGGCGACCTGTCGGAGATGTCGGTCGACCGGATCAACGACGCGCTGCGCCACCACCTCGACGGCATCCTGGTCGAGGCCAGCAACAAGTGGGTCGGCCGCCGCCCGGGCATCGTCGAATACATCCAGCTGCGCCGGGCCACCTCGGCGGCCTACGTGTCGTACGCCCTGATCGAGTTCGCCGGCGCCGGCCGGATGCGGATCCCGGAGGCGGTCTACCACCACCCGGTGCTGCGCGAGATCAGCGCCGCCGGCAACGACCTGCTCTCCTGGTTCAATGACCTGCTCTCGCTGGAGCGCGACGAGGACACGTCGGCCGGGCACAACCTGGTGCTGGCCACCGCCCGCGAGCGCGGCCTGGCCCGCGACGCCGCCACCCGCGAGGTGATCGGCCGCTGGCAGGACCGGATGACCCGGTTCGTCGAGCTCCGCGCCGCCGTGCCGGCCTTCGGCACCCGCATCGACGCGGCGGTCCGCCGCTACGTCGAGGGCGTCGCCGACTCGGTCCGCGGCACGATCGACTGGTCGCTCGAGTCACCCCGCTATCCCCTGCCCGCCGTGGTCGAGGACTGGGTGGGCAGCCGGGCCAACTAGGCGCGCAGGCCTTGGAGGGCGACCAGGTCGAGCAGGGCGAAGGCGAACAGGACGATGCCGATCACGCCGTTGGCGGTGAAGAAGGCTCGGTTCACTCGGGACAGGTCGCTGGGCTTCACGATGGCGTGCTCGTAGACCAGCACGGCGGTGGTGATCGCGACCCCGGCGATCCACAGCCAGCCCAGGTCGGCCAGCAGCGCCGAACCAGACGTAGAACGCGACCGTCACCACGTGGGTCACCGCGGAGATGATCAGCGCGCCGCGTACGCCGTGTTTGACCGGCACCGAGCCGATCCCGATCCGGCGGTCGGCCTCCAGGTCCTGCACCGCGTAGATGCAGTCGAAGCCGCCGATCCAGGTGCCCACCGCGACGCCGAGCACGAACGCCGGCCAGGACCACTCGCCGGTCACGCCGACCCACGCGCCGACCGGGGCCACCGCCTGCGCCGCGGCCAGGAAGAACTGCGGGTAGTTGGTGAAGCGCTTCGCGTACGAGTAGATGACCAGCAGGAACAGCGCGACCGGCGAGAGCACCAGGCAGAGCGGGTTGAGCGCGGCGGCCGTGACCTCGAAGACGACCAGCGAGAGCAGCAGGCCGACCCAGGCGGTACGCAGCGACACCGCGCCGGTGATCAGCTCGCGCTTGGCGGTGCGCGGGTTCTGCGCGTCGATCCGGCGGTCGATGATCCGGTTCGCGGCCATCGCGACCGTCCGCGCCGCGACCATCGCGAGGGTGATCAGCGCCAGCGTGCCCCATTGGACCTGGCCGCCGTCGAGCCGCATCGCGGCCAGCGCGGCTACGTAGGCGAACGGCAGGGCGAAGATCGAGTGCTCGATCATCACCAGCCGCATGAAGGCCCGGACCCGGTTCGGGGCCGGCGCCGCCACGGCGACCATCAGATGCCGTACTCCTTCCACCGCTTGTCGACCAGGGCCGTGATCTCCGGCGACATGGTCATCTCGTCCGGCCAACCGCGGGTGTAGCCCTCGGTCGGCAGCTTGCGGGTCGCGTCGACACCCGCCTTGCCACCCCAGAACTGCTGGTACGAGGCGTGGTCGAGGTGGTCGACCGGCCCCTGGGTGAGCACCAGGTCGTGCGCGTAGTCGACGTTGCCGAACGCGCGGAACGCCACCTCGGCGTAGTCGTGCACGTCGCAGTCGTCGTCGACGACCACGATCAGCTTGGCCAGCGAGAGCAGGTGGGCGCCCCAGATCGCGTTCATCACCTTCTGCGCGTGCTTCGGGTAGCGCTTGTTGATCGAGACGATCACGCAGTTGTGGAACACCCCGGCGGACGGCAGGTCGTAGTCGATGATGTCCGGGATCAGCAGCTTGAGCAGCGGCAGGAAGATCCGCTCGGTGGCCTTGCCGAGCCCGTGGTCCTCCTGCGGCGGCTTCGACGTGATGATCGACTGGTAGACCGGGTCGCGCTGCGTGGTCATGCACTCGACGTGCAGCACCGGGAACGGCTCGACCGGGGTGTAGAAGCCGGTGTGGTCGCCGAACGGCCCCTCGGGCAGCCGCTCGCCGGGCTCGATGTAGCCCTCGAGCACGATCTGCGCGTGCGCCGGCACCTGCAAGCGGCACGGTCAGGCAGTCGACCATCTCGACCCGCTCGCCCCGCAGGAAGCCGGCGAACAGGTATTCGTCGATGTCGCCGGGCAGCGGCGCGCTGGCCGCGTAGCTGACCACCGGGTCCGCGCCGATCGCGATCGCCACCGGCAGCCGCTCGCCGCGCCGCTCGGCGACCGCGTGGTGCGCGGTCGAGTCCTTGTGGATCTGCCAGTGCATGCCGAGCGTGTTGTGCGAGTGCTGCTGGAGGCGGTAGAGGCCGAGGTTGCGCTTGCCGGTCTCCGGGTGCTTCGTGTGGGTCAGCCCGAAGTTGTGGAAGATCCCGCCGTCGCCGGGCCAGACCTGCAGCCCCGGCAGCCGGTTGAGGTCGACGTCGGCACCCCGGTAGACCACCTGCTGGCAGGGCGCCGTCTTGACCTTCTTCGGCGGCACGGACTTGAGCTGCAGGACCTTGCCGAGCCCGTCGCGGATCCCCGACCAGCCGACCGGCAGCTCGGGTTTGACCAGCGCGCCGATCCGGTCGCCGATCTCGTCGAGCGAGTCGACGCCCAAGCGCCATCGCGATGCGCCGCTCGGTGCCGAACAGGTTGATCGCCACCGGCATCTCGCCGCGGGTCGGCCGCTCGAACAGCAGCGCCGGGCCGCCGGCCCGGACCGTGCGGGTCACCACCTCGCTGATCTCCAGCGTCGGGTCGACCGGCACACCGACGCGCCTCAGCTCACCGGCGCTCTCCAGCGCGGCGATGAAGTCCTTGAGGTCCGGGTACGGAAAGGCGCGGGCCATAGGTAGCAGTCTCGCCTATGACCCGCGCCGCACCGTCTCGGCCCCCTGTTCAGAAGGTCAGGTCGGCAGCCGAGTCCGGCAGGCCCGCGGCGGAACCGATGCAGACCTTGGTCGCGGCGACGCCATCGGGTGGGTTGAGCCGCTTGGTCACCGCCCCGTTCAGGTCGACGATCAGGAGCTGCTCGGCCTCGGTCGGAGGTCGGAGGTGCGCACCATCAGATGGTCGTCGTCGGCCCAGCCGACGACAGGAACCCGCCTCGGGCACGGTGAGCCGCGCGCGGACGGCGCCGGTGTCCGGGTCGACGACCACGACCGACAGCGGCCGCGCCGCCGGTGGGCCGCTGAACGCCAGTCTGCCGCCGCGGCGAGAAGGCCGGTGCGGCCCACTACATGCCAGCTGGTACCGGCACCGAGCTTGCCGTCGCGGTCGGCCCGTCGAGGCCCGTAGAAGTAGATCCCGTTCGCGACCTCGAGTGCGCCTCGCTCGCTGGGCGCGTTGCCGACCAGCATCAGCGAAGCCGTCGCCGTCGACGTCCAGCGCCAGGCCGGTGCCGGCGTGCCACAGTCCGGCAGCGGCACGAACTCGGCGCGCAGGGTCTCGCGCGTCGACCACGACCACGCCGGACGGGCCGGACTTCGGCACGAGGTCGGAACATGATCCGCCGGCCGTCGCGGCGACCACACGGCCCTCGTCCGCGTTGCCGGGAAACCCGGGCACCTGTCGGCGTCGATCCAGCGGACCGCGCCGGTCGCCCGCTCCATGATGCCCACCCGGCTCCGGTGGCCGAAGCTGTTGTCGCCGACCTCGACCAGCACCTGGTCGCCGTCCGGCGACGGCATCGCGACCCGGATAGGGGACGCGCTCGTAGTGCGCCGGTCTCCGGATCGAGCAGCAGCGAGTAGTTGGACACCGGGCTGCCGTCTTCGACGGCCCGGTCGCGGATGCCGCTGTAGGCGACGACGACCGACCCGCCGGGCCGGCTGCGACCTGGCGCGCCTCGGTCGCCGACGACGGCCACGCCGGCCGCCGCCATCGCGGCCAGAGCGCCAGCCCGGCGCCGGCGCCGGACGGGCGCGGCGGCGGCGCCGGGCCCCGGCCAGCGCCGCCCGCGCCAACCCTGGCGGCGGGCGCCGTCGTCGGCGAGTTGCTCGAACGTTTGCCGCAGCGCACCGGTGAGTCGATCGTTCATCGCGGACGCTCCTCCTTCGTGGCCTCGATGGTGAGTTCCGGGGCGAGCTGGCGCAGGCGGGCGAGGGCGCGCGCCGCCTGGCTGCGGACGGTCGACTCGGCGCACCCGAGGATCTCCGCGATCTCCGCGTCGGAGCGGTCCTCGAAATAGCGCAGCACCAGCACCGCCCGGTGTTTGGGCGCCAACCGGCCCAGCGCCTGCCGCAGGGCGAGATGCAGGTCGACCGTCGCCGTCGGGTCGCCGCCGCGGCCGTCTCCGGCAGGACGTCGGTGCTCACCTCGCGGTGCCGCCGCAGCTCCGCCACCAGCTGGTCTGCTGGCGGTAGAGCGCGGTGCGCAGGTAGGCCTCCGGCGCACCGGAGCGGATCCGCGGCCAGTGCCGGGCGCCCTTGATGAGCACCGTCTGGAGCAGGTCCTCGGCCTGCTGGCGATGCCCGGTCAGCGCGAGCGCGGTGCGGAACAGCGCGTGCGACCGGGACGCTACGAACTCGCTGAACTCCGACTCGAGATCAGCGTCCATGCGCCTGCCCGTCCCTCATATCCCTGACAACGCCGGCCGCAGGACCACTGCTGCTTGGCGGTGGAAAGAAGTTCAGGAAACCTTGGTGCGCCGCCGCGCCGCCTTCCGGATGGCGTCGGCCACGTCGTCGGCGCGGGTGTGCCGGCCCGACCAACTGGCCAGGTTGGACTTCTGCACGGCCCAGGCGGTGACCGCCCGGCCGTCGCGGGTCTCGATGCGCAGGCCACCGTAGCCGGTCTTGGCGTCGGCGATCTCCCCGAGCGGCACGCGCCGGGTGCGCAGCGGGTTGCGCACCTCGACGTCGGTGTCGGTCAGCGTGACGGACGGCCGGATCGCGACCAGGAACGGCACGAGCACGGCGGCCAGGCCGAAGCCGAAGGCGTACGCGATCGCCAGGTCGAACCCGTCGCGCCCGACCGGACAGCGCCGCCCGCACCATGACCCACAGGCCGAAGGCCGCGAACACGATGCTGACCACCCGACCGGCCAGCGTCACCCGCCACGTCTGTCGCATCGGGACAGGATAGTGATTCGCGTCAGGCCGGCGACAGGTAGAAGCCGGCCTGGTCCACGAGCACGTCGACGGTGGCCGCGCTGCTGTTGTAGACCAGGAACGAGTCCTCACCCAGACCGACGGTGACCAGGTTGGCCACGGTCTGCCCCGTGGTGAAGTTGATCGCGGACGCCGTCGGGCGGGGCTGACCGTACGGGTAGACCGTCAGATAGCCGCCGGACTTCGTGTTGGTCACGGTCACGTTCGCGACGATCGCGCTGCGCGGGCACGGGCGCTCGTCGCACGAGCGCGCGTCCACCGAGACCCGCACCGTCTGTCCAGGGCCGACCGGGGTGGCTGTCGCGCGGGTGTCGAGGATCCGCGTCGAGCGCGTCGGCAGGTAGGTGCCCGTGGCACCAGGCCCGAACCAAGCCGTCAGGTCGGCGATCAGATGCACGGTGCCCGAACCACCGTGTGCGAACGCGATCTTGCCGTCGACCACCGGCGCGATCACCATGTTGTTCACGGTCTGGCCGGCGACGAAGTTGAGGTTCGACGCCGTCGGCACCGCGGCGCCTGCCGGGAAGGCGGTGATGTGCCCGCTCTGGCTGGGCTTCGTGACCGTCACGTTCAGCACCGCCGCGGTCGTGCCCGCCGGCACCCGCGACGACACGTCGACGGTGACCCGTCCCTGTGCGCCCACCGGCGTCGTGCCCGGGCACGCCGACCGCGGAGCGGGTGTCGAGCACGCGGGCCGGGGCCGTCGCCTGCATGGCCGCGCCGGTGCTGGCGTAGTAGCCGGCGACATCGGCCAACACGTGCACGGTGCCCGAGCCGCTGTGGGAGAGCCACACCTGGCCGTCGCTCACCGGCACCGTCACGAGGTTGGCGATCGTCTGCTTCGTCGACGAAGTTGATGTTCGACGAATCGGGCTTGCCCGTGTTCCCGTAGACGGTCAGATAGCCGTTGGAGGTGGGCTGGGTGACGGTGACGTTGAGAACGACCGCGTCCATGGAGGCGAACGGCTCCGGCAGCGACAGCGCCATCCAGCTGTCCGGCCCCATCGGTGCGGTGCCCTCGACACCGATGCCGGACCGGGTGTCGAGGACCCGCTGCGGGGTCGACGGGTTGAACGAGGAGCCGAGCACGACGCACGGCGTGGAATCGTGCGCTGTCAGGCGCGAGCGGAACCCGTCAGTGCTGAAGGTGATGCGAACGCACGCGACACCGGCCCGACGATAAGTGAACCGGGCGCTACCCGCGTGGGTGACGACGGGTCGCTCGTCGGACCCGCCGCCCACCTGGAAGGTGGCGGTGCCGGCCGATCCGTCCGTCTGCCATGCGTACTTGGCGGTGACGGTGGCGATGGCATCGAGGCTCCCGCCGCCGGTCGCCCGGCTGAACGTCGAGGTGACCTTCGGTTCGGGCAACAGTTCGGCTGAGCCGCGGTCGACGTACCCGCCGCCGCTGTTGGGGGTGTCCGGCTTGTCCGCGTGCGGGTTGCCACGCAGGTCCCGGCTGGACAGGCCGGGCGCGTTCGCGAGCGCGGAGTCGATCGCCGGAGAGTCGGGCAGCACGCTCCAGCCGGCCATCTCGGGCGCGGATGTAGCCAGCTTCGGGTCAGCGGCGATGTCGTGCGTGCCCTGACCGGTGGCGGCCGCGAACGCCGCGGGATCGCCGTAGGTCGCGCCGGCCCACGCGTAGAGCGGCCCGCCGTGCACCGGATCGAACAGGTTGTAGTCGACGTGGCCGTCTGTCGCGGCCGCACCGTCGACCGTCAACGGGATCGCGCTCGCCGACGGAGGCGCCTGTGGCGGGGTGCAGGCTCCGGGCCGGGCGGGCAGATTGGTCCGCACGATCGAGTTGTAGAGACCGAACCCCGCCGATTCGCCGGTGACCGCGACCCCGACGAGACAGTCGGTCACGATCGTGTTGTTGGTGACGGTCGTCCGCGGTGCGTCATCAACGGTGATCGCCGGCGGTGCGCCGCTGAGAAAACGGTCCAGCTTGACGCTGTTGCCGCTAAGGACGGTGTCGGTCGCGCCGGCGCCCACCGCGAACACCTGCGCGTAGAGCCCTCTCGCCACCATGCCGCTCACGGTGACGCGGTGCGCGTCACCCTTGATCTCGACCGTGGGGGCTGACGAGGTAGTGGCCCACCCGTCAGTGACCGTGATGTCGCTGGAGTCCTCGACGACCACCGCTGACTTGAGGCTGGCTTGGATGTCGAACCCGTCGAGGACGATGTCGTGCACGGCGGAGAGCCGGACGCTCCGCACGGTCGTACGCTCGCCGTCCTGCCGGGACCCCTTGATCGTGATCGGCTTGCCCGGCTCACCGGACGAGGCGACCACCACATCGCCGAACGCGCCCTTCGCCACCTCCACGGTCTGACCCGGCCGCGCCACCTTGACGGCTTCCGTGATGGAACAGAAGGGAAGCTCCAGGCTCCCGTCCATGACCCTGTCGCACCGCGGCACGACGTAAATGGTGGACGGCGCCTCGGCGGCGGCGCTCGCGCCTGCCGGTGTGAGCGCGGCCGTGGTCAGGACGGCGGCGATCAGCGGCACGAGGCCGCGGTACAGGCGAGACACGTTTCTAGGCCACCGATCCGAAGTAGAAGCCGAACTGGTCGACGAACACCTCGACGGTGGCCGCGCTGCTGTTGAAGATCATGAAAGAGTCCTGGCCGAGGCCGACGGTGGCCTGGGTGGAGACGGTCTGGCCCTTGGCGAAGTTGAGGACAGACATGACCGGACGCGCCTGGCCGTACGGGTAGATGGACAGGTAGCCGCCTGATCCCGCGCTGTCGACGGTCAGGTTCGCGACGACGGCCGTGCGCGGGCTGCAGGGCTGCGATCCGCAATAGCTCGTGTTGACGAAGACCCGCGCCGACTGCCCGGGCCCGATCAGCCCACCCACATTCCGGCCGGGTTCGAACACATGACTCCGGTACGTCGGAAGGAACGTGCTGCCGGCACCGGGCGCGAACCAGCCCGCCAGGTCGGCGATCACGTGCACCGTGCCCGACCCACCGTGCGCGAACGCGATCTTGCCACCGACCACCGGCGCGATCGCCATGTTGTTCACCGTCTGCCCGGAGACGAAGTTGACGTTCGACGCCGTCGGCACCGCGGAACCGTTCGGGAACAACGTGATGTGCCCGCTCTGGGTCGGCTTGGTGATGGTCAGGTTGAGCACGACCGCGATGGTGCCGGCCGGCACGCGCGACGAGACGTCGACGGTGACCCGGCCCTGCGGGCCTACCGGGCTGGTCCCGGCCACGCCGATCGAGGAGCGGGTGTCGAGCACCCGCGCCGGCGTCGCGGCCGTCAGTCCGTTGGGGCTGTCGCCGTAGTAGCCGACCAGGTCGGCGACGACGTGCGAGGTGCCGTCGCTGTCGTTGTAGACCGACACCTTCCCGTCGCGGACCGGGACGGTCACCAGGTTGGCGATCGTCTGCTTGGCGACGAAGTGGAGGTTGTCGCCGACCGGCTCGTAATAGTCGGACCGCATGACCCGCAACGAGCCGTAGCTCGTCGGCTGGGTCACCGTCACGTTGATGACAACCGCGCTGGCCGTCGACGCCGCGCCCGGAATGGCGAAGTCGATCTGCTGGCCACCTTCCAGCGGCCTGGTGCGCGACACACCGACCGCCGACCGGGTGTCGAGCACCCGCTGCGGAGAGACGGCGTTGTACCCGCCGCCCAGCATCAGGCAGGGCGCGTCGTAGTAGGCCAGGCCACTGCTGCGGAACCCGTCGAGGCTGAACTTGACCATCGCGCACGCCGACCCGGCGGCGTCGAAGGTGAGTCGCGCGCTGCCGGTGCGGTTCACCACCTCCTGCTGGTCGTCCCCGCGGAAGCTGAACGTTCCGATCGGGCCGTCGGTCGGCCACGGATAGGTCCGACCGGCGGTGACGACGGCCTCGGAGGCGCTGCCGCCCGGGACGCGCGCGATCGTCGAGGTGATCGTGGGGGTGGGTACGACCTCGACGGCACCCCGGTCGATGTACCCGCCACCGCTGTTGCTCGTGTCGGGCTGGTCGGCGTGCGCGTTGCCGCGCACGTCGGTCGCCGGCAGCCCCGGAACGGTGGCCAGCGCGGAGTCGATGGCCGGCGACCCCGCGAGCAGGTTGAATCCGGTGTCGGCGGCGTTGGCGAGCTTCGGGTCCGCGCCGATGTCATGCGCGGCCTGCCCGGTGGCGGTCTGGAAGGCGCCCGGGTCGGCGAAGGTCGCGCCGGCCCACGAGTAGAGCGGCCCGCCGTGCGCGGGGTCGATGACGTTGTAGTCGAGGTGTGCGTCGGTGGTCGCCGCACCGGCGACCGCCACCGGCAGCACGCTCGCGGGGTCGGGCCCGGACGTGTTCCTACAGCGACCGGGCGTGTCGATCCAGGTGGTGCGCACGATCGAGTTGACGAGGGCGAAGCCCGCCGAGTCGCCGGTGACGTCGATGCCGCCGAGGCAGTCGGTCACGATCGTGTTGTTGATGATCGTGGTCTTCGGCGCGTCAGCGACGGTGACCGCCGGGACACGCAGCGCGCCGATGGGCCGGCCCAACCGCACGCTGTTGGCGGCCAACAAGGTGTCACTGGCGCCTTCGCCGACCACGAAGGCCGCCGCGCGCTGGACCGCCGCCAACGTGTGGCTGACCGTCACCCGATGCGAGTCGCCCTTGACGACGACACCGGGCCCGAACGGAGCGACGACCCAACTGTTGGTGATCGTGACGTCGCTGGAGTTCTCGACGACGGCGGCGGATCCGCCCGTGTTGAGAAAGAACCCGTCGAGGACGACGTCGTGCACGCCGGAGAGGCGCAAACCCGTCCCGTCCGCCCCGCCGCTGACCTCGACGCGGACACCCTGGCTCCGGTGCGCCGCGAACGTGATCGGCTTTCCTGGCTGCCCCGAGCGCGGGACCACGGTCTCGGCATAGGTTCCCGCTCGCACCGCGACGGTCTGCCCCGGCAGGGCGACCTCGGCTGCCTGGGAGATCGTGCAGTACGGGTTGCCCTCGGTCCCGTTCGGCACGCTGCCGCACTGCTTGGAGACGTAAATGGTCGAGGGCGCCGCGGCCGCGCTCGCACCGAACACCGGCGAACCGGCCGTCACCAACACCCCGGCACTGAGCAGCGCAAGGCCGCGGCCAAACCGCATCTTCGAACCCCCGTCAGAACATGATCAACAGGAGGTTAGCGAGCGGGCCGGCCATTGCCCATGGCCGATCGGGTGAAAGTCAGAGGCCGCCGTACGAGTGGAGGCCCGTGAAGAAGATGTTCACGCCGAACAGGTTCATCAGCATCGTCAGGAAGCCGAGCACCGCGATCCAGGTCGCCGTCGTCTGCTTGACGCTCGGCGTTGCCCGGGCGTGCAGGTAGCCCGCGTAGACGATCCAGGAGATGAACGCCCAGACCTCCTTGGGGTCCCAGCCCCAGTAGCGGCCCCAGGCCGACTCCGCCCAGATCGGGCCGGCGATCAGCGCGCCGAACGTCCAGATCGGAAAGGCGAACGCGTGCAGCCGGAAGGAGAGCCGCTCCAGCACACCGGCGGCCGGCAGGCGCTCGCCGAGGCTGAACGGGAACGACATCCGGCCCTTGTCGTAGCCCGAGCGGATCAGGAACAGCCCGGCGGGTACGAAGCCGATCAGGAACACGCCCGACGAGATGGCCACGGCGGTCACGTGGATGGCCAGCCAGTACGAGTCGAGCGCGGGCACCAGCGGCCCGACCGGCACGTAGAGCAGCAGGCCCGCGACGCCCAGCAGGACCACCTGCGTCAGCGCGACATAGAGGCCCAGGTGGCGCAGCGCCGGCCGGCGGGCCATCACCACGATCCACGCCACCGCGGCGACCGAGGTGGCCGCGAGGACGTACTCGTACATGTTGCCCCAGGGCAGCCGGTCGCCGGCGACACCGCGGAAGATCAGCGACCCGATCTGCGCGACGCCCGCGAGCACCAGCACGGCCGCGGCGATCCGCGACGCCCAGCCGTCACGGCCGGCACGCGGCTTCGCGACCTCTTCGATCACCTCGACCGCCGGCGGACCGCCGGCGCCGACGAGCTCGCGCTCGCGCGTGGCGACGCGGGCGACCACGCCCTTGTCGCCGAACGCGTACACGGCGGCGTAGCAGATCATCGCGACGAGGTAGCCGAGCATGGCCACCACCAGCAGGGCGTCCGACAAGGCGGCCATCAGGTCTTCTCTCTCACGGCGGCGACGGTCGAAGCGAACTCCTCGGCGAAGCCGGGGTAGTCGGTGCGCGGCAGGCCACCGGCCTCGAGCAATCTACTACTCGACGTCGGAGACGGGGAAGTCAGGCGGAAGAAGATGCGGCGGCGTTTCCCGAACAGCGAGCCCATCAGGCCACCCAGCGCGAGCACCGCGGCGACCAGCGCGATGCCCTGGCCCGGGTCGTGCCGCACGGACAGCGTGACGAACTTCTTCGTGCCGACGAACTGCACGGACGACCCGTCGTCCAGCGTCCAGGTCTCGCCGGGCTTGAGCAGCTTGCCCTCGCCGACCGGCTTGAGCCGGCCCGCGTCGATCTGGGTCTGGTCGAGCCGGTAGACCGAGCTCGGGATGCCGGCGTCCAGGCCGAGGTTGCCGCGATAGGCGGTGAGCAGCAGGCCCGGGTTGTTTTCGGCCGGGAACTCCGAGCGGAGGAACGGCGCCTGCGCCGGCGCGGTCGGCATGTAGATGCCGTCGAAACCCATCTGCAGCGAAGGGTCGCGCTTGCCGGTCACGGGGTCGACGTTGGAGTCGGGGAACGAGATCGCGCCGGTGCTGGTCTGCATCCCGTCGATGGACAGGAACGGACCTTCCTTCGTCTGCGTCTTTCCGAACCGGTCGGTGTAGCGCAGGATCGGCGCGTAGCCGTGGCCGAGCAGGTAGACCGAGGCACCGTCGAGCCGCAGCGGATCGTTGACCGAGAAGCTCGCGGTGTGGGTCGGCCCGTCGCCCTCGACGGTCACCGACGCGCGGAACTGCTTGGGCTGCCCGGAGGTCTGGAACGTCGCCTCGAAGTCGTCCAGCGTCACGCAGAACGGCGGCAGCTTGCCCTCGTCGACGCGCGGGCCGAGCTTCGCCTCGTCGTACTGCTGGAGGCTGTTGCAGAAACCCGAATCCTGGCCGGTGACCAGGATCCGGTTGCCGTGCCAGCCGTACCAGGAGCCGAGGGCGACCGCGGTCAGCACGGCCAGCAGGGAGCAGTGGAAGACCAGGTTGCCGGTCTCCTTGAGATAGCCCTTCTCCGCCGAGACCGTGTCGTCGCGGACGACCACCCGCCAGCGCCGCTTGCGCAGCGCTGCCGCGACCGCCGACGCGTCGCCGTCGAAGTCCTCGACCGTCGCGTGCTGCGGCAGCCGGTCGAGCCGGGCCGGCACATTCGGCGGCATTGAGCGGATCGCCCGGTAGTGGTCGCGCAGCCGCGGCACCACGCAGCCGACCAGCGAGGTGAACAGCAGCAGGTAGATCGCGGCGAACCAGGGCGAACCGAAGACGTTGAACCCGTCGACCTTCTCGAGCCACGGCGCCAGCGTCGGGTGCTCGCGATAGAAGTTCTGCACCTGCTCGATCGCGACGTTGCTCTGCGGCAGCACCGAGCCCGGGATCGACGCCACGGCGAGCAGGAACAACAGCACCAGCGCGGTGCGCATGCTGGTCAGCTGCCGCCACAGGCCACGGGCCAGGCCGACGAGCCAGTTGCCCCAGCCCGGCCGCCTGGGGTCGGGCTCGGTCGACGGCGCGGGCCGCGTTTCGGTGGTCGTCATCAGATGCCGATGCTCCCCACGCCCACGCTGGTCTGCAGCCAGATCAGGAAGCTGTTCCACCCGCCGGTGACCAGCGCCAGGCCGATCAGGATCAGCAGCGCGCCGCCGACCCGGGTGACCCATTGACTGTTGCGGCGGATCAGCTTGAAGAGCCCGAGCAGCCGGGTGAAGAACAGCCCGAAGAGCACGAACGGGATCCCCAGACCGAGGCAGTACGCGACGGCGAGCACGACCGCGCGGTCGGCCTGCCCCGACGTGCCGGCCAGCAGCAGCACCGAACCCATCGTCGGGCCCACGCACGGCACCCAGGACAGCGCGAAGACGGCGCCGAACACCGGCGCGGCCAGCAGGCCGGCCTTGGGCAGTGCCTGGATCCGCAGCTCGCGCTGGAAGCCCGGGATGACGCCGAGGAAGGCCAGCGCCAGCACGATGATCAGCGACCCGACCACGATCTCCAGCGTTCGGCGGTGCTCGACCATCGCCCAGCCGACCCGGCTGACCAGCACCGCGACCAGCACGAAGACCGTGGTGAAGCCGACGATGAAGAGCATCGTGCCGGTGAACACCCGGCTCCGGTCGCGGACCTTGCGCTCGAGCTCGGTGCCGGCGAGGCCGGTCACGTAGGAGAGGTAGCCGGGCACCAGCGGGAGCACGCACGGCGAGAGGAAGCTGACCAGCCCGGCCAGCGCGGCTCCGCCGATCGCGAAGAACAGCGGGCCGCTGGTGGCCAGGTCGCCGAACGTCTCGCCCATCAGGACGCCTCGGCCGCGACCCGCTCGACGATCGGCTGCAGCTGCTGCTGGGTGACGCCGCGGCGGATCACGTACGCGATGTCACCGCTGCGGTCGACGATGATCGTGGCCGGGATGGAGTTGGGCGGGATCTGGAAGCCGAGCGCCAGCTTGCTCGACGGGTCGAACACGCTCGGGTACGCCACCCGCTGGTTGTGGAAGGCGAGCGCGGCGTCCCGGCTGTCGCGGATGTTGATGCCGAGGAAGTCGACGCCGCTGGCCTTGGTCGCCTCGTGGACGGCCTCCAGGTCGTCGATCTCGGCGCGGCAGGGCGCACACCAGGATCCCCAGAAGTTGACCACGACGACCTTGCCGGCGCTCGACGCCGAGTCGTACGTGCCGCCCTCGAGCAGCTCGCCTTTCACTGACGGCGCGGCCGGGCGCTTGCCGGCGGTGCACTCGATGAACCCCTCGCTGGACGTGCCGCAGAGGTCCTTCCAGCTGTCGCCGCCGCGGCCGGTGACCACGTACACGATCGCGGCCGCCGCTACCGCGACGATTGCTATCCCGACGAGGAGCCCACGACGGCGCACGTCAAGCGCCCTTGGCGTGCCGGGCGTTGGGCGACATCGCGACCAGGTGCGCGGCCGGCTCGGAGTAGCCGATGCCGACGATCTTGGCGCCGTCGAAGTGGAACGAGGTCAGGCTGGCGAGGCCGCACTGCCGCTTGCGCGGGTCGTGCCAGAGCCGCTTGCGCTCGACGTAGCGGCGCAGCGTCCAGATCGGGAGCTGGTGCGAGATGCAGACCGCCTCGTGGCCCTCGGCGGCCACCCGGGCCGCGTGCACGGCCGCGAACATCCGCTCGGCGATCGCCCGGTAGGCCTCGCCCCAGGACGGGGTCAGCGGGTCGCGCAGCACCCACCAGTTGCGCGGGTCGCTGAACGAGCCGTCGCCGGGCGAGACCCGCTTGCCCTCGAACCAGTTGGCGCTCTCGATCAGCCGCTCGTCGACCGCGACCGGGAGGCCGAACTGGGCCGCGATCGGCTCGGCGGTCTCCTGCGCCCGTTCGAGCGGGCTGGCCACGACGTACGTGACGTCCCGCTCGGCCAGTGACTGCGCGGCGGCCTTGGCCATCTGCCCGCCGAGTTCGCTGAGCTTGAAGCCGGGCAGCCGCCCGTACAGGATCTTGTCCGGGTTGTGCACCTCACCGTGCCGCAGCACGTGCACCACCGTTGTCGTCAACTCGCGCCCCCCGCGTCCGCCGCCGCCCGCGCCGCGCCCGGGAGGGCCGCGGCCAACACTTCGAGGGCCGCGTCGTCGATCGCCGTCGACACGAACCAGGCCTCGAACGCGCTCGGCGGGAGGTAGACGCCGGCGTCGAGCATCGCGTGGAAGAACGCCTTGAAGGCGGCCACGTTCTGCGTCTTGGCGCCGTCGAAGTCGACGACCTCCGCGTCGGTGAAGAAGATCGAGAACATGTTGCCGGCGTACGAGAGCCGGTGCGGCACACCCGCGGCGGCGAGCGCCTCGGCGGCCAGCTTGCCGACCGTGCGCCGCGGTCTCGTCCAGGCGACGGTAGACCGCGTCGTCGGCGAGCCGCAGCGACGCCAGGCCGGCGGCGCAGGCCAGCGGGTTACCGGAGAGCGTGCCCGCCTGGTAGACCGGGCCGGCCGGGGCGAGCTTGGCCATGATGTCGGCGCGCCCGCCGAACGCCGCGGCCGGCAGCCCGCCGCCCATCACCTTGCCGTACGTGTAGAGGTCGGCGTCGGTCGTCTTCGACGCCGGCCCAGCCGGACCGTGACACCCGGAAGCCGGTCATCACCTCGTCGACGATGAACAGCGCGCCGTTGGCGTGCGCGATGCGGGCCACGCCGGCGTTGAAGCCGTCGCGGGGCGCGATCACGCCCATGTTGCCGGGCGCGGCCTCGGTGATCACGGCGGCGATCTCGGCGCCGTCGGCGGCGAAGACCGCCTCGACCGCGGCGAGGTCGTTGTAGGGCAGCACGATCGTGTCGGCCGCCGACGCGCCGGTGACGCCGGGCGAGTCGGGCAGGCCGAACGTCGCGACGCCGGAACCGGCCGAGGCGAGCAGCGCGTCGACGTGGCCGTGGTAGCAGCCGGCGAACTTGACGATCTTCGAGCGGCCGGTGAAGCCGCGGGCCAGCCGGATCGCCGACATCGTCGCCTCGGTGCCGGAGTTGACCAGGCGCACCTGCTCGATCGGGGTACGGGCGACCATCTCGGCGGCGAGCTCGACCTCGCCCGGCGTCGGCGTGCCGAAGCTGGTGCCGCGGGCGGCCGCCGCCGTGCACCGCCTCGACCACGGCCGGGTGGGCGTGCCCGTGGATCAGCGGACCCCAGGAGCAGACCAGGTCGAGGTAGCGCCGGTCGTCGGCGTCGAACAGCCAGGGGCCCTCGCCCCGGACCATGAAGCGGGGGGTGCCGCCGACGGCGCGGAACGCGCGCACGGGTGAATTGACCCCGCCCGGCGTGAGCTCAAGGGCGCGGCGGAACAGGGCCTCGGATGCCGGCGCGTGTACACCGCCGGCCGAATATGTTTCGGTCACGGTGCAGCCATTCTGACAGCGTGTAGGAGATGGCAGGCAGCCGCCCCTGCGCACGGGCTCTCGACGGGCCGGCCCGACGTAGATCGCGATAGGCTGCTCGCGTGGAACGTCCGGAGCTGTCGATCACCGTGCGGCGCACGCCTGAAGAGGTTGTGCTCAGTCTCACCGGCGAGATTGACATGCTCACCGGCAACCGGTTGGTGAACGCGATCACCGAGGTGCTGACCGAGCCGACCCCGCGAATCACGCTCGATCTCGGCGGCGTCACGTTCTGCGACTCCACGGGCCTCGGCACCCTCGTCGTGCTCAGCCGCAAGGCTCAGGACGCACAGAGCGTGTTGGTGCTGACCAACGTGGGTGACTTCCTCATGCGGGTGCTCGACATCACCGGCCTCCGCTCGGCGCTGATGGTCAAGAACGGCGAGCCCACCAGCTAGCTAGACCCCAGCGGGCCTGTTCCAGCAGAGCTATCGCACGTTCCCGCGCGCCTTCGTCTTCGCTGCGCAGCAGGGCGGTGGCCGTGTCGACCGCTTCGGTCAATGAACGCCAGCGGGCGTCGCGCTCGCGGACGTCCTCACTGTGCGCGGCCAGCTGACGACTCTTGGTCCACAGGTCGACGAAAACCGAGACCTTGGCCCGCAGCACCCACGGATCGAACGGCTTCGTCAGGTAGTCGACCGCTCCCGCCGCGTAGCCACGCAGCGCGAGCTGGGCGTCCCGGTCGGCGGCGGTGAGGAAGATGATCGGGACGTGCCGGGTCCGCTCGCGGCGCTTGATGTGGTTGGCCGTCTCGAAGCCGTCCATGTCGGGCATCTGCGCGTCCAGCAGAATCACCGCGAAGTCGTCGACCAGCAGCTGTTTCAGCGCCGCCTCGCCGCTCTTCGACCGCGACGGACTTGACCGGCAGCCCTTGCAGGATCGCCTCCAACGCGAGGAGGTTTTCCTTACGGTCGTCGACCAGCAGTGCTTTCGCGGTCCCACTCACTGCCCCACCCTAGCGGTCAAACGGCTCCACCCTCCTGGCTTGCCCGACCGGCAGTGCCATGCACCCAGCTCGCCATCAGGTCGATCAGCTCGTCGAGGTCGACCGGCTTGGTGATGTAGTCGGTCGCGCCGGCCGCGATCGCCGACTCCTGGTCGCCGGGCATCGCCTTCGCGGTCAGGAAGACCACCGGCAGGCCCGCGTTGTGGTGGTTGCGGCGGATCACCCGGGTGGTCTCGTAGCCGTCCTGGTCGGGCATCATCGCGTCCATCAGCACGATGTCGACCTCCGGGTGCTCGGCCAACGACGCACGCCGTCGCCGCCGTTGTCGGCGTAGAGCACCGACATGCCGTGCAGCTCCAGCGCGCTGGTCAGGGCGAACACGTTGCGCACGTCGTCGTCGATGATCAGCACGGTGGCGCCGTCGAGTGCCCGGCTGGCCGCGCTGGGCTGGCGCACCGGGTCGGTGCTCGGGCGCAGCAGCGGCGCCGTCAAGGTGCGCGGCGGTGCCGGCGCGGGCATCGGCGCCACGACGGCGTCCGGCGCCAGCACATCGGGTACGAGCAGCGTGAACGTCGACCCGACCTCCGGCTCGGAGACCACCGTGATCGTGCCGCCGATGCAGCCGGGCCAGGTCGCGGCTGATCGACAGGCCCAGCCCGGTGCCGCCGTACCGCCGGCTGGTCGTGCCGTCGGCCTGCTGGAACGCCTCGAAGATCAGGCTCGAGCTTGTCGTCGGGCACGCCGATGCCGGTGTCGGTGACCGAGAACGCGAACACCGGTGCGGGCGGCCTGCAGCGCCGGCGCGTCGAGCTCCGGGCTCGGCTCGGCGGCCTGGATGCGCAGTGTCACCTCGCCGCTGTCGGTGAACTTGACCGCGTTGGAGAGCAGGTTGCGCAGGATCTGCTGGAGCCGCTGGGCGTCGGTGATCAGCATGTCCGGCAGCTCCGGCGCCACCATCACCTCGAAGCGCAGCCCCTTGTCCTCGGCCTGCGGCGAGAACGCCTGCTCGACGTAGCCGCGGATCTCGTCGAAGCCGCAGCTCGGTCGGCTCGACGTCCATCCGGCCGACCTCGATCTTCGACAGGTCGAGGATGTCGTCGATCAGCGACAGCAGGTCGGAGCCGGCACTGTGGATGGTGCGGGCGAACTCGATCTGCTTCGCGCTCAGGTTCTCCTCGGTGTTGTCGGCCAGCAGCCGGGCTAGTAGTAGGAGCGAGTTGAGCGGCGTACGCAGCTCGTGGCTCATGTTGGCGAGGAACTCGGTCTTGTACGCGCGACGCGGCCGAGCAGCTGCCGTGCCTTCTCCTCCAGACCGATCCGGGCCAGCTCGATCTCGCGGTTCTTCGTCTCGATGTTGATGTTCTGGTCGGAGAGCAGCTTCGCCTTCTCCTCCAGCTCGTTGTTGGTGCGCTGCAGCTCGGCCGACTGTTCCTGGAGCTCGTGCGCCAGCCGCTGCGACTGGGCCAGCAGCTCCTCCGTACGCCGGTTGGCCTGGATCGTGTTGAGCGCGATGCCGATCGTGGCGACCAGCCGCTCGAGGAACGTGAGGTGCAGGTCGGAGAACGCGTCGATGCAGGCGAACTCGATGACGCCGAGCACCTCGCCCTCGAACAGCACCGGCAGCACGACCAGGTCGCGCGGCGGGCGTCGAGCATCCCGGACCGCAGCGTCAGCGTGCCGGTGGGCTCGGCGCCGACCCGGATCGGCCGGCGGGACAGCGCCGCCTGGCCGACCAGGCCCTCGCCGGGGCCGAACATCACGTGGTGGTCGCGGGCGACGTAGCCGTAGGAGGCGGTCAGCCGCAGCCGGACCACGCCCTCGTCGGTGTCGGCCAGGAAGAACGCGCCGAGCTGCGCGTCGACCAGCGGCGTCACCTCGGTCATGATCATGCGGCAGACCTCGCCGAGGTCCCGCTGGCCCTGCAGCAGGCCGCCGATCCGGGCCACGTTGGAGTCCAGCCAGCCCTGCTCGGCGTTCTTCTTCGTCGTCTCGCGCAGGGTGACGATCATCTGGTTGATGTTGTCCTTGAGGTCGGCGACCTCGCCCTGCGCCTCGACCGTGATCCGCTGGGTCAGGTCGCCGCGGGTCACCGACGTGGACACCTCGGCGATCGCGCGCAGCTGGGTGGTCAGCGTCGAGGCGAGCTGGTTGACGTTGTCGGTCAGGTCCCGCCAGGTGCCGCAGACGCCCTTGACCTGCGGCCTGACCGCCCAGCTTGCCCTCGATGCCGACCTCCCGGCCGACCCGGGTGACCTCGTCGGCGAAGCTGCGAGAGCTGGTCGACCATCGTGTTGACGGTGTCCTTCAGCTCGAGGATCTCGCCGCTGCGCGTCGACCGTGATCTTCTGCGCCGAGGTCGCCCTTCGCGACGGCGGTGGTGACCGACGCGATGTTGCGGACCTGGCCGGTCAGGTTGGACGCCATGAGTTGACGTTGTCGGTCAGGTCACGCCAGGTGCCGGAGACGCCCTTGACCTGCGCCTGGCCGCCGAGCTTGACCCTCGATGCCCACCTCGCGGGCCACCCGGGTCACCTCGTCGGCGAACGACGACAGCTGGTCGACCATCGTGTTCACGGTGCTCTTCAGCTCCAGGATCTCGCCCTGCGCGTCGACCGTGATCTTCTGGCTCAGGTCGCCCCGGGCCACCGCGGTGGAGACCTGGGCGATGTTGCGGACCTGGCTGGTCAGGTTCGACGCCATGAAGTTGACGTTGTCGGTCAGGTCACGCCAGGTGCCGGCGATGCCGCGGACCTGGGCCTGGCCGCCGAGCTTGCCCTCGGTGCCCACCTCGCGGGCCACCCGCGTCACCTCGTCGGCGAACGACTGACAGCTGGTCGACCATCGTGTTGACGGTCGACTTGAGCTCCAGGATCTCGCCGCGGGCGTCGACCGTGATCTTCTGGCCGAGGTCGCCCTTCGCGACGGCGGTCGTGACGGACGCGATGTTGCGGACCTGGCTGGTCAGGTTGGACGCCATCGAGTTCACGTTGTCGGTCAGGTCACGCCACGTGCCGGAGACGCCCTTGACCTGCGCCTGGCCGCCGAGCTTGCCCTCGGTGCCCACCTCGCGGGCCACCCGGGTCACCTCGTCGGCGAACGACGACGAGCTGGTCGACCATCGTGTTGACGGTGTTCTTCAGCTCCACGATCTCGCCGCGGGCGTCGACCGTGATCTTCTGGCTCAGGTCGCCCTTGGCGACGGCGGTGGACACCTGGGAGATGTTGCGGACCTGGCTGGTCAGGTTGCCGGCGAGCTGGTTGACGTTCTCGGTCAGGTCGCGCCAGGTGCCGGAGACGCCACGGACCTGGGCCTGACCGCCGAGCTTGCCCTCGGTGCCCACCTCGCGGGCCACCCGGGTCACCTCGTCGGCGAACGAGCTGACAGCTGGTCCACCATCGTGTTCACGGTGTCCTTGAGCTCGAGGATCTCGCCCTGCGCGGCCACCGTGATCTTCTGGCGACAGGTCGCCGTTGGCGACCGCGGTGCTCACCTGGGCGATGTTGCGGACCTGGGCGGTCAGGTTGGACGCCATGGAGTTCACCGAGTCGGTGAGGTCCTTCCAGGTGCCGGCCACGTTGGGCACCGCCGCCTGGCCGCCCAGCTTGCCCTCGGTGCCCACCTCGCGGGCCACCCGGGTGACCTGCTCGGCGAACAGCCGCAGGGTGTCGGTGAGCGACGTTCATCGTGTCGGCCAGCGCGGCCACCTCGCCCCGGGCGCGACACGGTGATCTTCTGGCTGAGGTCACCGCGGGCCACCGCGGTCGCCACCGCCGAGATCGACCGCACCTGGTGGGTCAGGTTGGACGCCATCGTGTTGACCGAGTCGGTCAGGTCCTTCCACGTGCCCGCCACGCCACGGACGTCGGCCTGGCCGCCCAGTTCACCCTCGGTGCCCACCTCGCGGGCCACCCGGGTCACCTCGTTGGAGAAGCTGCTGAGCTGGTCGACCATCGTGTTGACGGTGCGGCCGATGCGCAGGAACTCACCGCGCAGCGGGCGGCCGTCCATCTCGCAGGGCCATGTGCTGCGACAGGTCCCCGTCGGCGACCGCCACGATGACCCGGGCGATCTCGGTGGTCGGCCGGCCCAGGTCGTCGATCAGCGAGTTGATCGCGCGCTGACTCTCCGCCCACGAGCCGTCGTAGCCCTCTTCGTCGAGCCGCTCGGTCAGCCGGCCGTCGCGGCCGACGATCCGGGCGATCCGGCGCACGTCGAGGTGCTGCCGCTCCTGGGTGGCGACGACGTCGTTGAAGGCGTCGGCCACCTCACCGGCCAGGCCGGCCCGCCGCGGCAGGCGCACCTTGAGGTCGCCGCGGGCGACGCGGCGCAAGGCCTCGGACAGCTCCTGGAGCTGCCGCTGGCTCGCCGCCAGCTCCTCGTGCTCTCGCTGGCTCACAGCCAGCTCCTCGCGCTGTCGCTGGCTCGCGGCCGGCTCCTGCTGGCTGTCGGCCAGCTGGGTGGGCTCCTCGGCGGCGGACTGGTCCGCGGCGGAGATCGATTTCGCCGTGGTCATGGTTCCTCGCTCGGTCTGCGTGGGCGATGTCGACGGGGGGATGCCGCCGGCAGCCCTCCCATCATGGCCTTTGCCGCATGGCGGATGCGAGGCCACGGGTCCGGATTACCGCTGCCAGACCGGGCGGCTTGGAACATTCCGCCGCTTCGGGGCAGGATGCTAAGCGTGTCAGGGGAGGTCGTCGCGGGCCAGGTCGAGCACGTCCGTCATGTACGGCTGCCCGCCGACCGGCGCACACCCGCTGCCGCGCGGGCCCTGGTGCGGGCCGTGCTGGCCGAGGCGGAGCTCGACGACCTGAGCAACGAGGCGTTGCTGCTGACCACCGAGCTGACCACGAACGCGGTGGTGCACGCGGGCACTGAGCTGGACATCGAGGTATCCGCGGACGGGGTCGGGCTGACCGTGACGGTCACGGACTTCGCGGGCGGACCGATCGAAACGGTGCTGGCGCGCCCTCGACCCGAAGCTTCCGACATTACGGAGATTTCGGAAAGAGGGCGTGGGCTCCTGCTGGTCGACCACTTCGCTTCCCGGTGGGGCACGATCCACGAAGGGGCGCGCAAGGGCGTCTGGTTCCGCCTCGATCGGGGGACAACCCCGGCACCGGCGATCGTGCCCCGGCAGCTGGCGACCGGTGCGTCGCTCGGCAGCGTGCCCGTCGCGGCCGCACCCGTCCACGAGCCGACGCCGACCGCGACCGAGATGGCCCAGCTCAGCCAGACCGCTCCGGACCCGTACGCCGACGATCCGCTGCCCGACTTCGCCAACGACCTGCTGTCCCGGGTCGCCGAGATGGTCGGCGCGGCCGGCGGTGTGGTCCGGCTCGACCGCGGCGAGGGCGGGGGCTCGCGGGTGCTGGCCCGCTACGGCCGGGCCCCCAGGCCCGACGACGAGCTGCTGCGGGTGCCGCTGGCGGTCAACCGGCCGTACACCGGCGAGCTCGAGCTCGACGCCGCGCCGTCGTCCTACGCGCAGCCGCTGGCCTCGCTGGTCGCCGAGCGGCTCTCGCTGCTACATCGAGAACGACCGGCTGCGGCGGGCCGACCTGCGCCGCCAGAGCTGGCTGACCTTCCTGGCCGAGGCGAGCGAGCTGTTGGCGCAGTCGCTCGACGTACAGCTGACCATGGCCCTGATCCCCCAGCTCGTCGTGCCGCGGCTCGGCCAGTGGTGCGCGGTGCACACCACCGACGAGTGGGGCCGGCTGCATCTGGCCGCGGCCAGCCACGCCGACGAGTCGATGCTGCCCCGACTGCACGCGGTGCTCGCGGAGGCCGGTCCCGAGTCGATGGTGGCCCGGCTGCGCGAGGCGTCCCGGACCGAGGCGCAGGTGCCACTCGGGCCGCCGATGGAGGGCTTCGCGGTGCCGCTGGTGGCCCGCGGGCAGCGCCTCGGCACGCTGGCGGTCGGTCGGCACCAGCGACACCGCCACGAGCCGGACGAGATCGCGGTGATCGAAGACGTGGCCCGGCGGGCCGGCCTGGCGATCGAGAACGCCCGCATCCACGAGGAGCGCCGCAAGGTCGCGCACACCCTCCAGCAGTCGCTGCTGCCGCCGGTGCTGCCGGTGGTCAAGGGCATCGGCTTCGCCGCCGAGTACGTGCCGACCGGCGACGCGGCCGAGGTGGGCGGCGACTTCTACGACGTGGTGCCGCTCACCGACGACCGCTGGCTCGTGGTCGTCGGCGACGTGTCCGGCAAGGGCGTGCCGGCGGCCGCGGTCACGGGGCTGGTCCGAGATGTGATTCGGGTGCTGGTGCACGACGGCCGCCCGCTGCCCGAGGCGTTGCAGCGGCTCAACGAGACGCTGGTCGAGCGCGGCAGTGGGCGCTACTGCACGCTGGCGCTGGCCGCGGTCGGGCCGGCCGCCTCCGGCGACGGCGACCTCGCTGTCTCGCTGCACCTGGCCGGCCACGACCGGCCGGTCGCGGTGCGCGCCGACGGCCGGGCCACCTTCGTGGGCACGGGAGGCACCGCGCTCGGCCTGCTAGACGAGGTCGCGACGCCGGTGGCCGAGCTGACCCTGCGGCCCGGCGACGCGCTGGTCTTCTACACCGACGGGGTGACCGAACGACGCCGCGGCCGCGACCTGTTCGGCCCGGAACGCCTCCGCGACGCGACGGCGCCGCTGGCCGGCTACTCGGCCGACGTGGTGGCCGCCCGGCTGAAGAGCGCGGTGATCGGCTTCTCCGCCGACACACCCCGGGACGACATCGCAATCCTGGTGCTCCGCAACGACTTCGTCCCCGGCTAGCCGCGTCTCCGGCTAGCCGTCTCCTGTCCTCCGTCTCCCGGCCGCCGGCGTTCGCCTCCCGGCCTCCGGTGTCCGTCTGCCGGCTCCGGCTTTCGCCTCCCGGCCGCCGGCGTTCGCCTCCCGGCCTCCGGTGTCCGTCTGCCGGCCTCCGGCGTTCGCCTCCCAGCCTCCGGTGTCCGTCTGCCGGCTCCGGCTTTCGCCTCCCAGCCTCCGGTGTCCGTCTGCCGGCTCCGGCTTTCGCCTCCCAGCCTCCGGCGTTGGCCTCCCGGCCTCCGGCGTCCGTCTGCCGGCCTCCGTCTGCCGGACGTCGCCGAGCGGCGGATGATGCCCGTGGCAGGCTGCGATGATCGGTGGACACGGCCTAAGGGGGTAGCTCGTGGACCGGATCCGGTGGTCGGTCGACCGGGTCGATCCGGGCCCGGCCGAGCGGATCATGGAGATCGGCTGCGGCGGGGGCACGGCGGCGGCGCTGGTCTGTGGGCGGCTGCGCACCGGGTCGATGACCGCGATCGACCGGTCGCTGACGGCGGTCAAGAAGACCCTGGCGCGCAACGAGTCGTGCGTGACGGCCGGTCGACTGACCGTGCTCCAGGCGCCGTTCACCCTGGCCGGCGTCGGCGAGCTGGTCGGCTTCGACAAGATCTTCTCGATCAACGTGAACCTGTTCTGGACCACGCCCGCGCGGGAGGAGCTCGATCTGCTGCGCCGGCTGCTGGTGCCGGGCGGCACGATGTACGCCTGCTGGGGTGCTGGCCCCACGCCCGGCCGTTCCGACGAGATCGCGGCCCGGGCCGCCGCCCGCTTCTCGGCTGCCGGTTTCGAGACCTCCGTGGTCTCGTCCGAGGGATTGCAGTGCGTGGCCGCCACGCCCCCGAATCCGGCACGCTAGGGGCTATGTCCGTTTAGCGTGTGTTCAATGACAACCACCGCCGAGCCCGGGTCGAACAAGTACACCGCGCTCGCTGCGATGGTCTTCGCGGTGGCGATGACGTTCATCGACCAGACGATCGTGTCGATCGCCGTGCCCGACATCTCCGGCGAGCTCGGCATTTCCGCGTCCGCGATCCAGTGGGTGATCAACGGCTATCTGCTGTCGCTGTCGGCGTTCTTCGCCTTCGGCGGCCGGCTCGCCGACATCCTCGGCCACCGCCGGATGGTCCTCATCGGCGTGACCATCTTCGCCGTCTCCTCGGCGCTGTGCGGTGCGACGCCGACCGGCGATGCGGCCGAGGCCTGGCTGATCATCTTCCGGGTCATCCAGGGATTCGGCGCCGCGCTCCTGTTTCCCGCCGCCCTGGCCATCGTGGTCGCCGCCTTCCCGCTGCGGCAGCGGGGCCGGGCCCTGGCGATCTTCTTCGGCATCAGCGGCGGCCTGACCGCGATCGGCCCGATCCTGGGTGGCTGGCTCACCCAGTACACCTGGCGGGCGATCTTCTGGGTGAACGTACCGGTGGCGATCATCGCGATCGTGCTGACCTGGCTCGCCCGGGTGAACCCGGCGCACCGCCGCGAGAAGCTCGACTGGCGCGGCGCGGGCCTGATCGTCGCGGGCATGGCGTTGAGCGTGCTCGGCCTGCAGCAGGCGAGCTCGTGGGGCTGGGACAGCTGGCGAACCTGGCTGTGCATCGCGGCGGGCTTCGCGATCCTGGTGATCTTCGTGCTGTTCGAGCTGCGCACCGAGACGCCGCTGATCAAGGTACGGATCTTCCGCGACCGCGCGTTCACCATCGACAACGCGGTCCTGTTCTTCGGCCTGATGGCCTTCGTGCCGCTGTTCTTCTTCGCCAGCGTCTACTCGCAGGTCTCCCTGGGCCAGTCCGCCAGCGGCGCGGGCCTATACCTGCTGATCTTCTTCGGCGGCTTCGTGGTGGCGGCCCAGATCGGCGGCCGCATGCTCGACCAGGGCGGGGCCCGCCGCCCGGTGATCCTCGGTTGCGTGCTCGGCACGATCGGCTTCGCCTTCTGGGCCCGCAGCCTGACCACGCTGTCCGAGGGCAGCCAGTGGTACTGGATCATCCTCTCCGGCGCCGGCATCGGCTTCTTCCTGGGCCCGGCCAGCACGGACGCGGTCAACCGCGCGATCAACGCGTCGTACGGCGAGGTCACCGGCATCACCCAGACCCTGCGCAACTACGGTTCGAGCCTGAGCCTGGCCATCCTGGGCACCGTCCTGCTGCAGGTCGGCCGGGACAAGATCACGACGTCGCTGACCGGCCTGGGCGTACCCAGCGCGGACGCGACCACCGCCGCCGACTCCCTGATGTCGTCGAGCGGCGCCAGCAACGCGGCGTCCGCGCTACCACCATCGACCCGCGAGGCGGCGTTCGCCGCGATCCAACGCGACTACGCCGAAGCCAGCCGAGTCGTCTTCTACGGCATGGCGGTAGCCCTGTTCGTAGCCCTGTGCTTCGCCCTCTTCCACCCGGGCGGCAAGGTCGAACACGAGTCCACCCAGCCGGCGGGCACCCGCACCCCAACCCGCGACGAAACCGACGCCGACGGCCCGCTCGACCCCCCGGTCGCCCCAGCCTGACCCCAGCACCCGGTAGCCCTCGCGAGTAGGCGACGGGTGTTCGCCGGGCGCGAACGGCCCGGGTCGGTGGCGCCTGGCGGGTATACCGTCGGCGGTAGGGCTCAACGCGGCCGCGCGGCGACCGACGCCGCCGACCGCTCGCCCGGCGGCCAGCGCCATCCGACCCCGACGATCGCCCGCGCGGTGCCACCTGCCCCCGACGACGGCCACCTGGCGTCGACATCGGAGCGTCGCGCGTGGAGCCGACGAACGGCAGCGCACACGACGGAAAGGGACCGACGATGCCCCTCGACGAACACCCGCGCCGGTGGAATGTGCCGCCTGGGATGCCGCAGTGGTCCGAGCAGCCGCCGGTCGACAGCGGCCCGGCGTTGGCGCCGTGGTTGGAGGAGAAGCTCTTCGACCGCCGCATCGTGATCCTTCAGGGCACGGTGACCGGCGCGGCCGCCACCCGTACGGCCGCCGCCCTGCTCACCCTCGACGCGCAGGGTGAGGACCCGATCGAGCTTCACCTGCGCAGCCCGGACGGCGACCTGGACGCGGTCTTCGCCGTCATCGACGCGCTCGACGTGATGCACGCTCCCGTGCACGCCCTGGCCTCGGCCGAGATCGGCGGTGCGGCGGTCGGCCTCTACGCGGTCGCGCCGCATCGCAAGGCCTTCCCGCACACCCGGTTCCGGCTGCGCGAGCCGCGGGCCGCGGGCGTCTCCGGCACCGCCGAGGACGTCGCCCACGCCGCGGGCCATCACCTGCGCGCGCTCGACGACCTGATCGTGCGCATCGCCGAGGCCACCGGCCAGCCGCGCAGCCGCATCGAGGACGACCTGTCGCGCGGCCGTCAGCTCACCGCCGAGGACGCCCGCGAATACGGGCTGGTCCACGAGATCGTGGCTCCCGGCAAGAAGGGCGACCCCTCCTCATAGGCCGCCGATGTAGCGGCCCGGCGCCATGCGCCGCTGCGGGTCGAAGCGTTCCTTCACCTCCCTCAGCGTCGGCAGGGCCGCCACCGGGCCCCACATGTCGATCGCCGGGCGCACCGCCGGCGGCGCCGAGGTCACCACGCAGGTGCCGCCGCGGAACAGCAGCACGCCGCGGACCGCGGTCAGGATCGCGGACACCCGATCGGCGCCCAGGCTGGCCGGCAGGGCCGCGTGGACCACACCGATGCCGGCGGCACCCCGCACCGGGACCGGGCCGCCGACCGCATCGCGCAACGCGTAGATGGCCGCGTGCAGATCACTGATCGGAACCGCCAGGCGCAGCGCGACCTCGCCGGGCTCGAACGGGTAGCGGTGCCACCAGCGAGGCGGCGTCTCCACCGCACGGGCGTCGCCGCCCAGCACCGTGACGAGTCGCTCGGCCCGCTCGGCGACGTCGGTGCGCGAGCCCTCGACCAACAGCGCCACCGTGCCGGGGCCCTGGCGACTGCGTTGGCGCGGGATCAGGATCGCCCGGTGAGCCGGCAGGTCGACCTCGATCGCGGACGGGGCCACCGCCGCGGCCAGCGCCTGACGGACCAGGTCGTGCACCTCGAGCGGGGTCCACACCGACCTGGTCACCCAGACCCGGGCGGCCGGCGCCGCCTGGGTCCGCAGGGTCGCCGAGACCAGCAGGGCCAGCGCGCCCTGCGAGCCGCACAGCACCTGGTTGAGGCCGGGGCCGTCGGTGCCGCGCATCGACCAGCCGTCGGAGTGGTGCAGTCGACCCTCGGCGTCGACGTAGCTCACGCCGACCACCTGCTCGCACGGCGTGCCGTAGCGGTGCCGCAGCGGGCCGGCCTCGTCGGCGGCCAGGATGCCGCCGAGCGTCGCCCCGTTCGAGCGGGGATCGCAGGCCAACCGGTGCCCGCGGCTGGCCCAATGCCGACTGCACGGCGCGAACGGGCGTGCCGGCACCGACCTCGACACTCAGCTCGCCGGCGTCGCGGTGCCAGATGCCGGCCAGCCGGCCGGTGTCGACCAGCAGGTCGAGCCGGACCGGTGGGGAACCCCAGTCGAGCTTGGTCGCCGCACCGCGCGGAACCACCGCCAGGTCGCGGGCGGCGGCCAGCCCCAGCACCGCCGCGGCCGCCTCCACCGTGCCCGGTGCGGCCACCCAGCGCGCGGGCACGCCGGCCACCTCGTCGGCGGGCCCGGCATCGCGCGCGAAGCCCTCCCCACAGATCTCCGCCAGCCGCCTCCCCACGTCGGAGCCCCCCGGCAGAGTCATGGCGTAATCGTACACATGTTCGAACGACCCGCAACGTCCTCGCGCCCGACGCCGGGTAGCGTGACTGCGTGACCGACGAGTCGAAAGCCCCTGTCGCCAAGCAGATCCCGCGGGAGCGCACCCACCACGGCGACACGATCGTCGACGAGTACGCATGGCTCGCGGAAAAAGACGATCCCGACACGATCGCCTATCTCAAGGCGGAGAACGCGTACACCGATTCGGTGACCGCGCACCTCGCTCCGCTGCGCGAGAAGCTGTTCGGCGAGATCCGGGCGCGCACCCAGGAGACCGACCTCTCGGTGCCGACCCGCATGGGCAGCTTCTGGTACTACACCCGCACCGTCGAGGGCCAGCAGTACCCGATCCACTGCCGCGTCCCGCTCGACGACCCGGCGCAGACCACTCCGCCCGCCACCGGCGACGGCGCCCCGCTTGCCGGGCGAGGAGATCCTGCTCGACGGCAACGCCCTCGCCGACGGGCCACGAGTTCTTCTCGCTGGGCGCGTTCGACGTCAGCCCGGACGGCAACCGGCTCGCCTACTCGACCGACTTCACCGGCGACGAGCGCTTCACCCTGAAGATCAAGGACCTGCGTACCGGCGAAGTGCTCGCCGACGAGGTGCCCGACACTTTCTACGGCACCGCCTGGTCGTACGACGGCGGCACGCTCTTCTATCTCACCGTCGACGACGCCTGGCGCCCGCTACCGGGCCTGGCGGCACACGGTCGGCACGCCGACCGAGCGACGACGTGATCGTCTACGAGGAGCTCGACGAGCGCTTCTGGATCGGCGTCGACCTGACCCGGTCGAAGCGCTACATCCTGGTCGAGGCCGGCAGCAAGATCACCAGCGAGGTCCGGGTGATCCCGTCCGACGACCCGACCGCGGAGCCGGCGCTGATCGCGCCCCGCCGGCAGGGCATCGAATACTCCGTCGAGCACCACGGACACCGGTTCCTGATCCTGCACAACGACGGCGCCGAGGACTTCGAGCTCGCGTACACGTCGGTCGACGACCCGACCGGTTGGACGACGATGGTCCCGCACCAGCCCGGCACCCGGCTCGAGTCGGTCGACGCGTTCGCCGAGCACCTGGTCATCTCGCTGCGCCGCGACGGCCTCAGCGGGCTGCGGATCCTGCCGCTCGGCGAGACCGAGGGCTACGACATGCGGTTCCCGGAGCCCATCTACAGCGTCAACATCGACGCCAACCTCGAATACCAGACCGCCAGCGTACGGCTGCGCTACACCTCGCTGACCACGCCGGAATCCGTCTACGACTACGACCTGGCCACCGGCGACCTGGTCCTGCGCAAGCGCAAGCCGGTCAAGCCCGGCCCGGACGGGCGCGAGTTCGACCCGGCCGACTACGAGCAGCACCGCGAGTGGGCGCTGGCCGACGACGGCACCCGCGTGCCGATCTCGTTGATCCGCCGCAAGGGCACGCCGCGCGACGGCTCGGCGCCCGCCGTGCTCTACGGCTACGGCTCGTACGAGACCTCGATGGACCCGTGGTTCTCGGTGCCCCGCCTGTCGTTGCTCGACCGCGGCATGGTCTTCGCGGTCGCGCATGTGCGCGGCGGTGGCGAGATGGGCCGCCACTGGTACGAGGACGGCAAGATGCTGGCCAAGAAGAACAGCTTCACCGACTTCGTCGCCTGCGCCCAGCACCTCGCGAAGGCCGGCTGGACCTCGCCGGACCGGCTGGTCGCCCGCGGCGGCTCGGCCGGCGGCCTGCTGATGGGCGCGGTGGCCAACCTCGCGCCACAGGCGTTCGCGGCGATCGTCGCCGAGGTGCCCTTCGTGGACCCGCTGACGTCCATTCTGGACCCGTCGCTGCCGCTGACCGTGATGGAGTGGGAAGAGTGGGGCAACCCGCTCGCCGACCCCGAGGTCTACTCGTACATGAAGTCGTACTCGCCGTACGAGAATGTGTCTGATGTGGACTATCCCGCGATCCTGGCGGCCAGCAGCCTCAACGACACCCGGGTGCTCTATCACGAGCCGACCAAGTGGGTGGCGCGGCTGCGGGCCACCGCACCGCGGGGTCACTACCTGCTCAAGACCGAGATGGGCGCGGGCCACGGCGGGCCGAGCGGCCGCTACGACGCCTGGAAGGACGAGGCGTTCATCGCGGCCTGGCTCCTCGACCGCGTCGGCCTAGCCGACTGAGGTTAAAAAGGGGCCCTTGTTATGCGAAAAGCGATAACAAGGGCCCCTTCCTTCGTCAGTTCATCAGTGCGGCGCCGATGATGAT
Source organism: uncultured Actinomycetota bacterium (assembly GCA_963840005.1). Lineage (GTDB taxonomy): Bacteria > Actinomycetota > Actinomycetes > Mycobacteriales > Micromonosporaceae > Asanoa. The sequence continues at coordinate 12,433 of CAWIXO010000024.1, read as the reverse complement.
GCCGAGCACCGCGCCGGCACGCTCGCCCCGGCGGCGTACCAGCCGAGCGGCTTGTCGCCCAGCTGAGCACCGACAACGCCCAGGATCAGGCCGAGGACGCCGAAGATCAGCGGCGAGATGAGCACCGCGAGCACGGCGAAGACGAACGCGATGATGGTGCAGATGCGGGCGGCCGAGCTACGCGGCCGTGCCTGGCTGGTCGGGTAGGACATGCCGTCACTCCTCCGTTTGTGGATGGAGCGTCAGTACCCAACTGGGCCCGAGGATATTCAGGCGGTTGCGGCGGCGGTCAGCACCGCGGGGTCCACATTGCCGCCGGAGATGACGGCGACAGTCGTGCCCTGCGGCAGTTGATCGCGGCGGAACAGGAACGCCGCGGTCGCCACCGCCCCGCTCGGCTCGACCACGAGCCGGGACCGCTGGACCAACCGCGCGGTGGCCGCGGTGATCTGGGCTTCGGAGACGGTCACGATGCCGTCGAGCCGGGCGTGCAGGTGGGCGAACGTGAGCTCGCTCAGTGGCACCCGCAGGCCGTCGGCGCTGGTGCGGATCAGGTCGGCCACCTCCCAGGTGACCATCGTGCCGCGAACGAGTGACTCGTGGGCGTCGCGCGGCCAGGTCGGGCTCGACACCGAACACCTGCACGTCGGGCCGGCGGGCCTTGATCGCGGTCGCCACGCCGGAGCCGAGCCCGCCGCCGCCGATCGGGACCAGCACCACCTCGACGTCGGGACGGTCGGCCAGGATCTCCAGACCGACGGTGCCCTGGCCGGCGATGATGTCGCGGTGGTCGTAGGGCGGTATCAGCGTCAGGCCGCGCGCGTCGGCCAGCTTGCTGCGCCCGCACCACCCGCTGGCTCGGCGGGACCATGATGATCTCCGCACCGATGTCGCGTACCGCCGCGATCTTGATGTTCGGAGCCGTCTCGGGGATGACGACGACGCACGGCGCTCCGAAAGCGCGGGCGGCGTAGGCGAGGGCCAGGCCGTGGTTGCCGGACGAGTGCGTGACCACGCCGCGGGCGCGCTGCTCGGGCGTCAGCCGGGAGATCGCGTTGGTCGCGCCGCGTAGCTTGAACGAGCCGACCGGCTGGAGGCTCTCGGGCTTGAGGTGGAGGCCGGGGGCCCAGGGCGCCGGCAGCACGGTGGTGCGCACCACCGAGCCGGCGATCGCCCGGGCCGCCGCTTCGACGTCGTCGACCGTGATGAGGTCGACGGTCACCCTTCGCTCTCCGGCCGGGCAACGTAGACGCCCTTGCCCTGGCGGCCGTCGAGCAGGCCCTCGGTCTTGAGGACCAGCATGGCGGACTCGATGGTCTGGCTGCTGACGCCGTATTGCGCGCACATCTCGCGCTTGGTCGGCAGCTTGGCGCCCGGCGCCAGTCGACCGTCCTTGATCTGCTCGCGGAGGTCGTCAGCGACGCGTCGGTAGTCCGGCTTGTAAGGGGACATCGGCTCACTTCCGAGTTGGCCCGTCCAGTAGATCACCCCTGTTGCAATCTTGCAACCACAAGACGACTAACCAAAGTTGCGAGGCAATGTAGACGTGCCAGAGTTGCCCTGGCAGCATGTATCACCGAAGGCGTTCGCTTCCGAGTTGGCCCTTGAGTAACGGACTCCTTCGCCCCCGGTTCGGGCACCCGCCCGTTCCGAGCCGGGGCGGGTTCGGGAGTCCCGTCACCGACCCGCCCCGGCGCTCCCAGATGGCCATGCCCATTTCCCGGGGTGCGCCCCAGCGTCCACGCGGGCCCGTCTCGCCCGCACCGGGAATCCGGGCACCGGCCTGCGGCGGCAGCGGTCCGTGACGAGAGCTCCGGGCCGCTGTCTGCCGCGGCACCCGCAGGAGGAACGGCGATGTTCTTCGGCAAACAACCCGACCCCGCCCGGGTCGAAGCATGGAACAGCACCTACCGCGACCACGGCCGCAACCCGGACGACCCGAGCCGCTGCGCTATCCCGGCCTGCCTGGGCCGCTTCCCCTGCGCATTCCGACTCGAGGCCACGGAACTCCTGATCGTGGCCGGCATCGACCTACCGGACGCGCAGCCTCCCGACGACGACAGCCTGCGGATCCCTCAACCCCGGGAGCCGCAACCCCCGATCGCCCTGGCGATATCGAGGTAGCGCCGGGGCGGCGGGAAGCGTCGCGCATCGATACCGTGTGTCTACCGACTGTTCGGGAGGACGCATGGACGTCGACGTGAGGCGGACCAGCCTGCGGGCGCTCGCGGTCTGCGCCGTGCTCGCCGTGATCGCGACCGGAGGCCCGGCCTACGCGGCGGACGAGGAGGCCGACCTGTCGCTGACGGTCTCGGCCGACAAGGTCGCCGTCGACGAGACCCTCCCGGACCACAAGACCACCGTGGTCAACGAGGGTCCGGGCGGCACCGGCGCAGGCTGGAGCCTCGCGTACGACCTGAGCGGGCTGGACGACAGCATCGTCAAGGTCGGTCCGCAGTTCCACCTCGGCTGCACACTGACCGGCGAAAACCTGGTCTGCGTCGACGAGCCGGGGCTGCTTCCCGGCAACAGCGTCGTGCAACCGGTGCCCTTCACGCTGGAACGCGTACCCGGTAAGAAAGGTCCGGCCGGATCGTTCACGGTGACCGCGGTGTCGGCGAACGACCCTGACCCGGCCAACAACGCGGCCACCGTCGCCGTCGAGGTGCCGGCCAACGGCGTCGACCTGGTGGCCGTCGCCAAGGACGTGTTCAAGGTGGCCGCCGACGGCACCATGACCGACGACCCGGTGCCGCCGGGCGGAAACAGCTGGGTGGTTGGTGCAGTCGGGAACGTCGGCGACACGATCGCCGACGGGGTCAAGGTCACGGTCGCGCTGCCCAGGCACGTGACGTTCGCCGAAGCCGAGCCAGGCTGCGTCTACACCGCCGACAAGCGGACGGTCACCTGCGACTACTCCGACGTGACCCTGGTGCCGGTCATCCAGGACACCGACCCGGACGACGACGTCATCTCCGTCGTCGGCATCGTCTTCCCGATCACCGTGGCCGCGAACGCTCCCGGGCCGATCGTGGTCGGTGGCGGGAAGCTGTCCGGCAACGCGCTGGCCACCCAGGACGATCCGAGCGTCACGGTGCTGACCGAACGAGAGCGCCCGGCCCTGCCCCAGGGCCTACAGGCGTTGACCCCCGACGCCGTCCGCGATGCCGACCCCGCCGACAACACCGCGGAGTTCAAAGTCCACATCGGACCGCGACCGGCAACGGGCGGTGCCGGTGGCGGCGGCCTACCGGTGACGGGCCCACGGACCGGTCTTCTCGGCGGCGTCGGAGCCGCCCTCGTCCTGCTCGGCGCCGGGGTCGTCCTGGTCACCCGCCGGCGCCGCGGCGGCGCGACGGAGGCGTAATTGGTGCAGGCGCCTGAACTCGCCTGGTCCGAGTACGGCGACCCCGGTGGCACCCCGGTGGTGTTCCTGGACGGCACACCCGGCTCGCGCCTGGGCCGACCGCCGGACGAGGCGCTCGCCGGCATCCGGCTGTTCACCCTCGACCGACCTGGATACGGCCGTTCGCGGCCCGTCCGGCACCCGACGCTGCAAGGTGTGGCCGACGCGGTCGCCGCCCTGATGACGGCCAACGACGTGGCCCGCTTCGGAGTCGTCGGCCATTCCGGCGGAGCACCGTACGCGCTGGCCTGCGGTGCCCGACTCCCGAACCGCCTCACCGGCGTGGTGGCGGCCGCGCTGACCGGCCCCGACCGCGAGCTCGGCACACTCCGGGGCAAGCAGCGCAGGCAGGTGTGGGCGTTGCGCGCCGTGCCGTTCCTCGGCCGCCGCAGCGTGACCCGGGCCGCCGCGTGGTACGCCGAGGACCCGCTCGCCCTGCACCGGCGCAACATCGCGAGCGGCAACGACCGCTGGCTCGTACCGCAGGAGGAGTCGAAACGCGAAGGAGCCCGGCAGGGCGCCGCCGGGCTCGTCGCCGACTGGCTCGCCACCGACATCCACCGCTGGGGCTTCCGGCTCACCGAGGTGGCCGCGCGCACGCTCATCTGGGCGGGCCGCCACGACCCGGGCCGAGCGGCTGCCGACGCGCCCCTGGTCGCCGCGAGAGTGACCGACGCACAGGTACGTATCGACGAGGACGCCGGACACACCGCGTCCCCAATCGCCTGGCAGGAGATCATCCGCTGGTCGACAGGCTGACGATCGCGGTTCAGCGGCCGTTCTGATTGTGCCTCTCCCACTCGGCCCTCGTCCGCGCCAGCCGCTCTTCGGCGGCCCGGGCGGCCTCCGCCGGTACGGGCTCGGCGAGCATGGCGTCCGCGGTGCGCCGCAGCGCGGCGATGAACTCCACCCCGTCCGGAGTCAGCGATCCCGACTCCTCGGCGCCGTTCAGCCCCTGGTCGACCTGCAGGCGGTACTCGGCGAAGCGACGGTCCGCGTCAGCGACCGTGCCCCGCAGTGCACGCCAGGTGTCGGCGACGCCGACGAACGCGTACACCCCCTGCAAGAGGCCGGCCAGCGGACGGGGGTCGGTGCGCCAGGGCGCGAAATACCGGCCCTTGTCGACCGGGTCGGTCAGCTGCTTCAGGTCGAGCAGGGCGCTGAGCTTGGAGTGCTGAAACTCGTGCACCAACGTCACGGCGAAATCGTGCGGTGAGGTGGGGCGGGTCAGGCCACACGCACCGAAGACGTCTCGCAGCGAGGCGCTCAGCGCGGAGTCGCGACCGGGGGCCAGCGGCACCAGCGAACTCAGGCCGACACTCAACTCGGCCGCCCGGTCGGGAAGAAGATCAGTCAGCAGCTGCCACGCCTGGGCGAACAACTCCTGCCACCGCTGCGCGTCGGTCGGTCCAAGCCGTTTCGTTGGTGGCGCGTGGTGGCCGTGGCGGTAGGGATGAAGATCCTCCAGGTCGACCCGCACAGCGCCGGCACAAAGCTGGCGGAGCGGCAGCCAAGCAGGCGAGTCCGTCGTGGGGTCCTCGGGGACCTCGATGCGCCGACCGTCGACGACCACGACGACCCGACCGTCCGACGTCGTTGCCTCGACCTGCTCATGAGCGTCGGCGACGACCGCACCGAGCCCCGGCAGCATGGCGTGTCCATGGTCTACGGGAATCGCCACCGTCCCGTCGACCCCCGCGGCCGCCGCTGCGACCAGCGCGACGGCGGCCAGATGGGCCAGTGCCTGAGGGTCCGGCGTGTCCCGAGCGGCACCCCGGCAGGCGATGGCCGTCCATCCGCCGACCATCGGGGCCCCGACCACGACGGCGAACCGGTCCGGGGCCGCGACTCGGGATCGCTCCAGCAGACTCGCGCAAGGGCTCCGGGTCACCAGGCAGGCAGGTGAGCAGGTATTCGAGCAGCAGAACGTGCCGGCTGTACCTGCTGTCCCGCAACATGCGGACCGCCTCGGCTCCGCCGAGTCCGCTGCCGAGATCGTCGAGTGCGGACCGCGCGGATCCGTTAGCCGACACCAGATCGTCTCCTCCGCAGGCCGTCGGCGACCGTCTGGTGAACGTGCCGGACGAACACGTTGAGGTCCTCGCAGTACACCGACGGCGACCGGAACCCCGACGCCAGGGCGGTATCTGTGCGCGTAGTGCCCGCCGCCGCACAGGCCGACGACCGGGCACGACCGGCACTCGTCGGACAGCGCCCTCCGACCGATCTGCCGCGCGACGACGCCCGGATCCGCCAGCGCCGCGTCGAGCTCGTCGTGCAGCACGTTCAAGCCGGTGGCTCCGGCACCCGGGTAGGCCACCTTCAGGGCATCGACCTGCTCGACGGCGCCGTCCGACTCGATGACGACCGTCCCCGACGGGCTGAGACCCGAGTTGTTCGCTGGTGCTCCGGCCGCCCAGGACCAGGTTGATCGCGGCCTCGAAGAGGCGGACGCGTGTCGGCGGTGAGTCGGTGAACCAGCGGTCGAAGAACGCGATCAACCAGTCGGCGTAAGTCGGTGAACCCGTCGGTCGCTCCGGCGGAGAACCCCACGTCGCGTGCGGCAGTAGTAGGTCGATCATCGGCGGCTCGAAGGCCAGCAGCTGCTCGTAGCCGGCGATGGGATCGGCGCGGACGTTGACGGTATTGCAGAATTCCGGAATACGGCACTCCGGTACTCCGGGCGCCGAAGGAGCTCTATTCCGCGCGCGACGGCCGCGAAACTGCCGCGCCCATTCTTGAATCGACGGTGACGATCGTGGTCATCGGGCGTGCCGTCGACGCTGACACCGACTTTGATTCGATGATCCACCAGGGTGCGGACCGTCGCCTCGTCCAGCCGTACGCCGTTGGACTGCATGCCGATCTCGACCTGACACGATGCGGGCGCCGACCGGCGAACGAGGTCGGCCAGCGTGGTCAAGCGATCAAGACCGTAGAGCAGCGGCTCACCGCCGTGCAGCACCACCCGGAGGCGGGTCATGCCGTGCCGCCGGACGTGTGTCATCACCCGCTCGATGGCGGCATCCCGCACGGCATCGGGCATCGAAGCGTGGACGGTCGCGCCAGCTCTGATCGGCGTGCTCGTATACGTAGCAGTAGTCGCAGGCCAGGTTGCAGCGCTGATGGACCTTCAGAATCACCTCGCTGAACGGCACCGGCGTCCAGCCATCGGACTTCAGCGTGGCGATGTCCAGCTCGGCATACGGCCAGTTAGCCGCGGCACGTTGAGCGCTCCGGACGCGATCGAACCGTGCGGCGGGGCTCAACGGCAGACCTCATCGTTCCGAAGCGAATGAGCTGAACGCGCTGAGCACGCCGTTGGGGTCGTCAAGCGACGTGATGACCTGCCGGAGGCTGCGGCCGAGGACGCTGTCGTCGGCGAGATCCAGCAAATGGACAGGCTGGCCGGATAGGTCCGGGATGGGTGCCCAGGCCCCGTCGGGCGTCTCGTCGGTGTGGACGAAATTCATCATGACCTCCTGCGCGCGCCAAGCGTCGGGTAGACCAGACCGAGCAACGCGCATCAAATCGAGCGCCGCGGGTGCAGCGACAACGAGGCCGGGCGGCGCCTCAGCGACAGCATCGGCACTCTCACGCCCCCTGCCATGCGCAATCCGTCGAAGACAGTCGAGCATTCACAGGATCGCATGTATACCGCCGACGAACAACCAACTCTAGGGATGTCGATAAATGCGATCATGCGGACAAGGCGCGGTTGTGTTGATCAGAACGGATGCGGGTCAAGGGTGCGGTGCAGGTACCGGAATTGACGGAGAGCATCGACCGCCTGGTGATTTTCGCCTAGCAGGCCGCCCAGGCGGGCGATCACGTCTTCAACTCGGCGTCGTGCCGTTTGCCCTCCATCTGGCGGCGGATGAGCAGGACATTTCCCTCGCTCCGCACCGTGTCCGGGTGATCGGGGCCAAGCTGGCCCTGCATCTCGTGCAGGCCCTTGTCGAACTGCTCGCGTGCACCGACCAGGTCGTCCTGGTCGGCGAGCAGAATCGCCAAGTTCACACTGGCCGCCAGCGAGTACGGGTGGTCGGCGCCGAGAACCTGGTTGAACCCCTGGCTCGACCTCTCCGCGAGCGCGCGGCCGGCATCCAGGTGCTGGGCCGCACGCGCCGTCGCGGCGCGGTTCGTGGCGCAGGCCAGGCGGTGCGGGTGGAGGTCGCCGAGGCCCAACCGTCCGTACGCGCGGTCGATCTCGTCCAACTCCGAACCCGCGCTCTCCACCTCGCCGTCTTCAGGCTCGTCCCCGCCGACGCCGTGCTGACGAATGACCTCGACGATCTGGTCGAAGACCCCGTCAGGTCGCTCCGGGTCAAGCTCTGGCAGGGTCGCGCATTATCGAGGAGGTCGGCTGGGTAATGCACGATAGATCGCTGCTCACCGCAGCCTTGGTGATGCTGTGCTTCGGGCGCCGGAGAAGAACCGGCGGGCTCAGGCGATCTGCTAAAGCCCTGACTGTTGGTTGGACAGCCAGTCGTGGTGTGGTGCCTTCAGGGCGTCCCGTTGGTCTCGGGTGGCGAGGATGATGTCGGCGCCGCCGTCGTACTGGTGGTACAGCCACCGCAGATCGGTCGGCGCGAGGATGACGTTTAACAGTTCGTCGTCGGCGACGGCCCGCAACAACGCGTCCGCCACACCCGGGTGCCATGGGAGCGTCTCGGCGTACAGCTGCGTGTAGCTGCGGTATACGGGATCCTCGTCTGGATCTTCGAGCAGGGTCTGCCAGTGCCATGCCGTCGGCGCGATCTGCGACCGCCTTGGCCAGCGCTGGGGTGCGGTTGCCGAGCTCTCGGTCCACTCGCTGGTGATGACCAGTAGGTATAACGATTCTGTCGATCGCCGGGCTGCTCGCCTCCACCAACATCTTCCTCAACGAGGCTCACTCGCTCGGCGCTTTGGCGACGTTCGATTCCCGGCGGCGCCTCTATGTCCGCATCGCGGCATGGAACCTCGCGCTCCCGCTCACCGCGGCAGCGGTCGCAGCCGCCGTTGTGGCGGGTTTCCTCGGTTGGTTGGCGATTGGCCTACGCGACATCGGCGTGCTGTCCCTCGAACTGCTCGGCCTCGCGGTGGTCGCGATCACCGCCATCGCCCTGCTGCTCGCAGTCCTCTGTGGCCTGGCCGCAAGCCGGTTGGCACGAGAGTGGAGACCGACCAATGACTAGCGGCAACGCCGCTCGGTTAAAGGCGCGGTGATGGCTGTCAAGAGGTGTGTCGCTGGGGCACAGGGAAGTGGAGTTCCGGTATTGAGATAGGTCACTCCAAGACGGCCTCAGAACCAGGAACTCCGCTCGAGCCGATCCAGCGCTGCGGGCCCGCCGTGGCGGCGGCTTATCTCATGGATCAGGTCATCGCAGGGTGCACCGAGGACCTCATGCCGTGAACTGCGGGTCGGTCAGCGGATGATCACCGAGTTTCCCGTTGGGCACATCGCGACCTCCCCAAGACTCGGCTGCGAGCACGCCGCCGGCCGGTGGCGACACGTGATGGGTGTAGGCAAGCGCCCGTGACGGATAGCCAAGAGCGTCAGCTGGAGGTTGGTGTCCAACCCGCGTCATGTGGACGACGTCCCATGGCTCCAGATGGCGAGGCGTTACGTGGCACGGCGACAACAATGCCGAGCACCACTTGCGGGCATAGCCTGTGAAGGCCGCCCACACCGCGAGCATGGCGAGGAACGGGTGGGCCACCGGGAACGGCACGCGTAAGCCCGGGATCGTGGCGCGGACGGTGTCCAGGGTGGTTCCCCGGGGCTGCCCGAGAATCCGGACCAGCCCCCGAAGAATTCGGTCGTACGCTCGACATCCCCCGCGGTTCCCATAGTGACAGTGCGACCGCGCCGTTCCGCCCCATCACGATGACGACCCAGGCGGGCACGCCGGCGCGCCGTCGAACGAGAGGACGTGGGCCGCCTGATCTCCCATCCGCGGGACCACGGTGCGCCGCCGCCACACGTTAACCTGCACCAGACGCTGGTCGTCGAACTCGAGCCGGAGGTTGCGTCGGCGCACCGCGGCATAGGTCTATCCGTCCAGGGCTGGCGGCGACATGATCGTCAACACCCCTGCGGCGGCCGGAGGCCGACGGTATCGTCAACACCCCTGCGGCGGCCGGAGGCCGACGGTGAGGCCGACCACGATCGCGGCCGGCACGCTGAACGCGAGAATCATCGGCTCGGCCACCCGGCCCAGGTCGGCCGGACGGGGGCGCAACGTGGCGGTGGCAGTCACGCTGACCATTGCAGCCGATCGATGCAATCTGATCGGACGCGTACCAGCGTCCTTACCGCAGGCGTCGACCCTGGACCGGCAACGTCCAACCCCGATCGAGGCATCTCGGCCTACCCACCCCCGGTCAGCCGCTGGCCAACGTGAAACCGGTATCCGCATCTGCCGCAGAGTACGCGCGGCGGCTCGTGACCGTCCGTAATCCGCTGTAGGCCCGACCCAGTCGTCTGCCGGGCCGCTCGGAGCACCATCATGCCGAGAGTCGGATGTGCAGGAGCAGCACATCTATGCGCCGAACCGCATGATCTCTCGTCCCAAGAAGCGAGGCGGCCATCTCATTTGGCCGCCCATCTCACAGGTCCCGCAGGGCAGCAGCGCCGAGGTCGGAGGCAAGTCGCGGTCGTTCGGCTACGTCCGGATGGTCTGCCCGTGTCGGACCCGGCCAGGGGCGCGACGGTCGCGCTGAGAAACGGGGTTGCCGCCGCTGTTTAGGCGGCAGCGACGGAGTGGCCGCGCGTCCGGCAACGTCCCCGGTTCGGCCACGCGGTGAGCAGGTCGTTGCGGCGCACGACTGCCACCCCGGCTGCCCGGGACGTCGTCCAGAAGCGGATCCCCTTCTACGACATGGCTCGGTGGCCGGAAATATGGCCGTCACGACGTCAGGCCGGCCACCGCCAACCAGCGGGCGAGCAGGTATATAGTGCACCGATGGGTGCACTATCGCGAACGCTGGACGCGACGTTTTTCGCGCTCTCGGACCCCAAGCGGCGGGGCATTCTCGATCGCTTGGGCCGCGGCCCAGCGACACTGAGCCAGCTGGCCGGGCCGTCAGGCCTGACCCTCAACGGGATCAAGAAGCACGTGGGGATCCTGGAGTTCGCCGGCCTTGTCGAGACCGAGAAGGTGGGCCGGGTGCGCGAGTGTCGGCTGGGCCGAGCCACGACGCTCGGTGAGGCGGGCGAGTGGATCGAGGCCCATCGCCGCGCCTGGGAGGGCCGGTTCGATCGCTTCGGGCGCTACGTGGAGCGCGCACCGTGAGCCGCGAGCTCCGCTACGAGCGCCTGGTCCAGGCGTCGCCCGCGCGCGTGTTCGACTTGTTCACGAGCCCGGAAGGCCAGCGCGAATTCTACGGCAACGACACACCGGGCTGGGTCGTCGACTCGCGCTGCGAACTGCGCGTCGGCGGCGCCTGGGAGATCACCTTCGGTCCGTCGCCGGGCGAGCTCTACCGGCACCTGCACGTGTTGGAGGCGATCGAGCGTCCCCGCCGCCTGCTGCTGGCCACGACCGAGACCCGCCCCGACGGGTCGAGGTTCGCCTTCAGCACCGAGTTCACGTTCGCGCCCCGAGACGGGGCGACCCTGATGACGATGGCCCAGTGGGGCTTCCCGTCCGACGCGCTGCGCGACGAGCACGGCCGCGGTGTGCCGCACGCGTTCGACCGGCTGGAACGGGCGCTGTAGCCCCTGAGGAAGGAGAAGGCATGGCGAGGTCGGTCATGTACATGTCGATGTCGCTCGACGGGTTCATCACCGGCCCGCACGACGGCCCGGGCAACGGGCTCGGCAATGGCGGCCACCGGCTGCACGAGTGGCTCGGCGCGCCCGTCTCTGAGCGGCGGTACTTCGACCCGCCGGGACTGAGCGGGCAGGTCTTCGCCGAGGCGACGGCGACCGGTTCGGTCATCGTCGGCCGCAAGTCATTCGCCTACGCCGGTCACTGGAGCGGCGACCACCACGGCGTGCCGATCTTCGTGCCCACGCGCGGCACCCGCCACAGCCGCAAAGGGGACACCGTGGGCCGCGCCGGTCTGTTTCGCGACTGCCGACTACGTCGGCCGCGACCTGGGCCGCGCATCGAGGTTTCGCCGGCGACGCCGGCGCGGTCCGTCGACGTCGACCCTCGAGGACGTCACCACGCCCTCGGAGTACCGCTTGTACCGCGCGACGATCGGCGGGGCGTTTGTGCTGTGCCCCCGCGAGCCGCGCCGAGCCATGCCCGGTGCACGGCCTCGCCGCCGACCACCGCGCACCGGTGGTGCCTTGGCGGCACCCGTCCGACGAGTCCCGGGGATGCTGGTGGGCGTTTCAGAGGCAGGAGTGTCGATGTCCAAGGTGTGGTTCGTGACGGGAAGTTCGCGCGGTCTGGGTCGCGCGCTCGTCGAGGTCGCGCTCGACGCGGGTGATCGCGTGGCGGCGACGGCGCGTAACCCCGAGCGGTTGCAGGACCTCCTCGACAAGTACGGCGACGCGGTGCTTGTCCTGCGGCTCGACGTGACCGACTACGACGCGGCCGCGCGTGTGGTCGCTCAGGCTCAGGAGACGTTCGGGCGCATCGATGTCGTCGTCAACAACGCCGGGTATGCTGACCTGGCCTCGTTCGAGGACACCACGATCGATTCGTTCCGGACGCAGATCGATACCGACTTCTACGGTGTCGTGAACGTTTCGAAGGCGGTGGTGCCGGTCCTACGCGAGCAGGGCAGTCGCCACATCTTGCGGGTCTCCTCGCTCATTGTCCGCTTGTCCGGCGCGGGCCTGACCGCCTACCAGGCGGCGAAGTCTGCGTCGCCGGGTTCTCCTTCGGTCTCACCCAGGAGATCACTCGTTTGGCGCCAGTCACCGTTCTTGAGCCGGGTGCCATGCGCACCGACTGGGGTCGCTCGTCGATGACGATCCCGCACCCCAGCGTGCCGTACCGGCCGACGATCGGAGCGTTCGCCGAGGCGCTGCGCGCCTTCTCTGGTCACGAGCCGGGCAACGCCCGTCGGTTCGCTCAAGTGGTG
>CAWIXO010000023.1:0-207005 GCA_963840005.1 uncultured Actinomycetota bacterium | reverse complement strand
TCCTACGACAAGACGTACGGCAGCCTGGGCGCGGTCATCGCCTTCCTGGTCTGGATCTACCTGGTCAACTCCGCGGTGCTGTTCGGTGTCGAGGTCAACGCTGAGGTGCAGCGGGGGCGTGAGCTACAGGCGGGCGCGGACAAGGTCGAGGACCCGGTTCTTCCGCCGCGTACGCCTGCCGGTGACCACAAGGCAGAACGAGGCGAAGCCTCGTAGTGCCTGAGGAAGCTCAAACCGGCACTGAGGCTTCTGGGGCAGTTGATGGTTTAGCCCCTGGGTCGGCGGGTAGCCCAAAACGCATGGAACGGGGCAACGCAAAACACAGTCCACGTGTCGACGACGAGCTCGCGCACGAGGTCGACGGGGTAGTCAAGGGCACCGCCGGCGGTCGCGCCGAGGAGTTCCGCGAGGCCGAACCCGCCGGTGACGGTCAGCCCGAGACGAGCATGGTCCCGGAGGGCGACGACGGCTCCGGTGCGCCGCAGGGCATGACGGCCGAGGAGGTCGAGCTGCGCAGCCGGTTCGGGCGGTACATCAACCGCTCCGCGCTGCCGGGCGACCGCGACCGCCTGCGCCGGGACGCCGAGGGGAACGAAGCGCCCGACGACGTGCTCGCCGAAATCGACCGGCTCCCGACCGGGGTCCGGTTCCAGACGGTGTCCGAGGCCTGGGCCGCGCTCGGACATCACAACGAGACACAGCGCTGGTGACCGTTCGCCCGGGCGCGATCACCGGCTGACAGAGGAGGTATCAAGCCACATGGGTGGCGTGACCAAGTCCGTCGACGTCGCGGTGCCGGTGCGCATCGCGTACAACCAATGGACCCAGTTCGAGGAGTTCCCCCGCTTCATGGAGGGGGTCCAGGAAATTCGTCAGCTCGACGACCGCACCACGCACTGGAAGACCGAGATCGCCGGTGTGAAGCGGGAGTTCGATGCCCAGATCACCGAACAGCTGCCGGACGAGCGGGTCGCGTGGACCTCGGTCGGCGGCACCAAGCAGGCCGGCGTGGTGACCTTCCACCGGTTGGACCCCGAACACACGCGGGTCACGGCGCAGATGGAGTTCGAGCCGGACGGCATGCTGGAGAAGGCCGGCGACCTGCTGCACGTGATCGACCGCCGGGTCGAGGGTGACCTCAAGCGGTTCAAGGAGTTCATCGAGAACCGGGGCACGGAGACCGGCAGCTGGCGTGGTCAGGTGGACCGGCCAGTGCCGTAGGTCTGTTGGTTCGGAAGGAGCCCGCTTCGGCGGGCTCCTTTCCTATGTGGAGGTCAGGCGGGCCGCCGCGAACGCCGGGTCGAAGCCGAACGGCAGCTCCAGTCGGTGGCCGCGCATCAGGTCGGCGTCGGCGAGCAGGTCGGCGGTCCTGCCGTCGGCCGCGATGCGGCCGCCGTCGAGAATCACCGAGCGGGGACACAGCTCCAGCGCGTACGGCAGGTCGTGCGTCACCATCAGCACCGTGACCGGCAGTGCGCGCAGGATGTCGGCGAGCTCGCGCCGGCTCGCCGGGTCCAGGTTGGACGACGGCTCGTCGAGGACCAGGATCTCCGGGCGCATCGCCAGCACCGTCGCGACCGCGACCCGGCGCCGCTGGCCGAACGACAGGTGGTGCGGCACCTGGTCGCGGTGCTCGCTCATGCCGACGGCGGCCAGCGCCTCGTCGACCCGCTCGCGCAGTTCGTCGCCCTTCAGGCCGAGGTTGGCCGGGCCGAAGCCGACATCTTCCGCGACGGTGGGCATGAACAGCTGGTCGTCCGGGTCCTGGAAGACGATGCCGACCCGGCGCCGGATCTCCGCGATGCCGGCCCGGTCGGCCGGGTTCACGGTCAGGCCGGCCACGTCGACCGTGCCGGCGCCCGAACCGGACCCGGCGTGCAGGATGCCGTTGAGGTGCAGCACCAGGGTCGTCTTCCCGGCGCCGTTCGGCCCGAGCAGCGCGACCCGCTCACCGTCACCAACGGTCAGGTCAACGCCGTGCAGCACCTCCCGCCCGTCCGGATAGGCGAAGTGCAACCCGGTCAACGTCAAGGAGGCCGTCATGCGCGCGCCTCGCTTCGCGAGAGGCTTAGCCGGCCGTGGTCACTTCGCTCGCTCATCCCAGCACCGCCGTCAGGGCGATGGCGCCGGCGGCGAGGGGGAGGGTGGCGGAGCGGGCCCAGTCGGCGGTGCTGGCGCCCGCGCCGTCGGGGCGGGGCAGGCGGCCGGAGTAGCCGCGGGCGACCATGGCCAGGTAGACGCGCTCGCCGCGTTCGTAGGACCGGATGAACAGGGCACCCACGCCCACCGCGAACGCCTTGACCTGCCAGAGGAAGCGCGGGTCGTAGCCACGGGAGAGCCGCGCGACGCGCATGCGGCGGGCATCGTCGGCGAGGATGTCGAGGTATCGGAGCATGAAGGTCGCGATCTGGGTGAAGACCTGCGGGCAGCGCAGCCGGTCGAGGCCGAGCAGCAGGTCGCGGGCGGTGGTGGAGGCGGCCAGCAGCAGCGAGGCCAGGACGCCCAGGGTGCCCTTGGCGAAGATGTTCCAGGCGCCGTGCAGGCCGTCGATCGACAGCGACATGCCGAGCCAGTGCACCCGCTCGCCGTGGCCGGCGAACGGCAGGGCGATCGCCAGGATCACGAACGGCAGCTCGATCGTGGCCCGCTTGGCCAGCCAGCCCGGCGGGACCTTGGCGAGGACCAGCACCACCACGAGAAGCAGGGCGTAGCCGGCGAAGGCCAGGAACTTCTCGCGGGGGGTGATCACCACGACGATGGTGAACAGCAGGGTCGCGACGATCTTCACCTCGGCGGGCAGCCGGTGGATCAGGCTGTCGTGGTCGAGGTGCAGCGGGTGCGCGTGGCCGGCGCCCATCAGGCGCTCGTCGCTCCCGAGGCCGTGTGGTCCTCGGTGTTGTCGTGGTTGCCGCGGCGGCGGACCAGCCAGAAGACGCCGCCGCCGATGGCGAAGGTGACCGCTACGCCGAGGACACCGGACAGGCCGGTCGACAGGTACTCGTTGTCGATGCCCTTGATGCCGTAGTCGGCCAGCGGGCTGTCCTTCAGCTGGTGGTCCTGCTCCTGCTGGGCCATGCAGCTGCCACCGGTGATGTTGTCGTCGGCGTCGAACGTGCAGCCCTTGCGGGCGGCCGCGTCGAGGCCGTCCGGGCTCGACGAGGCGAAGCTCGACACCACGCCGGCCAGCAGGGCGGCGACCAGCAGGCCACCGGCGATGAACCAACCGAGACGCTTCTTCACGCCGCACCTCCGACGGCCGGGGCGGGCACGGCGGTAACCGGGCTCGCGGTCTTGCGGAACCGGCGCAGGGCGTACACCAGGTCGGGTCGGACCCGCGCCACCGTGGCGACGGTGACCGCCGCGATCACGCCCTCGCCGATGCCGATCAGGATGTGCGCGCCGAACATCGATGCGGCGATCGTGGTCAGGGACAGCTCGGTCGTGCCGCCGAGCGCGTACTCGAGGACGAAGGCCTGCGACGCGACCACGACGCTGACCACCGACGCGACGAACGCGGTGATCGCGACGCCCCGCGGCGTCTTCGGCAGCACCCGCAGCAGGCCCGCGACCAGCAGATAGCCGGCGGCCGTGCCGATCACCGCCATGTTGGTGATGTTGAGCCCGAGCGCGGTCAGCCCGCCGTCGGCGAACAGCAGGCACTGGATGATCAGCACGGTCGAGACGCACAGCGCGCCGACCCACGGGCCGACCAGCACCACCGCGAGCGTGCCGCCGAGCAGGTGGCCGGAGACGCCCGGCAGCACCTGGAAGTTGAGCATCTGGACCGCGAAGATGAACGCCGCCACGAGGCCGGCCATCGGCGCCAGTCGGTCGTCGAGATCGGCGCGTCCGCGCCACACACAGATCGCCAGCGCCGCCGCCGCGACGGCGGCGAAGATCGCCGACACCTGCGCGTTGACGATGCCGTTGGCGATGTGCATCGCCACACCGTTCATGGGACCCCTCCCCGAGGCGATCGAAGCCGCCGATCAGCCGAGGTCACGGGCCGTGGCGGCGAGGTCGCCGGTAGCATATTGCGTCAGTGCGGTTATTGCATAGTGTTGGCAACAAGGCGTCGCTCGGGTAGTCCACCACGACCCGCGAGCATGGTCAACATGACCGGCAGACGGTTGGATCACACGAAATCCGCTGTTCACACAGCGGTCGCGAGAACGACGAACTCAGGGCCCGGCCTGGGGCGGCCCTACGCCCGCAGCCTGTCCCGCAACCAGCGGGGATCGGGGTTGACGCGCGCCTCGCCGTCCACCTCGACGGTGGGGACGGTCTCGTTGCCGCCGGTGATCGCCCTTACCGCGGCCGCGCCTTCCGGATCGGCCCAGATGTTCACCCAGTGCGCCCGCCGACCGTCGCCACCGAGCCGAATCCGCAAGCGTTGGCAGTACGTGCAGCCTGGGCGCCAGTAGATGACCGGCCGCCCGTCCTGGCCGCTGCGGGCCTGGGCCTGCGCCGCGCTGATGGACCTGGGAAAGGCGAGCGGCGACCACGCGAACGCCAGAGCGACGAACACCACGAGTTCGGCGACCGCGAGCCAGCGCCCGCCGTTGGCGAACTGCGTGCCGGCCGCGAACACGCCAATGGCCAAGGCAAGCCCAGCCAACCGCCAACTCCGCACCACGCCGTAACGCTACGCCGGGACACGCATAGACCAGCCACACCGTCGCGCAATACTCACCCTGCGCCAGAGATGGAGGGAATGGCCGAGAAAGAGCTCGCTGACATCCGAGAGCCTCGTAGGACCGCATAGGCGCTCTTGGGCTACCCCCGGTGACCCAGGTCAGCCGGACGCTTCGTCTGGGTAGCCGGCCAGCGGATCGAGTGTCAACGTTCTGGATCGGATGTCGGTCGACAGCCAGCCTGTTGTCCGGTCGCTGGGCAGCAATGCCGGCCAGTCGAGCTCCGCCCGGGAGCGCACGGCGGGATCGACCAGCAGGACGAACTCCCATGGCTCCTGTCCGGTGGGGCCGCACCAGGCCCGGCCGCGGACCCGGGGCCGCTCACCGGAGAGTTCATAGTGCTCCGGAACAAGGCCGTCGCAGCTGAACCAACGAAGCTGCCTGTCTTCGTAGCCGGCGAACTCCGAGCAGACGCGATGCTCCAGCCGTAGCCAGAAGTCGTCCTCGTTGATGGGTGCTCACCCGCCGTCCAAATGTCGACCTCCATGCAACCACGGCCGCGGATCGCTTAGGGCGCCCTGTGGTTTCTGGGTTCACATATACCGATGTCCATGAAGGTGTGGTAGAAACCTTCAAAGCGATCGGGCTAGAAGGTAAGAAATCTTCGTAGAGGAGATCTCTGATGCGCAGGACCGTGGCGCGGGTGGTCGGGTTGGTCGTCGCGGCCGTCGGGTGGCTGGTGGTGCCGGCCTCGGGTGTGGCGCTGGCGGCCACGCCGCCGCAGCCCGGGACGTTCGTCGGGCGCGGGTTCGACACCTGCACCGCGCCGTCGCAGTCCGCGATGAACGCCTGGCGGGCCAGTTCGCCCTATCGGGCCGTGGGCATCTACATCAGCGGTGCCAGCCGGTCCTGTGCGCAGCCGAACCTGACCGCGACCTGGGTTTCCAACCAGGTCGCCAACGGGTGGCGGTTGATTCCGATCGAGCTCGGCTACCAGGCGCCGTGCGGCACGCGTACGCCCAAGATGTCCGCCAACGCCGCCACCGCGCGCACGCAGGGTGGCAGCGCCGCCGACAGTGCGGTCAGCGCCGCCCAGGCGTTGGGGATCGGTGCCGGCAGCACGATCTACAACGACATGGAGCACTACCCGTCGAACGCGTCCTGTCGGGCCGCGGTGCTGTCGTTCCTGTCCGGCTGGACCGAGCGGCTGCACACCCGGGGCTATCTGTCCGGCATGTACTCCAGCGGGTCCTCCGGCATCCGCGACGTCTGCGACGCCTACAACGACCCCGCGTACACCCGGCTCGACCAGCTCTGGATCGCCTGGTGGAACGGGGTCGCCGACACCGACGCGGGCAGCTACTGCCCGGACGACTACTACGCCAACCACCAACGGCTGCACCAGTACGCCGGCGAGGTCACCGAGACCTGGGGTGGCGTGACGATCCGGATCGACCGCAACTACCTCGACGTGAGTCCCACCCAGGGCCCGCCGCCGGGGGAGGAGTGGACGACCACCGTCGACAACACCGGGCCGGGGTTCACCGCGAGCGCCAACTGGGGCACGTCGACGTTCTCCGCGCAGCGGTTCGGTGCCGACTACCGGTTCGCGAGCCCGGTGTCGTCGAGCGACGTCGCCTGGTACGCGGCGACGACGCCCGCGACCGACTCCTACGCCGTCGACGTCTGGTATCCGGCCGACGCGGGCTACAACAACATCGCGCCCTACATCGTCGCGACGACCACCGGGAACCAGTCGGTGACGGTCAACCAGCGCGCGGGCGGTGGCCAGTGGGTGCCGCTCGGTGTCTTCACCCTCCCGGGCGGCGCGGGCAACAAGGTCGGCGTCAGCCGGTGGACCAGCGGCACGGGCTACGTCGTCGCCGACGCGGTGCGGCTCACCCGGCTGTGAGATGCCGCCGGAGCAGGTCGGTCACCTGGTCGGCCTGCTCCACGCTGGCCAGGTGTGCCGCGCCGGGCAGCACCGTCAGGGCGGCATCCGCGACACCATCCACAATGGTTCGCGCCAGGAGCGGCGGCGTGGCCGGGTCGGCTTCGCCGGCGATGACCAGGGTCGGCGCGGTGATCCGGGGCAGCATCGGGCGCAGGTCCATGGCCGCGATCGCCTCGCAGCAGCCCGCGTAGCCCTCCGGGTCGATCGCGACCAGCGCCTTGGTGAACGCGGCCACGGTGTCGGGCCGGTCCTCGTGGAAGCCGGGCGTGAACCACCGCGCCACGACCGCGTCGGCGATCGCGCCCAAGCCGGCGGCCCGCACGGTCGCCGCGCGCTCGTGCCACCCGGCGGCGGGCGGCAGGAACGCCGCGGTGCACAGCAGGGCCAGCCGGTCGATCCGTTCCGGGGCGAAGGCCGCCAGCCACATCCCGACCATCCCGCCGAGCGAGAGCCCGGCGTAGTGCACCCGCGGCGCGCCCAGGTGGTCGAGCAGCGCGACCACGTCCCGGCCCAGGTCCTCGATGGCGTAAGGCCCGGGCGGGACGGGAGACGCCCCATGTCCACGATGGTCGAACGTGACGACGCGGAAATCCGGCCGCAGCGCGGTTGTCTGCGGGGCCCACATGGTGCGGGTGGTGCCCAGCGAGCTGCCCAGCAGCAGAACCGGTGCGTCGACCGGCCCGGTCGCCTCGTACGCGAGCACCTCAGTCGTTGAGGACCGCGGCGAGCCGGTCGCGGAAGGCGCGCTCCGAGTCGCTGACCACGTCGCCACCGACGCCGAGGATGCCACCGGTAGGCGCGGCGGTGACCACCTGCTCGGCGATCGTCACCAGCCAGTGCTTGTAGGCGCCGGCCTGACCCTCGTCTGTCTTCGTGGTGAGCAGTGCGGCGGCGTCGCGGGCGCGGCCGAGCACGTCGTCGGCGTAGGCCGCCGGGTCGCTGGGCTCGATGGCCGGCAGCTCCGCGCCGCTCTCCGGGTCGCCGACCCGGGTGACGAGCTCGGTGGCGACGGCGGTGACCAGCGGGCTGGCCGACTCGCGGCCCTCGGAGATCGCCTCGAGGCCCGCGGCGCTCTCGGCCAGGGTGCGGCGGGTGCCGTCGTGTTCGGCCGAGCTCGCGGCGGTCAGCACCGACTGCGGCAGGCCGACGAGCAGCCCCCACTCGGAGTCGGTGAAGCCGAACTCGGTGAACACCGGAAGGTCAGTCACGTCTTGCACCCTTCAGTCAAAGAACAGGAACAGCCTAGTCATGCGGGATCGGCCACCAGCAGGCCCTGTTGCGAGACGACCGGCACCGACAGGGTCTTGTAGCCGACTTCGTCGAAGAGCACCGTCATCCGGTCGTCCTCGTAGCCCATCACCATGCCGGAACCCCACTCGCCGTGGCGGACCGTGCTGTGCACCGGGAACGGGCCGACGGCGCCGTCGTCCGGCGTGCCACGGCCGGCCACGCAGTTGTCGCAGTGGCCGCAGACGTGGTTCATCTTCTCGCCGAAGTACGCGAGCAGTGTCTGGCCGCGGCAGCCGCGCGCCTGCGCGTACGCGCGCATCATGTCCGTGCGTGACTTCGACAGGTTCTGCTGCCGCTCGGCCTCCGCCACGGCCAGCGCGGCGACCTCGGCCGGCTGGGGCGCGTACCGCGGGCTCGCGATCTTGCCTCCCGATCGGGTGACGGCGCCGCCGACCTGCTCCAGCAACGCGATCAGCTGGGGGAGCTTGCGGGCACCCAACCCGGTGCGGTCCCGCAGCGCCGCCTTGGTGAACGGACCGTCGGCGCGCAGCACGGCGGCCAGGTCGCGCAACTCGTCGAGCGCCGGCAGGGCGCCGACGAAGTAGCGCTGCAGCCCTTCGTCCTCGGCCCGCCAGAGCAGCAGGGTACGGGCGGGCAGCCCGTCCCGGCCGGCGCGGCCGATCTCCTGCAGGTAGCTGTCCGGCGAGTCGGGCAGCGCGACGTGGGCCACCCAGCGGATGTTCGGCTTGTCGATGCCCATCCCGAACGCCGACGTGGCGACCATGATCGGCACCTTGTCGGCGAGGAACTCCTCGTGCAGCTTCTCGCGCGCCCCGCCGGCCATGCCGCCGTGGTAGTGCGCCGCCTCGTGACCGGCGGCGGTGAGCCGGGCGGCCAACTCCTCGGCGCCGCGCCGGGTCGCGACGTAGACGATCCCCGGCGTCTCGCCCTCGCCGAGCAGCGCCAGCAGCCGGCGCCAGCGGTAGTCCTCGGTCGGGCAGTTGGCCGCTTCCAGGAACAGGTTGGGCCGGTCGAGCCCGGTGACCATCACCTTGGGCCGATCCAAGCCGAGCCGGGTGACGATGTCGTCGCGCACCGGCGGCGAGGCGGTCGCGGTCAGCGCCACCACGGGCGGCCGGCCGAGCTCCCGGATGACGTGGCCGAGTGCCAGGTAGTCGGGCCGGAAGTCGTGACCCCAGGCGGAGATGCAGTGCGCCTCGTCGATCGCGACCAGCGACGGCCGCAACGCCTTGACGTCGGCGAGCCGGGCCGGGTCGGCGAGTTGCTCCGGCGTGATGAACAGGAACTCGGCGCTGCCGTCGCGCAACGCGGCGAGCGCGGCCTCCTGCTGTCTGGGCGTCTCGGCGGAGGAGATCCGGACCGCCTTGAGCCCGGCGGCGCCGCGCCGTTCCAGACCGCCGATCTGGTCGTGCTGCAACGCGAGCAGCGGGGAGACCACGACGGTCGGGCCGGGCAACTGGGTCGCCGGCACCTGGTAGAGCGCCGACTTGCCGGCACCGGTGGGCATGATGGCGAGCACGTCGCGTCCGCGCACGATCGCGCGCATCGCGTCGAGCTGACCGGGTCGCAGGGTCTTCCAGCCGAAGAGGGTGCGGGCGGCTCGGCGTAGGCGCAGCCCGGTGAAGGTTGATTTCATCGCCGAGCCGCGATACCCGGGCCGGACTGCCGCGAAACGCTCACCGGTGCAGCTTCGGCAGCACCGACGATGCGTACAGGTCGAAGAGCCCCGCGTAGTGCGGGCCGGTGTTGGCCACGTAGACCTCGTCGAAGCCGGCCTGCGCGTACTTGTCGATCATTTCCAGGTGGGCGTCCGCGTCCGGACCGCAGACGAACGCCTCGGCCACCTTCTCCTCGGTGGCGAGCTGTGACGCCTGCTCGAAGTGCTTGGGCGTGGGCAGGATCTGCGACAGCTCACCGGGTACGGCACTGTTCGGCCACTTCTCGAACGCGATCCGGGCGCCCGCCGCGGCCGTGTCGGCGAAGGCCGCCTTGAAGCCCGCCTGTGCCGGCTTGTCGCCGCCCCCGCTCTCCCGGAACTTCCTGACCAGGTCGCCGTCGGGCATCGTGCTGACGTACCCGTCGCCGATCCGCCCGGCGAGCTCCGCCGCCTTCGGGCCGAAGCCGCTCACGTAGACCGGCGGCGGCGCCGTTGGGCGGGTGTAGATCCGTGCGTTGCGCACCGTGTAGTGCGGGCCACGGTGCGAGACCACGTCGCCCTTCCAGAGCTCCCGCATCACCGCGACGGCCTCCTCGAGCATCTCCAGCCGCACGTCGGCCTCGGGCCAGTCGTCGCCGAGGACCTGCTCGTTGAGCGCCTCGCCACTGCCGACACCGAGCGTGAAGCGCCCTTCGTGCAGGACGGCGCTGGTGGCCGCCGCCTGTGCGACCACGCTGGGTGGAGCCGGGTGGTCGGACAGGTAACCGCCGTGGTCACCGGCAGTGTGCAGACCTGGCTCAGTGCGCCGATGGTCGACCAGACGAACGGGCTCTGGCCCTGTGCGTCGACCCACGGGTGGTAATGGTCGGAGATCCACAGTGCCTGGAACCCGGCCTGTTGCGCGCCCTTGGCCTGGGCGATCAGCTCGGCGGGGGTGTATTCCTCCGACGACAGGAAGTATCCGATGCGCATGTGGCGTCGGTACCCCGCGCGGGGAGAGCTCAAGCCCGGCCGTTACTTGAAGATGCGCCGGATCGCGTAGATCAGGATGAGCGCGCCGAAGATCGCCCCGAAGATCTGGACGCCCGGTACGTCGTACCAACTCACGTTGTCCGCCGCCCATCGCATGCCGGCACTCTAGCGTCGTTCACAATTGGAAAGTTTGTTGACTGTTTCCGGGATGGGTGTGACCATGACACGGACAGCGCCGGCCTAAACGGGGGGTATGTACACATGACCGAGCCTGGCGGCGAACTGCTGCGGCTGGCCGCGACCGTTCTGCAGCCCGGGTTCGTGGGCACCGCGCCACCCGACTGGGTGCGCCGGTGGCTGGGGGAGGGGCTCGGCGGTGTGGCGCTGTTCGCCCGCAACGTCCGCGACCCCGAGCAGATCGCCGCGCTGACCGCGGCGCTGCGCGCGGAGCGGGCCGACGTGCTGGTCGCGCTCGACGAGGAGGCCGGCGACGTCACCCGGTTCGAGTCGCGGTCCGGCAGCTCGCGGCCGGGCAACCTGGCCCTCGGCGCGGTCGACGACCTCGCGCTCACCGAGGAGGTCGCCCGCGATCTCGGCCGGGAGCTGGCCGCGGTGGGCGTCAACCTCGACTACGCGCCGGACGCCGACGTCAACAACAACCCCGACAACCCGGTGATCGGCGTACGCAGCTTCGGCTCCGACCCGGCCCTCGTCGCCCGGCACACCGGGGCCTGGGTGACCGGGCTGCAGGCCGCCGGCGTGGCCGCCTGCGCCAAGCACTTCCCCGGGCACGGCGACACGGCCGTCGACTCGCATCACGACCTGCCGCATATCCCGCGCGACCGGGCCGGGCTCGACGCCGTCGAGCTGCTGCCGTTCCGGGCCGCGATCGCGGCCGGCGTCCAGGCCGTGATGACCGGGCACCTGTTGGTTCCCGCCGTCGACCCGGACCTCCCGGCCACGCTGAGCCGCTCCGTCCTGTCCGGACTGTTGCGCGACGAGCTCGGCTTCCAGGGTGCGGTGATCACCGACGCCATGGAGATGCGCGCCGTCGTCGACCGGTTCGGCTTCGAGGGCGCCGTGGTCGCCGCGCTGGCCGCCGGTGCCGACGCGATCTGCGTCGGTGGCGAGCACGCCGACGAGGGCACCGCCGAACGGCTGCGCACGGCCATCGCCGGCGCGGTGGTCGCCGGACGGCTGCCCGAGGACCGGCTGATCGAGGCCGCGAAGCGGGTCGAGCACCTGGCCGCCTGGGCCGCGACCGCGCGGGCTGGTGCCGTGCCCGGTCCGTGGTACGGCACGGCCGGCTCGCCGGTCGGCCTCGCCGCCGCCCGCCGCGCGGTGAAGGTCGGTGGCACCGACCCGGCCGTCCCGCTGGCCGGGGCGCCGCACGTGGTCGAGCTGTCGCCGCCGGCGAACATGGCGGCCGGCACCGACACGCCGTGGGGGGTGGCCGCGCCGCTGGCCGCGCTCCTGCCGGGCACCACCGCCGTGCGGCTGACCGAGGCGGACGCCGTCGAGGCGGCCACCGCGGTCACCGCGGCCGCCGGCCGGCCGCTCGTGCTGGTGGTCCGCGACCTGCACCGGCACGCCTGGATGGGCACCCTCGTGCGCGGGGCGCTGGCCCTGCGCCCGGACGCGGTCGTGGTCGAGCTCGGCGTGCCCGCCGCGGTCGTCGGCGCGACCCACATCGCCACGCACGGCGCCACCCGCTCGAGCGGACTGGCCGTGGCGGAGCTGCTGGCGGGGCGCGGCGGGCTCGCGGAGTGAGCACTCACTTCTAACTAGCGGAGTGAGCACTCACTCCGTTACGGTTGGCGCATGACCGAGACCGAGAGCCGGCGCCGGGCGCCGGGGATGAGCCCGGAACAGCGCCGCGAGGCCGTGGTCCGGGCCGCGCTGCCGCTGGTCGCCGAGCACGGCGCCGCGGTGACCACCGCGCAGATCGCCCGCGCCGCCGGCATCGGCGAGGCGACGATCTTCCGGGTCTTCGACGACAAGCAGGCGGTGCTGGAGGCGGTCGTCGCGGCCGCGCTCGACCCGACCGTCGTGCTCCAGGAACTGCGGTCCATCCCGCTGGACCACCCGCTGGCCGTGCGCCTCGTGGACGCGGCCGACGCGCTCGACGCGCACTTCGCCCGGGTCGGGTCGGTGCTCGGCGCGCTGCACGCGAC
Organism: uncultured Actinomycetota bacterium; assembly: GCA_963840005.1. Taxonomy (GTDB): domain Bacteria; phylum Actinomycetota; class Actinomycetes; order Mycobacteriales; family Micromonosporaceae; genus Asanoa. The sequence goes on along the minus strand of CAWIXO010000023.1, from coordinate 194,363 downwards.
CGGGCACACCGGGCCGCGTCGCGCACCCGTCCCCGGCGACCGTGAGCGGTCGGTCACCACGACCTTCGAGGCGATCGCCGAGGTCATCGAGCCCGACCGCGAGCGGCTGCGGCTGCCGGTCGAGACGCTGGCGCACGCGTTCCTCAGCCTGCTCTTCCCGACCCGGGTCGGCGGCACCGCGCCGGATCCCGCGCGGTCGCCGTCGAAGACCTGGTCGACGTCTTCCTCTACGGCGCCGTCAAGCCCGAGGCCTAACGCACCCGGACACCGGCGCGGAACACCGCGCGCACCTCGCGCAGGGCGGTGATGTCCGTGGTCGGGTCGCCGGCCACGGCGAGCAGGTCCGCGTCGTAGCCCGCCGCCACGCGGCCCTTGGTCGCGCCCAGCCCGCACGCGGCGGCCGCGTCGGCGGTCACCGCGCGCAGCGCCGCCACCGGCGGGTCGCCGAAGAGCAGGAACATCTCGGCGGCGTACGGGAGCACGTCGTGCGGTTTCGACGGGGTGATGCCGGCGTCGCTGGTGACGATCATCCGGACGCCGGCGCGGCGCTGCTGCGTGAAGATCGCCGTGAGCTTCGCGGAGACGTCCGCCGTGCTCGCGGGAACGGGCAGCCCGGGCAGGTAGCCCAGGGTGGCCGAGACGACGGTGCCGCTCGCGGCCAGCTTCGCGATCACCGCGTGGTCGGCCTCCGCCCCGGAAGCGGTGAGGAACGAGCCGTGCTCGACCGTGTCGAACCCGGCGTCGATCGCGGCCTCGATGGCCTCCGCGCTGTGCGCGTGCGCGGCGGCGGGCAACCCGTGCCGGTGCGCCTCGTCCGCCGCGGCGGCTCAGCTCGGCCTGGTCGAACTGGAGCAGGTACGGCCTGGTGCCCGGGGTGATCTCGCCACCGGTGGCCAGCACCTTGATCACGTGGACGCCGCGGGCGGCCCGCTCGGCCACCGCCGCGCGGATGCCGTCGACGCCGGAGGTCTCGCCGCCGAGCCACCAGCAGTGGCCACGCGGGCTGGTGATCGGCGGGCCGGCGGCCAGCACGTGCGGCCCGGTGTGCGGCGCGCGGTCGAGCTCGGCCCGCAGCCGCAGCGCCACGTAGCCGCGGTCGCCCAGATCGCGCACGGTGGTGATGCCGGCGTGCAGGGCCCGGGTCGCGGCCACCCGGGCGCCACGCAGCAACTCGTCGTCGTCGACGACACCCAGCCGGGCGACCGGGTCGGGCCCGGCGTCGAACACGAGGTGCGTATGCGCGTCGACCAGGCCGGGCAGCAGTGTCACCGGGCCCAGATCGAGCACCTCGGCCGCGGGCGTGCCGCCTTCCGCCACGCCCACCACGGTGCCGTCCTCGACGTACACGATCGGGTGCTCGATGGTGCCGGTCCCGTCGAACAGCCGGGCGGCGCGGATCGGCCAGCATCAGTCGGTGGCCAGCAGGTCCTGGTACTCCGGGTGCTTGTCGATGTAGCCGGCGATGAACGGGCACTGCGCGTAGACGCGTAGCCCCTGCTCACGGGCCTCGTCGAGGGCCGCGCGGGCCAGTTTGCCGCCCAGGCCCTTGCCCTCGAAGCTCGGGTCGATCTCGGTGTGCGTGAAGGTGATCGCGCCCTCGCGCAGCCGGTACGCGGAGAAGCCGGCCGGCTCGCCGTCGGCGGTCAGCTCGAAGCGGTGTTTGTCGGTGTTGTCCTTGACCACGGTTTCCACGCCTACAGTTCTACCCCGTGACCCGCCCCCTGCGATCTCTGCTCGCCCCCGACGCGGTCGCGGCGCTGGTGGCCGACGCGTACCGCCTGCCGGTCACCGGCGCCGTGCTGCTGCGGACCCTGGTCAACGACGTCTACCGGGTGGACACCGCGCGCGGGCCGTTGGTGCTCAAGCTCTACCGGCAGGGCCGGGACGTGGCCGAGGTCGGCTGGGAGGCGGCGCTCGCGGCCCACGTGGCCGGACGTGGCGTGCCGATGGTCCGGGCCGTGCCGCTCGCGGACGGGCGGCTTGCCGGCACCCACGACGCGCCCGAAGGAAAACGAGCGCTCGTTCTCTGGGAGTGGGCGCCCGGCAGCCTCCCCGGGCGAACCGTGACCGACCGGACGGCCGCCGAGTTCGGGCGGACCGTGGCCGCGTTCCACGCCGCCGCGGACTCCGGCGCGCCGCCCGCACCGCGCGCCCGCGACCTCGACGCGCCCGGCCCGATCCTGGAACGGCTCCGGGCCGCCGTCCAGCCGGCCGACCGTGAGCTGCTGGACCTGCTCGCCGCCGCGCTGCCGGACCGGCTCGGCCGGGCCGACCTCGATCGGGGGATCTGCCACGGCGACGTGTCCCTCGACAATGTCCACGCCGACGGTGACCGGCTGGTCCTCTACGACCTGGACCTGGCCGCCACGGACTGGCGGGCGGCCGACCTGACCGGCGTCGCCACGACGCCGTGGTGGCCCACGTTCCTCGCGGGCTACCGCACGGTGCGGCCGTTCGGCGACGCCGACCTCGCCGCGCTGCCCTGGTTCACGGTGCGCGGCCTGATCACCAACCTGTACTTCCACCTCGTCGACAAGCCCACCTTCCGGGGCGCCGACTCGATCGGGGAGGGCTGGGCCGACCGCGAGCTGTCCGCCCTGCGTACCGCGGCCGGGCAGTTGCTCGCTTAGGACGGTGGACGGCGTTCCGTACCCTTGGCCGGGTGAATATGCGACGAACGACCGTGGGCCTTCTCGCGGCGCTCGCCCTCGGCGGCGCCCTCCTCGCCGGCTGCAGCTCCGAAGGAGCCTCCACCAACTGCGGCCTCGACCAGTGCACCGTCACCTTCGACCGGGGTGTCCAGGGCAATGCCAGCATCCTCGGCGTGGAGGCCAAGTTCGTGCAGGCCGACGCCAACACCGTCACCCTCGAGGTGGCCGGCGAGCAGATCTCGCTGACCACCGGAGGCCAGGCGGTCGACGTCGGTGGCCTGCAGGTCTCCCTTTCATCGATCACCGACGACCAAGTTTCAGTCCAGATCGGGCGTAACGGCGGCTGACGAGTTTGAAAAGCTGACGTGGCGGTCACATTGACCGCCATGTCAGCAGTCAGCCGCGCCGAGTCGACCGCCTCCAGAGCCGCCAACAGTTCCGCCCTTGAAGCTCTCACCCGAGCGGGCTTCATCGGGTACGGGATCGTCCACCTGCTGTTCGCCTGGTTGGCGCTGCAGATCGCGTTCGGGAAGCCGGCCGCCGAAGGTGACCAGTCCGGCGCGATGATGAAGCTCGCGGAGCAGCCGCTGGGCAAGTTCCTCGTGATCGCGATCGGGATCGGCCTGGTCGCCATGGCGATCTGGCAGCTCTCCGAGGCGCTCATCGGGCACACCGACGAGCAGGGCAAGCGGCGCGTGTTCGAACGGATCGCCTCGGCGTTCCGCACGATCGTTTACGCCTACTTCGCGTACACCGCCTGGAAGGTCTTCCAGGGCAAGCCCGCCTCGTCGGCCGACAGCCAGCAGAAGACGACGGAAGGCCTGCTGTCGAGCGGCGGCGGCCGGGCCGTGGTGGTCATCGCCGGGCTGGCCCTGGCCGGGCTCGGCATCGGGCTCGTGGTCTACGGGGTGAAGAAGGCGTTCGCCCGGCACCTCAAGACCGGGCAGATGTCGCCGCAGACCCGCAAGCTCACGATGCGGCTCGGCATGGCCGGTTACAGCGCCAAGGGCGTGGCGTACGGGATCGCCGGCGTGCTGTTCGTCGTCGCCGCGGCCACCTACGACCCGGCGAAGGCGCGTGGCCTCGACGCGGCCCTGGAAGCGCTTCGCGGCCAGGCGTACGGCGCCATCCTGCTCACGCTGATGGCCCTCGGAATTGCCGCTTTTGGTGTGTTCTGCTTCTTCCAGTCGAAGTACCGCAAGGTCTGAGACACTGATCATGGCGATATGTCCGTTCCAGGAGGTATCTGCCATGCACCTGTGACTCGCACCGGACACGAGGATTGACCGGCGCGAGCATGGGGCATACGTAAGAAGCGTGAGAGGAGGCCCGATGGTCGACGCCCGCAACGCCGCACCGCCCCGTGCCGACGCCGATCCGTCGACGTCAGAGCTGGTGCAGCGTGCCACCGAACAGGTTTCCCGGCTGGTCCGCGACGAACTGGCCCTGGCCAAGGCCGAGCTGACCCAGAAGGGCAAGCATGCCGGCATCGGCATCGGGCTCTTCGGAGGCGCCGGCGGCCTGGCCTTCTTCGGCATCTCGGTGCTGATCGCCACCGCCGTGATCGCCATCGACATCGCGCTGCCGCTCTGGCTGTCCGCGTTGATCGTCGGCGCGTTCCTGCTGATCCTCGCCGCCCTCTTCGCGCTGGTCGGCAAGGGCCAGGTGAAGCGGGCGGTGCCACCGGTGCCGTCCGACGTCACCGAAGGGCTCAAGGCCGACGTGCAGACCGTCAAGGACGGCTTCCGCGGCAACGGGCACCACAAGAACGGCCGGGGGAGCAGCTCAGGGGGTGTGGTGCGATGACGGCATCAGGCAACGGCCATGGCCAGAGCAACGGCAGCACGACGCCGTCCGATCCGGCCGTGCTGCGGGCGGAGATCCGGCGGACCCGGGCCGAGCTCGGCGAGACGGTCCAGCTGCTGGCCGCCAAGGCCGACGTCAAGGCGCGGATGAAGAGCTCGGCGAGCCAGGCCCGCGACCGGTTCCGGGCCAAGGCCACCACGACGGTGACCCGGGTGCGGCAGAGCAACAACGGCGGCCGGCCCGCCGGCCAGGCCGGGCTGCGCGCGAATCCGGTGCCGGTGGCCACGCTGATCGGCGTCGCGGCGAGTGCTGTGGCTGTCATTCTGTTGGTGATGCGTCGGCGCCGCCGCTGAGAGACGCGGCGGGCCGTTGGGGGGTTCGGGGGGACCACAATGGCCAAGCGAATCAGCAAGGCGAACTACAAGCCGGCTGGGATCGTGCTCGGGCTCGCGGCCGGCACGCTGTCCGGGATGGTGTTCCAACGGATCTGGTCGATGACCATGCACCGCACCGCACCGCACCCGATCGACGAGGACCGCGGCTGGGGCGAGATCCTGTTCGCAGCCGCGCTGCAGGGCGCGATCGTGGCGATCATCCGCGCTTCGATCGACCGGGCGGGTGCGACGGGCGTCCGGAAGTTCACCGGCTACTGGCCGCACGACTAACGGGGTTGGCCGCACCGGGATGAGTAGCATCCCGGTATGCGCCCTCCCCGTACATTCATCATTGCCGTCCTCTTGGCGGCCCTGGCCTCGGTGGCCGCCTGCGGCGACGACGGCGACGGTGGCGCCGCCGCGGGCGATCCGAGCCTGCCGCAGGCCACGACGCTCCTGGCGGACGCCGCCACGCAGATGCGCATGGTCACCTCGGCCGCGTTCGACATCACGACCGACGGGGACACCGGCGCGTTGCCGATCCGGACCGCCAACGGCGCGATCGACAACGCCGGCACGGCGCAGGGCACCGCGACGCTGGAGCAGGTCGGCATGCCGATCGAGCTGTCCTTCGTGGCCAAGGACCAGTTCCTCTACGTCAAGGGGCTGACCGCCGGCTGGCAGAAGGTGCCGCTGGCCCAGGCGGCCGCCGTCTACGACCCGACCGCCATCCTCGACCCGGACAAGGGCATCGGCGCGGTGCTCGCGTCCGCGCAGGGCACCACGAAGGGCCGCGAGACGCTCGACGGCGCCCCGCACTACGTGGTCGACGCGACCTTCAAGGGCGCCGCGATGGCCGGGCTCGTTCCGGGCGTCACCGGCGACGTGACCGGCACGGTCTGGATCGGCGTCGACAAGCCGCTGGTCAACCAGCTCCGGTTCGCCGTGCCGGGCGATGGCAAGGGCACCGTGCTGATCAAGTTCGCCGACTTCGACAAGCCGGTCAATGTCGACGTCCCCGCGGTCTAGGAGCCGCCTCGCCCTGTCCGCGGGCGGGGTGGCGGTGCTGCTCGCGGCGCTCGACGCGTACGTCGTCGTCACGATCCTCGTCGAGATCATGAAGGACCTCGACGTGCCGGTGAACCGGCTGGAGCGGATCACTCCGGTCGTCACCTGCTACCTGCTCGGCTACGTCGCCGGCATGCCGTTGCTCGGGCGCCTGTCCGACCGCTACGGCCGGCGCCTGGTGATCCAGGTCTGCCTGGCCGGGTTCGCGGTCGGCTCGCTGGTCGCCGCGCTCGCGCCCGGCCTGACGGTGCTCGCGATCGGTCGCGCGGTGCAGGGCCTCGCCGGCGGCGCGCTGCTCCCGGTGACGATGGCGCTGGCCGCCGACCTGGTGGTCCGGCAGCGGCCGCTGGCCCTGGGCATGGTCGGCGCGGCGCAGGAGCTGGGCAGCGTGCTGGGCCCGCTCTACGGCGCCGCCATCGCCGCGGTGGCGGGCTGGCGTGGGGTGTTCTGGATCAACCTGCCCCTGGCCGCCCTGGTCGCCCTGGCGGTGCACCGCGGCCTGCCGGGACGCACGGACGAGCGGCGCGAGCGGCAGCCGGTCGACGTCGTCGGTGGACTGCTGCTCGCGGTCGCGCTGGGCCTGCTGGTGGTCGCGCTCTACAACCCCGACCCGGACCAGGGCGTGCTGCCGAGCTGGGGCTGGCCGGCGCTGGGTGGCGTGGTGGTCGTGATCGTCGCGTTCGTCGTCTGGGAAGCCCGGGCGCGCACCCGGCTGCTCGACCCGGACGGCGCACACCTGCGGCCGTTCACCGCCGCGCTGGTGGCCAACCTGCTGGCGGGCGCGGCGCTCATGGTCACGCTGGTCGACGTGCAACTGCTCGCGCAGACCGCGCTCGGCCGCGACGGGCTCGAGGGCGCGCTGGTGCTCACCCGGTTCCTGGTCGCGCTGCCGGTCGGCGCGGTGCTGGGCGGGCTGCTCACCCGGCGGCTCGGCGAGCGCCTGGTGACCGTCACCGGGCTCGCGCTCGCCGCGGTGGCGTACCTGCTGATCGCGAACTGGCCGGCCGACCTCGCGGCCGCCCGAATCGGGCCATTGCCGCGGATGGACACCGACCTCGTACTCGCCGGGCTTGGTCTGGGATTGGTGATCGCGCCGTTGTCGGCAGCCGTTCTTCGTTCAGTGCCCAGTGCGCAACACGGAATCGCCTCAGCGGCCGCCGTTGTCGCTCGTACGGTCGGCATGCTGGTCGGAGTCGCCGCCTTGACCGCATGGGGACTACACCGTTTCCAGGAGCTGACCCGTGACCTCGTGCCGCCGCTGGGGTTCGGTGTGGACGCTGCGACGCAAGCGGAGCGAATGTCCGCATACCAAGCGGCGGTCGGCGCGGCGTTGCGGCAGGAGTACCGGGAGATTTTCCTGGCCACAGCGGTGTTGTGCGGAATCGGGGCGCTCGTCGCCCTAGCGCTCGCGGGCCGACACGTCGATGCCCGCAGCCCGGATGTGGCCATTCCGGTATCGAACTCCGACGCCGCAGATCACATGTCGGAGAAATTCGTCCGGTAGGCTATGCGGAGTTTTTCGGTACGTGGTTTGCTGTTCCCCGCTGTTGTGAGACATCGGGGTTGAGAGGGACCTCCTTCGTTGAGTTGGAGGCCGACTCAGGCGCCGCTGCTCGAAAACGGCCAACCGGCCGCACGGCGTTCGGCCGCCAGTTTCGACAAGGAGATACACATGGCGCAGGGAACCGTGAAGTGGTTCAACGCAGACAAGGGCTTCGGCTTCATCACCGTTGACGGCGGGGGTGCTGACGTGTTCGTCCACTTCTCGGCCATTCAGACCAGCGGCTACCGCACGCTGGAGGAGAACCAGCGGGTGGAGTTCGAGATCGCGCAGGGCCAGAAGGGTCCGCAGGCCGAGCAGGTCCGCCCCATCTGACGTTTCCCAAGTACCCACCAGACGTAGCGCCGGCCACGCGCCGGCCGAGTGAGCGGCCCGTTCGCACGGGTCGGTGGCGAGCCCCGCATCCTGCCCTGTATGCGGGGCTCAACGCTGTTCTACCGCCGCTTCGCACGCGTGCGCGCCCGCAGTCCGACCACCAGCAGCGCCAGGCCGATGACGACGAAGATCGGGCCGATGATCGCCCACACGCCGTCGCCGGACATCACGCTGCCCCGCAGCGTGCCGATGCCCTGCAGGGTCCACACCAAACCGACGACCACGGCCAGCAGGCCGAGCGTCAGCCGCAGCCACCCCGTCATGCCCTCACCACCGGTCGTGCACCGCGGGTCGGATGAGCTCGTCATAGGTTTCGCGTACGCCGGCCAGTGCTTCCGGGCTCAGCGGTGCGAGGTCGGCGGTGGCGAGGTTGCCGCGGGCCTGCTCGGGGCCGCGCGCACCGGGGATCACCACGGTGACGCCCGGCTGGTCGATCACCCAGCGGAGCGCGAACTGGGCCATGGTCATGCCCGCCGGCACGTGCTGCTTGAGCCGGTCGACCGCGATCAGGCCGGTCGCGTAGTCGACGCCGGAGAACGTCTCGCCGACGTCGAACGACTCGCCGTGCCGGTTGTAGTTCCGGTGGTCGTCGGCGGCGAACGTGGTGTTGGCGTCGTAGCGCCCGGAGAGCAGGCCGCTGGCGAGCGGGACCCGGGCGATGATGCCGACGCCGGCCGCTTTCGCCGCCGGCAGCACCGCGTCGAGCGGCTTGAGCCGGAACGCGTTGAGGATGATCTGCACGCTGGCGACATGCGGCCTGGCGATCGCGGTCAGCGCCTGGTCGACGGTCTCGACGCTGACTCCGTACGCGGCGATCGCACCATTGTCGACCAGCGAGTCGAGCGCGTCGAAGATCTCGTCGTCGTGGAACACCGCGGTCGGCGGGCAGTGGAGCTGCACGAGGTCGAGCCGGTCGACGCCCAGGTTGGTCCGGGACCGATCGGTCCAGGCCTTGAAGTTGGCGGCGGTGTAGTTGGCCGGCTCCTGCGGGACCCGGCGACCCATCTTGGTGGCCACCATGATGGGTTCGGGCCGCCGGCGCAGGAACTGGCCGATGAGCTGCTCGCTGCGACCGTCGCCGTAGACGTCGGCCGTGTCGATGAAGGTGGTGCCCGCGTCGACGGCGGCGTCGAGGGTCGCGAAAGCGTCGTCGGCGCTCACCTCGCCCCAGTCGGCGCCGAGCTGCCAGGCGCCGAGGCCCACAACGGACACGTCGCGGCCGATCCGGCCGAACTCGCGGTACTCCACGGTGGCACCCTATCTGGAACGTTCTAAGGGCCTTGCCGGCGGTCCCGCTCACGCTTATGTTTAACAAGACGGACGTACGGTTTGGAAAGGTGGCAGCGCATGTGGGACCCCGCGGTCTACGGCCGGTTCGGTGACGAGCGTTCCCGGCCGTTCTTCGAGCTGGTCGCCCGGATTCCGGCCGAGCGACCGCGCCAGGTCGTCGACCTCGGCTGCGGCCCCGGCCCGCTGACCGCCGCTCTGGCCGCCCGCTGGCCGTCCGCGCTGGTGCGGGGGATCGACTCGTCGCCCGAGATGATCGAGTCGGCCCAGGCCCTCGGCGCCCCGGTCGACTTCGCGGTCGGCGACCTGCGCGAGTTCGTGCCCTCGCCGGGTGTCGACGTGGTGGTCTCCAACGCCGCGCTGCAGTGGGTGCCCGGCCACGAGGCGCTGCTGCTTCGCTGGGTCGCCGCGCTGCCGGCCGGAGCGTGGCTGGCCTTTCAGGTGCCGGGCAACTTCTCGTCGCCGGCCCACGACGCGGTCTACGAGCTCGCCGCGTCGCCGCGCTGGAAAGAGATCCTGGGCGGCGTCGCCCGGCGGATGGCGGTGCCGTCGGCGGCCGAGTACGCGGCCGACCTGGCCGCGGCGGGCTGCGCCGTGGACGCCTGGGAAACTACCTACGTGCACCTGCTCCCCGGCACCTCCGCCGACCACCCCGTGCTGGCCTGGCTGGAGGGCACGGCGCTGCGCCCGCTGCGGGCCGCGTTCGGCGCCGACGAGGCCGGCTGGGCCGCCTACCGGGCCGAGCTGGGTGAGCGGCTGGCGGCGGCGTACCCGATCCGCCACGACCGCGCCTTCTTCCCCTTCCGCCGCGTCTTCGTGGTCGGCGCAAGTCCAAGGAGCCCTCTCTTGACCGACCTCGCATCGTTTATCGCCGGCCTGCCCAAGGTGGAGCTGCACGTGCACCACGTCGGCTCGGCCTCGCCGCGGATCGTCTCCGAGCTGGCCGCCCGGCACGCCGGCAGCACACCGGTGCCGACCGACATCGACGCGCTCGCGTCGTACTTCGAGTTCCGGGACTTCGGGCACTTCATCGAGATCTACCTGTCGGTCGTCGACCTGATCCGGGAGCCGGAGGACGTCCGGATCCTGACCTACGAGGTGGCCCGCGAGCTGTCCCGCCAGCAGGTCCGCTACGCGGAGCTCACGGTCACGCCGTACTCGTCGGTCCGCCGCGGCATGCCGGCGCCCGAGTTCTGCGACGCCATCGAAGACGCCCGCCTGGCCGCCGAGAAGGAGCTCGGCATCGTGCTGCGCTGGTGCTTCGACATCCCCGGCGAGGCCGGGCTGGCCGCCGCCGAGCAGACCCTGCGGATCGCCCTCGACGAGCGCCCGGACGGCCTGGTCAGCTTCGGCCTGGGCGGCCCCGAGGTGGGTGTGCCGCGCCCCCAGTTCAAGCCGCTACTTCGACCAGGCCCGCGCGGCCGGCCTGCACCTGCGTGCCGCATGCCGGCGAGACCACCGGCCCCCAGACCGTCTGGGACGCGATCCGCGAGCTCGGCGCCGAGCGCATCGGCCACGGCATCTCCGCGGCCCAGGACCCTGCGCTGATGGCGTATCTCTGCCGAGCGCGATCCCTCTGGAGGTCTGCCCGACGTCGAACGTCCGCACCCGCGCGGTGCCGCAGCCTGGCCGAGCACCCGCTGCCGCGACCTGGTCGCGGCCGGCGTGCCGGTCAGCATCAACTCCGACGACCCGCCGATGTTCGGCACGACGCTCAACGACGAGTACGCGGTCGCCGCCCGCCTCCTCGACCTGGACGCGGCCGGCGTGGCCCGCCTGGCCGCGGCCGCCGTCGAGGCCTCGTTCCTGCCGCCGGGTGAGAAGACCCGCATCACCGACGAGATCACCGAGTACGCCCGCACGGCGGCCTAGCCGGCACGTTACTTGCGCGAAGCGGCCTTCTGCCTGCCCTTCGGAGCCGGCACAGCGTTGCGCTCCGCCTGGCGGCGGTTGCGGATCAGCAGGGCGAGCACGGCGCAGACCAGGCCGCCCAGGGCGGCGATCGCGATCAGCAGCCACGCCGTGCCGTTGCCGCCGTCGTCGCCCGTGCCGGCGGGCGCCGAGGCGGCCAGCGGGGTCGGCGCGTCGCAGTTGGTCTGTTGGGTGTTGTTGGCCGTGCCCACCTGGAACGCCGCGTTGCAGGTGCGGGCGATCGGCGGCCCGAACTCGACCGTGACGTCCCACGCGCCGGTCGGCAGCGTGCTCATGTAGACCAGCGTGCCGGGTGCCGAGGACTGGACCATCTTGGCCGGGGCCACGGTCGTGCCGTCGGACTCCTTGGCGGTCAGCGTGGCGTCGACGAAGCCGTCTGCCGGGTGGCCGTCCTCGTACGTCACGTTGACCCAGACCGACCCTCGGCCGTCGTGGTTGACCGTGATCTTCGCTCCGCCGTGCGCGGCGGCCGGGGACGACCAGGCCAGCAGGGCGAGGACGGCGACGAGCAGGAGGCCGGCGGTGCGGCGGAAGGTCGGCTTCACCGCGCCAGTATCGCCGTCGGTCGATCGTTGACGGAAGAGGTCAGTCGTCCGTCGGGACTGCGCTTCTGGCGTCGGCGGGCGGCGGGTTCGCGGGCCAGGCGGCCGACCAGGCCGAATCGGCTGACCTGCTTCTCGGGTGCGTCCGGGTCGCGCAGGAGCATGACCACGCTGGCGCCGCCGAGCTGGGCCTGGTCGATGCTGACCGAGCCGTGCGCGGTCAGGGTGACCCGCTTGGCGATGTCGAGGCCCAGGCCGGTGGAGCCGCGGTCGCTGGCGCCGCGGCGCAGCGCGCGCTCGGGGTTGGCGATGCCGGGACCGGCGTCGTCGACCCGCACCGCGACGTAGCCGTCCCGGCGCGAGATCGCCACCTCGAACGCGGTGCCCTGCGGCGTGTAGCGGAAGACGTTGCCGATCACCGCGTCGAGCGCGGCGGCGAGCTCGGCCCGGGGCACCGGCACCTGGATCCGGGTGTGCGCGCCGCACCACCCGGTGCGGGCGGTTCTGGTCGTCGGCGAGCTGCGACCAGAAGACCATCCGCTCGCGGACGACCTCGCTGGCGTCGCAGCTGCCGGGGCCGGCGTCCTGCGAGATGGTCTTGCGGGTGGTCTTGATCAGCACGTCGATCTCGCCCTCGAGCGTGACGATCGCCTGCCGGATCCGGCGGATCGTGCGCCGCCGGTCGAGCTCGGCCTCGCTGAACGAGCCGATGCTGGTGTCGTCGGAGTCCAGCGCGTCGGCGTCCAGCCGCAACACCGTCAACGGCGTACGCAAGCCGGTGCGACAGGTCCGCGACCAGCTCGAACTCGTCGGTGCGGGTGACGCTGAGCCGCTCGGCCATCCGGTTGAAGGCGAACCCCGCCTCGGCCAGCTCGCGCGGGCCGCTCGGCTGGACCCGGGAGTCGAGGTCGCCGTCGCCGAGCCCGACCGCCGCCTTGGCCAGGCTGCGGGCGGCGCCGACCGCGCGGCCGGCGATCCGGTCGACCGACGATCACGGTGACGATGACCAGGGCGAGGGCGATGCCGAACAGCATCAGCCAGGTGCGCCCCGAACCGCCCGCGAGCGCCGCGTCGGAGACGAACACCTCGATCACGCGCGATCCGGTCGCCGACCTTGACCGGCTCCAGCCGCAGCACGCCGCCGTCGACGTCGACCACGATGCGGCTCGGTGCCCGCCGAGGCGCTCTCGATGTCGACGCCCGCGGCCCGCGACTTCGCGCCGGTCTCGATGCCGTGCACGTGGATGTCGCCGCCGGCGGCGTCGATCGCCGCGCCGAGTCGTGGCGGGATCGGTGGTGACCGCGAGCGCGCCGGCCACGATGCCGCTGCGCCGGGCAGCTCCGGAGAGCGCGTCCTCCCGGTTGTCGCGCTGGACGGCGATGCCCAGCGGGATCAGGAACGCGAGTGCGACGATCGTCGTCATGCCAGCCGCCAGCGCGGCCAGCGCCGGCCTCAGTCTGGGGCCACCAGCCGGAAGCCGACCCCCCGCACGGTGCGCAGGTAGCGGGGTTTCGCCGCGGACTCGCCCAGCTTGCGGCGTAGCCAGTACAGATGAACGTCGATCGTCTGATCCTCGCCGACGGACGGCTGCCGCCATACCTCCTCCAACAACTCCCGGCGGGAGACTACCCGGCCCGGGCGTGCCGCGAGGTAGGCCAACAGGTCGAACTCTTTGCGGGTCAGCGCGAGCGCTTCGCCGTCGAGCAGCGCGCTGCGCTCACCGACGTCGACGCGCAGGCCGCCGACCTCGTGCACGGCCGGTGCCACGGTGCGGCTGGCCCGGCCCACCCGGCGCAGCACCGTGGTGATGCGGGCGTCGAGATGGGCGCCGGTGAACGGTTTGACCATGTAGTCGTCGGCGCCGGCCCGCAACAGCCGGACGATGCCCTGCTCGTCGTCGCGCGCGGTGGCGATGATGATCGGGACGTCGGTGATGCCGCGGAGCATCCGCAGCGCGTCGGCGCCGTCGAGGTCGGGCAGACCGAGGTCGAGCACGACCAGGTCGGGCGTCTCGGCCGCGACGCGGCGCAGGGCATCGAGCGCGGTGCCGACCGCGTGCACCGCGTGCCCGCGGTCGGCGAGGGACCGCAGCATCGCGCCGCGCACGACATGGTCGTCTTCGACCAGAAGGACCGTGGCCACGTGAAGAACCTACTGCCCTTGGCAAGTCGGCGAGCGGCCACACTGTCCGTCGTCCGACGCGCTGCTGCCCGAAAAGCCCGACTTACACCGTCTTAATGGGACATAGTGTCTGGTCGCTTTGGAGCGAACGGCCATTCCTCGTAATTCCCGACATCGCCCGTCGGGGGCGAACCGCATGACCCACAGGTCGCGGTACTCGTGCACGGTCGGCTCGGCGTACTGCACCTCGACCCGGACGACGGCGGTGTCGCCCTCGACCGCGACGATCTAGCTGCTCATCCGGAACGGCTCCTCGGCGCCCTCCCGGGCCGCCTCCCACATCCGCCCGATCGCGGCGAGGCCCGAGCACCGGCTCCTCGTACGGGCCCTGCGAGTAACGGGCGTCCTCGGTGAAGATCGCAGCCAGCGCCTCGGTGCCCGGCGTACGCCAGACCCGCTCATAGGCCTCGATCCAGGCCGTCCACCGCGGCCCGCTCGATGTGTGCGATCATCCATGGCCCGCATACTTCCCACTACGCCGAACGAAGCAAGGGCCCCTTGTTAACGCTTTCCGCATCAGGAAGGGCCCCTTGCTAACGCGAGGCGTTAACAAGGGGCCCTTCCTTCGTGCGGTCAGACCGGTTCGACGATCACTTCCGGTTCTGGCTGGCGGACCGCCGGCTGGCGGCATCGAGCGGAAGCTCAGCGCCACCACGACCAGGCCGGCCGCGATCACCACGGAGACCACGTTGGCCGCGTTCATGCCGTGCACGAAGCTCGCCGCGTCGGTCACGCCGCCCGCGCCCGCCGGACCGACCGCGGCACCGAACACCGCGATCAGCACCGCGAGCCCCAGCGTCGCGCCGATCTGTTGCATGGTCTGCAGGACGCCGCTGGCGGCGCCGGCCTCGCGGGGCTGCACCGAACCCATGATCACCGGCGTCAGCGGTACGAAGGTCAGGCCGCCGCCGAGGCCGAGCAGGATCATCGGGCCGAGCAGCGCACCCGCGTACCCGCTGGTGGTGGACAGCTGGGTCAGCCAGGCCAGGCCGGCGATCATCAGCGGCGCGCCGATCAGGGCGAGCGGCCGTGGGCCGATCTTGGGCAGCAGGCGCGGCACGACCCGGGTCATCGCGAACATCGAACCCGCCATCGGCAGGAACGCCAGGCCCGGTGGCCAGCGGCCCGAAGCCGAGCACGATCTGGATGAACTGGGTCAGGAAGTAGAACGCCGACATCATCGCCGCCGGGCCCAGCAGGAACCCGACATAGCCCACCGCGCGGTTGCGGTCCTTGAACAGCGACAGCGGGACCAGCGGCTGCGCGGACCGGAGCTGGATGGCCAGGAACGCGACCAGCATGACCACGCCGAGCGCGAGCGAGAGCACGCGTCTCGCCGGCGGTCCAGCCGTGCGTGGAGGCGTGGATGAAGCCGTAGACCAGCGCGCCGATGCCGAGCGTGGCGGTGGCCGCGCCGGGCCATTCGAGCCGGCCCGGGTGCCGCTCGGGCTCCCGGACGTGCCGGGGTGCGAGCAGCACGGCGGCGATGCCGAACGGCACGTTGATGAACAGCACCCAGCGCCAGGACAGGGCGTCGGTGAGTACGCCGCCGATGATCAGGCCGATCGCGAAGCCGGCGCTGGCCATGGCGGAGAGCAGGGCGAGCGCCCGGATGCGCTGGCGCGGCTCGGTGAAGGTGGTGGAGATCAGCGCGATCGTGTTCGGTCCGGCCATCGCGGCGCCGACGCCCTGCGCGACGCGGGCGGCCAGCAGCCAGGTGGCCGAGGTGGCCAGGCCGCCGACCAGCGACGCGATCGTGAACAGCGCGATGCCGAAGACGAACATCCGGCGCCGGCCGAGGATGTCGCCGGCCCGGCCGCCGAGCAGCAGCAGGCCGCCGAAGGTCAGCGTGTACGCGTTGATCACCCAGGACAGGTTGGCGGTCGAGAAGCCCAGGCCCTCCTGGATGTGTGGCAGTGCGACGTTCATGACCGTGCCGTCGACGATCAGCATCAGTTGGGCGCTCACGATGATGAGCAGCGCTAGCCGGCCCGGCGCGCGGGTCTCGGTGCCGGCGCTGCGTGACAGCCGGCAGGGCAGTTCGCGTGGACAAGGTGGTTTCCCCCGGGAGACGTGGATAACCGGAGATAGTCTCCGATTCGCTCGTGAGCTAGCATATGGAGGACGTCTCCGATTGCGCAAGACTATCCGGAGACAGTCTCCGTTAATAGTGTGTTGCCCCACAGTGAGCTGGGAGGTGGGGGCAGGTGACACCGAACGGCCGCTGCGTGCCGACGCGCGTCGCAACCGCGAGCGGGTCATGGCGGCCGCCCGCGACGCGTTCAGCGAGAACGGCGAGAAGGCGACGCTCGACGACATCGCCCGGCGGGCCGGCGTCGGCCCGGGCACGCTCTACCGGCACTTCCCGGACCGGGAGTCACTGCTCGAGGCGGTCTACCGCGACGAGATCGGCGCGCTCTGCGCCCGCGGGCAGGCGCTCGCCGAGCACGAGCAGCCGCGCGAGGCGCTGGCCGACTGGCTGCACATGCAGTTCGAGTACATCAAGGCCCGGCGCGGCCTGGGCACGGCGGTCAAGCAGATGCTCGGCACCGACTCCGCCACCATGATCGACTGCAAGACCATGATGCGGGTGGCGATCGGCGACCTGCTCACGCGCGCCCAGGCGACGGGCGACATCCGCAAGGAGGTCGAGCCCGACGACGTGCTGCGCCTGGTGCACGGCGTCGTGATCGCCACCGAGCACGCTCCCGACGTCGTCCGAACGCCTACTCGGGTTCGTGCTCGACGGCCTGCGAACGCAGCCGGCCTAAGCCCTCAGACCGGCTGCGCTCCAAACCTCCAGGACGGCAGGCTGAGCTTGATCGGCTACGCCGGCGAGCCCGGCATCTTCAACACCCAGCGGTACGCCTGCACCAGCCCGGTGTCGAAGCCGGCGGCCGAGCCCCAGAGGAACAGCCGGAACCGCCGGTAGAGCGGCTCGCCCCAGCGCGCCACGATCTCGTCGCGCCGCTCGTCCAGCCGCTTGGCCCACTCCCGGCACGTCAGGTAGTAGTTGTGCCGGTCGTCGGCCACGCTGATCAGCTCGAACGGCGACCGGGACACCTGCCGCAGGTATTGGTGCAGCAGCAGCGGCGCCGAGTTGCCCGGGTAGATGTAGCGCTTCATGAACGTGGAGATGCCGTGCTTGCGGCGCATCGCCAGCGCGTCCAGGTAGACCTTGCCGCCCGGCTTGAGCAGCTCCGCGTACTTCGCGAGGGTGGTCTTGTAGTCGGGCAGGTGCTCGGTGACGCCCATGTTGACGATCGCGTCGAACTTCTGGTCGCTGTGGAAGCCGAAGATGTGCTGGCGCACCACGTTGACCGGCAGTTTCTCCCGGGCGAACAGGTCCTTGAGGTAGCGCTCCGACTCGACCGCCAGCGTGGTGGTGGTCACGTCGATGCCGCGCCGGGCGGCGTGCTCCGAGAACGCGCCCCAGCCGCCGCCGACCTCCAGCACCCGGTCGCCGGGCTTGACCTCGATCGCCTCGAGCGCGAGGTCCATCTTGCGGGTCATCGCGTCTTCCAGCGGCTCGTCGTCGCTGGCGAACACGCCCTCGGTGTAGCAGCGGTGCCGGGTGTCGAGGAAGCTCAGGAAGAACTCGCTGTCCTCGTCGTAGTGCTGCGAGATGGCCCGGCGGTCGTCTTCCTTGCGCCCGTGCAGCAGGGCGCCCGGGGTGAACCGGGACAGGAAGGCGATGGGGTGGAAGTCGTTGAAGAACTTGCGCATCCGCAGCGCGGCGGCCAGGTCTCCGTCGACGTCGAGCCAGCCCTGGAGGTAGGCGACGGCGACGCCGAACTGGTCCAGGCCGGCCAGCGCCTTGGCGCCGCGCGTGTCCTTGACGGTGATGGTGAACACCGGATCTCCGGTGCCGAACAGATGTGCCTGCGCCCCGGCTGGGGCGACCGCGAACGGTACGGCAGGCTCGGTCGCGAAAAACGTCTGGTAGCGGCGCTGCAGCGCGGCGATCATCTCCGACGGGCTCACGAGCTGAATGTAACTCCCGGGTCCGGCTGGGCGCAGCGTTGCCAGGCGTGATGACTAGCATTTACCCAAACGTCCTACCGATCGAGGAGACTCGCGTGTCCGCATCCCGTACCCCCGCACTGGCCGACCCCGTCGTCGTCGCCGCGGGGACGACGGCGGCCGACGCGGTGGCCGCGGCCGGCCTGCCGATGAACGGCCCGAAGGCGATCGTGGTCGTGCGCGACGCACAGGGGCGGCTGCGCGACCTTGACTGGGCGCCCGAGTCCGACGCCACGGTGACCCCGGTGGCCGATCGACGAGCCCGACGGTCTCAACGTGCTGCGGCACTCCGCCGCCCACGTGCTCGCGCAGGCCGTGCAGGACGTGTTTCCCGAGGCCAAGCTGGGCATCGGCCCGCCGATCGACAACGGCTTCTACTACGACTTCGACGTGGCCAAGCCGTTCCAGCCCGACGACCTGACCAAGCTCGAGAAGCGCATGCAGGAGATCGTCAAGTCGGGGCAGCGCTTCCGCCGGCGCCGGTTCGGCTCGGTCGAGGAGGCCCGCGCGGAGCTGGCCGACGAGCCCTACAAGCTCCAGCTGGTCGATCTCAAGGGCGACGGCGAGCTCGACTCCGAGGAGACCGTCGAGGTCGGCGGCGGCGAGCTGACGATCTACGACAACGTCGACGCGGAGAGCGGCAAGACCTGCTGGTCCGACCTGTGCCGTGGCCCACACCTGCCGAGCACCCGGCTGATCGGCGCGTTCAAGCTGATGCGCTCGGCCGCCGCCTACTGGCGCGGTTCCGAGAAGAACCCCCAACTGCAGCGGGTGTACGGCACGGCGTGGCCGACCCGCGACGCGCTCAAGGCGTACCTGAAGCTGCTCGAAGAGGCCGCCAAGCGCGACCACCGCAAGCTCGGCGCGGACCTGGACCTCTTCTCGTTCCCCGACGAGATCGGCTCGGGCCTCGCGCTGTTCCACCCCAAGGGCGGGATCATCCGGCGCGAGCTGGAGAACTACTCGCGGCAGCAGCACGAGATCGCCGGCTACGAGTTCGTCAACACCCCGCACATCACCAAGGGCCACCTGTTCGAGACCTCGGGGCACCTGCCGTACTACAAGGACACGATGTTCCCGCCCATGCAGCTCGAGGGCGCGGAATACTTCCTCAAGCCGATGAACTGCCCGATGCACAACCTGGTCTTCAAGGCGCGCGGGCGGTCCTACCGCGAGCTGCCGCTGCGGCTGTTCGAGTTCGGCACGGTCTACCGCTACGAGAAGTCCGGCGTCGTGCACGGGCTCACCCGGGTGCGCGGCCTGACCATGGACGACGCGCACATCTACTGCACCAAGGAGCAGGTGCCGGGCGAGCTGCGGTCCCTGCTCTCGTTCGTGCTCGACCTGCTCCGCGACTACGGCCTCGAGGACTTCTACCTGGAGCTGTCGACCAAGGACGACTCGCCGAAGTTCATCGGCGACGACGCCGACTGGGCCGAGGCGACCGCCGAGCTCGAGTCCGCGGCCCGGGAGTCCGGCCTGGAGCTCGTGCCCGACCCGGGCGGCGCGGCCTTCTACGGCCCGAAGATCTCCGTGCAGGCGCGCGACGCGATCGGCCGCACCTGGCAGATGTCGACCATCCAGGTCGACTTCAACCAGCCGAAGCGGTTCGGCCTGGAGTACCAGGCGGCCGACGGCACCCGGCAGCAGCCGGTGATGATCCACCGGGCGCTGTTCGGGTCGATCGAGCGGTTCTTCGGCATCCTGACCGAGCACTACGCGGGCGCGTTCCCGGCCTGGCTGGCGCCGGTGCAGGTGGTCGGCATCCCGATCCGCGACGACCACGCCGCCTACCTGCAGTCGTTCGTCGACGCGCTGCGGGCCGAGGGCATCCGGGCCGAGGTGGACGGCTCCGACGACCGGATGCAGAAGAAGATCCGCACCGCGCAGCAGCAGAAGATCCCGTTCATGGCGATCGCCGGCGACGACGACGTGTCCGGTTCGACCGTGTCGTTCCGCTACCGCGACGGTTCGCAGCGCAACGGGGTGCCGCTGGCCGAGGCCGTCGCGCACGTGGTCGAGGTGGTCCGGTCCCGCACCAACGTGTCGCCGTCTGCGGCCTGATGGACGTATCACCCGATGGCCTCGACCGGCTGTGGACCCCGCACCGGATGGCCTACATCAAGGGCGGCGGCGACAAAGCGGATGACGGCTGCCCGTTCGACCGGGCGCCCCACCTGCCGCCCGACGAGAGCCTCGTGGTGGCCCGCGGCAGGTGGTCTACGCGGTCCTCAACCTCTACCCGTACAACCCGGGCCACCTGCTGATCTGCCCGTACCGGCACGTCGCCGACTACACCGACCTCACCGACGAGGAGGTCGTCGAGGTGGCGGCGTTCACCCAGGAGGCGATGCGCACCGTGCGCCGGGTCAGCGGGGCGCACGGCTTCAACATCGGCCTCAACCAGGGCTCGGTCGCCGGCGCCGGCATCGCCGCCCACCTGCACCAGCACGTGGTGCCCCGGTTCGGCGGCGACGCCAACTTCATGCCGATCGTCGGGCAGACCAAGGTGCTGCCCCAGCTCCTCACCGACACCCGCGATCTCCTCGTCGACGCCTGGCCGACGGTGTGACCTGGACGGTGTTCCACAAGGTGTGAGCCGTTCGGGGGCGGGAAAGTGAGCTTCGTTCTCGTACCCTCTCGCCATGAGACGAACTCGGGCGGCGTTGGCGCTGGTCGCGGCCGGTGCACTGATCGCCGGGTGTGCGGGTGAGGGTGCCGAGCCGCGGTGGCGGGGCACCGCCGGCGGGGCCGCCTCGCCATCGTCCGCCGCGTCGCCCACCCCGGCCGCGCCGGCTGAGCTCACTCTCGCGTTCGCCGGGGACGTGCACTTCACCGGTCGGACGCTGGGCCTGCTCGACAAGCCCGAGACCGCGTTCGGGAAAATCAAGGGGACGCTGGCCGACGCCGACCTGACCATCGTCAACCTGGAGACCGCCGTGACCGGCCGGGGCACGCCCGAGCCCAAGCGGTTCCACTTCCGGGCGCCGAAGGCCGCTTTCACGGCGCTGCGGGCCGCCGGCATCGACGCGGCGTCGGTGGCCAACAACCACACCCTCGACTACGGCCAGGTCGGGCTGCTCGACACGCTGTCCTCGGCCGAGGAGGCGGAGTACCCGATCTTCGGCGCCGGGCGTAACGCCGACGACGCGTACGCGCCGTGGATCACCGAGGTCAAGGGCGTGAAGATCGCGGTGGTCGGGATGTCCCAGGTCGCTGAGCTGTCCGGGACGTGGAAGCCGACCGCCACGCGGCCCGGGGTGGCGATGGCGTTCGACGCGGCCCGCGCCTCCAAGGCCGTGAAGGCGGCCCGCGCCCAGGCCGACCTGGTCATCGTGTTCATGCACTGGGGCGTCGAGGGCAGCTCGTGCCCGAGCGGCCAGATGAAGACCTTCGCGCAACGGATGTCCCGCGACGGCGCCGACATCGTGCTCGGCACCCACGCGCACACCCTGCTGACCGACGGCTGGCTCGGCTCGACCTACGTCCATTATGGACTGGGCAACTTCCTGTGGTACGGCAACTCGCACAGCACCGACTCCGGGGTGCTGAAGCTGACCGTGCGCGACCGCGCCGTCGTCTCGAACACGTTCCTGCCCGCCACGGTGTCCGGCACCGGCCAGCCGGTCCTCGTCTCGGGCGCGGCGAAGAAGCGCATCGAGGACAAGCTCCGCACGGCCTCCCGCTGCACCGGTCTGGCCGCCGAGCCGTCCTGATGTCACCTCCCGACCCCGTTCGTGGGTCGTAGTGGGCGCAGGACGCCGTATCGCGGCGGTCAGCGGCGCACGATCCTGATGAACGAGGTCGACCCGGCCACGTCCGCGACCACTGGCGGGTGAGCATCGACGCCGGAGAGACCTGGCGCGTACGTCTCCCGCGACGGAGGGGGCTCTTCCGCAGCACGGACCAGGGTCGGACGCGGGAACTCCTCGGCACCGACGCGCCGCCCAAGGTCGTGGGGATGACCCGGTGCCCGGGCGGCTACACGATGGTCGGCGCCATGGCCGACCCGCGGATCTGGTGGTCGACCGACAGCGTGACCCGGACGGTGGTCCGGCCCCCGCTTTAGGTCCTGTCGGTGGGCGGTGCGTAACCGGCGGGCCGGGTGGTCGTTGCGCGAATCAGGCGGTCGGAATTCGTGGGGACCGGGATCGGCCGCCACGATCCGAGGAGGCCGTCATGTACCTGCAATCCGAGACACCCGATTCATCGCCGCGCCGGGCGAGACGCGCCGCCCTGGTCATCGGCGGTGCCGCGATCGTCGCGCTGGCCCTGATCGGCCTCGTGGCGGTCGTCGTCTCGTCCGGCGAGGAACCGGCGAAGGTGAACACCCTCGCCTCGGCGCAGTCGCTGTGCGACGCCGGCGCCAACGGCACCCAGATCGACGACAGCGGCTCGACGCTGCTCGTCGACATGCGCGGGTCGAAGGACACCAAGGGCGTCGACCTGGTCACGCTCGAGTGCATCCTCGAGGAACTGAACGTTCCGGAGGGGGTCAAGCAGGACATGTTCTCGACGCGCCCGAGCGACGGCCGCCAGAACGGCACCTGGTTCGGCACGTCGGCGTCGTGGACCTACGACCCGGCCAAGGGTCTCGACCTGACCGTCACCCGGGCACCGCGAGGTAGTAGACCTCCTCCCGGGTGATCGCGCCGTCGGCGACGGTGTAGAGCGAGAGCTTCGTGGCGGTGCGGCGGCGGCCGGTCGTCCGGTCGGTCTCGTCGAACGCGAACCGCACGGCGAACCGGTCGGCGCCCAGGAACGGGCCGTCGACCGTCACCTCGTGGATCTCCAGGTCGGCGTTGAGCTGCTGGCTGTGCGCCATGATGTCGTCGAGTCCGCGCCGCTCGGTGTCGCCCTCGACCGGCGCGACCCGGACGACGTCGGGTGCCGCCAGCCGCAGGGCACGGTCCATCCGCCCGTCGCGGAACGCCTGGACGTAGCGCTCGGCCACCTCCCGGGTGGGCCGCGCCCGGAAGTCGTCGACGTGGTCGGCCGCCCACCGCCGGAAGGTGCGGGCCGGCCGGCCCAGGATCTCCTCGACCGTGTCGGTCGCGGGCTCGGGTTGGTCGACCAGCGACGCCCAGTAGGCCAGGGCCTGCTCCGCCCACGCCGGCTCGGCCCAGGTCGCCATCTCTGCGCGCGCCTCGTCGGGTGGCTGTTCGGTGTAGCGCACCGGCCGGTCGATCGCGGCGCCGATCGTGGCGACCTGGTCGGCCTGGCTGAGCACGGTCGGTCCGGTGAGCACATAGGACCGTCCGATATGGTCGTCGTCGGTGAGCGCGACGGCCGCGACCGCGGCGATGTCCGCCTCGTGGATCAGCGGCCGCTTCCCCTGTGGGTACGGAATCCGGACCGGCTCGCCCGCCCGGATCGCCGCCGCCCAGCCGAGCGTGTTGGTGGCGAGCCCGCCGGCCCGCAGGAACGTGTAGCCGAGCCCGGCATCGACGACGGCCTGCTCGACCGCGCCCCAGACCCCGACGGTGCGGCGGTTGTCGTCGGTGACCCCGAGCGCCGACACGTACACCACCTGCCGGACGCCCGCGCCCGCCAGCGCCGCGACGACGTCGTCGATCCCGTCGGCTTTCAACGACGGCCAGAGCAGGAAGACCCGGTCGACGCCGTCGAGAGCGTTCTCGAGGCTGCCGGGGTCGCGCAGATCGCCGGGCGCGATGTCGGTTCCCGGAGGCAGCAGCCCACCGGCCGAGGCGGGCCGTCGAGCCAGAACCCGGAAAGGCGCCCCGGCGGCATGCAGATGGTCGACAAGGTGGCGGCCGATGTTGCCCGTACCGCCGGTCACGAGGATGGTCATGCCCCAACCCTCAAACCTCAACAAATGTTCAAGTCAAGCTAGTGTGACCAGGTGCCACCCGCGAAAGAGCTGACGATCGGCGACCTGTCGGCACGCAGCGGCGTGCCGCAGTCGGCGCTGCGCTTCTACGAGCGCCAGGGTTTGATCTCCAGCCGGCGAACGACCGGCAACCAACGCCGCTACGACCGCACGACGCTGCGCCGGATCGCCTTCATCCGCGCCTCCCAGACGGGTCGGCATCCCGCTGGCCCAGGTCGGCGAGGTGCTCGGCTTCCTCCCGGAGGGCCAACCACCGACCCGCGAGTTCTGGGAGCGGGCCTCGGAATGCTGGCGCGAAGCCCTCGACGACCGCATCGCCCAGCTGCAGCGCATGCGCGACCGCTTCACCAGCTGCATCGGCTGCGGCTGCCTGTCGTTCGACGAATGCGCCCTGGTCAACCCGAACGACACCCTGGGCGACCGCGGCCCCGGCGCCCACCTCCTGGACGCCCGCAACCCACACCCAGCCGACGGTCTCTAGACGAAGGTGACTGTCACCGGCACCCCCGCGAAGGCTTCGTAGCGGGCGATCTCGGTCGTCAGAGCCTTGCGCTGGCGGGCGGTCGGCTCGATCAGCAGGTCGATGTCGAGCTCGATGACCTTGGGCTTGGCCCGGCGGCGCCAGAAGGCGCCGACCTGGCCGTCGAAGGCGACCGGATGGAACATCATGTTTTCCGTGTATTGACCGGGCGCGGGGGAGTTGCCCGCCAGGTTGTAGGCGAACTTCGTGTCGCTGTAGGCGACCACGTATTCGTCGTAGCCCTGCAGCAGGGCCGCCGCCGGTGGGGGAGCGGGCGGCGCGGCGTCCGCGGCGAACCACAGCGTGCGGCCGTCGACCACCGCGCTGGCCAGCGCGTCACCGCAGGCGGCGATGCCGCGCTTGATCTCGGCCACCGTCAGGCTGGACCACCACGCGAAGTCCTTGATCGTGGCGGGGCCGTGGCTGGTGAAGTAGCGCCGGGTCAGCTCGGTCAGGCCTTCTTCCGGCGATAGTCGGGCCGGTGTCGGCACGCGCTCGGACACCAGCGCGTAGGTGTGTTGCTTGCCGCGCCGCACCCCGTTGGCGATCAGGCCGTCGAGCTCGGCGCACATCACCGCGTAGGCCAGCTTGTTGCCGGTCGCCTCGACGCCGGCGGTGGCCAGGGCGGCGCCGAGCTCGTTGCGGGTCAGGTGGTTGCCGCCGCGGAGGGCATCGGTGATCACCTGGTTGGTGTGCCGGACGGTCTCCGCGTCGAGGCCGTGACCGCGCAGGTAGTAGCGGTTGAAGACGTGCACCCGATGGGCCGTCACCGCCTGGATCCAGCCGAGCTCCTCGCCGAGCACGAAATGCCAGGTCGGTCGCAGGATGTGGGTGCGCAGGATGGTGCCGTCGTCGAGCAGCCGCTGGACGTCGGCGTCGGTGACCCCGGGACCGCAGCGCTGGGCGAGCGACCACTTGGCCACCGCGTATTCCTGCGACTGCACGCAACCTAGTCGCCGGACGGCCGCGACCGGGTCGGCGCACGGCGGGCCGGCCAGGTGCTGGTGGTGCAACCGCCGGGGGCCGATCTCCGCTGCGTCCATGCGCCGCAGTCTAAGAAGGACCACCGACAAAACGCGGCGCGGCGACCAGGACGAAGTCGCCGCGCCGCGAAGCCGGACAGCGTCAGGCCGCCTGCTCCTTGCGGACCGCCTCCGCCAGGTGGCTGGGCATCGGCTCGTAGCGGGCGAACGCGCGCCCGAACGTGCCGGCCCCGGACGTCATCGACCGCAGCTCGACCGCGTACCGCACCAGCTCGGTCGCCGGCACCTCGGCCCGCACGAAGGTGCGTTCACCGCCGGCCGGGTCGGGCTCGGTGCCGAGCACCCGGCCACGCCGGCTCGACATGTCGGACATCACCGCACCCACGTACGCGTCGGGGATCCGGATGATGATCTCGTCGACCGGCTCCAGCAGGCTGACCAGCCCTTTCTCGGCGGCATCCGCGCAGAGCCAGCTGCCCGGCCGTCTGGAACGCCGCGTCGGACGAGTCGACGCTGTGCGCCTTGCCGTCGAACAGCGTGACCCGCACGTCGACCAGGGGATAGCCGGCTGTTATTCCGCGCTCCATCTGGGCGCGGACGCCCTTCTCCACGGACGGGATGTAGTTGTGCGGCACCGCGCCGCCCACCACCTTGTCGGCGAACTCGAAGCCCGCGCCGCGCTCCAGCGGCTCGACCTCGATGTCGCACACGGCGTATTGCCCGTGGCCGCCGGACTGCTTCACGTGCCGGCCGTGGCCCTTGGCGCCGGCGACGAAGGTCTCGCGCAGCGCGACGCGTACCGGCTCGGTGTCGATCTCGGCCCCACCGCCCCGCAACCGGTCGAGGACGACGTCGGCGTGCGCCTCGCCCATGCACCAGAGCACCATCTGGTGCGTCTCCGGGTTGCGCTCCAGGCGCATGGTCGGGTCGCCGGCGACCAGCCGGCCGAGGTTCTTGGCCAGGGTGTCCTCGTCGGACCGGGTCTTCGCGACGACGGCGACGGGCAGCAGCGGCTCGGGCATCTCCCACGGTGCCACCAGCAGCGGGTCGTCCTTGGACGAGATCGTGTCGCCGGTCTCCGCGGTGCCCGACTTGGTGATCGCGCAGATGTCGCCGGCGATGCAGGACGACACCTCACGCAGCGACAAGCCCAGCGGCGAGTAGATGTGCGCGATCCGCTCGTCGGCGTCGTGGTCGGGGTGGCCGCGCTGCTCCATCCCGTGGCCGGAGATGTGGACGGCCGAGTCCGGGCGCAGGGTGCCCGAGAAGACCCGGACCAGCGAGACCCGGCCGACGTGCCGGTCGATCGTCGTCTTGACGACCTCGGCCACCAGCGGACCCTCGGGGTCGCAGGTCAGCGGCGGGCGCGGCGAGCCGTCGACGCCGGTGACCACGGGCAGGTCGTGCTCGAGCGGCGACGGGAACGCCGCGGTCAGCACCTCGAGCAGCGCGTCGATGCCGACGCCACTCTCGGCGCAGGTCGGGATCACCGGATAGAAGTGGCCGCGGGCGACCGCCGTCTCCAGGTCGTTGATCAGCACGTCGGTGTCGATCTGCTCGCCCTCGAGGTAACGCTCCATCAGCGTCTCGTCTTCGCTCTCCGCGATGATCCCCTCGATGAGCTCGTTGCGCGCCTCTTTGATCGGGCCGAAGTGCTCGGGATCGGGGTCGCGCACCTCGGGCGGGTGACCGTTGCTGTAGTCGAAGACCCGTTGCGTGATCAGGCCCATCAGGCCGACGGTCGAGACGCCGTCGTCGCCGAGCATGGGCAGATACAACGGGAGTACGTTGTCGCCGAACACCCGCTGGCAGAGCGCGACCGTCTCGTCGAAGTCGGCGCGCTGGTGGTCGAGCCGGGTGACCGCGACCGCGCGCGGCATGCCGACGCTGGCGCATTCCTCCCAGAGCGCGGCGGTCGCCGCGTCCATCCCGTCGGCGGCGGGGACCACGAACAGCGCCGCGTCGGCGGCGCGCAGCCCGGCGCGGAGCTCACCGACGAAGTCGGCGTACCCGGGGCTGTCGAGCAGGTTGACTTTGACGCCGTCGTGCATGAACGGCGCCGCGGCGAGGCTGACCGACCGCTGCTGTTTGACCGCGGCCGGGTCGTGATCACATGTCGTGGTGCCCTCGGTCACCGAACCGGCACGGCTGATCGTGCCGGTCGCGGCCAGCAGTGCTTCGACAAGGGTCGTCTTCCCCGACCCCGAATGGCCGACGAGCACCACGTTGCGAACCCTGCCGGGCTCATCCACCACCGGCGCGGGGCCGGTGACTCCCTTCTCCTGACCCTTTTGAGCCATGGGGACCTCCCTGGGTGAGCTAGCTCACGTCATCTCTCGATCCCACACCCGCAACCGGCTGTACACAAGCCCGACGCCAAAGGTGAGCGAGTGACTGGGGACCCGCCCGGGAACAGCGGGTCACCGTATCGTCCGGTCCGTCGCACCGTTATCGTGGGACCGCCATGGCGAAGATCTTCCAGGTGTCCGCGCGGGCCGCAATGGCCCACGTCATCGAACCCATCTCCCGCCGACTGATCGCTTGGGGTGTTACACCCAACCAGGTGACGGTCGCGGGCACTGTCGGCGTGCTCGCCGGATCCATCGGACTGGGCGCACAGGGCTACCTTGTCGCCGGTGCGCTGGTCGTCACGTTCTTCGCGCTGGTCGACCTCGTCGACGGCACGATGGCGCGGCTCTCCGGAGGCTCGACCCGATTCGGCGCATTGCTCGACTCGACGATGGACCGCATCGCCGACGGGGCGGTCGTCGGCACGGTGATCTACATCCTGGCCCAGCGGGACGACCGCTGGGGCGTGGTGGGCGCGATCATCTGCCTGGTCACCGGTGCGGTCGTGTCGTACGTGAAGGCCCGCGCCGAGGGGCTCGGCCTGAAGGCCAACGTCGGCATCGCCGAACGCGCCGAGCGGCTGATCATCATCGGCATCGGCGGCCTGCTCAGCGGCTTCGGCCTGGAGTGGGGCCTCGCGGCGGCCGTCTGGTTCCTCGCCGCGGTCTCGGTCATCACGATCTGGCAGCGCATGGCGTACGTCTACAAGCAGGCTGAGGCGGCGGACGCGGCCGACCGGGCCCGCGCGGGCGAGTCGGCGCCGTGAACCCTGTCGACCTCGGCTACGCGGCCGGGTGGGGGCTGGTCCGCGGGATGCCCGAGCCGGTCGCCCGTGGCCTGTTCAACGCCGCCGCCGGCTACGCGCACCGCAAGGACGGTCCGGGCACCCAGCGGCTGCGCCGCAACCTGCGCCGGGTGGTCGGGCCCGAGATGCCCGACGAGGAGCTCGAGGAGCTGGTCCGGGCCGGCCTGCGGTCGTACTCCCGGTACTGGAAAGAGGCCTTCCGCCTCCCGTCCCGCAGCCACCAGCAGCACCTCGACGACTTCCGCGTGGACAACTGGCAACTGCTGGCCAAGCTGCTCGAAGAGGGCGGCGTCATCATGGCGCTGAACCACTCCGGCAACTGGGACACCGCCGGCGCCTGGGTGACCGCCAACGGCTGGGGGCTGACCACGGTCGCCGAACGGCTCAAGCCGGAGTCGGTCTACAAACGGTTCGTCGAATACCGGCGCAGCATGGGCTTCGAGATCATCCCGGCCACCGGCGGCGACCGCCCGCCCTTCGACATCCTGGTCGACCGGCTGCGGGAGGGGTCCTCGGTTCCGCTGCTGGCCGACCGTGACCTGTCCACGCGCGGCGTCGAGGTGGAGTTCTTCGGCGGACGTACCCGGATGGCACCGGGCCCGGCGATGCTGGCGATCCGCACGGGAGCCCCGTTGCTGGTGATCGACGTGTGGTACGACGAGGAGTCGACCCGCGGCTACATCAACCCGCCGATCGAGATACCCGGCCCGGAAACGGGAACGCTGCGGGAACGGGTGTCCGTCGTGACCCAACGGATGGCCACGATGTTCGAGGCGGCGATCGCCCGGCATCCCCAGGACTGGCACATGCTCCAGCGGGTCTGGTTGGACAAGCCCACGACCCCGGAGGTCTGAGGAGGTGGGCAGGATGCGGATCGGCATCGTCAGCCCCTACTCCCTCGACGTGCCGGGCGGCGTCCAGAACCACATCCTCGACCTCGCGCAGGCCCTGATCGGCCTCGGCCACGAGGTCAGCGTGCTCGCACCGGCCGACGAGGACGCCGAGCTGCCGTCGTTCGTGGTGCCCGCCGGCCGCGCGGTCCCGTTCCCGTACAACGGTTCGGTGGCCCGGATCGCCTTCGGCCCGGTCTCCGGCGCCCGGGTCCGGCGCTGGCTGGCCCGCGGTGACTTCGACGTCCTGCACGTGCACGAGCCGCTGGCGCTGAGCCTGTCGATGCTCGCTGTGCTCAACAGCCGAGGCCCGGTCGTCGCCACGTTCCACACCGCGATGACCCGTTCCCGGGCGCTGTCCGCGGCGCAGGGCGCGCTGCGGCTGGTGCTGGAGCGGATCACCGCGCGGATCGCGGTCAGCGAGTTCGCCCGCAAGGTCCAGGTCGAGCACCTCGACGGCGGCGCGGTCGAGATCCCCAACGGGGTGGACGTCGCGCGTTTCGCCGCCGCGACGCCGCTGCCGGGTTGGCCCGGATCCGGTGGCTCGCTGGGTTTCCTGGGCCGGTTCACCGAGCAGCGCAAGGGTTTCCCGGTGCTGCGGGACGCGTTCGTCGCCCTCGCACCGGCGCGGCCCGGGTCTGAGGTTGCTGGTGGCCGGGCCGGGCGACCTGGACGAGCTGCTGGCCGGGATGCCGGAGGATCTGCACGACCGGGTCACCTACCTGGGCCTGGTCTCCGAGCCCGACAAGACCCGGATGCTGCGCAGCGTCGACATCTACGTCGCACCGAACATCGGCGGCGAGTCGTTCGGGATGATCCTGACCGAGGCGATGGCCGCGGGTACGCCGGTCGTGGCCAGCGACCTCGACGCGTTCCGCCGCGTACTCGACGGTGGCCAGGCCGGCCGGCTCTTTCCCACGGGTGACGCGGTCGCGCTGCGGGACACGCTGGACGTGTTGCTGGACGCGCCCGACGAGCGGGCGGCCCTGGTCGAGGCGGCGCGGTCGGCGGTCGCCGGCTACGACTGGCCGGTGGTCGCGCTGCGGGTGCTCGAGGTGTACGCGGCCGCGATCGAGGCCACCAACGGCCGGGTGATCGACGTGGAGTGGTCCGACCGCTAGACGTTCCACTGTGTACTCGTGTGCCGCTCGGTCTGATGTGGAGCCCGCTGCGTGGTTCGTCGCGGTGTGAGGTCGGCCTCCCACCGTGTGCCCATACGCAAGCTTTTGCCCGATTGGTGTCACCCTGCGTAAGCGGCAGACTGACCGCGACATGATCCCCGTCGAGCTACGCGCATTACGATGCGCAGCATGTGGTGGGTCGTAGTCGTGGTCGCCGTGGTCGCGGTGCTGGCCACGTACCTGACGTGGACGGCGCAGCGGGTCGACCGCCTGCACGCGCGTTCCGCCGCGGCCGCACGTTCGCTCGACGCCCACCTGCTGCGCCGCGCGGCGGCCGCCGCGGTGCTGGCCGAGGACCGCCAGTCACCCGAGCTGTACGCGGCGGCCCGGATCGCGCTGGACGCCGGGCCAGAGGAACGCGAGGCAGCGGAGAACGACCTGACCCGGCTGTTGCGGTCGGTGCCGTTGGTGTCAGAGCTGTCTCGCGACGACGCGGTGATGTCGGCGAGCCGGCGCCTCGTCCTGGCCCGCCAGGTCCACAACGACCTGGCCCGCGAGGCCCACGCGGCCCGCCGCCGGCGCCTGGTCCGCGTCCTGCTGCTGACCCGCCGCCATGATCGCCCGCGATTCTTCGACATCGACGACCCGACACTGGCGCACACCCGCCCGATCGCACCGGTCTCACCGGCCCCGGCCCCAGCCCCAGCGGTCGCCCCTCCGCCGGCGGCGGGCGTCGCGGGCTGAGCGCGCGGGCCGGTTCGCGCGGCCCGATTGCTCCGACCCGGGGGTCGTGGGTTGCCCCGCCACCTGTGGCGCCCGTCAGCGTCCAACCGACTGGTTGGTTTGCTCCGGGCCCGGGCGATGGGTTTGGCCTCGGTCTTGTGGGATCCAACCGACCGGTTGGTTCAGGCCCGCACGCAGCGCAACCCAGCAGGCCCTGCCTCCAAACCAACTATCTGGTTGGTTTCGCCGCCCTGCGCGGGCCGACGACGCCCGCCACCTACTGCCGGCGCCGTCGTCAATGGCCTGCTCGTCTGCGCGTTATGGCCGGGGCACGGCTCCGCGCGCGGCATCCGAACCGTCCGGACCTCGGCTCCATGCAGCCCGGGCCCAAAGGTCCTGGCCGGGCTCCGAGCCCCGCCAAAGGTCCGCAGAGGTAAAGCCCGGGGAACCCCACACAAAGCCGCAGCCAATGAGGGGTGGGTCCCGTTGTCGGGCGTAGCCCACAAAGTCAGGATCTGCGGGCGGTGACAAGGTGGAGCGCCCTACCGGACGTACGACCTTGTCACCGCCCGCAGATCCTGATGCCCTTGCGAAGTCCGACAACGGGACCCACCCCGTCCCCGCCGGTGGGTCCCCGCAGCTCGGCTGGGGTCCGGGGCAAAGCCCGGAGATCCGACTACAGCACCGCAAACGGCCAAGGCCCACGTGGTCGAGCCCACCCGATCCATGGGGAGCCCGACCTGGCCACCGCCCGGAGATCCTTACGGCTACGCCCGAAAACGAATTCCCGTCCGTCCTTTTCATGGCGCCTTAGGCTTCCCCACGCGAACCTGGCAGGGACGGGCCCCCAGGGCCCGGCCCGGTCCCCGGCGGGAGCAACGGTCGCGCCCACCGCGAACCCGGGACAAGATCGTGATCCGGTCATTGGTGTTAGGCAGGCCACCAGGGGGTCGATTGGATATCGGGTAAGAGCCAATTCCGCACTACCCTGGCCTGCGAAGCGTTGAGGGCGATAAGGAGTGTGGCCACGTGACCGAGTCCACCGAGCAGGGCGGCGTTACCGGCACGTCGCGTGTGAAGCGCGGGATGGCCGAGATGCTCAAGGGCGGTGTGATCATGGATGTGGTCAACGCCGAGCAGGCCAAGATCGCTGAGGATGCGGGTGCCGTCGCGGTTATGGCGTTGGAGCGGGTGCCGGCCGACATTCGCGCGCAGGGCGGGGTGTCGCGGATGAGCGACCCCGACATGATCGACGGGATCATCAACGCCGTTTCGATTCCGGTGATGGCCAAGGCGCGGATCGGGCATTTCGTCGAGGCGCAGATCCTGCAGGCGCTGGGTGTCGACTACGTCGACGAGTCCGAGGTGCTGACGCCGGCCGACTACAGCAACCACATCGACAAGTGGGCCTTCAGCGTGCCGTTCGTGTGCGGCGCGACCAACCTCGGCGAGGCGCTGCGGCGGATCACCGAGGGCGCCGCGATGATCCGGTCGAAGGGTGAGGCGGGCACCGGTGACGTCTCCAACGCGACCACACACATGCGCAAGATCGGTGGCGAGATCCGGCGGCTGAGCTCGCTGTCCAGCGACGAGCTCTACGTCGCGGCCAAGGAGTTGCAGGCGCCTTACGAGCTGGTCGCCGAAGTGGCCCGCACCGGCAAGCTGCCGGTCGTGCTGTTCACCGCCGGCGGCATCGCGACCCCGGCCGACGCGGCGATGATGATGCAGCTCGGCGCCGAGGGCGTGTTCGTCGGCTCCGGGCATCTTCAAGGCCGGCAACCCGGCGGAGCGCGCGGCCGCGATCGTCAAGGCGACCACCTTCCACGACGACCCGGACGTGCTCGCCAAGGTCTCCCGCGGCCTCGGCGAGGCCATGGTCGGCATCAACGTCGACGACATCCCGCAGCCGCACCGGCTCGCCGAGCGTGGCTGGTGACGGTGCGCGGCCTGTCGTTCGGGTCCGAGCGGAGCGAAGCGTGACCGGTCGCCCCGTGGTCGGCGTGTTCGCCTTGCAGGGCGACGTGCGTGAGCATGTACGCGCGCTGACCGCCTGCGGCGCCACGGCGGTTCCGGTGCGCCGGCCCGCCGAGCTCGACGACGTCGACGGCCTGGTCATCCCGGGCGGCGAGTCGACGACGATGAGCAAGCTGTCGGTCGACTTCGGACTCTTCGACCCGATCGCGAAGCGGATCGCCGACGGGATGCCCGTCTACGGCTCGTGTGCCGGCATGATCATGCTGGCCTCGACCGTCCTGGACGGGCGTCCCGACCAGCGCAGCTTCGGCGCGATCTCGATGACGGTGCGGCGCAACGCGTTCGGCCGGCAGGTCGACTCGTTCGAGGCACCGGTCGAGGTCCCGGGTCTGGAGACCCCGTTCCACGCCGTCTTCATCCGGGCGCCATGGGTGGAGTCGGTCGGCGACGACGTCGAGGTGCTGGGCTCGATCGAGCGCTCCGGCGCCGACGGCACCACGGCGCCGCACGTGGTGGCGGTCCGCCAAGGCGCGGCCCTGGCCACGTCCTTCCACCCGGAACTGACCGGCGACCTCCGGCTACACGACCTGTTCGTCGAAATGGTCCGCTCAACCTCCTAGCCGCGCACTCTCTGGCGGCGAAGCGCCAAGCTTTTCGTCTGCCCCCGCGCTCGTCCGGCCGGGCGCGGTATGCCGGTGCCGTGACACGCCGCAACTTTCTGAAGCGCCGCACCGACGTTCGCTTCAAGCGCCGACCTGAAGGCGATCACCCCCTAGACGACCTTGTCGCGGCGTCCGGGTTGGCCGGCTGCGGCAGGAACGTGCGCGGTTGACGCGGGCAATGCGCCGACATCGCCCGCTGCCGCTCGGTTTCGTTTGCGATCTAGGTAAATAGCTGTGGCCATGGCAGCAGTGATTTACCTAGATCGGCCTCGGAGTTGCCACCGCGGACCTGGCAGGGCGGGCCCCCTGGGCCCGACCGGTCCCCGGCGGGAGCGACGGTCGTGCCCACGACGGACCCGGGACATGAACTTGATCTAGGACTTGACTGGATCATGCCGCGATGAGCCGGCTGGGGCGTGCGCCACTCTCGTCGGTAGACTTGGTGGCTTGGGCAGCCCAGCCCGCCCGTTTCCGCTGCCCAACTGGGGTTTAGTTCGGAGGTCATCCATGTCCGGCCACTCAAAGTGGGCGACGACCAAGCACAAGAAAGCCGTCGTCGACGCCAAGCGCGGCAAGATGTTCGCCAAGCTGTCAAAAACGTCGAGGTGGCGGCCCGCACTGGCGGTGGCGATCCGGCCGGCAACCCCACGCTGTATGACGCCATTCAGAAGGCGAAGAAGACCTCGGTACCCGAACGACAACATCGAGCGTGCCGTCAAGCGTGGGTCGGGGCTCGAGGGCGGCGGCGCCGACTACCAGACGATCATGTACGAGGGTTACGGCCCCAACGGTGTCGCCCTGCTGATCGAGTGCCTGACCGACAACCGCAACCGGGCGGCGACCGAGGTACGCACCGCGCTGACCCGCAACGGCGGCTCGTTCGCCGACGCCGGTTCCGTGTCGTACATGTTCACGCGCAAGGGCGTCGTGATCGTTCCCAAGACCGGGCTCACGGAAGACGACGTGCTGCTGGCCGTCCTCGACGCGGGCGCCGAAGAGGTCAACGACCTGGGCGAGGCGTACGAGGTGGTCTCCGAGCCGACCGACCTGGTCCCGGTCCGCACGGCGCTGCAGGACGCCGGCATCGACTACGAGTCGGCCGAGTCGGCGCTCATCCCGAGCGTCAACGTGCCCCTGGACGAAGACGGCGCCCGCAAGATCTTCAAGCTGATCGACGTGCTCGAAGACTGCGACGACGTCCAGAACGTGTACGCGAACTTCGACGTATCAGATGAGGTAATGCAGCTCATCGATGCCTAAGGCCGTGCGCCCCGCTGTTCGCGGACCTCGTGACGTCGACCTCTTGCCTAGACTGCGGCCTATGGATGAGAGGCGACCCGGGCGGGTGACCGGCGTCCTGGGGACGTTGGTCGCGGCGGCGGGACTGGTCGTCGTCCTGACCGGCTTCCGCGATTTCCCGGACGGGCGGGAAGTTCTGGTGGGTGGCATCTTCGTCGTCGCCGGGTTGCTGCTGCGCATCGAGGGTGCCATCTGGGCGAGCCGCGGCGAGGTCGAGGTTGAGCCTGATCGGGGCGGCGACCGTCGGTTGTGATCCCCGCTCGTCGGAGGCCTCCGACGACGTCATGGCGCTGATCGACGCCTGACGGCTGGAGTTCGGTATCGCAGAAGACCCCCGGGGGTCTTGACCTTTTCTGGCTTTTCCAGGCCCAAATACTCGCCGTGACTGGGTCGTAGGGTGTGCGGGTGCGCGGTAGCGAGTGGACCGAGGCGCGGTGGCGACTCCTCGGGCGCTTGCGCTGGCTGTCGCCGGTGATCTGCGCGGGCATGTTCGCGTGCAGTTGGCTGTTGATGCGGCTCACCGCGGGCTGGTTTCACGAGGAAGTAGCCGACGGCAGCACGGTTCCGTACACCGGCGCCGAGTTTGACCGGGTCCTTGTCCCGGGGCTTGCCCGTGGGTGGAGGCGCCCTGCTGTCTGGTGTCCGCGCTGCTCGCCGGATCGATCGGCCGGCTCACCGGCGGCCCACGCACCGCGGTCGCCGTCATCTACGCCGTACCGGCGCTCGTTCTCTTCGTGCCGCTCCTCTTCATCGCGACCGAACTCGTCGGCAACAGTGCTGCCAGCCGCTACGCGTGGTGGTACGGGCCGGTCCTCGTCATCGGCGGCGTCGTAGCCGGCGTCTTCTGTGTCGCCGGCGCGGCCGCCAAGGCGCCGGACTGAACTCGGCGCCCACCGGATCGTGTCGCGGGGCCCAGCAGCGGGTTGTCTCCGTATTACGCTGCTGTACTCTCGTAATACGGAGGTTGGCCGTGCCGCCGATGCGGATCAGCTCGGTGAACTGGAGTGCGAACACCTTCTACTCGACGAGGAGGGCGTCCATCGAAGAGATCGAGCACGTCCGTCGAAACCTACGCGGCCGGGCCGCGACCCATGTCGCCACCGGCCGCACGGCGGCGGGCCGGATGTTGACCGTTGCGTTCATCTATTCAGCCGACGGCCGGACGGCTACGCCGATCAACGCATGGGATGCCTGATGAGCAAAGACAAGAAGACCCCGGCGAGGATCGAGCCGACCGACGAGGTCGACCCCGTGACCGGACTGACCGCGGACGAGATGCGGAAGCTCGCCGACCAGGCATACGAGCAGCGCGACGAAGATGGCGCCTGGGAGGACGAGGAGCCTGCCGAGATCGACCGAGAGGTGCGTTCGGTGGTCTCGGTGCGGTTCAATCGGGGCGAACTCGCCCGAATCGAGCAGGCAGCCAAAGATGCCGGCATGCCGGTGTCCACTTTCATCCGCAGCGTCGCGTTGCGGGCGACGGAAGCGGACGACCCCGCCGCTCAGGTCCGGGTCGCTGACTTGGTGCGGCACATGCAGAAGGACCTCGCGGCCCTTGCCCGGCAACTCCGGTTCACCGCTTGACGCGGTGCGGGGCCGCTGAGCAGACAGTGTCCACAATGGTTGGATGCGAAAGATGTCGCCCCCGCCGGTAACGTGAATGGCGTGACCGAGCCGCGCACCGCACCTGCCTGGTTGGCCGACGCCATCCTGTACCAGATCTATCCGCAGAGTTTCGCCGACTCCAACGGCGACGGGATCGGCGATCTCGCCGGCGTCCTCGACCGGCTCGACTACCTGCAGTGGCTGGGTGTCGACACGGTGTGGTTCAGCCCGCTGTTCCGGTCGCCGTTCGCCGACGCGGGCTACGACGTGAGCGACTACCTCTCGGTCGCCCCGCGCTACGGCGGCAACGACGACCTCGTCGCGGTCACCGAGGCGGCGCGTGCGCGGGGCATCCGGGTCATGCTCGACCTCGTCGCCGGGCACACCTCCGACCAGCACCCCTGGTTCCGCGAGTGGGCCGACGATCCGGACGACGACCGCTTCATCTGGTCGCCCAAGGTCGGCGCGCCGGCCGGTGCGTGGGCGCCGACGCCGGGGAGCCGCGGCGGCTACTTCATGCTCAACTTCTATCCGTGCCAGCCGGCGCTCAACTTCGGCTACGCCCGCGACGACGCGCGCGAGCCGTGGCGGCAGCCGGTCGACGCGCCCGGTCCGCGCGCCAACCGCGAGGCGCTGCGCGAGATCATGGGCTTCTGGTTCGACCGGGGCATCAGCGGTTTCCGGGTCGACATGGCCGCGTCGCTGGTCAAGGACGATCCCGGGTACGTGGAGACCGGCCGGCTCTGGGGCGAGATGCGCACCTGGATCGACCGCGCCTATCCCGACAACGTGCTGATCCCCGAGTGGGGCGATCCCGCGGTGGCGGTGCCGGCGGGTTTCCACGCCGACTTCTTCCTGCATTTCCGGGGCAACGCCTTCCTCTCGCTCTGGCACCAGGGCATCGGCACCGCCGACCCGTCGTGGCCGGCCGAGCCCGCTTTCTTCGACGCCGAAGGACTTGGGGCGATCACCGAGTTCGTCACCCAGTGGCAGAACGCGGCCGAGGTGATCGGCGGCACCGGGCAGATCGCGCTGCCGACGGCCAACCACGACTACGCGCGCCTGGTCACCGGCACGCGGTCCCGGGAGCACGTGGGCGCCGCGTACGCCTTCCTGATGACCTGGCCGACGCTGCCGACGATCTACTACGGCGACGAGATCGGCATGCGCTACATCCCCGACATGCCCGACAAAGAGGGCAGCATGCTGTCGCCGCTCAACAACCGCACCGGCTCGCGTACCCCCATGCAGTGGGACGCGTCCCCCAACGCGGGCTTCTCGACGGCGCCGGCCGACCAGCTCT
Source organism: uncultured Actinomycetota bacterium (assembly GCA_963840005.1). Classification (GTDB taxonomy): domain Bacteria; phylum Actinomycetota; class Actinomycetes; order Mycobacteriales; family Micromonosporaceae; genus Asanoa. Next base: position 156,477 of record CAWIXO010000023.1, on the reverse strand, counting down.
ACCTGCCGATCGACCCCGACCCGGCGCGCCCGACGGTCGCCGCCCAGCGCGACGACGAGAACTCGCTGCTCAGCCTGGTCCGCCGGCTGATCGCGCTGCGCCGGGCGACGCCGGCGCTGGGCAGTGCGGCGCCGGTCGAGGTGCTGCATTCCGGCTACCCGTTCGTCTACACCCGCGGCGGCACCCACCTCGTGGTGGTCAACCCGCGCCGGGCGCCGGCCACCGCGACGCTGCCGGCCGGGCTGGTCGGTGACGGCGTGCGCGCGCTCGAGGTGCACGGCGCCCGCCTGGCCGAGACGGAGGTGAAGGTCGACGGCTTCGGCTACGGCATCTACGCGCTCTGACCGCCGCGAAGGGCCGACCAGGGATCCCGAATTGGACCGTGTGGCCGGCCGGACCGGGGAGATAGCGTCGAGACGCATGGATCTTGCCACTGCGCAGAAGCTCTGGGAGCCGATCCCCGGGTGGCTCAACACCGCCAGCTACGGCCTGACGCCGAAGCCCGCCTGGGACGCTCTGCAGTCGGCGCTCGACGACTGGCGGGTCGGCCGCACGTCGTGGGAGGCGTGGGACGAGTCGACCCAGCGGTCCCGGGCGTCGTACGCGCGGCTGATCGGTGTGCCGCTCACCGACGTCGCGGTCGGCAGCGCGGTCTCCCAACTCGTCGCGCCGATCGCGGCGGCGGTCCCGGCCGGCAGCCGCGTCGTGGTGCCCGAGGTCGACTTCACGTCGATCGTCTTCCCGTGGGCGGCGCACGGGCTCGACGTCGTCGCGGTCCCGGTCGACAAGCTGGCCGACGCGGTCGACCCGGGCACCGCCGTGGTCGCGTTCAGCCTGGTGCAGTCGGCGGACGGCACGATCGCGGCCTACGACGAGATCGTCGCCGCGGCGCGGGCCGCCGGCGCGCTGGTCATCGTCGACGCGACGCAGGCGTGCGGTTGGCTGCCCTTCGACGGCTCGCTCGCCGACGCGGTGGTGACCGGCGGCTACAAGTGGCTGATGGGACCGCGGGGCACGGCCTACGGCTACTACTCGCCGGCGCTGCGCGAGCGGATGACGCCGTCGGCGGCCGGCTGGTACGCGGGTGCCGACGTGCACAGCTCCTACTACGGCCTGCCGCTGCGCCTCGCCGACGACGCCCGGCGCTTCGACATCTCGCCGGCGTGGCACAGCTTCGTCGGCTCGGCGCCGGCGCTGGAGCTGATCGAGGAGATCGGCGTCGCCGCGATCCACGACCACAACGTGCGCCTCGCCGACCGCTTCCTGGCCGGGCTCGGCAAACCGGCGGCGGGCAGCGCGATCGTCACCGTCGACGTCCCCGACGCGGAGGCGAAGCTGGATCGCGCCGGCATTCGCGCCGCCGTCCGAGCGGGGCGAGTCCGCGCCAGCTTCCACGTCTACTCCACCGACCACGACGTCGACCTCGACCCTGGAAGCCCTGTCAGCCTAGGAATTCAAAAGCAGCTTCTGCTCGGGCGCCGCGGTGGTCCCCGACCCCTCCCACCCTAAGGTCTAACAGCAGCGCCGGCCGCTTAGTGCGGGCGCGATCCCCGCCATCAGCAGATCCACCACTTGCTCTGGCATTTTGTCGGCGTCTAGGTCGGGGTGCCAGCGCAGGACGCGTTGCACCAGGATCGGGCCGATGAGCATGGCCAGGACCAGTTCGATGTCGAGGTCGGTGCGGAGCTCTCCGGTTTCGACGCCGCGGACCAGGACCTCGCGGATGCGGTTGCGGCGGGGCTCGATGATGTCCTGGTAGGCCTGGTAGTGCTCTTCGCTGCGCATCAGGTGCGGCAGGATGCACGGCATGATCTTCGCGAAGCGTGGGTCGTGGTTGGTCGGGCCGACCTGGGAGAGCATCGCGATCAGGTCGTCGCGGACCGAGCCGCCGAGCGCTTCGGGGCCCGGGGACTTGAGGGTGGCCAGCGCGTCGTGGAGGAGGGCCTCCTTGCCTGGCCAGCGGCGGTAGATCGTCGCCTTGCCCACGCCGGCGCGGGTGGCGATCGCCTCGATCGAGAGGACCTCGACCGAGGTGCCCTCGGCCAGCAGGTCGAGGGTCGCCGAGATGATGGCCTCGTCGACGCGGAGGCTCCGCGGGCGACCGGGCGCCCGCGGAGCTTCCTCGGCAGTTGGCATGGGATCCATTGTCGCTGACCTCAGCCGGCCTTTGCCAGTTCTCCGGCTTCCACCTCGACCGGCTGGACGTGGTCGGCGCCCGCCTGGCGGCCGGGCATCCAGATCAGCGCGGCGACGATGCCGAGCGCGAGGACGGCCGCGCCCGCGCCGGCCGCCCAGTGCATCGCGGTCATGAAGGCGTCGTTGGCCGCCGAGATCAGGTTGGGGCCGGCCGGGCCCGCTTGTGAGGCGATGCCGTACGCGCCGGAGATCGACTCGTTGGCGACCTCGCGGGCGCCGTCCGGCAGCGCCGCGGTGGTCGGCTCGATCTGGCCGCGGTAGACGGCCGCGAGGATCGAACCCAGGATCGCGATGCCCAGCGCGCTGGCCACCTGGCGGATCGTGTTGCTGACCGCCGAGCCGACGCCCGCCTTCTCCCGGGGGAGCGACGACATGATCGATTCGGTTGCCGGCGCCATGATGTTGGCCATGCCGACGCCCTGGATGAAGAAGACGGCCAGCAGGAACCAGACCGCCGTGCCCGCGTCGACGAAGATGAAGCCGAGCAGCGAGAGGGTGACCAGCGACAGGCCGGTCGCGGTGACCGCCTTGGCGCCGAACCGCTGCACCATCGCGTGGCTGCGCGGCGCGAAGATCAGCTGGGCGATGGCGAACGGCAGGAACAGCAGGCCGGTCTGGAGCGGCGAGTAGTCGCGGACCAGCTGCAGGTAGAACGAGCTGAAGAAGAACACGCCCATCGACGCGAAGAACGTCAGGCCGATCGCGGCGATCGGTGCCGAGAACCGGGGGATCTTGAACAGCCGCACGTCCAGTGATGGGAAGGCGACCCGCGACTCGTACCAGACGAAAGCCGCGAGGATCGCGAGCCCGCCGCCACCGGTGATCAGCACCTCGGCGTTGCCGAAGCCGTTCTCGCCGCCCTTGATGATGCCGTAGGTCAGGCCCACCAGGCCGACCACCGACATCAGCACGCCGGCGATGTCGATCCGGCCCGGGCGTGGGTTGCGTGACTCCGGCACCAGGATCGCGACGGCGACCAGACCGATGATCACGACCGGCACGTTGATCAGGAAGACCGAGCCCCACCAGAAGTGCTCGAGCAGCGCGCCGCCGAGGATCGGGCCGATCGCGATGGCCAGGCCGACCGCTCCGGACCAGACGCCGATCGCCTTGCCCCGCTCGCGCGGGTCGAACACGTTGGAAATGATCGACAGCGTCACCGGCATGATCGCCGCGCCGCCGATGCCCATCAGCGCGCGGGCGCCGATCAGCTGGCCCGGGTTCTGCGCGTACGCCGACAGCAGCGACGCCAGGCCGAAGAGCGCGAGGCCGACCAGCAGGAACCGCTTGCGCCCGAAGCGGTCACCGAGCACGCCGAACGAGAACAGCAGACCCGCGAACACCAGGGTGTACGAGTTGATGGCCCATTCGAGCTCGCTCTGCGTCGTGCCGAGCCCGTGCACCGGGTCGGCGAGCGTACGCAGGGCGACGTTGAGAACAGTGTTGTCCAGCACGACGACGAGCAGGCTCACCACCAGGACACCCAGGATCGCCCAGCGCCTCGGATGTCCGGTGTTGGCGGTTTGCTCCACGTCCGTCTCCCCCCGATAGATCTACGTCTTCATTACGAAACGGCACAGGTTCGTATCGCGTGGGAACGCTACGCCGAAATGGATGCGATACGGAACCGTCTCGTATCAAAATGTGAGGGCCGTCACGGCTGGGGCTTGCGGGGCTGGCCACGCACGCGATGATGGTGGTGGATGCGCGGGGAGGAGACGCCGTGGTCGACCTGTTGCCGAAGATGGAGCCGGAGGCGCCGGACGGGTACGTGTCGTTCGTCGGCCGCCATCTCGCCGAACTGCGTCTCGAATCGGCCCAGCTCGCCGGCGACGCCTGGCACGCCGAGGAGATCTATCCCGAGGTCCTCACCGACGTGGCGGCCCGCTGGCAACGGCTGGAACTGCAAGCGCGCTGGTTCGGCCGGCCCGGCGCGGCCGACGACTACCTGCGGCAGGTGCTGACCGTCCGCGCGAAGCGGTGGCGGGCCGAGCAGATCTACGAAGTGGACATGGTGGTCCTGCGCGCGGACCCGGTGGACCCGGTGCCGACCTCCGAAAGCGCCGCACCCGCGCCGTTCAGCGGCGGCGCGGCAGCGCCCATGCCGTCGAGTCGCGGCGCGCCCCCGCCGATGCCGTTCGGCCGCAGCCCCGCGCAGGCGCCGGGTGCGAGCGCCGGGCTGGCGCGGTACCGGCGGACCGGACCCGGACGCAGCAGTCTCGGTCTCAAACAGGCCAGCTTCCTCAGCCCGCTACGCCGGCCGCCCGCACCGATCGCGGAGGCCGCCATCGCCTGGTGGCACGCCTACGTGGCTCAGCGGCGCCGCAAGCGGGTTGCCGTGGTGATCGCCGTGATCCTGGTGCTGGCCGCACTGACCAACCTCCGAGCGACCGGGGGACTGTAGGGCCGGGCGCGACCGCCACGCTGGTCGACGCCGCGTTGGACAGCGGGCTGCCCCTCCTGCCGGGCGTAGGCACGGTGAGCGAGGGTCCGCAGACGACGCCTGCGCCCGTCATCGGGTCGCGGCCGGACAGGCCCTACGCCAACTCCCGGAAGAACGCGCGGATGTCCGCGACCAGCAGGTCCGGCTGCTCCATCGCGGCGAAGTGCCCGCCGCGGTCGTACTCCGTCCAGCGCACGATCGCATTGGTCCGTTCGGCGACGTGCCGCAGCGGCATGAAGGTGTCATGCGGGAAGACGGCCACCGCGGTGGGCGTCGTCGACGGCGCCGTGGCGTCGAAGGAGGAGTGCGCCCGCTCGTAGTAGATGCGGGCCGACGACCCCGCGGTGCCGGTCAGCCAGTAGAGCATGACGTTGGTCAGCAGATGGTCGCGGTCGATCGTGCGCTCGCGCGGGTCGCTCCACTCCTCGAACTTCTCCGCGATCCAGGCCAGCTGCCCGACGGGTGAGTCGGTCAGCCCGTAGGCGAGGGTCTGCGGTCGGGTGGACTGGATCTCGGCGTAGCCCGCGCGGTCGCGGTCCCACTCCTGGCTGCGCTGCCAGGAGGCCAGCGCGCGCCAGCGCTCGGCCGGGTCGAGCGCGGACAGGTCCGGCTCGCTGGTCGCGCTGGCGGCTGACAGCAGGTTCAGGTGTACGCCGATGATCCGCTCCGGGTGGACCCGCCCCAGTTCGCGGGAGATCACCGAGCCCCAGTCGCCGCCCTGCGCGCCGTAACGCGGGTAGCCGAGCCGCGTCATCAGCGAAGCGAACGCGGCCACGACCCGCGCGGGCCCCCAGCCCGTTTCGTGGGTCGGTCCGGACAGGCCGAAACCGGGAATGTGCGGCAACACCAGGTCGAACGCGTCGCGCGGGGTCGCCGCCGTGTGCCCGGGGATCGGTCAGCGGGCCGGCGATCCGGGTGAACTCCGACGATCGATCCGGGCCAGCCGTGGGTGATGAGCAGCGGGGTCGCGTCCGGCTCCGGTGAACGGATGTGTGCGAAGTGGACGTTGGCTCCGTCGATCGTCGTGGTGAACTGCGGCCACTCGTTGAGCCGGGCCTCGGCGGCCCGCCAGTCGTACCCGTCTCGCCAGTACGGACCAGATCCTGCAGATAGTCGCGGGGTACGCCGTAGGCCCAGCCGACTCCGGGCAGCTCGTCCGGCCACCGGGTGCGGTCGAGGCGCTCGCGCAGGTCGTCCAGCGCGGCCTGGTCGACCGAGAGGCGGAACGGGCGGATGCCCTCGTCAAGCTCGTCGCTCACCAGAGCGGACGGTAGCCGGCACGACTCGTCCTAGGACGCTTTAGGGGGTGTGCCAGGCGTCGCGCGCCAGACAGCCGCGAAGGGAAGGGATGCGGCGCCTACGCCGTGCTGCCGGTGCGGAGGCGGTGCAGGCGCAGGGCGAGCTGCACCTCGAGCGCCCGCTCCGGCTGCTGCCAGTCGGTGCCGAGCAGCTGGCCGACCCGCTCCAGCCGCTGGGTGACCGTGTTGACGTGGACGTGCAGCAGCTCGGCCGCCCGGGCCAGCCCGCCGCCCACGCCGAAGTAGGCCTCCAGGGTCTGGACCAGGGCGGTGCCCCGCCGCACGTCGTAGTCGACCACCGGGCCGATCGCCGACGCGACGAACCGAGCCACTCGCCGTCGCTCGCCGCCCTCGTGCCCAGCAGCAGACCGACGAAGCCCAGCTCGGCCGCGCCAGCGCCGTCGCCGACCCGGCCCAGCGCGGTCAGCGCCGACAGCGCACCGCTCGGCCTCCGCGAACGCCGCGCGCAACGCCGCGGGCCGCCGACGACGGGCCGCCCGCGCCGGCGGTCACCGGGCGGCCGGACACCCGCGCCAGCTCCTTGGCGACCAGCCGCGCCGGCCGCCCCGGGGTCGCTGCCCGGCAGCATCAGCAGCGACGCGGCCGTCGCGGGCGGCCGCCAGGCCACCCCGGGACAGCGCGTAGGACGTGGCCCAGGACAGCACCCGCTGCCGGCCGGCCGCGTCGTCGCCGACCGCGACCAGCACGTGCGGCGCGTCCAGGTCGACGCCGAGCCGGCGGGCCCGCGCGCGCAGCGCCTCCGGGTCGCGGACCGGCCGGGAGACGCAGGTCGTCGAGCAGCTCGCCGCGGACCCGGCCCTCGGCCTCGGCGACGCTGCGGCGGAACAGCAGCAGCAGCGCGGTGACCAGCGCGGCCCGTTCCAGGATCCGCTGGTCGGCGTCGACCAGCTCGCCGGTCGGGCGGAGCACCAGCGTGCACGAGGTCCTCGGTGCCGGCGACCGACCGCGGCGTACCAACTGTCGCCGCGGCGGACCGTGCGCCCGTTCGGCGCGGCGACGCCGCGACCGCCTCGGCCAGCGTGCCCGGTCGGGCTCGTCGATCGCGCCGACCCGGGCCAGGCTGCGGCCGTCGGCGTCGAGGACGAGCAGCGCGCCGCCGAGCACCTCGGTGACCGCCGCGGCGACGTCCTCGACGCCGCCGCCGCGCAGCACCAGCTCGGTCATCCGGTCGTGCGCCTCGGCGGCCCGCTCCACCGAGCTGCTGTGCGCGCGGATGGTCGCGTTGGCGGCGCTCAGCTCCGCCAGCGCGGCCCGGGTCTCGTCGAGCAGCCGGGCGTTGTCGATCGCGACCGCGGCGTGCGCGGCCAGCGAGCCGAGCAGCGCCACCTCCTCGCGGGCGAACGGGCCGCGCGGACCGGTTGGCGGCGTAGCAGCACGCCGAGCGACCGGCGCGCCCAGCCGCAGCGGCACGCCGAGGATCGCGACCAGCCCCTCCTCGCCGACCCCGGCGTCGATCTCGCCGGTGTGCCGGAACCGGTCGTCGGCGGGTAGTCGGCGGTGACGTACGGGGTGCCGGTCTGCGCGACCAGGCCGCCCAGCCCGGCGCCGAGCGGCAGCCGCAGCCGCTGGAACCGGGCCGACACCGAGCCGTCGGTGACCCGCATGTAGGTGTCGCCGCGCTCCTCGTCGTTGAGGGTCATGTAGGCGACGTCGGCGCCGAGCAGCTCGCGGGCCCGGTGCACGATCGCCTGCAGCACGGCGTCGAGGTCGCGCAGGCCGGCCAGGTCGCCGGCGGTGTCGAACAGCGCCGGACAGCTCCGCCTCGCGCCGGCGGCGCCGTTCCAGCAGGGCGCGCACCCGCAGCGCGGCCAGCTTGGCCCGCTCCAGCTCGGCCAGCTCGGTCCGGGGGCAGCGCCGGCGGCGCGGGCGGCCAGCAGCGGACCCTCGAACTCGACCGCCGCGGCCTCCCGCGCCAGCAGTTCGAGAAACTCTCCAGGTCATGGCGCTGTCAGCTGTGCCGTCCATCCGCCGTCCATGGCGATCGAGGCCCCGGTGATGAAGGAGGCCGCCGGGCGAGCACAGGTACGCCACCAGCTCGGCCACCTCGGCCGGCTCGACCAGCCGCTTGATCGCCGCCGGGCCAGCATGATCTCGCGAGCACCTCGGACTCGGGATCCCGTGGGTCCGGGCCTGGGCGGCGATCTGGCCCTCGACCAGCGGCGTGCGGACGTACGCCGGGTTGACGCAGTTGGAGGTCACCCCGTGCGCGCGCGCCCTCCAGCGCGATCACCTTGGACAGCCCCTCGAGCGCCGTGCTTGGCCGTGACGTAGGCCGACTTGTACGGCGACGCGCGCAGCCCGTGCACCGAGGAGATCGTTGACGACCCGGCCCCAGCCCCGCTCGTACATGTGCGGCAGCGCGCGCCGGACCAGCCGGAACGGCGCCTCCACCATGACCCGCTGGATCGCCGCGAAGGTGTCCGGCGGGAACTCCGGCAGCGGCGCGACGTGCTGGAAGCCGGCGTTGTTGACCAGGATGTCGACGTCGGCGTCGAGCCGCTCGATCGCGTCGCCGGGTCGGTGAGGTCGAGCGTCCACCGCGACGCCGCCGATCGCGGCCGCCACCTCGTCGGCGGCCGCCGCGTTGCGGTCGACCACGATCACCTTCGCGCCGGCCGCGGCCAGCCGGGTCGCGCAGGCCCGCCCGATGCCGCTGCCCGCCGCCGGTCACCAGCGCGGTGCGGCCGGTGAGGTCCAGCCGTACGACGTGGTGGTCAGCCACCCGTTCTGCCGCCATGGCGCATGAATGTACGAGCCTGGCGAGGTGGCGCCCATGGCGTGCCGCCACACACTGCCCCGGGGTGTTATGTGGCAGGGGTGTCGATGCGCGGGAAGATCGCGGCGGGCTTCTGGACCGGCGGTGCCGGCCATTCCGTCGAGCCAGGCGGCGCGAGCCGCCGGTCGGCCGGCTGGCCCAGCGCCGCGAGGATCTCCGCGGCGGCGTCCGGACAGGAACGGGCGCAGCAGCGCGGCCGAGGGCGCGGACCGCTCCGGCGGTCTGCAGCAGGCAGGTGTCGAGCCGGTCGGCGTCCTCGGCCCGCTTGGCCAGGTGCCAGGGCGCGTGCTCGTCGACGTAGGCGTTGGCAGCGGCCGACCAGCGTGTTGAGGTGCTGGATCGCCGCCGCGGTGGTCGAAGGCGGTCATCGCGGTCCCGATGTCGCGGACGCGGTCCCGACCGCTTCGCCGAGCCCGCCGGCGGTGGAGCCGGCCGGCACCACGCCGCCGCGGTAGCGGCCGATCATGCTGGTCACCCGGCTGACCAGGTTGCCGAGCCCGTTGGCGAGGTCGGTGTTGTAGGCCGGCGACGATCCGCTCCTCGGTGACGTCGCCGTCACCGAACGGGGCGAAGTGGCGAGCAGGGCATATCGGACGGCCCGTGCGCCGTAGCGCGCGATGAGCGCGTCCGGGTCGACCGCGTTGCCGAGGCTCTTGCCGAGCTTGCGGCCGCCGGCGGTGATGTAGCCGTGCACGACCAGGTCGGTCGGCAGCGGCAGGCCGGCGGAGAGCAGCATCGCCGGCCAGTAGACGGCGTGGAAGCGGATCACGCCCTTGCCCATGACGTGCATGCGGCGCTCGGCGTCGGCCCAGAACCGCTGGTAGCGCGGGTCGTCGCGGTCCAGCCGAGGGCGTTGGTGTAGTTGGTGAGCGCGTCGATCCAGACGTACATCACCTGGCTGTCGTCGCCGGGCACCGGAATGCCCCAGCCGCGCGCGCGCTTGGCCGACCGGGAGACGCTGATGTCCTGCAGGCCGGCGCGGACGAAGCAGAGCACCTCGTTGCGCCGCGTCTCGGGGTGGATCGACCAGACTCGCCCGATTCGAGGGATTTGAGCAAGTCATCCTGGTAACGGGAGAGCCGGAAGAACTAGTTCTGCTCGCGTACCCGCTCGGGCTCGGTCAGATGCTCCGGGCAGCGACCGTCGACCAGCTCGGCGGGCTCGTAGAACTGCTCGCAGCCCACGCAGTAGAGCCCCTCGTAGGCCCGCGTGTAGATGTCGCCGGCCGCGGCCATCCGCCGCCAGATCTCCGTCGCGCCGGCGAGGTGCAGCGGGTCGACGCTGGTGCGGACGAAATGGTCGGGCACGCAACCGAGCGCGCGCCAGCAGATCCTGGAAGGCTGGCCACGTTGCGCGCCGACGAGATCGGCGGTGGTCATGCCAGCGCTTCCGCGGCGAGCACATTCTTGAGGCGTTCTCGTCGGATCCGGTCAAGAAGAAGACGTCGTCGAGTTGCGTGCGCATGAATCGCGCGTAGGCGTCGGTCTCGACGAACTCGAGCGCGTGACCGAGATGCGGACGCGCATTGACGTAGGGAATCGTCGTCGAAATGAAGCCGGTGGTCTCCACGCCATCAACGCTAGTGAGCCGCACCACCGGATTTCCGGCCCCGGTGTGTCCGTCCCGGCGGCCACCTCGCGCGGCACGTAAGGTGTCGAACACACGTACAGGGGAGGAGGTGTCACGTGCGGGTGCTCGGCGTCGACCCGGGGCTGACCCGGTGCGGCGTCGGCGTGGTCGAGGGCGTGCCCGGCCGACCGTGCACGTTGGTCGCGCTACTACGTGATCTACACCGACCCGGCCGACGACCTCGCGCTGCGGCTGCTGCACCTCGACCGCGGCCTCGGCGACCTGGTCGCCGAGCACCAGCCGCAGAGCGTCGCGGTCGAGCGGGTGTTCAGCCAGCACAACGTGCGCACGGTGATGGGCACCGCCCAGGCCGGCGCGGTGGCGGTGCTCGCCGGCGCGCGGGCCGGGCTGCCCGTGTCGCACGTACACGCCGAGCGAGGTCAAGGCCGCCGTCACCGGCTCCGGCCAGGCCGACAAGGCGCAGGTCACCGCGATGGTGACCCGGCTGCTGCGGCTCGACGCGCCGCCGAAGCCGGCCGACGCGGCCGACGCGCTCGCGCTGGCCATCTGCCACGTCTGGCGCGGCGGCACCAAGGCGAAGCTCGAGCGCGGCGGCGGCCGCCGTCAGAAGGGCAGGCCGAAGGTGATCGCCAGCGTGAGCGGGGTCGTCGCCGCGGTGTCGCCGGACGGCGCCGTCGTCGAGGTCGGCGGGGTCGGCCTGGCCGTGCACTGCGCCCCGGGCACGCTCGCCGGCCTGCGGGTCGGCGAGCAGGCCCGGCTGGCGACCAGCCTGGTCGTGCGGGAGGACTCGCTGACCCTCTACGGCTTCGCCGACGACGACGAGAAGCACCTCTTCGAGCTGCTGCAGACCGCCAGCGGGGTCGGGCCGCGGCTGGCCCAGGCGGTGCTCGCCGTGCACCACCCCGACGTGGTGCGCAAGGCGATCGCCACCGGCGACACCGCGACGCTGACCCGGGTGCCGGGCATCGGCAAGAAGGGCGCCGAGCGGCTGGTGCTGGAGCTGCGCGACCGGATCGGCCCGATCGCGGTCGGCGCCGACGGCGCGGCCGGTCGTGGTCGGCGCGGTCTGGCACGACCAGGTCCGGCAGGCCCTGGTCGGGCTCGGCTGGACGGCCGCGCAGGCCGACCAGGCGGTGGCCGCGGTCGGCCGAGAAGGTCGACGGCGACGCGCCGGCCCGTGCCGGTGCTGCTGAAGCAGGCGATCCAGCTGCTGCGGCCGGACCCGATGACGACGACGAGTCTCGGCGACGCCGGTCGCGACGTCGCCGAGGGGGAGCAGGACGCCGAGGCGACCGTCCGGCCCGAAGCGGCTGGCCGAGTTCATCGCCCAGCACCGGGTCCGCGAGCAGCTGGAGCTGCTGCTGCAGGGCGCGATGCGGCGCGGCACGCCCGCCGGACCACATCCTGCTGTCCGGGCCGCCCGGGCTGGGCAAGACCACCCTGGCCATGATCGTCGCGGCCGAGCTGGGCAGCGGCGATGCGGATCACCAGCGGCCCGGCGATCGAGCGCTCCGGCGACCTGGCCGCGATCCTGACCAGCCTGGCCACCGGCGACGTGCTGTTCATCGACGAGATCCACCGCATCGCCCGGCCGGCCGAGGAGCTGCTCTACAGCGCGATGGAGGACTTCCGGGTCGACGTGATCGTCGGCAAGGGCCCGGGCGCGACCGCGATCCCGCTGGACGTGGAGCCGTTCACGCTGGTCGGCGCGACCACCCGGGCCGGCCTGCTGACCGGGCCGATGCGGGACCGGTTCGGCTTCGTCGCGCACCTGGACTTCTACGAGCCGGCCGAGCTGGAGCAGCTGCTGCACCGCTCGGCCCGGATCCTCGGGCGTGCCGATCACCGACGACGGCGCCGCCGAGATCGCCGGCCGGTCGCGCGGCACGCCCCGGATCGCCAACCGGCTGCTGCGCCGGGTGCGCGACTACGCCGAGGTCCGCGGCCGACGGCGTGGTCACCCGGGCGACCGCCCGGGCCGCGCTGAAGGTGTACGACGTCGACGAGCTCGGCCTGGACCGGCTCGACCGGGCGGTGCTGCGGCGCCCTGGTCGACTCGTTCGGCGGCGGCCCGGTCGGCCTGTCCACGCTGGCGGTGGCGGTCGGGGAGCAGCCGGACACGGTCGAGGAGGTCTGCGAGCCGTTCCTGGTCCGGGCCGGCCTGCTCGCCCGTACGCCCGCGGGGCCGGGTCGCGACCGCCGGCGCGCCTGGCGCCACCTCGGGCCGGACCCCGCCGACGGAGCCGGACTGCCGGCGGTGCGACCGGCCGCCGACCTGTTCGTCCGGCGACGCAACGTGTCCGCGTGATCCGAAACGTGACCGCGCTGCCGGCATGCGGCGTTCTCAGCCAGACCGACTAGACTCGCCGCGGTCCGTACGGGACGACATGTCGCCTGACGCCCGGCGCCCGCCACGTCCGGCGGAGGCCGATGGAAGGTCGTCAATCGTGCTCGCAGCATCCGCCGCGGCGGGGCGGCAGCTTCCTGCCGCTGCTCATGATCGTCCTGCTCTTCGGCGTCATGTACTTCATGTGATCCGCCCGCAGCAGAAGCGCCGCCGCGAAGCCGAGCAGATGCAGTCGCACCCTCGGCCCGGGCGACGAGGTCGTCACCATCGGCGGCCTGTACGGCACCGTCGTCGCGATCGACGACGAGACCGTCACGCTCGAGGTCGTCGCCCGGCGTGCACGCCCGGTACGCGCGGCCGGCGATCGCCCGGGTGATCAGCGCAAGACCGAGGTGCCGAGCCGAGTCGGCAGCCGCGGAGACGATCGCCGACGCCGGTCGAGCGCGCAAGGACTGACGCATCGACTGAGCCGAGTCGGCAGATCCCGCGACCCGGCATACCGGCGCGAGACGGGCTGACCCGTCGATCGACGGTGACTGGATAATCGCGCCGGCTCCGCCACCGGGCCGGCGCACGCCTGCCGGCGTGACCGGTGCATCGACCCGCGCCGCGCGCCCGCGACGGCCGACCAGCACAGGGAGACCGACAGCCGTGGCACCACCTCAGGGACAGATGCGCCCCGGGCGGCAGCTCGCCGTGCTCGGGGCATCTTCGTCGTCCTCTACGCGCTGGTGTTCTTCGCCGGCGCGAGCGGGCAGCGTCAGCGAGCGGCTAAGCCGAAGCTGGGCTCTGACCTCGTCGGCGGCACCCGGGTGACGCTGCAGGCGAGGACGCGAGGACGGCAAGCCGCCGCCGCGGAGTCGCTGGAGCAGGCCCGGCAGATCATCGAGCAGCGGGTCAACGCGCCGGGCGTCGCCGAGGCCGAGGTGGTGACCGAGGGCGACCGCAACATCGTGATCTCGGTGGCCGGCGAGAACGACGACGAGCTCAAGGAGCGTCGGCCAGACCGCCGCGAGCTGCGGTTCCGCAAGGTCCTCAACGTGACCGCCGGACAGCGGCGCGGCGGTCGCGCCGGCCGCCGCCGAGCCCGACGCCGCGCCGGCGCTCGGCCACCGCCGACGCCGCGAGGCCGCCGACGCGCCGCCCGCGGCCGACCGCGCCGGCCACGGCGGCCGGGCGCCGGCGGCCGCGCCGCGCGACGCCCAGCGCGCCACGCCGACGCGCCGGCGCGGCACCGCCGCGAGCGCCAGCGGCTCGGCCGCGCCGCCCGGTGCCGGCCGAGGCGAAGCGGCCGCGAGGCCGTGGAGGCGAAGGTCGGCCCGGCCGCTGGGCGCGGCCGAGCGGCGCTGCAGCCGCCGACCGAGACCGACCCGGCCGCAGACCGAGGCGCTCAAGCTGTTCGGCAAGCTGACCGCCGACGAGGTCGCGGTGCTGCCGCCGGAGATGCAGTTCAACGTGCCGGCAGATCACCTGCGAGCAGCTGGACAAGCGGCCGGCCGGCTCGATCCAGCGACGACCGACGCAGCAGGCGGTGGCCTGTCGAGAGCGGCACGACAAGTACCTGCTGGACGTGGCAAGGTGCTCGGGCACCGACGTCGCCGACGCCACCGCGCAGCTCGACCAGCAGCCGGCCAGTGGGTGGTCAGCCTCGACTTCAACGGCGACGGCCAGGACAAGTGGACCGCGCTGACCCGCGAGGCCTTCAAGCAACAGCGGCCAGACCTGTGCGCAGCGACGCGCTCGGCATGACGGCAACTGCCGGGTCGCCGTCGTGCTGGACAACGACGTCGTCTCCGCGCCGGAGATCCAGGGCGTGCTCACCGGCGACTCGCAGATCACCGGCAGCTTCACCGCGGCGCAGGCCGACGCAGCTGGCCAGCCAGCTCGAGCTACGGCGCGCTGCCGCTGACCTTCGAGCAGAGCAGGCCAGACGATCACGCGCCGACGCTCGGCACCGAGCACCTGCAAGGCCGGCCTGCTCGCCGCCGGCATCGGCATGCTGCTGGTCATCGATCTACTCGTTCTTCTACTACCGCCTGCTCGGCACGGTCATCTTCCTGAGCCTGGTGCTGTCCGGCCTGCTGATCTTCGGCGCGCTGGTGCTTCCTCGGCCGGCAGATCGGCTTCACGCTGACCCTGGCCGGCATCGCCGGGTTCATCGTCTCGCTCGGTGTCGCCGCCGACTCGTTCGTCATCTACTTCGAACGACTGAAGGACGAGATCCGCGACGGGCGCAGCCCGCGCAGCGCGGTGCCGCGCGCCTGGGTCCGGGCCCGGCGGACGATCATCTCCGCCAACGCGATCTCGATCCTGGCCGCGGTGGTGCTCTACATCGTCTCGGTCGGCACGGTGCAGGGCTTCGCGTTCGCGCTGGGCCTGGCCACCTCGCTCGACCTGGTCGTCGTGTTCCTCTTCCGGCACCCGATCATGACGATGTTCGCCCGGACCCAGGCGTTCCTGTCGCCGCGGGTCAGCGGCCTCGGCCGGGTCTGCAGCGCGGCCGACGACGCCGAGCCGCCGGCCCGCGTACCGCCGCGCGCGCGAAGGAGGCCTGAGATGACAGCGGGTCTCGCGACCCGGCTCTACCGCGGCGAGGCCGGCTCGACATCGTCGGCGCGCGGAAGTGTGGTTCGCGCGTCGCCGGCGTCATCGTCCGCTCGCGCATCCTGAGCTTCGTCTTCAACGGCTTCAACCTCGGCATCGAGTTCAAGGGCGGCAACGAGTTCCAGGTGCCGGCCAGCCGTCGGCACGCTGCCGAGCGAGGCGCAGACCGCGGTCGAGGCGGCCGGCGCCGACGGCAGCGAGGTCGTCAGCGGCCAGCAGGTCGGCGGGGCGGCGACACCTACTCGGATCCGCGACCGTCGACGCTGACCGCCGGAGCAGACCACCGAGGTCAAGGACGCGATCGCCGAGGACCTCGGGTGTCGACGCCGACGACGATCAGCGACAGCCGGGTCAGCGCCGCCTGGGGCGACGCAGGTCACCGAGCAGGCCCTGCTCGGCCTGGTGGTCTTCCTCGCGCTGGTCATGGTCTACCTGGTGCTGCGCTTCGAGTGGCGGATGGCGGTCGCCGCGGTCGCCTCGCTGCTGCTCGACCTGATGCTCACCGCCGGCGTGTACTCGCTGGTCGGCTTCGAGGTCACCCCGTCGACCGTCATCGGCTTCCTGACCATCCTCGGCTTCGCGCTCTACGACGTCGTCGTGGTGTTCGACAAGGTCCAGGAGAACACCCGGGGCATCACCGGCAGCAGCACCAGACGTACGCCGAGGCGGCGAACCTGGCCGTCAACCAGACCCTGATGCGGTCGATCAACACCGTCTGGTGGCGCTGCTGCCGGTCGGCGGCCTGCTGTTCATCGGCGCCGGCCTGCTCGGCGCCGGCACGCTGAAGGACCTGGGCCTGGTGCTGTTCGTCGGCATGGGCGTCGCGGTCTTCTCGTCGATCTTCTTCGCCACGCCGGTGCTGGTCGACGCTCAAGGAGCGCGAGCCCAGGTATCAAGGCGCACACCCAGCGGGTGCTGGCCCGCCGGGCCGCGGCGATCGCGGCGCGCGGCAAGGACGGCGCCCGGCGAGCGGCCCGGCCGGCCGGCAGGCCGCGCGCGGCCGGCGCCAGCCGCGGCGGCCGGCGCCCGCGCCGAGGCCGGCCGCGCGGCCAGCGCCCAGACCGGCGCCCGCACGGTCGGCGCCGCGGCCGAGCGGCGGCGAAGCGCGCCGGCGCGTGCGGCGCCGGGCGGCCGGCCCCGGCGCGCAGCGGCGCGCGCCGGTCGGCGCGAGGCGGTGCGACGCGATGACCGTACGTGGTGACGGCGGCGCCGGCCGCGCAGCGCTGGTGGCCGAGCCACATCGTCGACGTGCCCGGACTTCCCGCAAGCCCGGGGATCATGTTCAAGGACCTCACGCCGCTGTTCGCCGACGGGCCGGCGTTCCGCGCAGGTCGATCGACGCGATCGTCGCGCACCACGGCGGCGTCGTTCGACGTGGTGGCCGGGGTCGAGGCCCGCGGGTTCCTGCTCGCGGCGGCGATCGGGTACGCGACCGGCGCCGGCGTGCGTGCCGGTGCGCAAGGCCGGCAAGCTGCCCGGGAGACGCTACGCCGCGTCGTACGCGCTGGAGTACGGCGAGGCCACCCTGGAGGTGCACGCGGACGCGTTCCGCGCCGGGCAGCGGGTGCTGGTCGTCGACGACGTGCTGGCCACCGGCGGCACCGCGAGGCGGCGCTGGACCTGGTCGAGCGGGCCGGGCGGCATGGTCGCCGGCTTCAGCGGTCGCTGCTCGAGCTGGCGTTCCTGGACGGGCGGGAGCGGCTGGCGCCGCGCGTGCATGCCCTTCTGACCGTTTGGTCCGGTTCGCCGCCTCCGGGCGGGTCGGCCGTCGGGTAGAGTTGCGGGCACCGCGGTCCGAGCCGGCACGGATCGCCGCCCTGGTAGCGCAGGTGTTGCCGGCCCGATACGGTCGGTGGATCGGCGAGGTGTGAGGAGCGCCGGTGTCCAGCGACGTCGCCCCACCGGTGGCGGGCACGGTGCGCCCGACGGGCGAGGCAGAGCACACGACTCGGGAGACCGACGACGTCGGCCCCGGCCGACGCTGACGCACGCCCGAGGACACCGCGACGGCCAGCCGGGCAACGGCGCGTCCGCCGACGCCCGATCGTCACGGACGGCCCGTCCACGGCGGCAACGGTCGCGACGCGGCGCGCCACCGTGACCGCGACGGTGCTCAGGCCGACAGGCGCCGGCCGGCGACGCGGCGCGCGCCGGCCGACAGTGCGTCCGAGCCGATGCCGGCAGCGCGGCCCAGCCCCGTGATCCCGCGCGGAGTCCGATGGTCCTGCGACGACGGCCCACAGCCGCGGTGACCAGCGTGCCGACCACGGACTCGGCGCCGAGGACACCGTCGAGTGGCCGGCCAACGGCCGCACCCGACGAGCTCGACGCGAGACACGACGGCGTCGTCGTGCCGATCCGGTGGCGGGCGGGCACCACCCGCGACATCGCCGGCGACGACCCGGCCACCGCCTTCGGCCTGGCCGGCGCGCCGACCGGCCGGCGGGTCCGGGCCCGGCTGGCCCGGTTCAACGCGCCCTGGCAGGCACCGCAGGTCAGCGAGGTGCTCGAGCCGCTGATCGCGACCCACCGGGCGAGCCACCCGAAGGCCGACGCGCAGCTGCTGCAGCGCGCCTTCGACATGGCCGCGCGCTGGCACTCGGGGCAGTACCGCAAGTCCGGCGACCCGTACATCACCCACCCGCTCGCGGTCGCCACCATCCTGGCCAACCTCGGGCATGGACACCACCACGCTGGTCGCCGCGCTGCTGCACGACACGATCGAGGACACCGACTACACGCTCGAGCCGATGCGCGCCGACTTCGGCGGCGAGGTCGCGCTGCTGGTCGACGGCGTCACCAAGCTCGACAAGGTCAAGCTCGGCGACGCGGCCAAGGCCGAGACGATCCGCAAGATGGTCGTCGCGATGGCCAAGGACCCGCGGGTGCTGGTGATCAAGCTGGCCGACCGGCTGCACAACATGCGCACGCTGACCTTCCTGCCGCGGCCCAAGCAGGAGCAGAAGGCCAAGGAGACGCTGGAGATCCTGGCCCCGCTGGCCCACCGGCTCGGCATGAACACGATCAAGTGGGAGCTCGAGGACCTGGCGTTCGGCACGCTGTTCCCGAAGCGGTTCGAGGAGATCAACCGCCTGATCGGCGAGCACCAGCCGCAGCGTGAGGCGCTGCTGCGCCAGGTGACCCAGAAGGTGCACGCCGACCTGCAGTCCGCGAAGATCAAGGCGGAGACCACCGGCCGGCCGAAGCACCTCTACTCGATCTACCAGAAGATGATCGTGCGCGGTCGCGACTTCAACGACATCTACGACCTGGTCGGCGTCCGCATCCTGGTCGAGACGGTGCGCGACTGCTACGCGGCGCTCGGTGTGATCCACGCGAACTGGCAGCCCGTGCCGGGCCGGTTCAAGGACTACATCGCGATGCCGAAGTTCAACATGTACCAGTCGCTGCACACGACGGTGATCGGCCCGACCGGCAAGCCGGTCGAGATGCAGATCCGCACGTACGCGATGCACCGCACCGCCGAGTTCGGCATCGCCGCGCACTGGAAGTACAAGGAGCAGAAGGGCGCGACGATCGTCGGCCCGCCGGCGCACATCGACGAGATGACCTGGCTGCGGCAGCTGCTCGACTGGCAGCGGGAGGCGAGCGACCCGAGCGAGTTCCTCGACGCGCTGCGCTTCGACCTCTCCAGCCAGGAGGTCTACGTCTTCACGCCCAAGGGCGACGTGATCCCGCTGCCGACGGGCTCGACCCCGGTCGACTTCGCGTACGCGGTGCACACCGAGGTCGGTCACAAGTGCATCGGCGCCCGGGTCAACGGCAAGCTGGTGCCGCTGGAGTCGACGCTGTCCAACGGCGACGTGATCGAGATCTTCACGTCGAAGTCCGACACGGCCGGCCCGACGCAGGACTGGCTCGGCTTCGTCAAGTCGCCGCGGGCGCGCACGAAGATCCGCCAGTACTTCAACAAGGAGCGCCGCGAAGAGGCGATCGAGGCCGGCAAGGACGCGATCGTCAAGGCCATGCGCAAGCAGGGCGTGCCGCTGCAGCGCATGCTGACCACGCGACAACCTGATGACGATCGCGCGCGACCTGCACCTGGCCGACGTCGCCTCGCTCTACGCGGCGGTCGGCGACAACCAGGTGTCGGCGCAGTCGGTGGTCCAGCGGCTGGTGGCGGGCTACGGCGGCGAGGAGGGCGCGGCCGAGGACCTGGCCGAGACCGCCGTCGCGACCCGGCCGCCGCGCAGCCGCACCGCCGGCCACGACCCCGGCGTCGTGGTCAAGGGCGTCAGCGACGTCTGGATCAAGCTGGCCCGCTGCTGCACGCCCGGTGCCGCCGGACTCGGTCTTCGGCTTCGTCACCCGCTCCGGCGGGGTGTCGCGTGCACCGCGAGGACTGCGCCAACGCCGAGGACCTGCAGGCGCAGCCCGAGCGGGTGCTCGAGGTGAGCTGGAAGCTGACCTCGGCGTCGACCTTCCTGGTCGCCATCCAGGTCGAGGCCCTCGACCGGCACAAGCTGCTCGCCGACGTGACCCGGGTGCTCTCCGAGGAGCGGGTCAACATCCTGTCGGCGACGGTCACCACGACCCGCGACCGGGTGGCGGTGAGCCGGTTCAGCTTCGAGATGGCCGACCCGAAGCACCTCGGCCACCTGCTGGCCGCGGTCCGCAAGGTCGACGGCGTCTTCGACGCCTACCGGGTGACCTCCGGCGCCTGACCGGGCTCACACGATCTTCTTCCAGGTGACGCCGTCCTCGGACACCCAGGCGCCCAAGGTGTGCCAGGTCGCCGCGAGGTAGCCGTCCGGGGTGGCCTGGAACGCCGGCACGTGCGTGCTGTCCAGGTCGGCCCGGACGAGGGTCCGGCCGTGGTCGTCGCTGCGGAAGACACCGCTCGGCGTCGAGACGTAGAGGCCGCCCTCGCGGGTGGCCAGGAGGTGGGCGGCCGTGGCGTCCGCCGTGGCGCCGGCGGTCCACGTTTCGCCCCGGTCGCGGCTGGCGAAGATCGTCAGGTCACGGCCGTCGACGTACACCGCGTAGAGGTCGTCGCCGTTGGCGGTCACGACCTGCTGGAAGCCGGCGCCGTCCGGCATCCCGCGGACGTCCCAGGTTCGGCCGCCGTCCCGGCTCTCCGCGATCGCGAGGCCGGCGCCCTCCACCGGGCTGGTGTTGCTGGTGGGTGCGGGCACCTCGAACCGAGTATCCGACGATCCGCCAGCCGCCGTCCGCGCGCGCCGGGGGCACGACCTTCGCCTGCATCAAGGGGAGGGCCCGGTCGTCGGAGATCAGCGTGCCGGAGTCCGGGTCGTCGGTGGTGATCCGGCCGTCGAGTACGAACGCCGTCGGCGGAAGCACGGCCGGAAGCCGGCCGGGCACCGCCCGCACCTGGCGCCAGGTGAGGCCCGCGTCCGTGCTCACCCAGCGGGCGGGCAGCTCGGTCGCGGAGCCCTGGTTGACGGCGACGACGGCGGGTCCCGATGCCGCCAGGACCTGCACCCCGTAGGAGTTGCTCGGCCCGGGCGCCGGTCGCAACGACCAGGTGTGCCCCTGATCCGTGCTGACCGCGAGCTGCTCCGCGCAGCGGTTGTCGGTGCACGGCACGTAGCTCTGGTAGAGATGCCCGAGATCGCCCGCGACCATCCAACCGTTGGCGATGCCCTTCGGCAGCGGAACGGGAGCCACCTCCGACGGGCCGCCCGTCGCCGTCAGGCCCACGGCGAGGCCGGCGCCGGTGATGGCCGCCACGAGCCCGCTGGTCCAGCCCAGCCACCTGCGCCGGCGACGGGCCCGCCGCACGACCTCGTCGAAGCGGGGCTTGAACGCGTGCCGGGCGTCCTCGGCGAGCCCGGCGAAGTCGAGGTCAGGCACGGCTGTCCTCCCGATCGCCCAGATCGGCGGCCAGCGCACGCCGGCCGCGGTGTAAGCGGGTCTTGACCGCCTCGACGCTGCACTCCTGCGCCCGGGCGACCTCGGCGACCGGCAGGTCGGCAATGTAGTGCAATGCAGCACGAGGCATTCGCGAACGGGCCGGGGCAGTCGTTGCAGCGCCTCGACGAGCGCCAGGTGGTCCGGGGAGACCGGCGGCGTGGTCTCCGCCTGGCGCAGCCGTCCGGAGCGGACGAGGCGGCTCGAAGATCATGCGACGGCGGAACCGGGACCGGGCGACGTTGGTGGCCACGGTGCGCAGCCACGCCTCCGGGCTCCCACCTTGCGAAGGTGCCCGGGACGTACCAACGCGCGGGCGAACGCCTCGTGCACCGCGTCCTCGGCCTCGGCGAAGTCACCGGTGAGGCCATCGAGCACGGCGACGAGCCGACTCGCCGACGCGGCGTAGATCGCGCGCAGATCGCTCTCCACCGTCACCCCGATTCGTGGTCATCGTTCTCTGCATAGACCACCGGGGGGCCCGGAAGGTTACCGGGACATACGAAAGCGCCGCCCGCGACTTCGCGGGCGGCGCTTTCGTCGATCCGGATCAGGCGGCCGGTGCGGCCACCGTCAGCGTCTTGATCTCGATGTCGTTCTTGGGGTGGCCGCCGCCGGGCGACGGGTCGAACGCGCCGTCGTGGCCGGCCTCGGTGGCCTTCTTGATGTTCTCCAGGCCCTTGGTGACCTTGCCCAGCACCGTGTAGTCCGGCGAGAGCTCGACGTCCTGGTAGATGAAGAAGAACTGCGAGCCGTTGGTGTCGGGGCCGCTGTTGGCCAGCGCCACCACACCCTCCGGGTACGCCGGGCGCTGGTCGACCGGCAGGTTCTCGTTGGCGTAGCGGTAGCTCGGGCCGCCGGTGCCGTCGGACTCGCGGTAGCCCTTGCCCTTGGCCGACGGGTCACCGCACTGCAGCATGCCCGGGAACATCCGGTGGCACTTGGTGCCGTCCCAGAACTGCTTGCTGGCCAGGTAGCTGAAGCTCTCGGCGCTGCACGGCGACTTCGCCAGGTCCATCGTGACCTCGACCGGGCCGTAGCTGGTGTCGACGGTCATCACCTGGGTGCCGCTGGTCGGCGGCGTGGTCGTCGGCGGCATGCCGACGTCCTTGGTGGTCGGCTGGCGCTGGTCGGCGGGGACCTCGCTCCAGACGCACGCGATCGGCGCCGCGGAGGGATCGCTGGCCGCGGTCGTCTTGTCGTCGCCACCCAGGCTGCTGACCAGCCAGATCACGCCGCCGGCGACGATCAGCAGCGCCACACCGGCGCCGATGATGGCCTGCCGCTGTCGGCGCTTGTGTGCGACGGCCTGACGATCGGCCATCTCCTGCGCGAGTCGGGCCCGCGCCGCCGCGCGCTGCCGCTCTCTCGTGGACGTCACGGGACTCTCCTCCTGCTTCCGCGCTCAGGGCGTTTCTCGGGGTGACCTTAGCTCGCGTTTGTCGGCGTGCCCGACGGCGCGCCGGTCGGCGGCGCCGTCGCGGACGGGGTCGCCGTGGGGTTGGCCGGCGTGGGCGCCGGTGACTCGTCGGCCGGGTTGGTGCCCTTGACCGCGCCGACGGTCAGGGTCTGGATCGTCACGTCGGTCGCCGGCTTGACCTGGGCGCCGTTGCCGTTGTCGACGGTGCTGATCTGGCCGATCTTCGCGACCACGTCCTGGCCCGCGGTGACCTTGCCGACGATCGCGTACGCCGGCTCGGCGGTCGGCGTGAAGTCCTTGAAGAAGATCAGGAACTGGCTGCCGTTGGCGCCCGGCGGGTTCGGGTAGAGCGCGACCGTGCCGGCCGGGTACGTGGCCGGGGTGCCCGGGGCCGGGGAAGCCGACGGCGACGGCGTCGGCGCGAGCGACGGCACGTTCTCGTTGGCGAACGTGTAGGTCGGCCCGCCCAGGTTGGTGCCCTTCGGGTCGCCGCAGTGCAGCGCGCCCTCGGCGGTGATCTCGTGGCAGGTGGTGTTGTCGTAGAAGTTCTTGCCGGCCAGGTAGGTCAGGCTGGCGCCGGCACAGGGCGCGCTGGCCAGGTCGAGCTCGACCGTGATGGCGCCCTGGTTGGTGGTGATCGCCATGTCGCGGGCGCCGAAGGTCGGCACGTCGGTCGTCGACGGCAGGCCCACGTCCTGGGCGTCGACGTTGGCACCGGGCTGCTGCGGGGTCCACACGCAGACGTCGGTCGCGGTGTTGACCGGCTCCTTGTCGAAGCCGCCGAGGCCCCAGAAGGCACCGACGCCGATCAGGATCAGGGCGAGCGCGCCGCCGAAACCGGCCTGGATGCGGCGCTTACGGCGCAGGGTGGCGGCCCGGCGGGCCAACTGCCGGTCGAGCTTGGCACGCGCGAGCTTGCGCTGCCGATCTCTGGTGGGTGCCACCGGTGCTCCTCTTTCGGGTGTGCCTCGCGCCACAACGTCCGGGAGAGCATACGGGCAATGGCTGGGAGCATGGTGAGAGGTCCTGCGCTTTGAGCGATCGGAGATCGTGATTACCGCGGGTGTGTGCCTGCGGGTAATCGGCCTGCGCCGCCCGCTAGGCTGGCCACAGCGACCAGAAAGGGACGACTGTGCTGATCACGGGTTTCCCGTCCGACGTCTTCGGCACCAACTGTTACGTGGTGGCCGTGGCGCCGGGCGAGCAGTGCGTGATCGTCGACCCCGGCATCGGCATCGAAAAGCGGCTCGACGAGATCCTGGCGGAACACCGCCTGACACCGGCCGCGGTGCTGCTGACCCACGGGCACCTCGACCACACGTTCTCCGTCGCGCCGGTCTGTGGTGCCAAGGGCATCCCCGCGTACGTGCACCCGGCCGACCGTGAGCTGCTCGCCGACCCGGCCAAGGCGCTGTCGATGGACCCGGCGCGGCTGTTCGGCGGCCGGTTCACCTACACCGAGCCCGAAGACGTCGCGCCCCTCACCGACGGCGAGGCCCTGTCGATCGCCGGGCTCGAGATCACCGTCGACCACGCCCCGGGCCATACCGGCGGGTCGGTGCTGTTCCGGCTGCCGGCCGGCGCCGCACGGGGCTGGGACGCGGACGAAGTCTGCCTCTCCGGTGACGTGCTCTTCGCCGGCTCGATCGGGCGCACCGACCTGGCGGGAGGAAGCATGACGGCGATGACGGCCAGCCTTCGTGACCGGATCCTCCCGCTCGCCGACGACACCATCGTCCTGCCGGGCCACGGCGAGGCGACCACGATCGGCCGGGAACGCGCGACCAACCCGTTTCTCCTGGAAGTCATGCGACCGGCCCCGACCAGAGGGCTGTGACCACAAAGATGAGCAAGCCACGGCCGATCTCCGGCTTTCCGGAGTGGCTGCCGCCGCAACGCATGATCGAGCAACGCTTCATTGACAAGATCAAGAGCGTGTTCGAGCTGTACGGGTACGCGCCGCTGGAGACCCGCGCCGTCGAGCCGATGGACCAGTTGCTGCGCAAGGGCGAGACCTCCAAGGAGGTCTACGTGCTGCGCCGCCTCCAGGAGGAGGCCGGGTCTTCCGGTGACGATGCCCTCGGGCCTGCACTTCGACCTGACCGTGCCGTTCGCGCGCTACGTGTTGGAGAACTCGGGCAAGCTGAACTTCCCGTTCCGGCGCTACCAGATCCAGAAGGTGTGGCGGGGCGAGCGGCCGCAGGAGGGCCGCTACCGCGAGTTCGTCCAGTGCGACATCGACGTGGTCGACCGGGACACGCTGCCGGCGCACTACGAGGCCGAGATGCCGCTGGTGATCGGCGACGCGCTCGGGTCGCTGCCGATGCCGCCGGTGACGATCCAGGTCAACAACCGCAAGGTCTGCGAGGGCTACTACCGCGGGCTGGGCATCGGCGACCCGGAGGCGGC
Source organism: uncultured Actinomycetota bacterium (assembly GCA_963840005.1). Lineage (GTDB taxonomy): Bacteria > Actinomycetota > Actinomycetes > Mycobacteriales > Micromonosporaceae > Asanoa. The sequence goes on along the minus strand of CAWIXO010000023.1, from coordinate 131,481 downwards.
GCTGCGGGCGGTCGACAAGCTCGACAAGATCGGCCCGGGGCGCGTCGCCGCGCTGTTGACGGAGACCGCGGGCGCGACCGACGCGCAGGCCAAGGCCGTGCTGGCGCTGGCGGAGATCTCGGCGCCGGACGCGTCCTTCGCCGACGCGGTGCGCGCCCTCGGCGTCAGTGACCCGCTGCTCGACGAGGGCCTGGCCGAGCTCGTCGACGTGGTCGAGACCGCCGCGGCGTACGCGCCGGGTTTGTGTGTCGCCGACCTGAAGATCGCGCGTGGCCTCGACTACTACACGGGCACGGTCTACGAGACCCAGCTCGCCGGGTTCGAGCGGTTCGGCTCGATCTGCTCGGGCGGCCGCTACGACAACCTGGCCACCTCGGGCAACGACCGGTTCCCCGGCGTGGGCATCTCGATCGGGCTGACCCGGGTGCTCGGACTGTTGTTCGGCGCCGACAAGCTCGCGATCTCACGGCAGGTGCCGACCTGCGTGCTGGTCGCGCTCGCCGACGACGAGCACCGCCGCTCGGCCGACGGCATCGCGACCGCGCTGCGCCGGCGCGGCATCCCGACCGAGGTGTCACCGACCGCGGCGAAATACGGCAAGCAGATCCGGTACGCCGAGCGGCGGGGCATCCCGTTCGTCTGGTTCCCGGGCGAGCCGGGCTCGGTCAAGGACATCCGCTCCGGCGACCAGGTCGACGCCGACCCGGCGACCTGGGCGCCGCCGGAAGCCGACCGGTACCCGACGATCAGCTAGGCCGCCGGGGATCTCGAAGAGCAGGCAGGTCGACGTCGCGTGGGCGACCAGTCGCCCCGTGGCGTCGGTCAGCCGTGCCTCGCCCAGCGCGGTGCGGCGGCCGCGCTGGATGACGGTGCCGACGCAGGTGAGTAGCTCGGAGCCGACCGTGACCGGGCGCAGGTATTTCACCGACAGGTCGACCGAGGTGTAGCCGACGCCGGCCGGCAGCGTGGTGTGCACCGCGCAGCCGGCGGCGGTGTCGAGCAGCGTGGCGAGGACGCCGCCGTGCACCGTGCCGAGCGGGTTGTAGTGGTATTCCTTCGGCGGCATCTCGACGGTGACCCGGCCCTCTTCGGCGGTCAGCCGGGTCATGCCGAGCAGTTGCATGACCGGGGGCGGCGGCAGTTCGCCGGCGATCATCGCGCGGAGCAGGCTCAGCCCGCTGCTCTTGCCGATCAGTGCGGCGTTGGTCGCCGGGTCGGACCAGGAGAAGGTACGGCTGCGCTCGACCTGCGTCTGAGTCATAGACCCAGGGTCGCAGCCAGTTGCTGGGTCTGTCAACGAGACTTAGGGTGAACAGTATGAGCGCGCGCCCGGAGGCCCTCGAGTGGTCCGTCGACAACTGCACCGTGGGCCGGGCGATGGAGATCCTCGGGGAGCGCTGGACGTTCGTCGTGCTGCGCGAGATCGCCAACGGCATCCGGCGCTTCGACGACATGCGGGTGCGCACGAACATCCCGCGCCAGGTGCTCACCAACCGACTGGCCCTGCTGGTCGACAGCGGCGTCCTGCGGCGCGAGCCCTACCAGGACCCAGGCGCCCGCGTCCGGCACGAGTACCGCCTGACCCAGATGGGCTTCGACCTCTGGCCGGTGATCGTCGCCGTCTCGGCTGGGGCGACCGCTATCTCGCCGATCCCGAGGGCTCACCACTGTCCACCGTGCACCGTGACTGCGGCGCCGAGGTGCACACGGTGCTGCGATGCTCGGCCGGCCACGAGATCGACAACCCACGCGAAGTGATGGCCCGCCCGGGCCCGGGCGCCCGCCGCCGCACCTGACCCTCACTGATCCCCCACGCGGACCTGCGCAGCGGATAGTCCACGAGCGGTGATGCCCGCCTCGGCCTCGGCGTCCGGCGGCGCGGCTGATCCGGGCGTTCACCGACCGCGGACCTGGCAGCGGAGCGAAGCGGAGCGGTCTCCGGCGGGAGCGACGGTCGCGCCCACCGCGGACCCGGGAAACGATCGTTTTGGTGGTCCCCAGTCTGGACATGATCGTCGGGTTTGGACGTCGCACGCCGGGTAGCGTGACCCAATGCCGCCGGAGCCGTTGCCGCATAGCGCTTGGGCTCCGCTGTCGGTGGCCACCTTCCGCTCGCTCTGGCTGGCGCTGCTGGCGTCCAACATCGGCACCTGGATGCAGACCGTCGGGGCGCAGTGGCAACTGGTCGAGTCGGGCGGCTCGGACTTCCTGGTCTCGCTGGTGCAGACCGCCAGCATGCTGCCGATCGTGCTGCTCGCGCTGCCGTCGGGCGCGCTGGCCGACACCTTCGACCGGCGGCGGATGCTGCTCACGGTCCAGGCCGCGCAGTTCGCCGTGGCGGTGCTGCTGGCCGCGCTGACCGCGGCGGGCCACATGCCGCCCGCGCTGCTGCTGACGTTGACCTTCGCGCTCGGAGCCGGACAGGCGCTGACCATACCGGCCTGGCAGGCCATCATCCCGGAGCTCGTGCCCCGGGCCCAGTTGCCCTCGGCCTCCGCGCTCGGCGCGATCAGCCAGAACCTCGCCCGCGCGATCGGCCCGGCGATCGCCGGCCTGGTCATCGCCTCGCTCGGGGTGGCGGCCGTGTTCGCCCTCAACGCCGTGTCGTTCGTGGTGTTCGCGGCCGTGCTGCTCTGGTGGCGGAAGCCGGACGGGGACACCGGGCCGCCGGAACGGTTCGCGGCGGCGGTGCGGGCCGGCGGGCGGTACGTGCGGCATTCCGTGGTGGTGCGGCGGATCCTGCTGCGGGCGGCGCTGTTCCTGCTGCCCGGCAGCGCGGTCTGGGCCCTGCTGCCGCTGGTCGCCAGCCGGCGGCTGGGCCTCGGCCCGGGCGGCTACGGGCTGCTGCTGGCCGCCCTCGGCGTCGGCGCGGTGGCCGGTGCCGCCATGCTGCCCCGGCTGCGCCAACGGCTCTCGCCGAACCGGATGATGGTCGCCGCCGCGGTCCTGTTCGGCGCGGCGACCATCGTGGTCGGCCTGGTCCGGATCGAACTCGTGGTGGCGCTCGTACTGATTCCGGCCGGCGTCGCCTGGGTCACGGTGCTCTCCAGCGTCAACGCCAGCCTGCAGCTGTTCCTGCCGAACTGGGTACGCGCCCGGGGGCTGGGTGTCTACCAGATCGTGTTCGCCGGCGGGCAGGGCGTGGGTGCGCTGCTGTGGGGCCTGCTGGCCGAGGCGACCAACCTCCCGGTCGCCCACGTGGTTGCCGGCGCGTTGATGCTGGCCGGTGCGGCGACAGTGGTCCGTTGGCCGCTTCGGGATGTGGCCGGGCTCGACCGGTCGCCCACCTCGTACTGGCCGGAGCCGGACCTCGACGTCGAGCCCGAGCCGTACGGGGGGCCGGTGCTGGTGATCCTCCGCTACCAGGTGGCGCCGGCCAACGAGGCGGCGTTCCGGTCGGCGATGGACCGGGTGCGATTGTCCCGCCGGCGCAGCGGGGCTGTCCGGTGGGGATTGTTCCGCGAGGGTGAGCATGGGGACCGGTTCGTCGAGGTCTACCAGGTGGCGTCCTGGGATGAGCATCGGCGGCAGCACGAGAACCGGCTCACCGGCACGGACCGCGAGATCGAGGCGGCCGCGCGGGCGCTGGCCACCGGGCCGCCTGAAGTCACCCACCTGCTGCCCGCGGACTGATCTTGTATTTGGGCTGGTGCGGCTCATGGCTGGTCTCGGTCTGGGTCGTGGTGGTCTCGCTCCGGGGACGTTCGCTTCCCGGATCCGGCGTCCGGGCTGCTCGCGCCACGGGCAACTCCAACCAACCAACCGGTTGGTTCCCGCAGGGCCCGTCCGCGCCCTTGGATCCGTCGCCGAAGCCGGCCGCCCGGAACCACCCCCAACAACCAACCAACCGGTTGGTTCCATGACCGGTGTTGGTGGCGCGGTCCGTGGCGACTCCGGGCTCGTTTCGCTATCGGCCGGTCCGGGTCGTGGAGAAGGCGGGCCGGGCGCCCCCCAGCGCTCGGCCCGCCTGCCCCGCCGTTTCCCGGTGTGCCGGCCGGGAACGGGAACCGCGATTAGCGGTTGCGGTTGTTGTTCCGGTTGTTCGGCCGGTTCTGGCCGTTGTTCCGGTTCTGGTTCGCGTTCTGGGGCTTCCGGTCCTGCACGATCTGGTCGCCGCCCTTGCGCGCGGCGTCCTGCGCCCGGTCGACCTTGTCGGCGAACTTGCCGTCAGTCTTCGCGTCGATGGCGTCGCCGGCCTGGTCGATGCGCTGGTCGCGCTCGTCCTTGTCGGCGATCTTGTCCTTGGCCTTGTCGACGGCGTCACCGAACTTGTCGCTGATAGCCATTACTCGACTCCCTCCGAGGCACGGTCGCCCCACGCGACCGCCCACACCCACCGAAGGTAGACGGGAGCCTCACGTCTTGCGGCAATTGCCGGGTTTCGCATCCGGATCATGGGGCCGGGTGTTAGCAGTGGCCTCATCCAGCGCTCGGCGCACCTCGCGCGCGGTCGGGCCGGTGGCGCTGACCAGAGCGGCCGGGCCGTGCGCGAGCGGCATCAGAGCGGCGCCGGCACCGATGATCTTGGGCTGGTCGGGGGCGTGTGGGCCGACCAGCAGCAGCGTGCCGGTGGCGCGGTCGAGCATGGCGTGCCAGCCCTTGGCGCGGGGGCCGATGGCGACGTCGTGGCGCAGTACCGTCCGGCCCGCGTACCGGACGGTCGTCGCCAGCCGTAGGTCACCGGGTGGTTCCGCATGGCGGCCGGCGATGAGCTCCTCCCGCCAGCTGAGCGTGGCGCCCTCGTCGAGGTCCACGATGGACCGGCTCAGGTGGTCGCAGCCCGCGACGGCGACGGTGGGCTCGGGAAGCCAGTCGAGGTTCGCGCCGGCGCTGACGGTGGCGGTGATGGTCAGGGCGCTCGGCGCGGGTGGGTGGCTGGGCTGGGCCAGGGAAGCGGCGATGGTACGGACGACAAGGTGCGCGCCGGGGCCGACCGTGATGTCGACGCGCAGGTCGTCGCCGCCGAGCGGGCCGGCCGCACCCCCGACGAGATACACCTCGGCGGGCCCGTGGTGGCGGCTCGTTCGGCGGGGAAGGAGGGGTGGCTCGCCGTACAAGGTGGACAGCCGAGTGCCGCCGCGTCCGTCAGCCTCGGCGACGAGACGCGCCTCAGCCCGCACCGGCGGAGCCGCCGTGGGTGTGGGCAGGAGTCGGGTCGTGGTGGAGTGGGCCGGCGGGGGATCCGGCGGTGACGCGGTCGCGGACCCAGTCCGCCACGGGTGCCGCGCCGGGGTCACCGACCAGGGAGAGGAACTGGGTCGGCAGGTCGCCCCGGCGAGCGGCGGCGTCGCGGGCCATCACACCCAGGTCGGCACCGACCAGCGGGGCGAGGTCGGTCTTGTTGATGACGAGCAGGTCGGCGGTGGTCACGCCCGGCCCGCCCTTGCGCGGCACCTTGTCGCCACCGGCGACGTCGACCACGAAGATCTGGTGGTCGACCAACCCCTTGCTGAACGTCGCCGTCAGGTTGTCGCCGCCGCTCTCGACCAGGATCAGGTCGAGGGTGCCGAGCCGTTCCTCCAACTCCTCGACGGCGTCGAGGTTGGCGCTGATGTCGTCGCGGATCGCGGTATGCGGGCAGCAACCCGTCTCCACCGCCCGGATCCGGTCGTCCGGCAGCACCCCCGCCCGCCGAAGGAAGTCGGCGTCCTCGGTGGTGTAGATGTCGTTGGTCACGACCGCCAGCCGCAGTTCGCCGGCCAGGGCCCGGCACAGCGCCGCGACCAGCGCGGTCTTCCCGGAACCGACCGGCCCACCGATCCCGATCCGCACCGCGCGGCCAGTGCCCGCGGAAACCATGCCTTCAATAACCATGTCGTCAGGACGCAAAGAGACGCACCTCCCAGCTGGCGTGCTGCTCGGCGTCGATGTCGAGCAGGATGGCGGAGCCGGCGGGCAGATCGTCCACCGGATCGTCGGCATGCGCGGCCGCCTCGGCCGCCACGCGGTCGCATTCGGACGCGAGCTTGGCGACCAACGCGTGCACCGCATAAGGATCGAGACCCAGCAGCCGTACGGCGGCCGAGGCAGCACCGGTCAGGCCGCCGTAGACAGCGACCAATGCGGCCTCCGGCGGTCCGAGCCCGGCCGCCGCCGCGGCGATCCCGGTCGCGATTGGATGGTGCGGACTGGCACCGGTCGGCCGACCGGCGGCGGGCCAGATGCGCGAGGCGGCCCGGATCAGCGCCCGCCCCTGCGCCCGCGACGCGGCCCGCAACGCCGGAGAAGCGGTACGCACGTCCACGCCGTCGTCCAACGTGGCCACCCGGCCCGCATCCGCCTCGCCGCGGGCACCGTTGCCGTTCGAGACCGGACCGCGCAGCCCGCCGACCCCGTCACGTCGAGAGCCGGCGTCGGGACACTGGGGTCCACCGGTGGTCACGGCCCGGCACGTGGCAGCGGCGAACGCCGCGGCCACCACGCCGGCCGTCGCCGTGCGGCCGAGGAGGAACGACTCCAGCGTCGGCACGTCGTGGATCCGGCCGGCCGCCACGGCCGCCTCCACCCCGCCGGAGTGGGCGTGTGCGCCGGCCGGCAGCCGGCCGTCGGCCAGGACCAGCAACGTCGACAGGGACATCAGAACAGGAAGTAGCGCTGGGCCATCGGCAGTTCCAGCGCCGGCTGGGGCGGCACGACCTCGCCGTCGATGCGTACCGTGAACGTGTCGGGGTCGACCTCGATGCGCGGCAGCGCGTCGTTGAGCGGCAGGTCGGCCTTGGTCAGCGAGCGGGTGTCGGCGACCGGCAGCATCCGGCGGCTGACCGGCAGGCGGTCGCCGAGCAGCGCGTCGATCGCGGCCGGTGCGACGAAGGCGACGCTGGTCTGTGCCGGCACCACGCCGTACGCGCCGAACATGGGTCTGGGCAGCATCGGCTGCGGCGTCGGGATCGACGCGTTGGCGTCGCCCATCTGCGCCCACGCGATCATGCCGCCCTTGATCACCAGGTGCGGGCGTACGCCGAAGAAGGCCGGGTCCCACAGCACCAGGTCGGCGAGCTTGCCGGGCTCGACCGAGCCGACCTCGGCGGCGATGCCGTGTGCCACCGCCGGGCAGATGGTGTATTTCGCGACGTAGCGGCGGGCCCGCAGGTTGTCGGCCGGGCCGGACAGCTCGCCCCGGCGCTCCTTCATCACGTGCGCCGTCTGCCAGGTGCGCAGCACCACCTCGCCGGCCCGGCCCATCGCCTGGGAGTCCGAGCCGATGATCGAGATCGCACCGAGGTCGTGCAGCACGTCTTCGGCGGCCATCGTGCTCGGGCGGATCCGGCTCTCCGCGAACGCCAGGTCCTCGGGCACCGCCGGGTTGAGATGGTGGCAGACCATCAGCATGTCGAGGTGCTCGTCGAGCGTGTTCCGGGTGTACGGGCGGGTCGGGTTGGTCGAGCTCGGCAGCACGTTGGGGTGCCCGACCACGGTGATGATGTCGGGCGCGTGCCCGCCGCCGGCACCCTCGGTGTGGTACGCGTGGATCGACCGGCCGCCGATCGCGCGCAGCGTGTCCTCGACGAACCCGGCCTCATTGAGGGTGTCGGTGTGGATCGCGACCTGCACCCCGCTGGCGTCGGCGACCCGCAGGCAGGCGTCGATCGCCGCGGGCGTCGTACCCCAGTCCTCGTGCAGTTTGAACCCGCCCGCGCCACCGCGCAGCTGCTCCCACATCGCCTCCTGGCTCGTGGTGTTGCCCTTGCCGAGCAGCAACACGTTGACCGGGAAGGTGTCGACGGCCTCCAGCATCCGCGCGAGGTACCACGGCGTTCGGCGTCACGGTGGTCGCCCTGCGTGCCCTCGGCCGGGCCGGTGCCGCCGCCGATCACGGTGGTCACGCCGCTGGCCAGCGCGGTCGAGAGGACCTGCGGGCAGATCAGGTGTACGTGGCTGTCGACCGCGCCGGCGGTCAGGATCTTCCCGTTGCCGGCGATCACCTCCGTGCCCGGACCGATCACGAGGTCCGGGTGCACACCGTCCATCGTGTCCGGGTTGCCGGCCTTGCCCAGCGCGACGATCCGCCCGTCGCGGATGCCGATGTCGGCCTTGACCACTCCCCAGTGGTCGAGCACCACGGCGCCGGTGATCACCGTGTCGACGGTGCCCTTGCCGCGGCTCACGGCGGACTGGCCCATCGACTCGCGGATCACCTTGCCGCCGCCGAAGACCGCCTCGTCGCCGTGGGAGCAGCGGTCCTCCTCGACCTCGACGAACAGGTCGGTGTCGGCGAGCCGGATCCGGTCGCCGGTGGTCGGTCCGTAGAGCGCCGCGTAGCGGGGTCGGTCGACGAGGCTCACGCCGGACGCCCCTCGTCCAGCGGGCCGGCGCACTCGCCGCGGAGGCCCGGCACGATCCGCAGGCCGGCGAGCGGCACGAGGTCGACGTCGCGGTCGATGCCGGGCTCGAAGCGCACCGCGGTGCCGGCCGGCACGGCCAGCCGGTGGCCCCAGGCGGCGCGCCGGTCGAAGTCGAGCGCCGGGTTGGCCTCCGCGAAGTGGTAGTGCGAGCCGACCTGGACCGGCCGGTCGCCGGTGTTGCGCACGGTCATCGTCAGCACGGCGCGGCCAGCGTTGATCTCGATCGGCCCGTCGCCGAAGACGATCTCGCCGGGGATCATCGTGGCGTCCTCATTAGATGCCGGCGCCTCATGGGATCGGCTCGTGGACGGTGACCAGCTTCGTGCCGTCCGGGAAGGTCGCCTCGACCTGGACCTCCGCCAGCATCTCCGGCACGCCGGCCATCACGTCAGCGCGGCCGAGCACCGTGCGTCCCTCCGACATGAGCTCGGCCACCGTGCGGCCGTCGCGCGCACCCTCCAGCAGGAAGGCCGTGATGATGGCGATCGCCTCCGGGTAGTTGAGTCGCAGCCCGCGCTCCCGGCGCTTGCGCGCCACGTCGGCGGCGACGTGGACGAGCAGGCGTTCCTGCTCGTGCTGGCTCAGAAACATGGGCTCACCTCCACGGGTACGCGAGCATGACACCAGAACGTTACGCACCGGTTACGCCTCGACGTTGGACGGCGCGCCCGGTGCTTCGTGATCCACTGGCCCGGCGACGGGTGCGTCCGGCCAAGGTCGTACGCTTCGCGAAATGGACCGTCACCACCCGATCTGCCGCACCTGTGGGGTTCAGCGCATGCCCGATGCCGACCGCACCGTCTGTCCGATCTGTGCCGATGAGCGGCAGTACGTGGGGTGGGGCGGCCAGCGGTGGATGTCGATCACCGAGCTGCACGCCGAGGGTCACCGCGGCGTGGTCCGCCAGGAGTCACCGGGGCTCTGGGGCGTCGGTGTCGAGCCGAGTGTCTGCATTGGACAGCGGGCGTTGGTGGTACCGGGGCCGGGCGGCAACGTCATGTTCGACTGCGTGCCCTATGTCGACGACGAGACGGTCGCCGCCGTGGAGGCCGTCGGCGGGCTGGCCGCGATCGCCGTTTCCCATCCCCATTTCTACGGGTCCATGGTGGAGTGGAGCCAGGCCTTCGGCGACATCCCGGTGTACGTGCACGCGGCCGACGCGAGCTGGGTGCCGCGGTCCGGGAACATCGTCCTCTGGGAGGGCGAGCGACTGGAGATCCTCCCGGAGCGGACGCTGGTCAACTGCGGCATCCACTTCCCGGGCGGCACCGTGCTGCACTGGCCGGGCATCGACGGAAACGGTGCGCTGTGCACCGGCGACATCTTCACGGTGGTGATGGACCGGCGCTGGGTGAGCTTCATGTACAGCTACCCGAACCTGATCCCCGAGCACCCGGACACCATCATCCGTGCCGTGTCCCTTGTGGATTCACTGCCCTACGACACGGTGTACGGCGGTTGGTGGGGGCGGGTCGTCGCGGGCGGCGCGAAGGAGCGGGTCCGCGCGTCGGCGGACCGGTACCTGGCGCGCGTCGGCCGGTAGCGCCGCCTCCCGTCTCAGCGGCGGCGGCGTTTGGGGGCCCGGCGCCACCAGGTCACGAAGAACGCGATGCCGGCCGTTACGCCGAGCACCGCGCCGATCACGAGGGCGAGTACGCCGTCGGCGTCGAACGCCACGAGCGGAATGAAGACGACGAGCAGCACCGCCATCGTGATGCCGATCGTCGCCACGACGGCAGCGAGCGTGGGCATGCGGGAGCGGACCCGGCGGGCGTTCACCGGCTTGGGCTCGGGCTTATCGGTTGGGGTCAAGGCGGCGATCCAGCTCTTCGTCGGACATGGACTCACCGGACGCCTCGACGCCCCGTTTCGCCTCGTTGGCGCCGGTGTTGACGAGCTTGTCGGCGGGGCCGAGCCAGGTGCGGAAGTCGGTCGCCGACTCGCGCAGCGCCCGCCCGCTGCCGATCCAGCCCTGCACGAACCGGCCGTTGGGACCGCGCAGCTGGAACGACGTCTTGACCCGCGCCATGATCCGCGGGTGCATCTTGTACAGCACCTGGCGGAGGCGGTTCAGGATCATGGCCACCCGCTGGACGAAGGTCACGCCGCGGGTGGTGACGATCGCGCCCTGCGCGGTGGTGACCGCGCCGGCGGCGGCGGTCGACGCACCCGCGGTCGGCACCGCGGCCGCGATCGCCGGAACCCAGGTGATGATCAGCCATTCGATGAACGTGGCGATCAGACCGATCACGAACGCCTGCGCGACGTCCATCAGCAGCTTGGCCGTGTTGAGGATGAAGACCAGCTGCTGGACGTCACCCTGGATGCCGGCGACGCCGCCGGCGAACTCCTCCATCCGGGCCCGCGCCGCGTCGGCCGCCGCACCCTGCCAGCCGATCAGGCCCTGCTGGGTGGCCTCCAGGATCTCCTTGGCGAGCGGCTCGAGCGCGTTGCCGACCCGTTCCCACTTGCCGATCTCGCCTTCCATCCGCTCCGGGTTGCCGGTGACCAGACCGAGCAGGTCCTCGAGCGGCTGGACCACGTCGACCAGGAAGCTGAGGCCGGCGGAGAGCAGCGCGTTGAGCGGGTCGACCGCGTACATCGCGACGTTGATGCCGAGGTCGCCGACGCTGCCGGCGATGTTGAACAGCTCGCCCCAGTCGCTGTCGCCCTGGGCCAGCTTCGCGGCACCGGAGACGGCCTGCGGCAGGCCGGCGATGCCGGCGAAGTCCTTGACCGGGTCGAGGCGGAGCACGTCGTACCCGCCGACGCTCACCGACCCGGCGCCGCCGTAACCGTCCCAGTCGGCGGTGGCGTCGACCCCGCCGTCGGCGGTGCCGTAGTCGGTGGTGTCGTTGGTGACGTCGCTGTCCTTGAGCCGTTCGTCGGTCATCGCGGTCAGCCGCCCAACAGTTCGCGGATCGACTGGAGCGCCTCGGCGATCTCCTGGTCGGTCTGCTTGTAGTTCTGCGCCGTGCAGTCCAGCGCGTCGACCCGGTCCTGCAACGCCTCGCCCATCATCGACAGGTGTTCGTAGGTGTCGTCGGCGTACGTCCAGTACCAGGCGGCGAACGGTGCGCCGACCAGGCCCCAGATGTACCACTCCGGGTTGGCGTCCTCGGCCAGCGTGAGGATGTCGGCCGCCCGCTCGCGTAGCTCGGCGAGCCGGGATCGGCACGTCATGATCTCGTCGACGTCGGTGCGGAAGCCTTCCATCTGCTCAGCTCCGTTTCTCGTCGTCGTCAACGGGGGCGGTCTGGTATTTCTCGACCAGCGACCGGATGTCGAGCCGTGGGCCGGTCAGCTGCTGCACCCGGTCGGCCATCAGCATCGCGGCGCGTGCGGTCGCGGTCATCACCGTGGTGTGCACGATGTTCGCCAGGGTCGCGGGGTCGTGCTGGAACGCTCGGGTGTCGATCTCGACGGCCATCAGCTCGCCGCCCGCGCGAACCTCGCGCCGACACGCCACCGTCGGCGGAACGCGCGGTCGCGGTCAGGCTGGTGAGCTCGGCGCGCAGCTCGGCGTACCCCGCCAGCTGCCGTTGCGATTCCTCACTGACGCGGCGCAACACCTTGTCGACTCGCTGCCCCTCGTCGCCGCCGCGTCGCCCGTCGTCGTCGGCCCGCCGCGCCTGGTCGCTGGCGTGTCGCCCCTGGGCGTCGGTCGGCCGTCCTTTGTCGTTGGCCGGGCCGCCTGTGGGCGGGCCGGCGAACGTTGGCGCGTCAGGTCTCGGCACCTCGGGCAGCGCGCCGCCGAGCAGGCCGGGCATTTCGGGGCGGCCTCGCCGGACCGTGCGGACGGCCTCGGTGATCGTGCTGGTCGCCTCGGCGGTGGCCTGGCGCGCCGTGTCGACGACCAGGGCGCCGAGCCGCTCCGGGCTGTAACGGTAGGCCGCCCGCCCGAAGCCCAGCCCGACGATGGCGTTGCCGGGCCCGGCGGTTATCTCGACGGCGCCGTCCGGTGTGGAGATGGTCGCGGTGGCGGCGGTGACGGCCCGCCGGAGCACGTCGACGGTTTCGTTGAGTTCCGCCGGTGGCATGGCCTTGGGTATCGCGTCGAAGGCGCTCATCAGACCCCCCATTTCCGAGCGCGCCGGTCGGGCGGCCAAAACCCTAGCACCGATCGTGATCGTTGTTCAGCTTCCGTGCGCCCGTTGCGCTTCCTCCCTTTCCGCGAAGGCCCGCAGGTCCTGCCGCTGGATCGCGGCGGCCATCAGCTCCGGGAAAACGTCCGGCGTGCAGGCGAACGCGGGCACACCGAGCGACCCGAGCGCGGCCGCGTTGTCGTGGTCGTAGCTGGGCGCGCCGTCGTCGGACAGCGCGAGCAACGCGACCACCTGCACCCCGGCACCGACCAGGTCGGACACCCGGCGCAGCATCTCGTCGCGTACACCGCCCTCGTACAGGTCGCTGACCAGCACGAAGATGGTTTCCCGGGGCCGCGTGACGAGCCGCTGGCTGTAGGCGATGGCGCGGTTGATGTCGGTGCCCCCGCCGAGCTGGGTGCCGAACAGGACCTCGACCGGGTCGCTGAGGTGCTCGGTCAGGTCGACCACCGAGGTGTCGAAGACGACCAGCGAGGTCCGCAGGGTGCGCAGCGAGGCCAGGACGGACGCGAAGACTCCTGAGTAGACGACCGACGAGGCCATCGACCCGGACTGGTCGACACAGAGGATCACGTCGCGTTGTACGGCGTTGCCGCGCCGCCCGTACCCGATCAGACGCTCCGGCACGATCGTGCGGTACTCGGTTTGGTAGTGGCGCAGGTTCGCCCGAATGGTGCGGTTCCAGTCGATGTCGCCGTGCCGGGGCCGCTCGATCCGGCTGGCCCGGTTGAGCGCGCCGGTGACCGCGGCCCGCGCCTTCTGGGCGACCCGTTTCTCCAGGTCGTCGACCACCTGGCGGACCACCTGGCGGGCCAGGTCGCGGGTCTTGTCGGGCATCACCGAGTTGAGCGAGAGCAGCGTGCCGACCAGGTGGACGTCGGGCTCGACGGCGGACAGCATCTCGGGTTCGAGCAGGAGGCGGGTCAGGTTGAGCCGCTCGATCGCGTCGGTCTGCATGACCCGGACGACGCTCTGCGGAAAGTACTCGCGGATGTCGCCGAGCCAGCGGGCCACCCGCGGCGCGGAGGCACCCAGGCCGGCACTTCGGCGCTTGCCCTCGGCTTCGCCGCTGCCGTCGCCCTCGCCAGCCGGGCCCCGGTCGTAAAGAGCGGCCATCGCCGCGTCCATGGCGGCGTCGCGTCCGCTCGGCTGACCCAGCGACTCGTCGGCGGGCTCCCCGAGCGCCAACCGCCACCGCCGGCGCCGTTCGTCGTCCGCGTTCTCGTTCATTCGATCCTCCTGCCCAGCAGGGCGCTCAAGGTGGGGAGGGAGAGCGCGGCGGTTTCGTGGTCGAGGACGGCGGTGGTGGTCGTCCGGGCGTTGGCGCCGCCGCCGGCGACGCGCTCGCCGATGCCGCGGCGTTCGCCGGTCGCGAAGGTGCCGAAGGTGCGGCGGAGCAAGGGGAGCACCTCGGTGAAGGCCTCGGTCGGGATCGCCGCCAGCCAGTCGTCGACCAGCGCCAACAGCACGTCGTCGTGCATCAGGAGCAGGCCGCCGCCGGCGAGGAAGCCTTCGACCCAGGCCGCGCCGGTCGCCGCCGGGACACCCGCGGTCAGGGCGCGCCCGAGCCGCAGGCCGGCGTCGCCGGTGGACAGTCGGCCGGCGTCGTGGAGCAGTCGGGTCAGCCGGCCGGCGAGCAGCCCGTGCAGATCGTCGCGGGTGGTCAGAGCGGTGAGCGTGTCGAGCCATCTGGTGCGTTCAGCCTCGTCACCGAGCAGGGCGACGGCGGTGTGCACGGCGTCGATGTGGTCCCGTAGCGCGGCCGCGGCCTCGTCGGAGAGACCCGACGCGGCGGGCGGCAGCGCGGCGTACACCCGCGCCAGCAGTCCACGCACCACCGCGGCGACCGAGGCGACGTCGGAACGGCGGACGTCGCCGTAGCGGACCGTGCGGGCCAGCGCGGGGATCGCGGCCATCAGGTGGGTCACGTCGGCGTCTTCCGCGGCCCGGACGTCGAGGGCGCGGAGCACCGCCGGCCGCGCGCCGGGCAGGTCCGCGAGCAGACAGGTCTCCAGCAACGCGGTCACCTCGGCGAGGGTGGCTGCCTTGGCGGCCGCGCCGATCACCTGGGCGGTGGCCGCCGCGACCACGGTGGTGCCGAAGCCGCTGGCCTCCACCAACCGGATCGAGAACTCCGGCTGCCAACGGAGCGACCACTCCTCGCGGAACGTACCGGTGCTGCCCCGCCGGTCCTCGGGCTCGCCCCAGGGAACGTCCAGGCAGCGAAGCTGGTGCAGCAGGTGGCTGCGCGCGAGGTCGGTGTCCTTACGCAGGTCGAGGTCGAGAGCGCGGTCGAGCGCGGACGGTTTGAGGCGCGCGGCGCGCTGACGGGCTTCGAGGTCGCGGGCGAGCGGAACGGTCGGTACGCCGTCCGGCACCTCGCCGAGCCGCTCGCCGACGACCAACCGCCGCCCGATCAGCTGGAGTTTCAGGTCGTCGCCCTCGCACAGGACGGCACCGGCGGCGTCGGTGACCTCCGCCAGACCGGCGAGCGGCCGGGCCCGCATGGTCGCCAGCGCCTCGGCCAGCCGGACCGCCTCGATGACATGCGCCGGCGAGGTGTCGACGCCTTCGTCGCGGAGCACGCCGGCGGCACCGACGAGCCAACGCGGCACGACCTCGTCGGTGGTGGTGAACAGGTGGTGGTACCAGCCCGGAGAGTCGACGCCGGCGCCGTAGCCCTGCCACGAGGCCAGCCGCCCATAGGTCCACGGCACCCAGGTGAACCGCACCTTCCCGCGCCGCCGGCCACCCTTGAGTAGCGCCGCGTCGTGGGCAGCGGTCACCTTCGCCCGCAACGCGGGCACGTGCCAGGCCCCGCACACCACCGCGATCTCGTCGTGGCTGCGGCGCACCTGGCGGAGAACGGTGCGCATGTGCGCCTCGCGCACGAGGTCGTACGGGTCCTCCAGCGCACCCGCCCGAACCTCGGTCATCGCCTCTTCGATCGCCTCGAACGCCGGCGCCTGCCGATGCTCGACGACGTCCTCCCACCAACGCTCGGCATCGTCATAACCCGCGGCCGCCGCCAGCTCACCGATCGGGTCCACGGGCCGAAGCTCCGGCGTCGGCGGCCCCGGCATAGGCCCGTCGTCGTCCACCTCATCCCCGTCGGGCCCACCCGAGCCAGGCCCGCTCCCGCCTGGTCCTCCGGGCAGGTTCGGGTCTGGTGCGTTGCCGCCGGGCTCCGCTGCGGGCGGTCCTTCCACACTGGGCTGGTCTTCGTTGGGTTCGGTTGGGCTGGGTGGGCCGGCGGCCAAGTCGTCGCCGGGCGGTCTGTCTACAGTGGGCTGCTCTTCGGGCGTTTTGTCGCCGCCCGGTTTGGGGGTGGTGAGGCGGTGGGCGAAGGGTAGGTCGAAGAAGCGGACCGGGATGCCCCTGGCGACCGCCCACTTGATGGCCTGCCATTCCGGGGAGAAGACGGCGAACGGCCAGAAGGCGGCGCGGCGGGGGTTGTCGGCGGCGTAGCCGAGGAGGGCTACCGGTGGCTGGAGGCGGTCGTCGGCCACCCACTCGATCAGGTCGTCGGCCTCGGGCGGGCCCTCGACCAGCAGGATGTCGGGTTGCTGGTCTTCGAGGGCGCGGAGCACCGCACGGGCGGAGCCGGGCCCGTGGTGGCGGATGCCGTAGTAGCGCTCAGGCATCGCGGGCGGCGCGGTAGAAGTCGGACCAGCCGGGGCGTTCGCGGACGACGGTCTCCAGGTATTCGCGCCAGACCACGCGGTCCGAGACCGGGTCCTTGATGACGGAGCCGACGATGCCGGAGGCCACGTCGCCGGCGCGGAGCACGCCGTCGCCGAAGTGGGCGGCGAGGGCCATGCCGTTGGTGACGACCGAGATCGCCTCGGCGGTCGACATCGTGCCGGTCGGTGACTTGAGCTTGGTGCGGCCGTCGTCGGTCTGGCCGTCGCGTAGCTCGCGGAACACCGTGACCACCCGGCGGATCTCGTCGAGCGCGGTCGTCGTCTCGGGCAGGTCGAGCGAGCGACCGAGCTGGGCGACCCGGCGCGTGACGATGTCGATCTCCTCGTCGAACGTGGCCGGCACGGGCAGGACGACCGTGTTGAACCGGCGCCGCAGGGCGCTGGACAGCTCGTTGACGCCACGGTCGCGGTCGTTGGCGGTCGCGATCACGTTGAAGCCGCGCTGGGCCTGGACCTCCGTGTTGAGCTCCGGAACCGGCAGCGTCTTCTCGGACAGGATGGTGATCAGCGCGTCCTGGACGTCGGACGGCACCCGGGTGAGCTCTTCGACGCGGGCGATCGTGCCGGTTTGCATGGCCCGCAGCACCGGGCTCGGCACCAGCGCCGCGGGCGACGGACCCTCGGACAGCAGCCGCGCGTAGTTCCAGCCGTAGCGGATAGCTTCTTCGGGCGTGCCGGCGGTGCCCTGGACCAGCAGTGTCGAGTCGCCGGAGATCGCGGCGGCGAGGTGCTCGGAGACCCAGGTCTTGGCGGTGCCGGGCACGCCGAGCAGGAGCAGCGCGCGGTCGGTGGCCAGCGTGGCGACCGCGACCTCCATCAACCGGCGGGAGCCCACGTATTTCGGCGAGATCTTGCCGCCGTCGCCCAGTAGATAGGTGACCACCGCCTGCGGCGACAACCGCCAGCCCGGCGGGCGCGACCGGTCGTCGTCGGCGGCCAGCGCGGCCAGCTCTTCCGCGTAGAACTCTTCCGCGTGCGGGCGCAGGGCGGTCATGCGAACTCCTCGGTCATGTCGTGGCGGAAGGCGAGCACGGCGGCGAGTTGGGCCAGGTAGCGGGCGGAGCGGCGGCCCTCGGGCAGGCCGTCGAGCGAACGGACCAACGCCTCGACCCGGTCGACGAACGAGGGCGGCATGGCCGGCATGGCCAGCCGGCACAGCTCGGAGAGCTGCCAGGCGTTGTCCGGCGCGAGCACGGCCATCGCCCGCAGCGCGGCCGCGGCCAGCTCCTCGGACCAGTCGCCGGTGCAGAAATGCAACAGCCGGATGCCGGCAGCGGTGTCGCGCCGGAGCGCGGCGGCCACCCGGCGCCCGCGTTCGCCGCCGGGCAGGACCTCCAGCAGCGGCCAGGTCAGCCGGTCGCCGAGCCCGTCGCCGGCCGGCTCGGCCGGGGCCGCGTCGGCGAGGTCGAGCAGCGCGGCCGCCCAGGTCGGGTCGCGTTGCGCGGCGGTGGCCCGGGCGAGCCCGCGAAGCAGGACCGGCTGCCATCCGTCGGCGACCGGCAGGGCGAGCATGCCGGCCGGGTCGAGACCGGTCAGCGTGGTCCAGAAGTCCAACGGTGTCGCCGAGACGACCTCTTCCAGGAGCCAGCTGCCAAGACCTACGCCGCGGGGCGGCGACGGGTCGACGTCGTCGCGGAGCATGGCGGCGTCGATGGTGGACGGTGCGGTCACCGCCAGGGCGCCGTCGGCGAAGTGGACGCTGGCGGCGGTGCGCGCCGCCATCCGGGCACCCAGCGCGGAGCCGGGCAGCTTGCGGAGGAGCTCGGCCGCGACCTGGCGGATCTCGCGCCGCCGGTCGTCGAGCGCGTGCTCGATCAGGGCTTCGTCGCGCCGGTCGAGAGCGGTCTCCAGAGCGCCGAGCAGCAGCACGCGGTCGTGTGGCGGCTCGGCGTCGAACGTCTCGGTGAGCAGCTCGAGACCCTTGGCCGGGTCGGTCGCGCGCAGCGCCACGAGGTAGGCGAGTCGTTCGCCGGGCGTGCCGGTCAACCAGTCCTGCGGGTCGGCCGCGGCCGCCTCGCCGCCCACGTCGCGGAAGTAACGCCAATCCGTCTGCCGTTGGGCCAGCCAGTGGCCGCGCCGGCCGGCGACCGCACCCAGCGCCGGGCGCAGCGCGGTGTCGCGGCGGCCGAGGTCGAGCAGGACCGGCAGAGTCTCCGGTGGCGCGAGGAGTTGGCGCCTGCCCGCCTCGACCAGCCACTGGCCGAGAACGGCACGCTGCGCCGGGCCACCCCAGCCGGTCGCGCCGTCGCTGAGCAGCATGTCGAGCCGCTCGGCGGCGAGTGGCGGCACGATCGGGCGGACCTCGTCGGGCGCCGGCGCGATGGTCGGCCGCACGGCCAACGGCGTCTCGCCGGCCCGCCGGTAAGTCAGTGCCACCGCGGCCGCTTCGAGCAACGCCCGCGCCGACCCACCAGAGCCGACGTCTTCCGCGCGTCCGCCCCGCGTCATCGCATGGGTCGCGCCGCGATCCGTGCCCTGCGCATCGCCCTTTGGCCCAGCCGCGCCCGGGCCATGCGCGCCCGAGCCAGCCGCGCTCAGGCCATGAACGCCAGGGGCTTCCGCGCCGGGGGCACCTGCGCCCCGGCCATGCGCGCCCGGGGCGTCGGCCCCGCTTGTGGCGTCCCCGCCGGCCGCCTCCGCGATCGGTGCGGCCGAACCGCGTGCTTCACCGGTCGGAGTGGCCGGGCTGCGGTGGAGAGCGGGTGCGACGGTGAGGGATAGGCGGTGGCCGTCGCCCACGTCGAGGCGTTCGGCGGACCAGGGACGGCGAGCCGTGCCGACCAGGGCGGCCGACAGCAGGTCGGCGGGTAGCTCCGGCGCGCCGCCGGTGGTGACGCGTGGGTCGCCCGGCGTCGCCGGGACGTGGCGCCCGTCGGGCCAGGCGGCGAGCGGCCGGAAGCCGGTGTGGCCGTATTCGCCGGCCACCACGACCGGGCGGGCGCCCGCGGCCGCGAGCAGCCACCACGGGCGGTCGTCGTCGGGGTGCAGGGCGACCGCGTCGCCGGCGGGGTCGACCAGGTGGCCGTCGTCGGTGGGCGTGACGTCGGCGAGCAGCATCGGGGTCGACTCGCGCCACGGCTCGGCCGCGACCGCGCGGGCGTGCTCGGCCACCGCGGCGCGGACCGGGATCGCTCCGGACGGGGCGGCGTAGGCGGGCACCGGCTCGCCGTAGCGGGCCTTGACCAGCGCCCGGCGCGGGACGGCGGCCGGGTAGAAACAGAGGCCGGCGTCGACCACGGTGCCAGGCTCGAGGTCGGTCGGCAGGGTCTGGCCGACCGGCGCGAACGCCAGGACCAGCGCGAACCGCCCACTCCGCTCGCCGCGCAGCCACGTGCGCCGGCTCGTCAGCCGCTCGTCGGCGGTGTCGAACCGGCCCAGCACCTCCCACCGGTCTCGCACCTCGGGCTCGGCCAGCACGTCGTCGGCGGCGACGGGGTAGCCGACCCGGCTGCGGACGGTCGCCGCCAGGCCGGACGGCAGCTCCGGGAGCCGGCCGTGGGCGACGATCAGCAGCCGGAGCAGGGCGAACTCGCTGAGCAGATGGTCGGCCCAGTTGGCGCCGACGCCGACCACCCAGCCGAGCCGGCGGACCGCGCCGGCGACGCCTGGGGCCTGCGCGTCGACCAGCCGGGCGGCCATGGTCTGGAACGGCCGGTAGCCCGTCTGCTCGGCCGCCGCGAGACCCTGCTCGACCTGGTCGGCCAGCCAGCGGTCGAGCTCGACCAGGCCCGCCTCGACCCGGTCGGCACGCTGCTGGACCCGGCGCGCGGCGGCGGCCGGATCGGCCAGGCCCTCGCCGGCGGCCCGGGGTGCCCGCGCCGCGCGGCCGTCGGCCCGCTGGGCGCGCGCTGCCCGCTCGGCCTGCCACTCGGTCGCCCAGTCGGGTGGCTCGGTGTCGTCGGCGACGCCGCCGTTGGCCCAGCGCAGCAACAGGCCGAGGGTGTGCTTGCACGGGATCTTGCGGCTCGGGCAGGTGCAGCGGTAGGCCGGACCGGTCAGATCGACACAGACCTGGTAAGGCCTCGCACCGGACCCACGACACAGGCCCCACAGCATGTCGTCGAAGCGGCCCTGACCGGCCCAATGGGCGGCGGTGATCAGGCCGCGGCCGCTCTTGGCCACGCCCTGGTCGGGCGCGAGCGAGAGCACCTTGTCGGGAGACCAGCGTTCGACGGACACGCGCAAACCTTAGAACTCATGTACGACGAATTTTGGAGCCCTGTGGATAACTACCAGGACACCAAACCTTATCCACAGGCCGGGGGTGCGGGCTTCCGCCACCGAGCAGCCCTGCGAGAATCGACCGCGCAACGCCGTACCCCAATGTCGAGGAGAGCGACCGTCGTGATCCGTACCCATGATGCCGGAAGCCTGCGTGCCACGAACGCCGGCAGCGCGGTGACCTTGGCCGGGTGGGTGGCCCGCCGCCGTGATCATGGTGGGGTCATCTTCGTCGACCTCCGTGACGCGTCCGGCGTGGTCCAGGTGGTCTTCCGCGAGGAAGACGCACACCACCTCCGCAACGAATACTGCGTCCGGGTCGAGGGTGAGGTCGCCGCGCGCCCCGCCGGCAACGAGAACCCTGACCTGCCGACCGGTGAGATCGAGGTCAACGCGACCGTCCTCGAGGTGCTCTCCGAGGCCGCGCCGCTGCCGCTGCCCGTCGACGACAACATCGACGCCGGTGACGACATCCGGCTCCGTCACCGCTACCTCGACCTGCGCCGCAGCGGGCCGTCCAACGCGCTCAAGCTGCGCAGCAAGGCCAACCAGATCGCCCGCCGGGTGCTGCACGACCGTGACTTCAACGAGATCGAGACGCCGACCCTGACCCGGTCGACGCCCGAGGGCGCTCGCGACTTCCTGGTCCCGGTGCGGTTGCAACCCGGCAGCTGGTACGCGCTGCCGCAGTCGCCGCAGCTGTTCAAGCAGCTGCTGATGGTGGCCGGCATGGAGCGCTACTACCAGATCGCGCGCTGCTACCGCGACGAGGACTTCCGGGCCGACCGGCAGCCCGAGTTCACCCAGCTCGACATCGAGATGTCGTTCATCACCCAGGACGACGTGATCGACCTGGGCGAGGCGATCGTCGGTGCGCTGTGGGAGGAGCTGGCCGATCACCGCATCGACCGGCCGATCCCGCGGATCACCTGGCACGACGCGATGGCGCGCTACGGGTCCGACAAGCCCGACCTGCGCTACGGGGTCGAGCTGACCGAGCTGACCGACTACCTGCGCGGCACCGAGTTCCGGGTGTTCGCAGGCGCGATCGACGCCGGCGGCTACGTCGGTGCGGTCGTCATGCCCGGCGGCGCCGCGCAGAGCCGCAAGGAGCTCGACGGCTGGCAGGACTGGGCCAAGGCGCGCGGCGCCCGCGGCCTCGCCTATGTCGTGCTCGACGCCGAGACCGGCGAGGCACGCGGTCCGGTCGCCAAGAACCTGAACGCGGCCCACCTCGACGGGCTCGCCGACGCGGTCGGCGCGAAGCCCGGCGACGCCATCTTCTTCGCGGCGGCCGCCGAGCGGCGCGAGGCGCAGGAGCTGCTCGGTGCCGCCCGCATCGAGATCGCCCGCCGGGCCGGCCTGGCCGACCCCGACGCGTGGGCGTTCTGCTGGGTGACCGACGCGCCGATGTTCGAGAAGGACGACGAGGGCGGCTGGACGGCCGTCCACCACCCGTTCACCTCTCCCAACTCGGAGTGGATGGACCGGTTCGAGGAGGCGCCGGACGCGGCGCTCGCCTACGCCTACGACATCGTCTGCAACGGCAACGAGATCGGCGGCGGTTCCGTCCGTATCCACCGGGGCGACGTGCAGCGCCGGGTGTTCACGCTGCTCGGCATCAGCGACGCCGAAGCGGCCGACAAGTTCGGCTTCCTGCTCGAAGCCTTCAAGTACGGCCCGCCGCCGCACGGCGGCATCGCGTTCGGCTGGGACCGGGTCTGCATGCTGCTCGCCGGCGCCGACTCGATCCGCGAGGTGATCGCGTTCCCGAAGACCCGCGGCGGCTACGACCCGCTGACCAGTGCGCCGACGCCGATCACCGCCCAGCAGCGGCTGGAGGCCGGGGTCGACGCCAAGCCGAAGCCCTCGCCGGCCGCACACGTCGGCACCGCGGGCGTGGCGGCGCCGGTCGAGCACACGCCCTAACGGCGGCGCGATGACGCTGCTGGTCGTCGGCGGCAGCGGCTACCTCGGCGGCGAGGTCTGCCGCCAGGCGGTCGCGGCTGGTTCTGCCGTCGCGGCGACCTACCATCGCGTGCCCGGTGAGGTGCCGGGCGCGCGATGGCACCAGGTCGACGTGCGCGACCGGGCCGCGGTCGACCGGCTCGTCGAGCGGGTGCGGCCGCGCGGTGGTGGTCGACGACCGCCTACGCGTACGCCGACTGGGCGGTCACCGCCACCGGCGCCGCGCACGTGGCGGCCGCGGCCGCCCGGGTCGGTGCGCGGCTCGTGCATGTCTCCAGCGACGCTGTCCACGCTGGACGGCCGGAGCCCTACGGCGAAGACGCGGATCCCGACGCCGATCTACCCGTACGGCGCGGCGAAGGCGGCGGCCGAGACCGCGGTCGGCGTTGGTCGCGCCCGACGCGGCGCTGGTCCGCTGCTCGCTGATCATCGGGCCGGATGCCCGGTCGAAGCAGGTCGCGCTCTGCCTCGACGCGCTGGCGCCGGAGTCCGGCATCCGGCTGTTCCGCGACGAGTTCCGCGCCCCGGTCGGCGTCGGCGACCTGGCCGCGGCGGTGCTGGAGTTGGCGCACGGCGACTACGCGGGGGTGCTCAACGTGGCCGGGCCCGAGGCACTGAGCCGGGTCGAGCTCGGTGCAGATCGTCGCCCGGGCGCATGGCCTGGACCCGCGAGCGCTGCGCAGCTCGACGATCGCCGAGGCGGGACTGACCCGACCGACGACGATCGTCCTCGACATGACCCGCGCCGACGACGTGCTGAAGACCCGGTTCCGCCCGGCAGCGGAGATCCTGGCCACCGCAACACGCTAGGCCGCCGAGGCGATCCGCGCCCGCGCGGGCGCGGATCGCCTCGGCGGCGAGCTATGCGGTGTCCGTACGGCGGCGAGCCCGGACAGCGACCCTGCGACGGCAGCTATGCGTGTCTGTGGGCGGCGAGGCCGCGATAGCGACCCTGCGCGGCAGCTATGCGGTGTCCGTGCGGGGCGAGCCCGGACAGCGACCCCGCGACGGCGAGCTATGTGGCGAACCCGCACGGCAGGAGTCTGTGGCGGCCCTGGTGACGCCGGCATCCGCGGTTTCCACCGTGGGTACCCGGACGTTCCGTCCATCGTGGATGGGCGGAGGCTACGCCAGGCCGACGCTTGTGCGGGGGATCGACGAGCGTGTAGCCGAGCGACCCGTACATCGCGTTCGCGGCGACGTTGTCGGTCATCACGCCCAGGGCGGCGATGCCGAACTCCGCTGACCAGCCGGCGGGTCAGTCGCCGCTGTCAGTGCCGCGCCCAGGCCGCGCCCGCGGGCGTCCGGACGGACCGCGATGCCGGACAGGAAGCCGACCCCACCGCGGCTGCGGTCGGCCGCGCACGCGACCACGTCGGCGCCGTCGCGGATCGCCCACCAGGCCCGTACCCGCGGATCGCCCGGTCGGGTGGTCGTGCTCGGAAAGGCCTCGTCGAGCAGCGCCGAGATGCGCGTCGTCGTCGCCGTCGGGCGTCGGCCCGCTCCTCGCCGACGCGGGCCGGCGGCGGCGACGACGTCCAGCGGAAGTCCCACTCGTCGCGGACCCGGACCTCGACCGGCGGCGGGCCGCCCAGGCGCGGCAGGTGCCACCAGCGGGTGCCCTCGGTGGCCAGCTCGCGAGCGCGCCGCGGCCGCCGCCACCGCGCCGTCGCCGAGGCCGCACACCGCTGTGCGCGGCCCGGGTGAGCCAGACCACAGTGGACCCGTCGCGGACGCCGGTGACGTCGTCGCTGTCGGCGGTGGTCAGGCGGGCGTACGGGTGTGCACCGGCCGCGGCCAGCACGGCGTCCCGGCCGACGAGGGGTTCAGCCATGCCCGCAACGTAGCCGATCGATCATCGGGATTGCCCGGTGACCCGAGTGGGTATTGACCCGGCCACCCGCTCGAACCCCTCGGGCGGAACCCCTTTCAGGAGGATAGAGATGCTCGCCATCGCCGCGGCCATCGTCTTCGGTTTCGCCTTGCTGCTCGACCTGTTCGACACCGATCTCGACGCGCCGGACCTGTTCAACTGGAACACCCTGGTGCTCATCGGGCTGACGCTGCTCGCCCTCTACTTCGCCGGGGTCGGCAGCGGTCCCCGGGCCGGCGGCACTGGCTCCGGCCGTCGCTTCTACGGCCGCCGCCCCGGTCGCGGCTGACGCATCCGGGAGACCTGTGCGAGGGACCCCTCCGCCGGTCCCAGCGCGTCATCGCCTTCTTCGCATTTCCGGCACCTATGGCCCGGCCGGTACTGTCTCTCCTGATGGAGCCCGACGCCCTTTTCACGGTCGCCGACGGCGGCGGGGTGCGCACCGCACCCGCGCACGCCGCCGGCGGTGACGGCTTCGCGGCCCCGGGCGCCGACGCGCCGCTGCCCGTGCGCATGCGGCCCGCGACGATCGACGAGCTCGTCGGGCAGGACCACCTGCTCGCGCCCGGTGCGCCGCTGCGCGCAGCTGGTCAGCGGCGCGACACCCCTTTCGGTGATCCTGTGGGGTCCGCCGGGCAGCGGGAAGACCACGATCGCGCACCTGGTCGCCCAGGCGAGTGACCGTCGGTTTGTGGCGATGTCGGCGCTCAACGCGGGCGTCAAGGACGTGCGGGCCGTGATCGAGACCGCGCGCCGGCAGCGGCGGTCCGGTGGGCATGCCGACCGTGCTGTTCATCGACGAGGTCCACCGCTTCTCCAAGACCCAGCAGGACTCGCTGCTCTCGGCGGTCGAGGACCGGACCGTCACGCTGCTGGCCGCGACCACGGAGAATCCGTACTTCTCGGTGATTTCGCCGCTTCTGTCCCGGTGTGTGCTGTTGACCCTCCAGCCGCTCGACGAGGAGGCGGTGCGCGGGCTCGTCCGGCGCGCGGTCGCCGACGAGCGCGGCCTGCGCGGCGAGGTCACGCTCACCATCGAAGCCGAAGATCATCTGGTACGCCTCGCGTCAGGCGACGTCCGCAAGGCGCTGACCGCGCTCGAGGCGGCGGCCGGGTCGGCGTTGGCACGCGGCGCGACCGAGATCGATCTGGAGACCGCCGAGCAGGCCGTCGACGTGGCCGCGGTGCGCTACGACCGCGACGGCGACGAGCACTACGACGTCATCAGCGCGTTCATCAAGAGCATGCGCGGCTCCGATGTGGACGCCTCGCTGCACTACCTGGCCCGGATGCTGGTGGCCGGCGAGGATGCCCGGTTCATCGCCCGGCGGATCGTGATCTTCGCCAGCGAGGACATCGGCATGGCCGACCCGGGCGCGCTGTCGGTGGCGACGGCGACCGCGCACGCGGTGGAGTACGTGGGGCTGCCCGAGGTGCAGCTCAACCTGGCGCAGGCGGTGATCCACATGGCCACCGCGCCCAAGTCCAACAGTGCCGACCACCGCGATCGGCGGCGGCGCTGGCCGACGTGCGCGCCGGCAAGGGCGGCGGGGTGCCGCGGGCATCTGCGTGACGCGCACTACCAGGGCGCGCGGGGGCTCGGGCACGGCAGGGGCTACCAGTACCCGCACGACGACCCACGCGGGGTGCTCACCCAGCAATACCCGCCGGACGGGTTGGTCGGCGTCGACTACTACCAGCCCGGCGACCACGGCGACGAGCGCGCCGTCGGGATGCGGCTGCCGACCATCCGGCGGATCCTGCGCGGCGAGCGCAGCCGCCGGCGCCGACGCGGCATGGTACGCGGAACGGGAGCGCCGCGCGCCGGTAGCCGGATGGTGCGGATTCGGTCGCCGACGCCGAGGCGCGGTTTGGCGCGCCCGGGGTCGCGCGGGAGCGGCCGGTGGGTGACGCTGTTGCGGCACCGGGCGATTCCCGGCCGGCGCAGGGCGATGCCCGACCGGCGCAGGGCGATGGCCAGCCGCCGGGCGGCGCGGGTCACGACGACGAAGGCGAGGTTGGGTGAACCGGGTTGCGGTCTTGGTCGCGATCTCGAACCCTCCATACCGCCGATGTCCCATTGGCGAAGTATGTGGCGACGAATGGCGCCGTCATCGGGCGCGACGATCAATGAGGTGGGCGCGTGAGCGACGATCGGCGCGATCAGCCGGCCAAGGGCCGGCGATGGGGCCGGGGTCGCGACGACGGCGAAGCAGGTCGACGCGACCCGGCGGCGAAGACCTCGGCTGGCTCGCTGACCTGCGTACGGCCAAGGAAGAGCGCGGGGACATCGGGCCGGGCGGCGAGGGCGGGCCACCGCCACCACCGCCGCCGGCCCCGGATGGTTCCGGCTTCCCGGGCGGACCCCAGGCGCCCGGTCGCGGTGTCGTGCCGGCGGTCGCGGCGGCCCGGGTGGTCCCGGCGCGCCGGCTGGACGGCCGGCCGAGCCAGCGCCCGGACCGTTCGGCGCCGAAGGACCTGGGCGCGGAGCTCCAGGTGGGCGGCCGGCGGAGGCCCCGCCTGGGCAGTTCGGTGCCGAAGGACCCGGGCGAAGGGCTGCCGGTGGGCGGCCCGAGGCGGCGCCAGGAACGTTCGGCGCCGAAGGGCCTGGGCGTGCGAGGTCCCGCTGGGGGCCCCGAGGACGCCGCGCCAGGGCGGTTCGGTCGCGGTCGGCCCGGAGCTGACGGCGGGCGAGGCCCGGTCGGCGGCCCGGCGCCGGTTGACGAACAGACCCGGTTCGGCAGTGGACCAGCCGGCGGCTCGGCGGTCCCGCCCGGAATGCCGGCGAGCGGACCACGGGCGGCCGGGCCGCGTGGCGACGGTGCGGCGATGCCCCCGGGCGCCGTCCCCGGTCGTCCCGGCGGGCCGGTTCCGCCCGGTGCGGTGCCCGGTGGGCCTCCGCGTGGCGATGGTGGGCCGGTTCCGCCGGGTGTCGTGCCTGGTCGGCCTGCGCGTGGCCATGGCGGGCCTGTTCCGCCTGGTGCGGTGCCCGGTGGGCCTCCGCGCGGCGACGGTGGGCCGGTCCCGCCAGGTGGGGTGCCTGGACGGCCTCCGCATGGCGGCGGCGCACCCGTTCCGCCGGGAGTGGTGCCCGGTGGGCCGCCGCGTGGCGGTGCGGCCGACGGCGCCGGGCGTCCTGGCATGCCGACCTGGCCAGGAGACGACCGGGCAGTGGGGTGCGCGTGACCCGCGTGCCGAGGGGACCGGTGGGCTGCCCGCGGCGCCCGTGTCCGGTCCGCGTGGTCGCGGTGGATCCGCACGGAGTCGCTTCTCGGCACCGCCCGACCAGTCGCAGAGCGTGCCGCAGTCGGGCAACGCGCCGGCTGTGCCGCCGGCGTCCGGCGGCGAGCCCGGCACCGACCGTGGTTGGCGTGCTGGACGTGGCGAACCAGGTGCGCACGGACCGTCGGGTTCCGTGCCCGGCCCGCGCGACGCCGAACCGGGCACCGGATCAGTGCGACCGGCAGCCGACAGTGGCGGCCGGCGGCGAGCGCCTGAACCAGACGGCGCCGACCCGGCCGGACAGACTTCTCAGTGGGCCCAGCGCGGCCAGCCCGGCCCGCCGCCAGGGCCCGGCGTACCGACCTCGGGTGGGCCGGCGCGCAGTCGGTTCGCGGGGGAGCCGCCAGCGGGCGACCGGGGTGGGCGAGACAACACGGGTGGCTGGACCGGACCCGGTGCCGTGCCACCGGGGCGGGGCGGCCCTCCTCCGGGTGGACCGACAGCCACGGGCGGCCTGCCCCCGGTGATCACACCCCCTGTCGTTCCGGGCCGCGAGCCCGGACCCGGCCGCCGTGCCGCGCCCGAGCCCCCGGTGGGCGGGCCGGAGACGTTCGGCGGCCGTGGCCGGCCGGGCCGCCCCGGCGCGGGTCCCGATGGCGATGGTGCTGATCCGTCCTTCCGCGGGCGGCCCGGTGGCCCGGGCGCGCCCGCTGGTCGGGGCGGTGTCCCCGGCCCCGACATGCCAGGCGGCGGTGTCGCCGGCCCTGGACAGTCGGACACCTTCGGCGGTCGTGGCCGACCGGGTGGCCCGGCGGGCCGCGGTGCCCCCGGCCCGGACGAGGTTGCTGGTGGGCCGGGACGCCCGGAGGCCTTCGGTGGTCGTGGCCGGCCGGCGGGGGATGTGCCCCTCGGTGACGGCGTTGCCGCGTCCGGACCGCCGTTTGGCGGACGTGGTCGAGGCGCTGGTCCGGAAGGCGGGCCGGAGAGCTTTGGCGGTCGCGGCCGGCCCGCCGGGGATGTGCCCCCGGGTGACGGCGTTCCCGGCGCCGGACCGTCGTTCGGCGAACGAGGGCGGGGCGCCGGCCCGGCCGGCCGCGGTGGTGTTCCCACCCCAGATCAGGCTGCTGGCGGCCCGGGTCGACCGGAGACTTTTGGCGGTCGTGGTCGGCCCGGCGGCCCGGGTGGGGATGTCCCTCCGGGTGACGGCGTTGCCGGACCCCGCTTCGGCGGACGCGGGCGCGGCAGTGGCCCGGCGGGCCGCAGCGGTGTGACCGGCCCGGACGAGGCAGCGGCTCGGTCGGAGGGCTTCGGCGGTCGCGGACGGCCCGGTGGTCCGGGCGTACCGGCCGGCAACGGTGACGTGCCCCCGGGTGACGGTGTCACCGGGCCCGCGTTCGATGGTTTCGCCCGACCCGGTGGTCCGGGCGCGCCGGCTCGTCGCGCTGCGGCGGGGCCGGACACGGCCGGCGGCAACGCCGCCGAGACCCCCGGGCCGGTCAGCGGTGCGCGCAGTCGGTTCCGCGGCGGCGCGACGGGCGAGTCCGCGGGGCGGCGGGCCGCTCCCGACGACGTTCCTGATCCCGCTGCCGGTGCGCGCAGTCGGCACGGCGGGACTGGCGAGATAGCCGGCGCGGCGTCAGGCGGTGTGCCCGGCCAGGACGGTCCTGGGCGCGCCGGCCGGCACGGTGCGGCGGCCGAAGAGGCACTCAGTGGGACCGGCGACGTGACCGCGCCGGCCGGCGGGCGGCGCCGTCGGCCCGGCGACACCGACACCGGGTCGCTTGGCGGCGCGCGGGGCCGATTCAGCGACGACGGAGACCAGGCGCCGGCTGGTGCGCGCGGTCGGTTCAGCGACGGCGAGCGGACGCCTGACGCGACCGGTGGGCGGCGCCCGGCGCCTGATGGTCTCGACCGCCCCGGACGACCGGGTCTGCCGGACGGGCCGGGCGGCAATCGTCCACCGATCTCACCCGCCGGGCCGGGACTGGCCGGTGGTCCGGACGGCACGGGAACGGTGCGTCCGCCTGACCAACTCGGGAACCGTGGTCGGCGCGGTGCGCCAGATGGCCTTGCCGGTCCGGACGGCACAGGACAAGTGCGTCCACCGCTCGGCGCCGACCAGCCGGGGACCCGCGGACGCCGTGGCGGCCCCGACGGGCCCGCCGGCCCGGACGGCACTGGCGCGCTGCGTCCGCCTGACCAGGCCGGCATACCTCGAAACCGGGGCAGGCGTGGTGCTCCGGACGGTGTCGATGGCACCGGAGCCCTGCTGCCACCACCCGCGCCCGATCAGACCGGTATGCCCGGCAATCGGGGCGCCCGGCGCGGCGGCCCGGACGGCACGGGCGCGGTGCGCCCGCCGCTCGGACCTGACCAGGCCGGCATGCCGGGCAACGGGAATGCCCGCCGTGGCGGACCGGACGGCACGGGAGCCGTGCGCCCGCCGCTGGGACCCGACCAGGCTGGCATGCCCGGCAACCGGGACCCCCGACGTGGCGGCCCGGACGGGACCGGCGCAGTCCGCCCACCAGCCGGGCCACCCGGGGGCAACCCCGGGATGCCCGCCGCCCCTGGCGCGCCGCCGACCGGCCCGGCAGCACGGGCGGCGGTCCGACCCGCCGGCACCGCCCGCCCACCCGTAGCCCCGAACCAGCCCGGCCCCGACGGCCCGGGCAACGTCGGACCAACGTCAGGCGCACCCGGCCAGGGCATGCCGGGCGGCCCCAACGGCGCCCGCGGTCGGGGCGGTCGCGCCGGCGTACCCGGCCCGAACGACACCCCTGACGCCCCTGGCATGCGCCCGCCGGCGCCGCCCGCCGGCGCCGCGGTGCCACCAGTCCGGGCGGCCGCGGCCGCGCCAGCCCCACCCGGCGTCGCCCGCCCGCCAGCCACCGCCGCCGGCACGGCCCGCCCGCCGGGCCTGGACCCGGCGGGCCCGCCCATCGGCCCGGGAGAAGGACCGGTCCGGCGCTCGGCATCCGTCCCGGTCACGCCGGAGACCAGCCAGGCGATCGAGCCCCGGGACGCCGGCGAGCCGGATTCCGGTCCCCGCAAGAGCACCCGGGTCAGCCCCGCCCAGATTCGGGCGCAGTTCCGGGAGCCGCGCAACCTCCGCCTCGGTGTGCTGGCGCTGGGCATCCTGTTGGTGCTGGTGGCGCTGCCGCTCTACTCCTGGTCCAAGGCGGAGTCGCGCGATCCGGTGTTCGCCTCGTTGGACAGCCTCTCGGTGCCCGACTGGGCCAACACCACGCCGCAGGACCAGATCGACGGCAACCGTTGGTGCCTGGAGGAGTGCCGGTTCCGGGAGCGGACCACCCACTCGGACCAGTCGCCGGAGGAGACCGCGAAGGCGTACCAGGATGCCCTGGTCGCCAGCGGGTGGACGAGTTGGAAGCCGGCCAAGTGCCCGGAGACGAAGGTCGACGGGAGCTACACCTGCTGGACCCGCGACGAGCTGACCATGGATCTCTGGGTCCGTGCACCGGCGTGCGGCAACGTGCCGATCGGGGTGGAACCCGAGCCGGGCACCGCCACCGCGGGGCCGCCGCCGATCGCGGTCGACCCGAAGGCCTGCGAGGGTTCCGACGTGTCCATCAAGGTCCGAAACGCGATCGCCGACGACCGCACCGGACCGCAGCCCGACGTGGAGCCGGGGGAGGTCGGAGAGACGCCGTACGGGCTCGCTCCGACGGCCGCACCGTCGTGAGGCCGTGCGGCGTTACGGACGGTAGGGTCTGCACGTTGGCGCACGGGACACGTGGTGGAGGAGGTTCGGGTGGACGGTGGAGAAGTCGCTTGGCTCGTGGTGGCCGGCGCATTCCTGATGCTGGTGCTGGTGCTCGCGGTGCCCATCCTGCGGCTCCGTAGGACGATCGACGCGGCCACGAACGCGATCAACGATCTCAACGACCGCACGGCGCCGATCCTGGCCAACGCCAACACGACGATCGAGGGCGTCAACGTGGCCCTGAGCCAGGTGCACACCTCGCTCGACGGCGTCAACGTGCAGCTGGCCAAGATCGACACGATGACGGGGCACGCCCAGAACGTCACCGCGAACGTCGCCAACCTCGCCACGGTGGTCTCGGCCGCCGCGGCCAACCCGCTGGTCAAGGTCGCGGCCTTCGGCTACGGCGTGCGCCGGGCCGCCTCCGCCCGCCGCCACGCGGAGGACGAGCGCGAGGTGCGCACCACACTCAAGCAGCAGCGCCGGGCCGCCAAGCGGGCCACCGCGCGCTGATCGCCGCGCCGCGAGGAAGGATGGAACCATGAAGCGGTTGCTCTGGCTTGGCGTCGGCCTCGCGGTAGGCGCCCTGGTCGTGCGCAAGCTGACCCAGAAGGCCAACGAGTTCACTCCCAGCGGCATCGCCGGCTCGCTCAGCGAAAGCGCGGGCGGCCTGGTCGAGTCGGTTCGGGCCTTCGTCGACGACGTACGCGTGAACATGGCCGAGCGTGAGCACCAGATCCACGAGGCCTTCGCCAACGGCGTGGCGTTCGAGGACCAGTTCGACGACCTGCGGGGCGATGACCTCGGGGTCGAGTTCGACGAGCCGATCACCGGCCCGCACCCGAAGCAGCGCCACAACTGAAGCAGCGCCATAACTGAGGAAGGCACCTGATGAAGACGGCGGAGATCAAGCGGCGGTTCCTCGCGCACTTCGAGGCCAACGGCCATGCCGTTGTCCCGAGCGCCCCGCTGCCCGCCATCGACGACCCGAACCTGCTGTTCATCAACGCCGGCATGGTGCAGTTCGTGCCCTATTTCCTGGGCCAGCGCACGCCGCAGTGGGACCGGGCGACGAGTGTCCAGAAGTGCATCCGCACCCCGGACATCGACGAGGTCGGCAAGACCAGCCGGCACGGCACGTTCTTCCAGATGAACGGCAACTTCTCGTTCGGCGACTACTTCAAGGCCGGCGCCATCCCGCTGGCCTTCGACCTGGTCACCAAGCCGGTCAGCGAGGGCGGCTTCGGGCTCGACCCGGAGCGCATCTGGGCCACGGTCTACCTCGACGACGACGAGGCGATCGAGATCTGGAAGCAGACGGGCATCCCGTCGGAGCGCCTGGTCCGCCGTGGCAAGAAGGACAACTACTGGTCGATGGGCATCCCGGGCCCGGCCGGTCCGTGCTCGGAGCTCTACTACGACCGCGGCCCCGCCTACGGCCCCGAGGGCGGCCCCGAGGTCGACGAGGACCGCTTCCTCGAGTTCTGGAACCTCGTCTTCATGCAGTACGAGATCACCAACGTGAAGAGCAAAGAGGTCTTCGACGTCGTCGGTGAGCTGCCGGCCAAGAACATCGACACCGGCATGGGCCTCGAGCGGATGGCCTCGCTGCTGCAGGGTGTCGACAACCTCTACGAGATCGACGAGGTCAAGCCGATCCTCGACCGGGCGGCCGAGCTGACGGGCAAGCGCTACGGCGCCAACACCAGCCAGGTCGCCGCGGAGTCGCACCCCGACGACGTGCGGCTGCGGGTGATCGCCGACCACGTGCGCACCGCGCTGATGCTGATCGGCGACGGCGTCACGCCTTCCAACGAAGGCCGCGGCTACGTCCTGCGCCGGATCATGCGGCGCGCCATCCGGTCGATGCGGCTGCTCGGCTGGCAGGAGCGCTCGCTGCCCGAGCTGTTGCCGATCGCCCGGGACTGCATGGCGCCGTCCTACCCGGAGCTGGCCGGCGACTTCGGCCGGATCGCCGACTACGCGTACGCGGAGGAAGAGGCGTTCCTGTCCACGCTGCGCGCCGGCACGACGATCCTGGATACCGCGGTCGTCGAGACCAAGCAATCCGGCGGCACGACGCTCTCCGGTGACAAGGCGTTCCAGCTGCACGACACGTACGGCTTCCCGATCGACCTGACTCTGGAGATCGCGGCCGAGCAGGGGCTGCAGGTCGACGCCGACGGCTTCCGCCGGCTGATGGCCGAGCAGCGCTCCCGGGCCAAGGCCGACGCGCAGGCCCGCAAGACCGGCCACGTCGACCTGTCCGCCTACCGGTCGGTGCTCGACGCGGGCGGCCCGGTCGAGTTCACCGGGTACGCCGAGGTGAGCCGCGAGTCGCGGGTCCGGGCGGTGCTCGACCCCGGCGGCCGGGCGCTCGAGGTGGCCGGCGAGGGCGACACGATCGAGCTCGTGCTCGACGCGACCCCGTTCTACGCCGAAGGCGGTGGACAGCAGCCCGACATGGGTCTGGTCACGGTCGGCAGCGGCCAGGTCGAGGTGTTCGACGTGCAGTCGCCGGTGCCGGGGCTGGTCATCCACCGCGCCAAGGTGGTCCGCGGCGAGGTCCGCGTCGGCGAGGCCGGCTTCGCCGAGATCGACATCACCCGGCGCAAGGCGATCTCGCGGTCGCACACGGCGACCCACCTGGTGCACCAGACCATGCGCAACTTCCTCGGCGAGTCGGCGACCCAGGCGGGCTCGCTCAACGCGCCGGGCCGGCTGCGGTTCGACTTCAACACCCCGGCCGCGGTCCCACCGAGCGTGCTCAACGACGTCGAGCAGCAGATCAACGAGGTGCTGCTGGGCGACCTCGAGGTGCACGCGTTCATCACCTCCCAGGCGGAGGCGAAGCGGCTCGGCGCGATGGCGCTGTTCGGCGAGAAGTACGGCGACGAGGTCCGGGTCGTCGAGGTCGGCGACTACGCCCGTGAGCTCTGCGGTGGCACCCACGTGGCCCGCTCCGGTCAGCTCGGCCTCGTCAAGATCCTGTCCGAGGCGTCGATCGGGTCCGGCGTACGCCGGGTCGAGGCGCTGGTCGGCATCGACGCGTTCTCGCACCTGGCGCGCGAGCACCTCATGGTGGCCCGCCTGGCCGAGCTCTACCGCGTGCCAGGTGAGCAGGTCGCCGAGCGGGTCGCCCAGACGATCAGCCAGCTCCGCGACGCGGAGAAGGAGCTCGAGAAGCTCCGCGGCCAGCTCGTGCTCGGCGGCGCGGCGACGCTGGCGGCGGGCGCCGTCGACATCCGCGGCGTCGCGTTCGTCGGCACCGAGGCGCCCGAGGGCGCGGCCGGCAACGACGTGCGTACGCTCGCCCAGGAGATCCGTGGCAAGATCGATCCGGCGCGGGCCGCGATCGTCGCTGTGTCGGCCAAATCCGGAGGCAAGGCCTCGCTCGTCGTGGCGGCGAACGCGGCCGCCAAGGCGCGCGGCCTGTCTGCCGGCGATCTCGTCAAGGCCGCGCTGTCCGGGCGCGGTGGCGGCAACGCCGACCTCGCCCAGGGTGGCGGCGTTCCGGCGTCCGAAGCGGCCAACCTCCTAGCTGCGGTGGAAAAGGCGATTGACGGAGCGTGACGGTCTGAGCGCTTTTCACCGGGGTATACGACTCGGTGTAGATGTGGGTAACGTGCGTGTCGGGGTCGCGATGTGCGACCCCGACGGCATTCTCGCTACGCCGCTGGTGACGCTGCGTCGTGACTTGAATGCCGGAGAAGACGCTATTCCTGCAGATATCGCCGAACTTGCGCGACTTGTCGCCGAGCACGCGATCATCGAGGTTGTGGTCGGTCTGCCCGTTACGTTGGCTGGCAGGGACGGACCCGCGGCGGTCGGTGCGAGGGCCTATGCTCACCGGTTGGCGACGGTCATCGATCCCGTGCCCGTTCAGCTTTCGGACGAGCGGATGTCCACAGTCGTCGCGACTCGTAGGCTGGCCGAACGTGGCGTACGGGGACGGCGCCAACGTGCGGTGGTCGACCAGGTTGCCGCGGTGGAGATCCTGCAGGGCTGGCTGGACGCGCAGCGGAGGCGAACGTGACGATCGACGATCTTGACCTCGCGTTCGAGGACAGGGCCGACAAGGGTCGCCATCGACGCGGCTACCGAGAGCGAGCGGGCAACAACGGCAAGAAGAAGAAACGCAAGGGCAACGGCGGCAAGACCGCCATCGCCTTCGTGATGGCCTTCGTCCTGCTCGGCGGGCTAGGCGTCGGCGTCTGGTACGGCTTCGACCGCGTGCAGGGCTACTTCACCACCCCCGACTACGACGGCAGCGGCACGGCCGAGAAGGTCAACGTCGAGGTCAAGGAACTGCAGACCGCGACCGACATCGCCAACACCCTGGTCAAGCTCGACGTGGTGAAGAGCGCCAAGGCCTTCGTCGAGGCGGCCGACGCCGACAGCCGCAGCAAGAACATCCAGCCGGGCGTCTACGGGCTCAACAAGCAGATGAGCGCCAAGGCGGCCCTGGCGGTGCTGGTCGACCCGAAGAAGAAGATCGTCAACGGGGTCACGGTGCCCGAGGGCCTGACCGTGCTGAGCACGTACAAGCGCCTGTCGGAGCAGACCAAGATCCCGGTCAAGGACTTCCAGGCCGCCGCGAAGAACGTCGACGCGTTCGACATCCCCGACTTCTGGTTCAAGCGGAACGACAAGGTGAAGGTGACGAAGTCCATCGAGGGCTTCCTGTTCCCCGACACCTACGAGTTCCCGCCGAAGCCGACCGCCAAGCAGGTCCTCGACATCATGGTCAACCGGTTCCTGACCGTCGCCGGCGACATGAAGTTCACCGAGAACGTGGAGAAGAACCGGGGCGGGATCGCGCCGTACGAGGCGCTGATCGTCGCGTCCCTGGCCCAGGCCGAGGCCGGCAACAAGGACGACCTCGGGAAGGTCGCCCGCGTCGCCTACAACCGCGTCTACATCAATGACATGCCGCTGCAGTTCGACGTGACGCTCAACTACGGCCTCGAGATCGCCGGGAAGAAGACCAAGGCGTCCAAGGACATGAACGACGACGACTACGCGGACGCGAGCAACAAGTACAACAGCCACTATTACAAGGGCCTGACGCCGACGCCGATCAACAACCCCGGCAAGGAAGCGTTGCAGGGCGCGATGAACCCGCCGGCCGGCAAGTGGCTGTTCTTCGTGGCGATCGACAAGGAAGGCCACTCCGCGTTCGCCGAGACCGACGCGCAGCACGAGGAGAACAAGAACAAGGCGCGCGCGGCCGGGATCATCAATTGACGCGTGCGGCAGTCCTGGGCAGGCCCATTGCCCACTCGCTCTCCCCGGTGATCCACAATGCCGGCTACGCGGCGCTGGGCCTGACCGACTGGTCGTACACCGCGATCGAATGTGACGAGGCCGGGCTGCCCGGTCTCGTCGCCGGTCTCGGCCCGGAGTGGGCCGGCCTGTCGCTGACCATGCCGCTCAAGGAAGCCGCGCTGACGGTCGCGACCGAGGTCGCACCGCTGGCCGCCACGGTCGGCGCCGCCAACACCCTGGTCCGCCGGCCCGGCGGCTGGTACGCCACGAACACCGACGTCGACGGCATGGCCGCCCTGCTCACCGAGGCGGGCATCGGCGGCGGCGCCCGCTTCACGATCCTCGGCGCCGGTGGCACGGCCCGCGCCGCGGTGGCCGCCGCGTCCCGCCTGGCCGCCGCGTCGGTCACGGTGGTCGCCCGCCGCCAGTTCGCGATCGAGGAGCTCGCGGCCGCCGCGGCCGACCTGGGCCTACCGCTGATGCCGGCCCTGTGGCCGGACGCCCACGCGGCCCTGGACGCGGACGTAGTCATCTCCACGGTCCCGAAGGGCGTCGCGGACCCGCTAGCGATCAACGCCAACTGGCACCCGGAGACCATCCTCTTCGACGCCCTGTATGACCCCTGGCCGACGCCGCTCGCCGACTCGGCCGCCCGCGCGGGCTGCCGCATCCTCAGCGGCCTGGACCTCCTACTGGCCCAGGCGCTCGGCCAGTTCCGCCTCTTCACCGGCGCCGAACCCCCGGTGGACGCGATGCGCGACGCGCTCACCCAAGCCAGATCCTGAACTCCCGCGGACCTGGCAGCGGAGCGAAGCGGAGCGGTCTCTCGCGGGAGCGACGGTCGTGCCCACGACGAACCCGAGTCAAAAATGAATTTGCGTTGTCCGGTGTTTGGGACTGGGTGGCCGGATGATGGGCACACACACGTGGCGTGTCAGACTTGGGCCGTGTTGCGCTGGTTGACGGCAGGGGAATCGCACGGGCCCGCGTTGGTCGCTGTGCTCGAAGGGGTGCCGGCCGGGGTCGAGGTGACCACCGCCGAGATCGGTCGGCAGCTCGCGCGCCGGCGGCTCGGCTATGGGCGCGGCGCGCGGATGGCGTTCGAGCAGGACGTCGTCGAGATTCTCGGCGGGGTGCGGCACGGGCTCACGCTCGGCAGCCCGGTGGCGGTCAAGGTCGGCAACTCCGAGTGGCCCAAGTGGGAGACCGTCATGGCCGCCGACCCGGTCGACCCCGAGATCCTGGCCAAGCAGGCGCGCAACGCGCCGCTGACCCGGCCCCGCCCGGGGCACGCCGATCTCGCGGGCATGCAGAAGTACGGCCACACCGACGCGCGGCCGATCCTGGAGCGGGCCAGCGCGCGGGAGACCGCGGCCCGGGTCGCGGTCGGCACCGTCGCCCGGGAGATGGTGCGCCAGGCGCTCGGCATCGAGATCGTGTCGCACGTCGTGGAGCTCGGCAGTGTCGCGGCCAAGCCGGGTTTGCACCCGCGGCCCGAAGACGCCGAGCGGATCGACGCCGACCCGCTGCGCTGCCTCGACCCGGATGCCAGCGCGCGGATGGTCGCCGAGGTCGACGCGGCGAAGAAGGACGCCGACACGCTCGGCGGCGTGGTCGAGGTGCTGGCCTACGGCGTGCCGCCGGGGCTGGGCAGCCACGTGCAGTGGGACCGCAAGCTCGACGCCCGGCTGGCCACCGCGCTGATGTCGATTCAGGCGATCAAGGGTGTGGAGATCGGCGACGCCTGGACCCAGGCCCGGTCCCGCGGTTCCCAGGCGCACGACGAGATCATCCCGACCGCCAACGGGGTCCGGCGGGTCACCGACCGGGCCGGCGGCCTGGAGGGCGGGATCACCACCGGTGAGCCGCTGCGGGTCAAGGCCGCGATGAAGCCGATCTCCTCGCTCAACCGGGCACTGTCCACGGTGGACGTGCTGACCGGTGAGGCCGGCCACGGCGATCAACCAGCGGTCCGACGTGTGCGCGGTGCCGGCCGCCGCGATCGTGGCCGAGTCGATGGTCGCGCTGGTGCTGGCCGAGGCGGCCACCGAGAAGTTCGGCGGCGACTCGGTCGCGGAGATCCGCCGCAACCTGGCCGGCTACCTGGAGAACCTGGTGATCCGATGACAAGGGCGATCCTGGTCGGCGCGCCCGGTGCCGGCAAGACCAGCACCGGGCAGGCCCTGGCCGTCCGGCTCGGCGTGCCGTTCCGCGACACCGACGCCGACATCGAGGCGACCGCCGGCAAGCCGATTCCGGAGATCTTCCTCGACGACGGCGAGCAGCATTTCCGCGCCCTCGAACGGGCCGCCGTCGCGGCCGCGGTCGGTGAGTTCGACGGCGTGCTCGCCCTCGGCGGCGGCGCGATCCTGGCCGAGGAGAACCGCGCCGCGCTCGCCGGGCACCAGGTCGTGCACCTGGTGGTGAGCCTCGGCGAGGCGGTCAAGCGGGTCGGGCTCGGCGCCGGGCGTCCCTTGCTGGAGATCAACCCGCGGGCCACCCTGAGGTTCCTGCTGGACCAGCGGATCCCGCTCTACGAGTCGGTCGCGACGATCACGGTCGAGACCGACGGGCGCACGCCGGACGAGGTGGCCGAGGAGATCGCCGCCCTGCTCAAGCCCTGAGCAGGTCGGCCAGTTTCGCCGGTTCCGACAGCATCGGCCAGTGGCCGGTGGGCAGCGAGCGGATCACCACGTCGTCGTCCATGGCCGCGAAGAACGGATGGCCGGCCGCCCGCATCTCCGCGATCTGCTCGGGCGAGAACGTGCACGCGATCAGCGTCGCGGGCGGGTTCAGCGAGCCGCCGCGACGCAATGGCTGGGCCACCGACGCGTACGGGTGGGTGGTGGATCGCTTGCGCAGCAACGCCAGCGCGTCGTCGTCGAGCCCCGCGAGCAGCTCCGGATCGTCGGCCGGCTCCCACGGCCGGGGCGGCACGGGCCCGGTCGACTCCGGCGGTGGGCCCATGTCGAGCTGGCGCGAACCGTCCGGCAACGGACCACTGTCCACATAGACCACCCGAGCCACCGGGATCCGCGCGGCGGCCGCGGTCACCGGCAACCCGCCGTAGCTGTGTCCAACCAGGACGACGTTCTCCCGGCCGTCCGCCGCCTCGACGATGTCGGCCACGTGCCGCTCGAGGTCGGCGTCCTCGCCGACCCTGTCACCGACGCCGGTCAGCGTCACCGCGACCGCCTCGTCGCCCGCGGCCCGCAACCGCGTCGCCACGTCGTCCCACACCCAGCCACCGAGCCACATACCTGGCACCAACACGAAGGTCTCCGTCATGTGGCAGAAGCGTAAGGTGGCATCCGGACACTTTCGGTCCGGATAAGGAGAGTGGCGCGTGTCACATCCTGCCTCCCGGGTGCTGGGCATGCTCGAACTGCTGCAAACCCACCACCATCTGACCGGCGCCGACCTCGGCGCCCGGCTCGGCGTCGACGAGCGCACCGTCCGCCGCTATGCCACGACGCTCGCCGACCTCGGCATCCCGGTGGCCGCCGCCCGTGGTCGCTACGGCGGCTACCGGCTGAGCCCGGGTTACAAGCTGCCGCCGCTGATGCTCACCGACGACGAGGCGGCCGCCGTGGTGCTGGGGCTGATCGCGGCCGAGCACCTCGGGCTGACCACCGAGGCGCCCGCGACCGGGCCGGCGCTGGCGAAGATCCGCCGGGTGCTGCCGAAGAACCTGGCCGAGCGCCTCGCGGGCGTACAGGAGAGCCTTGGTTTCACCGTCGATCGCAGTGCGACGGCGGCGCGGCCGGCGACCACGACGCTGCTGGCGCTCGGCGCCGCGGCCCGGGCCACCCGTCGGGTGAGCATCACCTACCGGTCCTGGCGCGGTGCCGTCTCGTTGCGCGAGGTCGACCCGTACGGCCTGGTCTTCCACGCCGGCCGCTGGTACGTCACGGGTTTCGACCACAAGCGCGCCGAGATCCGCACCTTCCGGCTCGACCGGATCACCGCGGTCGACACCGGCGAGGCCACGTTCGTGGTGCCGGACGGGTTCGACGCGGTCGGGCACGTCACCCGTTCGTTGGCCGGAGTGCCCTATACGTGGGAGGTCGAGGTGCTCTTCGAGGCCGATCTCGGCCCAGGTGCGCCGCCGGGTGCCGGCCAGTGTTGCGGAGATCACCGAGACCGCCGACGGCGTACTTATGAGGGCCAGGCCCAGAGCCTGCCCGGAATGGCGCAGATGTTGGCCGGTCTGGGCTGGCCATTCCGGATCGTGGGCCCGCCGGAGCTTCGGGACGCCGTGCGGGAGCACGCGCGAGCGACTGACCGAGCACGCGGCGCGGTGAATCTCCACAGAGGACAACCTTGACCCACTCGGGATCCAGCAAACGGGCGATCGGCGGCCCGCGGGCCGGGTGTTAAAATTTTTGGAGATTGGCGTAAAGCGGGCGCGTCTCGCCCATTCGGGCAGTTCCGTCTCCAATTCGAGGATCGAGGCGCATGGGCAACCAGCGGTCCATCACCGTCAACGGTGACCTGGGAAGTGGCAAGAGCACCGTGTCGGTCGGGTTGGCGGAGCGGCTGCATCTGCGCCGGATCAGCGTCGGAGACCTCTACCGCGAGATGGCCCGCGAGCGGGGGATGACCGCGCTCCAGCTCAACCTGCACGCCGAGCTCGACGACGTGATCGACGGCACGGTCGACTCGATGCAGCGGGAGATCGCCGAGTCGGGCGAGCGGGTCATCATGGACAGCCGCCTGGCCTGGCATCTTCTTCACCAAGGGCTTCAAGGTGCACCTGATCACCGACCCGACCGTGGCGGCCCGCCGGGTGCTCGGCCGGCCGGCCAACGAGGTGGAGAACTACGCCACCCTCGAAGAGGCCAAGGACCAGCTGCGCAGCCGCAGCGAGAGCGAGCGCCAGCGGTTCCTGACCCGCTACCACGCCGACAAGCACGCGCTGCGCAACTACGACCTGGTCTGCGACACCACCCGGGCGCGGCCCGAAGAGGTCATCGACCTGGCGTGGCGGCGATCGAGGGCCGGCTGGGCGCGGCCGCGACCAGCCCGCCGCTGCTGCTGCTCGACCCGGCGCGCATCTACCCGACGGGTGACATCAGCGCCCTGCGCGGGATGGACGACGTCGAGGCCGCGACGCTGGGCGGGCCGGACGCGCTGGAGCCGATCTCGATCGGTTACGCCGACTCGCGGTTCTTCGTCGTCGACGGCCACCGCCGGCTCAGCGCGGCGCTGCGGGCCGGGTTCCGGCTCGTGCCGGGAACCCTGCTGGCGCAGGACAACGACCCGGTGGTCGGCGGGCTGACGGCCCGCGAGTTCTTCGCGTCGACGGTGACCATGAGCAAGGTGTACGACTGGCAGGAAGCGCACGGCACCGAGCTGGAGATGCCGGCACACGCGCTGGGCGACCCGGCAGCCGGTGCACTCGCTGACTGCTGTCTCACCCGGCACTACGGCTTGACATGATTCTGAACGTGCCGATCTGCTGGCCTCCCTCCAGCGGCACCGTGGGTTCCTGCTGTTCACCGTGCGCGGCCTGAGCGACGAGCAGGCCCGGCTGACACCGACCGCCAGCGCGCTCTGCCTGGGCGGGCTGCTCCGCCACGTCGCCGACATCGAGCGGCGCTGGTGCGCGTTCGCGGCCGGCGGTGCGGCGGCGATGGAGCAGCATCCAGGTCGACTGGGCCACCGCCTTCGCGCATGCCGGAGGGCGCGACCCTGGCCGACGTCGTGGCCGATTTCGAGGCCGCCGCGGCAGAGACCGACGCGCTCGTCGAGAAGCTCGACCTCGACGCCGGCACACGAGCTACCCAAGGCGCCCTGGTTCGAGCCGGGCGCGTCTGGTCGGTCCGCCGGGTGTTCCTGCACCTGATCGCCGAGATCTCCCAGCACGCCGGCCACGCCGACATCATCCGCGAGACCCTGGACGGCCAGAAGACGATGGGCTGACGGCTATGCTCGGCGCCGATGAACGAGATCACTCGCATTCCGGTCGGTGGTGAGCAGGCCTACGACGTGGTCGTCGGCCGCGGGCTCACCGACCAGGTCAGCGCGCTGTTGCCGGGCGCCGACCGGGTCGCCGTGCTCGCCTCCGCGCCGCTCGCGGCGCGCGCCGACACGGTCGAGGCCGCGCTGAGCGCGGCCGGGCGCGCAGGTCACCCGGATCGAGATACCCGACGCGGAGAGCGGCAAGACCGTCGAGACCGCCGCCGAGTGCTGGGACCAGCTCGGCGCCGCCGGGTTCACCCGGTCGGATGCGGTGGTGGCCGTCGGCGGCGGGGCGGCGACCGACCTGGGCGGCTACGTCGCGGCCGCCTGGCTGCGCGGGGTGCGCTGGGTGCCGGTGCCGACCTCGCTGCTCGGCATGGTCGACGCCGCGGTGGGTGGCAAGACCGGCGTCAACACCGCCGCGGGCAAAAACCTCGTCGGCGCGTTCCACCCGCCGGCCGGCGTGCTCTGCGACCTCGACACGCTCGACTCGCTGCCGCCCAAGCCGACCTCACCGCCGGCCTGGCCGAGGTGGTCAAGTGCGGCTTCATCGCCGAGCCGGCGATCCTCGACCTGATCGAGCGCGACCCGGGTGCGGCGGCCGACCCGGCCGAGCCCGGCGGTGCGGAGCCTCATCGAGTACGCCATCCGGGTGAAAGCCGACGTGGTCGGCGGCGACCTCAAGGAGTCCGGCCGGCGCGAGATCCTCAACTACGGGCACACGCTGGCCCATGCGATCGAGAAGGTCGAATATTACACCTGGCGCCACGGCGACGCGGTCTCCGTCGGGCTGGTCTACGCGGCCGAGCTCAGCCGGCTGGCCGGCCGGCTCGACGCCGCCACCGCCGCGCGGCACGGCGAGATCCTCGACCGCGCTCGGGCTGCCGACCCGCTACGCCGCCGGGGCCTGGCCCGACCTGCTCGCCGCCATGCGCGTCGACAAGAAGGCCCGCGGCTCCCGGCTGCGCTTCGTCGTGCTCGACCGCGCTGGCCGAGACCGATCTCCTAGAGGGACCGTCCGACGACCTGCTGGCCGAGGCCTACGCCGCCGTCGCCGACTGACGCCCCGGACCGGCGGCGCTCGGCCTGAACCGGTATCCGTGATCGGTGCTGCGGTGCGGCTGGATGTTCGAGGGCCTTCGCGCGCTGATCGTGTGCACCTGGTCTGGTCCACGGGGCAGCTTGGCCGGGAGGACCTTCGTGCTCGGGTCAGCCGGTCACGAGGTCCGCGGTCCGCGGGCGGTGTTGTTCGACCGGCTGCGCGGTCTGGTCCGGACGGGTCGTGCTGATCGGCAGGAACGCCAGCAGGGCCAGCGCGATCCAGACGTAGAGGTTGCTGCCGAGGACCGCCGCCGGCGATGGGCCGCCGTTCGACCACAGCCAGACCGCGCTCGTACACAGCAGGACGTAGGCCGTGCCGACCAACGGTCGGGCGCGGCCGGAGCGCCAGGCCAGGTAGAGGGCCGGTAGGAGCCAGACCAGGTGGTGGACCCAGGTCACGGGGCTGATCAGGCAGGTCGCGACGCCGGTCAGGGCGAAGCCCGTGGTGTGGTCGCCGGCCCCGGCGGCGCGGCGGGCGCGCACCATCCACAGCGCGCCCACCCCGATGACCGCGAGAACCCAGCACCAGCCCGGCAGACCCGCGCGGGCCAGGACGCCGCGCAGGGACTGGTTGGACACGTACGCCAGGTCACCGACCCGGCCCGTGTTCCACAGTGCCTCGGTCCAGAACGTGCGGGACGCGGCGGGAGACACCGCCGCCGCCGACAGGGTGGCGGCCGCCGCCGTGGCCACCGCGACCAGGAACGCACGCCAGCGGCGGGCCACCGCCAGGTAGAGAACGAACAGCCCCGGGGTCAGCTTGACCGCCGTGGCCAAGCCGATGCCGACGCCGGCACGCGGGCCGCGGCGCAGGTCCCACCAGACCAGCGCCAGCAGCACCAGGTTGACCTGGCCGAAGCTGACGGTGTCGCGGACCGGCGCGAGGAACACGCAGAGCAACGCGACCACCAGCCAGGTACGCCCGCCGCCGACCAGCCAGCGGATCACCAGGCCCCCGGCGACCACATTGAGCATGATGCTGAGCGCGATCGCCGCGTGCCACGGCAGTGGCGCCAGCGGAATCATCA
Source organism: uncultured Actinomycetota bacterium (assembly GCA_963840005.1). Lineage (GTDB taxonomy): Bacteria > Actinomycetota > Actinomycetes > Mycobacteriales > Micromonosporaceae > Asanoa. The sequence continues at coordinate 86,957 of CAWIXO010000023.1, read as the reverse complement.
GCACCGCCGCGAACGGGGGATAGGTGAACCCGTACGCGGTGCCGGGCCGCAGGTAGTCGTAGAGGTCGCCGCCACCGAGCCAGTGCTGGACCGCGCCGTAGTAGACCCCGACGTCGAAGAAGCCGCGCCGGCCGGGGACCACCAGCACCCAGAGCACGGCCAGGCCGGCCAGCAGAGCCAGCGTCCGGCGGGACACGGACCTGGTCATGACGCCAGGCCGGCCGCGAGGTCGTTGTCCGGTTGGGTCGCGAACGCGGTCATCACCAGCAGCGCGACGGCCAGGCAGCCACCGACCACGGCGAAGCCCAGCGTGCCCGGGTGGGGCGCGAAGCCGTCCGGCAGCACCACCAGGGCGAGCACCGCGGACGCGGCGGCGGCCAGCCGGCCGGCCCGGCCGTGCGGCGCGGCGGCGGCCAGCGGGACCACCGCCCAGAGCAGGTACCAGGGCCGGACCACGGGGCCGAACACCACCACGCCGCCGAGCACCAGGCCGACGCCGCCCACCGGGCCCACCGTCCGGCGCCGGTGCCAGACCAGCAGCGCCGCGGCGACCGCCGCACACATCCCGGCCACCCGCCACCCGGTCATCGGGGCCGTGCCCAGCGACGCGTCCAGAGCCGCCAACCAGGCATCGGTCGCCCGGCCCAGGGCGCTGGTGAGCGACCACGCGTCCGCGGTCACCGGGGTGCGCAGCGCACCCACCCAGCCGAAACCCGTGCCGGCGACCCAGGTCACACCGACCGCCGTACCCACCGCGACCAGGGCCGTCCCCCCAAGAGCGCGGAGCCGCGGCCAGCGCCCGGCCGCCGACGACGACGCCCAGATCAGCGCGATCCCGGCGAGGCCGACCGCTGCCGGCACCTTGACCAGCGCGGCGAGGGTGACCGCGACCGCGCCGAGCGCGGGCCGGCCGGCGGCGGCCGCGGCCAGCCCGGCGGCCAGCAGGCCGACCAGCACCGCGTCGTTGTGCGCGCCGCCGACCAGGTGCAGCAGCACGAGCGGGTTGAGCACCGCGAGCCAGAGCGCGGCCGCGGGTGCGACGCCGCAGCGCCGGGCCAGCGGCGGCAGGGACAGGGCGAGCACGGTCACTCCAGCGAGGGCGACGAGCCGCAGCAGGAGTACGCCGAGCGTGACGTGCCCGCCGACCATGGTGGCCACCGAGGTGGCCAGGAGCAGGAACGCCGGCCCGTAAGGGGTGGCCGTGTGCTGCCAGATCGCCGGCACCTCGGCCGCGAACGGACCACCCAGCGCGGCCGGGCCGTCGGCGTAGACGTCGAGCCCGGCGCCGACCATCGCGCCCTGTGCCAGGTAGCTGTAGACGTCGCGGCTGAAAAGGGGCGGGGCGAGCAGCAGCGGCGCGGCCCACATCAGCAGCGTGGCCAGCAGTTCCTCGGGCCGGGGCGGTCGCTGCCGCACCAGCCGGCCCAGCCGCCACCAGGCCACCACCAGCAGCACCAGGCCGAAGTACGCGACCGCGACCCCGGCAGTGAACAGGTCCACCGGAAGATCGGGACGGGCCAGCGGACCCGAGGCCGGCCCGGCTCCCGCGCCCAGCCCGCCCAGGGCGACGCACATCGTGCCGGCCACTCCCCAGGCGCGGCATCGCCCCAGCTGGCCGGCGTCGGGGCTGGCGAGGACCGGCGCGGACACCCGAGCAAGGTGGCATCCGTTGATGGCCGGTAGACTCGCATGGTCTGTCCGCCGAGTGAAGATCAAGGCAGGAAATGGCCTCCACCAACGACCTGAAGAACGGCCTGGTCCTCAACCTCGACGGCGAGCTCTGGTCCGTCGTTGAGTTCCAGCACGTCAAGCCCGGCAAGGGTGGTGCGTTCGTGCGCACCACGCTCAAGAACGTGCTGTCCGGAAAGGTCGTCGACAAGACCTTCAACGCGGGGACCAAGGTCGACACCGCCACCGTCGACAAGCGCACGATGCAGTACCTGTACGCGGACGGCGAAGACTACGTCTTCATGGATCTGGACACGTACGACCAGATCAACGTCAACGGCGGCACGGTTGGCGAAGCGGCCAACTACCTGCTGCCCGAGGCCGAGGCGATGGTCGCGACCCACGAGGGCGTCCCGCTCTACGTCGAGCTGCCGACCAGTGTCGTGCTCGAAGTCACCTACACCGAGCCGGGCATGCAGGGCGACCGCTCCACCGGCGGCAACAAGCCGGCCACCGTCGAGACCGGCGCGACCGTCCCGGTCCCGCTGTTCATCACCATCGGTGAGAAGATCAAGGTCGACACCCGCGACGGCCGTTACCTCGGCCGCGCCTGATGGCCGAGGGCCCGAAGACCTCGATGCCCGCGCGCCGTAAGGCGCGCAAGCGGGCCCTCGACGTGCTGTTCGAAGCCGACCTGCGGGACAAGTCGCCGACCGCCGTCCTCACGGACTACGTCGCGCGGCTGGAACGCCCGTTGCCCGGTCACCTGGACTACGCGATCGGCCTGGTCAACGGCGTGGCCGCGCATCTGGACCGGATCGACGAGCTGATCGCCAGCTACGCCGAGGGGTGGACGATCGACCGGATGCCGGTGGTCGACCGCAACCTGGCCCGGATCGCCGTCTACGAGTTGCTCTACGTCGACGAGATCGACGACGCCGTCGCGATCACCGAGGCGGTCGAGCTGGCCCGGCAGATGTCGACCGACGACAGCCCGCGGTTCCTCAACGGCCTGATCGGCCGCATCGCGGAGTACGCATCGCGCTAAAAGAGCCACACGTGAACAAGGGCCCCTCCAGTCGCGGAGGGGCCCTTGTTTAACACTCGAGATCAGCTGGCGAAGAACGCCCGCGGGTCGGCGACCAGCACGCCGTGCTCGTTGAGGCGCTCGATGAGGCCCGACGGCGACGAGTCGTAGACGATCGCGAGCGCGCGCAGGTCGTCCGCGCGGATCGACAGCACCCGGCCGTTGTAGTCGCCGCGCTGCTGCTGGATGGCGCGCGCGTAGCGGGCTACGTAGGCGAGCTCCTCCGAGGCCTCGTCGTAGAGGCGCTCGAGGTCGAGCACGATCTTGTTGGTGGGCTCGTGGCGGACGCCGCTGCCGTCAGGCAGGAGCTCCGAGACGGGCACCCGGTAGAAATCGGCGAGCTCGGCGAGGCGGGAGACCGTCACGGCCCGGTCGCCGCGCTCGTAGGAGCCGACGACGACCGCCTTCCAGCGACCGTTCGACTTCTCCTCCACACCTTGCAGGGAGAGGCCCTGCTGCTGGCGGATGGAGCGCAGGCGCGCGCCCAACGACTTGGCGTACTCAGAAGGCATTGACGACTCTCCCAGTGCTGGCACCCGGGGTTCTCCCCAGCTATCGCTACGGAGCGTGACGGTACGGGGAATGAGAGAACTGGTCAAGTGCTCATTACCCATCACTTGGGCCGACTGTCGATCTTTGTCCGAATTTTCCTGCACCATGCATCAACGACTCGCGCCAGTGTTACGCACGGCACGCTGCGCTTACCCCAGGAGTCCGCGCTGGTAACGTGATCGACGGTTCGCCGAAGACATCCTTTAACGACCCGTCCAGTGAGGCGGGGAAGGAGGTCCGCCGTGGCCTTTCCACAGGCCGCTTCATCCTCGACGACGTCCGGTTCGCCACCGTCTGTGAAGGTCATCCTCACTGAGACGGATCTGCAGCGGGTCGTCGACCGTATCGCGCACCAGATTCTCGAGAAGACCGACGGTGCCGACGGCACCGTCCTGCTCGGCATCCCGACGCGCGGTGTCCCCCTGGCCCGCCGACTGGCCGGCCGGATCGCCGCTTTCGAGAGTGTCGACGTCCCGGTCGGTGTGCTCGACGTCACTCTCTACCGCGACGACCTGCGGCTGCGTGCCACCCGCGCGCTCGGCCCGACCGAGATGCCGCCCGGTGGCATCGACGGCCGGCGGGTCATCCTCGTCGACGACGTGCTGTTCTCCGGCCGCACCGTGCGCGCGGCCCTCGACGCCCTCTCCGATCTCGGCCGGCCCAGCTCCGTGCAGCTCGCGGTGATCGTCGACCGGGGGCACCGCGAGCTACCGATCCGCGCCGACTACGTGGGCAAGAACATCCCCACCGCGCGCACCGAGATCGTCAAGGTGGCGCTGGCCGAGATCGACGGCATCGACGAGGTCAAGCTGATCGGCGAGGAGACCAAATGATCAAGCACCTGCTGTCGGCCGCCGACCTCGACGCGCAGCACGCCACCCTGGTCCTCGACACCGCCACGGAGCTGGCCAACGCTGTCCAGCCGCGAGGTGAAGAAGCTGCCCACGCTGCGCGGCCGCACCGTGGTCAACCTGTTCTACGAGGACTCGACCCGCACCCGGATCTCGTTCGAGGCCGCGGCCAAGCGGCTCTCCGCCGACGTCATCAACTTCTCCGCCAAGGGCTCCAGCGTCTCCAAGGGCGAGAGCCTCAAGGACACGGCGCTGACCCTGCAGGCGATGGGCGCCGACGCGGTCGTCGTCCGGCACCCGGCCTCCGGCGCGCCGCACCGGCTGGCCAGCTGGGTCGACGGCTCCGTGGTCAACGCCGGCGACGGCACCCACGAGCACCCGACCCAGGCGCTGCTCGACGCGTACACGATGCGTTCGCGGCTCGGTCGGCTCGCCGGTCTGCACGTCGCGATCGTCGGCGACGTGCTGCACAGCCGGGTCGCGCGGTCCAACGTCCTGCTGCTGACCACGCTCGGCGCCAAGGTCACCGTCGTCGGCCCGCCGACGCTGATCCCGGTCGACGTCGGCCCGGCGCTCTCGCCGGAGCTGAGCGTCTCCTACGACCTCGACGCGGTGCTGCCGGACGTCGACGTGGTGATGATGCTGCGGGTCCAGCGCGAACGGATGAACGACTCCTACTTCCCGTCGACCCGGGAGTACGCGCGCCGCTACGGGCTCGACGTGGCCCGCATGCGCCGACTGCCCGAGCACGCGATCGTCATGCACCCCGGCCCGATGGTCCGCGGCATGGAGATCACTCCGGAGGTGGCCGACTCGGCCCGCTCCACGATCGTCGAACAGGTCGCCAACGGCGTCTCCGTCCGGATGGCCGTCCTCTACCTGCTCCTGGGGGGCAAATGAGCACCACGTACCTGGTCAAGGGGGTCAGCGTCGCCGGCGCCGAGCCGACCGACCTGCTGGTCCGCGACGGTGTCGTCGCCGAGGCCGGCGCTTCGGCCCGCGGCGCGCAGGTGGTCGACGCCGCCGGTCTGGTCGCGCTGCCCGGCCTGGTCGACCTGCACACCCACCTGCGCGAGCCCGGCCGCGAGGACGCGGAGACCGTCGAGTCCGGTTCGCGGGCCGCGGCGCTGGGCGGCTACACCGCCGTCTGCGCGATGGCCAACACCTCGCCGGTCGCCGACACCGCGGGCGTGGTCGAGCAGGTCTGGCGGCTCGGCCGCGAGGCCGGCCTGGTCGACGTGCAGCCGATCGGCGCCGTGACCGTCGGGCTGGCCGGGCAGCACCTCGCCGAGCTCGGCGCGATGGCCACCTCCGCGGCCAAGGTGCGGATCTTCTCCGACGACGGGCACTGCGTCTCCGACCCGCGGCTGATGCGCCGCGCGTTGGAGTACGTGAAGGCGTTCGACGGCGTGATCGCCCAGCACGCCGAGGAGCCCCGGCTCACCGAGGGCGCCCAGATGCACGAGGGCGAGGTCTCCGTGCGGCTCGGGCTGACCGGCTGGCCGGCGGTCGCCGAGGAGGCGATCATCGCCCGGGACGCGCTGCTCGCGGGCCACGTCGGCGCCCGCCTGCATGTCTGCCACGTGAGCACCGCCGGGTCGGTCGACGTGCTCCGCCAGGCCAAGGCCGCGGGGGTACGGGTGACCGCCGAGGTCACGCCGCACCACCTGCTGCTGACCGACGAGCGGGCCAGCTCGTACGACCCGGTGTTCAAGGTGAACCCGCCGCTGCGTACGCAGAAGGACGTCGCCGCACTGCGCAGCGCCCTGGCCGAGGGGCTGATCGACATCGTGGCCACCGACCACGCGCCGCACGCGGTGGAAGACAAGGAATGCGAGTGGGGCTACGCGCGGCCCGGCATGCTCGGCCTGGAGACCGCGCTGTCCATCGTGCTCGACGTGCTCGGCCCCGACTGGCAGCTGATCGCCGACCGGATGTCGCGGACGCCGGCCCGGATCGCCGGGCTCGACCGAACACGGCCATCTCCCCGCCGCCGGCGCGCCCGCGACGTTCACCCTCGTCGACCCGGCGGCCCGCTGGGAGGTCGACCCGTCGGCGTCGGCATCCCGCTCCCGTAACACCCCGTACGCGGGGATGACCCTGCCCGGCCGGGTCGTCGCGACGTTCCTGCGCGGCGAGCCGACGGTGCTGGATGGAAAGGCAGTCAAATGAGGCGCCCCGCGCTGCTCGTCCTCGAGGACGGGCGGACGTTCCACGGTGAGTCCTACGGCAGCGTGGGCGAGACCTTCGGCGAGGCGGTGTTCACCACCGCGATGACCGGTTACCAGGAGACGCTGACCGACCCGTCGTACCACCGCCAGGTCGTCGTGCAGACCGCTCCGCACATCGGCAACACCGGCGTCAACGACGAGGACGACGAGTCCTCGAAGATCTGGGTCGCCGGCTACGTGGTGCGCGACCCGGCCCGGCTCGCCTCCAACTGGCGGCGCACCGGCGACCTGGAGGACCGGCTCGCCGCCGAGGGTGTGGTCGGCATCGCCGGCGTCGACACCCGGGCGCTGACCCGGCACCTGCGTGACCGCGGCGCGATGCGCGTCGGCGTGTCCAGCGTGACCGACGACCCGGCCGCGCTGCTGCGCAAGGTCCAGGAAGCGCCCGAGATGGTCGGTGCGGACCTGTCGGCCCAGGTGACCACGCGTGCGCCGTACACGGTCAGTGCCCAGGGCACGCACGAGTTCACCGTCGCCGCGGTCGACCTCGGCATCAAGCGCAACGTCGCCCGGCGGCTGGCCGCCCGGGGCGTGACCACGCACGTGATGCCGGCCGGCTCGACCATCGACGACCTGCTGGCCACCGGCGCCGACGCGGTGTTCTTCTCGCCCGGCCCCGGCGACCCGGCCACCGCCGACGGCCCGGTGGAGCTGGCCCGCGAGGTGATGCGCCGGCAGATCCCGCTGTTCGGCATCTGCTTCGGCTCGCAGATCCTCGGCCGGGCGCTCGGCTTCGGCACCTACAAGCTGGCCTTCGGCCACCGGGGCAGCAACCAGCCGGTGCTCGACCGGACCACCGGCAAGGTCGAGGTGACGGCGCACAACCACGGGTTCGCGGTCGACGCGCCCCTGGAGGGCACGGTCTCGACCGACTTCGGCGACGTCGCGGTGTCGCACGTCTGCCTCAACGACAACGTGGTGGAGGGACTGCGGGCGCACGACGTCCCGGCCTTCACCGTCCAGTACCACCCGGAAGCGGCCGCTGGTCCGCACGACGCCGATTACCTCTTTGATCGGTTCCGGGAGCTCATCGCGGGGGAGAGGGTCAGTGCCTAAACGGAGCGACTTGTCGCACGTGCTCGTGATCGGCTCGGGGCCGATCGTGATCGGGCAGGCGTGCGAGTTCGACTACTCGGGCACCCAGGCGTGCCGGGTGCTGCGGGCCGAGGGGCTGCGGGTCAGCCTGGTCAACTCGAACCCGGCGACGATCATGACGGACCCGGAGTTCGCCGACGCGACCTACGTCGAGCCGATCACGCCGGAGTTCCTCGAGCTGGTGATCGCCAAGGAGCGGCCGGACGCGATCCTGCCGACCCTGGGCGGCCAGACCGCGCTCAACGCGGCGGTCGCGCTGCACGAGATGGGCATCCTCGAGAAATACAACGTCGAGCTGATCGGCGCCGACATCGAGGCGATCCAGCGGGGCGAGGACCGGCAGAAGTTCAAGGAGATCGTGGCGCAAGGCCGGCGCGGAGACGCCGCGCTCCCGGGTCTGCGACTCGATGGACGCGGTCCGGTCGGCCGCGGCCGACCTCGGCCTGCCGGTGGTCGTCCGGCCCTCGTTCACGATGGGCGGCCTGGGCTCCGGCATGGCGCATTCGGCCGAGGACCTGGAGCGGATCGCCGGCGCCGGGCTCACCGAGTCGCCGGTGCACGAGGTGCTGATCGAGGAGAGCGTGCTCGGTTGGAAGGAGTACGAGCTCGAGCTGATGCGCGACAAGCACGACAACGTCGTGGTGGTCTGCTCGATCGAGAACATCGACCCGATGGGCGTGCACACCGGCGACAGCGTGACCGTCGCGCCGGCGATGACCCTGACCGACCGGGAGTACCAGAACCTGCGTGACGTGGGCATCGCGGTGCTCCGCGAGGTCGGCGTCGACACCGGCGGCTGCAACATCCAGTTCGCGGTCAACCCGGCCGACGGCCGGCTCGTGGTGATCGAGATGAACCCGCGGGTGTCCCGGTCGTCCGCGCTGGCCTCGAAGGCGACCGGCTTCCCGATCGCGAAGATCGCCGCCAAGCTGGCCATCGGCTACACGCTCGACGAGATCCCCAACGACATCACCCTGCAGACGCCGGCCGCGTTCGAGCCGGCGCTCGACTACGTGGTGGTGAAGATCCCGAGGTTCGCGTTCGAGAAGTTCCCCGGCGCCGACCCGGAGCTGACCACCACGATGAAGTCGGTCGGCGAGGCGATGAGCCTGGGCCGCAACTTCGCCGAGGCGCTCAACAAGGCGATGCGGTCGATGGAGACCAGCGCCGCCGGCTTCTGGACTTCGCCGGATCCGGACGACGCGACCCTGGCGTCCACGTTGGACGATCTGGGCACGCCGCACGACGGCCGGCTCTACACCGTCGAGCGGGCGCTGCGGCTGGGTGCCACGGTGGCCGAGGTGTCCGCCGCGTCCGGCGGGATCGACCCGTGGTTCCTCGACCAGATCGCCGCACTGGTCGACCTGCGCTCCGAGATCATCGCGGCGCCGGTGCTCGACCTGCCGCTGCTGCGCCGGGCCAAGCGGGCCGGCCTGTCCGACCGCCAGCTCGCCGCCCTGCGCCCGGAGTTCGCGGGCGAGGACGGGGTGCGCCGGCTGCGGCACCGGCTCGGGCTGCGACCGGTCTACAAGACCGTCGACACGTGCGCGGCCGAGTTCGAGGCGAAGACGCCCTATCACTACTCCTCGTACGACGAGGAGACCGAGGTGGCGCCGTCGGACCGGCCCAAGGTGCTGATCCTCGGCTCCGGGCCGAACCGGATCGGGCAGGGCATCGAGTTCGACTACTCGTGCGTGCACGCGGTCATGGCGTTGCGTTCGGCCGGTTACGAGACGGTCATGGTCAACTGCAACCCGGAGACCGTGTCGACCGACTACGACACCGCCGACCGGCTCTACTTCGAGCCGCTCACGTTCGAAGACGTCATCGAGGTGTTCAACGCCGAGTCCGAGTCCGGCCGGGCGGCCGGCGGCCCGGGCGTCGTCGGCGTCGTGGTCCAACTCGGCGGGCAGACCCCGCTCGGGCTGGCCCAGCGGCTCAAGGACGCCGGTGTGCCGATCGTCGGCACCACCCCGGAGTCGATCAACCTGGCCGAGGACCGGGGCGCGTTCGGCGCGGTGCTGGCCAAGGCCGGCCTGCGCGCACCGGCACACGGCACGGCCACGTCGTACGAGGACGCCAAGGCGATCGCGGACGAGATCGGCTACCCGGTGCTGGTGCGGCCCTCGTACGTGCTCGGCGGCCGGGGCATGGAGATCGTCTACGACGACCCGACCCTGTCGGCCTACATCGGGCGGGCCACCCAGATCTCGCCGGCGCACCCGGTGCTGGTCGACCGGTTCCTCGACGACGCGATCGAGATCGACGTGGACGCGCTCTGCGACGCCACCGGCGAGGTCTTCCTCGGCGGCGTGATGGAGCACATCGAGGAGGCCGGCATCCACTCCGGCGACTCGGCCTGCGCGCTGCCGCCGATCACCCTGGCCGACTCGCACCTGGCCGAGGTGCGCCGCTACACCGGCGAGATCGCCCGCGGGGTCGGCGTGCGCGGCCTGCTCAACGTGCAGTACGCGCTCAAGGACGACGTGCTCTACGTGCTCGAGGCCAACCCGCGCGCGTCGCGGACCGTGCCGTTCGTGTCCAAGGCGACCGCGGTGCCGCTGGCCAAGGCGGCCGCCCGGATCATGCTCGGCGCGACCATCGCGGAGCTGCGCACGGAAGGCCTGCTGCCGCCCACCGGCGACGGCGGTGACCTGCCGGCCGACGGCCCGACCGCGGTCAAGGAGGCGGTGCTGCCGTTCAAGCGGTTCCGCACCCCGGCCGGGCGCGGCGTCGACTCGCTGCTGGGCCCCGAGATGAAGTCGACCGGCGAGGTGATGGGCATCGACCCGGCCTTCGGCAACGCGTACGCGAAGTCGCAGGCCGCCGCGTACGGCTCGCTGCCGACCTCGGGGCGGATCTTCGTCTCGGTCGCCAACCGCGACAAGCGCAGCATGATCTTCCCGATCAAGCGGCTGGCCGACCTCGGCTTCCAGATCGTGGCCACGGTCGGCACCGGTCAGGTGCTGCGCCGGCACGGGATCACCTGCGAGATCATCCGCAAGCACTGGGAAGAGGAGGGCTCCGGGCCGGACGCGGTGACCTTGATCCGCAACGGCGAGGTGGCGCTGGTCGTCAACACGCCGCAGGGCTCGGGCGCCTCGGCGCGCTCGGACGGCTACGAGATCCGCAGCGCTGCGGTCACCGCCGACATCCCGTGCATCACGACGGTGCCGGGCGCGGCCGCCGCGGTGATGGGCATCGAGGCGCTGATCCGCGGCGAGATGACCGTGCGTCCGCTGCAGGACCTGCACCGGGCGTTGCGGGCGGGTGGCGGTCGTGCTGTTTGAGCGGGTCGTCCGCCCCGCCCTGTTCCGGATCGGTTCCGGTGACGCCGAGACCGCGCACGAGTGGACGCTGAAGCGGCTGGCGGGTCTCCCGCCGGTCGCCCGGCGGGCCATGGCGGCCCGCTACGCGGTGCGCCGGCCGACCACGGTGTTCGGGGTCGAGTTCCCGAACCCGGTCGGGCTGGCGGCCGGCGTCGACAAGAACGGCGTGGCGCTGGCGGCGTGGCCGGCCCTGGGGTTCGGCTTCGTCGAGGTCGGCACCGTGACCGCCCACGCCCAGCCGGGCAACCCACGCCCGCGGCTGTTCCGGCTGCGCGACAGCGAAGCCATCGTCAACCGGATGGGCTTCAACAACGAGGGCGCCGCCGCGCTCGCGCGGCGTTTGGAAGGGACCCTTGCGCTGCGGAAAGCGTTAACAAGGGGCCCTTCCTTTCCGCTCGGCATCTCGTTGGGGAAGTCCAAGGTGACGCCGCTGGAGGACGCGGTTGACGACTACCTGGCGTCCTACAAGCTGCTGCGGGACCACGGGGACTACTTCGCGGTCAATGTGTCGTCGCCCAACACGCCCGGGCTGCGGTCGTTGCAGGACAAGGACTCGATCGACGCGCTGCTGCGCGCGCTGGTGGGGGAGAAGCCGATCCTCGTGAAGATCGCTCCGGACCTGACCGAGGCGGCCATCGCGGAGCTTCTGGAGGTCTGTCTGGCCCGCGGCGCGGCCGGGGTGATCGCCACCAACACCACCCTCGCCCGGGACGGCCTGGCGGCCGCTGACGTGGCCACCGGCGCCGAAGCCGGCGGGCTCTCCGGACGGCCGCTCACCGGCCGCGCGCGCGACGTGGTGCGGTTCGTGCACACCGAGACCGGCGGGCGGCTGCCGGTGATCGGGGTCGGCGGTCTGATGTCGGCCGACGACGCGGAGCGGATGTTCGACGCCGGCGCGAGCCTGGTGCAGGTCTACAGCGGGTTCATCTATCACGGGCCGGCGCTGGTCCGGCGGATCGCCTCGGTGAAGAAAGGACAATCGTGACCAAAGCCTTCGGAGCACGCCTGCATGAGGCGCTCGCGACCCGTGGTCCGCTCTGTGTTGGCATCGATCCTCATCCAAGTCTGTTGACCTCCTGGGGTCTGCCGGACGACGCCGACGGGCTGGCCCGATTCTGTGCGACGGTGATCGAGGCCATCGGCGACCGGGTCGCCGTGTTCAAACCGCAGTCGGCTTTCTTCGAGCGACACGGCTCCCGAGGGGTGGCCGTGCTTGAGTCGGCTATCCGACAGTTGCGCGACGCGGGCGCACTGGTACTCCTCGATGTGAAGCGCGGCGACATCGGCTCGACCGTGGCCGCGTACGCCGACGCATATCTCGACCCGGCGAGTCCGCTGCGTGCCGACGCGATCACGGCGAGCCCGTACCTCGGCGTCGGATCGTTGGGCCCGATGTTCGACGCGGCGCGTGCGCATGATGGCGGCGTGTTCGTCCTGGCGCTCACTTCGAACCCGGAGGGAGCCGAGGTGCAACGCGCCGTCGGTCCCGGCGGTCGGACTGTCGCGCAGACCGTGATTGACGAGATTTCCCAGCTCAACGCGGGTGCGGAGCCGCTCGGCAGCTTCGGTTTGGTGGTCGGAGCGACGATCGGGGATACCGGCCATGATCTTTCCCGGGTGAACGGCCCGATTCTCGCTCCGGGCCTCGGCGCCCAGGGAGCGACCGCTTCCGACCTGCGTACGGTTTTCGGTAATGATCTTGATTGGGTGGTTCCGTCCTACTCGCGGGAGATCCTCGCCCGGGGGCCATCGGTGTCCGATTTGCGAGGCGCGACGGCCGACGTCCTGGCCCAGTGCCGGGCCGTTTTAGCCCCCCGATCGAGGTGACACGGGGGATCAAGATTTCGTGATCAAGGCGCGCCGACGTTGCCGAAAACCAATCGGGCCGCTAGTTTTCCCGGCGCTGGGAACCACATGCCCCTTTGGTTCTCTGCCACCCCACGTTTCACGACCGCGGCGGAATTTCCCGATCGCGGTAGGACCTGAGGAGAACTGGTGCCGCTCCCGTCACTGAGCCCCGAACAGCGCGCGGCAGCGCTGGAAAAGGCAGCGGAGATCCGCAAAGCCCGTGCTGACCTGAAAGAGCAGCTCAAGCAGGGCAAGACCACCCTCGCCGCCGTGCTCGACCGGGCCGAAGGCGACGATGTCGTCGGCAAGCTCAAGGTCTCGGCTGTGCTGCAGGCGATGCCGGGCATCGGCAAGATCCGGGCGACCCAGATCATGGAGAAGCTCAAGATCGCCGACAGCCGCCGGCTGCGCGGTCTGGGCGACCAGCAGCGCAAGGCGCTCCTTGGAGAGTTCGCCGGCAGCTGACCCGTTCTTACGGGTAGAACGAAGTAATGACCATGCATGACGAGGCGCGCCCGGCGGCTCGGCTCACGGTCCTGACCGGCCCTTCGGAAGCCGGTCGGGCCGCCGTGATCCGGCTGGTCCGGGCGCGTTCGCCATGGGTGCGGATGCCCGTCCTGGTCACCACCCGGCGGCGCCGCGACCACGAGGTCGACGGCGTGCACTACACGTTCGTCGACGAGGCCGCGTTCGACCGGATGGTCGACGAGCAGAGCCTGCTCGAGTCCGCGGTGATCCGGCACCACCGGTACGGCACCCCCCGCCGCCCGGTGGAGGACTGGCTCGCCGCCGGCGAGCCGGTCCTGCTCTCCATCGACCCGCGCGGCGCCGAGCTCGTCACCCAGGCCGTCCCGGACACCCGCGTGGTGCTCCTGCTGACCCCGGAGGACCGCGTCAGCGCCGGCGACGGCATCGCCGCGGCGATCATCAACCACGCCGCCGGGCGCGCTGCCGATGAGCTGGTAGGATTACTCGGTTCGTCATTCCTGACCCCGGCACGACCGCCGCGCGGCGGTTGAGACTTTGAGGTTTGTTTTCCGTGGGATCCATCGCCACCAACCCTGAAGGCATCACCAACCCGCCGATCGACGAGCTGCTCGAGAAGACCACGTCGAAGTACGCGCTGGTCATCTTCGCGGCCAAGCGCGCCCGCCAGGTCAACGCCTACTACAGCCAGCTCGGCGAGGGCCTGCTCGAATACGTCGGTCCGCTCGTGGAGACCACGCCGCAGGAGAAGCCGCTCTCCATCGCGATGCGAGAGATCAACGCCGGCCTGCTCACGGCCGAGCCGACCGACAACCCCTGAGGTCATGACGGCCCGGGTCATCCTCGGCGTCGGCGGCGGCATCGCCGCCTACAAGGCCGCCGAGTTGCTCCGCCTGTTCACCGAGTCGGGGCATCAGGTCCGGGTCGTCCCGACGGCGTCCGCCCTGCGGTTCGTCGGCGCACCTACCTGGGCCGCGCTGTCGCGTGAGCCCGTTGCCGACGACGTGTGGTCCGACGCGCACGAGGTGCCACACGTGCGCCTCGGCAAGGAAGCCGATCTGGTGGTGGTGGCTCCGGCCACCGCCGACCTGATCGCCAAGACCGCCCACGGCCTCGCCGACGACCTGCTCACCAACACGCTGCTCACCGCGCGCTGCCCGATCGTGCTGGCGCCGGCGATGCACACCGAGATGTGGGAGCACCCGGCGACCCAGGCCAACGTGGCGCTGCTGCGCTCCCGCGGTGTGCTGGTCATCGAGCCGGCGAGCGGGCGGCTGACCGGCGCCGACACCGGCAAGGGCCGGCTGCCCGATCCCACCGAGATTTTCGCGTACGCCCGCCGGGTCCTGGTCCGTGGCGGCGCCGCACCCACCGACCTGGCCGGGCGCCACGTGGTGGTGACCGCCGGCGGCACCCGCGAGCCCCTCGACCCGGTGCGCTTCCTCGGCAACCGCTCGTCCGGCAAGCAGGGCTACGCGTTCGCCCGCACCGCCGCCGCCCGCGGTGCCCGGGTCACCCTGGTCAGCGCCAACCCCACCCTCCCGGCCCCGGCCGGCGTCGACCTCGTCGTCGTCGGCACCACCGAGGAGCTGCGCAAGGCGACGGTCGAGGCGGCCGCCGACGCCGACGCGGTGGTGATGGCCGCCGCGCCCGCCGACTTCCGCCCGGCGGTCTACGCCGCCGACAAGATCAAGAAGGTGCCCGGCCAAGGCCCGGCGCCAATCGCCCTGGCGCTCAACCCCGACATCGCCGCCGAGTTGGGCGAGCGCAAGCCCGTCGGGCAGGTGCTGGTGGTCTTCGCGGCCGAGACGGTGGACACCGAGGACGCGCTGGTCAACGCGCGACAAAAACTAATTGTTAAGAACGCCGACCTGATCGTCGTCAACCAGGTCGGCACCGATAAAGTCTTCGGGTCTGACGCCAACACCGCGACGGTGCTGGGGGCCGACGGCACGGAGACGGTTTTCCCGAGGCAACACAAGGAAGACCTCGCCGACGCGGTCTGGGATCTGATAACAACACGCTTGACCAGTAAGTCTTAACCAGGGCGCTGCCGCCGGAGGCTTGCGGCGCGGCAGACCTGGGGCCGGACCCGAGATTTGTGAGGAGCACCGTGGCACGTCGCCTGTTCACGTCCGAGTCGGTTACGGAGGGCCACCCGGACAAGATCGCTGACCAGATCAGCGATGGCATCCTCGACGCCCTCCTGGCGCAGGACCCGCGGAGCCGGGTCGCGGTCGAGACCCTGATCACGACCGGCCAGGTCCACGTCGCCGGCGAGGTGACCACCCAGGCCTACGCGGACATCCCGACCATCGTCCGCGAGACCATCCTCGGCATCGGCTACGACTCGTCGAAGAAGGGCTTCGACGGCGCGTCGTGCGGCGTCAGCATCTCGATCGGCTCGCAGTCGCCCGACATCGCGCAGGGCGTCGACACCGCCATCGAGCTTCGCGACGGCGAGAGCGCCGGCGACGCGCTCGACCGCCAGGGCGCCGGCGACCAGGGCATGATGTTCGGCTTCGCGTGCTCCGAGACGCCCGAGCTGATGCCGCTGCCGATCGCGCTGGCGCACCGGCTGGCCCGCCGCCTGTCCGCGGTCCGCAAGGACGGCACGGTGCCTTACCTGCGTCCTGACGGCAAGACCCAGGTGACGATCGAGTATGACGGTCTGCGCCCGGTCCGCCTCGACACCGTCGTGGTCTCGTCGCAGCACGCCGCCGACATCTCGCTGGAGTCGCTGCTCACCCCGGACGTCCGCGAGCACGTGATCGCGCCGGAGCTGGAGAGCCTGGGCCTGGACACCGAGGGTTACCGGCTGCTGGTCAACCCGACCGGCCGCTTCGAGATCGGCGGCCCGATGGGCGACGCCGGCCTGACCGGCCGCAAGATCATCGTCGACACCTACGGCGGCTACGCCCGCCACGGCGGCGGCGCGTTCTCCGGCAAGGACCCGTCGAAGGTCGACCGTTCCGCCGCGTACGCGATGCGCTGGGTCGCCAAGAACGTCGTGGCGGCCGGCCTGGCCGAGCGCTGCGAGGCCCAGGTCGCCTACGCGATCGGCAAGGCCCACCCGGTGAGCCTGTTCGTCGAGACGTTCGGCACCGAGAGCGTGCCGGTCGACCGGATCGAGAAGGCCATCGGCGAGGTGTTCGACCTGCGTCCGGCCGCGATCATCCGCGACCTCGACCTGCTGCGCCCGATCTACCAGCAGACCGCCGCCTACGGCCACTTCGGCCGCGAGCTGCCGGACCTGACCTGGGAGAACACCGACCGCGCGGCCGACCTGAAGAACGCCGCCGGCCTCTGAGCCACCAGTAACGCACGAAAGCGGGTCCGCTCCGGCGGGCCCGCTTTCGCGTTCGCGCCCATACCGGTGCGCCGGGATGGGCGGCAGGGGTTTGAAGGCGTCACAAGCGGCCGGCCCACCACATTGGTCCTTGATCGTGTGCAGAGGATCGGGTGCGAGAGCGGGCCGGCACATGATCGTGTGCGACTGCCCTGGTTCTGGGACGGCGTGTCGCCCAGACCGTGTGCACACGATCATGCGCCGGCCTCGCCCGGTCCCAGGTCGGCTGCACAGGATCATGGGCCGACGATCCCATCCGGCGGGCCGTCCGGTCCGGCCGGCGTCGTCGGCCGGACGATCGGTGGCCCGGCGCGGCGGTGAAAGGATGGTGCGGTGCCGAACCGAAGCGCCCGCGTCGAGCGCCAGCCAGCAGCCGAGCTGCCGGTCGCGCGCGTGTGCGTCGACGTGCCACTGCCGCACCTCGACCGGCTCTTCGACTATCTGGTGCCGGCCGACCTGCACGAGACCGCGCAGCCGGGCACCCGGGTCAAGGTCCGTTTCGCCGGCCAGCTCGTCGACGGTTGGCTGATCGAGCGGGCCGCCGAGTCTGCCGTGCCGAAGCTCGCCTACCTGGAACGGCTCGTCTCGCCCGAGCGGGTGCTGACCCCGGAGGTCGCCGGGCTCGCCCGGGCGGTGGCCGACCGCTACGCGGGCGGCCTGGCCGACGTGCTCCGGCTCGCCGTCCCGCCCCGCCACGCCCGCGCCGAACAATCCCCAGCCGCCACGACCGATCAGCCTCCGGCCGCCACGACCGACCAGCGTCCGGCCGCCACGATCGATCAGCGTCCGGCCGTCACGATCGATCAGCGTCCGGCCGCCGCGATTGACCAGTCTCCGGCCGCCACGACCGATCAGCGTCCGGCCGCCACGACCGACCAGCGTCCGGCCGCCGCGATTGACCAGCCTCCGGCCGCCGCGACCGACCAGCCTCTGGCCACCGAGACCGACCAGCCAGGAGGCGACGACGGGGCGCAGCCGCCCGAGCCGTCTGCCGGCCAGCCGTCCGTGACCGGGACCGCCAAGCCGCTGGACGACGTCCTGGCGCGGCCGGCCGAGCCGCGCGCTGACCACGCCGTGCCGACGCGGGCCGAGCCGGCCGCCGACCGTGCGCTGGTCGCCACCGGCTGGGCCGAATACGTGGCCGGCGAGGGCTTCCTGCGCGCGCTTCGCGACGGGAAGGCCCCACGCGCCGTGTGGTCGGCGCTGCCGGGCGAGGATTGGCCGGCCCGGATCGCCGAGGCGGCGGCCGTCACCCTGGCCGCCGGCAAGGGCGTGGTCGCCATCGTCCCGGACGCCCGCGATCTCGACCGCCTCGACGCCGCCCTGACCACAGCGCTCGGCAAGGACCGGCACGTCGTCCTGGCCGCCGGGCTCGGCCCGGCCAAGCGCTACCGCGCCTTCCTGGCCGCCAGCCGGGGCCAAGTCAAGGTGGTCGCCGGCACCCGGGCCGCCACGTTCGCCCCCGTCCAGGACATCGGCCTCGTGGTGATCTGGGACGACGGTGACGACCTGCACGCCGAGCCGCGGGCCCCGTACCCGCACGCCCGCGACGTGCTGCTCACCCGAGCGCAACGGGCCGGCGCCGCCGCCCTGGTCGCCGGCTATGCCCGCACCACCGAGGCGCAGCTGCTGCTGGAGACCGGCTGGGCCCGCGAGGTCGCCGCCGACCGGGCCACCCTGCGGCGGCGCATGCCGGTGATCACGCCGACCGGCGACGACCCCCAACTCGCCCGCGACCCGGGCGCCGCCACCGCACGGCTGCCCAGCCTCGCCTGGGAGGCCGCCCGGGCGGCCCTGAAGGCCGACACGCCGGTGCTGGTCCAGGTGCCGCGCCGCGGCTACCTGCCGTCGGTCTCCTGCGCCACCTGCCGCGCGCCGGCCCGCTGTGCCGCCTGCGCCGGTCCGCTCGCGCTGCGCTCGTCGCACGCGGTGCCGGCCTGCCGCTGGTGCGGCCGGGTGGCCGGCGACCACGTCTGTCCGCACTGCGGTGGGCGCGGCCTGCGGGCGTCGGTCACCGGCGCCCGGCGAACGGCCGAGGAGCTCGGCCGGGCGTTCCCCGACATCCCGGTCCGCACCTCCGGCCGCGACGAGGTGCTCACCGAGGTACCGGCCGCGGCCGCGGTGGTGGTGGCCACCCCGGGCGCCGAGCCGGTCGCCGAGGGCGGCTACGGCGCCGTGCTGCTGCTCGACACCTGGGCCCTGCTCACCCGGGCCGACCTGCGAGCCGGCGAGGAGGCGCTGCGGCGGTGGATGACCGCGGCGGCCCTGGCCAGGGCCGGCGGTTCCGGCGGGCGGGTGGTCGTGGTCGCCGACGGCGGCGTACCCGTGATCCAGGCTCTGCTGCGTTGGGACCCGGGCTGGTACGCCGAACGCGAGCTGGCCGAGCGGCGCGAGCTGCGGTTCCCGCCCGCGGCCCGGATGGCCAGCCTGACCGGCGCCGCGCCGGCGGTGGCCGACCTGCTCGCCGCCGTCCACCTGCCGCCGGACGCCGAGCTGCTCGGCCCGGTACCCGCCGACCAGGGCCAGGAGCGCTACCTGATCCGCGCACCGCGGGCCCGGGCCGCCGAGGTGGCCGCCGCCCTGCACGCCGGGACCGGCGTACGCAGCGCCCGCAAGGCCCCTGACCCTGTCCGTGTCCAGGTGGACGCCACGGACCTCTTCTGACGTCACACAGGCCTCGTCAGGGTGGTTCCGGGCGGGGCTCCGTAGACTTGTCGGGATTGCGCTTCGCGTGCCCCGCGCGAGCGACCCGAACGAGGAGTTGCACGTGACCGTCCAGCCCATCCGTCTGTTCGGCGACCCGGTGCTACGCACCCCCGCAGATCCGGTCGTCGACTTCGACGCTGAGCTGCGCAAGCTGGTCGCCGACCTGGTGGAGACCATGCAGGAGCAGTCCGGGGCCGGGCTGGCCGCGCCGCAGCTCGGAGTCGGGCTGCGGGTCTTCGCCTTCGACGTCGACGAGGTGGTCGGGCACATCATCAACCCGACGGTCAGCTTTCCCGACGACGAGGAGCAGGACGGCCCGGAAGGGTGCCTGTCGATCCCGGGGATCTACGTCGACACCAAGCGCCGCCAGAACGTCGTGGCCACCGGGTTCAACCAGTTCGGCGACCCGATCAAGCTGGTCGGCAGCGGCCTGATGGCGCGCTGCGTGCAGCACGAGACCGACCACCTCGACGGTGTGCTCTTCCTCGACCGGCTCGACGCGGCCGCGCGCAAGGAAGCGATGAGGGAGATCCGCCAGGCGGAGTGGTACGACGCCGGCGCGCCACCGGTGATCAAGGCCAGCCCGCACACCGGTGCGTCGGCGTTCGGCCTGGGCGGGGTGCGCTGATGCGGCTGGTCTTCGCCGGCACGCCGGCGGTCGCGCTGCCCGCGCTCGACGCGCTCGCGGCCTCCTCACACGAGTTGCTGGCCGTGGTCACCCGCCCCGACGCGCCGGCCGGCCGGGGCCGCGGCCTGGTCCGGTCGCAGGTGGGTGCGTGGGCCGACGAGCACGGTGTCGAGGTGCTCACCCCGGCCAAACCGCGCGAGCCCGAGTTCCAAGAGCGCCTGCGCGACCTCGCGCCGGACTGCGTGCCGGTGGTCGCCTACGGCGCTCTGGTGCCGCCGTCGGCGCTGGAGATTCCCCGGCACGGCTGGGTCAACCTGCACTTCTCGCTGCTGCCGGCCTGGCGGGGCGCCGCGCCGGTGCAGCACGCGGTGCTGCACGGCGACGAGATCACCGGTGCCAGCGTCTTCGAGCTCGAGGCGGGGCTCGACACGGGCCCGGTCTACGGCACGCTGACCGACGAGATCCGGCCCACCGACACCTCCGGCGACCTGCTCGAGCGGCTCGCCGAGTCGGGCGCGGGGCTGCTGGTCGCGGTGCTCGACGCGATCGAGGCCGGCACCGCCCGGCCCGAGCCGCAGCCGGCCGACGGGGTGAGCCTCGCGCCGAAGCTGACCGTCGAGGACGCCATGGTGCGCTGGGACGAGCCGTCGTTCGCGGTCGACCGGCGGATCCGGGCCTGCACGCCGGCGCCCGGCGCCTGGACCACGTTCCGCGAGGACCGGGTCAAGCTGGGCCCTGTCCGGCCCGTCGCCAACGCTCCCGCGCTCAAGCCAGGTGACCTGCTGGTCGAACGCACCGGAGTGCTGGTCGGCACGGCCACCACCCCGGTGGCGCTGGGCGAGGTGCGGGCCGCGGGCAAGCGGCCCATGCCGGCCGCCGACTGGGCGCGCGGCGTCCGGGTCGAGTCCAGCGAGCGTTTCGCGTGACCGCCCCGATGCGGCGCCCCGCCGCCCGCGGTGACCGGACACCTACCGTGGATCCCGCCAGGTTCGCGGCCTACGAGGCCATCGCGGCGGTGCACCGCGACGACGCGTACGCCAACCTGATCCTGCCGAACATCCTTCGCGACCGGGACGTGCGCGGCCGGGATGCCGCGTTCGCCACCGAGCTGACCTACGGCGCGCTGCGCTCGCTCGGCACCCTGGACGCGGTGATCGCGTCCGCGGCCAGCCGCGAGGTCGACCGGATCGACCCGCCGGCCCGCGACGCGCTGCGGCTGGGCGCCTACCAGATCCTCTACATGCGGGTCCCGGCGCACGCCGCGGTCTCGTCCACCGTCGACCTCGTGCGGATCGTCGCGCCCGGTGCCACCGGCTTCGCCAACGCGGTGCTGCGCGAGATCACCACCCGCGACCTGGACGCCTGGGTCGAGCACTTGGCGCCGGCGTACGAGACCGACCCGGTCGGCAACCTGGCGCTGGCCAACAGCCACCCGCAGTGGATCGTGCGGGCGTTCCAGGAGGCGCTCGGCGGCTCGCTCGAGGAGACCAACCGCCTGCTGATCGAAGACAACCAGGCGCCGGCCGTGGTGCTCTGCGCCCGTCCCGGCCGGGTCGACGCGGTCGACCTGGCCGACGAGGTCGGCGGCGCACCGGGCGCGTTCTCGCCCTACGCCGTCTACCTGTCCGGCGGCGCGCCCGGTGACCTGGCCGCGATCCGCGACGGCCGGGCGCACGTCCAGGACGAGGGCTCCCAGCTCGTCGCGGCCGCGCTGGCCGACGCGCCGATCGAGGGCGAGGACACCCGCTGGCTCGACCTGTGCGCCGGTCCGGGTGGCAAGGCCGCCCTGCTCGCGGGTCTCGCCGCGCAGCGCGGCGCCCAGCTGACCGCGGTCGAGGTGACGTCACACCGGGCCGACCTGGTTGCCAAGTCGGTGGCCGGTTTCCCGGCGACGGTGCTGCACACCGACGGGCGCAACGTCGGCCGTGAGACGGAACTGCCCGAGCAGGGCTTCGACCGGGTGCTGGTGGACGCGCCGTGCACCGGGCTCGGCGCGCTGCGCCGCCGCCCGGAGGCCCGCTGGCGCCGCAAGCCCAGCGACCTGCCACCGCTGACCCGGCTGCAGCGCGAGCTGTTGACCGCGGCGCTGCGGGCGGTCCGCCCGGGCGGGGTGGTCGGCTACGTGACCTGCTCGCCGCACACCGTCGAGACGCACGTCTCGGTCACGGAAGGCACCCGCCGCTCCGACATCGCGGTCGACTTCGTCGACGCCCGCCCACTGCTCCCGGCCGGCATGCCAGGCCTGGGCACCGGCCCGACGGTGCAGCTCTGGCCACACCGCCACGGCACGGACGCGATGTTCCTGGCGGTGCTCCGCCGCACCAGTTGATCGTCCGTATTGGTTCAACGGCATCGCCGAGAAACGCGAAATGGAATTCGGATTCGCGATCGGCCCAGCATACAAACATTGGGCTTTGGAAGGAGTGACGAAAGCATTTAGCCTCCGCATCTGAAGCGGTTAGGATGACGCTCCTGACGCGCGAACACAGAGACGGGTGGCCGTGGCTGACGTCGTACTGGGTCGAGGAGAGCTTGACGATCTTCGTGATGCGCTTCTCGGTGTTCCGGCCCTCGGCGACTCCGATGTGCGGGACGCGCGGATAGCGGACCTGCGCAGTTCGCTGCGCCGGCCATTGGAGATCGACAGGCTCGACGACGCGAAACGCGATCTTCAATCGATCCTTGCGAGCTGCTTATCCTGCTCTGGCGGGCTCAAGACGCTTACGCAGATCATTCTGCGGCATCATCGCGGCGACGCGAGTATCAAAGCCTCGACGCTGGCGCGCGATATCGGCGGGCCGACGCTGCTTTCGGCGCCTGACCGTGAAGTGTTGCGACGCCTGTGCGCCGGCATTACGATCGGCGACATCGCGGACTCGGTCGCGGATCTGGCAGCCCTTGCTGAGATCGACAAGCTGCTTTCGCTGCAGACCTGGCGTGACACGGGCGGGGCGATCCGGCTCATGGAACGCCTGCCCGCGAGCAGCGACGGCGTGCCAACCCTGATGACGTTCGTCGGGCGGCTGAGCACGGTTGTCGGCGGCCCGGCGGCCAGCGAGTTGGGCGGTTGGCTCGACATGGTCGCCGGCGGTTTGGGAGTCGACGCGAGCACGCTCGCGGAGCTGCGCTCCGCCGGCTGGCGCGGCACCGCCACGCCGCCCGTTCCAGAGCCGTCCAGCTACGCGACAAACGCCGTGCCACGCCAACCTCAGCGGTCCCGCCGTGCCGAAGAGTCCGGCCTGATCTGGGGCGGCGTGCCCATTCGCAACCGCAACTTCACCGGTCGGCACAGCATGCTGGAGCGGCTGGAGGAGGCACTGCGCAACACCTCGAAGGCGTCGGTGCTGCCGCAGACGCTGCACGGCATGGGCGGCGTCGGCAAGACGCAACTGGTCGTCGAGTACGTCTACCGGCACATCGACCAGTACGACCTCATCTGGTGGATCGCGGCGGAGCAGCTGTCGAGCGTGCTCCGGTCGTTGACCGCCCTGGCCGAACGCCTGGGCCTGGCCACCACCGAGGACCGTCAGCAGAACGCGCGCATCGTCCTCGACGCGCTCGCGGGTGGCGGCCTGACCTGGTTGCTGGTCTACGACAACGCGGACGACCCTGACACGCTCGACCAGTTCCTCCCCACGTCGGGCGGCGACGTCATCCTCACCAGTCGCATCCAGGAATGGGCGGCGGTCGGACCCGCGATCGAGGTCGACGTCTTCCGGCGGGAGGAAAGCGTCGAGCTTCTCCGAATGCGCACCCGCGACAGTGAAGGCAACGTGCGAATCCAGGAGTCGGACGCGCGTGCGCTGGCCGAGAAGCTCGGTGACCTGCCACTGGCACTCGAGCAGGCCGCGGCGTGGTTTCTGGCGACGGCGATGCCCATCAACGAATACATCGAGCTGCTCGACTCCCATATCGAGCTGCTCGCTGAGGGCAAGCCGATCAACTATCCGGTGTCGGTGGCGGCGTTCGTCACCCTCGCCACGGAGCAGCTGCGCCGGGACACGCCGTCGACGGCTCAGCTCTTCGAGCTGTTCGCCTATCTCGGCGACGAGCCCGTGGCAGTGTCGCTGCTCATCAACGGCAAGGACGCCGACGTCACCGAGCCGCTGCGGAGCATGCTCCGGGCGAAGGTCCAGCTCAACCGGGCGGTCCGTGATCTCAACCGGTTCGGCCTGGCGAAGGTTGACGCGGCGCAGCGGATCCAGGTCCACCGGCTGGTGCAGCGCGTGCTGCGCGACACCATGCCCGCCGAGTTGGCGGAGGCTGCCCTCCGCAACGTCCGCAACATCCTCGTCCAGGCCAGCCCCGGCGACCCTGACGAGAACCCCGACATGGAGTGGCACGCCGACCTCGGTCCACACATCGACACGGCGGACCTGACCAACGCCGACAGTCTCGATGCCCGCACCGTCGTGCTCGACCACGCCCGCTACCTCTTCATCATCGGCGACTACGCCGGCAGCCAACGCCTCGCCCAACGGGCCGTCGACATCTGGCAGAGGGAAACCTTCGACCCCAAGCTCGGGCCTGATGGAGAGATGACCCTGCTGGCCCGCGCGCAGCTCGCGAACGCCCGGCGGGCCAGCGGCGACAGCGCCAGCGCCGCCCCGCTCGCGCTGGACACCTACAACCGGTTCCGCAACAGCCCGCTGCTCGGCCCCGACCACGAGTTCACGCTGATCACTGGCAACCAGGTCGGCTGGGATCTGCGCATCGCTGGCAAATATCTCGAGGCGTTGGCGTTCGACCAGGCCTCCGTCGCGGCGCACCGCCGTGTCTTCCGGTCTGAGGACGACACCTACACATTGAGGGCGAAGCTCAACCTGGCGGTGACCTACCGCATGATCGGCAACTTCTCCGAGGCGTTCAGGCTCGACCAGGAGGTCGCCGAATGCTGGGAGGACGCTGGTCGAAGCGACCGGAGGTCGCTCGAAGCGCTGATGAACATGGGCCGCAGCTACTACGGCATGGGCGCCTACGCGGCCGGCATCAAGATCCTGGAAGATTGGCGCGAGTCGCTCCACCACGTCGTCGGTGCCAGCCACCGGCTGGCCCTTCTCGCCGACCGCACCTTCGGGATGATGCTGCGCAAGGTCGGCCGGTTGGATGAGTCCGTCTCGATGCTCCAGGACACCGAAAGGCGTACGCGGGCGCGGTTCGGCCCCAACCACGAATACACCGTGGCGGCTGCCGTGAGCCTCGCCAACGCGCTGCGCGAGGTCGGCCAACTCGACGAGGCCCAAGCGTTGATCTCCGACGCGCTCGGCCGATACAAGTCGGACTTCGGTGAGTCGCACCCGTTGACGCTGGTCGCCACCGTCAACGACGCTATCGTCAAGCGCGCCATGGGCGAGCTCGACGAGGCGCGGGAGCTCGACGATCGCTGCTTCGCGACGTTGGCTGAGGTCCTGTCGCCGGAACATCCATACACCTTGTGCGCCGGCAGTTCGGTCGCCACCAACTTGGCCCTCGCCGGCGACCACGCCGCCGCGGTCGCCCAGTCCAGCCTGATCCTGGAGACCAGCCGCGCGACGTCCGGCGGTGGCGACCCGGCGCGGGACGGCTTCGAGCACCCCTACGTGCTGATGCGCGCGATCAACCTCGCGCACGACCTGCGCGCGTCCGGTTCCGTGGCGGAGGGCGACGCCCTGTTCGCGGAGTCGTTCGACGCGCTCCGCCAGTCTCTGGGACCGGACGCACCACGAGGTGGTCGCGATCGCCGCAGGCGAGCGCGCCGAAGGTGACATCGAGTCACCGCCCACTGACTAGTTGACCGGCATCAGGGAAGTGCCGGCGCCCTTGATGGAGCGGGTGTACGTGCGGCCGCTGTCCCAGGAGAAGCACTTCACGCCGCGGTTGCCCTGGTCCCACTCGGCGGCCGTGGGGTAGTAGTAGATCGTGCCGGTGCGGAACGCCAAGTTGCCGTCCTTCGGCAGCTTGGCGTACGTGGCGACGGTGTTCAGGCACGCCTTGTGGATGGTCTCGCTGTCGTCGATGAACGTCTTGTACGGCTTGTTCGGCGCCTCGTAGATGCCGACGAACTCGCTGCGGTGCGACTTGGTGCAGGCGATGGCGACCATCTCCTGCACGACCTCCTTGGAGATCTTCGGGGTGAAGCAGCCGTACCGCAGCGGCGACGCCTTGGCCAGTGCGCCCTTGAGCGAGCTCGAACGGTAGGCGGTGCTGGTGTCGTCGAGCGAGGTCGTCTCCGCGACGTCGCAGCGGTACCACCGGGAGCCGCCCTGCCACGCCTCCGGGCCGGGCAGCGCCAGGCTGAGCCCGAGCCGGGCCGAGCGCCAGTCGCCGCCGAGGTAGGCGGCTGCCTTCGCGCCGCAGTCGCCGTACGCGCTCTGATAGGGCTTGTCGCCGGGCTTCGGCGGCTGGGCGCCCGCGTCCTTGAACTCTCCGACGTGGACCGTCTCCACCATGTGCGGCGAGGCGCAGTCCACCGGCGCGTACGCGGCCAGGTAACCGGACTCCACCGCGGAGGCGTGGCAGACCTCGGCGTCGGGCACGAAAGGCTTGGGTTCGCTCATCGGGCGCCAGTCGTCGCTGATGTCGCCGTCGACCCCGGCCGGGTTGCCGCCACAGCCGCTGAGCGCGAAGGTTGCCACCAGGACCGCGAGGCCCACAGCCCATTTTCTGCCCGTCCTCAGCCGGATGGGTGCTACCGCCCCCATCCGCCTTGCGGTCACCCACCGTCGCATCTGTGCATCCCTCCACAGGCTCGGGTTGAGGGCAACCCTACGGGGATCGGCCCCGGCTTCGTACACTGGCCCGGTGACCCGACCGTCGCCGATCGTCGCCCCCAGCATCCTCGCGGCTGACTTCGCCCATCTCGCCGACGAGGTTCGCCTGGTCGAGCAAGAGGCGGACTGGTTGCACATCGACGTCATGGACAACCATTTCGTCCCTAACCTGACGATCGGGCTGCCGGTGGTGCAGAGCCTGCGCCCGATCACGCAGTTGCCGTTCGACGTGCACCTGATGATCGACGAGCCGCGCCGCTGGGCTCCGGCCTACGCCGACGCCGGCGCCTACAACGTCACCTTCCACGTCGAGGCGTGCGACAACCCGGTCGCCCTGGCCAAGGACCTGCGCGCCGCCGGCGCCAAGGCCGGCCTGGCGATCGACCGGGACACCCCGATCGAGCCCTATCTGGAGCTGCTGCCCAGCTTCGACACGCTGCTCGTGATGACCATCAAGGCGGGCTTCGGTGGTCAGCGCTTCGTGCCCGAGCTGCTCGACAAGGTCCGCAAGGTGCGCGCCGCGCAGGAGAGCGGGCACCTGGAGCTGCGCATCGAGGTCGACGGCGGGATCGCCGCCGACACCATCGAGCAGGCCGCGCAGGCCGGTGCCGACGCGTTCGTCGCGGGCACCGCGGTCTACGGCGCCGACGACCCCTCGGCCGCCATCCGGCGGCTGCGCGCCCTCGCCGCCGGCGTGGTCGGGCATCGATGAGCGAACGCGGCGAGCTCGTCCTGGAGACGACCAACAAGCTCGGTCTGATCATGATCGTCGACGACGACGAAGACATCGCCCGGTTCGTCGGGATCAGCCTCAAGCTCGCCGGGTTCGACGTCATGCACGCCCGCGACGGGCAGGAGGCGCTGGAGCTGATCGAGCGGGCCCGGCCCGACCTCTGCGTGGTCGACCTGATGATGCCCCGCATCGACGGCGTCGAGCTGACCCGGCGGCTGCGCGCCGACCCGATGACCGCCGCCCTGCCGATCATCATGCTGACCGCCAAGGGCCTGACCGTCGACAAGGTCCACGGGCTGACCGCGGGCGCCGACGACTACATGGTCAAGCCGTTCGACACCTCGGAGCTCGTCGCCCGGGTCACGTCCACGCTGCGCCGCAACCGTGAGTACCGCGAGGTCTCGCCGCTGACCGGCCTGCCCGGCAACACCCGGATCGGCCGCGAGATCACCGACCGGGTCCGCGGTGGCACCGACTACGCGGTCGCCTACATCGACATCGACCGGTTCAAGAGCGTCAACGACGTGTACGGCTTCGGTCGGGGCGACGAGTTCATCGGCGCGCTGGCCCGCAGCCTGCACCGGGCCGTGATCGAGGCCGGCCTGCCGCCGGCCTTCCTCGGCCACATCGGCGGCGACGACTTCGTGATCGTCTGCACGCCCCAGCAGGTCCGCCCGCTGTCCGAGAAGGCGGTCCTCGACTTCGAGAAGACCACCGACGGGCTCTACGACGAGCGGGACGCCTCCCGCGGCTATGTCGAAGTCCGCGACCGCCGCAACAACATCCAGCGTGCGGCGCTGGTCACCCTCTCCATCGGCGTGGCGCTGTCCAGCGGTGACCGGAGGTTCTCCGACCCCCGCGAGATCATCGCGTTGGCCAACGAGATGAAGACCGTCGCGAAGAGCCAACCGGGCTCGTACGTGGCCGTCGACCGGCGCCTGTCGACCAGCTGACCGGTTTGCCCTCGGGCGTCCCGTGGGCGGCGCCGCATGTGAGGTAGGTCGCCTGTCGATCGCTGTTCCGCGGATTGCGTGTAAGACTGGGGCTACCCACCACGCGCTGGCGGGACTCGGTGAAATTCCGAACCGGCGGTGATCCGGGGGCCTTGGCCCTTGGTAAGCCCGCGACCCGGTCGAAGATTCTTTCGAGCGGTGGACCTGGTGAGACTCCGGGGCCGACGGTTGGGCAGCCACGACGGCCGCCCAGAAAGTCCGGATGGGAGACAGCGCGAGGGCGGTTGGCCGCGCCGTTCCCTGGCGCCGCCGACGGGGCGGCTCATCGTTGCCGTCCCGAGCCGCGCTTGCTCATTCTTCCGCACCCTGCCCGCGCCGCGTGACGACGGCGAACGGGAAGGAACGGCATGGGCAGCGGCGTCTCCGTCGACGAGGCGATGCGACGCGCGATTGCGCTCGGCGCGCGGGGCCTCGGCACCACGAGCCCTAACCCGATCGTCGGCTGTGTGCTGCTCGACGCGGCGGGCGAGGTGGTCGGCGAGGGCTTCCACGCGTACGCCGGCGGACCGCACGCCGAGATCGTCGCGCTGGCCCAGGCCGGCGAGCGGGCCCGTGGCGGCACCGCGATCGTCACCCTGGAACCCTGCAACCACACCGGCCGCACCGGACCCTGCACCCGCGCGCTGATCAACGCCGGCGTGGTCAAGGTGGTCGTCGGTGTCGCCGACCCGGATCCGGTCGCCGCGCGGTGGCGCCGAGACGCTGCGCGCCGCCGGTGTCGAGGTCGAGATGGGCGTACGCGAGGACGAGGCCGAGGCCGGCAACATCGCCTGGCTGACCAGCGTGCGACGGGGCTGGCCGTACGTCGTCTGGAAGTACGCCGCGACCCTCGACGGCCGGTCCGCCGCCGCCGACGGCACCAGCATGTGGATCACCTCCGAAGGCGCCCGGATGGACGTGCACGCGCTGCGCTGCGCCAGCGACGCGGTCATGGTCGGCATCGGCACCGTGCTCGCCGACGACCCCCGGCTCACCGCCCGCAACCTGCGCGACGGCTCGCTGGCGATCCGGCAGCCGCTGCGGGTCGTGGTCGACAGCGCCGGGCGTACCCCCGCGAGCGCCAAGGTCCGCGACAACGCCGCGCCGACCTGGGTGGCGACCGCCGCTGAGGTCGGCACCGGCCCGGACGGGAAGGTCGACCTGCAGGCGCTGCTCGCGGCCCTGCACGTCCGCGGCGTCCGCTCGGTGCTGCTGGAGGGCGGCCCTCGACTGGCCGGCGCGTTCCTCGCCGCCGGGCTGGTCGACAAGGTGATCGGCTACGTCGCGCCCAAGCTGCTGGGCGCCGGCCCGTCGGCGCTGTCCGGCGCGGGCGTGTCGACCATCTCCGAGGTCATCGACCTCGATCTCACCGATGTCACGCGGGTCGGCCCTGACCTGCGGTTCACCGCTGTGCCACGCAAGAAGGAGGGCTGACCCGCATGTTCACCGGCATCATCGAGGAGCTCGGCGAAATCGTCGGCTGGACGGCGACCGGCGACGACTCCGGCCTGATCGCCATCCGCGGCAAGACCGTCGTCGACGACCTCAAGCACGGCGACTCGATCTCGGTCAACGGCGTCTGCCTGACCGCGGTCGAGATCTCCGGCGACGGGTTCACGGCCGACGTGATGGGCGAGACGCTGCGCCGCTCGTCGCTCGGCGAGCTGCACCCCGGCGACCCGGTCAACCTGGAACGCGCGGCCCGGCTGGACAGTCGGCTCGGCGGCCACCTCGTGCAGGGCCACGTCGACGGCGTCGGCCCGGATCATCGGCGGGAGCCCGCCGAGCAGTGGACGACCGTCCGGTTCGAGCTGCCGGCGGCCATCCGCCGGTATGTCGTGGAGAAGGGCTCGATCACCGTCGACGGCGTCTCGCTGACGGTGATGGAGGCGGGTGACGACACGTTCTCGGTCGGGCTGATCCCGACCACGCTGTCGCTGACCACGCTCGGGCACAAGCAGTCGGCGACCTGGTCAACCTCGAGGTCGACGTGATCGCCAAATATGTCGAGACGGCTCCTGGGGGAGACGGTCATGACGCTGTCGACACTGTTCGAACAGGCTGTCGCCGCGATCGCGGCGGGGCGAGCCGGTCGTTGTCGTCGACGACGAGGACCGGGAGAACGAGGGCGACCTGATCTTCGCCGCCGAACTGGCGACGCCGGAGCTGCTCGCGTTCACGGTCCGCTACACGTCGGGCTACATCTGCGCGCCGGTCACCGAGGAAGAGGCCGACCGGCTCGAGCTGCCGCCGATGTACCACACCAACCAGGACCGCCGGGGCACCGCGTACACGGTGACGGTCGACGCCCGCGAGGGCGTCAGCACCGGCATCTCGGCCGCGGACCGGGCGCACACGATCCGGCTGCTGGCGTCGGCCGACACGACCCCGGGCGACCTGTCCCGCCCCGGCCACGTGGTGCCGCTGCGCGCCAAGTCCGGCGGCGTGCTGCGCCGGCCCGGCCACACCGAGGCCGCGATCGACCTCGCGGTGCTGGCCGGCCTGCGCCCCGCCGGCGTGCTGTGCGAGCTGGTCAACGACGACGGCACCATGATGCGCCTGCCCGACCT
The DNA here is from genome assembly GCA_963840005.1 of uncultured Actinomycetota bacterium. Classification (GTDB taxonomy): domain Bacteria; phylum Actinomycetota; class Actinomycetes; order Mycobacteriales; family Micromonosporaceae; genus Asanoa. The sequence goes on along the minus strand of CAWIXO010000023.1, from coordinate 56,083 downwards.
CGAGAAGTTCGCGGCCGAGCACGACCTGGCGCTGATCTCGATCGCCGACCTGATCGCCTACCGGCGGCACCACGAGAAGCAGGTCGAGCGGGTGGTCGAGACGCGCATCCCGACCGATCACGGTGTGTTCACCGCAATGGGCTACCGGGCCGCGCACGACGCGGCGGAGCACGTGGCCATGGTCTACGGCGACATCGGCGACGGCGCCGACGTGCTCGTCCGGGTGCACTCCGAGTGCCTGACCGGCGACGTGTTGGGCTCGCTGCGCTGCGACTGCGGCCCGCAGCTCAACGCGGCGCTGGCCCGGGTGGCGGCCGAGGGCCGCGGCGTCGTGCTCTACATGCGGGGTCACGAGGGTCGCGGCATCGGGCTGCTGCACAAGCTGCAGGCGTACCAGCTCCAGGACATGGGCCGCGACACCGTCGACGCCAACCTCGACCTGGGCCTGCCCGCCGACGCCCGCGACTACGGCACCGGCGCGCAGATCCTCTACGACCTGGGCGTGCGCTCGATGCGCCTGCTGACCAACAACCCGGCCAAGCGGGCCGGCCTGGAGGGCTACGGGCTGACCATCGTCGGCCGCGAGGGCCTGCCGGTGCGGCCGCACCCGGAGAACGTCCGCTACCTGCGGACCAAGCGCGACCGAATGGGACACCTGCTCGACTCGCTCGACGACGTCGACGTTGCGGAGGGATTCTGATGGCTGGTTTCGGCGAACCCGACGTGGCCACTGTGGACGCCTCGGGCCTGACGGTGGGCATCGTGGCCGCCCGTTGGCACGCCGAGCTCACCGACCACATGGTCGACCGGGCGGTGGCGGCGGCCAAGGCCTCGGCGGTCGCCGACGTGGCGGTCGCCCGGGTGGCGGGCTCGGTGGAGATCCCCGTGGTCGCACAGGCACTGGCGAAGAAGTACGACGTGGTGGTCGCCCTGGGCGTGGTCATCCGCGGCTCGACGGCCCACTTCGACTACGTCTGCCAGTCGGTCACCGAGGGCCTGACCCGGGTCGCGCTCGACTCGGGCAAGCCGGTCGCGCACGGCGTGCTCACGGTCAACACCCTCGAGCAGGCCCAGGACCGCGCCGGCCTGCCCGGTTCGGCGGAGGACAAGGGCTACGCCGCCACCCTCGCGGCGTTGGACGCGGCCCTCGCCATCCGCGCCATCTAGAGATCCAGCACGACCTCGCCGCGGGGGCGGGAGCAGCAGATCAGTGTGTTGCCCGGCCCCGCGGGTTCGAGTGGCTCCGGGTCGAAGTCGACGTCGCCGACGAGCAGGCCCGTCTCGCAGGTGTGGCAGACGCCGGTGCGGCAGGACCAGCGGGTCGGGACGTCGCACGACTCGGCCAGCTCCAGCAGCGAGCGGCGCTCGTCGGACCACGGGACGGTCAGGCCGCTGCGGGCGAACGTGACCGCCGGGCCGGTGCCGGGCGGGCCCTCTGGCGGGTGGGGCTGGCGGCGGGTCTTGTCGGTGATGCCGGGGTTGATCGCCGAGCGGGCGGCGAACAGCTCCGTGCGTACCCGGGCCGGTTTCATGCCGTAGTCGACCAGTGCGGCGCTGATGTCGTCCATGAAGGACTCCGGACCGCAGACGTACGCGTCGGCCTCCTTCGGCGGCGCCAGCGAGTCCAGCACGGCACCCGTCAGCCGGGTCTCGGTTGACCAGAAGACGTGCTCCTGGGCGTTCGGCAGGTCCGCGAGCAGGGCCCGGGTCTCGGCCGCGAAGGCGAGGTGGGTCGCGTCGTGCGCGGTGTGGATCCACCAGATCTGGCGTTGGTCGCGGTCGGTGGCCAGCCGGTGCAGCATCGCCAGCACGGGCGTCACGCCGATGCCGGCCGAGATGAGCAGGATCGGGTCCGTGCCGTCGGCCAGGAGGAACTCACCCCGGGCGGGCGCCACCTCGACCAGCGCGCCCGGCTTCACGTGATCGCAGATCCAACGGCTGACCGAGCCTTGCGCCTCCTGCTTCACGCTGATGCGGTACGCGGCCGGGTCGGAGAGTGAGTAGGAGCGCACCGGCACCGGGTCGCCGGCCTCGGGCACCCGCAACGTCAGGTACTGCCCCGGCTGGGCCAGCGGCAGTGGCTGGTCGTCGGTGCCGGCCAGGTAGAACGAGGTGATCGCCGCGGTCTCGGGGACGACCCGGTCGACCCGCAGCTTCCGGAAGCCCCGCCACGCCGGCTCGTGCCCGACCGGGATCGGCGCCAGCCCGCCACCGCCGGCCAGCACGTCGCGGAAGGACCCCTGCCAGCCGGGGCTGAGCGCCGGGATGTCGAGGGCGTCGTTGATCCGGTCGTGGTCGGGGTTCGGCAGGTAGAGCAGCGCGTCGACCTCGGCCACGGTGAGCTGGTGCGGCCCGACCTTGGTGCGGACGATCTCGTCGCCGGCGCCGACCTCGCCTTCGGTGGTCACCCGCAGGTAGAAGCCGGGGCGGTGGTGGCCGACCAGCAACGCGGGCAGCCGCGGCTCGCCCAGGCGCAGACCGACCCGGAAGCAGGTGACCCGCGGCTGGGTGACCTCGAACTCGGCGTCGCCGATCCGGTAGCGGTCACCGATGTGCACCTCGTCGTCGGCCAGCCCGTCGACGGTGAAGTTCTCGCCGAACGCGCCGTAGCCGCCGAGGTCCTTGTCGAAGACCTTCGACCAGTGGGCGTACGAGTCGGTCTGGTAGACCAGCACCGCCCGCTGCTCGCCGCCGTGGCCGTCGAGGTCACCTTGGCCGTCGCCGTCGATGTTGAGCCGGCGGACCATCCGGCGCCCCGGAACGGGCGTCTTGAACACTCCGGTGTGGACGGTCCGGCCCTGCCACTCGACGTCCTTCGGCAGGCCGACGTTCACCGACAACAGCGTGGCCATTGGCTCCCCCCTTCGCCAACGTACAACGTGGCGCTCGTCCCACCGGTCACACCAGTCGCTCGCCGCCGTCGATCCCCAACGACACCCCGGTCAGGAAGGTGTTGGTCAGGGCGAAGACGACCGCCTGGGCGACGTCGTCGGCGGTGCCGACCCGGCGGGCCGGGTTGCGCTCGCTCCGGCCGGCGAACAGCGCCGCCTTCTTCTCGGGCCCGAGCGCGTCGTAGGCGCCGGTGTCGATCGTGCCCGGCGAGATCGCGTTGACCCGGATCGGCGCGAGCTCGACGGCGAGCGAGCGGACGATCGCGTCGACGGCGCCGTTGGTGGCCGCGACGGCCAGCATCCCGGCGGCCGGCTTGACCGCGGTAGCGCCGGAGAACAGCAGGAACGAGCCGTCCGCCGGCATCCGGTTGGCGAAGTGCTTGGCCAGCAGGATCGCGCCGACGGCCTTGGTGCGCAACGACAGCGCCACCACGTCGGGGTCGAGCTGGCCCACGGGACCGCGGGCCCGCGCCGAAGCGGTGCTGACCACGTGGTCGACGGTGCCGAGGCGTTCGGCGAGCGCGGCGACGCTCGACTCGTCGGTCAGGTCGACGGTCTCCGCGGTGATGGCCGGGTCGTCGTAGGCGACCGCGAGCGCCTCGGGGTCGCGCCCGGCGACCACGACGGAAGCACCGGCCTCCCGCACGGCGTCGGTGACGGCCCGGGCGATCCCGCCGCCGCGGCCGATGACCAACACGGTCCGGTCCTTGAGTGTCATGGTCTCGCCTCCTAATGGTTAGCTCGACCGTAAAAGCATTAGGCGCAGGCGCGCAAGCGGTTCAGCGAGAAACTCGCGATCTTCTCACCTAATGGATACGCTGGCGGGGTGAGCATCAGTCTGGCCGATGTCCAGGCGGCTGGCTTCCCGATGGGCGGCGAGCCGCTGGTCGCGCTCGACCTGGTCGACACCAAGATGCTGGTGACCGACCCGCCGCAGGACCTCATCGCCGACCCGGCCACGGCGGAGGCGTGGTGGCGCCTCCAGTCGCCGCGCCTGCCCGACGGCCCGCCACCGGACCTGGCCGCCACCCAACGGCTGCGCACGGCGATCCGGGACCTGTTCGACGCACACCTGGAAGGCCGGTCCGCGCGGCCGGGCTCCGTGGACGACGTCAACGCCGTGGTCGCGGCGGTGCCGACGAGCCTGCGCCTCACCGACGCGGACGGCGCCTACCGCGAAGAGGTCCGCTGGCACACCGAGCAGGGTGGCAACGCCGCACTGGCGGCCACGGCCCGCGGCGCGATCGAGTTGCTGGCCGACGAGCGCCGGCTGGCCAAGCTGAGGCGCTGCGCCAACCCCAACTGCTCGATGCTGTTCCTCGCCGAGACCGCCCGCCGCCAGTGGTGCACCCCCAACATCTGCGGCAACCGCACCCGCGTCGCCCGCCACTACGCCCGCACCCACCAGCACGGCTAGCGCAGCACCTCCGGCAGCGGCTTGTGGTGCAGGACGACCAATCCGGCAACGGCCCGGGTGAGTGCCACGTAGAGGCGGGCCTGGCCGCGCGGTTCGGCGGTGACGATGTCGGCCGGTTCGACCACGATCACGTGGTCGTACTCGAGGCCCTTGACCAGGCTGGCCGGCACGACGGTGGCGCCGGGGAGGTCGCCGAGCGTCGCGTCGTCCGCGGTGATCACCGCGACCGTGGCACCCTCCGGCACCTCCTCGACGGCCGCCCGTACGGCCGTGCTGAGGTCCTCGACCTGGCGCACGGACAGCGTCCCGCCGGGCTGGTAGGAGCGTGTCGGCTCGATGCCGGGTGCCAGGGCCCGGGCCGCGTAGTCGGCGATGGTCTGCGGCACCCGGTAGCCGGTGTGCAGATCCAGCGTCCGGACCTCGCGCTTGCCGAGCCGCTCGACCAGGTCCGCCCACGAGCCGGCGGCCAGCGGATGCGTCGCCTGGCCGAGGTCGCCGACGATGGTCATCGACGCGTACGCGGCCCGCCGGGAAAGCATCCGGCACTCCATCGGGGACAGGTCCTGCGCCTCGTCGACGATCAGGTGCAGGTACTGGTCCGGCACCGGCGCGTCGTCCGGCTCCGCGACCGGCAGCGGGTCGGCCAGCACCGGCACGTAGCCGTCCTCGCCGTGCGGGTCGAAGCCGTCCTCCCAGCCCACCACCTTGTGCCCCTCGCGCAGGATGATGGCCTCGGCCCAGCGCTGGGCCAGGCCGGCCGCGTCGTTGTCGATCCGCTGCCCGGCGACCGCCATCGGGGTCGAAAGCCCGGGCGCGTAGAGCTCCCAGCCGTCGCGCAGGCCGCAGCTCAGCACGAACGTGTCGACGAGCTTGGGTCCGCTGGTCAGCTCGCGCAGCTGCCACTCCGGCTTCGGCGCCCGGGGCGCGGCCGGCGGCTCACCGAGCAGCTCGGCCAGCTCGTCGAGCAGCGGCACGTCGTCGACCGCCCAGTCGTCGCGGCCCTGGTACGAGGCCGCCAGCGGCTCGGCGTCCGGGCCGGCCACCCGGGCCGGGTCGGTGAGCCAGGCCAACACGCCCGTCGGCCTCAGCGCCGGCCACCAGGCGTGCAGGAAGCGGCGGAACTCCGGACGGTCGGCGGCCTCGTCGCCGAACAGCTCGCGGTCGAGGTGCGCACCATCCACCTTGGACCACAGCTCGTCGACGAGGACGGCGGCCGCGGTCGCGCGGGCGGAGTTGGGCAGCGCGCCGCGCGCCTCGCAACGGGCGCGCACCTCCCGCCGGGCGGCCGCCAGGCCCGTCGCGTCGACGGTGAGCACCTGGCCCGCGTACACCAGGCGCAGCCGGTCCGGTGCCGTCGGCGGCGTCTGCCAGATCAGCTCCGCGAGCAAAGTCAGCATCCGCTCGCTGCCCTTGATCGCGGCCACCTCCGCGCGGTCACGGCGGGTGGCGGTCACGCCGTCGACCAGTTCGCCGATGGCCCGCAGGTGCACGCTGTCCTCGCCGAGCGAGGGCAGCACCCGGCCGATGTAGTCGGTGAACACCGTCGAGGGGCCGACCACCAGGATGCGGTCGTCGGTGAACCGGCCGCGGTCGGTGTAGAGCAGGTAGGCCGCCCGGTGCAGCGCGACCTGGGTCTTGCCGGTGCCCGGCCCGCCGGTGATCAGGGTGACGCCGCGGGCGGGCGCGCGGATGGCCTCGTCCTGCTCCCGCTGGATGGTGGTGACGATGTCGCGCATGTGCGGGCCGCGGGACCGGCGCAGCGCGGCCAGCAGCGCGCCCTCGCCGAGCACCCGCAGGTCGCCGACGTGGTCGGGGGAGAGGACGTCGTCGTCGAGGTCGACGACGGCGGAGCCGCGGCAGATGATGACCCGCCGGCGGGCCACCCCCAGCGGGTCGCCCGAGGTGGCCCGGTAGAACGGCGCGGCGGCCGGCGCGCGCCAGTCGACGAGCAGCGGCTCGATGCCGTCGCGGACCCCCAACCGTCCGATGTGGTACGTGTCGCCGTCGGTGAAGTCGAGCCGCCCGAACACCAGCCCGTCGGCCTCCGAGTCGAGCTCGTGCATCCGGGTCGCGGCCCGGTGGACGATCGCGTCCCGTTCCACCAGCCCGGTCGCCGAGTTGGTGGTGGCCCGCCGGTGCCCCTCGCCCTCCAGCGCTTTCGCCTGCGCCCGCAACACGTCCAGGCGCTCGTAGATCCGATCGACGACCTTCTGCTCAGCAGCGATTTCCTGTGTCCTGACTGCGGGCACGATGCTCCCCCGGGATTGCGCACGAAGTGGGTCCCGACGAGCATATGAGCAGGTCAGAGCCTGAAAATCAGCATCCGGGCCGATTCGTAGGGGTTGCGCCGCCTGTAGAGTTAAAGGGGCAGGAGGCACCACGGCGGTCGTGCGAGCATGAACGCTCCACCGCCGAAGGGACGCCCGTATGACGGACGCGCTCGACGAGATGGCCCGGCAGGCCATCGACAGCAACAAATACATGACGCTCGGGACCATCGGGCCCGACGGTCTGCCGCGGGTCTCGCCGGTCTACTTCACCCACGTCGGCTATCGCGACTTCTACTGGGTGTCCTCGCCTGACGCACGGCATTCGCGCAACGTCGCCGAGCGGCCCGAGGTCGCCATCGTCGTGTTCGACTCCACGGCGGCGATCGGGCAGGGGCGCGCGGCGTACGTCGACGCGGTGGCCGCCGAGGTCCCGCACGACGAACTGCCGCGGCGGTGTGCCGAGGCGTTCGGCGGCGTGGCGCCGGGAGCGGTCGCCTTCACGCCCGACGAGCTGTCCGGCGACGCCGCACTGCGGCTGTACCTGGCCCGGGCAACCGCCGTCGACGTGCACATCCGGGGCAGCGACCCGCACTTCGGCACCGGGATCGACTCGCGGCGCGGCGCGGAGCCCTGGGCGACGACGCGGGCCTGACCGTGCCGACCTGGCGTTCGGCCGTCGCGGGCCACGACAACGCGCGGTACGTGTTCGGGGCGGCCTGGTCCGTCGCCGGCCTGCTGCCGGTCGTCGGGCCGGTATTGGCCGGGCGGCCGCCGGACACGCTGTGGTGGGGCGTCCCGGTCGTGTTGCTCTGGCAGCTCGTGCTGTGGCGGACCGTGCTGGTCGGTGTCTACGTCAGCGACCGCGGCATCAAGATCCGCTCGGTGGTCTGGACCCACGTCGTTCCGTGGTCGCGGGTGGACCGGGTCTGGACGGGCCAGGCCGACCGCTACGACGCCTGGCAGATCTGGGTGACGACCCGCGACCCGGAACGCCACATCCCGACCCCGATCTGGCGACGCGGCTCCCGGTCCACCCACCTCACCCGGGTGGTCCTGCCGGTCGACCAGTTCAACGCGGTGCTGGCGGCCCTCGACCCCACCCGTTAACGCAGCAGGGCGGCCACGTCGGCGGCCAGGTCGACGGTGGCGTCGATCTCCGCCTTGCGGATCGAGACGCTCTCGATGTTGAAGCCGTAGGGCAGGCCCAGATGCGCGCAGAAGTCCACCAGGTCGCGGGCGATCGCCACCGTCTGCCGGTAGGACTCGGACAGCGGGTCGCCGGTGTGCCGGAGCGAGTTCTCCAGCCAGTGCGGCACCTCGACGCCCAGCCACCGCAGGAACTCCAGCGTCTTGAGCGAGCCGCACAGCGACAGCGTGAAGATCACCGTCCGCGGCGGGACGCCACGGGCGGCGCACTCGTAGTAGTAGTCCGAGACCAGGTTCTTGGTCTCGTTGACGTCGTAGACGACCTGCGAGACGAAGAACGTGCAGCCGCGGTCCTGCTTGGCCAGCATGCGCAGGTGCTCGTCGCCGCTCCGGGTGTGCCGCTCGCCGATCACCACGCCGCCCAGCGGCAGGTCCGGGCGCACCTCCTGGCGCAGGGCGTGGGCGCGGCGCAGGTCGGTGCGGGCCGGCTTGGCGCCGGAGGCCGCGCCGACGAAGACGCTCAGCACCTGGTCGGCGTCGCAGTCGGCGAGCCAGTCGCGCAGGTCGTCCTCGCCGTACTTGCCCACGCAGCGGTAGATCACCGTCGGGCGGTCCCAGCCACCGAGATGCTCAGCGTGGTAGCGGGCCGGGTCCATTGTGGGCAGATAGGGGAACGGCCGTTCGGACGGGTTGCGGTCGGACTCGTCGTCGATGTCGTAGAGGATCAGCCCGTCGAGGTCGAGCGGGGCGAGCCGGTCCAGCGTGACCGCCGCGATCTCCTTGACCCGTTCCTCCGTGGCGCTGCTCCGCGGCGGGGTGAGGCTGAAGAGCAGCACACCGGGGCGGGCCTCGGCCAACATCTGGTGCAGACGGGGACGCATACGGCCTACTCTGCCTGACCCGTCGCGATGGGAAGGGTCCCTTGTTATGCGGAAACCGTTAACAAGGGACCCTTCCTTCAGCCCACCAGCGACCCGCCGCCGGGGCACACCAGCGGCGGCTAAGCGGGCGTCAACCGGCGGAGGAACTGCTGGGTGCGGGGCTCCGCCGGGTGGTCGAGAAGCTGTGCCGGTGGGCCCTGTTCGAGGATCCGCCCGGCGTCCAGGAAGCAGATCCGGTCGGCGACCTGCCGGGCGAAGGTCATCTCGTGGGTGGCCAGCACCATCGTCATGCCGTCGCTCTTGAGGTCGCGGATCAGGTCCAGGACCTCACCCACCAACTCCGGGTCGAGCGCCGACGTGACCTCGTCCAACAGCAGCAACCGCGGCGAGTTGACCAGGGCGCGGACGACCGCGACCCGCTGCTGCTGGCCGCCGGAGAGGCGGTCCGGGTAGGCGTCGGCCTTCTCCGCCAGGCCGATCCGGGCCAGCAGCGCCAGCGCCTGCTCGCGGGCCTCCGCCCGGGGGCGCTTGTGCACGCGTACCGGCGCCAGGGTGATGTTGTCCAGGACCGACAGGTGCGGAAACAGGTTGTACGCCTGGAACACGATGCCGATCTTCCGGCGGACCAGGTCGGGGTTGATCCGCGGATCGGTGATGTGTGCGCCGTCCAGGTGGATCGTGCCGTCGTCGACCTCCTCCAGCAGGTTGACGCAGCGCAGCAGCGTCGACTTGCCCGAGCCGGACGCGCCGATCAGCGCCACCACCTCGTGCTCGGCGACGTCGAGGTCGAGGCCGTCGAGCACCACCGCCGACCCGAAGACCTTGCGGACGCCACGGCACGACAGGACGGTCATTGGCTCGCCTGCCGGCGGGCGGCCCGCACCGTCACCCAGTCGGTGACCGCGATCAGCGGGATGGCGAGCAGCACGAACAGCACCCCCGCGACGATGTACGGCGTGTAGTTGTAGTGCTCCGCGGTCGCGATCTGCGCCGCGCGTACCGCGTCGATCGGCCCCGCCAGCGAGACCAGGCCGACGTCCTTCTGCAGCGCCACCGTGTCGTTGAGCAACGGCGGCGCCACCCGGCGGACCGCCTGCGGCAGCACCACGTGGCGCATCGCCTGGCGGTAGCTCAGCCCGAGCGACCGGGCCGCCGCGATCTGGCTGGGGTGCACCGACTCGATGCCGGCACGGAACACCTCGGCGAGATAGCCGGAGTAGGTCAGCACCAGTGCCGCGCCGCCGAGCACCAGCACCGACGGCATGCCCTGCAGGCGCAGCCCGGGCGCGCCGAGGGTGAGCACGTAGATCACGATGATCAGCGGCAGGCCACGGAACGTGTACGTGTAGCTGACAGCGAGCGCCCGCACGGGGAAGAACACCGGGCCCCGCAGGGTACGCAGCAGCGCGATCACCAGGCCCAACCCGAGCGAACCCAGCGCGCAGAAGAACAGCAGCCGGATGTTGAGCCAGAGCCCGCGCAGGATGTCGGGCAGCGCGTCGGCCGCGATCGCCGGGTCCAGGAACGACGCCCGGACCCGGTCCCAGCCCGGCGCGCCGGTGACCGCGACGACCAGCAGCACGCCGAGCACCGCGGTCGACGCGGCGGCGACCAGGATCGACCGGATGCTCTGGCGCCGCCGCCAGGCGATCCGGTCGAGCTGGACGGCCGAGGGCGGCGCGCCGTCGACCAGCCGGGTCACGTGAGTTCGGGAGCGCCCGCCGTGTCGGCGAGCCACTTCTTTTCCAGTTCGGCGAGCTGGCCGCCGCTGCGCAACTGGTCGACCGCGTCGCTGACACACCTGGTGAGCGGCGAGCCCTTGTCGAGCAGCAGGCCGAACGTCTCCGGGGTGCCCACCTGCGGCAGCTGCCCGACGATCTTGCCGTCGGTCAGCTCGGCGCCGGTGATGTAGAACGCCGTCGGCAGGTCGACGACGAGACCGTCGATCTGGCCGTTCTCCAACGCCTTCTTGGCGTCGTCGTTGGAGTTGTAAACCTGCGGCTCGGTGGTCGGTTTGATCAGCTCCTTGACCGCCTGGAAGCTGGTCGTGCCCACCTGGGCGCCGAGCTTGGCGGACTGTAGCTCGGCCACACTCTTCGCGTTGGCGATCTTCGACGATTTCAGCGCGATCACGGTCTGCCGGACCAGGTAGTACGGCGACGAGAAGTCGACCGCCTGCTGGCGCTCGGGCGTGACCGAGAACTGGTTGACGTCGAAGTCGAACGCCTTCGGGCCGGGTGCGATCGCGTTGTTGAAGGTGACCCGGGTCCACGCCACATCGGACCGCGCGAAGCCGAGCTTCTCCGCGACGGCATAGGCGACGGCGGCCTCGAAGCCCTCGCCGGACTCGGGCTTGTTGCCGACCACCCACGGCTCGTAGGCCGGGTCGTCGGTGGCGACGGTCAGCTTGCCGGCGGTCTCGGTCTGCAGGGAGTCCTTGGTGCAGGACGCGGCGGCCGACCCCGACGGCGCGGCCTCCGGCGTCTCCTCGGGCGCGCAGGCCGCGAGAGTGGTGATCAGGGCGGCCGCGACCGCGACCGCGAGAGGGGTAGCTCGCCTGGACATGGTGGACAGCTTAGAGATGTGAAGGCGAACATCAATCGAGTTCCCTATCACATCGGTTGGGTATTTGGACATTCAACCCATGGCGCCCCGTTGCCGTTGGCGGTAAACCGGATCCGTCCGTCGCGCGTCATCTCCACGTGCGCACCGAGACGGCGCTACGTCCCCGGAGGGGCATGGCCGACCAACCGTCCAGCGAATGGGACGCCGACCAGGCGGTCACCCATCTCTTCGGCGCGCACTACCGCCCGCTGGTCCGGCTGGCCAACCTGCTGCTGCACGAGAGCGGCATCGCCGAGGAGATCGTGCAGGACGCGTACGTCCGGCTGCACGCCCGCTGGCACAAGCTCCGCGACCCCGACAAGGCGCTGGCCTACCTGCGGGTGGCGGTGGTCAACGGCTGCCGGTCGGCGCTGCGGCACCGCCGCGTGGTCGACGCGCACCTCGCCGCCAGCCGCCCGCCGGCGGACGTGCCCAGTGCCGAGTCCGGCGCCCTGGACCTGCTCACCCAGGCCGCGGTGGTCGACGCGATCCGCCGGCTGCCGACCCGCCAGCGGGAGGCGATCGTGCTGCGCTACTACGTCGACCTGTCCGAGGCGGAGATCGCCGAGGCGATGGGTGTCAGCCGTGGTGCCGTCAAGAGCCACGCCGCGCGGGCGGTGGCCGCCCTGCGCCCGACCCTGGAGCGGCTGTGATGACCCCGGAGGAGACGATCCGGCGCGCGCTGGAGGCGCAGGCGTCCACGGTGGAGGTACGCCCCGACGCGCTGGCCGTGATCCGGGCGCGCACCCGGCGCCGGCGTAGTCGCGTATGGGTGACGCTGGGCGCGGGGGTGACCGTGGCGGCGGCCGCCGCGGTCGCGGTCGTCGTCGCGCTCGTCGTCGTGCCGGACGCACCGGCGCCTCCACGGCCCGCGGCACCGACGGCCGGCCCGACAGCGACCGCCGCGCCGGGACCCCTGCTCGCCGTCTACTACGTCGGTCCGCGTCGCGACGACGCCCTCGTGCGCGAGTTCCACCGGGCCGCCCCGACGTCTGCGGCGCTACCGGACCGGGTCCGGGCCGCGCTCACCTCGATGTTCGGCACCGCGCCGCTGGACCCCGACTACGCGTCCGCCTGGCCGGCCGGGACGGCGGTCCGTGGCGTGGCCGTCGCGAGCGACGTGGTCACCGTCGACCTCGGCGGTGCGGTCCCGCCTTCCCCGATCGCGGCGCAGCAACTCGTCTGGACCGTGACCGCGGCCAGCGGCCTGCCGGGGGTGCGGATCGGCGGCGCGGGCAGCGTGCTGCGGCGGGCGCCGGCCTTCGACACGCTCGCACCGGTCTGGCTGATCAACCCGCAGCAGGGCGACGTCATCCGGGGCGGTCGGCTCGACGTACACGTGGCCGGGTTCGGGTCGACGGCCCGCCTGGAGATCACGCCGCGGGCCGGCGGTGCCCCGATCCGGCAGGACCTCCCTCTCCACGGCGGCAGCCCGGCCCAGCGTGAGGCGCAATTCACAATGACGATCCCGCCGGGCACGTACACCGTGATGGTGACCATGGACGGGGCCTCCGACGACCACATTGTGGTCGTGCAATAGGCGCGGGCGACCACAATGTCGTGGTGGAGGAGGGCTGACCACAGCGTGGAACACCGGCGGGCGGGTTCGGCGGCGGCGGCACTGCCTGGTTGGATGGCTGCGTGAAGACGTTCGAGGAGCTCTTCGCCGAGTTGTCGGCGAAGGCCGAGGCCGGCACGCCGGGCTCGGGCACCGTCGCCGCGCTCGAGCGCGGGGTGCACGCGATCGGCAAGAAGGTCGTCGAGGAGGCGGCCGAGGCGTGGATGGCCGCCGAGCACGAGGGTCCGGAGCGGACCGCCGAGGAGATCTCGCAGCTGCTCTACCAGGCCCAGGTGCTGATGCTCGCCAGCGGTCTGAAGTTGGAGGACGTGTACCGACATCTGTGAGCCCCGCTCACCGGTCCGGCACACCTTCATCCGACAGGAGTCTTCCCGACATGCTGCGCATCGCCGTGCCCAACAAAGGCACCCTCGCCCGTCCCGCCGCCGAGATGCTGCGCGAGGCGGGCTACCGCCAGCGCACCGACGAGCGTGACCTGGTCTGCCGCGACGAGTCCAACGACGTCGAGTTCTTCTACCTGCGCCCGCGCGACATCGCCACCTACGTCGGCTCCGGCGACCTCGACCTCGGCATCACCGGCCGCGACCTGCTGGTCGACGCCGGCAGCCCGGCCGAGGAGCTGCTCGACCTCGACTTCGCCGGCGCCAGCTTCCGGTTCGCCGCGCACCCGTCGACCATCACCACGGTCGAGCAGATCGACGGCCGCCGGGTGGCCACCTCGTTCCCCGGTGTGGTCAACCGCTACCTGTCCGACAACGGCATCACGGCCGACGTGATCCGGCTGGACGGCGCGGTCGAGAACGCCATCCGGCTCGGCGTGGCCGACGTGGTCGCCGACGTCGTGGAGACCGGTGCGACGCTGCGCCAGGCCGGGCTCGCCGTGATCGGCGACCCGATCCTGACCTCGTCGGCCCTCTTGATCGGCCAGGACTCGACCGCCGACGGGCGGCGCGGTGCCACCGCCGCCTCGCCACCCGTCGCTCAGCTCGTGCGCCGGCTCCAGGGCGTGCTGGTGGCCCGTCGCTACGTGATGCTCGCCTACGACGTGCGGGCCGACCTGCTCGAGCGGGCGACGGTGCTGACTCCCGGCATCGAGTCGCCGACCGTCTCGCCGTTGCACCGCGAGGGCTGGGTGGCGGTCGAGGCCATGGTGCTGCGGTCGGACGTCCACAAGATCATGGATGAGCTGTACGACCTGGGCGCACGTGCGATCCTGGTGACCGGCATCCACAACTGCCGCCTGTAGATTGTGGTGCCATGGACAGCGCAGCGGTCACCTTCCGTCCCCAGCGGGCGCGCAAGGTCGCGATCGGCGCGGCCATCGCGGTCGTGGTCGTCTTCACCGCCGTCAGCTTCGGGCTGACCGGCTCGACCGGCGAGGGCAAGGCGGTCTTCCAGCGCGGTGACCAGACCGCGATGATCGGCCTCGGCATCGCCTTCGCCGCCGGCATCCTGCTCTTCCTCCGGCCGCGGGTCGACGCCGACGCCAACGGGATCCGGATCCGCAACGTGATCGGCTCGTACGACCTGCCCTGGGAGGTCGTACGGGCGATCCGCTTCGAGCGGGGCGTCTCGTTCGCGGGCGCGGAGCTGCACGACGACGAGCTCGTCACGATCGTGGCCCTCCAGGTGGTCGACAAGGAGTACGCGCTGGAAGGCGTGCGTGCCCTGCGCGAGCTGTTCGCGGCGCACCAGGCCGCGGCCGCGGCAGCCACCCCGGCCACACCGCCCGCATAGGCCCTGGGTCTGCGCCGCGCTTCAGCCACGCGGGGGTTTCGCCCCGTATGCGGTGATTCCGGAGCCTGATCCGCGTACGCCGCTGATGTCGTACCCCCGGCGTGGTGTGATGGGACCTTGGCGGCGGTCGAAGGAGCAGCGGCACGACGCGGCCCCGCCGGCTTGGTGCTGGCGGAGCCGTGGCTGTGGGCACTCCTAGGGATCTTCGGAGCCGCGACCATCGCGATCCTCGTGGGTCCCGCGCCCGCTATCGCCTGCTGGGTGGCCCAATCCGTCTTCTACGTCGTGTTCGTCGCGCTCTCCTGGCGGCTGGCCAGGCAACGAAAACGGTCGCGGCGATCGCGCCGGTTCTGGCGGGCGGCCACCGTCAGCGGCGTCATATTCCTGGCCGCCGCCGTGCTGCGAACGGTCGACGAGATCGTCGCACCGGGCTGGCACAGCACCGCCTGGACAGCGCCGTCCGCCCTGTTCACGGTTGGCTCCGCGTGGCTGCTGGCCTTCATGCTCACCGGAAACCCGAAGCAGTCCGGTCCGGAACGTCGCGTCATGTGGCTCGACGCCAGCACGGTGCTGGTGGGCGCCGCCGTGTTCATCTGGACGATCGCGTTGACCGGCGAGATGGGCGCCGATCGGGCGGAGGACGCGGTCTGGACCGGCATCGGCGCGATCGTCCTGCTGCTCTCAGCGTTCGCGGTCACCCACCTGCTGGTCACCGGCGTCGCCCCGTTCGCGGCCGCGACCGGCGTCGTCGTCGGTTTGGGAGCGGCCCTGCACGGGCTCGAACGCGCCCTGAACCCGCAGGTCATGGACGCCGACGACGGGTTGCCGGTGCTGGTCGCCCGGCTTGTGCCGCCCCTGCTCCTGGCCGTGGCACCGTGCGTGGAACGGCTGCTGCCGAGCAGGGTGCGGGCGCTGGGCGGCCGCCGCAGCCGGCTCATCGCGCCGCTCGTCGCGCTGGGCGCCACGCAGGTGCTGCTGATCGCCCAGCTCTCGGACGAGGGCCTGACCGCGCGAAGCTGGGGCACCGCGATGGGCACCGTGGCCATCGCCGGGCTGATCATCATTCGGCAGGACCTGCTGCTGATCGAGAACGCGCGCCTGGTCGGCCGGCTCGACCAGACCGTCGACACGGTCGGCCGGCGGGAGCGCTGGTTCCGGTCGCTGGTGGAGCACGCCTCGGACGTCACTCTGGTGCTCGACCGCCAAGGGGTCATCACGTACGCGACGCCCGCCCTGCGACCGGTGCTCGGCGGGAACCTGTCGGACGCGGTCGGTCAGCGGGTCGCCGACCTGATCCACCCGGTCGACCTCGGGCGCCTCCGGGCCCTCCTGCGGCCCATGCTCGCCGGCTCGGCGCGCACCGAGTCGGACGAGCTCGAAGCGCGCCGCGCCAACGGCACCACCGTCTGGCTGAACGTGATCGCGACCGGCCGCCTCGCCGACCCGGCGGTGGAGGGCGTCGTGCTCAACATCCGCGACGTGTCCGACACGGTCGCACTGCGGGACCGGCTCTGGCACGACGCCAGCCACGACCAGCTGACCGGGATCGCCAACCGCGCGCTGTTCAACGAGCGCGCCGAAACCCTGCGCGAGGTCGGCGCCCGCGGCCAGGGCAGCGCCGTGCTGATGCTCGACCTGGACCAGTTCAAGGACATCAACGACCGGTTGGGCCACCAGGCCGGCGACGAGTTGCTACGGATCGTCGCGCAGCGGATCCAACACAGCGTCCGCCCGTCCGACACGGTCGCCCGTCTCGGCGGCGACGAGTTCAGCGTGATCCTGCCCGACACGTCCGAGGCCGACGCGGCGGCCACCGCCCGCCGGATCGTCGACACGCTCGCGCAACCGGTCACGATTGGCGCGCGCACGGTGCACCCGGCGGCCAGCGTCGGCGTCGCGGTCAGCGCCGACAAGCCCGTGGAGGCCCTGCTCCGCGACGCCGACGCGGCCATGTACGCGGCAAAGCGCCGCCACTCGGGCACCGAGGTCTTCGACGAGCTGATCGGCCGGGACGGAGACGAGGCAGGTGACCGTCGATCGCCGCCGTGACGGGCGTCGCGAAGTCCCTATTTCGCCGGACAGGCGGCCTCGATCGTGCCGGCGAGTCGCTCCAGCGTGGTGCGGGCGTCGCCGAGGGCGGTCGGTTCGGCCGGGTCGTTGAGCCGTTGGACGGTCCGGGCTCCGTTGACCAGTGCGGCCTTGACCTGGGGGTCGACGTCCTTTTCGGCGAGCGCCGCCAGCTGCTGGGACCAGCGGGTGAGGGCTACCTGGAGTTCCCGCTCCAGTTCGGCGGACTTGGCGTCGGTCGTCGCCTCGTCGGTGTCCGACAGGGCCAATAGTCTCAGGTGATCGTAGGTTCCGGAGAAGATCGTCGCACCGGCCTCGCTGACCGTGACCGCGTCGGCGCACACGGACACGGTCGCGGTGTGTGGCACCGATGGCGCGGTGGCGCTGGGCGCCGCCGGCGCGGGCGCCGGAACACCGTCTGACTCGCACGCGGCGACCCCTGCGACCACCAGACCCAACACCAGCGTGACCACAACGCGCCGCATGACTGTCCCCGCTCAAAGTCGATCAAAGCGACGATGCTAGCCAATCGCTGGAAGTCAAGGACCGCGCGGCGCCGTAGGTCGGGTCGCGGAACTATGCGGCCTCGAGCGCGGGGAGACCGTCCGGGGTGACGTCGGGGAAGGAGCCGTCGCCGAACAGGATCCGGGCGGCCGCGGCGCGACCGGCACGACCGCGCAGCAACGCGACCGCGGCCTCGGCGGCCACCGGCGACCGGATGCCGGCGAACGCACGGCGCAGCAACAGCCGACCGCGGAACCGGGCGCGCAGGGCGGCACCGTCATACCGGCGCAGGACGCGCTGATCCCCGGTGCGGAGGAACTCGGCGGCGACCGCGGCGGCCAGGCCGGACATCCGCAGGCAGGGGTCCAGGCCGCCGGCCGTCAGCGGTGACACCGCGCCCGCCGCGTCGCCGACGAGCAGCCCGCCCGGGCAGGCCAGCCGGCGCAGCACCCCGCCGACCGGGATCGGGCCGCCGCGGTGCCGCACCGGGCCCGTCGGCACCGCGCGCCCGGGCGCGTCCGCGGCGAACGTGTCGAGCAGGTGGCGGATGCCGGCCCGCATGGCGGCCGGATCGCCCGCGACGCCCACGTGTGCCTCCCGGCCGTCGTCGATCACCCAGCCCAGGTAGCCAGGCGCCACTCGCGGGTCCAGCACACAGTGGAACACCGGTGCCGCGGTGGTTTCGACGGGGTGGACGAGTTCGGCGCCGACCAGGAACCGTCGGTTGACGTCGAGACCGAGGTCGCGGGCCACCCGGGAACGGGCGCCGTCGGCGCCGACGAGGAACCGCGCCGCGACCGGGTCCGCGCCGGCGAACCGAGCGATCCCCGCGGCCGTGCCGAGGTAGCGCGCGCCAAGGCGGACGCGGGCGCCGGCCGCCTCGGCCGCGCGCCGTTCGTGCGCGTAGACCGCCGTCATGTCGGCCACCCGGTACTCGTCGCGGTCGCTGACGAGCCGGACCGGCGCCCGGCGCGAGGGCGGGTAGATCAACACCTCCCGTACGCCGGGACCGAGCAGGTGGTCGGGCAGGTCGAAGTCGTCGAGGGTACGGCGCACGAAGATCCCCGTGGTCCGGATGCCCGTCGCCAGCGACGTGCGCCGGTCGACCACCAGCACCCGCACCCCCCGCATCGCGAGCCGGCGGGCGGTGTGCAGCCCGGCCAACCCCGCACCGACGACCAGCACATCCACGGTCTCCACAGTGGCGACCGTAGGAGGGTCCGGGCGGCCGCGCGATGGCCTGCACACTATCCGCCACGAACCTTCACGAAGCCCGACGGCGGAGTCAGGCGGCCTGCCGCAGGGCGTTCAGCAGGGCCGTGGTGGCCGGCGGGTCGGGCGGGTCGCCGTACGTGGCGGCGTAGACGTGCCGGGTCGACTTCGGTATCTCCGTGGCCACGGTGCCGGCGGCGTGGTGCGCGCGCAGGGCGAGGCCGGGGATCGTCGTGACACCGAGGCCGGCCGCCACCAGCGCCTGCATCACCACCATGTCGTCGGTGCTGTACGCGATCCGCGGTGCGAAGCCCTCCCGCGCGCACAGATCGACGAGGTGACCGCGCCGGCGCTCGCAGCCGGCGACCCACCGCGAGTCGCGGTGCGCCGGCAGGGTGCCGGCCGCCTCCGCGTCGGCGGTGAGTAGGTAGGTGGGGTCGTCGAGCAGGTGGTGCAGCCGGAATCCGGCGTCCTCGGGTGCCGTCTCGTCGTAGCGGAAGATGATCGCCACATCCACGGCGCCTCCCCGCAACAGGCGCAGGGCCTCGGTCGGCTCGGTGTCGGTGAGGTCGAGCTCCAGGCCGGGGTGGCTGGCGGCGAGCGCGGCGGCGGCCGCCGGCACCAAGGCGCAGATGGCCGACGAGAAGCCCGCCAGGCGGACCTTGCCGGCGTCGAGTCCGATGTGGGCGGTCAGCTCGGCGGCGGCCGAGTCGACCCGGCCGATGATCTCCATCGCCCGCTCCGCGAGGAGCGCACCGGTGGGCGTCAGCCGGACCCCGCGACCGACCCGCTGCAACAGCGCGGCGCCGGTCTCGGCCTCCAGTCGGGCGAGGTGGTGGCTGACCGCGGGCTGCGAGTAGTGCAGTTCCTTGGCCGCCGCGGTGACCGAGCCGGTGCGGGCCACGGCGGCGAGCACCCGCAGGCGTACGAGGTCCAGCATCCATTCACTTTATCGATGAAATCCTTCGAACATATTCATTAGACCCCGTGAATGTGAACCCGCAGGCTGAGGGGCATGGAGATGCTGACGTTCGCGCTCGCGGCCTTGGTACTGATCATGATCCCGGGGCCGGACCAGGCCCTGATCACCCGCAGCACGCTGGTCGGGGGTCGCCCGGCCGGCCTGCTGACCATGGCGGGCGGCCTGCTCGGGCTGGCGGTGCACGCCACCGGCGCCGCGATCGGCCTGTCCGCGCTCCTGCTGGCCTCCGCGACCGCGTTCGCCGTGCTGAAGATCGTCGGGGCGGCGTACCTGCTGTGGATGGGCCTGTCGACCCTGCGTGCGGCGATGCGCTCGGGCCGGGAGTCGGCCGCGACCCCGGCCGGCGGCCGGCCGCTGCGGCCGGCGGTCGCCGTCCGGCAGGGTTTCCTGAGCAACGCGCTCAACCCGAAGGTGGCGCTGTTCTTCGTGACCTTCCTGCCGCAGTTCCTGTCGGCCGAGGCGGGCGCGGCCGGCGCCCGGGCGCTGCTGCTGTCAGCCGTGTTCGGTGTCCTCTACGTCTGCTGGTTCGGCCTGTACGTCACCGCCGTCAACGGACTCGGCCGCCTGCTGCGCCGCCCGCGCGTCAAGGCGACGATCGAGCGCGTGACCGGCGTCCTGCTCGTCGCGTTCGCCGTCCGCCTGGCCACCGCCCACCCGGTCGGGTGACCCACTTTGTCGGCTGACGTCCGATCCCGGTGGGGTCGGTGCCCCTTTTCGCGGGTTCGCGCCCGACCTGGTAACGTTGTTGCCGTCGACCATGCCGTCCGTGTGCGCGAGCACGCGGGTGGCGGTGAAGCGGAGCGCCTGCTCCCACCCGAGCCTTCGATCAGAGAGCCGGGTCCGGTCACCGGATGGTGAGCCTACGGGCTCCGATTCCGGAGTGCGCGCCTCCCGTGGGAGTGCGTGCCGACCGGTCGAGCGGGCCCTGGCATGCGCCGGGGCCTTCTGCTTCTCCTCGGTTGGCGCAAAGCTGCGACCGCAGCGATTGACATGGCAACGAGGAGGCCTCATCAGCGTCGAACCACGCGTCAACGAGCAGATCCGGGCACGAGAGGTCCGACTGGTCGGTCCTGAAGGCGAGCAGGTGGGCATCGTCCCGCTGGAGCGCGCACTTCAGCTGGCGGCGGATGTAGACCTGGACCTGGTCGAGGTTGCGCCCATGGCGCGCCCGCCGGTGTGCAAGCTCATGGACTTCGGCAAGTTCAAGTACGAGAGCGCACTGAAGGCACGCGAAGCACGGCGTAACCAGCAACAGACGGTCATCAAGGAAATGAAGCTCCGTCCGAAGATCGACCCGCACGACTACGAGACCAAGAAGGGTCACGTGGTGCGGTTCCTCAAGGCCGGAGACAAGGTCAAAGTGACGATCATGTTCCGTGGTCGCGAGCAGAGCCGTCCGGAGCTTGGCTACCGCCTGCTGCGTCGGCTCGAGTCGGAGATCTCGGAACTGGGATATGTCGAAGCCGCTCCTAAGCAGGACGGCCGCAACATGATCATGGTGTTGGCTCCGCACCGGGCCACCAAGGCCGCCGCAGTGGCCGCGAACACCAAGGCGCCCTCGGCGCGCGAGCAGCGCGCGGACGAGAACGAAGCCGCCGAGGCTGCGTCAACGGCCACCACGGTCGGGCCCGCCGGAAATCCCGGCGAGTGACAGGGGAGAAGACGTAACAAGATGCCGAAGATGAAGAGCCACACCGGCACGGGCAAGCGCGTCCGCGTCACCGGCGGCGGCAAGATCGTGCACGAGCCCGCCGGTAAGCGGCACAAGCTCGAGGGCAAGTCCTCGACCCGTACCCGTCGGCTGTCCGGCACCGAACAGATTTCGAAGGCCGACACCAAGCGCATCAAGAAGCTGCTCGGGCGCTGACGCGCGCCACCGACCGAAGGAGAATTTTCGATGGCACGCGTCAAGCGGGCGGCAAACGCCCAGAAGAAGCGCCGCACAGTACTCGAAAGCGCGAGTGGTTACCGCGGCCAGCGCTCCCGCCTGTACCGCAAGGCCAAGGAGCAGATGCTGCACTCGATGCAGTACGCCTACCGCGACCGTCGCGACCGCAAGGGTGACTTCCGCCAGCTGTGGATCACCCGCATCAACGCGGCCGCGCGCGCGAACGGCATGACCTACAACCGGCTGATCCAGGGCCTGAAGCTGACCGGGATCGAGGTCGACCGCAAGATCCTGGCCGACCTGGCCGTGCACGACGAGGCCGCCTTCGCGGCGATCGTCGAGGTCGCCAAGGCCGCCGTCGTGGCCGAGGGCACCGGCGGGGCGAAGGCCGCCTGAGCGGGTTGTCGCACCACCAGCGACCCGGGGTAGATCCGTTCACCGAACGGACGCCCCGGGTCATTGCTGCCCGCCGCCTGCAACGCCGCCGTGAGCGTGACGAGACCGGCCTGTTCCTGGCCGAGGGCCCGCAGGCGGTCCGTGAGGCAATCAGCGCCGACGCGGTCAAGGAGCTCTTCGCGACAGCGGAGGCCATAGACCGTCACCCCGACCTCACGCGGGACGCCACCCCGGTCACCGACGGCGCGATCGCCGCGCTGGCCGAGACCGTCGCGCCGCAGGGGCTCGTCGCCGTCTGCCACCAGCCGGGCGTACGCCTGGCGGACGCAGTCGCCAAAGCGCCGAGGCTGGTCGCCGTGCTGGCCGAGATCCGCGACCCCGGCAACGCCGGCACCATCCTGCGCACCGCCGACGCGGCCGGCGCCGGAGCCGTGGTGTTCGCCGGTGACGCGGTCGACCCGTACAACGGCAAGTGTGTCCGCGCCAGCGCCGGCAGTGTGTTCCACACCGACCTGGTCCGGGACGCCGATGCGGAAGCGGTCGTCGAGCGCCTGAAGGAAGCGGGCCTGACCGTGCTCGCGGCGACCGGCTACGGCGACACCGACCTCGACGACCTCGCCGACACCGGTGGTCTCGCCCGGCCCACCGCCTGGCTGTTCGGCTCCGAGGCGCACGGGCTGCCGGAGTCGTTGCTGGCCCGCGCCGACCACCGCGTCCGGGTGCCGCTGCACGGCCGCGCGGAGAGCCTGAACCTGGCGGCGGCGGCCGCCGTCTGCCTCTACGCGAGCGCCCGAGCCCTGCGCCGACCGGCGCCCGGCCGCCCGTAGACTTGCCACGTTGCGCGAGGTGGTGGTGTCTCCAGTCGTCGAGTCGCTTTGTGGGCAACAACAGGATTCGGTCGGTCAATCGGAGTAGAAGGTGGGTTGTGAAGGTCACACGGACCGCCTACTCGGCCTCCCTCAACGCTGGCAAGTTCGGGGCTTTGCTGGAGCAGGCGCGCCGGTTGGGTCGGGTCCGGTCGCTGGCGTGGCAACTCTTCGGTTCTATCAAAGCCGCACCGTGCGCCGGTCGCGATCTGCGGAATCTATGGATGCGCGATGGCACAGGCCAGACGTTCGACGTGCCTGTCAACGCGTGGAAGGAAACGCTGCGCGACGCTCTTGATGACATCGCGGCCAGCCGCGAGTCAGCAAAGGTGACGGTTAGACGTGCGGTCGCGCAACGGCCGGCCCGCGACCAGAAACGCTGCTACCGGTTGCTGAAGGCGAACCGGTGGACCGAGGACCGTTGGCTGTCGAGGCAGATGCGTCAGCGTTGGAGGCGGGGTAAGAATCGCACCCACAACCAGATCATCATCCGGGCCGACAAAGTCGACACATTCGCCCTCTGCGAAGGCGGCAACGTGTGGCTCAAGGTTCCTGGGCTCCAGCCGCGACGTCCCGTTGTCATCCCGCTCAACACGACAGTCGCCCCCCGCGGGACGCTGCGATTGATCCTGCGCGGCGGGCGGGTCGAGGTCCACTACCAGATCGACGCCGACACCATGGCTACCTCGCAGCGGGCGCCCGGCCACCGCGGGGTCGGCGTCGACAAGGGCTACACCGAAGTGTTGACTGACTCTGACGGCGATCACCACGGCGAACGCCTCGGGCTGCTGCTGACTACCGAGTCCGACCGAATAATGGAACGCAATCGGCGGCGGGCCAGGCTGCGGTCGATCGCGAACACCGCCGCAGGGACGGGCCGGCACCCGAAGGCCGCGCGGATCCGGGCGAACAACCTCGGCACCATGAAGCGGGACCGGCGGGCTGCCCGGCATAAGGCGCAGGTCCGCACGGAGGTCTTCACCGCTGTACACCGCGTGGTGGACAAGGCCGAGATCGTTGTCGCTGAAGACCTGACCAAGGCATTTAGCGGCCACAGGTCGTTTGGGAAGAAGGTAAACCGTCGCCTCGCCGCGTGGACCAAAGGCGTCACTGCGGAGGCGCTTGCGAACGTGTCGGAGCGCAGAGGTTCTGCGCTCGTGCTGGTCAACGCCGCCTACACGTCACAAGTCTGTCCCAGGTGCGCGGGCCTCGGCCGCCGGGCCGGGGATCGGCTTCACTGCACACCGTGCGGGGTCGTGTGGCAGGCGGACCACGCCGCCGCGATCAACGTCCTGCGTAGACATGGTGATCCCGACATCACCCTCCACACCCCGCACAGGCGGGTCAAGGAGATCGTGCAGGAACGGGCCGATCGCCAACGGATCAGACTGCCGATCCAGGACTCCAGCCGGGCAACTGACGGCGGAGAGCGAAGAATCCGTTTATGCCCGCACCGAACCAGGTGTGAGCAATGAACAGGGGAAGCAGAGTCATGTCCTACCGCAACGACCCGTACGACCCCAAGCAGGTCGCCTACCTCGACCCCGCCGCGCTCGACGCGGCGATCGCCGAGGCCGACAAGGCGTTCGCCGGTGCCGCCGACCCGGACGCCCTGACCCAGCTGCGGCACCTGCACCTCGGCGACCGGGCCCCGGTGTCGCTGGCCCGCCGCGAGATCGGCGCCCTGCCGCCCGCCGCCAAGTCCGACGCCGGCAAGCGGGTCAACGAGGCCCGGCGGCAGATTCAGGACCTGTTCGACGCCCGCTCGGCGGCACTCGCCGCGGAGCAGGAGCAGCGGGTGCTGGCCGAGGAGCGCGTGGACGTCACGCTGCCCTGGGACCGCCGGCCGCGCGGCGCCCGGCATCCACTGAGCACGCTGATGGAGCGGATCGGCGACCTGTTCGTCGGCATGGGCTACGAGATCGCCGAGGGTCCCGAGGCCGAGCTCGAGTGGACCAACTTCGACGCCCTCAACATCCCGCCGGACCACCCGGCGCGGGGGTTGATGGACACGTTCCACATCGCGTCCCCATCGGCGGAGCCGACGGGGCAGGCCAGCTCAGGCAGTGGGCTAGTTTTACGAACGCACACGAGCCCGGTGCAGGCGCGGGCGATGCTGACCCGCACGCCGCCGATCTACGTGATCGCGCCCGGCCGGGTCTATCGCACCGACGAGCTCGACGCCACCCACACCCCGGTCTTCCACCAGGTCGAGGGGCTGGTCGTCGACCGCGGCATCACGATGGCGCACCTGCGCGGCACGCTCGACCACTTCGCGCGGGCGATGTTCGGCCCGGACGCGCGCACCCGGTTCCGGCCGCACTACTTCCCGTTCACCGAGCCCTCGGCCGAGTTCGACATCTGGTTCCCGCAGCACCGCGACGGTCCACAGTGGGTCGAGTGGGGCGGCTGCGGCATGGTCAACCCGCGGGTGCTGCGGGCCTGCGGCATCGACCCGGACGAGTTCAGCGGCTTCGCGTTCGGGATGGGCATCGAACGGTCGCTGATGTTCCGCCACGGGATCAGCGACATGCGCGACATGGTCGAGGGTGACGTGCGCTTCACGCGCGCATTCGGGATGGAGCTGTAGATGCGGGTCGGACTGTCCTGGCTGCGCGAGCACGTCGACCTGCCGGCCGACATCTCGGCCGGCGACCTCGAGCAGGCGCTGGTCGGCCTCGGCATCGAGGTCGACTCCATCGCCGACCTCCGGGCGAGCGTGCGGGGTCCGCTGGTGGTCGGCCGCGTGCTGACCGTCGAGGAGCTGACCGGCTTCAAGAAGCCGATCCGGTTCTGCACGGTCGACGTCGGCGCCGCCAACGGCACCGGTGAGCCGCAGGAGATCGTCTGCGGCGCCAACAACTTCGCGCCCGGCGACCTGGTCGTGGTGATCCTGCCCGGCGGCGTGCTGCCCGGCGGCTTCGAGATCGGGGCCCGCAAGACCTACGGCCACATGTCGGCCGGCATGATCACGCTCGGCCCGCGAGCTGGCGCTTGGGCGACGACCACGCGGGCATCATCGTGCTGCCGCCGGACACCGCCGCCGCGCCCGGCGACGACGCCCGGCCCGTGGTCGGGCTCGACGACGTCGTGGTCGAGGTCGAGATCACTCCCGACCGGGGGTACGCGATGTCGGTCCGCGGCATCGCCCGCGAGCTCGGGCTGGCCCTGGGCCGGCCGTTCCGCGACCCGGCGCTCGTCCCGTCGCCCGGTGCGACCGCGCAGCCGGCCTACCCGGTCGACGTGCGCGACCCCATCGGCTGCGACCGGTTCGCCGCTCGGGCGGTCCGCGGCGTCGACCCCGCCGCCGTGACGCCCGCGTTCATGGTCCGCCGCCTCACCCAGGCCGGCATCCGCACCATCTCGCTGCCGGTCGACATCACCAACTACCTGATGCTCGAGTTCGGCCAGCCGATGCACGCGTTCGACCTCGACCGGCTGCGGGGCCCGCTGGTGGTCCGCCGGGCCACGCCGGGCGAGAAGCTGACCACGCTCGACGGTGCCAACCGCACCCTCGACGCCGAAGACATGGTGATCTGCGACGACAGCGGGCCGATCTCGCTGGCCGCGGTGATGGGCGGCGAGACCAGCGAGGTGCACCCGGGCACCACCGACGTGCTGTTCGAGGCGGCGCACTGGGACCCGGTGATGGTCGGCCGCACCGCCCGCCGGCACAAGCTGTTCAGCGAGGCGGCCAAGCGCTGGGAGCGTGGGGTCGACCCGGCGCTGCCGCTGGTCGCGCTGGAGCGGGCGGTCGCGCTGCTGACCACGTACGGCGGCGGCACCATCGGCGACGAGATCCTCGACTTCGACGCGGTGCGCCCGCGTACGCCGGTCGACATGGCGGTCGACCTGCCCACCCGGCGGGTCGGCGTGGTCTACGAGCCGGCCCGGGTGGTCGGCCTCCTCGAAGCGGTCGGCTGCACCGTGACCGTCGACGGCGACCGGCTCTCCGCCGTGCCGCCGACCTGGCGACCCGACCTCACCGACCCGGCCGACCTGGTCGAAGAGGTTGTCCGGCTGGACGGCTACGACAAGGTGCCGGGGCGGCTGCCGCTGGCCCCCGCCGGCCGCGGCCTGACCGACTCGCAGCGCCGGCGTCGCTCGGTGGCCCGCGCGCTCGCCGAGACCGGGCACGTGGAGGTGCTGTCGTACCCGTTCGTGGGCACCCCGGCGCTCGACGCGCTGGGCATTCCCGACGACGACCCGCGGCGGGCCCTGGTCACGCTGGCCAACCCGCTCTCCGACGAAGAGCCCTACCTGCGCACGACGCTGCTCCCGCCGCTGCTGGCCACGCTGCGCCGCAACGTCGGCCGGGGCGCCCGCGACCTCGCGCTCTACGAGGTGGGCGTGGTGTTCCGGGCCCGCGTGGGCGCCGGCGCGCCGCCGGTGATGGGCGTCGACGACCGCCCGTCGCGAGTCGGTGTTCGCCGCCGCCGACGCGGTGGTGCCCGAGCAGCCCTGGCACGTCGCCGTGGTGCTGGCCGGCGAGGTCGAGCCGACCGGCTGGTGGGCCGGTGGGCGGCCGGCGACCTGGGCCGACGCGGTGGAGGCCGCGCGGACCGTGCTGGACACCGCGGGCATTCCCGCCGAACGGGTGACCGTGCGGTCCGCCGCCATGGCGCCCTGGCATCCCGGGCGCTGTGCGGCGATCGCGGTCGACGACGTGGTGGTCGGCTGGGCCGGCGAACTTCACCCGGGCGTGGTGCGGGCGCTCGACCTGCCCAAGCGCACCGCCGCCGTCGAGCTCGACCTGGACGCGGTGCCGGCGGCACCGGTGACCCCCGCGCCGCGGGTGTCCGGCTTCCCGCCGGCCCTGATCGACGTGGCGCTGGTGGTCGGCGAGGGCGTGCCGGCGGCCGACGTGCGCCAGGCGATCGTGGACGGCGCGGGCGACCTGCTCGAGTCGGTCCGGCTCTTCGACGTGTACGCGTCGGAGCAGCTCGGCGCCGGCCGTAAGTCGCTGGCCTACAAGCTGACCTTCCGCGCGCCGGACCGCACCCTGACCGTCGAGGAGGCGGTCACCGCCCGCGACGCGGCGGTGGCGGAGGCGGCGAACCGCTTCGGCGCCACACTGCGCGGGGCCTGATCGGGGCGAGCCCGCCGCTCAGGCGGCGGGCTTCTCCGCGACCACGAACATCTGCTTGCCGAGCAGCCGCCAGGCCGGCCGCAGCCGGAGGTAGGCGCGGACGAACGCGGGGCGGACCTTCACCGGCGAGTCCTTGACCGTGTACGGCAGGAACCGCGGGATCACCTCACGCGCCGTGAAGCCGCCCAGTTCGAGGCCCTCGACCAGGCTGCGGTGGGTCAGCGGCAGGTGGTGGTCGAAGTAGTCCCAGTAGCGCGCGCCGACGTACCGCAGGTTGGGCATCAGCACCAGCAGCCGGCCGCCCGGGCGCAGCACCCGGCGGCACTCGTCGAGGGTGCGCAGCAGCGCCCGCTTGTCGGGCATGTGCTCGAAGAAGTTGGACGTGAAGACCACGTCGATCGTGCCGTCGCCGATCGCCGCCATGTCGTCGCTCGGCGCGATGAGCACCTCGGCGTCGGTGAACTTCGGTGTGTCGGGGTTCAGGTCGACGGCGATCTTCCGCCGCGCGCGGATCGCGTTGGTGAACTCGCAGGTTCCGGCGGCCAGGTCGAGAACCGTGTCCTCCGCACCGACATAGCGGTCGAAGAAACCACGGCAGAGAGCCTCCCACAGGACCCGCTTGCCCTCGAGTTCGGCGGAGTCGAACCGGTTGTCGTAGAGCTGCGCCAACTCGTCGCCGGAAAAGTCCCGCTCATCGGTAGCCGCCACCCGAGAGACCCTAGATGCAGCACGCGTACGCGTGAAGCGCGGGTCGATGCCTCGAACGAGGGTTTCCCGGTCACCCACGTTCAGCTAGCCTGCGTTGGTTGTCGACCTCGGCGCTGGTCGTGTCGGCGTCCACCTGTAAACCAACGGGAGATCACGTGGCCTCTGCCGATGCGCCGGCGACCACATTCGACGTTGACGTCTGCATCGTCGGTGGGTGCGGTCGGGTTGGTCTGCCGTTGGGCATCGCGCTGGCGTCCCGCGGGCTCTCGGTCGTGCTCTACGACATCAACGCCGAGGCCGTGGACGTGGTCAACTCCGGCACGCTTCCGTTCGCGGAGGAGGGCGCCGCCGGGGTGCTGGTCGACGTGGTCGAGGCCGGCCGGCTGCGGGCGACCACCGAACCGTCCAGCGTCGGGTCGGCCGAGAACCTGGTCGTGGTCGTCGGCACCCCCGTCGACGAGCACCTCAACCCGGACCTCGGTGCGGTGCCGCGTGCGTTGGAGCGGTGTGCCGAATACCTGCGCGACGGCCAGTTGGTGGTGTTGCGCAGCACCGTCTACCCGGGTGTGACCGCGCTGACCGAGAAGCTGCTGAGGGGCAAGGGCATCGGGGTCGACGTCGCGTTCTGCCCGGAGCGGATCGCTGAGGGTAAGGCGATGACGGAGCTGTTCGAGCTGCCGCAGATCGTCTCGGCCCGCAACCCGACCGCGTTGGCCCGGGCCGAGGCGCTGTTCCGCACCCTGACCACGCGGATCGTGCAGTTGGAGCCGGAAGAGGCCGAGCTGGCCAAGCTGTTCACGAACACGTGGCGTTATATCAAGTTCGCGACGGCGAACCAGTTCTGGATGATGGCGAACGATTTCGGTCTGGACTTCGCCCGGATCCGGCACGCGATCGCGTTCGACTATCCGCGGGCTGCCGATATTCCGATGCCGGGGTTCGCGGCGGGGCCGTGTCTGTTCAAGGACACGATGCAGTTGGCGGCGTTCAATCGGAACAACTTCGTGCTGGGCCATTCGGCGATGCTGATCAACGAAGGCCTGCCGCTCTACCTGGTGTCCCGGCTCGAGGAGCGGTTCGACCTGGGCGAGCTGACGGTGGGCATTCTGGGCATGGCGTTCAAGGGCGGCAGCGACGACCCGCGCGAGAGCCTGGCCTACAAGCTCCGCAAGATCCTGATGATGAAGGCCCGCGAGACGCTCTGCACCGACCCGTACGTGGTCGATGACCGGTTCACCCCGTACGACGAGGTCCTCAAACGGTCGGACCTGCTGATCATCGCGGCACCGCACGCGGACTACGCCACCGTCGACACCGACAAGCCAGTGGTCGACATGTGGGGACTGACCGGTCAGGGCGTGTTGGTATGACGCCGAGGGTTTCGGTTGTCATTCCGGTCTACAACGAGGGCGAGAACATCGTCCGTTGTCTGGACCGGATCCTGCGCGAGGTGCTGTTGCCGGCCGAGATCCTGGTCGTGCACGACATGCCCGAGGACACGACGGTCCCGTACGCGCAGGAGATAGCGCGCACGGACCCGCGGGTCCGGCCGGTGCTCAACACCCTCGGTCGGGGTCCGGCGAACGCGATCCGGTTCGGGATCGCGGCCGCGCGGGCTCCGGTGGCGGTGGTGACGATGGCCGACGGTTGTGACGATCCGCGGCAGATCGACGACCTGGCCCGCCTGGTCGACCGGGGTGTAGTGGTCGCGGCGGCGTCCCGTTACATGCCCGGTGGCCAGCAGGTCGGTGGGCCGAGGTTCAAGCGGATGCTGTCCAGGTGGGCGGGCCGCACGCTGCACTGGTTCGCCCGGGTCGGCACCCGGGACGCCACCAACAGTTTCAAGGCGTACGACACCGACTTCGTCCGCGAGGTCGGCATCGAGTCGCCGGACCGGCTTCGAGATCGGCCTGGAGCTGACGGCCAAGGCGACCCGCCTGCGCCGCCCGGTCGCCGAGATCCCGACCATCTGGCTCGACCGCCAACTCGGCGAGTCCCGGTTCGATCTGGGTCGATTCATGCCTGGGTATCTCCGTTGGTACCTCTTCGCGTATGGTCCCCGCTTGACGTCCGAGCGGCTCGCCGCCCGTCGACGCGCCGAGGTGCCGGCGCAGCGCAGCGCCGCCGACGAGACGTCGGCTGAGCCGGCTGAGCAGGCCGAGCCGGCCAACGAGTTTCAGAACGCCCGGTAGAGGAGAGCGCGAGCAGTGGCAAAGGTTCTGGTAACTGGTTCGGCGGGGTTCATCGGCGGTTATGTGGTCGAGGAGCTGCTCGGGCGCGGGCACGAGGTAGTGGGTCTGGACAACTTCTCGAAGTACGGGCCGGTCTCGCACAGCTACGACGAGCACCCGGGCTACCACTTCGTCGAGGGTGACGCGCGTGACGTCGACCTGATGACCAAGCTGCTGGCCGACTGTGACCACCTCATCGCCGGCGCGGCGATGATCGGTGGGATCTCGTACTTCCACGCCTACGCGTACGACCTGTTGGCGACCAACGAGCGGATCATGGCGTCGTCGTGTGACGCGGCGATCGCGGCGCACCGTGACGGCAAGCTGCAGAAGGTCACCTACCTGTCGTCGTCGATGGTGTTCGAGTCGACCGCAGACCTGGCCGAGCAAGGAGGGCGACGAACGCGAGGTGCCGCCGCCGCTGTCGTCGTACGGTTTCCAGAAGTTGGCGGTGGAGTACTACGCCCGGGCCGCCTGGGACCAGTACCGGCTGCCCTACACGATCGTGCGGCCGTTCAACTGCGTCGGCGTCGGTGAGGGCCGCGCGCTCGGCGAGGCCGAGGTGCTCTCCGGCAACGTGAAGCTGGCCATGTCGCACGTCGTCCCGGACCTGGTGCAGAAGATCGTCAAGGGCCAGGATCCGCTGCACATCCTGGGCTCCGGTGACCAGGTCCGGCACTACACCTACGGCGGCGACCTGGCCCGCGGCATCGTGGTGGCGATGGAGCACGACGCCGCCACCAACGACGACTTCAACCTCTCGACCGCCGAGTCGACCACGGTCCTGGACCTGGCCGCGGTGATCTGGCACAAGATCAAGGGCCCCGACGTGCCGTTGCGGTTCGTGTCCGACGACCCGTTCGAGTACGACGTGCAAAAACGCGTACCCGACGTCGCCAAGGCCCGCACCGTCCTCGGCTTCGAGGCCACGACCAGCCTGGACACCATGCTCGACGAGGTCATTCCGTGGGTGACCCAAGCGGTGCGTGACGGCCGGCTGTGACCATCCGGCACGACCGGGTCGAGTCCGACGTCCCGGCGGCGCCTTCCGCGCCGCCGGCCACCGGCACCTTGCGTGAGGCCCTGTTTCCCGTAGCGCCGGAGCGAACCCGCCGGCGGTCGACGTACGTGGTCTTCGCGGCCATGCTTGGCGCGGCCGCCGTCTACCAGGCGTTCCGCACGCCTGGGGTGGGCGCGTTCGACACGGTGTGGGCCGAGGACGGCGCCAACTTCCTCAACGATGCCGCCCGCGACGGGACGTTCGAGCCGATCACCCGGCCGGTCAACGGCTACTACCTGCTCTACCCGCGCCTGTTGGCCGAGATCACGACGCTGTTCCCGGTCTCCTGGTGGGCCGTGGTCAACACCGTGTTCGCGATCGCGACGACCTGCGCCCTGGCCGCCATCGTCTACCAGGCCAGCACCGGCCATTTCCGCCGGCCGATCGTCCGCCTCGCGGTGGCCGCACCCATCGTGCTGCAGTGGGTCGCCAACGGGGAGGCCGTCAACAACGTCGCCACCCTCCAGTTCGCGGCGCTCTATGCCGCGTTCTGGCTGATCGTGTACGTGGCCCGGGGTCGGGTCGGCCGGATCGGCGGGCCGGTCGTCGTGGCCATGGTGTCGATGACCACGATTCTCGCGCTGGCGCTCGTGCCGGTCGCCCTGCTCCGGCTGGCGCTGCGCCGCGAACGCGACAGCCTGTGGCTGACCGTCGCCACGGTCGGCGGCGTGCTCGTGCAGGGGTTGAGCCTGGCGGCCGGTGCGCCGACCCGCGCCGGCATCGGCGAAGTCACGCCCGACCCGGGTTGGGTGATCGAGAGCTTCCGCAAGGTCGCGGTTCCCGCCACCTTCCTCGGCGAGACGGCGATGAAGACGATCGCCGATCATCCGTGGTTGTGGGTCGTGGCGTGGCTGGTGCTCGTCGCCGCCGGGCTGGTCGCGTTCTGGCGCGCGTTGCGGCCGGCGTGGCTGTTCGCCGCGCTCGCCTTCGCGTACGCGCTCGGTGTGTTCGCGATGGAGATCGTCGCGATGGGCCGGGTGCCCGACCGTTATCTCGTGGCGCCGAGCTTCCTGCTGATCGCCGTCGTGGTCGCGCTGCTCCGGCCGCAGGACGCGGCTCCGCCCGAGGACCCGCCGGCCGGTGGTCGCCGAGGCCTTGCCTCGTACGCGCCGTTGGTCGTGGTCCTGGGTCTGGTCGTCCACCTGTCCGTCGCCAACTACCGGGTCGACTACCGCTACCGCACCGACCTCCCGAGTTGGACGGCCCAGGTCGACCAGGGGACCCACCAGTGCCGGGACGATCCATACCTCCGTAGCGTGGTCGTGTTGTCAGGACCCGAACGAATGCCGTACGGGAGAGTCAACGTGCCGTGCGGACGGCTACGGTGACCTCGATCTAGGGTGAACCAGGCGAAAATCCACATTACGGGGCTATCTGGGATGCGACCGAGCACGCTGACCGACGTTGAGAGCGACTCCGACAGCCCGGGCCCGTCGCCCGCGCCGCGAGCGGGCCGACTCGTCGACCGGGTGGCAATGCTGGCCGTCGTGCTGTTCGCGGTGGTCGGCATCGGCACGCCGCTGCTCGGCCTGGCCACCTTCGCCAACACCGACCTGTTGGCGGACAACAGCCCGTACGTCAGCGTGGCGGAGCCGGATCCGGTCAAGAACTCGATCGCCAACGACGTAGTGGCTTCGGTGCTGCCCAGCACGTCGCTGTTCGCCGAGGAGCTGCGGGACGGCCGCCTCGCGGCCTGGAACCCGTACGTCGCGGGCGGCAGCCCCCTCGGCGCCACGCCGAACTTCGCCTTCCTCTCGCCGTTGACGCTGCCGACCTACGTGTTGCCGGCGCCGGTCGCGCCGGCGTTCGTCAAGCTGCTGGAGATCCTGGTCGCGGCCGGCGGCATGTACCTCTTCCTGCGCCGGCTGCGGCTGGGCAAGGCCGCGGCGTGGCTCGGCGGCCTGGCTTTCTGCAGCAGCGCCTTCATGATCGTCTGGACCAACTGGCCGCAGACCCGGGTCGCCGCGTTCATCCCGGCGGTGTTCTGGGCCACCGAGCGGCTGGCCACGGAGCGCCGGGTGCGCGACGGCGCGCTGCTCGCGGCGGCCCTGGCGGCCATGCTCTTCGGCGGCTTCCCCGCCGTCACCGGCTACACGGTGCTGACCGCGGGCGTCTACCTGCTGGTGCGGGCGTCCGCCCGGGGCCGGGCGCTGGCGCCGGTGCTCGGCGCTGCCGGCGCGCTGGTGGGCGCCGTGATGATCACCGCGATCCAGCTTCTGCCGTTCGTGGCCGCGATGCGGCACGCGCGGCTGAGCGGCCGCGGGCAGACCGGAGCCGACCACCTCGACCCCGCCGCGCTGATCACCTCCTGGGCGCCGTGGTCGCTCGGCCGGGTGAACGACTTCGTGCTGCGGGACAACGCCGTCGAGGCACTCTCCTACATCGGCGCCGCCGGCCTCGTGCTGTTCCTGGTCGCGGTGGCGCTGCCCGCGCGGGCCCGCACCTTCCTCCCGCGCGGCGTGTGGACCTACCTGGTGGCGGCCACCGCCGGCTGGTTCGTGCTGATCTACCTGGGCGGGCTGCCGCTGGAGGCCCTGCAGAAGCTGCCGGTGTTGTTCGCCGACAACTTCGTCGGCC
This sequence comes from uncultured Actinomycetota bacterium, assembly GCA_963840005.1. Taxonomy (GTDB): domain Bacteria; phylum Actinomycetota; class Actinomycetes; order Mycobacteriales; family Micromonosporaceae; genus Asanoa. The sequence continues at coordinate 21,978 of CAWIXO010000023.1, read as the reverse complement.
GCGCCCGCGCGGTGCTGGGCTTCCTCGTCGCGGTGCTGGTCGCGGTCGGTTTCGAGATCGCGCTGCGGAAGGCCAAGGCGGCCCTGGGCGCCACCGGCCCGGACGACCTGGTCGTGGCCGACGAGGCGACCGGCCGGCGGCGGGCCTGGGCCATCGGCGTGGGCGTCCTCGGACTGGTCTTCGTCCCCCTGACCTTGTTCGAGGGCTGGCGCCACGTCTCCGCTCCGGGCAGCCTGCTCAGCGCGGGCGGGTTCGTGCTGCGCACCGGCGGTGGGTTGGCCATCATCGGCGTCACCTGCCTCGCGATCTGGGTGATGTGGCGGTTCGGCTCCCGGCCCGAGCCGGGCCGTCGCCGCGCGCTGACCGTCGCTGCCGCGGCCATCCTGCCGATGCTGCTCCTCGGCCAGGCGCTGACGACCGTCAACGCCTACTGGCCCAGGCCGGACCGGGACACCTGGTACCCGCAGACCGACGTGCACCGCTTCCTGGCCGCCCACCTCGGCCACGAACGCTTCGCGGCGGCCGGTCGCGGCATGTACCCCGGCGCCGACAGCGAAGCCAAGCTGCGCTCGCTAACCGGCGAGGCGTTCTTCGACAGCCGGTTCGCCCAGACCGTGCAGGGCCTTCCGGACGAGCTCTTCAACACCACACTGTTGCGCCTGCCGGACACCCAGGAGATGGTCGAGAGCCCGTTGCTCGACCGGCTGGCCGTGCGCTACTTCGTGACCGCGCCGTGGGGGGAGATCTTCGGCGCCAGACGGTTCGACGCCGGGGACGGTTCCACGGTCACGCTCGAGCCCGGCCGGCCGGTGTCCGTTCCGCTGAAGGTCAACGGACCGATCCGCGGTGTGGGAATCACCTGGCCGGGCGTGGTGCTCGAACGGACCCGCATCGACGTGAGCATCCGGGACGCGCGGGGCACGGAGCTCGCGAAGACCAGCCGCGTGGTGCTCCCGGAAGCCGAGACGCCGATCGACATCGCGGTGGCGGGTGAGGGCATCCCGGCCGGCACGCCGCTGACCGCCGTCTTCACGGTCGTGACCGCCGCCCCGGTCACCGTCGCCGCGGACGGCGGCGTGCCTGCCGTGTCGACCGTGACGCCGGAGGACGACGGGCTCAAGCTGGCATATGTCGGCAACTCGACCGTCTGGGAGCGGACCACCGCGCTGCCCCGGATCCGCTGGGCCAGCGAGGCCTACGTCGGTTCTGACCTGACGTCCCGGATGTCCGCGCTGACCGGCACCGCTCTGCGGCCCGACCAGGTGGTGCTGGACGCCCCGCCCGCGACCGCGCCGGCCGGCCAGCCCGCAACGGTCACCGTGACCGAGGACGGCACCGACGACATCGCGGCCAGGGTCGACGCCGCGGGGTGCGGGCTACCTGGTCGTCGCGGACGCGTTGCAGAGCAGTTGGGACGTCACCGTCGACGGTGCTCCGGCCGCTCTGGTACCGGCCGACAACGGGCTGGTGGCGGTGGCGGTGCCGGCGGGCACCCACACGGTGCGGCTGAGCTACCGGATGCCCATGCACAACGTCGGCGCGTGGATCTCCGGCCTCGGGCTGATCGTGCTGCTGGGCATCGGCGCCGGGGTGCTGGTCCGCCGTCGTCGCCCGTCCGCGTGATTGGCCATACACCCGACTGCATGATCTTGCGGGTCGGGAGCGGATGCTGATAGCGTTTACCGCATAGACATGCGGAGGTGCACATGGGTATCCGGGTCGTGGTGGCCGGAGCGAGCGGGTACGCCGGCGGTGAGCTGGTCCGCCTGATCGCCGGGCACCCGGAGCTCGATCTCGTCGCCGCCACCGCGCACAGCCAGGCCGGCGCCGCCCTGTCGGCCGTTCACCCGCAGCTCGCCGGCCTGGACCTGACGTTGGCCGCGACCGACCCGGCCGTGCTGGCCGACGCGGACCTGGTGTTCCTCGCCCTGCCGCACGGTGAGTCGGCCGCCCTGGCGGCCCAGTTGCCCGAGTCGGTCAAGGTCGTCGACCTCGGTGCGGACCACCGGCTGACCGACGCCGCGGCCTGGGACAGCTACTACGGCGGCCCGCACGCCGGCGCCTGGACCTACGGCCTGCCCGAGCTGCCCGGCCAGCGCGTCGCGATCGCCGCCGCCACCCGGGTCGCCAACACCGGCTGCTACGCCGCCACGATCACGCTGGCGCTCGCGCCGCTGGTCGCCGCCGGCGCGGTCGAGGCCGACGACGTCGTCGTGGTCGCCGCCTCCGGCACCAGCGGCGCCGGCCGCGCCGCCAAGGCGCACCTGCTGGCCACCGAGGTGATGGGCGACCTGTCCACCTACAAGACCGGCGCGCACCAGCACGTGCCGGAGATCAAGCAGGCCACCGGCGCCCGCTCGCTGTCGTTCACGCCGCTGCTCGCCCCGATGCCGCGCGGCATCCTGGCCACCGTCACGGCCCGGCCGACCGGCAGCCGCCGACGCGGCCGAGGTGCTCGCCGCCGCGTACGCCGGTGAGCCGTTCGTCCGCGTGCTGCCCGCCGGTGTCTTCCCGCGCACCGCGGCCACCCTCGGCTCCAACGCCTGCCACCTGCAGGCCACCGTCGACCGCGACTCCGGCCGGGTGATCGTGGTCAGCGCCCTCGACAACCTCGGCAAGGGCGCCGCCGGCCAGGCCGTGCAGTGCGCCAACCTCATGCTCGGCCTGCCGGAGACCACCGGCCTGTCCGCTTTCGGAGTCATGCCATGACGGTCACGACGCCTCAAGGTTTTCGGGCCGCCGGTGTCGCCGCCGGCCTCAAGTCCAGTGGCGGTCCCGATGTCGCGCTGGTCGTCAACGACGGCCCTTCCGCGGCCGCGGCCGGTGTCTTCACCACCAACCGGGTCAAGGCGGCGCCGGTGCTGTGGTGGAGCAGGTCGTGCGCGGGGGAGTGGTGCGCGCGGTCGTGCTCAACTCCGGCGGCGCCAACGCCTGCACCGGCCCGCTCGGCTTCCAGGACACGCACGCCACCGCCGAGCACGTCGCGGCGGCGCTGGGCCTCGGCGCGGGCGAGGTCGCGGTCTGCTCGACCGGGCTGATCGGCGAGCGGCTGCCGATGGACAGGCTGCTGTCCGGGCGTCAGCGCGGCGGTCGAGGGCCTGGCTCCGCGCGGCGGCGGCGCTGCCGCGCTGGCCATCATGACCACCGACACCCGACCGAAGTCCACCGTGGTCGCCGGCGGCGGCTGGACGCGTCGGCGGGATGGCCAAGGGCGCCGGCATGCTGGCGCCCGGCGTTGGCCACGATGCTCTGCGTGCTCACCACCGACGCGGTCGCCGACGCCCGTACGCTCGACGCGGCGCTGCGCGCGGCCACCCGGCTCACCTTCGACCGGGTCGACTCCGACGGCTGCATGTCCACCAACGACACCGTGCTGCTGCTGGCCAGCGGCGCCTCAGGCGTGTCGCCGACCACCCGACGAGCTGGCCGCCGCGGTCACGGCGGCCTGCCAGGACCTGTGCGAGCAACTGGTCGACGACGCCGAGGGCGCGACCAAGAAGGTGGCCATCGAGGTCACCAGTGCGCGCGTCCGAGGACGACGCGGTCGAGGTCGGGCGTTCGGTCGCCCGCAACAACCTGGTGAAGACGGCGCTGTTCGGCAACGACCCCAACTGGGGCCGGATCCTGGCCGCGGTCGGCACCACCGCCGCCGCCTTCGAGCCGGACGAGCTCGACGTCGCCGTCAACGGTGTCTGGGTCTGCCGTGCCGGTGCCGCCGCCGAGGACCGCTCCAAAGTGGACCTCACCGCGCGGGACGTGACCGTGCGGATCGAGCTGCACGCCGGCGAGGCCGCCGCGACCATCTGGACCAACGACCTGTCGCACGGCTACGTGCACGAGAACTCGGCGTACTCGACATGACCGCCTCGCTCTCCCGTGACCACACCGACGCGCAGGCCAAGGCGGCCACGCTGATCGAGGCGCTGCCGTGGCTGGCCCGGTTCCACGGCGCGACCGTGGTGGTCAAGTACGGCGGCAACGCGATGGTCGACCCGGAGCTGCAGCGGGCGTTCGCCGCCGACATGGTGTTCCTGCGCTACGCCGGCCTCAAGCCGGTCGTCGTGCACGGCGGCGGTCCGCAGATCTCCGCGATGCTCGCCCGGCTCGGCATCGTCACCGAGTTCCGCGGCGGCCTGCGGGTCACCACGCCCGAGGCGATGGACGTCGTCCGGATGGTGCTGGTCGGCCAGGTCGGCCGGGAGCTGGTCGGGCTGATCAACGAGCACGGCCCGTTCGCGGTCGGGCTCTCCGGCGAGGACGCCCGGCTGTTCACCGCCGTGCGCCGCACCGCCCTGGTCGACGGCGAGGCGGTCGACGTCGGCCAGGTCGGCGACGTGGCCACGGTCGACACCTCGGCCGTCGACCGACCTGATCGCCGCCGGCCGGATCCCGGTCATCTCCACGGTCGCGCCGGACGCCGAGGGTGTGCTGCACAACCTCAACGCCGACACCGCCGCGGCCGCGCTGGCCATCGCGCTCGACGCGCGCAAGCTGGTCGTGCTCACCGACGTGCCCGGCCTCTACGCCGACTGGCCCGACACCGCCAGCCTGGTCTCCCAGATCACCGCCGCCGACCTCGAAGCCGCTGCTGCCGACGCTCGCCGCGGGCATGGTGCCGAAGATGGAGGCGTGCCTGCGCGCGGTGCGCGGCGGAGTGCCCGCCGCGCACGTGGTCGACGGTCGGGTCGCCCACTCCACGCTGCTCGAAGTGTTCACGTCGGAGGGTTTCGGAACCATGGTGGTGAACGCGTCATGACACTGGTCGAACGCTGGCAGCGGTCCATGATGGACAACTACGGCACCCCTCCGCTGGCGCTGGTCCGCGGCTCCGGCGCGGTGCTCACCGACGAGGCCGGCAAGTCCTATGTCGACATGCTCGGCGGGATCGCGGTCAACGCCCTCGGCCACGCCCACCCCGCGGTGGTCGAGGCGGTCAGCCGGCAGATCGGCACGCTCGGCCACGTCTCCAACCTCTACGTCGCCGAGCCGCCGGTCGCGCTGGCCGAGCTGCTGCTGGCGCTGGCCGGGCGCCCCGGCCGCGTGTTCCTGTGCAACTCCGGCGCCGAGGCCAACGAGGCCGCCTTCAAGCTCTCCCGGCTGACCGGCCGCACTCACGTCGTCGCCACCGCAGGGCGGCTTCCACGGCCGCACGATGGGCGCGCTGGCGCTGACCGGGCAGCCGGCCAAGGCCGACCCGTTCCGCCCGCTGCCCGGCGAGGTCACCCACGTGCCCTTCGGTGACGTCGCGGCGCTGGCGGCCGCCGTCACCGGCGAGACCGCGATGGTCATCCTGGAGCCGATCCAGGGCGAGAACGGCGTGGTCGTCCCGCCGCCCGGCTACCTGGCCGCCGCCCGGGAGATCACCACGAAGCACGGCGCGCTGCTCGTCCTCGACGAGATCCAGACCGGGATCGGCCGCACCGGACACTGGTTCGCGCACCAGGCCGACGGCGTCGAGCCGGACGTCATCACGCTGGCCAAGGGCCTCGGCGGCGGGCTGCCGATCGGTGCCTGCGTCGCCTTTGGCGCGGCCGGCGACCTGCTCGACGCCGGGCCTGCACGGCACCACCTTCGGCGGCAACCCGGTCAGCTGCGCGGCCGCCCTCGCGGTGATCGGCACGATCGCCAACGAGGGCCTGCTCGACTCGGTCAAGCGGGTCGGCGAACGGCTGCGGCGCGGCATCGAGGCGCTCGGCCACCCCCTGGTCGCCGAGGTCCGCGGAGCCGGCCTGCTGCTGGGCATCGTGCTCACCGAGCCGGCATCCAAGGACCTCGCGGCCGGGCTCGCGGCCGCCGGTTTCCTGGTCAACCCCATCCAACCGAACGTCATCCGGTTGGCGCCACCCCTGATCCTGACCGCCGACCAGGCCGACGCGTTCGTGGCGGCCCTAGCCAAGGTGCTTCCCTCATGACATCCCCCCGGCATTTCCTTCGCGACGACGACCTGTCGCCGGCCGAGCAGGCGGCGGTGCTCGACCTGGCCGCCGCGATGAAGGCCGACCGGTTCAAGTACCGGACGCTGGAGGGGCCGCGCTCGGTGGCGGTCATGTTCGACAAGCAGAGCCTGCGTACCCGGGTCTCGTTCGCGGCCGGCATCGCCGAGCTCGGCGGCAACCCGATCGTGATCGACAGCGGCGGCACGCACTCCGGTCGCGGCGAGACGGCAGCCGACGCCGGGCGGGTGCTGTCCCGCTACGTCTCCGCCATCGTCGTGCGTACGTTCGCCGACAGCCACCTCGCCGAGCTCGCCTCGGGTGCGACGGTGCCGGTGGTCAACGCGCTCACCGACGGTTTCCACCCCTGCCAGCTGCTGGCCGACCTGCTGACCGTGCGCGAGCGGTGCGGCGGCACGCAGGGGCGGGTGCTGGCCTACCTGGGCGACACCGGCCAACAACATGGCCCACTCCTACCTGCTGGCCGGCGCCACCGCCGGCATGCACGTCCGGATCGCCGGACCCGACGCGCACACGCCCGACCCCGCCGTGCTCGAACGGGCCACCGAGATAGCCGCGACGACCGGCGGCTCGGTGCGCACGATGACCGACCCGTACGTGGCGGTGCGGGGCGCCGACGTGGTGGCCACCGACACCTGGACCTCGATGGGCCAGGAGGAGGACGGCTACGACCGGATGACGCCGTTCCTGCCGTACCGGATCGACGCCGACCTGGTCGCCGAAGCCGCCTCGCACGCGGTCGTGCTGCACTGCCTGCCCGCACACCGGGGCGACGAGATCACCGACGAGGTGCTGGACGGCGTCCAGAGCGCGGTGCTCGACCAGGCCGAGAACCGGTTGCACGCCCAGAAGGCGCTGCTCGCGTACCTGATCGAGGAGTCGGTATGACATCTCCGGTCACCCGCGCCGCCAGGCACGCGAGGATCGTCGAGCTGATCCGGGCCAAGGAGATCCGCTCGCAGACCGAGCTGGCCGAGCTGCTCGCCGGCGACGGGCTGGTGGTCACGCAGGCCACCCTGTCCCGCGACCTGGAAGAGCTGCGGGCCGTCAAGATCCGCGGAGCCGACGGGCCGGCCGCGTACGTGATTCCGGAAGACGGTCTGCGGCCGCTGCGCGACGCGGAGGCCGGCTCGGCGAAGCTGATCCGGCTGCTCCGCGAGCTGCTCACCGGGGTCGACGCGAGCGGCAACATCGCCGTGCTGCGCACCCCGCCGGGCGCCGCGCAGTTCCTGGCCAGCGCGCTGGACCGGACCGGACTGCCCGAGGTCGTCGGCACCATAGCCGGCGACGACACCATTCTCGTCGTGTCCCGCGATGCCATGGGCGGCGCGGCACTGGCCGACAAGCTTTCCGGCTGGGCCGGAGAACCACTCGAAGGGAGCAGCACCTGATGACCGAGCGCGTCGTCCTCGCATATTCCGGAGGCCTCGATACCTCCGTCGCCATTCCGTACCTCGCCGAGAAGACCGGTGCCGAGGTGATCGCGGTCGCGGTCGACGTCGGCCAGGGCGGTGAGGACATGGCCGTCATCCGCCAGCGGGCGATCGACTGCGGTGCGGTCGAGTCCGAGGTGATCGACGCCCGCGACGAGTTCGCGGCCGACTACTGCCTGCCCGCGATCCGCGCCAACGCGCTCTACATGGACCGCTACCCGCTGGTCTCCGCGCTGTCCCGGCCGCTGATCGTCAAGCACCTGGTCACCGCGGCCCGCAAGCACGGCGGCACGATCGTGTCGCACGGCTGCACCGGCAAGGGCAACGACCAGGTGCGCTTCGAGGTCGGCCTGGGCGCGCTCGCGCCGGACCTCAAGGTGGTCGCGCCGGCCCGCGACTTCGCCTGGACCCGCGACAAGGCCATCGCGTACGCGGAGGAGAAGGGCCTGCCGATCGACGTGACGGCCAAGTCGCCGTACTCGATCGACCAGAACCTGTGGGGTCGCGCCGTCGAGACGGGCTTCCTGGAGGACATCTGGAACGGCCCGATCGAGGACGTCTACTCGTACACCGCGAACCCGGCCGAGCCGCGCGACGCCGACGAGGTCGTGATCACCTTCGACGCCGGCGTACCGGTCGCGATCGACGGTGAGACCGTGACGCCGTTCCAGGCCGTCGCCGAGCTCAACCGGCGGGCCGGTGCCCAGGGCATCGGCCGGCTCGACATGGTCGAGGACCGGCTGGTCGGCATCAAGAGCCGCGAGGTGTACGAGGCGCCCGGCGCGATCGCGCTGATCACCGCGCACCAGGAGCTCGAGGCCGTCACCGTCGAGCGCGACGTGGCCCGGTTCAAGAAGAGCGTCGACCAGCGCTGGGCCGAGCTCGCCTACGACGGTCTGTGGTTCTCGCCGCTCAAGCACTCGCTGGACGCCTTCATCGACGACACCCAGAAGTACGTCACCGGCGAGGTGCGGCTGACCCTGCACGGCGGCCGCGCGGTGGTCACCGGCCGGCGCTCGGAGACGTCGCTGTACGACTTCGGCATGGCCACCTACGACACCGGCGACACCTTCGACCAGTCGCTGGCCAAGGGCTTCGTCCAGCTGTGGGGCCTGCCGTCGCGGATGGCGGCTGCCCGGGATGCCCGGTTGGGTGGCCCGTCGGCGTGACCGACAGAATGGTGACCGTGACCGATCAGTCTGTTTCGCGCACGAGCCTGTGGGGCGGCCGGTTCGCCGGCGGCCCCGCGGAGGCCCTCGCCCGCCTGTCGGTGAGCGTCCAGTTCGACTGGCGCCTCGCCCCCTACGACCTGGCGGGGTCGCGGGCGCATGCCCGGGTGCTCGCGCACGCGGGTCTGCTCGACGCGGAGGAGCTGGGCCAGATGCTGGCCGCGCTCGACGACCTGGAGGCCGCCTGCGCCTCCGGGTCGTTCCGGCCGACGGTCGACGACGAAGACGTGCACACCGCGCTGGAGCGCGGCCTGCTGGAGCGGCTCGGCACGCTGGGCGGCAAGCTGCGCGCCGGCCGGTCCCGCAACGACCAGGTCGCCACCGACCTGCGGCTGTATCTGCGCGACCATGCCCGCGGGGTGGCCGCCCGGCTGGTCGAGCTGGCGGACGCGCTGGTCGAGCAGGCTTCGCGGCACGTCGACACGCCCGCGCCCGGGATGACCCACCTCCAGCACGCCCAGCCGGTCACCTTCGGCCACTGGCTGCTGGCGCACGTCCAGCCGCTGCTGCGCGACCTCGACCGGCTGCGCGACTGGGACAAGCGCACCGCGATCTCGCCGCTCGGCGCCGGCGCGCTGGCCGGCTCGTCGCTGCCGCTCGACCCGGTGGTGGTGGCCAAGGAGCTGGGCTTCACCACGTCGGTGGCCAACTCGATGGACGGCGTCGCCGACCGCGACTTCGTCGCCGAGTTCCTCTTCGTCACCGCGCTGGCCGGGGTGCACCTGTCCCGGCTCGGCGAGGAGGTCGTGCTGTGGACCTCGCAGGAGTTCGGCTGGGTCGAGCTCGACGACGCGTTCGCGACCGGCTCGTCGATCATGCCGCAGAAGAAGAACGCCGACATCGCCGAGCTGGCCCGGGGCAAGTCCGGCCGCCTGGTCGGCGGGCTCGTCGCGGTGCTGACCATGCTCAAGGGCCTGCCGCTGACCTACGACCGGGACATGCAGGAGGACAAGGAACCGGTCTTCGACGCGGTCGACACGCTCGAGCTGCTCCTGCCGGCGCTGGCCGGGATGATCTCCACGATGACGGTGCGGGCGGACCGGTTGGCCGCCGCCGCACCGGTCGGCTTCACGCTGGCCACCGAGGTGGCCGACTGGCTGGTGCGCAAGCACGTGCCGTTCCGCGACGCGCACGAGATCACCGGCAAGCTGGTGTCGCTCTGCGAGGCCCGCGACTGCGAGCTCGACGAACTCTCGGACGACGACCTGCGCGGGGTCAGCTCGCTGCTGACGCCCGAGGTGCGGCAGGTGCTGACGGTCGAGTCGGCGCTGGCGTCGCGCACCACGCCGGGCTCGACGGGCCCGGGCCCGGTCGCCGACCAGCTCGCGTCGGTGCAGGACAAGCTGGAGGGCTGGCGGGAGTGGACCGCGCAGCGCGTCGTCCCTCGCTGAGGTCGGTGCTCGCCGGCCGGTCAGAAGTCGCGGCCCGGTCGTTGCTGGGCTGCCGTCTGACGGCCGGCGGGGTCACGGTCCGGCTGACCGAGGTGGAGGCGTACGCGGGGACGGGTGAGGACCCGGCCTCGCACGCCCACCGCGGCCGGACCGAGCGCAACGCCATCATGTTCGGGCCGGCCGGGTTCTCGTACGTCTACTTCACCTACGGCATGCACTGGTGCATGAACGTGGTCACCGGCACGCCCGGGGTGGCCTCCGCGGTGCTGTTGCGGGCCGGCGAGGTGGTGTCCGGGTTGGACGCCGCCCGGGCCCGTCGCCCGGCCGTGCGGCGGGACGTCGACCTGGCCCGAGGCCCTGCCCGGCTCTGCTCGGTGTTGGGGATCGACCGTTCCGCGTACGGGCTGAACCTGCTCGACGCGGCGAGCCCGGTGCGGCTGACCTGGGGACCGGCCTCGGAGACCTCCTCGGCGATCGCCGCCGGTCCGCGGGTCGGCGTGACCGGCGCGCACGACCTGGAATGGCGCTTCTGGATCGCCGACGACCCGACGGTCAGCGCGTATCGTCGACACGTACCCAAGACACGCATCTAAGAAGGTCTTGCTTTCGATCGCTGTTCCATTGAAGATTTCCTTCAGTGTGTTGGTCCTGAGGGCAAAAATCTTCCCGGAGGTGCGCACGCATGGCACGCAGACTTGGCGCGGCGATGGGTGTCGCGGCGCTGACCCTTTCCTTGTTGGCCGTGGTCGCTCCCGCGCCGGCGTCCGCGACATCGGGCACCGCCACGTGCGTGACCGACCCGGCCGCCCCCAAGCGGCAGTTCCGGGCGATGTGGATCTCGTCGGTGGTCAACATCGACTGGCCGACCAAGGCGTCGCAGACCGCACCGGACCGGATCGCCGCCCAGAAGGCCGAATACCTGGGCTGGCTCGACCTGGCCGAGCGGCTCAACCACAACGCGGTGGTCGTGCAGGTCCGCCCGACCGCCGACGCGTTCTGGCCGTCGCCGCACGAGCCCTGGTCGGAGTTCCTCACCGGCGTACGCGGCCAGGACCCGGGCTGGGACCCGCTGGCCTTCGTGATCGAGGAGGCGCACAAGCGCAACCTCGAGTTCCACGCCTGGATGAACCCGTACCGGGTGTCGATGCCCGACGGTGCCGGCGTCGACATCGACAAGCTCGCGCCCAACCACCCGGTGCGGCAGCACCCCGACTGGGTCGTGCCGTACCCGATCAACGCGGCCGGCGCCCGCCTCTACTACAACCCCGGCATCCCCGAGGTACGGGCGTTCGTCCAGACCGCGATGCTGGACGCGGTCGAGCGCTACGACGTCGACGGCGTGCACTTCGACGACTACTTCTACCCGTACCCGGCGGCCAACCAGGACTTCGCCGACGACGCGACGTTCGCCGCGTACAACCGGGGCTTCGCCTCGAAGCCCGACTGGCGGCGCGACAACATCAACCTGCTCGTCCAGGAGTTCGGCACGGCGGTCAAGGCGGTCAAGCCGTGGGTGAAGTTCGGGATCAGCCCGTTCGGCATCTGGCGCAACAAGACGGCCGACCCGCTGGGCTCCGACACGGCCGGTTCGCAGTCGTACGACATCATCTCCGCCGACACCCGCAAGTGGGTCAAGGAGGAGTGGATCGACTACATCGTGCCGCAGATCTACTGGAGCATCGGGTTCACGGTCGCCGACTACGCCAAGCTGATCCCGTGGTGGTCCGATGTGGTCAGCGGCACCGACGTGCAGCTCTACATCGGTGAGGCCGACTACAAGATCGCGGCGAACGCCGACACCAACTGGAACGACCCGCGCGAGATGACCGACCACCTGGCGTTCGCCCGCGACTACAACGTGTCCGGGCACGTGCACTTCAGCGCCGTGCAGGTGCGGGCCAACAAGCTGGGCGCCACCGACATCTACGCGGCGGAGCACTACGCGCACCCCGCACTGGTGCCGACGATGACCCACCTGCCGGCCAAGCCGCTGCTGTTCCCGGTCGTCACGTCGGCCAGCCGCGACGGGGCCGGGGCGGTCACCCTGCGCTGGCGGCAGCCGGCCAACGGGATCGGGCCGTTCGGCAAGGCCACCTCGTACGCGATCTACCGCTTCGACGGGACCCGGGTGCCGAGCGTGTGCGACCGGGCCGACGCGCGCCACCTGATCGACACCGTGCGCGGCGCGGGCGGCCTGGAGTCCTACGTGGACAGCACGGCGCAGGCCGGTCAGCGGTACACGTACGTGGTGACCGCGGTCGACCGGCTGTGGAACGAGAGCCCCGGGCTGCCGCTGCCGGTGTTCTGAGCTTGGTAGCAAGGAAGGGACCCTTGTTAACGCATATGCGTTAACAAGGGTCCCTTCCTTGCGTCAGCGGTGGTGGTGGTCCGGGTGGCCGAAGCTGCTGATCATCTCGGTCATCCACGGCTCCTGCGGGACCGGGTCGGGGCCGATCACCCGCATCGAGGCCAGCACGGTCAGCAGCATGCCCTTGGAGATGAAGTCGACGCGCCTCTTCCGCGGTCGCGCCGGTCAGCTCGCGTACCAGCGTGAAGATGTTGCCGTAGCAGGCGCGGGCGACGCGGCCGATCTCGTCGTCGGCGTTGGCCGCGGCGAAGCCGTGCAGCAGCACGGCAGTAGGTCGCGCTCGGCCAGCAGATGGTCGAACGCCGTCGGCCAGGTCCGCGAGCTGGGCGCCCTCGGCCGGGGCCGCGTCGCGGAACACCTGCTGGATCCGGCCGCTGACGTGGCTGATCACGGTGATGAACAGCGCCTGCTTCGAGCCGAAGAGCCGGATCACGTACGGCTGGGAGACGCCGGCCAGCCGGGCCACGTCGTCGGTCTCGTGCCGGCGTAGCCGCCCTTGGCGAACGCGGTGATCGCCGCGTCGACGAGCTGCTCGCTGCGCTCGGCGGCGGTGAGCCGGGTGCGGGTCACGGGTTGCTCCTCACTTCTGCTGTTGACATGTTATCAGTCGATAACTACTTTGCTAGTTATCAGTCGATAACAACAAGGGGGAGCACCGCCATGACCACTACCGCCACACCCGTGGCCGCCGCGCCGGGTGCCCGGCCGCGGCCCCGGTCGCTGGCCGCGGTGCTGATCGCGGTCGGCGTGCCGATGTTCATGGTCACGCTGGACAACCTGGTCGTGACCACGGCGTTGCCGGTGATCAAGACCGAGATCGGCGCGTCGCTCACCGACCTGTCCTGGTTCGTCAACGCGTACACGCTGCCGTTCGCGGCCCTGCTGCTCACCGCCGCCGCGATCGGCGACCGGTTCGGCCGGCGCCGGCTCTTCGTCGCTCGGCATCGCCGCTCTTCACCCTGGCGTCGGCCGCCTGCGCGCTGGCCACCGAGCCGTGGATGCTCACCGCCGCCCGCGCGGTGCAGGGCGTCGGCGGCGCGCTGGTCATGCCGCTGTCGCTGACCCTGCTGGCAGCGGCCGTGCCCGAGCGGATGCGCAACGCCGCGATCGGCATCTGGGGCGGCATCAGCGGCCTCGGCGTCGCGGTCGGCCCGGTGGTCGGCGGCGCGGTCGCCGAGGGCCTGCACTGGACCTGGATCTTCTGGCTCAACGTGCCGATCGGCGTGCTCGCCATCGTCGCTGGTCCGCGATGGTGCTGACCGAGTCGCGCGGCGGCGCCCGGCGGCTCGACCCGCTCGGCCTGGTGCTGGTCTCGACGGGCATGTTCGGCCTGATCTGGGGCGTCGTGCACGGTCCGGACGACGGCTGGACGTCGTTCTCGGTGCTCGGCGCGCTGATCGCCGGCGGTGTGCTGCTCGCGGCCTTCGTCGGCCTGGGAGCGGCGGGCACCGGAGCCGATGCTGCCGCTGCGGCTGTTCCGCTCCCGCGCCTTCAGCCTCGTCAACGTGGTGGCGTTCCTGTTCTCCGTCGGCGTCTTCGGCTCGGTGTTCCTGCTGGCCCAGTTCTTCCAGGTGGTGCAGGGCCTCGGGCCGTTCGGGTCCGGCAGTGCGCACGCTGCCATGGACCGCGGCGCCGATGGTGGTCGCCCCGATCGCCGGGCCTGCTGGTCGGCCGGGTCGGCAGCCGGTTGCTGATCGTGCTCGGCCAGGTGCTGCTGGCCCTCGGCCTGCTGTGGATCGCCCTGGTCAGTCCGCCGTGGACGTCAGCTTCGGCTCGCTGGTGCCGGCCTTCGTACTCGCCGGCATCGGTATGGGCCTGACCTTCGCCCCGATGAGCACGGTGGCGCTGGGCAGTGTCGACGCCGGCTCGCAGGGCGTCGCCTCCGGAACGCTCAACATGGTCCGCGAGTTCGGCGTGGCGGTCGGCGTCGCCGCGCTGGCGTCGGTCTTCGCGAGCCAGGGCAGCTACGCCAACCCGTCAGTCGTACGTGGACGGCCTGGTCCCCGCGGTCCTGGTCGGCGCCGCGGTGGTCGGCGCGGCGGCGCTGTCGGCGCTGCTGCTTCCGGGTCGCCGCGGAGCCTATTTGACGCCACCTAATAGCGGTCACTAGTATGTCTCGCATGACACCTGTCGAGGGCCCCGAACGGCAAACCCAACTGCTGCGCGGTGCCCTCGACATGTGCATGCTCGCGCTGCTGGCCAAGGAGCCCGCACACGGCTACGAGCTGGTCCGCCGCCTCGACGAGGCCGGCCTGGACGCCGGGGGCTACGGCACGGTCTATCCGCTGCTGACCCGCATGCGCCGGCTGGGCCTGGTCGTCGACGAGCTCCAGGAGAGCCCGAGCGGCCCGCGCCGCAAGGTCTACGCGGTCACCGCCGCCGGCCACCAGCGGCTGGCCGCCTGGCAGAGCAGTGGCAACGCTTCGTCAACACCGTCAACGCGACCCTCGTCGACAACGCCGGAGGCGGCCTTGAATGAGTCCCAGCTATGGACGATCGACCAGGCGGTCCGGTCAGCCGAACGCGAGTGGCGCCGGCGGCATGTTCGGCCCGCGGACCTGGCCCGACTGAGCCGCGACCTGCGCGACGACCTGACGGCGGCGGCGGCCGAGGGCGTCGCCGCGTCGGAGCTTCTCGGCACGGACGTGCGCGGCTTCGCCCGCCGACTGGCCGACGAGGCGGGCGTCGAGCGAGTGCCCTACGAGTTCGGCCGCCTGCTGCTCACCGCCCTGGTGGGCGCGCTGCCGGGCGTGGTGCTCGCCTACGGCTTCCTCTTACGGCATATCCGGGCCCGGCGCCGGTGCCGTCGGACCAGCCGAGCTTGGCGCGGTACTGGGGCCTACGCCATGCTGGCCGCACTGGTGGTCTCTGTCGTCCCTGCTCACGGTGTGGCTCCGCCTACGCCACCTACCGGGATGCGCCACACCGTCCTGGCGATGGCCCTGCTGGTGCCGCTGGCCGGCATGATCGCGACCCCGGTGACGATGGCCTTCGCGGCCACGGTCAACTACAGCAACGCCCTACCGGTCCTGGCCATCGAGTGCGGCCTGGTCGGCGCCGCCCTGGCGGGCGCCATCGTGCTGTCCCGCCGCTGGGCATTGCGCGGTTGGGCGTAGCGGCGACGCCCCTTCGCACCTCACAGCCACCGAGGCCTGAACCGCAACACCAAACAAAAGCCGCCGCAAAAAGGAGGGGTGGGTCCCGTTGTCGGGCGTAGCCCTCAGTCAGGATCTGCGGGTGGTGACAAGGTGGAGCGCCCTACCGGACGTACGACCTTGTCACTGCCCGCAGATCCTGATGCCCTTGCGTAGTCCGACAACGGGACCCACCCCGTCCCCGCCGGTGGGTCCCCGCAGCTTGGGTGGGGTCCGGGGCAAAGCCCCGGAGACCGACTACAGCGCGCCAGTCGTCGAGACTCCGGCAACTCTCAGCCCAGCACCTAGCAGCACCCGGGGTGCCTTCCCGTACAAGTGAATGAGCAGCGGGTTTGTCACCCGACCCTTTGGGTTGGCCGGGCCAAAGTGGCGTCGAGTCGTTCTCGGGTTGGGTTTCCGGGGCGCTGCCCCGGTCCCCGGCCCGGACTTCGGAGATCCACCCTTGGTTCCGGCATGGGGGTGGGGGAGCTTTGGGGCGTGGGTCCTGCTTCTCCCATGAGTCGCGGCCGGGACCTCGGCTCGGGTCACACCCTGCCGTCCGGGACGCCAGCTCTGAGCTGGTCGCCGCGACCGCGCGGCGGTGTTGCGCATCGCCTGGGTGCGCTCGCACGCCACCGGCTCATGGCAAGCGCAGCGACGCCGGCGGGAGCGTCGCTCGGGATCACCGCCAACCCGCGAAGGCGGTTTGTTGGCACCTTGCCGTGGGGAGCGCCGGCGACCGGCGCGGGGCTGCTGCACACCGCTTAGGGCGCACTAGCTCACCACCTGCTGTTCGGGTCTGGGTCCTTGCGACCGCGGACCTGGCAAGCGCAGCGAAGCGGAGCGATCCCCGGCGGGAGCATCGGTCCGGACCACCGCGAACCCGGGAAATCGGCTCGATGCTCTTAACACCAGCCCGGGAAATCGGCCCGACGCTGTTATCCCGCCCACCTCGGCGACCGATCCGCGTGACGGTTGGGGCTGGGTGGATGCTCAATCGGACTTGGCCGGGTTTGGACATACCGAGTGCTCAGCTGGCGCCGGTACCGTGTGCGGAGCGGTCCGGGCCGGCCGGACACCAGCCGTGAGGACTACATCACCGTGAGCGACCGGATGGTTGAGACCAAGAGCGATCGGCGTGCCGCCGCCAAGGCTGCCCGTTTGGCGGCCGAGGCGCGGGCGGCGAAGGCCAAGAAGCGCCGGCAGCAGCTGGCGATCGTGGCCGCGGGCCTCGCCGTCGTCGCGATCGTGGTGGCGATCGTCTTGTTCACCCGGGGCGGTGACGACAAGAACAACGCGTCGCAGCCGGCGGGTTCGGCGCCCAGCGCCACCGCGGCCGGCTCCGCAGGCCGGCGGGATTCCGGCCGATGCCGACCCGGCGCTCAAGACCAAGCCGGTGGTCAAGGCCGGCGAAGGCACCGTCACCACGCTCAAGGTGACCCCGCTGATCGAGGGCAAGGGGCCGGCCGCGAAGAGCGGGCAGACGGTGACCGTCAACTACGTGGGCGTCACCTACGCCGACGGCAAGGAGTTCGACGCGTCCTGGAACAGCGGGCAGCCGTTCCCGGTGCAGCTCGGCACCGGCAGCGTGATCGAGGGCTGGGACAAGGGCCTGCTCGGCGCCAAGGCTGGCAGCCGGCTGCAGCTCGACGTCCCGGCGGCCCAGGCGTACGGGGAGACCCCGCCGGCCGGTTACCCCGCCGGTGCGCTGCGGTTCGTCGTCGACGTGCTGTCCGTGCAGTAAACCGGGTGCGGCCCCCGTGGGCCCGTGCGAGAGAATTCAGGCGTGAGCGAACTCATCGACGATCTGCTGTGGCGGGGCCTGCTTCAGGACTCCACCGACCTCGACGACCTGCGCAAGCATCTGGACTCGGGGCAGGTGACGTTCTATGTCGGCTTCGACCCGACGGCGGCGAGCCTGCATCTCGGTCACCTGGTGCAGGTGCTCACCGCGCGCCGGCTGCAGCTCGCCGGGCATCGGCCGCTGCTGCTCGTGGGCGGCGCCACCGGGCAGATCGGTGATCCCCGGGAGAGCAGCGAGCGGACGCTGAACTCGCCCGACGTGGTGGCCGGGTGGGTCGACAAGATCCGCGAGCAGGTCCGGCCGTTCGTCACCTACGAGGGTGACAACGCGGCGACGCTGGTCAACAACCTCGACTGGACCGGGTCGATGTCGGCGATCAGCTTCCTGCGTGACGTGGGCAAGCACTTTCCGGTGAACCGGATGCTGGCGCGCGAGGTGGTCAAGGCCCGCCTGGAGACCGGCATCAGCTTCACCGAGTTCAGCTACCAGCTGCTCCAGTCGCACGACTTCTACGAGCTGCACCTGCGGCACGGGTGCTCGCTGCAGTTCGGCGGCTCCGACCAGTGGGGCAACATCACCGCCGGCGTCGACTACATCCGCCGGCGGGGTGGTGGGGCCGTGCACGCGTTCGTGACGCCGCTGATCACCAAGGCCGACGGCACCAAGTTCGGCAAGAGCGAGGGTGGGTCGATCTGGCTCGACGCGAGCATGACCAGCCCGTACGCCTTCTACCAGTTCTGGCTCAACACCGACGACCGGGACATCGCGTCCTACCTGCGCTTCTTCAGCTTCCGCTCGCACGCCGAGCTCGAGGAGCTCGAACGGGCGACAGCGGAGCGGCCCGGCGCCCGGGAAGGGCAGCGGGCCCTGGCCGCGGAACTGACCACGCTCGTGCACGGTGAGGCGGAGACGGCCCAGGTGCTCGCGGCGAGCCAGGCGCTGTTCGGGCGGGGGTCGCTGGCCGACCTCGAGCCCGGCACGCTGCGTGCGGCCCTGTCAGAGGCGGGTCTGGTGGAGGTACAGGGCGAGTTGCCAACCGTGGCTGCCCTCTTCAGGGACGCCGGCCTGGTGGGCAGTCTCAACGAAGCACGGCGGGCGATCACCGAGGGCGGGGCGTACGTGAACAACGAGCGGGTGTCCGATGTGGAGGCCACGGTGCCCGCGGATGCCTTGCTACACGGGCGTTTCCTCGTTCTGCGGCGTGGCAAGCGCACGTTCGCGGGCGTCGAGCGCGTCTCCTGAGCCGCTCTCACGATCATGTGACGCGGGACGCAGCCCCCCGATTTGACGATCATCTCGGGGGCTGCGTATCTTTCTTTCTGCACGGCGGGAGCAACACGGAACGATCCGGACAACGGGTCGATTTGGTGAGGCGAAACCGACGGGGTAAGCTTTGCGAGTCGGTAGGGCACCGGGCGAGCAGCGGCGAGAGCCGCAGCGGCCGGCCTACCAAATTCCTTGAAGCGAAAGTTCAGCGGGTAACTGCTGCGCGCTCGCAGACGGGGAACCGGGCCAAGGTGTTACAAACCGGGAAACACCGGGTTGACAACGCCGAAACGACCGGGTAACGTAGTAAAAGTGCCCAGCGCGAAAGCGCCGGACACGGAAGCGGTAAAACAAGCCCTAGGATACGGGCTCGGAAACGAGCCAGTTTCTTGGTGTGTGTTTGTTCTTTGAGAACTCAACAGGGTGTTTGATAAGCCAGTGCCAATTGTTGATTGTTTTTGGCGATCCGTTAATAATGTTTGTTGCCGGGACTGCTTTTCCAAAGGTTTTTGTTGGAGAGTTTGATCCTGGCTC
This sequence comes from uncultured Actinomycetota bacterium, assembly GCA_963840005.1. GTDB lineage: Bacteria > Actinomycetota > Actinomycetes > Mycobacteriales > Micromonosporaceae > Asanoa. Next base: position 2,865 of record CAWIXO010000023.1, on the reverse strand, counting down.
AGGACGAACGCTGGCGGCGTGCTTAACACATGCAAGTCGAGCGGAAAGGCCCTTCGGGGTACTCGAGCGGCGAACGGGTGAGTAACACGTGAGTAACCTGCCCTGGACTTTGGGATAACCCTCGGAAACGGGGGCTAATACCGAATATCCACGGTCTACCGCATGGTGGGTTGTGGAAAGTTTTTCGGTCTGGGATGGGCTCGCGGCCTATCAGCTTGTTGGTGGGGTGATGGCCTACCAAGGCGACGACGGGTAGCCGGCCTGAGAGGGCGACCGGCCACACTGGGACTGAGACACGGCCCAGACTCCTACGGGAGGCAGCAGTGGGGAATATTGCACAATGGGCGGAAGCCTGATGCAGCGACGCCGCGTGAGGGATGACGGCCTTCGGGTTGTAAACCTCTTTCAGCAGGGACGAAGCGAAAGTGACGGTACCTGCAGAAGAAGCGCCGGCCAACTACGTGCCAGCAGCCGCGGTAAGACGTAGGGCGCGAGCGTTGTCCGGATTTATTGGGCGTAAAGAGCTCGTAGGCGGCTTGTCGCGTCGACTGTGAAATCCCGCGGCTCAACTGCGGGCTTGCAGCCGATACGGGCAGGCTAGAGTTCGGTAGGGGAGACTGGAATTCCTGGTGTAGCGGTGAAATGCGCAGATATCAGGAGGAACACCGGTGGCGAAGGCGGGTCTCTGGGCCGATACTGACGCTGAGGAGCGAAAGCGTGGGGAGCGAACAGGATTAGATACCCTGGTAGTCCACGCTGTAAACGTTGGGCGCTAGGTGTGGGGGGCCTCTCCGGTTCTCTGTGCCGCAGCTAACGCATTAAGCGCCCCGCCTGGGGAGTACGGCCGCAAGGCTAAAACTCAAAGGAATTGACGGGGGCCCGCACAAGCGGCGGAGCATGCGGATTAATTCGATGCAACGCGAAGAACCTTACCTGGGTTTGACATCGCCGCAAAACTTCCAGAGATGTGGGGTCCTTCGGGGGCGGTGACAGGTGGTGCATGGCTGTCGTCAGCTCGTGTCGTGAGATGTTGGGTTAAGTCCCGCAACGAGCGCAACCCTCGTTCGATGTTGCCAGCGGGTTATGCCGGGGACTCATCGAAGACTGCCGGGGTCAACTCGGAGGAAGGTGGGGATGACGTCAAGTCATCATGCCCCTTATGTCCAGGGCTTCACGCATGCTACAATGGCCGGTACAAAGGGCTGCGATACCGTGAGGTGGAGCGAATCCCAAAAAGCCGGTCTCAGTTCGGATCGGGGTCTGCAACTCGACCCCGTGAAGTCGGAGTCGCTAGTAATCGCAGATCAGCAACGCTGCGGTGAATACGTTCCCGGGCCTTGTACACACCGCCCGTCACGTCACGAAAGTCGGCAACACCCGAAGCCGGTGGCCCAACCCTTGTGGGAGGGAGCCGTCGAAGGTGGGGCTGGCGATTGGGACGAAGTCGTAACAAGGTAGCCGTACCGGAAGGTGCGGCTGGATCACCTCCTTTCTAAGGAGCACCTCCCGGCGAAAGACGGTGTAGGAGCCCGCGACCGTCCGAATGTGGGGTGGGGTGCTCAATGGCGGAGACACTGGCTGAGTCTACTCTGGCAACGGCCACAGTGTTCTAGTACAGCTGCTCCTTTCGGGGATGGTGTGGAACGAGTGGGTTGGTGCGGCTGGGGATGGCGATGAGACACCCTGTTGGGTCCTGAAAGAACAACCGTCAGCTGTTGTTTGAGGCTGGTTTTCTCCGGTGTGGGTTGCTGGTTGTCGCCAGGCATGGCCTGGCTCCACATACCGCCGGCGGATCGTCTGGGTTCTGGTGTGGGGCGGTGGTGGGTTGTGGGTTGGTTGTTTGTTGAGAATTGCACAGTGGACGCGAGCATCTTTGTGGTCAAGTTGTCAAGGGCGAACGGTGGATGCCTTGGCACCAGGAGCCGATGAAGGACGTGGGAGGCCGCGATAGGCCTGGGGGAGCTGTCAACCAAGCTGTGATCCCAGGGTGTCCGAATGGGGTAACCCGGCACCAGTTATGTGGTGTCACCTGCACCTGAACACATAGGGTGTGTGGAGGGAACGCGGGGAAGTGAAACATCTCAGTACCCGTAGGAAGAGAAAACAATATGTGATTCCGTGAGTAGTGGCGAGCGAAAGCGGATTGAGGCTAAACCGGTTGCGTGTGATACCTGTCAGGGGTTGCGTGGTCGGGGTTGTGGGACCCTGCTGACTGCTGACACTCGTTCGGAGAAGTTATAAAACCAGTTGCTAGTCGAATGGTCTGGAAAGGCCGACCGTAGACGGTGATAGTCCGGTAGGTGAAAGTGGCTGGCCTTCTGTGGGTGTTCCCGAGTAGCGGCGGACCCCTGTAATCTGCCGTGAATCTGCCAGGACCACCTGGTAAGGCTAAATACTTCCTGGTGACCGATAGCGGACGAGTACCGTGAGGGAATGGTGAAAAGTACCCCGGGAGGGGAGTGAAATAGTACCTGAAACCGTTTGCCTACAATCCGTCGGAGCCTTTGGGGGTGACGGCGTGCCTTTTGAAGAATGAGCCTGCGAGTTAGTGGCATGTGGCGAGGTTAACCCGTGTGGGGGAGCCGTAGCGAAAGCGAGTCCGAATAGGGCGTTGAGTCGCGTGTTCTAGACCCGAAGCGGAGTGATCTAGCCATGGGCAGGCTGAAGCGCGGGTAAGACCGCGTGGAGGGCCGAACCCACCAACGTTGAAAAGTTGGGGGATGACCTGTGGTTAGGGGTGAAAGGCCAATCAAACTCCGTGATAGCTGGTTCTCCCCGAAATGCATTTAGGTGCAGCGTCGCGTGTTTCTTGCCGGAGGTAGAGCACTGGATGGTCTAGGGGGCCTACAAGCTTACCGAAATCAG